>CAWHPM010000017.1:0-26289 GCA_963831215.1 uncultured Alphaproteobacteria bacterium | reverse complement strand
GTCGGCTCTTGAGCTGCCCCATGCCGGTTTCGAGGCTGCGCAGGCGGTTGCCATTCTCTTCCGACTGGCGGACGAGATCCGCATCTGCTTTTCGAGGCATCGAGCCGCTGGTAGAGCGTCACGACCGACGATTGTGTCGCCGCGGGATCGTCCGAGAATCCGGCGGTGTCGGCCGGGCGCCCTTCGGGAATATTGCCGCTGCACCTGCTGGACCTGGCGCTCGAGCCGGTCGATCCGCTGCTCGGGTGTAGGCGGCGCCTGCCGCTGGGCAGCGCGATCGAGGCAGCGAGCGCGATGGCGGCGATCGCCGCAAGAGCGGCGATGAGGCGAGATTTCACTTGGTTTTCCCCACGCTTCGATTTGGGACGTATTGTGCACGGCCGCGGCTTGCGCGGCGATAAATCCTATCGGCGTGTTGGTGGTCGGCGGCGTTTGCGCCGGCGGCGCGGTGGCGGCGCAGGCGCGGCCGCGGCGGGAGCGCGTGCGCGGACGGCGCGGGGCGGCGGGCGGTCGACGTCGAGGGCCGACGGGGCGGCGCTTTCAACAGGTCGGCTGGAAGCAGGCTGACGTTCGAGACCGTTGCGCGGCGGACCGACCGGGCGCGACCGGGCCGCCGACGTTATCCGCAGCGCTTCGGGCTTGCCGGTCTTGAGCACGCGGCGTAGTCGCTGTCGGCGGAACCGCGAAGTTCTGCCCAGGCTGAAGCATGCCCGCGAAGGTCGCGCCCTCTCGCGTACCTGCATCCATACCGGCGCGGTGGCGCGTGATCACGACCGGGCCCTGCGCGGCAACGGGGCAGTGGAGGGAGGCGCGCGCTGCGGGGCGGCGGGCGGGTGCTACGGCGCGTCGGTTTGCCGCCGGTGGTCGGCCTGATCGAGCGAACGCCGGTTGAGCCAGCTCATCAGCCGACCAGCACGATCACCGCGATGATCGCTCCGATCACCAGCGACTTGGGCATGGTCCGCGCCGGGTCGGCGGCTTCGAACACGTCCGACTGGATCGAGGCGAATCGCTGTCCGCCCATTTCCTCGCGCAGCTGGATGCCGATTCGGCGCGGTCGAGGCCGACTGCCGAGGCATAATTCTTGGCGAAGCCGATCGTGTAGGTCGGGCCGGCAGATTGTCCCAGTCGCCAGTCTCGATGCTCGCGAGGTGGCGCTGCGGGATTCGGGTCTGCGCCGCGACATCTTCGAGGCTGAGCCTTTTTCCTCGCGGGCGGCGCGCAGCCGCTCGCCGGGCCGGCGGGATGTCCGGCTTCAGCCAGCTCTTCTTCCACCGGTTCGATTTCAGGGTTGCGCTTGGCCATGGCCCTTGTTCAAGGCGCTCAGGGCCGGGTGTCAACCGCAAGCTAGCCGATTGTCACATCATGCCGTGCGCGCCCAGTCGGCAAGCGCCTTGCGCATGTCCTTGGGAGGCTTGGCGAGCAGTTGGTCCATCCGGCTGCGGATCGCCGCGGCATCGAGCGACCGGATCATCGCCTTGACCGGCCCGACGCCGGCCGGAGTAATCGAGAAATTCTCCGCACCGATGCCGATCAGCGCCATCGCCTCGAGCGGCCGGCCGGCCATTTCGCCGCACATCCGCGCGGGACGTCGGCCGCCCGCGCCTGGTCGAGGACGCGCTTGAGGAAGCGCAGGATCGCCGGGCTGAGCCAGTCGTAGCGCTGTGCGAGCCGCGGGTCGGAGCGGTCGGCAGCGAACAGGAATTGGGTGAGATCTTTGGTCCCGATCGAGATGAAGTCGTCTCGCGGCAGAGTTGGTCGAGCATTTCGGCAAGGCTCGGCACTTCGAGCATTGCGCCGAACTCGACGCGCTTGGGGAGCTTCGGTGGCCCTTGCGCGCCCATTCGATCTGCTCCTCGAACAGGGTGCGCGCCTCCTCATATTCCCATGGCTCGAGACCATCGGAAACATGACCCGGAGTACCTTGCCCGCCGACGCCTCGATCAACGCGCGCGCCTGCGCCTTCATCAGCGTCGACCGCTCGAGCGAGAGGCGAAGCGCGCGCCAGCCCATCGCCGGGTTCTCGGCGTGCTCCTCGACCTCGTCGGTCAGGTAGGGAAGCGCCTTGTCGCCGCCGATGTCGACGGTGCGAAAACGACAGGGCGGTCGCCCGCGGCTTCGAGCACCTTGGTGTAGAGCCGCAGCTGGCGATCCCGGCCGGGCAGCGTCGCCGAAACGAGGAACTGGAACTCGGTCCGGAACAGGCCGATCCCGTCGGCGCCGGTCATCGGCAGCGCCGCTGCGTCCTCGGCGAGGCCGGCATTGACCATGACGCTGACCTTGCACGCCGTCGCGGGTCCTGGCCGGAAGGTCCGGACCGCCGCGAATTCGGCGCGGCGCTTCTGGCTTACGCCATGCGATGCTCGAACCCGGAAGTAGCTGCCGCTGGGCGGACGATCACGCTGCCGTTGTCGCCGTCGACGAGGATCGTCTCGCCTTCCTCGACGCTGTGGCGGATGTCGTGGAGCCGGCCGATCACCGGCACGCCGATCGCCCGCGCGACGATCGTCATGTGCGACGTCAGCGACCTTCCTCGAGCAGCACGGCCTTGAGTCGCCGGCGGTCGTATTCGAGCAGCTCCGCGGGGCCGAGGTTGCGCGCGATCAGCGCCGCGTCGCGCGCAAGGCCGGTCTGCGCCGCCGTCCCATCCGCCCCGAGACGATGCGCAGCAGGCGGTTCGACAGATCCTCGAGGTCGTGCATCCGCTCCTTGAGCAACGGATCGTCGATCTCGCGCATCCGCGCGCGGGTGCGCTGCTGGACCCGCTCGATCGCGGCTTCGGCGGTGAGGCCGCTGTCGATCGCCGCGTTGATCCGCCGCGACCAGCCCTCGTCATAGGCGAACATGCGGTAGGTCTCGAGGATCTCCTGATGCTCGCCGGCGGTGCCGAACTCCGCCTCCTTGCGCCATGTTGTCGATCTGCTCGCGCATCTTGCGGAACGCGGAGTAGACGCGCTCGCGCTCGGCCTCGATGTCCTCGGCGACGGTATGCTCGACGACGATACGCGGCTCGTGAAACACCGCCGCACCCTTGGCCATGCCGGCGACCAGCTTGAGGCCGGACAGGCGGAGCGGCCCGGCGCTGCGGAGTCGGCTGCGGCGCGCGCCTCGACCAGCCGCGCGGCCGCCGATCATCTCCGACAGCACCATGGCGACCGTCTGAAGCGCCTCGATCTCGACATCTTCGTAGCGGCGCGGTTCGGCATGCTGGACGGCGAGCACGCCGATCGGGCTTTCGAGCCGGACGATCGGGACCCCGGCGAAGCTGTGAAAGCGCTCCTCGCCGGTCTCCGGGCGGTAGGCGAAGGCGGCATGCTCGGCCGCCTCGGCGAGATTGAGGATGCGGCCTTCGGCGGCGATGGTGCCGACCAGCCCTTCGCCCATGCGCAGTCGGGTGACGTGCACCGCCTCCTTGCGCAGGCCATGCGTCGCAAAGAGCTCGAGGTTGTTGTCGCGCAGGAGATAGATCGAGCAGACGTCGCTGTCCATTGCCTCGGCGATGAGGTCGACGACGCGATCGAGCTTGGACTGCGCCGAGCCGCGCTTCGCCATGATGTCGTGGAGACCGGTCAGGATCTCGCGGGCGGAGGCGGCGGCGGTGGAGGCCATGCCCATTGCGCTAGCAGGAAGCGCGTTCCCGGATAAGTCGGCTAGTGCGCTCCGACTTCGTTATTGGTCCGGTCTCTGTCCGGGAATCTTGTGATCGGGATCGAGCACGGCGCGCACCACCGGCGAATTGCGAGACGACGGCACGTCGGTCGACGCCTGGCGGATCCACGTCTCGGCGGGCAGCTTCACGTCGCGGCTGGTGCCGTCGGCGAAGGTCACGCGAAGGGTGACGGGCATCACCAGCTTGTCGCGCGCCTCGACGGTGACGAACGAGCCCTTGAGCGGGTTCTTCGCCGGGAAACGGCTTGATGCCGGTCACCGCGAGGTCGAGCTGCCAGTTGTGCGCGTACCAGCCGTTCCACCACCAGCTCAAATCCTCGCCGGTGTAGCTGTCCATGAAGCGGAAGAAATCGGCCGGCGTCGGATGCTTGAACGCCCAGGCGGCGGTGAAGGCGCGGAAGGCGGGGTCGAACCGCTCGGGGCCGAGGATCTGCTCGCGCAGCAGGACCAGGCCGAGCGCGGATTTGAAGTAAGTGACCGGAATGCCGCCACTTCTCGACCACGGTGTCGGCGCGCGAGAGTATCGGCGGCGCGTCGGGGTCGGCGAGCACGGGCAGGATCTCGTCGACCGGGTTGCCGCCCTTGGGCGCATATTCGCTGTCGCGCTTGGGCGCATATTCGCCGTGGTTGAACTCGTCGGATTCATAGACGTCGATGAAGGTGTTGAAGCCCTCGTCCATCCACGCGTCGCGGCGCTCGTTGAAGCCGACCGTCATCGGGAACCAGCTGTGCCCGATCTCGTGCGCGGCGACCCAGAAGGTCACTTTGGGCGGGGAGTCGATGTCGTCGAACGCGAGCGCCGGATATTCCATCCCGCCCGCCGGCCCCGCGACGTTGACCGCGTTGGGCCACGGGAACGGGATACCATTTCGCCGAGAAGCGCTCGACCGCGTCCTTTAGATATTCGGTCGAGCGGTCCCATGCCTTGGCCTCGGGCGGATAGACCGACATGGCGAGGCCCTGCGGCCGCCGGGCAGGTTCATCCGCGCCGCGTCCCACATGAAGGCGGGCGACGCGGCGAAGGCGACGTCGCGGCTGTTGTGCATCCGTGAAATGCCAGGTGCGTCGTGCCGGAGGAGAGTGCCGCCGATCTCGGAGGCCGGAGCGGATCATCACCGTCTTGTCGCTCTTGCGCGCCTGCGCGAGCCGCGCGCGCTGCGGCGGCGGTCAGCACCTCGGCCTCGTTCACCAGCTCGCCCGAGCCGGCGACGATCCAGTTCGACGGCACCGTCACCGAATAATCGAAGTCGCCGTATTCGAGATAGAATTCCTGGGCGAGGTAGGGCAGCGGGTCCCAGCCGCGAATGTCGTCATAGACCGCCATGCGCGGATACCATTGCGCGACCGAGTAGATCGGGCCGTGGGGGATTATCCATCCAGCCGGTGCGCCCGCCCCACGGGTCCTTGGGGACGGTGTAGTGATAGGCGATGCGCAGCGTCGCGGTGGCGCCGTGGCGGAGCGGCGCGGGAGCGTGATCTGCGCGCGCGTGTCGCTGATCAGCGGCTGGACGGCGACGATGGTCTTGCCCTGCACCAGCTTCACGGAATCGAGCGACATGCCCTCGGTGATGCCGCCCGGCGCGGTGCCGCTCGACAGCACCCCGCGCGAGTCCGGCCGGTAGCGGTTCTGCTCGAGGTTGAGCCACAGCACGTCGAGCGGCAGCGGGCTGTTGTTGGTGTAGCGGATCTCGACCGTGCCGGTGAGCGACATGGCTCGCCGGATCGATCGCCGCGCGGATCGTGTAGTCGGCGCGGTTCTGCCAATATTGCGGCCCCGGCCGCCCGTCCGCCGAGCGATACACCGTCGGCGCCTGCCCCATGTCGAACGGCGCGAACGTCTCGCGCGGGTTGTAGGTGCCGGCGGTCACGGCGGCGGACATGAGCCCACACGAACGCAAGAAGGCAGAGACGGACGAGATCACGCAAACGCATGCGAGTTCCTTGGAGAGGCAGCGAGTTGAGCGCGGCCTGAATGGGCCTGCTAGCGGGAGACTAACGCTCTCTCAACTCGCTCTTGCGGGCGTCGCGGTCGGCGACAAGGTCGAGCCCGGCCAGCCGGTCGCGGTGATGGAAGCGATGAAGATGGAGAACATCCTCCGCGCGCCCAAGGCGGCCGACGGTCAAGGCGACCCCGGCGAAAGCGGGCGACAGTCCTCGCGGTCGATCAGGTCATCGTGGAGTTTGAGTGAGGCACATTAAGCCACGCTCCGCTAGCATGCTTGTCCTCGACGCCCGCCGGATGGAAAGACAGACCCGTCTCATCTTCGATCCTCGCGACGAACGACCTTCCAATGCAAATCTGCGATTGTGTCGATCTCGCCTCGCGCGTTGATTGGAACGGGCCGATCCCGACAGCTCGCCGATCGCCGTCAAGATGTCGGTGGAGGACCATTAAACGACTGGCAATCGATCACCTGCGACAGCTCCCGTGCGAACAGTAGACGCCATTTCCGCGTCGTAAGAGGATTGCCGTAGATGTAGGCGCTGCGTTGCGTCACAGGCGGCCCGAAAAGCCGAATTCACAGACCTGCCTTTGCCTGGTCGGAGACAAATGGAGCACGGCGGTTCTCGACCCCCTCGATCTGGTTCAATGTAATGGGCGAGTTTGACGCCCGCATCCACAATCGATCGGGTCTGAGCTAGAGGTCGAACCTCGCGCTCGAGCCTCCTGCACTCCGTTCATTTCAAGATTGAAGCGGCCGCTCCTGACCATGAGCTTTAATTGCTGGCAGTCGCCACATCTGGTTATTTCAGAACGATCAGGTCGTCGTAGAATTCCGTGGTCAAAGTGCGCCTCTCAACTCGCTCCGCCTGAGCTTGCCGGTCGCGGTCTTGGGCAGCGCGTCGACGAACTCGATCTCGCGCGGATATTTGTAGGGGGCGATCTGCGCCTTGACGTGGCCTGCAGCTCGGCGACCAGCTCGTCCGAGGGCTCGCGCAAGTCGCCGCAAGCACCACGAACGCCTTCACTTTCTGCCCGCGCTCGGGGCAGGGCACGCCGATCACCGCGCATTCGGCGACCGCGGGGTGCGACAGCAGCGCATTCTCCACTTCGGGAGCGCCGATGTTGTAGCCCGAGCTGACGATCATGTCGTCGCTGCGCGCGAGGTACCAGATAATAGCCGTCGGCGTCGCGGCGGTAGGTGTCGCCGGTGACGTTCCAGCCGTTCTCGACATAATCGCGCTGGCGCTCGTCATCGAGATAGCGGCAGCCGGTCGGGCCCTTGATCGCGAGGCGGCCGACGCCTTCGTCCAGCGGATTGCCGTCGGCGTCGAGCACGGTCGCTTCGTAGCCCGGCACCGCCTTGCCTGTTGAGCCGGGGCGGATGTCGTCGCCGGCCGCGGAGACGAAGATGTGCATCATCTCGGTCGAGCCGATGCCGTCGGTGATCGCGATCCCGGTCCGCTCCTTCCACGCGCGCCACGTCGCCTCGGGCAGATGCTCGCCGGCGGAGATGCAGTAGCGGAGGGTCTTGAGCGCCGCGTCGAGCTTCGGCTGCGACAGCATCGCCTTGTAGGCGGTCGGCGCGGTGCCGAGGTGGGTGACCCCGAACTTCGCGATTGCCTCCAGCAATTTCTCCGGACCGCCCTGCTCGATCGTCGCGCTGGCCGCGCCGAAGCGCAGCGGGAACATCGGCGTGATGCCGAGGCCGAAGGTGAAGGCCATCGGCGCGCTGGTCAGGAAGACGTCGCCGGGCGCGGGACCGACGAGGTGTTTGGCGAATGTGTCGCACGGCGCGAGCACGTCGCGGTGGAACTGGACGCAGCCTTTGGGGACGCCGGTCGTGCCGCTCGTGAAGGCGATCATGCACGGATCGTCGCGTCCAGTGTCATGCGGCGGGAGCGGCTCCAGCGAAGCAGTGCGCGTCTCGAGCTCGCCCTTCCCGTAGTCGCCGTCATATTTGATGATGTGCTTGACGCTGTGCGTCTGCTCGACCGCCTGACGGAAGTCGCCGATGAAGCGGCTGTCGACGATCGCGTGGCTGATCTGCGCGCGCTCGATGACCGTCGCGATCTCGCCCGGGCGCAGCAGTGGCATGGTCGCGACCACCACGCCGCCGGCCTTCAGCACGCCGAGCCACGCCGCGAACATCGTGTATCGTATTCGGGCCGCGCAGCAGCACGCGGTTGCCGGGGATCAGGCCGTGCTCCTCGACCAGCAGTCGCGCGATGCGCCCGCTGAATGCGTCGAGCTCGGCGTAGGTCCAGCGGCCATGCTCGTTGACCACCGCCAGCGCGTCCGGCGCGCCGCCCTTCAGCAATTCCGCCGCGGCGTTCAGCCGCTCGGGATATTGCAGCTCGGGCAGGTCGAAGCGGAATTCCGGAAGCAGCTCCGGCGGCGGCAATCGGTCACGGACGAAGCTGTCGTAGCCGTCATCGCCAGCGCCGCGAAGCGGGCAAGTCGCACTTGTTCACGCGAAGCACGAAGGACGAAGAAGGAAAGTGCGGGCATTCTTCGCGCTCTTCGCGGGAATCTATCGATGGCTTCGTGTGAAAATCATTCTTCCTCCACCACCGCCGTCGTCTCGATTTCGACCTTGGCGGCGCTCTCGACCAGCCCCTTCACCTCGACCAGCGCCATCGCCGGATAGTTCGGGCCCATGATCTCCTTCCACGCGGCGCCGATCTCGTCGCGCGAGCTCACATATTCGTGGCGGTCGGTGACGTAGCAGGTCATTCGGACGATGTGCTGCGGCCCGGCGCCGTCCTCGGCGAGGATCTGCAGCGTGTTGCGGAGCGCCCGCGCGAACTGGCCGTGGAGCGTATATTCGGGGAAGGCCTCGTGCTCGTCCCAGCCGACGACGCCGGCGGTGAAGATCATCCGCCCCGTGCGCGCTAACTCCGTTCGAATAGCCCTTCGGCCGCGGCCAGTTCGGCGGCTGGAGAATCTTCATGGGCGCTCCCCTTTGAGCAAATCGCGCGCGATGATCTGGCGCTGCACTTCGCTCGCGCCCTCGTAGATTCGCAGCGCGCGGATGTCGCGGTAGAGCTCCTCGACCTTCACGCCGCGCGTCACGCCCGCGCCGCCGTGCATCTGCACCGCGGCGTCGATCACCTGCTGCGCGGATTCGGTGGCGTGGAGCTTGGCCATGGCGGCGGCGCGGCGGTTGTCGGCGCCGCCTTCGTCCTGTTGCCAGGCCGCGCGGTAAATAAGCAGCGCCGATGCATCGAGTTGCGAGCGCCATGTCGGCGAGCTTTGCCTGCGTCACCGCATTGTCCGCGAGCGTTGCGCTGCCGAGACGGCGATCTCGCGCGAACGAAAGCGCCTCGTCCAGCGCGCGCCGGGCGAAACCGAGCGCCGCCGCGCCGACGGTCACCCGGAACAGGTTCAGCGTCTCCATTCCGATGCGGAAGCCCTCGCCCGGCTCGCCGACGATGGCATCGGCGGGGATGCGGACATTGTCGTAGGTCAATCGCGCGAGCGGATGCGGGGCGACGACCTCGATCCGTTCGGCGACGGTCACCGCATTCGGCGGGGACGATGAAGGCGGACAGGCCGCGGGCGCCCTCCCCTTCGCCGGTGCGGGCGAAGGTCAGGTAGAAATCGGCGATCCCGCCGTTGGAGATGAGCGTCTTCTCGCCGACCAGCACCCATTCATTGCCGTCGCGCATCGCCGAGGTCTGCATGTTCGCCGCGTCCGAGCCGCATTCGGGTTCGGTCATGGCGAAGGCGGCAATCGCTTCGCCCGCTGCCACTCGCGGCAGCCATGCGCGCTTCTGCTCTACCGTCCCGAACAGGCTGATCGCGCCCGAGCCCAGGCCCTGCATCGCGAACGCGAAGTCGGCGAGCGCGCTGTGGTAGGCGAGCGTTTCGCGCGCGATGGCGAGGCTGCGCACGTCGGGGCGACGGTCGCCGTCGGCGACGCAGAGCTTGAGGAAACCCGCCGCGCCGAGCTCGCGAACCAGCGCCCGGCATTCGCTGTCGAGATCATCGGCGTAGCGGCCGGCGAGATTGTCCGCGCACCATTGTTGCAGGTCGTCGGCAAGCTCGCGGTGACGAGGTTCGAAGAAGGGCCAGGAGAGGAAGGATTTGTCCGACATCTAGTTCGTCATTCCCGCGAAAGCGGGGATCCCGCTTGTCTTTCTGAAGGCACCGGGACCCCGCCTTCGCGGGGGTGACGAAATGGGGCCTAGTCACCCTGAAACTCCGGCTTTCGCTTGTTCGCAAACGCTTCGTAAGCGCGTTTGAAGTCGTTCGTTTCCATGCACCGCGCCTGTACCCGCGCTTCGGCTTCGAGCGCCTCGTGCGACGGTCATGTTGCGCTCGGCGTCGAGCTGGCGCTTGGTGATGCAATGGGCGATCGACGGACCGCCGGCGAGCTGAGCGGCGAGCGCATGAGCCTCCGCCACCACGTCCTCGACGACGCGGTTGTAGAAGCCCCAGGCGAGCCCTTCGTCGCTGGTCATGTCGCGGCCGGTGAAGAGGAGTTCGGCCGCCCGGCCGTGGCCGATGAGGCGCGGCAACATCGCGCAGGCGCCCATGTCGGCGCCCGACAGGCCGACGCGGCTGAACAGGAAGGCGGTGCGGCAGCCCGGCTGACCGAAACGAATGTCGCTCGCCATCGCCATGAATCGCCCCGGCGCCCGCGCAAACACCCTCGACCGCGGCGATGATCGGCTGCGGGCACGCACGCATCGCGCGCACGAGGTCGCCGGTCATGCGGGTGAAGCGCAGCAGCCCCTGGCTGTCCATCCTGGTCAGCGGTCCGATGATTTCGTGGACGTCGCCGCCCGAGCAGAAATTGCCGCCCGCGCCGCGCAGGACGATCGCCCTTCACCGCGATAATCGTGGTCGAGCGCGTAGAAGGTCGAGCGCAGCTCCTCATAGCTTTCGAACGTCAGCGGGTTCTTGCGCTCGGGCCGGTTGAGCGTGACCGTCGCCGACGCCGTCCTTGAACGTCCACAGGAAGTGCTTCGGCTCGAACGCTTCCGGATCGAAGCTCACGCGCTCGTGCCTCCGTCGATCGTGACGGCGGCGCCGTTGACGTCGCGCGACTGCGGCAGGCAAAGCGTCGTGATCATCGTTGCCGATCGCCTGTCGGGATGCGACCAGCCGCCCGCTGGCATTCATGTTGGTGATCGCGGCCGCGGGAATCGCCCTCGCTCCGGCCGGTGATCTCGGACACGCGCGCGACCGACTGGTCGGTCATCGGGGTGTCGACATAGCCCGGGCACACCGCGTTCACGGTGAGATTGGTCTTCGCATATTCGGCGGCGAGGCTGCGCATCAGGCCGAGCAGGCCGTGCTTCGACGCGGCGTAATGCGCGGCGTAGGGAACGCCGCGAAGCGAGGCGACGGAGGCGACGAAGACGATGCGGCCGTTGTCGCTCGCGAGCAGGTCGCCGATCGCTGCCTGCGCGCAGTCGAAGGCGGCGGTGAGGTTGGTGGCGATGATCCGGTTCCAGCTCTCGCGCGCCATCTTGTGGAACGGCGCGCTCTCGGCGATCCCGGCGTTGACGACCAGCATCTCGATCGGGCCGTTGGCGGCGCGCGCCTCGTCGAAGGCGCGGGCGATCTCGCCGCGGTCGGTGACGTCGCACTGGACGGCGACGCCGCTTCACGATCTTGCGGATGCGCTCGAGCGGCTCCGGGCGGCGGCCGAGCACGCTGACCTTGGCTCCGGCGGCATTGAGGTGGGTCGGCGGCCGACGCGCCGATGCCGGTGCCGCCGCCGGTGATCAGCGCGTGACGCGATTGAAGCCAGTCGGGCATCGCTTCCCCTTCGGTCGAGCATTGGCGGAAGCCTCGGGTCGTGGCAAGGCGGCGCCCATGAAGCTCGCCATCCTCGAAACCGGACGCCCGCCGGGCAGTCTCGCGCGAGAGTTCGGCAGCTATCCGCAGATGTTCGCCGACCTGCTCGGTCCGGGTTTCGACATCGAGAGCTTCGATGTGCAAGCGGGACGAGCTTCCCGAGCCGGCGGCGCACAACGCCTATCTGATCACGGGCTCGCCCGCGGGCGTCTACGATCCGCTGCCGTGGATCGAGCCGCTGCAAGCCTTCATCCGCTCGGCCGAGCGAAGCGAAGATGGTCGGCGTCTGCTTCGGGCATCAGGTGATGGCGCAGGCGCTCGGCGGCCAGGTCGAGAAATCGAACAAGGGCTGGGGCGCGGGCCTCCATTGCTACGACATCGTCCGCGCGGAGCCATGGATGAACGGCGCGAGCTGGATCGCAATCCCCGCCTCGCACCAGGACCAGGTGGTCGTCCAGCCGCCGAACACGGAGGTCGTGGCCGCGTCGGATTTCGCCCCCTTTGCCGCGCTCGCCTGGACCGACCGGCCGGCGATCTCCTTCCAGTTCCATCCCGAATTCTCGCCCGACTTCGCCAAGGCGCTGATCGAGAAGCGCTACGACGCCGTGCCGAACCCGGACGCGGCGATCGCCTCGCTCGACGCGCCCAACGACAATGCGCGAGTCGCGCAGTCGGATTCGCAATTTCCTCAACGGAGGAGCCAGAATGAAGACCCGCGCCGCCGTCGCCTTCGAGGCGAAGAAGCCGCTCGAGATCGTCGAGGTCGACCTCGACGGGCCGAAGGCGGGCGAGGTGCTGGTCGAGATCATGGCGACCGGCATCTGCCACACCGACGCCTATACGCTCGACGGCCTCGACAGCGAAGGCATCTTCCCCTCGATCCTCGGCCACGAGGGCGCGGGGATCGTGCGCGAAGTCGGATCGGGCGTCACCAGCGTGAAGCCCGGCGACCACGTCATCCCGCTGTACACGCCCGAATGCCGCCAGTGTAAGTCGTGCCTCTGCGGCAAGACCAACCTCTGCACCGCGATCCGAGCGACGCAGGGCAAGGGCGTGATGCCCGACGGCACCAGCCGCTTCAGCTACAAGGGCGAGACGATCTTCCACTACATGGGCTGCTCGACCTTCTCGAACTTCACCGTGCTCCCCGAGATCGCCGTCGCCAAGATCCGCGAGGACGCGCCGTTCAAGACCAGCTGCTACATCGGCTGCGGAGTCACGACCGGCGTCGGCGCGGTGGTCAACACCGCGAAGGTCGAACCCGGCGCCAACGTCGTCGTGTTCGGCCTCGGCGGGATCGGCCTCAACGTGATCCAGGGCGCGAAGCTGGTCGGCGCGAACCGCATCGTCGGCGTCGACATCAACCCGGACCGCGAGGAATGGGGCCGCAGGTTCGGAATGACCGACTTCCTCAATACGAAGGGCATGAGCCGCGAGGATATCGTCGCCAAAATCGTCGAGATGACCGACGGCGGCGCCGACTATACCTTCGACGCGACCGGCAACACGGAGGTCATGCGCACGGCGCTCGAATGCTGCCACCGCGGCTGGGGCACCAGCGTCATCATCGGTGTCGCCGAGGCCGGCAAGGAAATCGCCACGCGCCCGTTCCAGCTCGTCACCGGGCGCAACTGGCGCGGCACCGCGTTCGGCGGCGCCAAGGGCCGCACCGACGTGCCCAAGATCGTCGACTGGTACATGGACGGCAAAATCGCGATCGACCCGATGATCACCCACACGCTGACGCTCGACGAGATCAACAAGGGCTTCGAGCTGATGCACGCGGGCGAGTCGATCAGGAGCGTGGTCGTGTATTGACCTTAATTCGTCATTCCCGCGAAAGCGGCGACCCAGTATTTTCTCTGAGCTAGATTCCCGCCTTCGCGGGAATGACGAAAAGGGGAAGGATTGATGTTCAGTCACGTGATGGTCGGATCCAACGACGTCGAACGGTCGAAGAAATTCTACGACCGGCTGTTCGACAAGGAAGGCATGCAGGACGACAAGGGCCGCCTCGCCTGGCGCAACAAGGGCGCGGTGTTCATGGTCTCCAGCCGATCGACGGACAGCCGGCCGCGCACGCGAACGGCGGTACGATCGGGTTCAATCTCGACAGCCCCGAGGAGGTCGACGCCTGGCATCAGCGCGGGACCGAGGCTGGCGGCACGTCGATCGAGGACCCGCCCGGCTACCGCGAGAATGCGTTCGGCAAGCTCTACCTCGCTTATTTGCGCGATCCCGACGGCAACAAGCTCTGCGGGCTTCACCGGCCGGCGCAGTGATTCGCTCCGTCACCCTGAATGAGTGAAATAGAAATCGTTTCCGAGAACAAGTCGCACGGCGGGCGGCAGCTGGTCGTCAAGCATGCGTCGCGTGCAACGTCGACCGACATGACCTTCTCGATCTTCCTGCCGCCGCAGGCACAAAGCGGTGAGCGGCTGCCGGTCGTGTGGTATCTCTCCGGCCTGACCTGCACCCACGGCAACGTCACCGAGAAGGGCGAATATCGCGCCGCCTGCGCCGAGCACGGCCTGATCTTCGTGGCGCCCGACACCAGCCCGCGCGGCGACGATGTGCCGGACGTGGGCGAATATGATTTCGGCAAAGGCGCGGGTTTCTATGTCGATGCCGCCGAGGCGCCCTGGTCGCGCAACTACCGGATGTGGAGCTATGTCACCGAGGAGCTTCCGACGCTGGTCGCGAGCGACTTTCCGGTCGACGGCGGCCGGCAGGCGATCACCGGCCATTCGATGGGCGGCCACGGCGCGCTCACGGTCGCGCTCAGCTTCCCCGATCGCTTCCGCAGCGTCTCCGCTTTCGCGCCAATCGTCGCTCCGTCGCAGGTTCCGTGGGGGGAGAAGGCGCTTGCCGGATACCTCGGCGAGGATCGCAACGCGTGGGCCGCGCACGACGCGGTCGCGCTGATCGAAAGCGGCGCGCGCGTGCCCGAACTCCTCGTCGACGTCGGCGATGCGGACCCGTTCATCGAAAATGAATTGCGGCCCGAGCTTCTCCAGCGAGCATGCGCGAAGGCCGGCATCCCGCTGACGCTCCGAGTTCAGCCGGGATACGACCATAGTTATTATTTCATCTCGACGTTCATGGCCGACCATTTGCGCTGGCACGCGGAGAGATTGCTTAGGGGGTAGAAATGACGCTCAGCCGCCGCGAGTTCGTTCAAATTGCGGCGGCGATGGGCGCCTCGCTCGCGTGGAGCGGCACGGCGCAAGCGTCCCGCACGAACTGGCGCGAGGCGCGCGGCCTTTTTCCCGAAGGCGTCGCCTCGGGCGATCCCGATCCGACAAGCGTCATCCTGTGGACGCGACGGCCGTTCGACGATGCCAAGCGCCATCTTCTCACTGTCGAAGTCGCAGAAGACGAAGGGTTCAAGAAGGTCGTCGCACACGCTCCGGCGCCCGTCTCGTCTGCGTCCGACTGGACAAGCCGCGTGCTGGTCGGCGGGCTCAAGCCGGCGCGGACCTATTGGTATCGCTTCACCGATGCGCATGGAAACGGCAGCCGCATCGGCCGCACGCGTACCGCGCCGCGGCCCGACGATCCGCGCCCGGTCAACTTCGCCTTCGTCAGCTGCCAGGACGTCAACGAAGGCAAGCTAAACGCGTACCGCCGCATGATCTTCGAAGATGAGCGGGCGGCACCCCGCGACCAGCTCGATTTCGTGCTGCACCTCGGCGACTTCATCTACGAGGTTGTCGAATATCCGGACGAAGTTAAGCAGCGATTCGACCGCATCATCTACGACGTCGGGCGCATCCCGGACGGCGGCAAGGTCAGCAACTTCCATTATCCGCTCACGCTCGACGGGTATCGCGCGATCTACAAAGGCTATCTCGCCGACCCTGACCTCCAAGACGCCCGCGCGCGCTGGCCCTTCGTCGCCATCTGGGACAATCACGAATTTTCCTGGCAGGGGTGGCAGAGCATCCAGCAAGCGGGCGGCCCACCGAACCCCGGACAGACCATCAAGGTCGCGGCGAACCAGGCCTGGTTCGAATATCTCCCGGCTCGAGTCACAGCGCCGAGCGGTAACCTCGAAAGCTTCGGTCCGCCCGCGGTCAAGAATGTGCCGATTGAGAAATGGGACGAGAACGGGCTGGGGCAGGAGCCGAATAATCTCATCGCGATCAACAGCCTCAAGGCCTATCGCGCGCTTCGCTACGGCAAGCACCTCGACCTGATCATCACCGACCAGCACAGCTACCGCAGCGCCGACCCATTCAGCGACGATTCCCTGAACAAGCTTGGCGACTGGGGCGCTTACAACGGCTGGTTCCCCGACGATTTGCAGCAAGTCCTCGACGGTGGCCGCGCCTTCAACGGCGGCCGCCCACCAGCGGAATTGGTGTTCGGCGATTCTCGAATCCCGAACCCGCAGAAGGACGCGCCGCCGCAGACCATTCTCGGCGCCGAGCAAAAGGCGTGGCTCAAGGACCAGCTGAAGCGCGCGAGCGCGACATGGAAGATCTGGGGCAATTCTCAGGGAACCCTCGACGAGCGCGCCGACCCGCAAAACCTGCCCGCTGGCAGCTTCCCCAAGCCGTGGCCGGCCGGTTTCGCTAATCTCGGCGGCGGGGATTTCGGCACCGCGTGGATCGAGCGCGCGGAAATCTACGACCTGGTGCGTGACTCGAAGATCACAGGTTTCGCGATCGTCTCGGGCGACCGCCACAGCTTTTGGGCCGGTTATGCCGCGGCGCAGCTACCGCCCGCAAAGTACGAGCCAGTCGGTTTGAGTTTCGTTGGCGCCTCACTCGTCAGTCCCGGCACGATGGAGGCTTTGGAGCATCGGCCGCCCAAAAAGTTTCCGCTGCGTGAGTTGTACCTCGTCGACCGGCCCGGTGCCGCCAAGCCCGACTGGACCTACAACATGACGCTTCGGCACGGCGTCCGCGCGTCGCTTGAATATGCGAAGAGCTTCGACCTCGATCGCGCGCGTGCACTTTCGAACCCCCAGCTCGCGCCCCATCTCGAATTCATCGACGCGGGCGGGCACGGCTATGCCAAGGTTCGGCTCACCGGAGACGAGATGCGCACCGAATTCGTATGCATCCCGCGCCCGATCACGCGCAGTCGCACCCCTGATGGCGGCCCTCTCCGCTATCGCGTGGTTCTCAGCGCGAAGCTGTGGCACGCGGGCGAAGCGCCCGAGTTGGTCGCGCACGTGCTCGAGGGCGACCCGGGCCTGTCGATCTAGCCGCGCTGGGTGTGAAGGTTCAGCATTTCGGGCGTCGGTCCCATGTTCGCGTTCATGTGCGCCATGATCCACATGGTGCCGATCATCACCAGGAAGACGATGAGGACGCCGAACGCGAGCGCGAGCACGTTGTTGGTGTTGTCGGGGCCGCTGGTGATGTGGAGGAAGAAGACGAGGTGAACGCCCATCTGCGCGATCGCGAGCACGACGAGGCCGGTGGCGATCCCCGGTCCCCATAAGGATGAGGTTGAAGCTACCCAGAAGGACACGCCCGTCAGCACCAGCGCGAGGGCGAGGCCGATGATGTAGCTGACCGTCTCGCTCAGGATGGTGTCGTGCGGCTCGCCGGGGGCGACGTTGAGCTCTTCGGGGTCCGGTTCGGAGTGCGCCTTGGTCATGGCAATGTCCCGATCAGATAGACGATGGTGAAGATGGCGACCCAGATGATGTCGAGCGCGTGCCAGAAGACGCTGAGGCACAAGAGCCGCCGGGTGATGTGCGGCTGGAACCCCTTGGCCCAGATCTGCGCCATCATCGTCCCGATCCACAGCAGCCCCGCGGTCACGTGCGCGCCGTGACAGCCGACGAGCGTGAAGAAGGACGACAGGAAGGCGCTCCGTTGCGGCGCCGCGCCTTCGGCGATCATGCCGCCGAACTCGGTGAGCTCGAGGACCAGGAAGACGAAGCCGAACAGCCCGGTGAAGAACAGCGCCATCTGCGTCCACAGCATGTTCTTCCGCTTGGCCGCGATCATCGCGAGGCCGCAGATGAAGCTGGAGATCAGCAGCGCCAGGGTCTCGATCGCGACCGTTGTCCGATCGAACAGCTGGCTCGTGGCCGGCCCGCCATCGGTCGCATGGACCAGCGACGCATAGGTCGCGAACAGCGCCGAGAAGAGCACCATGTCGGAGAGGACGAACAGCCAGAAGCCGTAGGGAACGACGATGCTCTTCGACTGCGGCCCGCGCTGGCCGAGGCCGGTGTCCTCCGAGCCGTGGTGGGTGAGGCCGATTACTGAGGCTTCCGAGGTCGTCATGACGGCTTGATCAGCTCCTGCAGGAGCTCGTGGCGGACGCGGCGGCGCTCGCGGGCATTGGCGATGACCTCCTCGACCGGGATGATGTGCTCATGTTCGTCGCGCCACGCGTACCAGACGAGGACCGCAAAGGCGCCGATCAGGCCGAGGATCACGAGCCACCAGATGTACCAGATCAGCGCGAATCCGCAGAGTGAGGCGAAGAAGGCGACAATGACTCCGGTAGGCGTGTCCACCGGCATTTCGATCGGCTGATAGTCGGGCTCGTCGATCAGCTTCTCTTCCTTGATCGCGGTCTGCTTGCGCGTCCAGTAGGCCTCCTCGCCATGAACGTCGGGAAGCACTGCGAAGTTGTAGTGCGGCGGCGGTGACAGCGTCAGCCACTCGAGAGTCCGGCCGTCCCAGGGATCGCCGGTAACGTCTCGACGCCGGTCGCGGGTCTTGATCGAATAGAGCAGCTGAACGCCGGTCAGCGCGATCCCGCACAGGATGATGAAGGCGCCCGCCAGCGCCACGTAGAGCAAGGGCGCCCAGCTCGGGTCGTCGATATGCTGCAACCGCCTCGTCCCGCCCCATAATCCGAGCACATAGAGCGGCATGAAGGCGAGATGAAAGCCGATGAACCAGCACCAGAAGATCGCCTTGCCGAGCCGCTCGTCGAGCGTGAAGCCGAACGCCTTGGGGAACCAATAAGTGTAGCCCGCCATCACCGCGAACACGACGCCGCCAATGATCACCTGGTGGAAGTGGGCGATCAGGAACAGGCTGTTGTGCACTACGAAATCGACCGGCGGGATGGCCAGCAGGACTCCCGTCAGGCCGCCGATCACGAAGGTCAGCATGAAACCGATCGCGTAATGCATCGGAACGGTGAAGCGGACCCGCCCCCCGTACATCGTGAACAGCCAGTTGAAGATCTTCACGCCGGTGGGGACCGCGATGATCATGCTGGCGATGCCGAAGATCGCGTTGACGTCGGCGCCCGCGCCCATCGTGAAGAAATGGTGCAGCCAGACCATGAACGAGATGATGCAGATCGCGAGCGTCGCGAAGACCATCGAGCGATAGCCGAACAGCGGCTTGCCCGAGAAGGTCGAGACGACCTCCGAATAAATGCCGAACGCGGGAAGGATGAGGATGTAGACCTCCGGATGCCCCCAGACCCAGATGAGGTTCATGTAGAGCATCGAGTTGCCGCCGCCGTCGTTGGTGAAGAAATGGAAGCCGAGGTAACGGTCGAGCATCAGCAGCCCGAGGGTGACGGTAAGGACCGGGAAGGCGGCGATGATCAGGAGGTTGGAGGCGAGGCTGGTCCAGCAGAATACCGGCATCCTCAGATAGCTCATGCCAGGGGCGCGGATCTTGAGGATGGTCGTCACGAAATTGACGCCCGTAAGAAGCGTCCCGACGCCCGAAATCTGCAGCGCGACGAGATAATAGTCGACCCCGACCCCGGGCGAGAACTGCATCTCGCTCAATGGCGGGAAAGCGAGCCAGCCGGTGCGCGCGAACTCGCCGACGAACAGGCTGACGTTGATCAGCAACGCGCCCGACGCGGTCAGCCAGAAGCTGACGTTGTTCATCGTCGGAAACGCGACGTCGCGAACGCCGAGCTGGAGCGGCACGACGAAATTCATCAGCCCGATGATGAACGGCATCGCCATGAAGAAGATCATGATCGTGCCGTGGGCGGAGAAGATCTGGTTGTAATGCTCGGGCGGCAGGTAACCCTGCGATTGCCCGATCGCCATCGCCTGCTGCGCGCGCATCATGATGGCGTCGGCGAAGCCGCGCACCAGCATGACCAGCGCCAGCACGATGTACATGATTCCGATCTTCTTATGATCGGTCGACGTGATGTACTCGTGCCAGAGATACGGCCACCAGCCTTTTACGGTGACCCAAATGGCAATGGCCGCGACCGCTGCCACCACCACGAGCGAGGTGATGAGCGGGATCGGTTCGTGAAACGGGATCGCGTCCCAGGTGAGCCTTCCGAACATCCTCAACCCCCCGGCGGCACGGCGGAAGCCTTGCGCTCCGGCGGCGCGACTTCGGGAAGATGGAGCATCGGCGCGCGGTTCGCGACGATGGCGTCGAACAAGCCGGGCGCGACGGCGCCGTAGGTCATCGGCTTCACGTAGCTCGAGGGCCGCGACAGCTCGGCGTAACTACGGGCGTCGAGCGGCTGGCCCTGCCCGCGTGCCGACGCGGCCCAGGCGGCGAACTGGCCGGGCTGCACGGCCTGAACCTTGAAGTTCATCCCCGAAAAGCCGTCGCCGCTGAAGTGCGAGGAGATGCCCTCGTAGACGCCGGGCCGGTCCGCCTTGAGGTTGAGGCGGGTGGTCATCCGCGGCATGGTGTAGATCATCGTCCCGAATTGCGGGACGAAGAAGCTGTTCCACACCGTCGCCGACGTCAGCCGGTAGGTGACCGGAACGCCGGCCGGGACGACCAGCCGGTTGACCGTCGCGATGCCCTGCTCGGGGTAGATGAACAGCCATTTCCAATCGAGCGAGACGACCTCGACCTTGAGCGGCTGAGCGTCAGGTTCGAGGGGCTTGCTCGGCTCGAGGTCGTGACTGCCGATCCACGCGATCCCGCCGAGCAGCATGACGGTCAGCGCGGGGATCGCCCAGACGACCATCTCGATCGCTCCCGAATATTCCCAGTCCGGCCGATATCGCGCCTTCTTGTTCCCGGCGCGGTACCACCAGGCGAAGGCGATTGTCGCAACCATCGTGGGCAGGATGATCGCGAGCATGATCGCGGTCGAATTGATGAGGATCTGTTTCTCGGCGCCGCCGACGGGGCCGGCCGGATCGAGGATCCCGCGGTTGCAGGCGCTTGCGAGGAAGCTCCCGGCGGCGGCAATGGCGACGCGCTTCATCAGGCCCGCGCACCCTCGACAATGGTGACCCCAACGGGACTCGAACCCGTGTTTTCGCCGTGAAAGGGCGACGTCCTAGACCGCTAGACGATGGGGCCGGTTAAGGCCGGTGCCGGTTAGGCGAGGGGGTTTGGAGCGTCAAGCGAGCGAGGCGTCGTCGAGATGCATCTCCGCCGCGTTTCCGCCGTTCCACTCGTCGCGCTTGATCGACCCGGCGAGCCACCAGCGCGCGTCGGCTCCCGATGCGAGCAACGCCTCGCCGAGCGGGGTGGAGGCGCTCCGGAAAGCGATCCACTTGAAGCTCTTGCCATCGTCGCCCGCGGCGATTCCGCGCACGTGGCCGTCGCCGACGATCCCGGTCTTGAGCAGCCGCACGGGTCCGGCGGCAACCCGAGGGCTCGGCCAGCCGGCCCCGTAAGGCCCCGCGGAATCGAGCGCGTCGCAGAGCGCGCCAGCCACTCCGCCCGGGGCAAGCAGGGCATCGAGAAGGAGCGCTCGATCGCTGCGCGATTTCTCGACGTCGGCGGCGAGCCGCTCGTTGATGAACGCGCGGAAGGCGTCGAGCCCTCCAGGCGCGAGCGTCAGCCCCGCGGCCATCGCGTGCCCGCCACCCGAGATCAGCAGTCCACTGTCCTTCGCGGCGAGCACCGCGGCGCCGAGATCGAACTCCGGAGATCGACCGACCCGACCCCTTCCCGGTGCCATCCTCGGTCTCCGCGATGACTATCGCGGGGCGGCCCGTCCGCTCCTTCAGCCGCCCCGCCACGATTCCGATTACGCCCTGGTGCCAGCCGCCGCTCATCACAATGATCACCGGCGCGCCGTCCTGCTCCCTCGCCTGCGCCTCGGCTTGCTCGCAGACCAGCATCTCGATCGCGCGCCGCTCCTCGTTGAGACGGTCGAGCTCAGCCGCGAGCGCGCGCGCTTCCTCCGGGTCGGTGCAGGTGAGGAGACGAACGCCGAGGTCGGATTTGCCGACTTGCCCGCCGGCGTTGATCCGGGGCCCGAGCGCAAAGCCGAGGTCGCGGCAGCTCGGCGGCTTCACCAGCCGCGCCGCTTCGGCGAGCGCGGCCAGGCCGACGTTCTGGCGCGCGGCCATTACCCGCAGGCCCTGGGTCACGAAGGCGCGGTTGAGGCTCTTCAGCCGGGCGACATCGGCGACGGTGCCGAGCGCAACGAGATCGAGCAGGTCGAGCATCCCGGGCTCGGGAAGCGCTTCGAATAAGCCGCGGCCGCGAAGCTCGCGGATCACCGCGACGCCGAGCAGGAACGCCATGCCGACCGCGGCGAGGTGCCCGTGCGCGGCGCCGTCATCGCTCTCGTCGAGGCGGTTGGGATTGATCAGCGCATAGGCGACCGGAAGCAGGCTCGCGCATTGATGGTGATCGACGACGATGACGTCGAGCCCCGCCCCGCGCGCTTCCTCGAGCGCCTCGAAGGCCTGGGCGCCGCAATCGACGCACACCGCGACGCCCGCGCCCCGCGCCTTCAGTTCGACCAGGGCCTTTCCGGACGGGCCGTAGCCCTCCATCAGCCGATCGGGGATATAGACGATGGGCTCCACGCCGAGCCGGCGAAGGAGCAGCGTCAGCAATGCCGCGCTGGTCGCGCCGTCGACATCGTAATCGCCGAAGATCGCGATGACCTCGGCGGACTGGACCGCGTCGGCGAGCCGCTTCGCGCCCTTGTCCATGTCCTGGAACGAGCTCGGGTCGGGAAGGAAATCGCGGATTCGCGGCTCGCGGTGCCGCGCCAGGTCGTGGCGCTCGACCCCGCGGGCGAGCAGCAGCTCGTCGATCAGCGCATCCATGCCGAGGCCGTCCTCGGGCGGACGTCGCCACCGCCACGGCTGGCCGCTGACCGACCGTTCGATGTTGAGGGCTGCTCCCACGAACCGAACGTAGGAGTCGGCGATTCCCGTGGCTAGAGTCCGCGGTGACGATGGTCGCGATATTCTGTGGATACGCGGCGGACAGTTCCGGTGCTCGCGCGCATGACGATGCTTTCGGTCGTGATGCGCCCACTGCCGCGATGCACGCCCTTCAACAGCGACCCGTCGGTCACGCCCGTCGCCGCGAAGATGCAGTCGCCCCTGGCCATTTCCTTCAAGCTATAGACGCGCTCGAGGTCCTCGATCCCCCAGCGGCGCGCGCGGGCGATCTCGTCGTCATTGCGGAACACGAGGCGGCCCTGCATCTGGCCGCCGACGCAGCGTAGCGCGGCCGCCGCGAGCACGCCCTCGGGCGCACCGCCGGTGCCGACATAGATGTCGATGCCGGTGGCCGGGTCGGTCGTCGCGATCACGCCGGCGACATCGCCATCGGGGATCAGCCTCACACCGCAGCCGAGCGCTCGAAGCTCGGCGATGATGCCCTCGTGCCGGTCACGGTCGAGCACGCAGGCGGTGATGTCGGCGGGCTCGACGCCCTTCGCCTTCGCGACCGAGCGGACGTTGTCGGAAACCGAGCGCGTGATGTCGATCGTCCCTTCGGGATAGCCCGGGCCGACCGCCAGCTTCTCCATGTAGGTGTCGGGCGCGTTGAGCAGGCATCCGCCTTCCGCAACCGCCAATACCGCGAGCGCGTTCGGCCCGGCCTTGGCGGTGATCGTCGTCCCTTCGAGCGGGTCGAGGGCGATATCGATCTTCGGCCCCGAATTCCTGCGCCGAGCCGACGCGCTCGCCGATGTAGAGCATCGGCGCCTCGTCGCGCTCGCCCTCGCCGATCACCACCGTGCCGTCCATCGGCAGCTCGTTCAGCGCCGCGCGCATGGCCTCGACCGCGGCAGCGTCCGCGGCCTTCTCATCGCCGCGGCCGATCAGGCGCGAGGCGGCGATCGCCGCGGCTTCGGTGACTCGCACCATCTCGAGCACCAGGACTTGGTCGAGGACGTGGCTGCCGGGCTGCTCGGCGCGGTTCATGGATTGGCGGCTCCTTTATCGAGGGCTGCCGATAGGCGGC
Organism: uncultured Alphaproteobacteria bacterium; assembly: GCA_963831215.1. Lineage (GTDB taxonomy): Bacteria > Pseudomonadota > Alphaproteobacteria > Sphingomonadales > Sphingomonadaceae > Sphingomicrobium. The sequence continues at coordinate 2,766 of CAWHPM010000017.1, read as the reverse complement.
CTAGCCGCCCTCGTCCACCGTGTGCTGGAGCAGCTCGGAGCGGACTCGGACCGCGCGCGCGGCGATGGTCGTTTCATAGAGAAAGACCGCGAAGGCCGCGCCGATTGCAAGCATCGAGGCGATGAACAGCAAGGCGATTTCGTTGCCGAACCGCACGTGCGTCAGCGTGGCCGCGAAAAGCAGGACGACGACCAGGCAGATCAGCAGGGCCGAGACCACCGAAAGCCCGGTCGCCCAGCTGACCAGCGACATCCTGCGATCGAGGATCTTGAGGTCGCCGATCCACCGGTCGTGCTCGGCGCCGCGGCTGGCGAGCAGTCTCGGCTCGATCTCCCTCGAGCGGTCGACGATCCGCGAGAGCCTGGCGGCGCAGACGTTGAGGAAGGCGCCAATGCCGCTCAGCAGGAAGACCGGCGCGACCGCGTTGCGCACGATCTCGCCGACGACGTCGACCGACAAGCTGGGCGAGCTCTGGAACATGGCCGGCCTTATCGGGTCGCGCCCGGCGACTCGCAAGCCGAGGCTAGGCTGATGGACCGTTGCGCTCGCAGCTCGAGACTTCGAGGAGCAGCAGGCCGTTGGCGACGAAGCTTGCGGCGAGGAACCAGGCGAAGCTCGCGACGAGCGGCTCGGTCGGCCCGAACAGGCTGATCACGATCGTCGCGATCGAGAGCCCCGCCGCCAGCAGAAGCCCGAGCGCGATGTCCACGGCCGATGAGATCGCCGTCCAGGCGCGAACCGATCCTTCGGTCAGGCGGATCTCGAGCGCAAGGATGACGCCCCTGACGATCAACCACGCGATGACGGGGGTGACCATCGGGAAGAAATGCGTCGTCGGATTGAGCACGAAAAGCAGGCCGGCCACGGCCGTGACCCCGCCGGCCGCCATCGCGAGGATGCGCGCTTCGCGGCGCAGCGAGCCGGCGACGATCTCGATCAGTCCCGCGGCGACGAGAAGCCCGCCGATGAGGTCGGAGGAAATGCTCTTGCCCGCCGGAAGCAGGGCCGCGCCGACGCCGAGCAGGATGATCGCGACTCCCGCCGCGCGCAGTCCGCGGGCGCGGTTCCGGCCGGATGTCGGCGACTGTGCCTGGCTCGCCAAGAGCACCTCGATCGTTTTGCCTGCGATTCGAACCACGCGAGGGCGCGACTTGTTCCAAGCTTTAGTGTGTGATGACCCTCAGGGCTTTCTTGCGGATCTTGTAATCGAGCGGCGGCTCGGCGCGAACCACCTCGCCGTCAAGCGAGACCGCGAGCGATGAGCGGCGGCTGTCGACGCGCAGCCGTTCGACCGAGTCCAGCGTCGCCATGTCCTCCTTGCGGCTGCGGTCGAACAACGCGCGAATGCTCGCGGCGATCAGGCCGAAGCGGCTATTCTTGCGCATGATGAGGACAAACAGCTGGCCGTCGTCGAGATTCTCCCGCTCGCCCGCCGCTGCAAAGTCGAGGCGGTAATCATTGTTGCCCACGAACAGCAATGGCGTCTCGACGCGCGCTTTCTCATCGTTGACCGTCAAGGTGAGGCGGTGGTGCTTGAAGCGGACGAGCGCTCGAACCGAGGCGACCAGCATCGCAAGGCGCTTGCTTCGGCCGAGCAGCTTTTGCTGGAGGTCGCGGTCGCGGACCATCAACGGATAGAGGCCGATCGCGCTGTTGTTGATGAAGATGCGGCCATTCATCTCGGCGACGTCGACGCGGCGCTCCTTGCGCGCCGCGATCAGTTTGGCGGCCTCGTTGAAGTCGGCCGGGATGCCGAGATCGCGCGCGAAATGGTTGAGCGTTCCGAGCGGCAGCACCCCGAGCCTGGTGTCCGTTCCGACGAGCGCCGACGCCGCCGCGCTGACTGTCCCGTCGCCGCCTCCGACGATCAGCAGCTCGTCGCCGCGCTCGGCGATCGCTCGCGCGCGGACCGCGCAATCGCCGCCCGACAGAAGCTCGACCTCAATGTCGAGGCCCGCCGACCGCAGCGCTTCTTCGACCCGCCCGGGGAGCTTGGGGTCGGCGGCAAGCGCGCCGCCGCCGCGGTTGAGGAGAACGGAAACAGCCATCGGTCATGCCATGACGCCGGCCGTCAGCCCTTCGTTCCCGAATCCCTTTCCGCCTCGGCCTTGTCCTCGGGCGTGCATTCGCCGACGCGATGCGCCTCGGACCGCATCTTCATCGACATCCCCCCTTGCGGCCCGCCTGCCATGTTCATCTGGACCTGGGTCGCGTAGCTGTCCGCGCCATAAGTGCCGTTGATCGTCATCGTCATCGACGAAGGCTTCGAAGTCGCAGCGCATCACCGCGTCGATCTTGCCGCCGCCCATGGTGAAATGGTCATAGCGGCAATTGTTTGCCGCCTGCTTGTTGAAGAACTTGCCCTGCGGCCGCTTCGCCTGCTCCGAAGTCAGGCAATAATCGTAGGTCATATTGCCGTGCTGGCTCATCGCCTGCTTCATCTGCGATTGCGCTGCCGGCGGCATTCCGGGAATGTTGAATTCCTCCATCGTGCCACTGACGCGCCATTCGCCGGCGCGAAGGAGGATGCCGTTGCCGACGCCCGACTGTCGGACCGCATTGGCGACCTGTTCGACGCTCGCATTCTCTTCATGCACCCGGCCCTTGTCGCAGGCGGCAAGAGCGGCGGTGCAGCCGGCGATCACAAGCAAGCAATTCATGAGAGCCCTCCCTGAATTCCATAGCATAGGTCAGGGCAGGCCACTGCACTAGCGGGCGCCCCGCTCCTCGGTTGTTCCGGCCCCTGGCTCCGACCATATAACCCGC
>CAWHPM010000016.1:0-34802 GCA_963831215.1 uncultured Alphaproteobacteria bacterium | reverse complement strand
CCTCGCCGCTCAAGCGCGGCGATCGAGTGCGTCTCGGCGACGTGCTGGGCCGGGCGATGGGGCCGATCGATATCCAGCTGTCCCAGAATGGCGCGGCGATTCTCGCCTGCTCTCATCGCAGGTTCATCTCAAACCCTGTCAAAGGCCATGAAAAGCGGCCAAACGGGACCACCTTTAACCGTATGCCGCGCTATTGGGACGTGATCTATTTGAAACGATTCGCCAGCTTTTCCGCCTCTCGCGCACGTCGGAGCGCCTGCCTGTTCCGCTACGCCAGCTCCTCCCCCGCCGCCGTCTGACGACCAATCACCAGGAGCTCGAGGAGTTCATGAGCGTCGACGAGCGAGACCAAGGTCAGCCACTGTTCATCCGGTCGACGACAAGACCCTGATCAAGGGCGGCTATCGACGGCATGCTCGTCCCCGCTCGACCCGCATCCGAGCCACGAGGAAGGCTCGGACTTCGACCCAGCCAAGACGACCACCGACGGCAATGACGGCGGCCTCGGCCTCACTGTCCCGCTCGAGGGGACGGAAGTGGTCAAAGCGAATCGCCCTGACCGAGGAGATGCTGTGTGGCGGCGCCGGGGTCGAAGGCGGGCGACGACATCAATCCACATCAACGGCGAGTTCTGGAAAGACATCACACCGTCGACCAGGCCGTGGAGAAGATGAAGGGGCGATCCCGGCACGCTGGTCGAGCTGCAACCATCGTCGCGGTCCTGGCGCCGACAAGCCCCTCGACCTCACCATCGTCCGCGAGCGAATCCAGCTTCGCCCGGTCAACTGGGAGCTCGAGGAAGGCCTCGGCCATATCAACATCGACACCTTCACCGGAAACGTCGGCGAGCAGGTGAAATCGGCGCCGCCGTCGATCGACAAGGCGACCGGGGGGCACCCGATCGACTATGTCGTCGACCTCGCTCGACCCGGGCGGCCTGCTCGACCAGGCGGTGGACGTCGCCGACGACTTCCTCGAAAGCGGCGAGATCGTCTCCGAACGCGGACGCACGAAGGACTACATCGAGCGCTATCATGTGCGTCCGGCGACATGGCGCATGGCCTGCCGGTCATCGTGCTGACCGATCCGGGTACGGCATCGGCTTCGGAGATCGTGGCTGGCGCGCTCCAGGACCATCACCGCGCGCCGATCATGGGCGAGCGGAGCTCGGCAGGCTCCGTCCAGACGGTCGTCCAGACTGGCCCCGAGGCGGCGCCGAGGCTGACCACTGCGCGTTATTACACGCCGTCGGGCCGCTCGGTTCAGGCCGGCGGGATCCAGCCCGACATCGACGTCCCGCAGTCCACCGATCCCGACTACATGAACCGCAAGTCCATCCGCGAGGCCGACCTTCGCAGGCCCTTCTCGCGCAGACCCAGGTCGACGAGAAGCCGCTGGAAAGCGACGACACGCCCGATCCGCGCTTCACCGCCAGCGCCGAGGAGCCGAAGAAGAAGGGCGTCAAGGGCTTCCAGCTCGATCATGCGTTGAATACGCCGAAGCGCCTGAACGGCACGCCTTCAACAGCCGTGGCGACCGGCGGCGGAACTCCGAAGTAGTCGCGCTAGGCACGTGTCAGCGGTGCGATGGTCTCCGATAGCTCGGCGCCGTGGCAATGGGCGTCGGTCGCGCGCCTGGTCGCGCTGGGGTTGCCGGTGGTTCTGCTGTTCGGTGCTCTCGGTTCCCAATATGTCGGTGGCCCGCGCCCGTGCGAAAGGCGCCGGTGGAACGCTACGCGCACATGGCTGCCTTCGCGCTGGCGCTGATCGCGTTCACGGCGCCTGTGCCGTCATCCCGTGCGAGAACATTCACCGTGCTGGCGGCGCTGGCGATCGCCACGTCGGGCGTGATCGGAGTCTATCACGCCGGCGTGGAAGCGCGGATCTTCGAGGGCTTCATGCAGTGCACGGCGCTCGCCAAGGGCGGCAGCACGGCCGATCTCCTGAGGTAGATGACCGGATGCGCTGCTGGTCCGCCGTGACCAGGTGCAGCTCCGTTTCCTCGGACTCTCGATGGCGGGGTGGAGTGCCATCCTCTCGCTAAGCGGGGGCAGCGCTGATCCTGCTGGCTTTCGCTGAAGGGGAGGCGGGCATGAGCGGCTGGCGTCCGGGCGCGAAGCGGGCCGACACTGCCTCGACGCTGCGCGTCGACCAGGCGGCGAATATGGCGGGACCCGCATCTTTGCGGGCCAGCTCGCGGTGTGAGGCCGAATGCGCCGAGGCCAGCTCATCTCGCGCATGGCGTCGAGGAGCAGCGCGACTGAAGCGCTTCGCCCGGCTGATGAGCGAACGGCGGGTGGGCCGACCCGGCTCCAGCCGCTGTGGAACGTCGCCGGATTGCGCTCGGCGCCGTGACGGGCGCTGATGTCGGAGAAGGCGGCGATGGCCTGCACCGACGCGGTGGAGACGGATATCGACGCCATTACGGCAACAGCTCTACGGAATTGGCGACGACGATCCGAAGCTGGCGACCGACATCGCCGAGTTTCGCGCGGATGAGCTTGAGCAATCGCGACATGGCGCGTCAGGCGGGCGCCTGCAATGCCGTCGGCTATCCCGGGCTCACCCCGGCGAACCTGTGCCGGATGCAGGGTGGCGATTGAACTGTCGAGCTATTTTGAGGAACAAGAGCAAAGCGGTCCGCCGTAACCGCCGAGAGGATGTCATGACCAAGTACCCAATCTCGATGAGTGCCGCCGTCGTCGCGGCAATTGGCGGGTTCGCCGCCTTCCGGCGCCAGCGACCGCGCAAGACGCGGCCCCCAACGTCGCCGAGATCATTGTCTATGGAACCGATCCGGGCCCTCGCTCGACCGACGATCAGGTCGTCGTCTGCGCCCGCCGGCCTGAGGCCGAGCGCTATCGCATTCCACCGAAGATGCGCCAGAGCGGCACCCCGCAACAGATGGAATCCTGGGCGGTGCGCTCGAAGAACCTCGAGACCGTCGGCGCGACCGGGATCAACAGCTGCTCGCCGGTCGGACCGGCCGGCTATACCGGCTGCCTCGTCAAGGTGATCCAGGAGGCCAAGGGCGAGCGCAAGCAGTCGGCCGACCAGCAAACGCCGCCGCAATAGCATTCGTCGAAGCGCGCTTTCGTGGCTCCGACGCGCCTGCTAGCAGCCGTGGCATGGCCGGACACGCCGATCGAGCACCGCGCAGGGTTTCGCCCCGGCTGAGCTGCCGCGATCGAGCGGCTTCATCGGCCATCCCAAAGGCCTGTTCTACCTTGCCTTCACCGAGGCGTGGGAGCGCTTCTCCTACTACGGCATGACCGCGCTCCTGGTGCTGTACATGGTCAACCAGCTCCTGCTTCCCGGCCATGTCGAGCATGTCGTCGGTTTTGCCGGATTCCGGCACGGGCTGGAGGCCGTATTCGGGCAACTCTCCAACCAGGCGCTCGCATCGCAAATCTTCGGGCTCTACGCCGGCTTCGTCTACTTCACGCCGGTTCTCGGCGGATGGTTCGCGGACCGTTGGATCGGCCAGCGCAACGCCGTCGTGCTCGGCGCGCTGTCGATGAGCGGAGGCCACATCGCCATGGCGTTCGACCAAAGCTTCCTTCTGGCGCTGTTGCTGCTGGTGGTCGGCTCGGGCCTGCTCAAGGGCAATATCTCGGCGCAGGTTGGCGCGCTTTATCCGGAGGACGATGAGGCGCGCCGGACCCGGGGCTTCGCGATCTTCAGCATGGCGATCAACTTTGGCGCCGTCGCCGGCCCGCTGCTGTGCGGCTTCCTTGGGCAGCGCTACGGCTGGCATGTCGGCTTCGGCCTGGCCGCGATCTTCATGCTCGCGGGGCTTGTCACCTATCTCTCGGGCTACCGGCATCTGCCCGCGAAGGTGGAGCGCAAAATCCTCGCCGCCGTGCCGATGACAAGACGCGACTGGAAGGTTGTCATGGCGCTTGTTGCGGTGATGGCGCTGACCATCTTCCAGTCGATCGCTTACTACCAGCTCGGCAACGTGCTTCCCGTCTGGCTCCAGGATCATGGCAACATGAACGCTGGCGGGTTTGCCATCCCGATCCCTTGGTACCAGTCGATCGACCCCTTGTTCAGCATCCTGTCCGTGCCCGCGCTGTTCGCCCTGTGGCGGTGGCAGCAGGCGCACGGCGGCGAGCCTTCGGACCTCGGCAAGATCGGCCAGGGCGCGTGGCTTTGCGCGGTTGCGAACCTCGTCCTTGTCGCCGCGATCGCAGCGGCCGGACCGCATCGCGTGCCGTGGCTGTGGCCATTCCTTTATTGCGCGATTCAGGGCATCGCCTTCCTTTATTATTGGCCGACTTTGCTCGCGCTCGTGTCGCGCGCGGCCCCGCCCAAGATCAATGCGACGATGATGGGGGTCACCTTCCTGACGCTGTTCGTCGCGAACAATCTGATCGGCTGGATCGGCACCTTCTACGAACAGATGACGCCGCTGTCCTTCTGGCTGATGCACGCCGGGATCGCGGCCGCGGGCGGCATGCTGGCGCTGTTGTTCGGCCCGGCGCTGAAGCGCGTGCTGGAGCCGGTCGAGACGCAAGGCTTGAGCCCCGCGGCGATGACTGAGGAGATCGAACGATGACGGTTGCCGACGCCACGCCCGACGATGAGGTCGGCCCGAACAACGACCGTGCCTTCCTCGGCCACCCCAAGGGCCTCGGCTTTCTCGGCTTCACCGAGGCGTGCGAGCGCTTCTCTTATTATTCATGCAGACCCTGCTGACGCTCTACATGGTCAATTATCTGCTCGTTCCTGGCCGCATGGAGAATGTCGTCGGGCTGACCTGGATGCAGAGCCATGTCTATCACGGCATCGCCGGCCAGCCGCTCGCGTCGGCGATCTTCGGCACCTACACCGCACTCGTCTATGGCACGCCGATCATCGGCGGGATCATCGCCGACAAGTGGCTCGGCCGGAACAAGACCCTGATCCTCGGCGGCATCCTGATGGCGATCGGCCACTTCCTGATGGCGGTCGAGCCGGCGTTCCTGCTCGCGCTCCTCGCGCTCCTGCTCGGCGTCGGCGCGTTCAAGGGCAATATCGCAACTCAGGTAGGCGCGCTGTACGGGCCGAGCGACCTCCGCCGCGCAATGGCGTTCCAGATCTTCTATATCTTCATCAACGTCAGCGTGATCGTGGCGCCGCTCATCTCCGGAACGCTCGGGCAGAAGGCGGGCTGGCATTATGGCTTCGGCTGCGCCGGCGTGGTGATGGTGCTCGGCCTGTTCATTTACCTGTCCGGCCGCCGATACTTGCCGGCAGAGGAACTTGCCTCGCCCAGCGACGAGCCGGCTCTCCGCCAGCCCTTGACTCGCGAGGACTGGATGCGCGTCGTCTATCTCGTCATCCTGATCCCGGTGCTGGCGGTGTCGCTGTTGACCAACCAGGAGATCTTCAACGCTTATCTCGTGTGGGGCGACAAGCATTTCGACCTCACCCTCCTCAACAATACGAGCAGCTGGCTGATCACGGTCGACGCGACGGTCAGCTTCGCAATGCTCGTGGCGGTGGCGGCATTCTGGAAATGGTGGGGAACCCGCCATCGCGAGCCGGACGAGATCACCAAGATGATCATCGGCAGCGTCTTCACCGTCGCCGGCGGGCTGTGCCTGTTCATGGCCGCGCTGACCCAGCCGGCCGGCGGCAAGATCAGCCTGTTCTGGCCGATGATGTTCGAGATCATGAACAGCATCGGCTTTGCTCACGTGCTGCCGATCAGCCTCGCGCTCTTTTCGAAAATCTCGCCGAAGCAGATCACCTCGACCGTGATCGGCTTATATTATTTCGCCTTCTTCATCGCCAACGCGGTCGTCGGCTATGTCGGCGGACTCTATTCGAGCCTGCCGACCACCACATTCTGGCTGATCCACGTCGCGAGCGCTGCCTTTGGCCTCGTCGCCTTCGCGGTTTTCAAGTTCGTCCTTGGCCATCGACTGCAGAGCACGGCCGAGGACCAGGCGAGGGCGCTCGGCTGATCAGAGGGTGACCTCGGCGACCTTCTCCTTCATACCCGCCTCGGGCTTGCGGCCGAGGAGCTTGTTGAAAGCGGGCTTGAGGAAGCCTTCGACGTCGCTTTTCCAGATTTTCGCGTTCTCCACGTCGAATCGGACGAGCGCGAGCTTGGGATCGTCCTTGCCCTCGTACCATTCGGCGACGATCGGGTTCCATAGCCGGTCGATCGTCGCGCGGTCGTTCACCATCTGAAGCGTCCCGCGAAGGCTCGCGAAGAGGTCGTGGCCCTTGGCCGAATAGGAGCCGATCGCACGGCTTGACCGCCCCATCGCGCGGGTCAGGTCGTGATCGTTCGCGGTGAAGATCCAGAGCAGGCCTGACTTCGCGATCCTGATCCTCGAACTGGACCGTCATCGGCTGCGTGGCGCCGTCGCGCGTCCCCTTCGACGCCGAGCATGATGAACGGGCTGTCCTTCAGCTCGTCCCAAAACTTTTCTCGATCTCGCGGTCGTCGGGCATTCCCTGTCTCCACTGAGTTTCAGCGAAGAACGGCTTTTGGCCAGCCAGCGTTCCGTCAGGGCACGATCGGCAGATAGACCGCGCTCGCGTTATTCCCGCCGTAGAAGACGCTCTGCGTCGCTGCGCGATAATCGCCGGTCTTGGCATAAAAGATATTCGGCACGAACGTCTGCGGATTGCGGTCGTAAAGCGGGAACAGGCTCGACTGCACCTGGATCATCAGCCGGTGGCCGGGCAGGAAGACGTGATCGACGTTGGGCAGGCCGAACTTATATTCCTCCACCTCGCCGGACCTCAGAGCCCTCGGCCGGGCGAAGCTGTCGACATAGCGGCCGCGGAATATCTCGATCCCGATCGGGAGCTCGAATCCCGACATGTCCTTCTTGGAGCCTTGCGAGCGCTCTTCGGGATTCTCGTTGGGGTAGACGTCGATCAGCTTCACCACCCAGTCGCTGTCGGTGCCGGTCGTCGCCGCGAACAGGTCGACCTGCGGGGCGCCCATGATGTGCACCGGATTGCTCAGTGGCGCGCTCGTGTAGGACAGGACGTCCGTCCGGCCGTCGACGAAGCGCTGGTCGTGGACCAGCCAGCCGTGCCACTGGTCGGAATCGTTCATGTTCACCGGCCGCGGCAGGAACGGCACTGGCTTGGCCGGGTCGGAGACATAGCTGTCCTGCCCGCTGGCGGACGGGCGGCTGAAGCTCGCGCCGTTGGACGCCGTCAGGTAGAGCGGAGTCGGCGTGCCCATCGGCCAGCGCGGGCTCGACTCCCATTTATTGATGCCGGTCGCGTAGGTGTAGACCGGCGGGGTGTGCGGGTCGGGCGCGCCCTTGAGATAATGATCCAGGAACGGCTTCAACTCCTCGGTCCGCCACTGCAGGGCCGTGTCGCCGTTGAACGTCAGGTCGCCCAGCTCATAGCCGTAATGGTTGGCGCCCGAATGCCGCCACGGGCCGATCACCAGATGGAGGAGGTCGGTTCCTTCATATTTGTCCTTGAGCGCGCGGTACACGGCGGGGGCGCCGTAGCTGTCCTCCTGGTCCCATTGGCCGACCTCGAGCATCGTCGGCACCGTCAGCGGATGCGCCGCCATCCACTTGTCGACCGCCTGGCCCGACCAGAACTCCGTATAGGCCGGGTTCTGCATCAGCTTCTGGACGAAGGGCACGTTCTCGATGTTGTACCGCCGCGCGTAATCGGCCATCGAACCCGCTTCGAGGTAGCGCGTGTAGTCGTCGCCCGTGCCGTAGGGGATGCTCGCGTCCGCGTCCGCCTTGTCGGTGCTCTGCGACAAGGCGAAGTCGAACCCGCTGACTCGGAACGCGCCGTTGTGGAACCAGTCGTCGCCCATCCAGCCGTCGACCATCGGGCTTTGCGGCACCGCCGCCTTCAGCGCGGGATGCGGGTTGATCTCCGACGCCAGCGTCAGGAAGCCGAGGTAGGAGGAACCGATCGTGCCGACGCGGCCGTTCGATTCCGGCACATGCTTCACCAGCCAGTCGATCGTGTCGTAGGCGTCGGTGCTCTCGTCGATCTTGCTATGGTTGAGCGGCCCGACGATCGGCCGGTTCATCACGAACGTGCCTTCGCTGTTGTGGAGTCCGCGGATGTCCTGCTCGACGATGATGTAGCCGTCGTCGACGAACTCCTTGTACATGATCGGAAGCATGTCGACGACCGACTGGCTCGGCGTCCGCGAGGTGCTGCCCTTCGCGTCGTAAGGAGTGCGCGAGAGGAGGATGGGGCCGTTGCGTGTGCCCTTCTTCATGAAGATGACGGTGTAGAGCTTTGTCCCGTCGCGCATCGGCACCATCGCCTCGCGCCGAATGAAGTCGGCCTGGGGAAGAACCTCGTCGTAGCTCGCGACGACGTCGGGCGTCATCGGCGTCACGCGTTGCGGCGCGGGCGCGGCGGCGAGGGCGAAGAGCGGGAGGAGAGCGGCGGAGAGGCGGAAGGCGAACGAGGTCATGGGCGAGCACTAAGGTGGGGCGGCCCGCGTCGCAACATCGCTGCGGGTCGCTCGTTCCAATCTTGATGGCCGACATTGCCAGCGAAGGATTGAAGCACGCCCTCGACGCAGAGCGCCGGATCGAGCCTGGCGGCAACCTTCGCGCGTCGTGGGAAGCGTTGCTCAAGGACGCGCGCAAATGCACGCGGTGCGACCTCTACAAGCATGCGACGCAGACCGTGTTCGGCGAAGGTCCGCTCGATGCTTCGATCATGTTCGTCGGCGAGCAGCCGGGTGACCAGGAGGATATCGCCGGACGCCCGTTCGTCGGGCCGGCGGGGCAGCTGTTCGACGCCGCGCTCGAGAAGGCCGGCATCGACCGCTCGACCGTCTACGTCACCAACGCAGTCAAGCATTTCAAGTTTGTCCAGAAGGGCAAGAAGCGCATCCACAGCAAGCCGGGCGCGGGCGAGATCGAGGCCTGCCGGTGGTGGATCGAGCACGAGCGCGAGCTGATCCGGCCGCCGGTGACGGTGGCGCTCGGCGCGACGGCGGCGCGATCCGTCCTCGGCAAGGTGGTGACGATCAGCCGCGTGCGCGGCGAGCCGCTCGAGCTCGACGGCGGCGGCGAATGCTGGGTGACCGTCCATCCGAGCTTCCTGCTTCGAATTCCCGAGGAGGACCGAAGGCGGGAGGAGCGCGAACTGTTCGTCCGCGACCTGAAGCGGATCAAGGCGCGCGCGGCAAAAATCACCGGCTGACCAGAAGCATCCCTTCCGGGTTATTGCAAATGCGAACGCTTCGCATTAGCGAGTGATTCTCATCACCCAAGGGGGACCGACAGCATGAAATTCCGGGTCGGCGCGCTCGCCGCGTTCATTGGCCTTTTGGCATTCGCGCCGCCCGCGCACGCCGACGAGCAATATTTCGGCTACACCTATAGCGCGGAAGTGCTGGGCAAGGGCGCGACCGAGGCGGAGTTGTGGGCGACGGACCGGCGCGGGAAAGGCGACGGCCATTTCGACGCGCAGGATTATCGCCTCGAACTCGAACATGGATTCACCAATCGCCTGACGGTCGCCGGCTATGCCAACTTCGCGGGCCACCACATCCGCGGGCTCGACCCCGGCTTTGACCGGACCGACCGCGACTTGGCCTTCAGGGGCCTGTCGGCCGAGTTCAAATACAATCTGCTCAGCCCCTACAAGGACGGGATCGGACTGACTCTCTACGCTGAGCCTGCCTGGTCACGGATTCACGGCGGCGGCGAGAAGGGCACCGAATATGAGCTCGAGCTCAAGGCCATTGTTCAGAAGAACTTTTTCGACGACCGCCTGATCTGGGCGTCCAACCTGACCTTCGAGCCCGAATGGGAGAAGGAAAAGGAGGTCGACGAGATCACCGGTGGCATCGAGACCGAGTGGGAAAAGGAGCTCAAGCTGGAGGTCACGACCGGGCTCACCTATCGCGTCGCACCGGGCTGGTATGCCGGTGTCGAGGGCCGCTACGCGAGCGTTTATCCCGATTGGACGAATGGACTGCATCGCGAGACCTATGCGGTATTCGCCGGTCCGGCGATCCACTACGGCGGCAAGAAATGGTGGGCGACGGTCACCTATCTGCCGCAGCTGTTCGGAAAGCCCAGCCCGGGCGGAAGCCGAGCGCTTGACGAGTTCGAGAAGCGCGAGCTGCGGCTGAAGATCGGCTACAATTTCTAGGGAGTGCTCAAGTGAAGGCGTCGTGGTTCAGGTTGCTTCCGGCGGCAGCGGCCGTGATCGCCCCGGCGCCCGCCGCGGCGACTGTCTATCTTTCCATCGCGGCGGCGCAGCAGGCGCTGTTTCCCGGTGCGCAATTCGTCGAGCACCCGCTGGCGCTGAGCGATGCTCAGCGCAAGGCCATCGCCCGGGCCGCCGGCGCTCCGGGCTACGACAAGGTGCAGCGGGTGTGGGAGGCACGGTCGGGCGACCGTCGCCTCGGCTGGTTCATGCTCGACCGCGTGATCGGCAAGCATGAATTCATTACCTACGCGCTGGCGCTCGGAGCGGACGGGTCCGTCCGCGGGATCGAGATCCTCGACTATCGCGAGACGTACGGCGGCGAGATCCGCAACCCGAACTGGCGGCGGCAGTTCGTCGGCAAGAGGCCGGGGTCGGCGCTGCGTCTCGACAAGGAGATCAGGAATATCTCCGGAGCGACCTTGTCGTCCCGGCACGTGACCGATGGCGTGCGGCGGCTGCTGGTCACCTATCAGATGCTGCTGGCCAACGCCTGACGTGATCCGCCGCTGCCGCCCCTTGCTCGGGACCTTCGTCGAGGTGACCGCCCAGAGCTCCGGCCACATCGATGCGGCTTTCGCGGCGGTCGAGCGGGTTCACGCGCTGATGAGCGCGCACGATCCGGTGAGCGAGCTCAGCCGAATCAATCGTCATGCGCATCGCGAGCCGCTCGAGGTCAGCGACGAGACGGCCGAGGTCCTCGCCCTCGCGCTGCATTGGCGGCGGCTCAGCGGCGGTGTGTTCGACGTCGTCGCGGCGGGGAAGCGATCGCTCGCGGAAGGAAGGATTCCGCGCCATCCGGGCCAGCCGCTTCCGCGGGCCAGCAGCTCGGGCGTTCTCACGGTTGAAGGCCGGACCGTTCGCTTGACTGCGCCGGCCTGCATCGACCTCGGCGGTATCGCCAAGGGCTATGCGGTCGATCAGGCGGTTGCGGCGATGCGCCGTCTTGGAGCGGGTCGCGGCCTCGTCAATGCCGGCGGCGATATGTTCGGCTTTGGGCCTCAGGCATGGATGGTCGCAGTGATCGATCCGACAACTCGACAGCCGACGGTCGAAGTGGCTCTGCGCGACGACGCGCTTGCGACCAGCGCATGCCTCGACGGCTCGCGCGCGCACTTGCCGGGCAACTCCATTTGGAGCTCGGTAACGGTGCGCGCGAACAGCGCCTGCGAAGCGGACCTATTGACCAAGATCGTCTGGGCCGCGCCTCGCAATGTCGGCGATCTGCTCGATCGCGCCAACGCCCGCGCATTCGGAATTCGCGCCGACGGCCGCCTCGAGGATGTCGCCAGACTGGCGCTCGCCGCATGAGCCCGACGCGCCCGACCAACCTCCCGCGCTGGCAGGAACGCGCGGTCTACATCAGCGTCGGCCTGCTCCTCGTCACCGGCATCGCGTGGCTGGTTTTCGACCGCTGGGTGCGCGTTGCGGGCGAGTTCGGACCCGAGCATCATCCCGCCGAGCATGTCATGCTTATCGCGCATGCGATCGGCGCTTACGCATTCCTCGTCATTTTCGGCGCGATGATTCCCGTGCATATTCCGCTCGGCTGGCGCCAGCGTCGCAACCTCGCGAGCGGAATCGCCCTCGTAACCATTTGCGCGCTGCTCGGCCTCACCGCGCTCGGGCTTTATTACTTCGCAGGAGATGCCCTGCGCAGCTGGACCAGCCTCATCCACTGGACGGTCGGGCTCGGAGCCTTGCCCGCAATCCTCATCCACGTGGTTCGCGGGCGCGCTCGGGTCACTCGGCCGCGAGCAGGGTCTCCGCCCCGACCAGGTCGACCGAGACGAGCCGGCTGACGCCCTTTTCGATCATCGTCACGCCGTAGAGCCGGTGCATGCGGCTCATCGTCACCGCATTGTGGGTGACGATCATGTAGCGCGTGTCGGTCTCCTGGGTCATCCGATCGAGCAGCTCGCAGAAGCGCTCGACATTGGCGTCGTCGAGCGGTGCGTCGACCTCGTCGAGCACGCAGATCGGCGCGGGATTGGTGAGGAACAAGGCGAAGATCAGCGCGATCGCCGTCAGCGCCTGTTCGCCGCCCGACAAAAGCGTCAGCGTCGACAGCCTCTTGCCCGGCGGTTGGGCCATGATCTCCAGTCCGGCCTCGAGCGGGTCGTCGCTTTCGATCAGCTCCAGATGAGCCTGGCCGCCGTCGAACAGCGTCGTGAACAGCCGGCGGAAATGCGCATCGACCTTCTGGTAGGCATCGAGCAGCCGCACCCGGCCTTCGCGATTGAGGTTGCCGATCGATCCCCGCAGCCGGTGGATCGCCTGGGTCAGCTCCTCCGCTTCCTCGGCCCCTTTGCCGCGCGCTGCGTCGAGCTCGGCCAGCTCCTGCTCGGCGACGAGGTTGACCGGCCCGATCCGCTCGCGCTCGCCGATCAGCCGCTCGAGGGTTGCGGCTTCCTGTTCGGCATTGCGCGGTTCGTCGGGGTCGAACCCGAGCTTCTCCGGCAGCCGCTGGGGCACGCATTCGAACTTCTCGACGCTGGTCCGAGCGAATTCGGCGCTTCGCGCCTGCTGCGCCTCGGCGCGGGCGCCGGCGGCGGCCCGACGTTCACGGGTCTCGGCCGAATGCTCGTTGACGGCAGTGACGGCCTGCGCGGCCCCGACGACGGCCTCCTCGGCGGCGCGTTCCGCTGCCGCGGCCTCGCCGATCCGGGCCTGGCTTTCGTCATTGGACTGCTCGAGCTCGCGGATTTTCGAGTTCGAGCTCGGCGGGTTCCGTTTCCAGCTCGCTCCGTTCCTCCGACTGCTGCTTCTGCCGGTCTGCGCCCTGCCCGAGCCGTATCTCCGCATTCTCGCGGCGCTTGCGCCACTCCGACTGCTCACGCCCGGCGGCGGCCATCCGCTCGCGATCGGCGGCGCTTTCCCGGGCTCGAGTTGCCGCTTCGGCCCGCGTGTCGGCGACGGCAGTCGCCGCCGTTGCCGCATTGGCGCGCGCGGCTTCCACATCAAGTTCGAGCGCGGCCGGATCCGGGAGGGCGGCAAGCGAGCGTTCCGCCAGAATCGCCGCCTCGCGCGCGGCTTCAAGGACGGGTTCGAGGTCCGCCAGACGTTGGGAGAGTCCGCTGCGCTGCGCCTCGAGCCGCTCGAGCGCGGTGGCGGCGGCGTCGATGGCCCTGGCCGCTTCACGGGCGTCGCGCTCGGCGGCGAGGGCGGCGTGCCGCCCCTGCTCGGCGGTATCGCGGCATTCCTCCATCGATCGAAGCGCCTCGTCGCGCTCGGCGGCGGCTCCATCGACCGACCGCTGGAGCGCCGGCAGCTCATCGGACAGCAGCGCGAGACGGTTCGCTCGAAGCAGCCGTTCGGCGGCTGCGGCGCCGGCACCTTTGGTCACGAACCCATCCCAGCGTCGCATCACTCCATCGCGCGTGACGAGCCGCTGACCGACTGCGAGCGGCTGGCCTCCGTCCGCGTCGGCGACGGCGATCTGCCGGAGCCGCCGCGCCAATTCGGCCGGTGCGCGAACATGATCGGCGAGGCATTCGGTTCCCGCAGGCAGCGGAGGGTCGCTCGGCCGCGGGTCGCTCCCGGCCCAGCGCCGCGAGCTTTCGCCATCGCCCACCGTCGCATCCACATCATCGCCGAGGGCGGCGGCCAGTGCGCGCTCATAACCCGACTCCGCGGAAAGGCTTGCGATCGCCGAGCCCCCGCCATGTTCGAGCGCGGCGGCAAGTGCATCATGCTCCGACTTCGCTGCGGAGAGCGCCGCCCTCGCGGCGGCCAGCTTGGTCTCGGCAGCGTCTCTGCGCTCAGCCGCCGCGGCCCGGCCTTCATCCGCCTCCACGCGTCGGGCTTCGGCTCTCGCCAGCGCGTCGGCGGCGGCGGCAGCCTTCGCTTCAGCCGCCCGCTGCGCCGCGAGCTGCGCGCTCCCGTCGCCGAGCGATGCGAGTTGCTCGGCCAGCCGCGCGCGCTCCTGCTCGGTGCGCTCGAGCTGCGCCCGCGCCGCTTCGAGCGCGGCCTCGCCGACCCTGCGCTCGGCGCGCATCGCGGCCTGGCGGGCGAGCAATTCGGCAAGCGCCGCTTCGGCTTCGCGCGATGCGGTCTCGGCGGTCGTCAGCTCGGTTGCGATCCGCGCCGCCTGGCCTTCGGCGTCGTCGAGCCGCCGCTCGATCGTGCGCCGCTCATCGTCGAGCTGTTCGATCGCCCGCGCGGCATCGCCCTTCAGTGCTTCCTCGCGCGCGAGGTCTGCGAGGAGCGCCGCGTCGAGCCGATCGAGCTCCGCGAGCCGGCGACACACGGTGTCCCTTCGCGCGCGAGCGGTCGCGAGCTGGTGGGCGATGGCGTGGGCCTGCTCGCGCAGCTCGGCGACCGCGGCGCGTTTCGCGGTGAGCGCCTCGCTTGCGCGGTCGTGCGCCGTCTGCGCGTCCGCGATCGCCTGGTGGATGCGATCGACTTCGTCCGCTGCCGCCTTGGCTTCGGCGGTCGCCGCCGCCGCCGCGCGCTCGGCCCCGATCCAGCGCGCGTGAAGCAATTTCGCGTCGACGGAGCGGATCTGGTCGGTGAGCTTGCGATAGCGCTCCGCCGCCTTGGCCTGCCGACGAAGCTGTGCCGCGCGCTGCTCCTGGTCGGAGAGAATCTCGCCGAGCCGGGCAAGATTTGCTTCGGCGGCGCGCAGCTTCTGCTCGGCATCCTTGCGCCGCGCGTGCAGTCCGGAAATCCCGGCCGCTTCCTCGAGCAGGAGCCGCCGTTCCACCGGCTTTGCGGAGATGATCGCGCTGATCTTGCCCTGGCTGACGAGCGCGGGAGAATGGGCGCCGGTCGCGGCGTCCGCGAATAGCAGCGACACGTCCTTGGCGCGCACGTCCCGTCCGTCGATCCGATAGGCGGAGCCGGCGCCGCGTTCGATCCGGCGCGTGATCTCGCTTTCGCCGCCGGCGCCGCCGTCGCTCGCCTCGCGCTCGATGAGAATTGAAACCTCGGCAAAGTCGCGCGCCGGCCGGCCCGATGTGCCGGCGAAGATCACGTCGTCCATCCCGCCGCCGCGCAGCGACTTGGGGCTGGATTCGCCCATCGTCCAGCGGATCGCTTCGAGGAGGTTCGACTTGCCGCAGCCGTTCGGGCCGACGACGCCGGTCAGACCGGGCTCGATCCGCAGTTCGGCCGGCTCGACGAAGCTCTTGAACCCGCTGAGCTTGAGCCGCCTGATCTTCACGTACTAAGTCCCTCCCCCTCGCGGAACGCCTATCCGCCGAGCGCCTTCTTGAGCTGCGGCTCGAGCGTTTCCCAGGTCGCCGTCTTATCGAGCATGGTGCCGTTGATGATGAAGGTCGGCGTGCCCTGAAAATCGGGAAACTGGCTCGTCGCGTCGCTCGCCATCTGAACAAGCTGGTTGATCGAATTCTCGTTCGAGAAGCATTGGTTGCTCTTGGCGACCGGAACCCCGCGCGCGGCTGCCCAATCCTGGAAGTGGGCGACCTTGGCGAGCTCCACGAACTGCTGAGTCGGTGGCAGGTTCTGCATCGAGTTGAGCTGGGCCTCGGGCGCGGCCTGGATGTTCTTCTCCCAGTTCTGCTGGTCTTTGTAGATCGCTCGGGTGAGCGGGAAGAAGCCCTTCGCTCCGTTGCAGCGCGCGACGAGCGACGCAGCGACGTCGAACGCATCGCGGACGTAGTTGCGGAATTCCCAGCTGACCTGGCCCGACTTCACATATTTGTCGACCAGCGTCGGGACGCCTTCATCGTCGAACGCCTTGCAGTGTGGACAGGTCATCGAACCATATTCGATGAGCTTCACCTTTGCGCTCGGGTTGCCCATGACGAACCCGCCGGCCGGCGTCGGGTTGACCACCTCGGTCCAGTCGCCGCCGGGCGGCGGCTTGATCTGCTCGAGCTTCACGGGCGCGCTTTCGTCCGCCGAATTACCCTGCTTCGAACCGCAGCCGGCAAGGGCGAGGAGCGCTGCTGCGCAGACTAATGGTATCGCGGGCTTCATCAATCTTCTGCTCCATTGTTCGATGGTTCGGTTGCGTGTTGGGCCTCGGCGCCTGGCTCCCCCAGCGCCGCCTTGATTTGGGATTCGAGGGCCGGCCAGAACTCCGGCTTCGGTGATTGCTTCGAGCTCCACCATCTTGTCGTTGACCGCGAAGCTCGGCGTGCCGGGAAAGCCAGGGAACTGGGCCTTGGCGTCGTCGGTCATCCGCACCAGCCGATTGGCCGAATCGACGTCCGTCAGGCACCGCGTGCTCTTGCCCGTCGGCACCCCGTGCGCCGCGCCCCACTGCTGGAAACCGGTCACCTTGGCGATCGCCAGGAATCTCTTGTCGAGCGGGAGCGCCTCGATGCGGGTCAGTTGCGACGGGGGCGCGTCATTGATCTTCTTCTCCCAGTTCGCCTGCTCCTTGAACAGCGCCCGGGTCAGCGGAAAGAACGCCTTCGGGCCGCCGCAACGCGCAAGCAGCGACGCGCTGACGTCGACGGCATCGCGCACATAGTTGCGGAATTCCCAGCTGACCTTGCCCGTCTTCACATATTTGCTGGTGAGGGTCGGGATCGAATCTTCGTCGAACCGGGCGCAGTGCGGGCAAGTCATCGAGCCATATTCGACCAGCTTCACCTTCGCGTCCGGATTGCCCATGACGAACCCGCCGGCCGTGGTGCGGCTCACGACGGCGCTCCAATCCTTGGCCGTGGCATGCGCTGCGTGCCCAGGCGCTGCCGCCGCCGGTAGAGGACCCGCACCGGCGATCGCCACGGTCGCGATCGCGCAGGCCAGGAACAGACCAGTCTTCATGAACCTGCTTAAACTCCCTTGATCACCGGAATGGGTTCGCCACCCTCGTCGAGCGAGGGCGGGCCGCTGCTCGCCGCAATCCGTGCGCCGAGCGATTCGAGGCAGGCGCGAAGCTCCGGATCGGCGATCTCGCGCAGGCCTTCGCCGAGCTCCTTCGGCACTGGACGGAGCTGCGGACGAGCGAGCCTTGGCGCCGCCGGCGGCTTGCCCTGCTTGAACACGATCCGATTAACCGCTGCATAACCGAAGAAGCGGTTGACTTGCTCGACGATCAACGGAGTGAGATGCTGGATCAGCGGCGCGTGCGCGCCGTCGACGAGCAGCGTCAGGACGCCCCCGGCTTTCTTGCCCGCGGGGAAGCGGATCGATTTGGGCGAGGATGCTCTGGCGTAGCGCTCGCCGACGATCTCGCCCCAGCGGCTGACAATCGAGCCCTGGATGAAGCCGAAGCGGCGGAACGACGGGTCGCCGATCGCGCCGAGGAGCTCACCCGCGGCCTGCGGCCGGCAGCTTCGCGGCGAATCTTCTTGCCTGGTCTTTCGCTTCGACATCGCTCTTGAACATGCCATAGCACTTTTGTGGCCGCCAATGCCGGAACCCGACTGATCCAACATTATGTGGATAACTTCCGGGAGTTGCCGTGGCGTTCGCCGCCGGGCGAGCCGCCCCCCGATCCCTATGTCGTCTGGCTGAGCGAGGTGATGCTTCAGCAAACCACCGTCACGACCGTCGTGCCGCGCTTCGAGCGCTTCCTCGCGCGCTGGCCGACGATCGAAGCGCTGGCGACGGCGAGCGACGCCGAGATCCTCTCCGAATGGGCGGGCCTCGGCTATTATGCGCGGGCCCGCAACCTGATCGACTGCGCTCGCCAGGTCGCCGCTCGCGGCGCGTTCCCGACGAGCGCGGCGGAGCTCCGCAAGCTGCCGGGCCTCGGCGCTTATACCTCGGCCGCCGTCGCCGCGATCGCGTTCGGCGAGAAGGCCGCGGCGGTCGATACCAACGTGGAACGGGTGATCTCGCGCCTCTGCGGCCTCGCCCATCCCGATCGCAAAATGATCGAGCGACGCCTGCTCGAGCTGATGGAGGCGGAGCGCCCCGGCGACGTCGTCCAGGCGCTGATGGACCTTGGCGCGACCATTTGCCGTCCGAAACGGCCCCGCTGCGGCGAATGTCCTCTCAGCGGAAATTGCATTGCGCGGGCGAGCGGCGAGCCCCAAGCCTATCCGGCAAAGCGACCGCGCAGCACGCGGCCGCACCGCTTCGGCGTCGCCTGGTGGATCGAGCGGGACGGCCACGTCTGGCTCGTGCGCCGTCAGCCGAGCGGGCTTCTCGGCGGCATGGCCGCGCTCCCCGGAAGCGAATGGAGCGAGGACCAGCCCGCGACACCGGCCTCGATCGGCATCGTCCGCCATGTCTTCACCCACTTCTCGCTCGACCTCGCGATCGATCGGCGCTCCGAGCTGGTCGGCGACGGCTGGTGGCAGCCGCTCGAAACGCTCGCGGAGGCCGGGCTCCCGACCCTCTACCGCCGGGCCGCGGAGCTGGCGCTCGCGACACGCGCGGCGGCCCGTGCCGCGGCTTGAAGAAGCCCGAACTCGCCCCTAAGAAGCCGCGCAAATCCTTGCCTCAGTGCTCTTACGAATAACCAGGGAAACTTCATGGACGATCGCTTCAACACCATCGCCGGCTGGGTGCTGTTCGCGGGGATCGTCGCGCTCGGCTCGTCGATCGTGGCCGGCGAATATTATCACGGCGAGCGTCCCGAGAAGATGGGTTACCCGATCGAGGGCGTGCAGGAGGAAGGCGAGGGCGGCGCCGCCGCTGCCGAGCACCCGATCGAATTCTACCTCGCGAGCGCCGACCCGGCCAAGGGCCAGCAGATCTTCAACAAGTGCATGGCCTGCCACAACGCCGACAAGGGCGGCGCCAATATGACCGGGCCGAACCTGTGGGGCGTGCTCGGCGAGCCGGTCGGCCAGGGGCACGGGTTCGCCTTCTCCGACGCGCTGGCGAAGAAGGGCGGCACGTGGAACTGGGACAATCTCAGCCAGTGGCTGACCAGCCCCAAGGCCTTCGCGCCGGGCACCAAGATGACCTTCGCCGGCCTCAGCAACCCGCAGGACCGGGCCAACGTCATGGCCTTCCTCAATGCGCACAGCAATTCGCCCCAACCGCTGCCCAAGGCGCCGGAAGCCGCCGCGGCGGCCGCTGGGGCCGAGGCCGGAACCGGCCCCAACAACGGTCCCCAGAAGGCGGAGAAGGAGCCCGTGCTCAACACCGCCGCGGCAGAGGCCAACCCGAAGAATACGGGCGGGCCCGCCGCCCCCGCGCATTAAGTTCTAAGACGGCATCCTACTCCGGCGGCGCGCTCTGGACGCGCGCCGGCTCGGGGTGATCTTCGTAATAATCGCGGACGAAATCCCACGCCTCGTGCGCGTCCTCGCTCCAGTGGATGAGGTCGAGGTCGTGCGGCGCGATGACGCCTTCCTCGACCATCGCCTCGAAATTGACCACGCGGTCCCAATAGTCCCGGCCGAACAGCAGGATCGGCAGCGGCCGCACCTTGCCGGTCTGGATCAGCGTCAACAGCTCGAACATCTCGTCGAACGTGCCGTAGCCGCCGGGGAACACGGCGACCGCCCGCGCGCGCAGCAGGAAGTGCATCTTGCGAAGCGCAAAATAGTGGAACTGGAAGCTTAAGTCCGGAGTGACGTAACGATTGGGCATCTGCTCGTGCGGAAGCACGATATTGAGCCCGATCGATTCCTCGCCCTCTTCGTAGGCGCCGCGATTCGCCGCCTCCATGATCGAAGGGCCGCCTCCAGAGCATATGACGAAATGCCTTTTGCCTTGCTCGTCGCGCCCGGCGCGGCTGGCGAGCTTCGCGAGCGCTCGGGCGATCTCGTAATATTTGGACTTGGCCTTCAGCCGCTGCGCGATCCGCTCCTGATCCGGATTGGTTGCCGCGGCGATGAGCGCATCGGCCATGTCGGGCGCCGGAATTCGCGCTGAGCCGTAAAAGACGAACGTCGACTCGATGTTCGCTTCGTTGAGGAACAGCTCGGGTTTCAACAGCTCGAGCTGGAAGCGGACCGGTCGCAGATCCTCGCGCAGCAGGAACTCGGTGTCCTGAAACGCGAGCTTGTAGGCCGGGCTGTCGGTCTGCGGGATCGACGGCACGTGCTCGGCGGCACGCGCGTCGACCTGGGACGAAGGGAAAATGCGCTTCGGCGGGACTGTCGTGGTCATGCCCGCCGACTAGCGGCAAAGTTTTACGCGGTCACGCAGGTCCGGTCTCGGTCGTCCTCGGCGCGCCCCAGTCGATCCGCCGCGTGGCGTACATGACCCCGGCCAGCGCCGCGAACAGCAGCAGCGACCCGATCAGCAGCGAGAAAGCCTCGAGGCTGAGGAGGACGTAAAGCACCGCGTATAGACCAACGAGAAGGCCGCCGATGAAGCTCGCGCGTCTCCAACTTCCGAGCACCGCCGCCGAATAAGCCGTGTTCAATCCCGCGATCGCGGCCGACGCGAGCACATAGGCCGCCGTGAACCCGATCACCTCCGCAAAGGCGAGCAGCAACACGAAGAACAACACCAGCGCGGCGCCCATCAGCAGATACTCGACCGCCGACACGCGCACCCCGCCGATCACGTCGAACATCAGCAGCGCAAGGAAGGTGAAGCCGATGAACAGGAATCCGTATTTGGTCGCTCGGTTGACCTGCGAATAAAGGTCGACCGGCTGGATCAGGCTGATCGATGCGGCTTGCACCGCATCGCCGCCCGCGGACACCGCAGGCGTGTAAGTGGCGTTCGCGACGGGTAGCTTCTCGACCATGTTCGAAGCGCCCGGATCGCCGGTACTGACAAGCGAGCGGCCGAGCGCAAGATTGCCGATGCGATAGTCCGCAGCGAAGCCCTTGTCGCTCACTGATCGCGCCCCTGGCAGGAAATCGCCCCCGAAGCTCGGGCTCGGCCACGACGACTTCACGGTCCAGCGCGTGTCGCCCGCCTGCGGGATGAGGCTAAGCGAGGCGTTGCCCCGGAACTCATAGGCGAAATCGACGACCAGCGGCCGCGCCGTCAGTGCGCTCGCATCGACCCAGGCGAAGAAGCCGCGGCCGCCGCCGCTTCCGCCGCCCGGAAGCAGCCGCAACGCGCGCCCGCCGAGCGCCACGCGCGGATTTGACCCGAGCCCGCGCGGGTCGCTGAGCCCGAAGCGCAGCTCGGCGCGGCTCAGGTCCATCTGCGCCGCATCGACGCCGATGCGCGCAAGGTCCGGCGGAAGCACGAACCGCCCCTTGCCGGTCACGCCCGCAGCGTAGACAACAGCCTCGTAGATCGATCGCTTGCGGACGTCCGGCCGCAAGTTCGTGGAAACCTCGGCGACTTCCGGCGCGAGCGTCAGCTCCTTCGCGACCTGGTTCGTCCGGGTGACGCTCTGCCCGTTCTGCACCACCGTCTCGGTCGCGTTCGCGCGATAGGGGATGACCAGCACCGGCCCCGCCATCGCCTGCGGCCCGCCCCAGCCGGCGGTGATCGAATTGGTCGCTTCCTGCTGCTGGCTCTGCCGGTCGTAGACGAGCAGCCAGACCGAGAAGAGCGGGATCGTCAGCGCCAGTCCGACGACAATCGCCAGGAACAGCTTGAACCCCGGGGTCCGCTCGCCGCCGATCTTAAGCACATTCTCTCTCCCGCGGTGTCGATGCGCGGAATGTGCCGCGGTGGAGCGTGAGTGTCATGAGCGGCGCATGAGTATTTGGTGAGGGTCAGCTGCTAATGGCCTCTCTCGGCTCGTGGACGGTCTCGGAATCGCGGACTATGGCTGTCCAATAGCCAGCGGACGACGTTCAGTGCGAATTGCCGGTCGTCGTTTCCTGGGTGGTTCATTCCAAATTTGTAGCCGAGCGGATCGACCTGCGCGCTGAACATGGCGGCTTCACCGAGAACCACGAGGCGTCCCCGGCCAAACGGACAGGCCAGTGCCAGCGAATGCCCGCGCGCGGAATAGCGGACTTTGCGCGACTCCCAATCGTAGGCACCGGACGAAAGCGGCAATATTCTCTCGCAATCCACGGGACCCGATAGGGATTGGCCTGTAAAGGCCACGCACCTTTTGAACCCGTTCCGATGGCGACGATCCATCGCTGATGGCATTGGATGGGAGCAATCCGTTGGCTCTCGAGAACAAGAGTTCGCTCATTGTCCCAGCCGTCGTGATTTTGATCGTCTCTCGCATATCGCAAATGCATCTCCACGCCGAAGCGCGACGCAAGGTCTTGAGCGGCGGCTCCGAACGGCGCGTGATCCGCGATGAGCAGCAGCCTCCCGCCGCCGCGAACCCAGTCGACCAGGCCCAGCTTCTCGTCGATCAAGAATGGGTCCATGTCCTCTTTGCCCTCAGGGCCCATCGCATTGGCGATCACGAGCAGGTCGATGCGGCGAAGGAAGGCTTGCGAGATCGGTGCCGACGTCGAAGTGAATGTCAGGCCATCGGCTTGGAGCAGGTTTGCAAAGGGGCGATAGCGTCCGGAAGCGGTGTGAAAATTGTTGTGAGCGGCATCGATCGCAACCACTGGTCTGCCGCACGAAGGCCGGATGATCGACGATGGGCTTGAACGACCATATCTGCGGATTGGCCTTCGTGATCGTACCACCACGCGAACCCGGCCACCGCCCCGAGACAATCAGCAAGGCAATGAAGACGATTGTCGCTATCTTCACGACCTTCGATTTTCTTAATCGAAATCCGGATAGCTGCACTATCGCATTCCACCGTACCGTAGTAATGCAGCAATACAGCAAATCACGATCTTGCGCGAGATGGTTCTAGTGAGAGGGTAATGCCGTTTCGACCCGAACGCATTGTAAGCTGTCCTACCGCATTCGGCTGCGATTATTCGTCGCCTCCTTCCTTGGTGGTCGAATGGTATCGCAACGACTCTTCATTCCGTTCGCCCCGCCAGCCCAGCCCGCGGCCCTTCTGCTTCGGCGCTCGCGTCGATACGCGTGTGCGAAGTGGAGGAAGTGGAAGGACCCCCGTTTTCACTCATTCGTCTCCACCTTCGAAGGTCACATCGCTGACACTTGATGCCATGCTGCCCCGACCCAAATCATCCGCATGATCGACATCCGCCCCTTCAGCAGCCTCGGCCACGCCGACCACGGCTGGCTCGACGCCCGCCACCATTTCTCCTTCGCCAATTATCACGACCCGGCGCGCATGGGCTGGGGCCGGATCCGCGTGTGGAACGACGACCGGATCGGGGCCAAGAGCGGCTTTCCGCCTCACCCGCACCGCGACATGGAGATCGTGACCTACGTCCGCACCGGCGCCATCACCCACCAGGATTCGATGGGCAACAAGGGCCGTACGGGCGCCGGCGACGTGCAGGTGATGAGCGCCGGCACCGGGGTCACCCACGCCGAGTATAATCTCGAGGACGAGGCGACGACCTTGTTCCAGATCTGGATCGAGACCGATCGGCCGTCGGCGCCTCCGAGCTGGGGCGCGATGCCGTTTCCCAAGGAGTCGCGCGAGGGCGCGTTCCAGCTCCTGGCGAGCGGCGACGCCGACGATGGCGCGCTGACCATCAACGCCGACGCGCGCGTGCTCGGAGCCACCATCAAGGCGGGCGAGACGCATCGCGCTCGACGCGGCGCCCGACCGTCACCTCTACCTCGTCCCGAGCGGGCGCGTCCGGGTGAACGGGGTCGAAGCCGCTCCGCGTGACGGGGTCGCCATCACCGGGGAGCGGCGGGTCGACATCGAGGCCGAGGAGGACGCCGAGCTGGTGCTGGTCGACGCGCGATAGGCGACGGTTTGTCCTTCGGCCATCTTCGATTCCGCCTCGGTTCATCGACGTCGTGCTTGAAAGTCGCGCAAACGGTGGGCATGTGCCTGCCGCGCCACGGGAATTTGGCGCGAATCAGCGCGAAGAGCGGAGCGGATGAGGGCGGTTTCACGCTTGAAGTACCTGTTGTTGGCGCTCGCGCTGGCGCCCACGGCCGCGCTCGCGCAGGAGGCCGCCCCGCCGGCCAACGCTCCGACCCGGCCGGCCAATACGCCGTCGACCGACGCCATCGGACCCAGCGAGCTTCAGAATTTCAGCCTCGAACGGAACCGTCACGCGACCGGCCGACCAGCCTCCGGCCGCGCAGCCGCGAACGCAGGAGCGGCGCGCGCCCGCGGAGGCGACCACGTCTCCGCCCGGACAGCCGGCGACAACGCCTGCCGCGACCGCCAGCCGGCCCGCCCCGGCGAGCGGCACGCCGGCTCCGCGACAAACGCCGGTTGCGGCCGGCGAGGCTCGCGCGTCGCTTGCGCCAGCGCAACCCCAATCCGCGCCGCAGCCGCTGCGCCAATCGTCGCCTTCTTCATCGGTGACCGCGACGCTGCCGACGCTGGGCGCGAGCGGTACCGGCAGCGCGAGTGCCGCGCCCGCCGACTTTGCCCCGGCGCCGGTCACCAGCAAGCATGAATTCCCGCTCCTTCTCTGGCTGCTCGCGGCCTTGGCTCTCGCCGCCGGAGGGGTCTTCCTGTTCTGGCGCAATCGCACGCGCGAGGCCTATGCCGGCGGTGCCCAATTCGACCACTTCGTGGCCCCCGAGCCTCCGCCGCGTCCCGCTCCGGCTCCGCCGCGCGCCGCGCCGCCGCCGCCCGTCGCGGCGCCCAAGCCTGCCCCGGCGAGCCCCGGCCTCGTGTCGTCGCGCCTCCGGCCGTGGGTGCAGATCGCCTTCAATCCGACGCGCTGCGTCCTCGACGATCAGTCGGTGACGGTCGAGTTCGAGCTCGAGCTGTTCAACTCGGGGAGCGCGCGGGCGCGCGGGGTTCGCGTCGACGCCGCCATCTTCAATGCCGGGTCGGACCAGGACAGTCAGATCGGCAACTTCTTCGCCAATCCGGCGGGCAGGGGCGAATCGATCGAAATCCCGCCGCTGAAGCGCCTCAACCTGAAGACGAAGGTCGCGGTCCCGCGGACCCAGATGCAGCCGTACGAGCTCGCCGGAAAGCAGGTGTTCGTGCCGGTGATCGCCTTCAACGCGCTCTACGGCTGGAGCGGCGGAGAAGGACAGACCTCGACCACCTATTTGCTCGGCCGCGATACGAAGGCCGAAAAGCTCGCGCCGTTCCGGATCGATCTCGGACCGCGAATCTTCCGGTCCATCGCCGCCCGGCTCCTGCCGACCGGCCTCCAGAACTAGAGCACCGTCGAATTGTAGCTGTGCCAGGCGAGGATCGCCGCGGCGCCGCGGTACGGCCGCCACGGCTCGGCGATCTCGCGCAGCTGCTTCTCGCTCGGCTTGCCGTCGAGCCCCATCAGCCGTCCGAGCTCGACCATCACCGCGAGGTCGCCGGCGGGAAAGACGTCGGCGCGCCCTTCCGCGAACAGCAGATAGATTTCCGCCGACCAGCGGCCGATGCCCTTGATCCGGGTGAGAAGCGCGATCGCGTCCTCGTCATCGTCGGGCAGGCTGTCGAGGTCGAGCTCGCCCGACATGACCAGGCCTGCGAGACTTCGGATATAGCCGGACTTCTGGCGCGACATGCCGGCGGCGCGAAGCTCGTCGTCGCTCGCCGCGAGCAGCCGTGGCAGGTCGGGGGGCGAACCGAAGGCGGCTTCCAGCTTTGCCCACATCGAACGCGCCGCGGCGACGCTGACCTGCTGGCCGACGATGGTCCGCAGAAGGGTCTGGGCGCCGCGCTCGCTGTTGCGCGGCTCCGGGATGCCGTGCTGCTCGACAACTCGAGCGAAGACCGGCTCGCGTCCGGCAAGCGCCTCGACATGGGTGCGGATGCTGCTTTTGGTTCGGACCATCAGGCGATGCTCGCCGCGTAGAGCGCGACCGCCGCCGCGTTGGAGACGTTGAGGCTTTCGATGGCGTCGCTGATCGGCAGCCGGGCGAGCGCATCGCAATGCTCGCGCGTGTTCGGCCTGAGCCCGGTCCCTTCCGCGCCGAGCACGAGCGCGATTCGCGGAGGGCCGAGCGCGTCCTTGAGCTTCGTCTCCGCGTCGCCGGCAAGGCCGATGCGCCAGAACCCCGCTTCGCCAATCTCCTCGAGCGCCCGGGCGAGGTTGACGACGCGCACCCACGGCACTCGCTCGAGCGCACCGGAGGCAGCTTTCGCCACCACGCCGCTCTCGGGCGGCGAATGGCGATCCTGGGTGACGATGCCGATCGCGCCGAACGCCGCTGCCGAGCGAAGGATCGCGCCGACATTGTGCGGGTCGGTGACCTGGTCGAGCACAAGCAGAACCGCTCGCTCTCGCGCATCGCCGACGAGTTCGTCGAGCCACGCATCCTCGAGCGGTTCGACCTCGATCACGACGCCCTGGTGCGGGGCGTCGCTCGGCACGAGCCGGCCGAGGTCGGGCGGCTCGGCGAGCGTAACGGGCACATCCGCGGGAAATTGCATGAACGTGACGGCTTCGCGGGTCGCCCATGCGCGCAGCACCTTGCGATCGGGATTGTCGAGCGCCGCGGCGACGGCATGCTTGCCCCACAGGCGTGGGCGATTGGCAGTCCCGTGACTCTGGTGCGATTTCTTGCGCCGCGACATGCCGCCCCCATGGGGACAGCGGGCGGGGCTTGCAACCGCCGTCTAGGTCGGCAGCCCGCGGCTGTCGCGATTGGCCCGCCGCGCGCCGCGCCAGGTGCCGACGGCGAGGACCAGCAACATCGGATAGGCCCAGACGAGCAGCGCCGCGGCGTAAGCGCGCGAGAACAGGTGGATGTCGATCGCCTTCAGCACATGGCCGAAAATGGCGGTGAGCTGGAACGCGGCGATCCACAACGGCCAGAAACGCTCCGAACGCAGGGCCACCCAGGTGAAGCCGAGGAAGACCGCGACATCGACCAGCATCAGCGGCAGTTCGACGCCCGCGAACCGCTGCCGCGGCGCCGGAAGGACGAGCTCGGTCGCGATGACTCCGATCACGAAGATGATTCCGACCTGCCGCTCGTCGCGCCTTCCGCGAACCAGCGCGTAAAGCGCGACGAGGACAAGCAGGATACGAAACAAATTGGGTGCCATGGGTGGGCCTTGAGCAGCACGCGCGAGCGCGCGCCGTCAATGGATGAGATCAGGCAACCACGCGAAGATCGGCGCGGCCCGACGATGGCGGGCACTCCGTGTCGCCGATCGCGACGGTGCGTAATCCGGGCACCTTTTGCTTGGCGTCGGCGAGCGCGGCATGGCAGTCGACGACGGCGCCGCGACACTCGACGAGATTGCCGACGGCGCGCGCGAGCTTCTCGAGGGTGGGATGGACGGTGGCGAAGCCGACGCCAGCCACCGAATTCGCCCGCATGATGCGCGCATGAAGCTCGGCGATCTCGGCGAGCGCGGCGTCGATCGTGTCCTCGACCGCGCGGACCTGGGTGGCGACTTCGTAGGCGGCATTTTCGACCATTTGTTTGCGCATGGCTGCTCCTTCCCCGGCGCATCACGCCGGAGTGGCTGTCGGTCCGATCCGATTGTCGGCGGCTAGCTCTTGAGCAGCCTGGCGAGGCTTTCGAGCCCGGCGAGATACATGCCCGCCGAGAACGCCGCTCCGATCGCGATCGCCGCGATCCAGAACAGCCTCTGGCCGACACTCATCTCATTCCGGGGGTTGCTCCTCGTTGCGAACGGCGGTTGCAGGGAAGACCGGAATGAAACGGGCCTCTGCTCGGTTAGGAAACTCGCTTCCCCGACCTCCCCTGCGCGGTCAGCGTGCCGAATTTGAATACTGACCGCGGCCTCTGGGTGGCCGGATTGTTCGTCCCCGGGAATGTACGGCGGTTGATGTATCAATCGCTGATATGGTCCGGAATATTGAGCCACGATCCGCGCCGCCTGCGAGCGCCGCTCGACTCCGAGGATTTGGAGCGACTGGCGAATGCGCTGGTCGACCGTGTGCGACGAAATCCCGAGCTCGCCGGCGATCTCCTTCGAGTTCAGATGCTGGTCGACGAGGCGGAGACAGTCGAGCTGGCCGCCGCTGAGCCGCGCGACCCGCTCGGCAAGCGGATCGGCCGTCACGGATTGAGCTCGCGCATCGTCGGGCGAGCTTTCTGAATCGTTCAACGCAGTCCCCACCTCGCGCAGCATACGCCACTCCCGAGCAACGAATCTCGCTGGTCTTAGGTCATCCTGAAACATTTCGCCAGATTTTCAGCGGATTCCCGCCAAAATGGATGAATTATCGTTAACCTTGGTTAGGAGAGCCAACATCGCCAGCCCAATCCCGCGAACACCGGACCCGGTCCGGCCGAGCAGGATGGTGGAGAGGGCTGGATTCGAACCAGCGTACGCTTGCGCGGGCAGATTTACAGTCTGCTGCCTTTAACCACTCGGCCACCTCTCCAGGCGCAGGCAGGGGCGCCATGTGGCGGGGCGGTTGCGGCGTGTCAACGCGCTCCATTTATGGGAGTGCCGGGTCGCCCCTCGCTGCCGCTCGGGCGCTCCAAAATTCAACATGCCCTCGGACTGGTCAAATTTTGGAGCGGGTGAAGGGAATCGAACCCTCGTCGTAAGCTTGGAAGGCTTCTGCTCTACCATTGAGCTACACCCGCTCGAGCCCGGCCCTTGCCATCGCCGGCCCGAATGCGTCAACCGCCAAGCGGGTTGACCGCCGGCAAGTCCCTGCCGTACCACGCGTTTGGCATGACACACCTGACCGCCAACGCCGCTCTTTCGACCGCTCGCCTCTGGTGGTGCGGCGCGACGCTTGCGGCGCGATGGCGCGACTGATCGCTTAGCACGATCATCGACTGCCCGCCCGCCACTCGGCGGGCTTTTTTGTTTCAGGTGATTTTCCATGGACCAGATTTCTCTAACTCGCGATGCGGCTGCTCCGGCCGCACTCCACGCCGCGCACAGCGACCATGATCCGCAGCAACCGGTTCCCAATCCGCTGCCCAAGCTGCTGACCGGCGAAGACCTTCCGATCGAGGACAGCGAGCACCTCTTCGAGCGGCTGGTGCTCGGCAAGCTCGAGCCGGCCGAGATCGCCGGGATGCTCATTGCCCTTCGCATGAAGGGCGAGACCGCCGAGGAGATGATCGGCGCCGCCCGCGCGCTTAGCGCCGCCGCGCTGCCGTTCGAGCGGCCTGACTATCTCTACGCCGATTGCTGCGGCACCGGCGGCGACGGGTCGGGGCTGATCAACGTCTCCACCGCGACGGCCTTCGTCGCCGCGGCGTGCGGGCTCCCCATCGCCAAGCACGGCAATCGAAGCGTCAGTTCGCGCTGCGGCTCGGCCGACGTGCTCGAAGCGGTCGGCGCGAAAATCGATATTCCGCCCGACAAGGCGCGCGCGCTGCTCGACGAGACCGGCTTCTGCTTCCTGTTCGCACCCGCCTACCACCCCGGGATGAAGCATGCGGCGCTGGTTCGGCGGCAGCTCGAGGTTCGTACCGTCATGAATCTGCTCGGTCCCTGCATCAATCCCGCGCGCCCGCCCGTCCAGCTGCTCGGAGTCGCCGACCCGAAGATGCTCCGGCGCATTGCGCAGACGCTTGCCGCGATGGGCGTCGAAAAGGCGCTGGTCGTCCACGGATCGGGTCTCGACGAGGTCGCCCTGCATGCCGAAACTCGCGCGCTCCGTCTGTCCGGAGACGAAATCGAAGAACTGGAGATCACCCCCGAGGATGCGGGCCTCGAGCGCGCGCCGCTGAAAAAGGTGACCGGTGGCGACGTCGCCGAGAATGCCGCCCGGTTGAGGGCGCTGCTCGACGGATCGGCGTCGCCCGCCGAGGAGGACATCGTCATCCTCAACACAGCGGCGTTGCTGATGACTGCGCAGATGGCCGCCAATCTCAAGGAGGCTGCGTGTCTCGCGCGCGATGCGCTGGCGTCCGGCGGCGCGGCGCGGGTGCTCGACGGCTTCGTCGAGGCAAGCCGTGGCTGAAGGGGTGCTCGGCGAGATTGCGGCGGCGAAGCGCAAGGAGCTGACGCGTCGGTACGATGGCGTTTCGCTGGACTTGCTCCGCGCTCGTGCCAAGCCGACGCGGCGCAGCCTCGCCGCCGCGCTGGCGCAGGATGGGGCGCGCTTCATCCTCGAAATCAAGCGCGCCTCGCCGTCGGCTGGAACGATCCGGGAGGCGGTCGATCCAGCCGCACTGGCGCGCGGATATGCGGGCGTCGCGGACGCGCTCAGCGTCCTTTGCGATCGTCCCTATTTCGGTGGTTCGCTCGACGACCTCGCCGCCGCCCGGCGCGAGTTCGACGGGCCGATCCTGGCGAAGGATTTCTTCGTCGATATCCGGCAGGTCGGCGAAGCGCGGATCGCGGGCGCAGATGCGATTCTCGTGATGCTGTCGCTGCTCGACGACGCGGCTGCGCGAGCGATGATCGAGGAAGCTTCGCGTTTCGGCATGGAGGCGCTGGTTGAAGTGCATGGCGAAGCCGAAATGCAGCGCGCGCTCGCGCTCGCGGGCGCCGCTGATCGGCATCAACAACCGCGATCTTCGCGATCTAAGCATCGATCTTTCGGCTACCGAGCGGCTGGCCGGCCTCGCGCGGGATCGCGTGCTTGTTTCGGAATCGGGCATCAACGGCCGGGCAGACGTCGATCGTTTGGCTCCGCTTGTCGATGGCTTCTTGATCGGATCGTCGCTCATGCGCTCTGCGGAACCCGCTCAGGCCGCCCGGGGTTTGATCTTCGGACGGACCAAACTGTGCGGGCTGAACCGCGGCGCCGATGTGCGCGCCGCCCGGCCAGCGGCGTTCGCCGGCTTTGTCTTCGTGCCTGGCAGCCCCCGCCATGTCACGGCAGACGAAGCTGCGCCGCTGGCCGGAACCGCGCGGATTTCGGGAACGCTGCCGGTCGGCGTGTTCCGCGACGCAACGCTCGGCACCATCCTCGATGCCGCGGCCGCGCTCAACCTCCATGCCGTCCAACTGCACGGGCGCGAGGACGGCGAATATGTGCGCGCGCTGCGTCGTCGGCTTCCGGACGCGTGCGAGATCTGGACCGCGACCAGCGTGGGATCCGAACCCATCGTCGGCAGCGGCGATCGGCTCCTGTTCGATAATGGCGACGGCGGAAGCGGTCGCACGTTCGATTGGTCAATGATCGAGGACCATCCGAAACTCGGGCAATCGCTGGTTGCCGGCGGCATCGACGCGAACAACGCGCGCGCCGCACGGAGTCTCGGCGCTTATGCGATCGACGTCGGCTCGGCGGTCGACGACGTTCCCGGCAGAAAATCTCCCGACAAGATTGCCGCACTCTTCGACGCACTTCGTCCGACGGCTCGACAACGGTTCCGACAATGCGCCTGAGCGGCCGCTTCGGAAGGTTCGGCGGTTGCTACGTGCCCGAAATCCTGGTCCCGGCGCTCGAGCAGCTGGAAGCGGCGTTCCTCGACGCGCAGGACGATCCCGCATTCGGTGCGGAGCTCAATGATCTCCTCATGAACTATGCGGGACGGCCGACGCCGCTCACCCGCTGCCGCAACCTGCCGGACAACATTTACCTGAAGCGCGAGGACCTGCTCCACGGCGGCGCGCACAAGACCAACCAGGTGCTTGGGCAGGGGCTGCTGGCGAAGCGGATGGGCAAGACCCGTCTGATCGCCGAAACCGGCGCCGGCCAGCATGGAGTCGCCACCGCGATCGTCGGCGCGCTGCTCGGCTTTGAGACGATCGTCTACATGGGCGCGGAGGACGTCGAGCGGCAGAAGCTCAACGTCTTCCGGATGCAGCTGATGGGCGCCGACGTGATCCCGGTGGAAAGCGGCGGCCGCACGCTGAAGGACGCGATCAACGAGGCGCTGCGCGACTGGTCGGCAAGCTTCGAGACGACGCATTATCTGCTCGGCACCGCCGCCGGCCCGCACCCGTTCCCGACGATGGTCCGTGAATTCCAGCGAGTGATCGGCAGCGAGGCGCGCGCGCAGATGCTCGAGCAGCTCGGGCGGCTGCCCGACGCGGTCGTCGCCTGCGTCGGCGGCGGGTCCAACGCCATCGGCCTGTTCGCCGAATTCATGGACGATCCGGTGCGGCTGATCGGCGTCGAGGCCGCGGGCAAGGGCCTCGATGGGGAGGATCATGGCGCGACTCTGTTGCGCGGGACTCGCGGCATCCTGCACGGTGCCGAGACCTACGTCCTGCAGGACGAGGAAGGCCAGATCGCCGATACCTGGTCGGTGTCGGCCGGCCTCGATTATCCGGCGGTCGGACCCGAACATGCGCATCTGAAGGACAGCGGCCGCGCCCAATATGTCGGCTGCACCGACGCCGAGGCGCTGGTCGCGTTCAAGGCGCTTGCCGAGGGCGAGGGCATTCTGTGCGCGTTCGAATCTGCCCACGCCGTCGCGCACGCGTTGAAGCTCGCTGAGCGGGAGCCGGGCAGCGCGATCCTCGTCGGCCTCTCCGGTCGCGGCGACAAGGATGTCGCCCAGGCGCAGGCATTGCTCGCGTGAGCCGCTACGCCGCCATGTTCGAGCGCCTGAACGGCGAGGGCGCATTCGGCGCGTTCCTGATGCTCGGCGATCCCGATGTGGAGACGAGCGCCAGGCTGCTCGACACGGTCGTCGAGTCGGGCGCCGACATGGTCGAGGTCGGAATCCCGTTCTCCGATCCCGTTGCGGACGGACCGGTCATTCAGGCGGCGGCGCAGCGCGCGCTGGCCGCCGGTTTACGCGTCGGCGACTGCTTCGAACTGATCAGGGGCTTCCGCGCACGGCATCCGGATGTCCCCGTGGGTATCCTCACCTACGCCAACATCGTTGTCGCACGGACGGGATTCATGCGCGACGCCGCGCGAAGCCGGCGCCGACAGCCTGCTCATCGCCGATGTTCCCGCGCTGGAGGCGGAGCCGTTCGCGCGAGACATGGAGCAGGCCGGGATCGAGCCGGTGCTGATCGCCGCCGCGAACACGCCGGACTCGACGCTTCAGCGAATCGCCAAATTGTCCAAGGCCTACACCTACTGCGTGAGCCGCGCGGGGATCACCGGCACCCACGCCGGCGGACAGTTCGACCCGACGCTCGTCGATCGCCTCCGTGCCGCCGGTGCCCTGCCACCGATCTTCGGCTTTGGCATCTCGACGCCCGAGCACGTCCGCGCCGCGCTTGCGGCCGGCGCCAAAGGCGTCATCTGCGGCTCGGCGATCGTCGAATTCGGCCGCCCGTGGCGAAGATGTTACGGAGCTGATACGA
Organism: uncultured Alphaproteobacteria bacterium; assembly: GCA_963831215.1. Taxonomy (GTDB): domain Bacteria; phylum Pseudomonadota; class Alphaproteobacteria; order Sphingomonadales; family Sphingomonadaceae; genus Sphingomicrobium. The sequence continues at coordinate 1,736 of CAWHPM010000016.1, read as the reverse complement.
TCCCTCAAAGGGGCAACACGGAACGACTCGGCCCCGCAATGAATTGAATCCTCCGCAAAGGAGACTTGGGGCATGGCTGCGCGTGCGATCTGGCGAGGACAAATTCGGCTGGCGTTGGTATCGATTCCGGTCGAGCTGTACCCCGCGACCAAGAGCGGGGCGCAAATCCAGTTCCACCAGGTCCACGAACCGACCGGCAAGCGCATCAAATACGAGAAGGTCGTCCCCGGCGTCGGGCCGGTCGACAAGGACGAGATCGTCAAGGGGTACGAAGTCTCGAAGGGCCATTACGTCCTCCTCGATCCCGAGGAGATCGAGAGCGTCAAGCTGGAGAGCCGCAGGACGCTCGACCTCGTCCAGTTCGTCGACGAGGACGACATCGACGCAACCTTCTTCGAGAAGCCCTATTACGTGGTTCCCGCCGACGATCTCGCCGAGGAAGCCTATGTCGTACTGCGCGATGCGCTGAAGGCGGCGAAGAAGGTCGGCGTCGGCCAGCTCGCGATGCGTGGCCAGGAATATATGGTCGCCTTGAAGCCCTGCGGCCGCGGGCTGCTTCTGGAGACGCTGCGCTACGCCGATGAAGTGCACAAATCCTCGGGCTTCTTCCGCGACATCGGAGACACGAAGCCGGACCCGGACCTGCTCGATATGGCCTCGATGCTGATCGAGCGCAAAGCCGGCGAGTTCGATCCCAAGGAGTTCCACAACCGCTACGTCGACGCGCTCCACCGGCTGATCGAGAAGAAGCAGAAGGCGAAGGGCGCGAAGATCATCGAGGAAGAGGAGGAGGCACCGCCCAAGGGTTCGAACGTCATCGATCTGATGGCCGCCCTCAAGAAGAGCCTCGGCGACGAGAAGAAGGGCAAAGGCGAAGCCAAGGCGAAGAAGGCGCCGCCGAAGAAGTCCGCCGCCAAGAAGGAACCCGCGAAGGTGCCCGCACGTAAAAGGGCCTAGTCATGGCCAAGCATGTTCCGCTCGATATCGAGACCTACAACCGGAAACGCGACTTCTCGAAAACCAAGGAGCCCAAGGGGCGCAAGCTCAAGGGCAAGGGCGACAGCTTCGTCGTCCAGAAGCACGAGGCCTCGCGGCTTCACTGGGATTTCCGGCTCGAGCTCGACGGGGTCCTCAAGAGCTGGGCGGTGCCCAAAGGCCCGAGCCTCGACCCGGGCGAAAACCGCCTTGCGATGCGCACCGAGGACCATCCGCTCGATTATGGCGGATTCGAAGGCACGATCCCCAAGGGCGAATATGGCGGCGGCACGGTGATGCTGTGGGACCAGGGCCGGTGGGAGCCCGACCCGCGCAAGGACCCCAGCAAGACGATCGAGGAAGGCCATCTCCACTTCACGCTCGAGGGCGAACGGATGAAGGGCGAATGGGTGATGTTCCGCCTAAAGCCCAAACCCGGCGAGAAGGCCGAGCCTTGGATGCTGAAAAAGGTCACCGACGATTTCGCTGAACCCGACGATGGCGATGCGCTGGTCGACAATTGCGTGACCAGTGTCACCACCGGCCGGACGATGGCCGAGATCGCGGCCGGCGAGGACGTGTGGAAATCGAACCGAGGCGGTCAGAAGGGTGGGCGCGCCAAGAAAAAGGCGGGCAAGGCGCCGCCGCCGTTCGAGGAGCCGCAACTCGCCACGCTGGTCGACGAAGTTCCGACCGGCAACGGCTGGCTCCACGAATATAAATATGACGGCTACCGGCTGTTGCTCGCCGTCGGCGATGGC
>CAWHPM010000015.1:0-39835 GCA_963831215.1 uncultured Alphaproteobacteria bacterium | reverse complement strand
GTCGCCACCGCCTGGACCCGCAAGGGCAAGGACTGGAGCGACAAGTTCAAGGCGCTGGTCAAGGCCGCGGCGAAGCTTCCCGCCGGCTGCCTGATCGACGGCGAGGCGGTCGCCATCGACGACAAGGGCAAGCCGAGCTTCCAGCTGCTGCAGGCGACGCTCAAGGACCAGAAAGGCGCCAACCTCGTCTATTACGCCTTCGACCTTTTGATCGATCGCGGCGAGGACATCCGCAAGCTACCCAACATCGAGCGCAAGGAACGGCTCGCAGCGTTGCTCGAAGGCGTTTCGCCGCCGATCCTTTACGGAGACCACATCATCGGCCGCGGCGAAGCCATGTTCAACGCGATGTGCGAGCAGGGCGGCGAGGGGATCGTCTCGAAAAAGGCGAGCGCGCCCTATAGCGGCACCCGCACGCGCAACTGGCTCAAGATCAAGTGCATCCAGCGCCAGGAATTCGTCATCGTCGGCTGGTCCGAAAGCGACAAGCGCATCGGCTTCCGCTCCTTGCTGCTGGCGGCGAAGGAAAAGGGCAAGCTGACCTATGTCGGGAAGGTCGGCACCGGCTTCAGCGGCAAGCTGATCCAGGAGCTGCGCGACCGGATGAAGCCGCTCGAGGTCGACAAGGCTCCGGTCGAGGTGCCGCGCGCCGACCGCAAGGGCGCGCATTACATCAAGCCCGAGCTGGTCGCCGAGATCGCCTTCACCGAATTCACCGACGACGGCATTCTTCGGCACCCCAGCTTCCTCGGCCTGCGCGAGGACAAGCCGGCTTCGGACGTGGTGGTCGAGACGGCCAAGCACCTGAAGAAGGCCGAGAAAAAAGCCGAGCGGCCGACCGCGGAAAGCTTCGGGATCAAGATCAGCAATCCGGATCGGATCATCTATCCCGAGGACGATCTGACCAAGGCCGACCTCGCCGATTATTACGCCGCGGTCGAGCCGCTGATCATGATCGACGTCGCGGACCGGCCGATGACCCTGATCCGCTGCCCCCAGGGCCGCGCCAAGAAATGCTTCTTCCAGAAGCACGACAGCGGCACCTTCGGCCCCGACGTCAAGCACGTGCCGATCAAGGAGAAGGACGGCCACCTCGAAGACTATCTCTACCTGGACGACATCAAGGGACTGCTTGCCTGCGTGCAGATGGGAACCGTCGAATTCCACGGTTGGGGCAGCAAGGTCGACAAGGTCGAATATCCCGACCGCCTGGTGTTCGACCTCGATCCCGACGTCGGGCTCGATTTCGGCAAGGTCAAAGAGGCGGCGGTCCGGCTGAAGGCGCTGCTCGGCGACCTCGGCTTGAAGACCTTCCCGTTGCTGTCAGGCGGCAAGGGCCTCCACGTCGTCGCGCCGCTCGACGCCTCAAGGGACTGGCCCACGGTCAAGAGCTTCGCCGAACGCTTCACCCGCGCCATCGCGGAAGCAGAGCCGACCATGTTCACCGCCAACATCCGCAAGGTCGAGCGCAAGGGCCGGATCTTCCTCGACTGGCTGCGCAATCAGCGCGGCGCTACCGCGGTCATGCCCTACTCCGCCCGCGCCCGCGAAGGCGCTCCCGTCGCCGCGCCCATCGCCTGGGAAGAGCTCGACCGCTACAAGGGCGGCAACCACTTCACCATCCGCGACGCCGACGAGCTGCTCGAGCGCGCGTCTTCAAAGATGCTTGCGGGCTGGGGCGAGGGCACGCAAGCATTGCCGAATGCATAAGACCTCGGCCGTCGCCCTCTTCCCACTCCTGTTTCTTCTTGCCGCCGCGGCATCACCACCGATTCCGTCCCACGGATCGTCTGAGTGGAAGTCACATGCCGCCCGCGTGACGATCACCCGCGATGACTGGGGCATCGCCCACGTCCATGGGAAGAGTGACGCCGACGCGGTTTTCGGCATGATCTATGCGCAGGCAGAGGACGATTTCCCGCGCATCGAGGCCAATTATCTGACCGCGCTCGGTCGCACCGCCGAGGCGGATGGCGAGAAAGCGATCTGGCAGGATTTGCGCGCGCGGCTTTACGTCAGCGAGCCGGAGCTGAAAGCGTGGTACGCGAAGAGCCCGCCGAAGATGCAGGCGCTCATGGATGCCTGGGCCGATGGGCTGAACTATTTCCTCGCGACGCACCCGAATGTTCACCCCAAGGTGCTGAAGCGTTTCGAGCCGTGGATGGTGCTGAGCTTTACCGAAGGCAGCATCGGCGGCGACATCGAGCGGATCGATCTCGACGGGTTGCGGGACTTCTATTCCAACCGTCACCCTGAACTTGTTTCAGGGCCCATCCGGTCACCGGCACCGCAGTCTCCCAAATGGATGCTGAAACGAGTTCAGCATGACGAATGGGCGGATGCCGAACGCCAGGGCTCGAACGGGATCGCCATCGCGCCCGCTCTCACCAGCGCTGGGCACGCGCTCCTGCTCATCAACCCCCACACCAGCTGGTACTTCCGCTCCGAGCTGCAGATGTCGAGCGACGAGGGGCTCAACGCGTACGGCGCGGCGACCTGGGGCCAGTTCTTCATCTACCAGGGCTTCAACCCGCACGTCGGCTGGATGCACACGTCGAGCGGAGTCGATGTCGTCGACGAGTTCGCCGAGAATATCGAGCGGCGCGGGGAGAGCCGCTGCTATCGCTATGGAAGCGCCTGCAACCCGATCGGCACCCGTCCCGTCACCATCCGCTATCGCCTCCCCAATGGAAAGCTCGGCTCGCGTAGCTTCACCACCTGGTTCACCCATCACGGACCCATCGTCGCCGCAAAGAATGGGCGCTGGATCGCCTTCGCGATGATGAACCGCCCGGTCGAGGCGCTGCAGCAGAGCTATCTTCGGACCAAGGCGGCCGACTTCGCCTCGTTCATGCAAATCGCGCAGTTGAAGGCGAACAGCTCCAATGACACCATCTTCGCCGACGATCATGGCGAGATCGCCTATCTTCACCCGCAATTCGTGCCGCGCCGCGACGATCGCTTCGATTATACGAAGCCGGTCGACGGTAGCGATCCCGCGACCGACTGGCGCTCGCTTCACGCGCTCGACGAGCTGCCGAATGTCGTCAGGCCGCCCAACAATTGGGTCGACAACAACAACAACGCGCCGTGGTCGGCCGCCGGCCCCTTCAGCCCCAAGGCATAGAACTATCCCGCGCTACATGGACATGTATGGCGAGAATTTCCGCGGGGTTCACGCGCTTCAGCTGCTCACGGGCAGCCGCGGCTGGACGCTCGAGAAGCTGAATGCAGCGGCCTACGACAGCTTCCAGCCCGGCTTCGCGGCACTGATTCCGGGTCTCGTCGCCGCTTACGATCATTTGCCGGCCGCCGACGCGCGCCGCGCCCGCTTCTCCGCGCCGATCGCCGCACTTCGAGGCTGGAACTACCGGTGGAGCGCAGGGTCGGTTCCGCAGACGCTCGCGATGGCGTGGGGATTGAAGCTCAGGGCAGCGCTCGATGCTCCGGCCGACGAGCCCTCCAACAAGGTGATGATGCGCCTCGCGCGCGACACGACTGCCGAGCAGAAGCTTCGGATCTTCGGCGAGGCGCTCAACGACCTTCAGCGCGACTTCGGCCGCTGGGCGGTGCCGTGGGGCGAGATCAATCGCGCGCAGCGGATTTCCGCCGATATCGACAACCCGAGCTTCGACGATGCCGCGCCGAGCGTCCCGGTACCGTTCGCGGACGCGAACTTCGGATCGCTGGCGTCGATCCGATCGCGTCCAAAGCCGGGCACGAAGCGCTGGTACGGCGACTATGGCAACAGCTTCGTCGCGGTCGTCGAGTTCGGCCCTCGGGTCCGCGCCCGTGCGATTACGGCGGGCGGCGAGAGTGGCCACCCGGGATCGCCGCACTTCAATGATCAGGCGCGGCGTTACGCTTCAGGCGCGCTTCGGCCGGTCTATTTCTATCCCGATGAGCTGAAGGGCCACGCCGAACGGGTCTACAAGCCGGGCGAGTAAGTCACAGTCCCGCGAACTTGTCCGTCGCGCGGACCAGCGCGTCGAGGTTGCCAGGCTCGTTGAACAGGTGCCCGGCGTCCGGGATGATGTTGAGTTCGACCTCGGGCCACGCCTGTTTCAGCTTCCAGGCCGCGATCGGCGGAGTGCAGGTGTCGTGCCGCCCCTGGACGATTACGCCGGGGATGCCCTTGAGCTTTTCGGCGCCCTTCAGCAGCTGGCCTTCCTCGAGCCAGCCATTGTTCGCCATGTAATGATTCTCGATCCGGGCCACCGCGACCGCGACGTCCGGCGCGGTGAAATGCTCGATCGTCGACGGGCTGGGGAGCAGGGTCACGATGTCCCCTTCCCACTTGCTCCATGCCTTCGCGGCCGTGAGCTGCTCGTCCTTGTCCTCGCTGGTCAGTCGCTTGCGATAGGCCTCGACGAGGTCGCCGCGCTCGGCCTCGGGGATGAGCCCGACGAACTCCTCGAACTTGTCGGGATAGACCTGGCTGGCGCCGCCGTCGGTGTACATCCAGTCGATTTCATACGGGTCGAACAGGAAGATGCCGCGCAGAACCAGCTCGGTAACTCGCCCCGGATATTTCTCGGCATAAGCGAGCGCGAGCGTCGAGCCCCAGCTGCCGCCGAACACCTGCCACTTGTCGACCTTCGAGACCTTTGTCCGCAGCTTCTCGATGTCCTCGACGAGATCCCAGGTCGTGTTGTGCTCGAGGCTGGCATAAGGCGTCGACTTGCCGCAGCCGCGCTGGTCGAACACCAGGATCTTGTACTTGTCGGGGTTGAACTGGCGCCGATGATCAGGGCTCGACCCGCCGCCGGGACCGCCGTGCAGGAACACCACCGGCTTGCCCTCCGGATTGCCGGAAAGCTCCCAGTAGAGGCTGTGCCCATCGCCGACGTCGAGCATGCCCGTTTCGTACGGCTGGATCTCCGGATAAAGCGTGCGGCGGCTTTGCATGGGCATGTCCATCAGAAGCTATATTCCTCGTAGATGTGCGACACATCGCCGTTCCACTCGCCATGATAGCGGGCGAGCAGGCGATCGGCGGGGGTCATGCCCGTTGCGATCACGTCGCGCAATGGATCGAGGAAGCCGCCCTCGTTGTCGCCGGCGGTATTGAGCTGAGCGCGGCGCGTCAGCCCTTCGGCCGCGATGTCCAGCACCCTGCGCGCGAAATCGCCCATCGGCTCGCCGTCGGGCGTGGTTGCGTCCAGCGCCAGTTTCGGAACGTCGTGCCGCAGTTTCTCGCGCTCCTCGATCGACCAGTGTTTGACGAGGTCCCATGCGGCATCGAGCGTCCGATTGTCATAGAGTAATCCGACCCACAGCGCCGGAAGCGCGCAAATCCGGCTCCAGCGCCCACCGTCGGCGCCGCGCATCTCGAGGAAGCTCTTGAGGCGAACCTCGGGGAAGGCGGTCGAGAGGTGGTCGGTGAAGTCCGCGAAGCGCGGCTTCTCGCCGGCCAGCTGCGGCAGCTTGCCCTCCAGGAAGTCGCGGAAGCTCTCGCCCGCGACGTCGATATATTTCCCGTCGCGGTAAACGAAATACATCGGCACATCGAGCGCGTAGTCGCAGTAGCGCTCGTACCCGAAGCCATCCTCGAACACGAACGGAAGCATGCCGGTCCGGTCGGGATCGGTATCTTCCCAGATATGGCTCCGAAAGCTCTTGTAGCCGTTCGGCTTGCCCTCGGTGAACGGCGAGTTGGCGAACAAGGCGGTCGCGACCGGCTGGAGCGCGAGGCCAACGCGGAACTTCTTCACCATGTCGGCTTCGGAAGCGTAATCGAGATTCACCTGGATCGTGCAGGTGCGCAGCATCATGTCGAGCCCGAGGTTTCCGACCTTGGGCATGTAGTTGAGCATGATCCCGTAGCGGCCCTTGGGCATCCGCGGGAGCTCGGCGCGCGTCTTGTCGGGCCACATGCCGAGGCCGAGGAAGCCCAGCCCGAGCCGCTCGCCAACGGCCTTGCATTGCTCGAGGTGTCGCGCGGCTTCCGAGCAGGTCTGGTGAAGGTTCTTCAGCGCCGCTCCCGACAGCTCGAATTGCCCCGCCGGCTCGAGGCTGACGTTGCCGTCCTTGCCCTTGAGCGCGATGACATTGCCGTTCTCGATCACCGGCTCCCATCCGAACTCGGTGAGGCCGGTCAGCAGGTCGCGAATCCCGCCGGGTTCGTCGTAGGACGGCGCGCGATGATCGGCCGTCCGGTACACGAACTTCTCGTGCTCGGTGCCGATCCGCCAATCGGATTTCGCTTTCTCGCCGGCCTCGAACACCGACAGCAAGTCGGCTCGGCTCTCGATCGGCCGGCTGTCTCCGGTTTCGGTGCGCTGGGTCATGGGCCGCGGGCGCTTAGCGCCAGTCTCCGGCAATAGCCATATAGGCGGCAAGCGCGGCAAGCGCCGCGGTCTCCGCGCGGAGGATGCGCGGGCCGAGCGAGATGGCGATTGCGTCGGGCGAGGCGCGGATCACCGCCCGCTCTTCGTCCGTGAATCCGCCCTCGGGACCGGTGAGGATCAGCGCAGGTCCGGGTCTGTAGGCGCTGGCGACCGCTTCGCCCCCGCTTTCATCGGCGAAATACAGTGTGCGCCCGAGCGGGTTTAGCATCTCGCTCAGCGATTTGGGCTCGTCGATCCGTGGCAACGCCGTGCGCCCGCATTGCTCGGCGGCCTCGATCGCGATGGCCTCCAGCCGCTCCAGCTTGACTCGATCCACGATCGTCCGGCGGGTGACGACCGGGATGATCCGGGCGGCCCCCAGCTCGGTCGCTTTCTCGACCAGCCAGTCGGTTTGGGCCCGCTTCACCGGCGCGAAGGCGAGCCAGACGTCCAGAACGCTTTCTTGTTGGCGCGTCTTGCGCCGGACGGCGAGAGTCATTCGCTTCTTCGCCGCATCGGCGATCTGCGCCAGCCACTCGCCCGACGATCCGTCGAAGACGAGCAGCTCCGCGCCGACCCCGAGCCGCAGCACGTTGCCGAGATAATTGGCCTGTCCGGCGTCGAGCTCGATCGTCGCGTCGGCCGCGAGCGGCGTTCGCACAAACAGGCGCGGCAGGCTCCTCGGCGGCCATGCGGGTGTCGCGGGCATGGCCGCCCTCCTATCGTCATTCCCGCGTAACCGGGAATCCCGCTATGCCCGCGGCTCGAGCGCCCGCTTTCGGGGGCGCTCGACACGATCAGCGCAAGTTAATGCGTGTGCGGGTTGCGCACCACGTGCGGGCCGGAGCGCCCGCGGCCGGAGTCCTCGATGTCGCCGCAGGTCACCGGCAGAACCGCTTTTTCGCCGGCGGTCCCGTCCGCTTCGTTGGGCGGAATGCTGTCGGCATTCGTCGCTCCCTGCCCGGCCTGCAGGGTCATTCCGTGGAGCACGACCTCGCGAAGGTCGAGCGGAAGCACGTCGGACTTGTGAAACCCCGGCTGGAAGGTGCTCGGGTCGTTGAGATCGAACGTCTTCAGGAAATGAACCGTCCCATCCATGTCGGGATCCGTATTGCCGAAGCCGATGATGATTGGCCCGTAGGTGACCTGGCCCTCGGCAAGCTCGACATACTGGTCATGGTCGACGTCCTGCGCCGTGGAGGGACAGACCGAGTTCACAACGTTTCCCGGCGATTCGCGGCCGTGGATATGGCCGAGATGCTGGATTCCCGGCTCGAGGCCGGTCGCGTCGATTTGAACCGTCAGATATCGCAGCCCTCTCAATTGCATGCTGATCGTTCCATGCGCTCCGCTGCCATTGAGCGCGGTTAGCGTGCCACGCTGCGTTTCGTTCGAGATTCTGCTCGGCGCGGCGGACGCCGACATTGCAACAGCCGCCGCCGCGAGGGCGCCAGCGGCGCCGTACGGCAATATCCTGATGGAATTGGTCATGTCGCTAGCTCCTCCATAAATCCGAAGCGGGGTTAACGAAGATTTAACACCCTCGTTCAGCTCCAAGACAAAGGTACGCAAGAGATGGGCGAGCGGATGCAAGACATCGCTTTCCAGGATCGCTAGGCCGCTCCGGATGACCGCCGCGGCCGACATCGTCCCGGACAGCGAGCGGCGCGGGTTGATCGGCGCGCTTCCGCCACGGCTCAGGCCGTTCGCAAGCCTGATGCGGCTAGATCGGCCGATCGGCAGCTGGCTGCTCTATTGGCCGTGTGCGTGGAGCGTCGCGCTCGCGGGCGTCGGCGGCCGGTGGGACCTGTTCCTGTGGTTGGGGCTCGGCGCCTTTGCGATGCGCAGCGCCGGCTGCGTCTACAACGACATCGTCGACCGCGACCTCGACATCCGCGTGGAACGCACTCGCCTCCGTCCGCTCGCCAGCCGCCGGGTCTCGCTTCGATCGGCGTGGCTATTGATCGCCGCGCTCTGCCTGATCGGCCTCGTCGTCCTTCTGCAGCTCAATCACACCGCCGCGAGCATCGCGCTGGTCAGCCTCGCGCCGGTCGCCGCTTATCCGTTCATGAAGCGGATCACGTGGTGGCCGCAGGCGTGGCTCGGGATCGTCTTTTCCTGGGGCGCGCTGGTCGGGTGGCCGGCGGTGAGCGGCGTCCTTTCGTGGACGACGTTCCTGCTCTGGTTGGGAAGCGTTGCCTGGGTGGTCGGCTACGACACGCTCTATGCAATCCAGGACATTGAGGACGACGTGCTCGTCGGCGTCAAATCTTCGGCCCGGTGGCTGGGCGACATGGCGCCGCTCGGCATCGGCGCCTTCTACCTTGTCGCGCTGTTGCTGTGGGGCGCCGCAATCTGGACGGTCCGGCCTGATTGGGTGGCGCTTCTGGCGCTGATTCCCGCCGCGCTTCAGCTTGCCAACCAGGCGTTGCGGGCCGACCCGAAGGACGGAGAACTCGCTCTTAAACTGTTCCGCTCGAACCGCAGCTGCGGGTTACTCATCTTCCTCGGCATGCTGGCGGTCGGACTTTCCAGCCGCTAGGCGCGCCGCATGAAATTGCCCGAAGAAGCCGGCCGCATCGCCCAATCTCTCGTCGAGCGAGGGATCGCGGCGGGCGCGACGGCCGCCGACGCCCTCTACGCCGGAAGCCAATCGTCGAGCGTGCAGACGAGGCTCGGCGAGCTTGAGGACGTCAGCCGCTCGGAGGGTGAGGAAATCGGCCTCAGGTTGTTCGTCGGTCAGCGTTCGGCGACCGTCGCCTCGTCCGACTTCTCCGCTGAATCGCTTGGCGCGCTTGTCGAACGGTGCCTCGCGATGGCCAAGGAAGCACCCGAGGATTCCTACGCCGGCCTCGCGCCGAGCGAGTTGCTGCAGCGCGGCGAGCCGCCGTTCGTCGACGGAGACGATCGGCGGGATCCGGACCCCGCGGAGCTGCGCGCGCGGGCGCTCGAGGCCGAGTCCGCCGCGCGTGCCGTCCGCGGGGTGACCAACTCTAATGGCGCGAGCGCGAGCGCCTCCGCCTCGACCATCGCGCTGGCGACTTCGGACGGCTTTTGCGGTGTCACTCGGGCCAGCGGACACGGCTGTTCGGCATCGGTGATCGCCGGCGAAGGCGCGTCGATGCAGCGTGACCATGCCTGGCACAGCGCTCGCCACCTCGAGGATCTCGATTCCGCCGCGGAGATCGGCCGCAAAGCCGGCGAACGTGCGGTCGCGAGGCTCGATCCCTCGCGCCCAAGGCCCGGCAAATATCCCGTGATCTTCGATCCGCGCGTGTCCTCCGGCCTGCTCGGCCATTTCGCCGGGGCCATCAACGGTGCGGCAGTCGCGCGCAAGACAAGCTTTCTCGCCGACAGGCTCGGCGAGCGCGTATTCGGGCCTGAAGTCACCATTATCGACGATCCGCTCCGCCTGCGCGGGCTTCGCTCGCGGTCCTTCGACGGCGAAGGGGTCCGCGTCTCGCGCCAGCAGTTGGTCTCGGGCGGCACCCTGAACCAGTGGATCGCCGACAGCGCCGCGGCGCGGCAGCTCGGGATAGCGCCGACCGGCCATGCCGCGCGCGGGGTCGGCGGCGCGCCCGGCGCTTCGGCGACCAACCTCTATATGGAGGCGGGCGTCCGCAACCGCGAGGAGCTGCTCGCCGGCGTTCGCGAAGCGGTGCTGGTCATCGAGCTGATCGGGCAGGGCGTGAACGGCGTCACCGGCGACTACAGCCGGGGCGCCGTCGGGTTCATGGTGCGCGGCGGCGAGATTGCGGAGCCGGTCGCCGAGATCACGATCGCCTCAAACCTCGTCGACATGTTCGCGACCCTGGAGCCCGCGAGCGACCTCGAGTTCCGCCGCGGCCTCGACGCGCCGACGATCCTTGTTCCCGAAATGACGGTCGCCGCCGCATAGCCCCCTCTCCCCTTGCGGGAGAGGGCGACTTAGCGAAGCTGAGCGGGGTGAGGGGGTGCCCCGCGAATTTGATAACCGCCCTCACCCTTCCGCCGCTTCGCGGCTCCCTCCCTCTCCCGCAGGCGGGAGAGGGGAAATGCCCAATCGCGCGATCTCGATCTTGGGGCAGCGGTCCATCACGACCTTGAGGCCCGCGGCCTCTGCCCGCGCCGCCGCTTCCTCGTTGATGACTCCGATCTGCATCCATATCGCCTTGGCGCCGGCAAAGATCGCCTGGTCGACCGCTTCGGCTGCCGCTTGTGGCCGGCGGAAAATGTCGACGATGTCGATCGGGAGGCCGATCTGCGCAAGCTCGCGCCACACGAATTCGCCGTGGACATGCTCGCCGGTGATCTGCGGATTGACAGGAAGCACCCGATAGCCGTGGTCCTGGAGGTATTTCATCACGCCGTAGGACGCGCGGTCGGGCCGATCCGACGCGCCGATCATCGCGATCGTCCGCGCGTTGGTCAGCAGTTCGGCAATGTCTTCATCGCGGCTCAGCGGCATGGCGGGATCCTCTCGTCCGGCTCAATGCGCCACGGCCTCCAACAGTTTCGCGGCAATGGCTTCGAACGCCTCGGCGTCCACTCCTCCGGAAGCTGCGGGCGGCTGCCCCGCGTCCGAAGCTTCGCGAATTGCGAGCGACAGCGGCAGCCGTCCGAGGAACGCCACGCCCATCTCGGTGGCTGCGGCTTCCGCTCCCCCGATCCCGAACGGGTTGGAGGTCTCGCCGCAATGCGGACAGGCGTAGGTCGCCATATTCTCGATGATGCCCAGGATGGGCACGCTCATCTTGTTGAACAGGTCGACCGCTCGGCGCGCATCGATCAGCGACAGGTCCTGCGGCGTCGAGACGATCACCGCTCCAGCCGGCCGCGAGCGCTGGATCAGCGAGAGCTGGACGTCGCCGGTGCCCGGCGGCAGGTCGACGATCAACAGCTCGCAATCCGCCCAGTCCGCTTCCATCAGCTTGGCCAGGGCGCCGGTCGCCATCGGTCCCCGCCAGGCCAATGCGTGCCCCGGCGAGACGAGCTGTCCCAACGAGAGGAACCTGATCCCCTGCGCCTCGACCGGGATCAGCTGCTCGCCCTGGGCGGTTGGCTTGGCATCGGTGCCGAGGAGCGTCGGCTGCGAGGGACCGTAGACGTCGGCGTCGATCAGCCCGACCTTCTTGCCCATCCGCGCCAGGGATATCGCCAGGTTCGCCGAGACGGTGGATTTGCCGACGCCCCCTTTCCCGCTCCCGACGGCGATCAGCGTCCGCGACGGTTCCGCCGCGGTCATCGCGATGCGGGCTTCGTCCACTCCCGATCGATCGAGGACGGCCTCGCGCAGCTCTTGCTCGATCTTCGTGCGATCCGCCGCGGAGAGTCCGCTCGCGTCGACGATGATCGTCGCCACGCCGCCCGCGAGCTTGCGCAGGCGAATCCGATCGTCATTCGGAAGGTTGGCCAGCGGTTCGGGGTCGGTCATGACACGGCACATAGGAACCGCGTCGCGGCTTGCCACTGTTTTTCATGAGGGCCGCTCCCTATAATCGTGCCGATGAGCAATTTAGCGGGGTGGGCCGGCCGCGTTCGTGGCCTCTTCACCGACACCAAAGGTCCCTGGGGCGCGGGCGGCGGGAACGACGATGCGTCCGGTGACGACCACGGCGGCGGCCCGTGGGGCGAGCCCGCGCGCCGCGGCTCGAGCGGGAGGCCTTCGGTTGCGCCCCTCGACGATCTCCTTCGCCGGGGGCGGATGCGCTTTGGTGGCGGCGGAGGATTTTCGCGGCGTCCCGACGGATCGTTGATCTTGTGGATCGTGATCACGGTCGTTCTTTTGTGGCTGGTCGGCACCAGCACCCATTCGATCGCGCCGGGGCAGCGTGGCGTCGTCACTCAATTCGGGCGCTACAGCCGGACGCTTGGCCCTGGAGTCAGCTTCACGCTTCCCGCCCCGATCGAGCGGGTGAAGAAGATCGACGTCGAGAATATCCGGACGATCGATCTCGGCTCGGCCGGCGACGACGACCTGATCCTGACGGGTGATCAGAACCTCATCGACCTTGCTTATTCGGTCCGTTGGAACATCCGCACGCCCGAACTTTATCTGTTCCAGATGGCGCAGCCCGACGAGACGATCCGTGAAGTCGCCGAAAGCTCGATGCGGGCGGTCGTGAGCCAGGTGACCCTGAACGATGCGATGGGTGATCGGCGCGCCGAGATCGAGGCCCAGGCCGCACGGAACATGCAGCGCATCCTCGATTCCTATCGGTCGGGCGTGCAGGTCCAGGGCATTGCCATCAAGCAGGCGGATCCGCCCGACGCGGTGAACGATGCGTTCAAGCAGGTCACCGCGGCGCAGCAGCAGGCCCAGTCCTACATCAACAGCGCCAATGCTTATTCGCTGCAGCTTCGGCAGAAGGCGCAGGGCGAGGCGACCGCGTTCGACAAGGTCTACGAACAGTACAAGCTCGCGCCCGAGGTTACGCGCAAGCGCATGTATTACGAGACGATGGAACAGGTGCTTTCGAAGGTCGACAAGACGATCATCGAGGCGCCGGGCGTCACTCCCTACCTCGCGCTGCCCGAGGTGAAGAAGCAGGATCAGGAGCGGCAGCAATGACCGACTTCATCCGCCGCCGCCCGATCGCGTCGGCGATCGCCGCTTTCATCATCCTCCTGATCGTGCTCGGCAGCTTTCCGATCGTGCCCGAGACCAAGCAGGCCGTGATCGTTCGCTTCGGCAAGCCCGTCCGAATCCTCAACGAATATGAGGCGGGCAGGCCGATCGGCGCCGCCGGAGCGGGCATCAGCTGGCGCATCCCGTTCGCCGATCAGGTCGTGTGGATCGACAAGCGCGTCCAGGACGTGGACATGGAGCGGCAGCAGGTTCTTTCAACCGATCAGCGCCGGCTCGAGGTCGACGCCTTCGCTCGCTACCGAATCATCAACCCTCTCCTGATGTACATCCGTGCCGGGAGCGAGGAGCAGTTGCGCGAGCAGCTCCGGCCGATCCTTGGATCGGAGGTCCGCAATGAGCTCGGCCGCGTCGAGTTCGCTTCGCTCCTGACTCCCGAACGCCAGGGGATCATGGACAGCGTTCGCACGTCACTGAACAAGATTGCCGGCCAATATGGCGTCGAGATCATCGACGTTCGCATCAAGCGCACCGATTTGCCCGACGGGGCTCCGCTGGCTGCCGCGTTCGACCGGATGCGGACTTCGCGCGAGCAGGAGGCACGCTCGATTCAGGCCCAGGGCGCCAAGCAGGCCGCGATCATCCGCGCCCAGGCGGATGCGGACGCGTCAAAGACCTATGCGGCGAGCTTCGGCAAGGATCCGCAATTCTACGACTTCTACCGCGCGATGCAGTCTTATCAGACGACTTTCATCGGCGACGGGCAGACCAAGACCGCCCCAACGAACATCATTCTGTCGCCGCAGAACGACTATCTGAAGGAATTCACTGGACGCACCAAGTAAACTGGCGTGTTCAATTGGCGTTAAGGGCAAGGCGACATTAGCGCTCTTGCGTTCATGCTTGCGTCCCACACCAAATGATGGAGTATCGATGAGGCCGAAGGAGTCCGGAAAAGTGCGCTACGCCTACGGGGTCGCAATGGCCCTGCTGCTCGGAGGAACGACGTTCTCGCTCGCCACGGGGCAGGCCGGCGCACAGGTTGCCCAGAACGCGCCCGGCACGTCGGCGCTCGCGCCGCGACCCGGCGCGCCGATGTCGTTCGCAGACCTCGTCGCGCGGCTCCAGCCCGCCGTCGTCAACATTTCGACCAAGCAGCGAATCCCGGTTCGCAGCCAGGCCGACCCGTTCGAGGAATTCTTCCGCCAGTTCGGTCAAACTCCGCCGACCCAGCCGCAGGGCAACAATCAGGGGGGAAGCGGCGGTCAGGGCCGCACCCGCGAGGCGGGCTCGCTCGGCTCCGGCTTCATCATCTCGCCGGACGGCTACATCGTCACCAACAACCACCTGATCCAGGGACTGACGGGCACCGGCACCGTCGACACCGTCACGGTGACTCTCGCCGACGGCAAGGAATATTCGGCGCGGATCATCGGCCGCGACGACACCTCCGACCTCGCCCTCCTCAAGATCGACGGGCGAGGCCTTCCGTTCGTCCGCTGGGGCGACAGCACGAAGGCGCGGGTCGGCGACTGGGTGATCGCGATCGGCGATCCCTACGGCGTCGGAAGCACCGTCACCGCCGGCATCATCTCCGCCCTGCATCGCGGGATCACCGGCAACGGCGCCTACGACCGCTACATTCAGACCGACGCCGCGATCAACATGGGCAACAGCGGCGGCCCGATGTTCGATCTCGACGGCAATGTCATCGGCATCAACTCGGCGCTGATCTCGCCGACCGGCGCGTCGGTCGGGATCGGCCTTGCGATTCCGGCCGAGCTCGCCAAGCCGGTGATCGATGCGCTTCGCAAGGGCCAGCGCCCGGTGCGCGGCTATCTCGGTGTCGGCTTGCAGCCGATCGACGAAGATCTGGCTCCCGCGCTCGGCATTCCAAAGGATACCGGCGAAGTCGTTCGGACGGTGGTTGCCGACGGACCCGCCGCCCGCGCCGGGCTTCAGCAGGGCGATGCAATCGTCAAGGTCAACGGCCAGCAGGTCACGCCCGATCAGACCGTCTCCTACCTGGTCGCCAACTCGCCCGTCGGACAGCGGGTCCCGATCGAGATCATCCGCAACGGCAAGCGCGCCACCGTCTACGTGACGCTGGCCGATCGACCGACCGAGGAAACGCTGAACAAGATCGGCTCCGGTGGAACGACGACGCCGAACGGCAACGGCGGCCCGACGGCGGCGGCGCAGAAGGCGCTCGGATTGTCGTTGGCGCGTCTCACGCCCGAGCTGGCGCGCGCCGCCAACCTCCCGGCGACCGCGCGCGGCGTGATCGTCACCGCCGTCGATCCCAATTCGGACGCGGCGGAGCAGGGGCTCCAGCGCGGTGACCTCATCATTTCGGTCAACAACCAGGCGGTCAGCGATCCGGCACAGGTCATCGCCGGTGCCGACGGCGCCCGTAAGGCGGGACGTTCGAGCGTTCTCTTGCTGGTCAAGCGCGGGAACTCGCCCGAAGCGTTCATCGCCGTCAGCGTCAGCGGGAAATAGGCGCCGCGTCCGTTCGCTAACCGGCGGCCGTGGCTTCGGCCGTTACCCAGCCGAAGGGGTCGCGGCCTTGTCCGGCTTCGAACCTGCGAACCCGCACTGGGCCTGCTCCATCGGGATCTGCTTGGTGATCCGCGTGGCGTTCTCCGAATAGGCCTCGGTCACGGAGCCGTGATTGACGCTCTTGCCGCGGAGCGGACTGACGCCCTCGCAGATGTGGAAGACATGCGGCGTCGCGGACTTCTTGGCCCCGGCCTCGGGAGCGATCCAGTAGACGACGTCCTGGCCGGCCGGATGGGCCGCGTCCTTCGTTGCCTCGGCGACCGTGTTGGAATCCCTGGCGATGTCCTTCGCCTGCTGCGCGACCTCGGGTGAACAAGCCGTGGTGGGTTGATTGGCTTTGATCTGCGCCGCGCAGGTGTTCATGTCCTTCGTATATTGCTCGACCGAAGGCGGGTTGTAGCTCACCCCGATCAGCGTGGCGATGATCGCCAGGACGACGCCGACGCCGCCGGCGACCTTCTTGTTCTTGGGATCCATGTCCTTGTTCATGAAGATCAGGACGATGAGGGGCAGGAAGGCGATCACCGTCATGATCGCGCCGAGCTGGTTCTGGATGAAGAACTTGAACGGCTCGGACTCGCGCGCCGGATCGTGCTTGTTGGCGGCTTTCCACATCAGGCTGCCGGCAATTGCGAAAATCGCGATTCCGACCAGGATGCCGATCAGCAGCGCAAGGTTCCCGTGGTCGAACTTGTGCTGGTAGAGCAGGACGATGCCGGCCACCTCGCCGGCGATGGCCACGATCCACGAGAGCACCGCGAACAGCCGAAGGCGCTTGGCGGCGGCCTGCTGACCGTGCGTCGCGCGCCACTCCTTCGTGACGTCGACCTCTTCGGCAGGCTTGTTGTCGGGCATGTCATCCCCCTGTGCCACCTGGCGTTGGTATCGCAGGATCCGGCCTGACACGAGAGCAATTGTTGTTATGGGGAGCCAATGACCCTGGCAGCATCCTCGTCGTCCCGCGCTTTATCCTGAACCGCTCGAGCTTGGGAGACGCGCTCGTTCTCGACCCGATACGATACCGAGATTTCGCTTTGTTCGCATTCGGCCTTAAGAAGGCGTCCGGAGAGGAATGCAGTGGCCGCCAATTGTGAAGTGATTGAAGCGCTCGAGCGCGAATGGCGTGACGCCTTGTGCCGCAAGGACATGAAGCAATTGGGCGAGATGGTGCATCCCGATTTCGTGCTGATCGGCACGCGGTCCACCGGCCCGTTCATCATGCACCGCGACCAGTGGCTCGACGCGATCAAGCAGCGCGACGTGGACAATATCGAGTTCAGCATTCGCGAGGTCACCGCCCTTGACGATGTCATGATCGGCACGGTGCACGCGCGCTGGAAGCTCAAATATCTCGGCCGGGTGATCGAGGACTGCGTCGTCTCGACCGACGTCTGGGTGCGGGAGGGCAATCGCTGGATGTCGATCCGCCGTCACTCGACGCCCGCGCCGGGCGGCCAAACCGAACATCCGAAGGGGAAATAGATGGCACGCGAAGAGGCGCTCCGCGCGGGGGAAAACATCAAGGAACTGACGGTTCGCGGGATCATCCTCGGAGCGCTCATCACCGTCGTCTTCACCGCGGCCAACGTCTATGCTGGGCCTCAAGATCGGCCTCACCTTCGCGACCTCAATTCCGGCCGCGGTGATCTCGATGGCGGTCCTCGATGCCTTCCGCGATTCGACCATCCAGGAAAACAATATCGTCCAGACGATCGCGTCGGCCGCGGGCACGCTGTCGGCGATCATCTTCGTGCTTCCCGGCCTGGTGATGGTCGGCTGGTGGACCGGCTTCCCCTACTGGCTCTCGGTCGCGGTGATCGCGATCGGCGGCATCCTCGGTGTCATGTATTCGGTGCCGCTGCGCCGCGCGCTCGTCACCGGCACCGATCTTCCCTATCCCGGAAGGTGTCGCCGCCGCCGAGGTCCTCAAGGTCGGCGCGGGCATCGGTGGCGTCGAGGAAAACCGCCGCGGCCTTGTGCATGATCATCTGGAGCTCGCTCGCGGCGGCAGGCTACTCGATCGCTCGCGGCACTCGGCCTGGTCGCCTCGACGCGGCGAAGAGCTTACGGTCGGCTCGGGCGCGACGCAGTTCTCGACCAGCTTCTCGCTCGCGCTGATCGGGGTCGGCCATCTTGTCGGCCTCGCGGTCGGCGCGGCGATGTTCGTCGGCCTGCTCATCAGCTGGGCCTATCTCGTGCCGCACTACACGTCGCTCGCCGGCGCGATCCCGGCCGGAACGAGCCTCGACGACTTCATCGGCGACTGTTCGTCAACAAGGTCCGCTTCATCGGCGCCGGGACCATCGGCGTCGCGGCGATCTGGACGCTGCTGCGGATCATCGGGCCGATCATCGCGGGCATTCGCGGCGCGCTCGCCGCCAACGCGGAGCGCAAGGCCGGCCGCGGCGAGGCGCTCGCCGATCACCGAACGCGACATTCCGATCGGGATCGTCACCGCGATCGATCCTCGTGTCGATGATCCCGATCGGCCTCTTGCTCTACGCCTTCGCGAGCACCAATCCGATCGCCTCCAGCCCGACGCGCGACGATCGCCATCAGCATCGTCTACATCCTCATCGCCGGCGTCGTGATCGCCGCAGTGTGCGGCTACATGGCGGGGCTCGATCGGCGCCTCGAACAGCCCGATCTCGGGCGTCGGCATCCTTTCCGTCCTCGGCATCTGCGCTGATCCTGGCCTCGCTCTTCCCGCACGCGAGCGGCGATGCATCGAAGTCCCTCGTCGCCTTCGCGCTGTTCGTCACCGCGATCATCTTCGGCGTGGCGACGATCTCGAACAACAACCTCCAGGACCTGAAGACCGGCGAGCTTGTCGCGCGCGACGCCGTGGCGGCAGCAGGTGGCGCTGGTCCTCGGGGTCATCTTCGGCGTCGGTCGTGATCCCGCCGATCCTCGACGTCCTCAACACCGCCTTCACCTTCCAAGGCGCGCCGGGCGCGAAGGCAGACGGCGCTCGCCGCACCGCAAGCCGCAGCTGATCTCGGCGATCGCGCAAGGCGTGCTTGGCGGCAACCTCGACTGGACGCTGATCGGCTGGGGCGCGATCATCGGCGTCGTCGCGGTCATCGTCGATGAGGTCTTGCGCAAGTCGAAGCGGGGCGCGCTTGCCGCCGCTCGCGGTCGGCATGGGCATCTATCTGCCGATGGCGCTGACCTTGCTGATCCCGATCGGCGCGCTGCTCGGCCACCTTCTATGAGAAATGGGCGGCGCGGCGCGCCCAACCCCGAGTTCGCCCAGCGCATGGGCGTCCTGCTCGCGACCGGCCTGATCGTCGGCGAGAGCCTGTTCGGAGTCGTCTTCGCGGGTATCGTCGCCGCGACCAACTCGACGCTCCGCTCGCGCTGGTCAAGGACTTCGGCCTCGCCATCCCGCTCGGCATCGTCGTCTTCGTCGTCGCGGTCCTCGGGCTCTACGCCTGGACTAAGGGCCAGGCGCCGGCGCCTGCGCTGGCCGGCGACGACGCGCCGACTCCGGAGGCCACGTTCCGCTAGCGGCCGAGCACCGCCCGCCTCAGCGCCGCCGGCGATAGCGGCTCGGCGCCGGCCTCGGCCTTGTGCACCAGCTCGGTGATCGCCCGGCTGGCGGGCGCATCCATGCGCAGCCGCTCCGCAAGCCGGATAAACTCGCCGTTGAGATAATCGACTTCGGTCTTGCGGCCCGCGGCGAGGTCGTCGCTCATCGACGAGCGCGCCTTGGGATCGATCTTCCACATCCGGAAGAACAATGTGTTGAACAACCAGTCCGGCGTTTCGAGGATCGCCGGAAGCAGTCGGATCGGCAGCGGACCCAGGCTGCCCGGCTCGATCCGTGCGCGGCTCAGCAGGCCGAGACCCTCCCTGACGCACGCCGCGAAGACCATGCGATAATCGCGTTTCCGAAGCTCGCCGCGAAGCGTCTGGCCGGACAATGCGTTCACCGCATTGTTCATGTTGATGAGCAGCTTGCCCCAGGCGAGGCCGAGCATGTCGTCCGACAGCTTCAGTGCCCCCGGGCCATTGCCCGCCCGCTCGGCGATCGCCTGCGTCGCGTCGCGACTTTCGCTCCAAAGATGGCCCGCGACACCTTTGTGAAAGTGGCCGTCGCCGAGATAGGCGACGTTGAAGCCGACGCTTCCCCGCGCGATTTCGAAACGGCCGCGCAGGCTCCGTTCCAGCACCTCGACGTTGCTGATGCCGTTCTGGAAGCTGACGATTGTCGCGCCGTCGCGCCCGTGCTTCACGATCTCGGCCGCCGCGTCGGATGTATCCGCGCTCTTGACCGCCACGCAGATGACCTCGGCCTCTTTCAGCGCCTCGGGCCCGCAGCGATAGTCCACATCGCCGGGCGGCAGATGGACCCGCCACCCGCTATAGTCGCTGAGCGTCAGGCCATGCTGATCGATGTCGCGAGCGAGCTTTGGGCGGCCGACGTAAACGACCGGGAGCCCGGCCGCCTGCCACGCCCCGCCGATGAAGCAACCGATCGAGCCGGCGCCGAGAACGGCGACTTTCGGCCCCCCGCTCATTCGCTATCCCCGTCCGCGATAGGGCTGCACTCCTTGATCGGGGAGCCACACGCCTTCGGGCGGAGCGCCGCTCTGCCAGAAGACGTCGATCGGCATGCCGCCGCGCGGATACCAGTAACCGCCGATCCGAAGCCACTTCGGCTTCATCTCGGTGGTGAGCCGCTGGCCGATTCCCACCGTCACCTCCTCGTGGAAGCCGCAATGATTGCGGAAGGAACTCGAGGAACAGCTTGAGGCTCTTGCTCTCGACGATCGTCTCGGCCGGCACATAATCGATCACCAGATGAGCGAAGTCCGGCTGGCCAGTGACCGGGCACAGCGACGTAAACTCGGGCGCGGTGAAGCGGACGAGGTACAGCGCATCGCCGCGCGGGTTGGGCACATAATCGAGCACCGCCACGTCGGGGGACGCCGGAAGGTTGCTAGTCTTGCCGAGGTGCGTCGTCTCCATCGTTGCGCGAACTAGCAGCAGCGGCGCGCCAAGCCTATCCTCGGGCTATGGAGTCGCTGGTCTCGACCCAATGGCTTTGTGAGCACCTCGGCGACCCCAACCTCGTCGTTGTCGATTCGAGCTGGCACATGCCGGCGTCCGGACGCAGCGGGCGCGGCGAATATCTGGAGGCTCACATCCCCGGGGCTCGCTTCCTCGACATCGACGAGGTTGCTGACCGTTCGAATCCGGCCCCGCACATGCTTCCGCGCGCCGCCGAATTGGCCGAGGCGATGGAGCGGGTCGGAATCGGCAGCGACGACCGCATCGTCGTCTACGACAACAGCCCGCTTCGAACCGCGGCGCGCGGGTGGTTCACGCTGCGCCATTTTGGCGTCCGCAGCGCCGCGATCCTCGACGGCGGTTTCCAGAAATGGCTCGCCGAAGGCCGGCCGACGGAGCGCGGAGAACCGGCTCCGCGCCCGGCCCGCTTCGAACCGGGCGAGCGGCGCGATGAAATAGTCTCCAAGCGGCAGATCCTCGCCGGACCCGGCTGCGCGCTCGCTCGACGCGCGCGGCAAGTCGCGCTTCGAAGCAACCGAACCGGAGCCGCGTCCTGGGATCGCAGGCGGCCACATGCCCGGCGCGCGCAACCTTCCGTTCGGCGCGCTTTATGACGAGCACGGCTGCTTCAAGTCACCCGAGGAGTTGCGCCGCCTGTTCGATGAAGCGGGCGTCGATCCCGCCAGGCCCTTCATCGCCAGCTGCGGCTCAGGAGTGACAGCGACGAGCCTTATCTTCGCGGCACACCTGCTCGGGCACGACAGCGGCAAGCTCTATGATGGAAGCTGGAGCGAGTGGGGCGCGGATCCGGCAACCCCGAAAGCCACAGGGCCGGCTTAATATCCTCCCCGAGATTTCTCGGGGAGGGGGACCATTCAGCGCAGCTGAATGGTGGAGGGGCCAACGATGATCCCGGCAACGTCGCGAAGCTCGCGGCGGATTTCCTCGATCATCGCGTCGCTCGCGGCCCAGTTCGGCTCGCGGCCTTCGTCGCGCTCGATGACCATCGCCTCGACCCCGGCCGATGCCGCGCTCAGCATCCGCTCGGAGCGGCGGCCGAACAATTGCCGCCTGTTTTCTCCCGCATCGCGCCAGGCCGCGGCGATCATGTCATCCGATGGATCGTCCGGCGCCGGTCCGGCCCCGAACGGGCTCACCAGCCGAAGCGCTTGCCGAACGCTCGCAAGTCGACTGACCGCCTCCGCATAAGGCAGCGGCGAATTGTTCGGAACGGCATTCAGGTGAAGCATCGCCCCGAGGTAAGCGGGCAAGGCTAACGAAGGGTGAATCCGTGTTGCTCCTCTCCCTTGCGGGGAGAGAGGCTAAGCCGCGCCCTTCTCGTCGATGTCGCGCAGGATCCAGCCGCGCTGAGGGATCGTCTCGATGAATTCCGCGCCGCCCGAGGCATTGCGCAGTTTCTTCCTGCAGCTTGGAAATGAACACGTCGATGATCTTGGGCTGCGGCTGATCGTCGGCGCGGCGGTAGAGGTGCTTCAGCAGCATCGCGCGGGTGACGACATTGTTGCGCGCGAACGCCAGCAGCTCGAGCACGCGATATTCCATCTCGGTGATTCCGATCGGATGCCCGTCGATGCGGATCAGCCGCTGCACCTGGTCCACGCTGAGGCGCCCGCCGCACAGCGTCTCCGGCATCTCGCCGCCGCTCGCCTTCAACGAGGCGAGCAGGCGCGAGGCGGCTTCCTCGCTGTCCTCGGGCGAAATGGTGCGCGGCGAGCCCATCACCGCCTGCTGGAGGTCGGCCAGCAGCTTGTGCGCGTCCTCGACCAGCCGCGTTCCTTCCTCGAAGCGGCGGCGCGAGCGGTCGAGCATCGATTCGATCTCGACCAGGCGCCCGGAAAGATTCTGCTCTGCCATCCTAGAGGCTACTCCCCCGCCTTCCGCTTTACTGTCCCGCCTGGGCGCTGGCGACATTGCTGTTCGCCGGCGGCGCCTGAAGTATCTGCACCGTCGTCGGACCCTTGTCGACGATGCGGGTGTCCGGGTCCCATGCGGTCGAGCGGATGCCGATCGGCGCATCGCCGCGACCGGCTTGGTCGAGCATGCTGGTCTCGGCCGCCGAACGCGGGGCCGGGCCGCCGAACAAGGCGTCGATCGCCTGCTGCTGGGCCTCGCCGGCGCTCAGACCCTGCGTGCCCGCAACCGGCGGCGCGAGGGTGAAATCGGGGGGATGATCAGCGGCGCATTGCGCGCGACGGCGAATTCGTCGGGCGTCGCGCGCTTGCCGGTCAGCGCCGCGCATCCGCTCGTCGACACGGCGGCGACAGCCAGGAGGGCGATGAAGGCTTTACGCATGTTCGATGGTCTCCTTGGGCTTGGGCCCTTCGTGAGGATCCTTACGGGCGAGGAACGCGCGCAGCAACAGGATCACGACGGCAATGCTAATCGCCGCATCGCCGACATTGAATACCAAAAACGGACGGAAGTCGCCAAAGTGCAGGTCGGCAAAGTCGACGACGTAGCCGAAACGCACCCTATCGAGGATGTTGCCGAGCGCTCCGCCGAGCACCATCCCGAGCGCGATCTTGTCGATCCGGTTCTTCTCGCGCCCGATCCACACCGCGACTCCGACCGCGATCGCCGAGGTGAGGACGACGAGCATCCAGCGGCCGACCGGGTTGGTCGCGTTGAGCAGCCCGAGCGAAATGCCCTCGTTGCGCGTGTAGGTGAAATTGAAGATCGGAAGCAGCAGCAGCTGGTCGCCGAGCTGGTTGAGGTCCAGCGGGCCGGTGACGAACCACTTCGCGAGCTGGTCGAGGATCAACACCACCAACGCGACCGCGAAGCCGAGGCGATACTTACCCATTCAGCACATCCTCGCACCGCCCGCACAGCTCGCCATCGTCCCGCACCTCCGGCAGATAACGCCAGCAGCGCCCGCATTTGTGATTGTCGGTCTTCGCCACGCTGATCTCATCGGCGCGGTGGACTGTCGAGGTGATGAACAGCTCGGCGAGCAGCTCCGGGTCCTCGCCGCTCGGCAGCCACACTTCCGCTTCGAGGCTCGAGCCCAGCACCTTCTCCCGCCGCAGCGGCTCGATCGCTTCGGTGACCCGGGTCCTGAGTTCACGAAGCTCTCCCCACCTTGCGGCCAACTCGGGGGGGTGACGGAGGAAGGGGAGGTCCGGCCATTCGAGCAAATGCACCGATCCCGCGTCTGGATAGCGCGTGGCCCACACTTCCTCGCTGGTGAAAACCAGCATCGGCGACAGCCACCGCACCAGCGCGTGGAACAGCGTATCGAGCACGGTTCGGTAGGCCCGCCGCCGCTCGGTCTGTTCGCCGCTCTCCGGGTTCACCTCGCAATAGAGCACGTCCTTGCGGATATCGAAGAAGAAGGCGCTCAAATCCTCGTTGCAGAAGTCGGTCAGCGCGCGGACGTAGGTGTTGAAGTCATAATCATCGACCGCGTTGCGCAGCTTCTGGTCGAGCACCGCAGTCAGGTACAGCATGTAGCGCTCGAGCTCGGGATAGGCAGAGACGTCGTCCAGCCGCTCCTCCTCGCCGAAACCGTCGAGCGCCCCGAGCAGATAGCGGAACGTATTCCTTAGCTTGCGATACTGGTCCGCGACCCCGGCCAGGATCTCCTTCCCGATCCGGTGGTCCTCGGTGAAGTCGACCGACAGCGCCCACAGCCGCAGGATGTCCGCGCCATATTCCTTCATCAGGTCGATCGGGCTGATCGTGTTCCCCAGCGACTTGGACATCTTCATGCCCTTGGCGTCCATCGTGAAGCCGTGGGTCAGCAACGCATTATAAGGCGCGCGCCCGCGCGTCCCGCAGCTTTCGAGCAGCGACGACTGAAACCAGCCGCGGTGCTGGTCGGACCCCTCGACATAGATGTCCGCGGGCCAGCGCTCGTCGGGCCAGTGTCCGCTCTCGAGCGTGAAGACGTGGGTGCAGCCGCTGTCGAACCAGACGTCGAGAATGTCGGTGACCATCTCGTAATCGTCGGAATTGCGGTTGCCGAGGAAGTGCGCGGCGTTGGCCGCATCCCAGGCGTCCACGCCCTGCTCGCCGATCGCCGCGATGATCCGCTCATTCACCTCGCGGTCGACCAGCAGCTCGCCGGTCTTGCGGTCAACGAACAAGGCAATCGGCACGCCCCAGGCGCGCTGGCGGCTGATCACCCAGTCGGGACGTCCCTCGACCATCGACCCGAGCCGGTTGCGGCCCTTTTCGGGAACGAAGCGCGTGTCTGCGATCGCCTGCATCGCGACGTTCCGAAGGGTCGGCCCTCTAGCCCCTCTCCCCTCGCGGGAGAGGGGTTGGGGAGAGGGGGCGAGGAGACAGACGCCCCCTCTCCCTGCTGAGCTCCGCTCAGCTTCCCTCTCCCGCGAGGGGAGAGGGACCACCCCCCTCATTCTCCCACCGCTCCAGCGCCCGCGTCTTCCCGCTCAGATGCGTCAGTGGCTTATCCATCGCGATGAACCACTGCGGCGTGCAGCGGTAGATGACCTTGGCCTTCGACCGCCAGCTATGCGGATAGCTGTGCTTGAAGTCCGCGCTCGCCGCGAGCAGCGCGCCGGCCTCGCGCAGGTCCGAGCAGATCGGCCCGTCGGGCGCGTTGAACTTGGCGTTGATGACGCTGCCCTGGCCGCCGAGCCACGGCCAGTCGGGCCGGTAGAAGCCGCCCGCGTCGACCGCGAACACCGGGTCGATGCCGTTGGCGCGGCACAGCTCGAAATCGTCCTCGCCATGGTCGGGCGCCATGTGGACGAGGCCGGTGCCCTGGTCGGTGGTGACGAAGTCGCCGGGCAGGAACGGCCGCGGCTTGGCGAAGAAGCCGCCGAGCTTGTGCATCGGGTGGCGGGCGATGGTGCCGGCGAGGTCGGAGCCCTTGACCTGCCAACGGTTGCCTCGTCATGCAAGTACCATCTGCGAGCCTGTCCGAAGATCGCTAAGTCGACAGCTCTAGAGCTGCATTCAAGCAGTGACGACGTTAACGAGCTCGACAGCGCCGATCAATGCGGTACAGCAGCGCTTGGCAAACTCGCTCAATGCTCGCTGCCTTCATCGTCGGCTGGAAAGCTCAGAGCTCGAGCAGTGATATCTAACCTCAGGGCCGTAAGCGATCGCCTGATTGACCGGGATCGTCCACGGCGTCGTCGTCCACACCACCGCATGCGCGCCGACCAGCTCGGGGATCGGGCTCTCCACGATCTCGAACGCGACATCGATCTGGGTCGAGACGATGTCCTCATATTCGATCTCGGCCTCGGCGAGCGCGGTCTTCTCGACCGGCGACCACATCACCGGCTTGGCGCCGCGGTAGAGCTGGCCGCGTCTCGGCGAACTTGAACAGCTCGGAGACGATCGTCGCCTCGGCGTGATAGTTCATCGTCAGGTAGGGCTTGTCCCAGTTGGCGCTTACTCCGAGCCGCTTCAGCTGCTCGCGCTGAACGTCGACCCAATGCTGCGCATAAGCGCGGCACTCGGCGCGGAACTCGCGGACCGGCACCTCGTCCTTGTTGAGCTTCTTCTTGCGGTACTGCTCCTCGACCTTCCACTCGATCGGAAGCCCGTGGCAGTCCCAGCCGGGCACGTAGGGCGCATCCTTGCCGAGCAGGGTCTGGGTCCGCACCACCATGTCCTTGATCGTGTGGTTGAGCGCATGGCCGATGTGGATGTCGCCGTTGGCGTAGGGCGGGCCGTCGTGGAAGATGAACTTCTCGCGCCCCGCGCGCGCCTCGCGGATGCGCTGGTACAGCCCCTCCGATTCCCACCGCGCAAGGGTCGCCGGCTCCTTCTGCGGCAGCCCGGCCTTCATCGGAAAGTCGGTGCGCGGCAGGAAGACGGTGGAGCGGTAGTCGGTCTTGGTAGTGAAGTCTGGGGCGTCGGCCATTTGGTGCGCGGCTCTAGCCGCCGTAGCATTCAATGCAAACCTCTCGTCATTGCGAGGCTCCAAAGGAGCCGCGGCAATCCAGAAAATTTTGGGTCCACACGAAGGCACGAAGAAGAAAGCCTAAGACACGAAGGGCCGAGGCTGATCTTCGTGGCTTCACTTCTTCTTCGTGTCTTCGCGTGTGAAAATGCTTCCTGGACTGTTTCGCTGCGCTCGCAATGATGCTCAGTCGATGGCCAGAAGGTTCCTCGCGGCCGCTTCGTCGTTCCGCATCTCGGCGACGAGCGCGTCGACGCTCTCGAACTTCCGCTCCTCACGAATGAAAGCATGCAGCGCGATCTCGACCGTCCGCCCGTACAAATCGCCGTCGAAGTCGAACAGATGCGCCTCGAGCAGCTCCTGCGGCGGGTCGAACGTCGGGCGGACCCCGAGGCTGGCGACCCCCGGATGCTCGCTGCCGTCGTCGAGCGTCACCCGCACCGCATAGATGCCGTATTTCGGCCGCTGATAGTCACCGAGCGTCAGGTTCGCGGTCGGATAGCCGAGCTCGCGCCCGCGCGCATCGCCGCGCTGCACGACACCCTCGATCGCATAATCGCGGCTCAGCATCCGCGTCGCCGTGCGGCTGTCGCCCTCGACCAGCGCCTCGCGGATTCGACCCGAGGAAATCCGCTCCCCGTCGAGCAGCACCTGGGGCACCGCCTCGGCGGCAATCCCGTGGCGTGGCCCAAGCTTGGCGAGCAGCGCGGCGTCGCCCGTACGCCCCTTGCCGAAGCTGAAGTCGTCGCCGGTGATGACGCCGGCCGCGCCGATCCGCTCGGCCAGCACGCCGGCAATGAATTCCTCGGCGTCCATCGCCGCGAGTCCGGCGCCGAATTCGAACACCAGCATCGCGTCGGCGCCGGCGTGGGCGAACAACTCCTGCCGCTGGTCGAGGCTGGTGAGGCGGAACGGCGGCACCTCGGGTTTGAAGAACAGGACCGGGTGCGGGTCGAACGTCGCGACGATCACCGGCCGCCGCTCATGGAACGCGCGCGCCACCGCCCGGCCGACCACCGCCTGGTGGCCGAGGTGGAATCCGTCGAAATTGCCGAGCGCGACGATGCTCCCCTTGAGATGATCGGGGACGCCGCCGGCGAGGGTGAGCCGCTGCATTCGCGGGGGCCTTAATGGGTCGGAAGGTGTTTGCGAAGCAGCCGATATTCGTGGACCGCGAGGGCGATCACGAACAGGTCGAAGACGCTGAGCAGGATCAGGCTGACCTCATGCGTGAAGCTGTAGCGGTAGAGCTGGTAGGCGATGAACGCGCCGAACACGACGAAGCTCGCGGGATAGGACCACAGCTTCTCCTTGAGCAGGCCATAGACGAGCACGATCTTCACGATGCCGTGGCTGAGCAAGTAGAAAGCGAAGAAATCGTGCTGAGCGACCGAGAAACTGTGGCCGAACTT
This sequence comes from uncultured Alphaproteobacteria bacterium, assembly GCA_963831215.1. GTDB lineage: Bacteria > Pseudomonadota > Alphaproteobacteria > Sphingomonadales > Sphingomonadaceae > Sphingomicrobium. The sequence goes on along the minus strand of CAWHPM010000015.1, from coordinate 12,049 downwards.
GAACAGATGCGTCGCGACCCAATCGTCGGGGTCCTGGCTGAGCTCGTCCGCCGTGAAGCGCTTGATCCACCCGAGGATCGTCGCGGTGCTGGTGAGATAGAGCGCGGCGCCGCCGGCGATCTCGATGATCGCGTGCAGGCCCTTGAGCCCGACGCTCACCGCGAAGATCTGGTGGATCCGCTTTTCCTGGCATCGCCTGCGCGAACGCTCCTGCGCTTCGACTTCGATGCCGCAGCGTTCCTATTTGCGCCTCATCCCGATCCACCGGCAGACCGGCGGCGCATTCGTGCGCGCGTCGGCTTTTCGTTTGGAATCGGGTCATTTTTTAGCGACGAGATGGGGCGGCTGGCGCCCCGTGGAGCTGAAAGAAGGGTAACGAATGGCTCGCATTGCCGGGGTCAATATCCCCACCAACAAGCGCGTCGAGATCGCGCTGACCTACATTCACGGAATCGGCCGGACCAAGGCCAAGAAGATCACCGAGCAACTCGGGATCGCGCCGGAAAAGCGCGTCCAGGACCTGACCGACCAGGAAGTTCTCCACATCCGCGAGGCGATCGACAAGGACCATAACGTCGAGGGCGACCTCCGCCGCGAGACCGCGATGAACATCAAGCGGCTGATGGACCTCGCCTGCTACCGCGGGCTTCGCCACCGCCGGGGCCTTCCCGTCCGCGGCCAACGCACCCATACCAACGCGCGCACCCGCAAGGGCAAGGCCAAGCCGATCGCGGGCAAGAAAAAGTAACGCGCTTTTTCCGCCCGTCCGCAGCAGCTTTTTAGATTGTAGGAATTCCGATGGCCCAGGCACCGCAGCGCCTCCGCAGGAGAGAGCGCAAGAACATCACCGCCGGCGTCGCCCATGTGAACGCCAGCTTCAACAACACCATGATCACCATCACCGACGCGCAGGGCAACGCCATCGCGTGGAGCTCGGCGGGGATGATGGGCTTCAAGGGCAGCCGCAAGTCAACTCCCTATGCGGCGCAGGTCGCGGCCGAGGACGCCGGCAAGAAGGCCGCCGACCACGGCGTCCGGACCCTCGAGGTCGAGGTCAAGGGTCCGGGCTCGGGCCGCGAGAGTGCGCTTCGGGCGCTTCAGGCGGTGGGATTCACGATCACCTCGATCCGCGACGTGACCCCGATCCCGCACAACGGGGTGCGGCCGTCGAAGCGGCGCCGGGTCTAAGGGTTATCGGCCAAGGTGGGACTTTGGCCGAGGCTGAAGAAAAGAAATTCAACCGAGGGTTGGCGTCACCGAGCCGCCCTCAATCTGCCAAGGGATGAACATGGCCGTCAACGCAAAGAACTGGCAGGAACTCAAGAAGCCGAACGCGCTCGAGAAGAAGCAGTCCGCGGGCGACAACCGCCGCCGCGCCTCCTTCGTCGCCGAGCCGCTGGAGCGCGGCTTCGGGATGACTCTCGGCAACTCGCTGCGCCGGGTGCTCCTCTCCTCGCTCCAGGGCGCCGCGATCACCTCGATCAAGATCGACGGCGTGCTCCATGAGTTTTCCTCGCTCGCCGGAGTACGCGAGGACGTCACCGACATGGTGCTCAACATCAAGCAGATCGCACTGAAGATGGAAGGCGAGGGGCCGCGCCGGCTTCACCTGTCGGCGACCGGTCCGACCGAAGTCACCGCGGGCATGATCCAAACCACCGGCGACATCGAGGTCACCAACCCCGACCTCGTGATCTGCCACCTCGACGAAGGCGCGACGCTCAACGCCGAGCTCACCGTCGACATCGGCAAGGGCTATCAGCCGGCGGCCGCGAACCGCCCGGCCGATGCCCCGATCGGCCTGATCCCGATCGATGCGCTCTATTCGCCCGTCCGCCAGGTCGCGTACAAGGTCGAGAACACCCGCGTCGGTCAGGAGCTCGATTACGACAAGCTGACGCTGACGATCGAGACCGACGGCACGGTGACCCCCGAGGACGCGCTCGGCTATGCCGCTCGGATCCTCCAGGACCAGCTGCAGCTGTTCGTCCACTTCGACGAGAGCCAGGTGCGGATGCCGTCCTCGCCGATGATCGGCCAGGCGGTGCCGATGGCGGCCGAAACGCCGACCGACACCAACCAGCTCAACCGCTATCTGCTCAAGAAGGTGGACGAGCTCGAGCTGTCGGTGCGTAGCGCCAACTGCCTCAAGAACGACAACATCATCTACATCGGCGACCTCGTCCAGAAGACCGAGGCCGAGATGCTCCGCACGCCGAACTTCGGCCGCAAGAGCCTCAACGAGATCAAGGAAGTGCTCGCCATCGCATGGGCCTCCGCCTCGGCATGGACATCCCTGGCTGGCCGCCGGAGAACATCGAGGAAATGGCGAAGAAGTTGGAACAGGAGATGCTCGGCTGATCAGCCGGCGCTCTGTTGAGGAATAATGAAGGGCCGCTTCCTCTGAAGCGGCCCTTTTTCGATTGAAGGGCTGCTTCGCGCGAGACAGCCTGCTGCGCGTTTCCAGACGCGGAGCTAAGGCTGTAGAATTGAGTCCCTTTACTCGCGTGGCTGCGAACCCGACAATGGCCGAGGCGTCGAGAAGATTGATTGCGATGAAGCGCGACCCGCGCGACAATTGGACGATTTCGGACGTCGCGCTTGTCTGCCGGGACTTCGGGCTCGATTGCAAACCGCCCTCCACCGGGTCACATTACATCGTGTCGCATCCAAAGATCGAAGGATTGCTCCCCATCCCGGTGAGACGGCGGATCAAGCCAATCTACATCATGCTCCTGATTGACATGATAGAAAGCCTGGAACGGCAATGAAAATTCGCGGCTACGACGTCGAGGCGCGGCCGCTGGCCGATGATCTCGGCGGCGGGTTCGTCGCCTTTGCGCCCGCCTTGAAGGGTTGTCTTGCCGATGGGGACTCGGCCGCCGCGGCGCTCGAGCATCTTGAGGATGCGGTCGAGTGCTGGCTTGTCACGGCCGGGAAAAAGGGACGGCACATTCCGCGGCCCGAGGCGCTGATGCCGATCGATGACTGAGATAGTCCTTACGGTGCGAACAGCCTAATCGGTTCGAAGGGGGGCGAACATGAGCGAACGGTTCGAGCGGCACAGGCAGCCATGGCGGCAGGACGAGATCCAGAAGCTTCACGCGCTCGCGGGCAAGGGCATGGCTCTCAAAGCCATCGCCAAGGCGCTGACGCGAAGCGAGGAATCGGTGAAGGACCGGGCGAAGCTCGACCGGGTGAAGATCGCGAAGCTCAGATAGGGCTTGCGCGGTCGCTCGGCGTTAACTTCGAAGTAGCGTCGAAGCGGGCGTTGCCGTCGCCGGGCCGAGCTGGATTCGCGCGAAAAAGGGCTGCACCTTCTGGCACTTAGGAGTCGAGTCCGTGCTCGGGAGGGGCAGCAACATGGACAACAAGGTGCGGCCGCGCATCAGCCACTACGATGCGCTGGGGCTTTCGGCCGACGCGGGCGAGGGCGAGATCGCGCAGGCGTTCGCTCGAAAGATGAGCCCGTTCGAGGCGCATGCGCCGGGCGAAGCCGCGCGGATCTGCGCCGCCTATGAGACGCTGCGCAACCCGGCCAAGCGGCGCGACTATGACCGCTCGCTGGGCCTCGCACGGCCGGAACCGCGCCAATGGACGTTCGCGGTAAGTCAGCAGCGCTGGCCGGGGTTCGTCGGCATCGACGGCGGCAGGCGCCGTCGATGCGACGCCTCGCGCCGCGGAGCCGCAGGTGGCGGCGGCACAGCCGGAAACGCGACCCGAGCTGGAGCGCGCATCCGCGATCGCCGCGTCGCTCCGCAGGCTCGCCGAACCCGCGCCGTTCGACGGCGCTGACTTCGAGCCGAGCGAGGCCGAAGCGGTGGCCGATCGCGCCCCGATACCAGGGCCTTCATTCCCACCCGCGCCAGCGGAAGTGCACAAAGCGCCCGAGATCGACATCTACCAGATGCTCCGCGAGCGGGCGGCGGGGGCCAGGCTCGCGGACGATGAGGATCATCCCTTCCCATGGAAGCGTCCGGCGCTGGCCGTCGGCGGGCTGGTGCTCGCTGCCGGGCTCGTCGGCGGTGTCGCGGGCCTTTCGGTAAAGGATGACTCGGCTTCGGCGAAAGTCCGCGCCGGCGGTGACGGTCGCGCTGCCGGCGGCGCAGCCGGCTGCCGAAGCGCCCGCTTTGCCGGTCGCCGCCACGGTCGCGATGGCAGCGGAGCATTCCGCTCGTGCCGACGGCTCGCCGCCGCCGACGAAGCGCGCCGAGGCGTCCTCGCGGTTCGCGCAGCAGATGGAGACCAAGCCGCGCCCAAGCGATGTGACGGGACAGGCGCAGCCGCTCGAGATTGCGGCCGGCGATCTTGCCGCGCAGCCTGAAGTTGCCGAGCCGATCGCGGCGAGCATGCCGCTGCCCGATGCGGTGGTCGCTCGGACGATCGAGCGGATCGGCTATTCGTGCGGCAAGGTCGCGTCGACCGCCGCGGTCGAGGGGGCGTCCGGAGTGTTCAAGGTGACCTGCAGCTCGGGCCAGACCTATCAGGCGACGCCGGTCCACGGCCGCTATCGCTTCCGCCGGGCGGCCGCGCGCTAAGTCGCCCGCTGACGGTTGTTTTGACCGCGGTCCCCATGCATCCTGCCGCGCATGGTGGGGGGAGCGGAGGTCGGGAGGGCTGCGGATGCTGATCTTGTCGCCTCAGCCGCGGCCGGCGATCGCGCCGCGTTCGACGCGCTTCTGCGCCGACACTACGACCGAATCCACGGCCTCGCCTGGCAGCTGACAGGATCGCGGAGCGACGCCGACGACATCGCGCAGGACGTATGCGTGGCGCTGGTCGAGAAGATCGCGACCTTCCGGGGCGAGGCGAAGTTCACGACCTGGCTGACGGGAATCACCTTCAACGCGTGCCGCGACTTTCGGCGGAGACGGCGCTCGCTCGGCGGGATGATCGAGCGGCTGACCGTCGTCGCGGGACTTGCCCAGGCGCCCGACGGGCGCGACGCCTATGACGCGGTGTGGCTGAAGAGCGCGATCGCGCGGCTCAAGCCGGCCTTGCGCGACACGGCGGTGCTGGTCGCGGGGCAGCAGCTGACACATGGTGAGGCGGCCGAGATATTGGGCGTCGCCGAGAATACGGTCGCCTGGCGGATGTACGAGGTGCGGCGCCTGCTCGCCGGCTGACTAGGGCTTCGGAACCCGCCCTTCCATGATGGTCGTGGTATCGCGGATCTGGCGTAGATAGGCCTCGGTCACGCAATCGTCCGAGCGGCACAGGGTGCGGGAGGTCGCGGCGCGGTTGCGCGCGCTCAGCAGGAGCTGTTGCCGTTGCCAGTCGGCATGTTCCAGCGACTGCTTGAGAAAGCCGCTCGCGAGGCGCTCGACCTGTGCGCGCCGGTCGTCAGCCCTTGGTGCAGGGGCGGCCCTGGGGACGGCGTTGGCTGTCTGCCTGGCGATCGCCGCGGAAGGCGGCGGCCTGGAGGACGCCCGCGCGATCTTCGGCAGGGGCAGGTGCAGGCAGCGTCCGGGGCGCTGACGGCTCGGCGACCGCATTTCGCGCCGGAGCTGGAAGCGGCACGTTTGCGGCGGCGTCGGCAACGGGAGGGGGAACGGCTGCCGCGGGTTCGGCCACCGGCTTCGCGGGCGCCGCAACGGGCGAGGGGGCCGGCCTAGCGTGCGCGATGTCGCGATAGGCCGCGAGGTTGCGGAGCGCTTCCGGCTCGGGCTCCGGCCGGGACCTGGGCAGCGCGAACACAAGGCTTACCGCGATCGCGATCGCGATCGAAGCGAGACCGAGGTTGCGCATGGGTGGCGAACGGGGAGCCGCGGTAGTCCAGGGCTGACCCGGCGCGAGCGGGATAGCCTCGCGCGCGTCATAGGCGGCGCGCCTCTCCCGATTGCCGAGAATGGCAAAAGCCGCAGTGATTTCCCGAGCGCGCGCCTGGGCGTGCGGATCGTCATTCTTGTCGGGATGGTACATCCGCATCAGCGTGCGATAGGCGGCGCGGATCACCGCATCTTCCGCCCCCGGAGCAACTCCCAAGATTTTATAATGGTTAGCGGTCACGGCCCCCGAGCCATCCTGCTCGCAAGCGATCGTTATTTCGCAATTGAATGAAATGTTCAAAGGATTTCCCGCGCTGCGGCGTCCCAGTTCGTGAGCGGGCAATTTCGCGCCGCTGACGAAAAGGGAGTTTGCCATGCGGCGCCAGAATCACACCGTGGGGCTCAGCCTAGCGGCCCTGCTTCTTGTTTCCTGCGCGAAATCGGGGGTCGACAACAAGGTCGCCGCGACTTCCGATAGCGCAGAAGAGGCGAAGGCGCAGGGCGTCGTCGTTACCGGAAACCGCGTCCCGGCCCCGGCGCTCGAGCGCGCCGCACCAATGGACATGATGGCAATGACACCGCCTTCGCCGCCGCCCGCGCCCGGCATGTACGTCCCGCAATGGTCGTCGCCGCTTTATCACGATCAGGGCCGCGACAAGTTCACCCATGCCGATGAGAATCCGTTCAAGATCGTGCGCGAAATCCCGGTTTCGACCTTCTCGATCGACGTCGACACCGCGTCCTATTCGTGGGTGCGCGCGTCCTTGAATCGGAACGTGCTTCCGCAGCCGGATTCGGTGAGGAGCGAGGAACTGATCAATTACTTCCGCTACGATTACGCGCCGCCTCGGACCAAGGAGACGCCGTTCAGCACCAATGTTGCGGTGATGCCGAGTCCGTGGTCGCCTGGGCGCAAGCTCGTCCGGATCGGGATCAAGGGCTATGACGTTGCGCGCTCCTCGCGACCGCGCGCCAATCTCGTCTTCCTGATCGACACGTCGGGGTCGATGCAGGAGCCCAACAAGCTGCCGCTGGTGAAGCAGTCGCTCGCGATGCTGCTGGATGAGCTGCAACCCGACGACACGATCTCGATCGTGACTTATGCGGGCTATGCCGGGACCGCGCTCGAGCCGACGCGGGTTCGGGACAAGGCCAAGATCGAAGCGGTCATCGACTCCCTCGGCGCGGGCGGAAGCACCGCGGGCGCGGAGGGTATCCGCCAGGCTTACAGGCTCGCCGAGGCGAACCTCGACGCGCATGGAGTCAACCGCGTGATCCTCGCGACCGACGGGGATTTCAATGTCGGGATCACCAACCAGGAAGAGCTCAAAGGCTATATCGAGCGCGAGCGCGAAAAGGGTGTGTTCCTCTCCGTGCTCGGATTTGGGATGGGCAATTACAACGACGCGCTGATGCAGGTGCTGGCGCAGAACGGGAACGGCGCCGCAGCCTATATCGACACGGTGAACGAAGCGCGGAAGACGCTCGTCGAGGAAGCGGGCGGGACGCTTTTCCCGATCGCCAAGGACGTGAAGATCCAGGTCGAGTTCAACCCGGCAGCGGTCGCCGAGTACCGGTTGATCGGGTACGAGACCCGCGCCCTTAACCGCGACGATTTCGACAATGACAAGGTGGATGCGGGCGACGTCGGCTCGGGCCAGACGGTGACCGCGCTCTATGAGATCGTGCCGGTCGGCGGACCGCGGACGATGGGCGACCTTCGCTATTCGGCTCCGGCGAAGGTCGCTTCCACGGGCGGCGAGTATGGCTATGTGAAGATCCGCTACAAGCTGCCGAAGTCGAGCACGAGCAAGCTGATCGCCACCCCGATCACTCGCGCCCTCGAGTATCGCAGCCTTGCCGCAGCCCCGCAGGATGCGCGCTTTGCGGCGGCGGTCGCCGGCTTCGCCGAGCTGCTGCGCGGCGGCAAGTACAGCGGGTCGCTGAGCTACGATGATGTGCTGCGGATTGCATCGGCGTCGCGCGGGCGTGACGAGTTTGGCTATCGCTCTGAGTTCGTGCAGCTTGTGCGCGCGGCCAAGAATGCTCGGACACTCGCCAGTCTCGGCGAGTGAGGGTTGGTCGCAGGCGTGCGGACGCTGCGCCTGCGGCCTTCCAGCAAACGGTTCGACTAGCGGCCGATTGTCGCTATTCATTCTTCGATGGACGAGGCGCGATAGATGGCGGGCGAGGAGGACCGGTCGATGTGGCTGCCAAGGCCGCCGCCTCCTCGTCCCGCGCGCCGCGACGCCGCGATCGAGGCGGCGTTGCGCAAGTTCGACGGGATTGAGGAATCGACCGCGTCGGTTCCGGAGCGGGCGCGGCCGCGCGGCTGGATTCACCGACCGCAGGCGGCGATGCTCGTCACCGCGACGCTCCTCGTCATTGTCGGCATTCCAGCGACGCTGATCGGGATCCGGAACGCGCCCCAGGGCACAGCAAAGCACGGGCCCGCCATGCGCTCCGGTCCTGCCGCCCAGTCGTCGCAGCCCGCGCCCGCGCGCGCGCCCGCACCGGCTGCGAAAGTTGCCGAGGAGCCGACGCCTGCCCCGTTTCGCCCCCGGCCGTCAGCGAACCCAGCGGCGGTGAGGCTGGGGTCTTGGCGAGGCAGGCGACAAATGCGGACGAGCCGGCGGAGATCGCGGCGCCCGCGGCCCCTTCGCCGATGATGGCGCCTGCGCCGCCGCGCGCCACCACCACCACCCTCCGCGCCGCCCGCGCCCCCGGCGATGGCGAGTAGCGAGAGGATGGCCGACAATGTCGTCGTGACAGGTAGCCGGATTCCGAGCCCGGCGCTCGAGCGGTCGAGTTCCGCCAAGGCCATCTCGCCCGAGCGAGCCTACGGCGCCTTCCTGTCGCGACTTCAATCGGCGATGCGGTCGAGTGACCGCCGCGGAGTCACCGCGCTGATCTCCTTCCCGCTGCGGGTCAACGGGGCCGGCGGCCCGCGCCTCTATCGCGATGCCAGGTCGGTCGAGCGCGACTTCGACCGGATCTTCACGCCGCGCGTGAAGCAGGCGATCGCTCGGCAGCGCGCCGACCAATTGTTCGTCCGCGACCAGGGCGCGATGATCGGCGACGGCGAGGTGTGGTTCGACAACAGCTGTCCGAACTCTTCATGTTCGCCGCCAGGACCGGTCCGAATCTACGCGATCAATCCTTAGTGGCGAAACTTAGTTGGCGGGGGCGAGACTCGAGACGAAGAAGGGCTTGGCCGGCCCGCATTGCTGCTGGAACGGCGCGAAAATGCGCGGATCGAGCTCGGCCCAGTCGGTCGACTCTCCGTCCAGCCGGATCTCCTCTCCGATCACCAACCGTTGGTCGCTCTTTGCCGGTTGGTGGAAGGTCACGAGCGACTCCTCGAACTTCGTGCCGATTGGCCAGATCGGTAACAGTCGCGGGGAGCCGTTCTCGCCGTCGAAGAGCAGACATCCGCCCTCGTACATCAGGCTGCCGACGAAGCTCTCCCTGCCGCCCTCATGATAGGGCGCGCTCGCGATCTCGCGCGGCCGCAGCGGGCGAATCCCGCTGGAGACCATGCATCCCTCCAGCAGCGTAACAACGATCAGCCCGATCTTGCGCATCGACAATTCCCTTCGCCTTGAACGCAACGCTAAGCTCGTCAGGCCGTTAGTCGTCATAGGTTGCAAATTCCATGCTTGCACTTGCACTTGCACTTGCTCTTGCCGCCGCCGCCACGGCACCAGTTTCGGGCAACCGATTGGCTGACGCGCTCCAACTATGCCGGCCGCAACTCGCAAAACGAATATCCGGGGACATCAGCGCTGTCCGCGCGGAAGCTGCCTCGAGCAACGGGCGAACGACGTCAGTGCGAGGATCGATCACCGCGCTGATCGGAATGGGCGAACCGGAACCGGGTTTTGCAAGCACTCATCACCTGATCCGCGCGGAGTACCGATTCATCTGTCGTATAACCGACAGTCGGGTAAAGAAAATCAGCGTTAACCGAATCCGTTAAATGTCCGATCTGCAACGGTTTTTCCCGAGTCGTTCGTTTGCAGCAGCGAGCGGCGGCTGAATGCGCCCTCACAAATGCCGTTACAGTTGCATTTTAGGATTTCGCTGTCACCATCCGCCCCGCTAAGAGTTTGATAGAGTGGGGAGTTAACGGATGATCATTCGTCAATGGGACTGGCCTGGCTCGGGGTGCCGCGGCAATCGCGGCGACGGGTCCGGCAAGTGCGGGAAATCGACTCGGGTCGAGCTTCGGCTGAGCGGCCCGACCTGGCATGCGGCGGCTTGTCCGCACGAAAACCCGTTCGGGACGGCGCGCTGCCACGCCCGCATCGTCACCGACGCTCGCGGCACGCCCATCGACGGCAAGGCTCGGGCAAATCGCGGAGGCACGCCGAACGCCATTCCGGCAGGCTACGGCCCGGCTGACCTCAAGGCGGCCTACGCGATCCCGGCCGGCTCCGGCGCGCCGGTCATCGCAATCGTCGATGCCTATGGCTACGCGAAGGCGGAATCCGATCTCGCGGTGTATCGCTCGCAATATGGCCTGCCGAGCTGCACCACGGCCAACGGCTGCTTCAAGAAGGTGAGCCAGACCGGCGGGACCAACTATCCGCGCGACAATGATCGGCTGGGCGCAGGAGCAGGCACTCGACCTCGACATGGCGAGCGCGGCGTGCCCGAACTGCAAGATCGTCCTTGTCCAGGCGAAGTCCGCGTCCTTCTCGGACCTGATGGCGGCTGTCAGTTATGCCAAGACGATCCCCGGCATCCGCGCGATTTCGAACAGCTACGGCGGGACTGATTCCGACGTCGATGGCCCAATACCGATTCCGTTTACAGCGGGAATAATATCGCGATCACCGCGAGCACTGGCGACAGCGGCTACGGCGCGCAATATCCGGCCACGTCCTCGGGCGTGATCGCGGTCGGCGGAACGAGCCTGTCGCGCGGCGGCAGCGGCTTCAGCGAGAGCGCGTGGAGCGGGGCTGGCAGCGGATGCGGCCTCGGCCATTCCAAGCCGAGCTGGCAAGGCGGAGTCACGCGATGCCTGCGCCGGCCGCATGGAAGCCGACATTTCCTGCGGTCGCCGATCCGAATACCGGCGTCGCCGTCTACGGTCCGAGGAGCTCGTTCCAGCTCGCGGCTGGATGATCTTCGGCGGAACGAGCGCGTCGGCCCCGCTGGTCGGCGCGATGTTCGCGCTTCGCAATGGCAACATCAACGGCGCATCCTCGATCTACGCGAACAAGTCGGCGCTGCATGACGTGACCACCGGCAGCAACGGTACCTCGTGCCCGGTCAATTATTATTGCAAGGCGGGAACCGGGTTATGACGGCCCGACCGGCCTTGGAACGCCGAACGGCCTTGGTGCATCTCAGCAACTAGGCTGACAAGAGAACGGCGGGCTGTGCATCGGCACGGCCCGCTTTTTCAACACCCCTTCAAGTCAATGAAATTGGCCAAGCCGTTGCAGGCGCTTGTCAGATTTCTCGCTGTCGTCGCGCTGGCTTGCGCGGTCAACAGCATACCGGGCAGCGCGGCCATGGCCGCGCAGGCATCGCCCGTCCCGCGGCCGGTCGCGCTGACCAAGGTCGACCTGGTCAGCGAGAGCGCGACCGAGTCGCACTTCCAGCTGACGCTTCAGCCGACCGCCAACCCGTTCCAGGCGCTGGCGAACGACCCGCGCGATCCGGCGATAGCGCTCGCGCTCGCGACCCGAACGTCGTCCGCGGTCGCGCCGCGCGGCCTGAAGGGGCTCGTGCGGTCGATCCAGTTCGTTCAGGCCGAAGGCGTCCTCGTGCTTCATTTCACCGTCAACACCAACGCGACAATCACGGCATCGCGCAACGGCGACCAGATTATCGACGTCGTGGTCAGCACCGGCTCTCCCGGCGACAAGAATGACGCCGCTGGCCCGCTTCCACGGGGCGGCGGCGGGGCACAATTCTCGGCCCGCCCGAAGGCGAGTCCGGCTACCAGCTGGTGCTTCTCAAATATGCCGACGTGTCCGAGGTCGTCGGCCTGCTCACCGACGCGACCGTGAAATCGAACGACGTCTTCATTCCCGAAGAGCCATCGTTCGGATCGAACAGCCTGACGGGCAACACCTACCAGCCGCAACCGACCGCCCAGGCGCCGGGAACGAGCGACGAGCCGCTCGGCCAGTCGATCAACGCCTCGATCGCGATCGACCGCCGGTTGAACGCAATCTGGCTGAGAGGCTCTCCCGACGAGATCGCGCGGCTGAAGGCGATGATCGCGATGATCGACATTCCCGTCGACAGCGTGGTGCTGGAGACCC
>CAWHPM010000014.1:0-212231 GCA_963831215.1 uncultured Alphaproteobacteria bacterium | reverse complement strand
CGCGTGCCGTCCGACCCGGTGAAGAAGACGAGGTCGCCCGGCTCGAGCTGGCTTGGACGAACCCAAACGCCCTCGGTCGAGTAGTACTGCGAGGCCGCGAAGTGGGGCAGCGAGACGCCGAACTTCCCGAAGACGTACATGACGAGACCCGAGCAGTCGAAGCCGGTCGCCGGGGTCGCGCCGCCCCACTGGTAGCGGACGCCGATATACCGCATGGCGACTGAGACGACGGGGTTCTTCCGTACGGCCTTGGCGCAGACCGCCGGCGAGCGTGAAGGCCTTCGACGCCGTGGGGAAGTCGGGCGTCGGCTTCCGGCCGCCCGACTCGCTCCTCCGCGACTTGCCCCCCGCCGAACCTGATGCACCGCGCGCCGGCCGCTGGTGCGCGGCTTCGCAACGATTCGTGCCGACGCGCCGAACGCGACCACGACGACCGTGCCCGCGGGAAGGCCGTCGCGTGCCTGGATGAGACGGAGAACGAGCGGTGCCGTCACGCGCCCCACGGTCGCGCCGAGCGTGAGCTGCCCCCAGCCGTCGACGGCCAGCGTCTCTCCGCCGGACGCGGCGACAACCGATCCGTCGATCGCGAGCTCCGTGACCCTCCCCGGCCTGCGCTCGCCTCGACGCTGTGCGCGGTGACGGCGCCTCCGAACAACGAGAGGGAGCTGAGCATGACCACCGAGCTGCAACCCGAGCCGGCCACGATCGACGAGCCGAAGGCCAGAACCGATCCCGAATACGCGGACGGGCCGAGGTCGGTGGCGGGCGTCCCGAGTGCGATGACCCGGCCGGAGGAAGGACCAGGGCCGCCGCGCCGGCGCCCACGCACCGCGCGGGCAGCGAGGAAGAGCGGAGCGGCGCGTACGACGGGGTCGTGCTCGTCGTCGTGCTGGTCGTGCTCGTGGTGGTGGTCGTGCTCATGGTCGTGGTGTCCGTCGTCGTCACATCGCCGGCTGCACGCGCAGACGCGACCCCGAGAGCCGCGACGACGAGGGCCGAGAGCACGAGCCAGGAAACACGCCGCATCACGAGAGTGTGACGGACCCTCTGGATCTCGGCACCCCGAAAGGTGCGGACGAGTCCAACCCGTTCGACGACTTCGTGGTCTGCGGCGCGGTCACAACTGCCACCGGATGGCAACGTGCCCCTCGATCCCCGGCAGCGGCAGCGATTCCGCCTCCCGCTCGACCGCCTCGCGCTCGGCACGCGTCAGGCGCCGCCACAGCTGGACGCTCAGGTCTGCCTGCGCACGCCGCCACGTCCCGACGATCTCCCCGCCGACGAGGAGGGCGCCCGGCCAGACACGGAGGTCCAGAGCTCGGCGCGCTGCGCCGCGTCGGGAACGAGGAGCTCGCGCGCCGCTCCCCAGTAGAGGAAGTACGTGTCCCCGCTCGGCAGCAGCCGGGCCGCGGCGGCCGGACCCGGCGGCTCGCGAACGCCGGGCTCGTCGGCGGCCAGGATCCAGGCCTCGCCGATCGGCGTTCGTACCGGGACGAGCGACGGTTCCAGAGCCTCGAACGTCGCCCGCGCCTCGGCGCCCGCGACGCCGGCCCAGGTGCCGAACGCCTCCGGCGTCGCCGGCCCGAACACGTGCAGGTAGCGCCGTGCAAGCTCCTTGCGCGCCTCGTGCGGCTCGACCTCGGGCCGCGGCACCGTCCAGATCGTCGGCGCTTTCGCACCCTCCCAGCGGATCAGCACCCTGCCGGTGGTCGCCGCGTACTTGATCCCGTTGCCGACGCGGAGCTCTCTCTGCGCCTGGTTGTCCTTCAGCCGCCGCCCGGCGAGAAACGCATCGAGGCGCGCAGCCATGTCCTCCGCGCGTTGGCGACGACGCGGTGCGTCGGGCAGCCTGCCCAGCGTGAAGACCGCGCGATCGCGCGCCGGCACGAGATAGGTGCTGTAGCGCGGCCCCCAGACGTGGACGAGCGACCTGTCTTCCCACGTCGTGGGTTGTGTCCCCTCGACACGCGCGTGAATCGAGAGCAGCGCCGCCCGCGGCACGCTGTCGGTCAGGCCCGCCCACGCCGCCTGCCGCAGCGAGCGCGGACCGCGCGGGAGCCGCTCGTCGAGAGCGCCGGCGCGGCGCCTGAAGGCGAGGATCTGGGCACGGGTGAGCTCGAGTGGCGAGGCCGGCATCCGCCGCAAGACGATACGTCCCGACCGAAGTAGGATCGCCCCGTGACCGGCGTCCAGACCCCCGCCGAGTGAGCACCGTCACTCCCGAGGCGGCGCGCCGCTTCCTCGTCGCGCGGCACTTCCTCGCGCCCGCGCGGTCGCTCGAAGGAGGCCCCGAGGCGGTGCTGGCGGTGATCCGGAAGCTCGGCTCGATCCAGTTCGACCCGATCGCCGTCGCGGGCCGGAACCACGACCTGATGCTGCACGCGCGCGTCGCCGGCTACGAGCCGGCCTGGTGCGACACGCTCTACGAGCGCCGCGAGATCTTCGAGACGACGAACAAGGCGCTGTCGTTCATCCCGGCGGAGGAGGTCCCGTGGTATCGCGTGAACGCGGGCCGCAAGGGGCCGCGGTTCCACGCCGCGGCGCTGGAGGAGAACGCCGCCGTCGCAGAACGCGTGCTCGAGCGCATCCGGGCGGACGGGCCGCTCTCCTCGGCCGATTTCGAGCGCGAGAGCGGCCGCACGAAGGACTGGTTCGGCATGCCGGAGAACGCCGTGCGCTCGGTGCTCGAGGCATACACCGTCGCGGGCGAGATCGGGCTCGCGCGCCGCGAGGGCAACGTGCGCTACTACGACGTCGTCGATCGGCTGCTTCCGCCCGAGCTCCTCGCGCAGGAGATTCCCGAGCGAGAGCAGCTCTTGCACAAGCAGCTCTCCCGCCACCGCGCCCACGGCCTGCTCGGCGCGGGCGGTGCCGGCGGGACGTTCGCGCGCATCGCCGCGCCGGATGTGCGCCGGTCGCTGCATAAGGAGCTCGTCGAGCTCGGCGCGCTCGTGCCCGTCGAGATCGAGAGCCTGCGCGGCAAGCGGTTCGTGGTCGCCGACGAGCTCGCGCAGCTCGAATCTCCGCCCGAGCCGCCGCCCTCCGTCGCGTTCGTCGCCCCGTTCGACTCGCTGTTGTGGGACACGGCTCTTCTTGACCGCCTGTTCGGCTTCGACTTCGTCTGGGAGGGGTTCTTCAAGCCGGAGAAGCGCCGCTGGGGCTACTACGTGCTGCCGATTCTCTTCTGCGACAGGTTCGTCGGCAGGATCGAGCCTCGGATCGACCGCGACGGGAGCCGCGTCGAGGTCCTCGGCCTCTGGTGGGAGGAGGGATTCGCGCCGCGTCGCGCGGAGGGATTCGTCGATGCGATGCGCGACGCCCTCGGTGCCTACCTCCGCTTCGCCGGTGTCGACCGTCTCGAATGGTCGTCCCAGCTCGCCGCGGAGAAGCGATTATTCGCGGGGTGAGCGCGCAGCGCGACAAGGTCGGGGCCTTCCGGCAGCTGCACGAGGAGGGCTGCTTCGTGATGCCTAACCCCTGGGACGTCGGCAGCGCGGTGCTCCTCGAGCATCTGGGGTTCGAGGCGCTGGCGACGACGAGCGCAGGTTTCGCCTGGTCGGTAGCCCGACCCGACCAGGGAGTCGGGCGGGACGAGATGCTGGAGCACCTCCGCGAGATCGCGAGTGCCGTCGACGTCCCGGTGAACGCGGACTTCGAGGGCGGCTACGCCGACGATCCGGAAGGAGTCGCCGAGAGCGTCGCGCTCGCGGCGGCGACCGGTATCGCGGGCCTCTCGATCGAGGACTCGACGAGAGATGCCGACGAGCCGCTCTACCCCTTCGAGCTCGCCGTCGAGCGAGTTCGAGCCGCACGGCGCGCGATCGACGAGAGCGGCACGGGCATCGTCCTCACGGGCCGCTCCGAGGGGTTCGTCGCCGGCAGGCCCGACCTCGAGGAGACGATCCGGCGGCTGCAGGCATACGCCGAGGCGGGTGCGGACTGCCTCTATGCGCCGTTCGTCGACACTGCCGAGCAGGTGTCGGCGATCGTCGCCGCAGTGGCGCCGAAGCCGGTGAACCTGCTCGTGCACAAGCCCTTCATCACGGTCGCCGGAGCCGCGAAGCTCGGCGTCCGCAGGATCAGCGTCGGCGGCACGCTCGCGCGCGTCGCGCAGGCCGCGTTCATCGCCGCGGCGCAGGAGATCGCCGACACCGGCACGTTCACGGGGTTCGCGGAGCTGCCGAACAACGCTGCCGTCAACGCCGCGTTCAGCCGTTAGCGGCGCACGGGCAGCGGGTATGAACGACGGATCGATCGGGCCGCCGAATATTCTGAATCCGTGAGCGAAGGCGCTGTGGCCGACAGGGACGTCGTTCTCGAGGTCGAGAACCTCCGCACCGAGTTCCACCTGCGCGCCGGCCCGGTGCGGGCCGTGGACGGGGTGTCGTTCTCCGTGCGGGCCGGAGAGTGCGTCGGGCTCGTCGGCGAGTCGGGTTGCGGGAAGTCGACGACCGGTCTCTCGATCATGAAGCTCCTGCCGAGCGTCGGCCACGTCGTCGGGGGCTCGATCAACCTGCTGGGCCAGGACCTCGGCCCGCTGAGCGAGCGTCAGATGCAGCACGTGCGCGGCAACGACGTGGCGATGATCTTCCAGGACCCGATGACGTCGCTGAACCCGACGTGGACGGTCGGGCGCCAGATCGCGGAGGCCTACCGACTGCACAACGACACGACGCAGCGCGAGGCCATGCTGCGCGCCCGCGAAGTGCTCGAGCTCGTCGGGCTGCCGCGCCCTGCCGAGCGCCTGGCCGCCTACCCGTACCAGCTCTCGGGCGGGCTGCGCCAGCGCGTGATGATCGCGATGGCGCTCGTGAACTCGCCCAAGCTGCTGATCGCCGACGAGCCCACGACAGCGCTCGACGTGACGATCCAGGCGCAGATCCTCGACCTGATCGACAACCTCCGCCGCGACTTCGAAATGGCCGTGATCCTCATCACGCACGACCTCGGAGTGATCGCCGCCCGCGCGGACCGCGTGATGGTGATGTACGCGGGGAAGATCGTCGAGGGCTCCGAGACCGAGGAGCTGTTCGGCTCGATGCGGCACCCGTACTCGGAGGCGCTCTTCCGCTCGATCCCGCGCTTCGACCAGGACCGCTCGCAGGCGCTCTACTCGATCCCGGGTGTTCCGCCCGACCTGATGAACCCGCCGCCCGGTTGCCGTTTCGCGCCGCGCTGCCGCAACGCGCAGCCGCGCTGCACGCAGGAGGAGCCGCTCCTCGCGCCGGAGACGAAGACGGCTCGCGTCCCGGCGCCGGCACCGAGCACACCGAGACGCCGACCCTCCCGCACGCAATGCGCTCCGGCGAGCACGTCTACGCGTGCTTCTACCCGGTCGACCCGTCGGCGGAGCCGGCCAAGCTGCAGGCCGAAGAGGACAGGAGCGCGCTCGCCCTCGGCCTGATCGACGCCGACAGCGGAAATGGCGCCGCGCAGCCCATCTCCGTCAACGAGCCTTTGCCCGCGCCGGTCGAGCCGGCGAGCGAACCGGAGATCCTGCTCGAGCTCGACGACATCCACAAGGAGTTCCCCGTCACTGCCGGCGCCGTGATGCAGCGCAAGATCGGCACCGTCAAGGCCGTGTCGGGCGTGTCCTTCACGGTCCATCGCAGCGAGACGTTCGGGCTGGTCGGAGAGTCGGGCTGCGGCAAGACGACGATCGGCCGGCTCGTCACCGCTCTGGAGAAGGTCACCGCGGGCGAGATCCGCTTCGCGGGCCAGAACAAAGTTCCTGAAGCTCATCTTCAGTTAACGTTTTTTCCCCTTCTGGCTGGAACGATTCAGGCGGTTCTGTTGTCGAAGCAAACTGCTTGATCGTCAGATGATCCGTATCTTCTGCTGTGTACTGGTATGCCTCATAAAACGTTACATCCATCGCATCATTTGTCGGGTCTGTCACTCGAACCGATAAATTAGCGCTCGTATCTTCAGGAGTACCCTTCAACCAGTCAGGCAGCCAAGGATGTTCTTCGGTGACAGTAAATGTTACTGTTTTTTCCTCTACATTCCCTACGATGTCCGTTGCACGGAAAATTGCTTCATGCTCACCTGGTTCAAGTAGGGCAGATGATGTTTCATGCGGCAAGGAAATATAATTTCCGCCTAACTGAACTGTTACATCTTGTACTCCGTTTGCATCGGAAACTTCTGCATCAATTAGGAACTCCCCTTTATATTCCTGACCATTTTCTATCGTCGGTACGATGGTCGGGGCTGTATTATCCGCAATGACATTTGCTGCAACTGTTTCTTCTTCAAACTCCGCTTGAATCTTGTATTCCCCATCTTCTACCGTCGGCGTATCGAAGACGTAAGCAAGCGAAGTAAACATTTCATCTTCTAACGTAAACGTAAAATCAAACACTTCCTGTTTCCCAGCACTGTCGCCTACAGGGTAATTGACGTTTGGATCACTGTAGTCCGGGTCATAAATGACGGTTCCATCTGATAAAACAAGACGGATATTTTTGATGGTGAAGTCGTCACGGTTCTCTGTCGATCCTTCATCAAATGGGCTGACTTTATTACCCGCCCGGATGGAGATCGTATTGTCGCCAATCTCTAATTTATCTGCCGGAATCGGCACGGTTAATGTCACAAAGTCATTATACGTGTCATCAAAAATGGTTAAAATTTCATCACCCATCGTGACACCATTTTGGAAATAAATATTCGTTTCCGTCACGTCAAAAGCAAAATATGCTTCATTTTCCATGGCACGGAATGTATCTTGAACTTCCTCATCATCCACCGATAATACGATGTCATTCGTATATTCATCGGCAGTTGCTTTAATGATCTTTTCTCCTGCTATCACTTCTTCGTCCGCTACATTTAAGCGAAGACCAGTTTGAACATGTGGATGTTCAATGGATAGAGTTTTCAAGTTCGTACGACTTTCATTTTTTCCATCACTCGCAACCAAATAGTATTCAAGTTGCTTCTGTCCGATTAATTCAGGAGTGTACACCGTATATAGAAATTCATCATTGTCACCACGCGGCAGACTCACTTTGATAAAATCCGTGTCCTCCATCGTGCGGTAGTACAAGAATACAGATTTCACTTGAACATCATCGGTGATGGTCGCCGTGATATGAAAATCTTCTCCTGAAGTAAGTGCTTCTCTAGTATTATCTTGTATTTCCGGTTGAGTCACATCAGTCGGCAACTGCACTTTTTCCGATGGGACTTGCTCGATCATCACAGCACCAGGAGTTGCATCCAACTCTCCCGCACTGATTTTTTGAGATTGCATACTGCCGTCTTGTGGGAAACGATAAAAAATTCCTTTATCCGGCTGCGTATCATCAACCCCAGTTACATCATTGTAAGCTGCGTAAGATAACTCATCCCCTGTTTGCGTGGCAATGACCAATGTCCTTTCCGTACCATTTGCCATTCCATTGTTATAAATCTTGATGAGGTTCTGTCCTTCTGTTAAATCCGTTCCAAAATGGTTATTAAAATCCTCGCCAGTCAAATGTGGATTCCCACCATTAATGATCCATAAAACGACGGTTTCTCCTGAAGGAACAATAATATCCTCATGGTCCAGCGGCGGTCCCCATAACAGATCCCCTTCCGCTCCCGTATTCGGATAACGGTAACGTAAAACATAATCATTAAAGCGAATGTCTTCCGTTGTATTGTTATAAACCTCAATAAACTCATAAGCATCCGCGCCGTTCACATTCGCTGTGTCCGGTACAATTTCTGTAATGAGAAGTGGTGGAATCTGTTGATAGTCGATATCCGCTTTTGGAAGTTCCACTACACCGATATCGGAAGTTGCCTGTCTTGCGTCATTAGCGGCAACGAAATAATATTCTATTCCCTCACTCCAGATCTCTTCGACCGGAATCGCGACGGTGAAGTTCTCTCCATCTTGACTAGTCAGCGTTAGAGACTGGAATTCCATCGCCGTGGTTTGACGGAAGAATACTTGAACACCTGTGACAGGTAGTTCCGAATCCACTTGCACCTCGACTTGGATGAGTCCATCCTCAAGATGAATTGCTGCTTCACCAATTGTTGGTGCACTTGCTTCTGTATCTACCTTCACCGGGATCGACGGCACTTGTTCCGGATAAACGTGAAGTGGAGTGACCGTTTCATCGACTCCGATTTTATCCATTACATGTCCTTCTGTCGGGAATTGATACATAATCCCTCTGTCAGGGTAAACATCTTTGGACCCGTCATTATAAGTCGCTTCAGCAATCGTGTTGCCAACCATATCACTAATGATAATTGTACGTTCGCTGCCGTTTGCCATTCCGCCACTTCCTATTGTTGTTACATGGCTCTCTGACAACTCAATACTATAGGCAGCTTCAAAATCCTCTAATGTAGCATCTTTATTTCCTGCATTTTTAATCCAAACGATGAATGTTTCTTGTGGACCAATCACTTTATCCTCGGTAATATTCCAGATTTGGTCTGCTGTATTTGTTGGATAACGATAAATCAGTTGATAGTCTTTCATATTGATGGACTGGTCACTATTGTTGTAGATTTCGATAAACTCATACGCATCCGAGCCATTCATATTGGCTGTATCTGGCGTGATTTCAGTGATAAGCAGACGCGGTACAGCTTGAGGATCGTAATCTTCCTCTGTTTCTGCTTGTCCATCATTCTGTAAATCGGATTCCAAGCTCTCTTCTACCTGCTCCGTCTCTACTACTTCAACTGGAGTTGACGGCACTTGACCAGGAATCAAGTTTTCCGGGTCAGCTTCCGTACTGATACCTGCTTTTTGCATGGAAGTGCCTTCGCTTGGATAGAGATAGATTATCCCTTTATTTTGGGAGACATCCTCACCATCAAAGGATGCTTGTACTATCGTATGTCCTGACTTGTCGTTCATGGTTATCGTACCACTCTCAGCAGCCATTGCTTCACTTTTAACAAATACGAGGTTGCTTTCGGCGACATTTGTTCCATAGAAAGTATTAAAATCATCGGCTGTCAGGGTCTTCTCACTGTTATGTATCCAAATGACAACCGTTTCTTGCGGTCCTACTTCTATATCATCCGCTATATCCCAGTCTACTTTTCCAGCCAATTCAGACTGATAGACAAACTGATAATCATTCAAATGAACCGGTTGATTACTATTATTATAGATTTCGATAAAGCCATAAGCCTGCTCCGTTTGAGGTGCGACTTCTGTAATAAGCAGCTCCGGAATGTCTTTTGTATGCTCATCTTTCGTTACAGACGCTTCAATCACATCTGTGGATTTCGTATTACCTTCCGCATCTTCGGCAATCAGTTCATACTGGAATACAGTCGACCAAAGTTTCTCGTTCGGAATGGAAAGGTTGAATTGATCGTTTTCCTTTGTTAAAAGCAGTTCTTCCGCCTCTAACTCTTTCGCAGATTTAAAGATCATTTTCACACGCTCTGCACCAGGTGCATGAGCGGTTACCTTCAAATCATTGCTCCCGTTTATTTGTGTAATTGGATCATGTTGTAATTGAAAGGATTCTTCTTGATGTTCTTCTTGCTGTGGTTCTGAATCAGTTTGTTGAGGTTCGTCCTTTGTAGATGTTTCATTTTCTTCATTTAAAGGTATGATGTAAGGCTTCGTTGCTTGTTGTACATCATTTTCATATTTTCCTAGAAACCAATATTCGAATTTCTCTTGTTCTAAATCACCAGCTGGAATCACTGCAGTAAATTGACCATTTTCATTTTCAGTCATTGCGATTGTTTTTGTTTCATTATGTACCATGTAGTTCACATCCACCGCAATAGCACCTTCAGCTTGGACAGACAGCTGTAAATCTTCATTAGCATTTACTGCTTGGGGTTGCTCATGTTGAATCGAAGCTTCCCCTTCTTTTTCTACTTCACTTCCAGAAACACTTTCCGCATACACCTGCTGCTGTGCTATCGGCAACATCGGACTTACTAGTACCAGCAAAGCTAGGTATGCAGTAAAGAGTTTCTGAAGTGCCTTTCTCCTTCGTTTCAATATACTCCCTCCATCTCTCCTATTATGTCAACTTATAGTATAGAAAGTAGATGTTAATAAGATATTAAAAGGGAGTAAATATTATGTTAATTAAAGTCAAGGCTACCATCTAATAGAATTTTATTGGACCCTAATTATAGCGGTATAACCTTATTTATAGGAGACTTGTAAAAAACATAAAAGCTACCAATTTGGCTATGAAGCGCATATTGGTAGCTCATTTACTATGTTCTGTGAACTTTTCATTCATCAAAATTCAATTACATTTGAATTTTATCCAAACCTATAGGTTACTCTTCCGATACCCTAACTAGTTGTTTCCCTATATTATCTCCCCGGAATAATCCAATGAATGCATCCGGGGCATTTTCTAAGCCGTCGACGACATTTTCTCGATACTGTAATCTACCTTCTTTTACCCACTTTCCTAACTGTCGGTACCCCTCTCCAAAACGATCAGCATAATCGGAAACGATGAAACCTTGCATGAGTGCACTTCGTTGGATTAATTGACCTTGAATACGAGGCCCTGTCTCAATTTGTTCATTGTTATATTGAGATATTTGCCCACAGACAATGATACGCGCCTTGTAATTGATCAATTTTATAACCGCATCAGAGATTTCTCCACCAACATTATCAAAATATATATCTACTCCAGAAGGACATGCTGCTTTTAGAGCGTCTAATACATTTTCTGTTTTATAATTTATCGTTTGATCAAAACCGAGTTGATTACTTAAATAATTCACCTTTTCCTCAGAACCTGCGATACCGATTACGCGACAACCTTTGATTTTTGCGATTTGTCCTGCGACCATGCCAACGGCACCTGCCGCTCCAGAGATGACGACGGTTTCCCCTTCTTTTGCTTTTCCTATATCAAGTAATCCGAAATATGCGGTGAGCCCTGGCATTCCAACTACTCCTAATGAGGTTGAAATCGGTGCGAGAGTTGGATCTATTTTCCTAATATTACTGCCATTTGATACAGAAAAATCTGACCATCCCAGGCGACCTTCCACAATCTCACCAGTTTTGAAATCATTATTCTTTGATTCTACAACTTCCCCAACTACGCCACCAATAAGTACTTCATTTAATTGAAATGGATCAACATACGTTTTTACTCCATTCATCCTTCCGCGCATATATGGGTCTACTGATAAATAAATCGTCCGAATCAATAATTCGCCTTCATTTATAGTAGGTAATGAATTGGTAACTAGCTCAAAATTTTCATACGTTGGCATTCCTTGTGGTCTGCTCACTAATTTAATACTCCGATTTAAATTAGACAAATGGATACCCCCATTAAATTATGTGTTACAAAGGCTCCTTAGATTTTATTCCATTTAGGATGAACCCTAAATAATAATCAGCCAATTCTTCCTCTGTCAATTCTCCATCAGGGTTGTACCAATAATAGGTTCGATTGACCATATCGAGTATGCTGAACGCAGAAATGTCAGCCCTTACATTTTGATCAAACTCGTTCTTTGCAATGCCATCTTCTAATAATGCTTGGACATTCAACCTAAAATCTTTTCTCTTCCCTTTAATTTGTTCTAAATATACTCCTTCGAGGTGTCTCATTTCTCTGAAGATGATTCTAGCATTCTTTCCCTTTGTTCTGATATTACTTATGATTAAATAGATGATGTCATACAGCTTTTCATAGTTGCTTTTGTTCGGGTCTTGAATAATTGCTTTTTGTTTCTCCAGTAACTCTAAAATGAAATTTAGATGAATATCTTTCAGCATTTCTTGTTTGCTTTTGAAATAATAATAGAATGTTCCTTTAGTTGCACCAATACTATCGGTAATATCTTCAATCGAAGTCCCCTTGAATCCTTTTTCATCAAATAGGTCAATAGCTGCTTGTATTAATTTGTCCTTCATCACAGACGCCCTTTCCCCTACTGTTACTTCTATAATATAATATTAGCACACTAATATTACATCGAAACAATATATTTCCAGTTTTATCCATACAAGGGAGGACAATTAATAATCACTCTCTCTCTAAAATAATTGAAATTCCCTGCCCCCCACCGATACATGCTGTTACAAGACCGTACCTTCCACCTGAATGATTTAATTCGTACACTGCTTTACCAATAAGTATACCACCAGTAGCACCTAATGGGTGCCCATGTGAAATCGCCCCACCATTTACATTCAATTTTTCAAGATTGATAGATAATTCCTTGACACAAGCTAGGGCCTGAGCAGCGAAAGCTTCATTAAGTTCAATCAGATCCATATCGTCGAGAGTGAGTCCTGATTTCTCCATTACTTTTTTCGTGGCTGGGACCGGTCCAATTCCCATAATGTTTGGATCGACCCCTGCAACAGCAGACTCCCGAACGACGGCTAGCGGGGTAAGACCCAGTTCTTCTGCTTTTTCTCTTGACATTACGACTAGGGCAGATGCTGCATCATTCAAACCCGAGCTGCTCCCCGCTGTTACTGTTCCCTCTTTAGCAAATACCGGCGGCAACTTTGAGAGCGCCTCCAAATTCGTGTTTGGTCGTGGGTGTTCATCTTTGTCAAACACAATCGGTTCTCCCTTTCTCACCGGAACCTTTATCGGGACAATTTGTTCATCAAATAATCCTTTTTCCATTGCTGTTGCCATCTTTTGCTGACTACTATAAGCAAAAGCATCTTGTTCCTCTCGGGAGATTTGATATTGATTTGCTAGATTCTCTGCGGTGACTCCCATTGGAGGGCTTCCAATTTCTTTTGGTGCATGTTGCATCCGATGCCATTTTGGTGGTGCAGAGCTATAAGGCCGCTCAGGTCGTTCCATTAAATACGGGGCACGTGTCATACTCTCCACTCCACCCGCTACATAGATATCCCCTGCTCCTGACCGGATGGCTTGAGCAGCCAGGACAACTGCGTTAATCCCAGACCCACACTGTCTGTCGATCGTGAGTCCTGGAGTACTGATCGGTAATCCTGCTTGTAATGCTGTTAATCTAGCAATGTTTCCTCCACCACTCAGTACATTTCCCATAATAACATCATCAATTGTTTCTGGATCAACTTTCGCTCGTCTTACCGCCTCTTTCAGCACTTCTCCCCCATAAACATGAGCGGGGAGACTAGCCAGGGCTCCTCCCTGTTTAGCGATAGCAGTTCGTACCGCCGATACAATTACGGCATCTCTATTCATATTTTACAACTCCTAATCGTTTTTTACTTATGCCTTTCCCAACGGACCAGTTCTATTGATATGTCGCAAAACGAACTTTCCCTTTAATGATCTCTCTGCCTTTTTGATTCATTGCTTTCACATCAAAGTCCATATAGTCTGCTGCTTCATCTCTCAACTCAGCTTGAAGCGTTACAACATCATGCAGGAAAACCATCCCTGAAAAGCGAATCTGGTAATCTTGAATAAATCCTTCCTCATAATACGGTGTAAACAATTTGGCTAAATTGCCCATTGTCCACATTCCATGTGCAATGATACCTGGTAACCCTGCTTTTTTTGCCTCTTCATCAATCGTATGAATCGGATTGAAATCACCGGAAGCCCCGGCATACTTAATTAAGTCCATTCTGGAGACAGGATCAAGCGTGACAGCAAGCGTATCATTCTTCTTTAATTCTAAAATTTGACTCATACTTTCATCGCCTTTCTCACAGTTTCCGTAATGATAATGACGGATTCTTCCGTAAATATAACTTCTCCCTTGTCATTTTCACCATATCGTTTTGTTGATAAGAAACCCATTAACCCACTACTTCCTTGTTTTTCGTAATAATCTTCAATTACAGAATAGGAATAGATATCTTCCCCTACGAACAGTGGACGTTTATAATGATAATTTTGCTCTCCATGTATCAGTCCTTTTTTAGGAAGATTCAACCCTTCCACAACACCGGAATTTAGGACACGCGGGAAAGTCGGTGGCGCAATATTCCTTCCGTATCTTGACCTTCTGCCAACCTCTTCATCTAGATAAATAGGATTCAAATCGCCGATAGCTTCAGCAAAACGTTTAACCATCCCTCGCTCAACCGTACTTTTCACTCTTTCCGATCTTTTACCTATTAAATCTTTGTACATCCAATTCCTCTCCCTTCCTTATGTTTTAGGTCCTCCAGCTACATAAATCACTTGCCCACTGACAAAGGATGATTTTTCATCAGCAAAAAAGGCAACGGCATTTGCGATATCGGCCGGCTTTCCACTCCGACCAACTGGTATTTTGCTTGCACCGGCCTTTACAAAGTCATTAAAAGGGACACCAATCCTCTCTGCCGTAGCCCTCGTCATTTCCGTCTCTATAAAGCCTGGGGCAACGGCATTTGCTGTAATCCCGTATTTTCCAAGTTCAATAGAGAGTGTCTTCGTAAAGCCTTGTAAACCTGCTTTCACTGTAGAATAATTAGCCTGCCCTCGATTACCTAGAGCTGACGTCGATGATATATTGATAATTCTTCCATAGTTATTCTTCACCATATATTTTTGTGCTGCTCGACTAGCATTAAATGCACCCTTCAAGTGCACATCTATTACTTGTTGCCAGTCACTGTCCGTCATCTTAAATAAAAGATTGTCTCTAATAATCCCAGCATTATTCACCAAAATATCCAATGAACCAAATTGATTCATGACCTCACTGATTGCAGATTCCACTTCTTCCGCTTCTACCACATTTGCCTTTAAAGCAAGAATGTCATAGCCCTTTTCCTTGAATTCCCTTTCCGTTTCCTGCAATGCCTCTTCATTGATATCGATGATTGCTACTTTCGCACCCTCTTCAGCAAATCGTTCAGTAATTGCTTTTCCTATACCACGACTTCCTCCTGTAATAAAAGCTACCCTTCCATTAAATCTATCCGCCATCATACTTCCTCCTTCAATGAATGCGCTATAACCTTATAGCCTTTCATAGATTTATAGTTTCGAGAAAATTTTCGTAACCTATCAAATTAGACTGTATACGTAAACCCCGTTCTGCTTCTCAGCAAAAATTTCATTACGTTCCATTAATAAATCCAGAACACTGATGATTTCAAAAACAAATGTAATCAATCCTTTTTTATAACGTTCTGGGTACATCTTCTTCACAATATCGAGCCCGGTTGCATTCCCTTTTTCCAATACGTTTTTCACTCGTTGTACACGATGTTCCGTCCGTTCAAACTGAGCATGGATAAAGCGACTGATGTCATAAATGTCAGGACCATGACCAGAGTAGGTTATCTTGATAGGAAGCTTAAGGCATTTTTTCAAATTCGCTATATACTGTATCAGTGGTTTAGCACGCTGTTCTCCAGGAAGTGGTGCATCTAGAAAAATTCCAACATGGATATCATCAATGACATGATCTCCGCAAATGAAAATTTGTTCTCCAGCATGGTACAAAGAGATATGGTCTTGGGAATGGCCTTTCGTTTCAATCACTTCCCAGCCAGGTAAACCGGGTATGCCATCCCCTTCTTGAAGTCCCTTTTCTATCTTCAAACCTGCCAATACATCCCGGTCGCGTTTACGATAAGCCCATTTCTCTGCCACTTCTTCAGTCAGACCAAACTCAACAAAAAGTCGGTCAAAGAACTCTCCACTCCATTTCATATAGGCTTCGTCTGCCAGGTATGTCTCCGTATCTTTGTGCGCATAGACCGGAACTGGATTCTTCTCTAAAATCCATTGTAGAAGTCCCATATGATCATTATGATGATGGGTCAGTACAATCTGCTCAATATCTTGTACGGTTAGGCCTAACAAACGAAGGCCAGCTATTAATTCATTCCATGCCTGTTCTGTTTGTATCCCCGCGTCGATAAGTGTCAATTTTTCCCCAAATACTAGATATACATTTACAGGACCTATCGGAAAATTGGTGGATAGCTCTATTTTCTCTATTCTCTGCACCATGTTTCATTCAAATCCTTTTTTTGAAGTTATTTTATAGGTTAGAAACAACCAACTGCCTCCCTAAAAAAACTGAATAGATGGAAAATTAATGATATACATCACCTACTATTCCTTATCCAGCCATACATTTTTCATATGAATATGACCATAAGATGCATGAGGCTCGTAGTTTTTCACATACTGCTGGTGCGGAGTCATCACATAGTAAGTCGATACCGGAATTGGATTCAGGACATTCTCTAGTATATATCGTTGAATCTCGTGTACTTTTTCCAGTCTCTCATTCTCATCTAAGATCATCCGTTGTTCATCCAGCATTTCATCTAGATCTGAATCTTTCGTATTATACCAATTACGTGCTCCTTGAGAATGCATTTGAGTACGCAACCATTCATCAGGCTCTTGGAAATACGTTTGATAGCCTACACCGATATCATAATCAACCTTTGGCCATCTCTCAGAAAAGTAAGTAGCATATTCGACAACTTCCATTTCTGCGTTAATGCCGACATTCCTCAAATCCTCGGTAATCCATTGGGCAACACGAACCAGTTGTTCACCATATCCATCCGTTACAATTAAGGTCGTATCAAATCCATTAGGGAATCCAGCCTCTGCCAGTAATTCTTTCGCCCCTTCTGGATCATATGGTAGAAGTGCTTCCCTTTCTTCTAATGGTAATGCCCAGCTGCCTAAAGATGGATTTACTGGTCCACTCACTTCTCCTCCACCATAGATACTATCTACCATCGATTGACGATCAATTGCCATACTAATCGCCTTACGAACCCTCAAATCATTGAACGGCTCTCTTTCCATATTTACATATACTTGTTCTTGCGTAGGAAACAATACTTCTCTTACGGTTATGTCTGGGTTACTTTTAACCAAGGTATCTAGTTCTTCAGGTGATATTCCACCTATCACTTCCGCTTGCTCCGTCCGGAATGCCGCAATACGTGCACCCTGGTCAGGTACAACTTTATATATCAATTCATCCAGATAAGGTTTTCCTTCTTCAAAGAAATTCGGATTACGTGAATACGTCGCTTGAACATTGTCATCCCACTTCTCCAAAACAAATGGCCCCGTCCCAATCGCATCTGTTGTCAAGTCTACTTCGCCATCTATCGCCTCTTTAGGTAAAATCCACATAAAATGATTGGCCATAAAATTTAGAAATGGAGCAAATGGCTGTTTTAATGTAAAAACTACGGTAGTGTCATCTGCTGCTTCAATACTCTCTACCTCTGATAAAAGGGCGGCTTGATGCCCAGGCAGTTCAATAATCCTCTCCATCGTGGCAACGACATCTTCTGCATTCACTTGGCGGCCGTTTACAGGTTCCTTATCATGCCAATAAGCTTCGCGCAGATAAAAGGTATATACCGTTCCATCCTCAGATATCTCCCAGTCTTCCGCAAGGTCTGGAACGACGTTATAATCCGTGAAATCAACGTCAGGTCCCGTTTCATACGTCACTAATTTGTTATAAACAAATCCAGCCATTTGGTGTGTATAAATGGACGATTGACGATGGGGGTCCAATGTATCGGGATCAGCTGGAGTGACCATTGTAAACGTCCCGCCGTATTTTGGCTCTGAAGTGTTTGCTTCCCCATTCGCTGACTCTGCTTCCGCATTGGCATTACTATCCGTACTAGAATCAGAAGAAGAACAAGCACTTACGAAGTAACAACAGTAATCCAAATAAAACCACAGCGGATAAAGTTCTGATTTTAAACATGCAATACCCTCCCCTTATTTTTAATTTTTTTTATTCGAAGACTATGAGGATAGTTTCGGATCTAAGAAGTCTCTTAATGCATCGCCCAACAAGTTAAACGCTAATACTAATAGACTTAGAGCTAAACCAGGGAAAAACACAAGCCAAGGGGCACTTTCCATATATCTACTAGCGTTGCTAAGCATCAATCCCCAAGATGGATTTGGTGGTGGCGTCCCTATCCCAAGAAAGCTAAGGGATGCTTCTGCAATGATTGTTTGTCCAAATGCCAAACTTGCCATAACGATAATTGGCGCCATCATATTTGGTAAACCATGCTTCATGATAATTCGTAATGAATTTGCACCTACCGAGCGTGAAGCCTCTACATAATTCGTTTCTCTAATCCGCATCATTTCCCCACGGACAATCCGAGCAAAACGCGGGATTTCAATGATTACTAGAGCAATAATCACATTCTGAACTGCCGGCCCAAGTAAAGCTGCAATAAACAGAGCTAATATTAATGCGGGAATTGCCATGATGGAATCCATAATCCTTTGAATAACCATATCTACAATTCCACCAAAGAAACCGGAAATCATCCCAATGATTGTTCCTAAGATGATGGAAATGATAACAGTAGCAAAACCAACCAGTAAAGAAATTCTAGCTCCATAGATAATTCGACTAAATACATCTCTCCCTAAATCATCCGTTCCCATCAAGTGCTGCATCGTAGGAGCTGACAAAAAAGCTTCTCTATTTTGAGCAACCGGATCATAAGGCGCAATGACAGGAGCTAAAATAGCAACAGCAATAACGAGCAATATAAATAAAGCGGAGATCACTCCTATCTTTTGCATGGAAATAAATCGGATACATTGATTTTTAACTCTTAAAAGTCTTGTTCTTGTTGCAAGATGCTTTTTTATCGGAATCTCAGATTCTATTTGTACTTGGGACATTGAATCACTTCCTTTCTATGGTTGGTTAATCAACCTCCGTCAACTGTTTCTTATTCTCGGGTCCACCCAGCCATACATTACATCCACAAACAAGTTGACTAGCAAAAACATCGCTCCAAAGATTAATACAGAGGCCTGAACGACAGGATAGTCTCTTGCGGACACCGTTTCAAAGATCAGACTGCCTAAACCTGGAAGGGAAAATATCGACTCTAATACGACTGTTCCTCCAAGTAGATAACCTACCTGCAAGCCAATTAATGTAATGACAGAGACTAGGGAATTTCTAAGTGCATGCTTATAAATAACGACCCGCTCCTTCGCACCTTTTGAACGGATGGTTCTGATAAAATCAGAATGTAAAACTTCCAGTACTGCGGATCGGGTCATTCGAACAATACTTGCACTTAGCGTGATTGCTAGACAAATTGCTGGTAGGATCATTTGTTGTACATTCACAACCGGATTCTCAATAAATGATTGATAACCCAAAGGAGGAATCCAATTGAAGACCAAAGCAAAGCCAGTCAGCAAGATCAACCCTAACCAAAAGTTTGGAATCGATAAACCACCAACTGAAGTAATGCGTAACAGATGGTCAATAAACGTATTATGCTTCACAGCAGAGATAACACCAACAGGTATCCCGATTAAAATCGCTAGTACGATTGACATGAGCGATAACTGTAAAGTAACAGGGAGTCTATCACCAATGATTTCTGTTACTGGCAACCCCGACCATAAGGAATTTCCCAGGTCTCCCTGAAATGCTCCTGTCAACCAGTCACCCAGCTGGGCTATCATACTTTTATCCAGACCTAACTCAGTCTCTAAAGCTTGGATTTGTTCCTCTGTTGCACCTGAATCTGCCAATTGGAGTGTGACTACATCACCTGGAACTGCTCGCATCACAACAAAAACAAAGGTTACCATGATGAATAGAACGAGTACGCCGTATATTAATCTCCTTACAATATATTCCCCCACTTCTCTTCCCCCTCTCCAAACAGATGGCATGATACGATATGACCTGATGATAGTTCTCTAAGTACAGGTTTCTGTTGCTTACAAAATTCCGTCGCCATTGGGCAACGTGTATGGAATTTGCAGCCACTAGGCGGATTGGATGGGCTCGGTACTTCACCTTCCAATATAATTCTTTCAGGCACTATCGTAGGATTTGGTATCGGCACTGCAGAAATCAGAGCTTTGGAATAAGGGTGCATTGGATTCTCAAAAAGCGTCTCGGAATCTGTGACTTCCACTATTTCTCCCATATACATTACCGCTATCCGGTCGGAAATATATTTCACTACATTTAAGTCGTGAGAAATAAACAAATAGGAAAGCCCCATTTTCTTCTGTAAATCTTTCAGCAGATTTAGAATCTGCGCCTGCACCGACACATCTAATGCGGAAACCGCTTCATCACAGATAAGCAGATCTGGTTCTGTAGCTAAGGCACGAGCTATTCCGATCCGTTGTAGCTGTCCACCTGAGAATTGGTGTGGAAATTTATTCATATCATTTTTGGATAATCCAACCGTTTCCAATAATTCCCCTACTCTTTCTTGCTTATCTAATCCCTTGGCCAGTCCATGCACTTCTAAGGGCTCTCCGATAATATCAAGTACAGTCATGCGAGGATTTAATGAACTATAAGGGTCTTGGAATACAAATTGCATTCGTTTCCTTAAATCTTTCATGGTTTTACGATTACTGCTTATTAAATCATTGCCATCAAAGCTGACTTCTCCGTCGGTGGAATCAATCAGACCTGTAATTAATCTTCCGACCGTAGATTTCCCACATCCAGATTCTCCTACTAGCCCTAACGTTTCACCCTGACGGATATGAAAGGAGACACCGTCCACAGCTTGGACATGGCCAACCGTTCTGGATAATATGCCCTTTGTAATCGGGAAGTGCTTTTTGAGTCCTTTGACATCCAATAATAATTCCTTTTCTTCTAATCGATTGGATACATCGATATAAACATCTTCATCTATTTCTTCCTTGGTAGCGCTAGGGTATGATATTTCTATGTCAGAATCAGGGTCGACAAGCCAACACTTACTGATCCGATTATCAGCAACCTGAAATAATGGAGGTTCCTCCACACGACACTTTTCTGTCGCGAACTGGCAACGAGGATGGAATCTGCATCCCGTCGGGGTATCATCTAAACTTGGGACATTACCTTTAATTGTCTGCAGTCGCTGATTACGGTCAGTTTCGATCCTCGGAATACTCCTCATGAGAGCTTCCGTATAAGGATGCTGCGGATTCTCAAATAATTCAATCACACTCGATTGTTCTACAACCTGGCCAGCATAAACAACAACAACCCTATCTGCCATTTCAGCGACGACGCCTAAGTCATGTGTCACCAACAGAATGGAAGTTTCAAATTTTGATTGTAGATCTTTTAATAGTTCCATGATTTGCGCTTGAACCGTTACATCTAAAGCCGTCGTCGGTTCATCCGCGATAATTAATGAGGGTCTACAAGCGAGTGCAATGGCAATCATTACCCTTTGTCTCTGCCCTCCTGATAATTGATGAGGGTATGTGTGTATTCTGTTTTCAGGATCTGGCAGACCCACAAGTCGTAAAAGCTCTATTGCTCGCTCCACATATTCTTTTTTCGATAAATCTTCATGAATCTTAATGGTCTCGATAATTTGATCTCCTATGGTATATACCGGGTCCAAACAGGACATTGGATCTTGGAAGACCATTGCAATGTCCTTCCCACGGATTTTTCTTATTTCCTCATTACTTAACTCAGCAAGGTTCAAATCATTAAACAGGATTGCTCCTGATGAAACCTTTCCGTTACTTTCCAATAATTTTAGTATGGATAAGGCAGAAACACTTTTTCCAGAACCAGATTCGCCAACAATAGCAACTGTTTCCCCTTTAGTTATACTGAAGGAAATATCATTCACTGCCTCAACAGTCCCTTTTCTTGTTTGAAAGACTGTCGTCATTTTTTCAACCTGCAACAATGGAGTTTTAGTGTTTACCAAATTCTCTTCCTCCTTCAAATAGAACCGTTGCTTTTGTCAATTTTGAAATTGATGATCCCGGTACATATCCTTTAGTCGCATCTTTAGTATCTTCCCAACACCATTCCTTGGCAGTTCTTTGATGAAAACAATTTGTCTTGGAGATTTGTATTTAGCCACGTGTATTTGACAATACTCTAATAATTCTTGTTCCGTTATTTCGACAGCTTCCTTCTTAACGACGCAAGCTAGGATTTCTTCGCCCATTCTCTCAGATGGAACGCCAATGACAGCCACTTCTAAGACCGCCTCATGTTTTGCAAGCAGTTCTTCCAAGTCTCGAGGATAAATATTGAACCCTCCACGAATGATTAAATCCTTTTTGCGGTCGACGATGAATAAATATCCATCTTCATCCACCCTGGCCATATCTCCCGTACATAGCCAGCCATCTTTAAACGCTTCCCTTGTAGCTTCTTCATTACGGAAATACCCTTGAGTAACATTGTCACCTTGGATTAATAACTCTCCAACTTCTCCTACAGGTAACTCGTCACCATTTTCGTCAGCTATTTTAATCTTGACACCTGGCATCGGAAGACCTACAGACCCTTCCTTGATCGGCATATCATTCCGTTGTGTGGCAACCCCTGGTGATGCTTCTGATAAACCATAGGCATCACGCACTTCAGCATTAAACTTTTCAATGAATTTCTTCCGTAAACTTACCGGCAGTGCCGCTGAGCCAGAACCGACCGTCTCTAGAGAAGATAAATCATATTTATCAGCGTTCGGGTCATACACCATCGCATAGACCATAGCTGGTACACCCGCAAAAGATTTAACCTTGTATTTCTCAATCGCCTGAAATACTTCCTCCGCATCAAATTTAGAAAAAATAACGACTGAGTTACCTTGCATCAAGATACCATTCATGACCCCGAATCCGTAGATATGGGCCAACGGCAAAACACCTAATGTGGTTCCTCGTTCTTCATCCTTATCTCTGAGCGATAAACCGTTGGAAGTGTTCGAGTATAAGTTTTTGTGTGTGAGGATTACTCCTTTTGGTTGTCCAGTCGTCCCAGAAGTATATAAAATAACTGCCATATCCTCTTCTTCCAATAAAGGACTCCGCTCTTTCGTTACATCTATTTTTGAAAGGACTTTTTCACATTCAATAATTTCTACATCATGGTTATGAATTAAATCTTCTACTTTCGGAGTATCTACGCAAATCACTTTTGGCTTTTCTTTTAATCCATCCGTGGCCCTTAGTATTTTGCTAAGATGATGTGAGGAAGTGATTACTGCTTTTGCTTCTGAGTTTTCTAGAATAAAATTGATTTCCTTTTCATGTAATAGATACATGACAGGTACAACTACTGATCCAGATCGTAAAATACCTTGATAGGAAAAGATTACTTCTGGACAGTTTGGCATACAAACGAGTACTCGATCCCCTTCATCTATCCCTAAACTACTAATTAAAGCCGAAAATTTTTTTGAGATATTCCTCGTTTCGATATTCGTATACGATTTATCCCCATAATAGAGAAGTGAGTACTCACCGAAAGATTTAATATTCTCTTCTAATAACTGTGTAAGAAGCATGGTATCCCTCCACAAAACTTTATTACCGAACGACTTCTAATTCTTCAACAATCAACACATTGAATAATTTATATTTTCCGTCTATTTAGTTGGTAATTATCTAAGTGGTTCGCTCACCCTACATGCGAGATCTTTCTTTTCCCACACTTGGTAAATGGACTTGTCTTCCTGAATTCACCAACACCATGACCAATAATAAGAAAGTGATTAAAGCGGATGTCATAAACGGTCCTGGTACAAGATACACAAAAATCCACCCACCCCAGAGTGGACCTATGATTCTCCCTAGACTATCCATAGACTGTTGCAGCCCCATGGTGATTCCTTGCCCCATTTCCCCCCGCTTGGATAGGAGTGAAATCACTGTTGGTCTCACACACGACTGCCCGAATCCAGTTAGGATACAGCCCAAAATAACCATCCAAGGAACAGGTGCTGTAGCAATCGCGATAAATCCAATTGTTACAATGCTTAAGCCAATCTTGGTTAATTTCTCTTCATCGAAGATCGCATACAGTTTTTTTAGAAGAAATAGTTGAACGGTAACGGATGTTCCTGCCTGTGCACTAAAAGCCAAACTCACATATAATGCACTCGCATCGTACCGTGCTATCATAAAATATCCTAGTAATCCGTAAAAACTGGATGCAGCGATAGATAAACCAAGCGTAATCGTATATAAATCCCAATAACCGGTTCTTGCCACCATGGAGATCGAACGCCAAAACGATGGATGTTCCTCTTCGTCCAGTTGAGTTTCTTTCTCCATCGGCTCTCTAATAAAAATCCACGCTAGAGGTATCGTGATTAACGCTAAGCTGCCCGCAACGATAAAGGGGACCATAATCCCAAATGGCGTAAATAGACCACCGATAGCCGGACCACATAGGAACCCCAGGCCATTTAATGCGCCCATCTGCGCCATGGAAAGATTTCGGTTCTTTGGAGTTGAAAAATCAGCTACCATAGAAAACACAGCTGGGTGTGTTCCAGAACTTAAAGCAGCCCCAATAATCCGGGCAACCAGCAATTGCCAATAGCTTTGGGCTAGTATTAAAATAAGAAAAGCCACCCCAAAACCAAACAATCCAAAAATCAAAACAGGCTTCCTGCCCAACTTATCTGCAAAGCGCCCCCATATTGGGGCAGTAATTAATTGAGAAACTGCCCAGCCGGTTATGAGGGACCCCATTTCAAAAGAGGTTAATCCTATATCATCGGCGATAAAAGGTAATGTAGGGAGAACAATCCCATAACCAGTCATAGTCAAAAACATAATGAATCCTAGTAAAAAAAAAACCTTTTTATCCATCATTACACTTCATCTACTTTCGCTGCCCAATAATTTGAGGGATAGAACGAAAGAACGACAGCTTCCTCCGTTCTATCTAAATGACAAAACCATATCTATGAATGATCGGATTAGATTTTATTATTCAATTTGCATTACTTAACATAAAATACGGCAGTGTGAAGTCTTCACTTATTCTTTGGAAAACGACCGTCACTTCTTTATCGATCTGAACGTGATTACGCTCACCAATAATCCGTGTCAGCATTCTTACACCCTCATCGAGCTCCACTATTCCAACGATAAATGGAGTTTCATCTTTAAATGGGCCGAATGCATGATGCACAACGGTATAACTATAGATTTTCCCCTTTCCACTAGCTTTTTTCCACTGGATTTCTTCAGAGAAGCAGTCTGGACAAAGGGAGCGCGGATAAAATATGTTCTTTTGGCAAGAACGGCATTGCTGTATGAGTAATTCATCATTATTTAGACCTTCCCAAAAAGGCTTCGATTCTTCATCGTATACGGGCTTGGGAATATGGAGATTCATATATTAATCCCTCCCTAAAATAACCGTGGAACTTGAGGATAATACTCCACCAGTACCGTGTACTAAAGCAATTTTTGCATCATTCACTTGTCGTGCTTCACTTTCCTGTCTGAGTTGCCGCACCGCTTCAATGAGAAGGAAGATACCATACATACCTGGATGGCAGTAAGACAATCCACCACCGTTTGTATTCATAGGAAAATCTCCTCCAGGTGCTGTCCGCTGACCACTTACAAACATCCCACCTTCACCAGGTTCACAGAATCCTAATGCTTCCAAAGTCAACAAGACCGTTATCGTAAATGAATCATAAATTTCTGCGACATCAATCTCATCCCGAGAAATACTCGCCATTTGAAATGCTCGTTCTCCCGATTCACGGGCGCTCGTCACAGTTAAATCAGGCATGTTCGTGATCGTGTTATGCGAGTGCGCCTCTCCATGTCCCAATATCCAAACCGGACGCTTTTTCGTCCTCATTGCCACCTCTTTTGATGCGACAACTACTGCACCACCTCCATCAGTCACTAAACAACAATCCAATAAATGGAGAGGTTCAGCAATCATCCGAGAATTTAGGACATCTGAGATATCGATAGGCTCCCTCTTGTAAGCCCTCTCATTTAATGTCGCCCATTTTCTTGTAGCAACAGCGACTTCAGCCAATTGTTCTGAAGTCGTGCCATACTGATGCATGTGACGCATCGCTGCTAAAGCATAGGATCCAACCGTTCCCGGTAAACCATATGGTTGCTCATACTGGCCAGTTAAAGGAGCACTATATGTGTTTCTCGTAGGATTCGTGCGGTTCGTACTCCCATAAGTAATCAATGCAACTTCGAATAATCCTGCTTGAATCCCTGCCATCGCATGTCCTACATGCGACTCAAATGATGAACCACCTATGTTCGTGGAATCCGAATATTTCGTCTCGATGCCGAGATACTCTGCTAACATTAAATTAGGAGCCCAAGCCCAATTTCCTGCAGTAAACAATGCATCGACATCATCTTTAGTTAAACCCGCTTCATCCAAAGCAGCCTTTGCCGCTTGAGCTTGAAGCTGCAATACATTTTTATTAGAAACTTTACCGAGATCTGATTCTGCAACTCCTACGATTGCTGCAATTCTTTCTGTTTTCATTCATACACCCCACCTTCATACTGAGTATTCAGTATCCTGAAGCCATGAGAACTTATTAAACTAGTAATCACTAGCATTCGTGACTAAGAAGCCTACAGTAATTCCCCTACTTTTACATGTCCTTTTAATAGGTTTCTAGCAATCGTACGACGCTGAATCTCATCGGTTCCCTCAAAAATACGAGTAAGTCGCAATTCCCGGTACCAACGTTCAATCGGTAATTCCTTTGTATAGCCCATTCCACCATGAATTTGTAACACACGATCCACTACTTCATTCGCCATAACTGCCCCATGCAGTTTCGCCATCGAAGACTGGTGTCGAGCATCCATCCCATTTTCCGCCATCCATGCAGCACGTAAAACAATCCATTTTGCTGCCTCTATTTCCACCGCTGAATCTGCGATCATCCACTGGATAGCTTGCCTTTCAGCTATAGGCTTTCCGAAAGTCTGTCTTGTTTTGGCATACTCAATCGCCATTTGAAGCAATCTTTCCGCTGCACCAATTGCGCCTGCTGGAATCATATATCTTCCTTGACCAATCCATTTCATTCCCAATCTAAATCCATGTCCGACTTCACCTAATACATTTTCCTCCGGTACACGTACATTTTCAAAAACTAATGTCGCCGGTCCCCATTCTCCCATCGTATGGATATATTCAGAGCGCCAGCCCATATCACGATCAACCAAGAAACAGGTTACACCGCCGTTCGCACCCTTTTCTTTATCCGTTACTGCAAAGACCATTGCAAAATCTGCTTCATTTCCACCCGTGATAAACACCTTTTCTCCATTAAGTACCCAGTGGTCCCCATCTTTCACAGCTGGCATTTTAATCGCTCGAGCATCCGACCCCGCATCAGGTTCAGTAATTGCAAAGCAGGACCGCTTTTCACCATTAATCACTGGGAGTAAATATTTCTCCTTTTGCTCTTCCGTGCCCTCATATAAAATGTTATCTGCTGATCCGCCAAAATTGAACGGCACAAAAGTACGTCCCATCTCCATTGCAATTAATGCAGCCATCATCGGACCTAAATTGGCTCCACCATATTCTTCAGGCGTATTTATTCCCCAGAAACCAATATCTTTCGCTTTATTTTGTAACTCTCTAATTTTTTCCCTTGCAATTCCGGGTCTTCCTTCTCTTTCATTTTTCAATACTTCCTGTTCAAGTGGAATTAATTCCTTATTAACAAAATCCCTTACTGTTTTTTGCACCATCCGTTGCTCATCTGATAAGCTGAAATCCATACCTCTCATCTCCTTAGACTTATATATTTTTAATAAATTGAACTAACCTATTAGAAAAATTAGTACTACCCCGATACATACTGACTGATTAGTATCTTTTAGAAATGAACCCGCTGTACATACTAACCAATCAGTATTTATTAAACATGATCCTGCTTTGCATACTAACTAATCAGTATCCTCAATACATCATCCAGCACACATACTGACTAACTAGTATTTTCGTTACATGAATCAGCTACATACTGACCAATCAGTATCTTTATGTCTTAGTGAAAGGTTAAAATTAGTATATTCACAGCTGTCTCCTATAGAACTTCCTTTTCAACTCTTCTCATATAGGGAAACAATAAATTTCCCTTGATGCAACGGTTTGTAACGATACTTTCTCGCGCTTACAGCTCACTCCTTTTCATTTATTGAGAGGCCTTTCTATCAAACATAATTGATCTTTTTACCTTAGTGTTCTAATTTCTGAGTTTACTAGACGACGAAAATTGTCGATTGAATGTAATCGCTTTCATTTGTAGTTTGATGTAAAATAGAAACAAAGAAATGATGAAGTCAACTCAGAAAGGCTTTATTAAATACTAATCTTAGACCCCATTGGATGATACATCAATCATTAATTTTCTATGTTTTGTTGCCAGATACAACAGTTCTCCCAAAACTGTTGAAAAAAACAAAAAGAAAGGTGATTTTCCATGGTAATGGTCCACAGTATTGATAGTCGGAGGGTGAGACGAACTAAAAATAGCTTAAAGAATTCTTTTATCGAGTTGCTTGAAGAAAAGCCATATGAAAAAGTTACCGTAAAAGATATCGTAGATCATGCAGATTTTAACCGAACTACTTTTTACAATTACTACAATTATAAAGAAGAATTAGTAGATGAGATTATTAGGGAGACCTTATTAGATTTCTCTCGGACGATATCCTTTATATTAAAGCCACCTCAAGAGTTGCAACTACAAGAAATTACAATCTTTGAACACATTTTAAGACATAAAAACTTATATAAACTTTGGAATAAACCTGAATCCATTCCTGGGTTTATGAACAAATTTGTCGATACGATAATTAATGAATTAAAGAAGAATGAACATCCTCTCTTTAATAACTTATGTACGAACTACACGGATTCTGCCGTCATTCTTTGGGCTTACGGCACGTTTGGCTTGATTGTAAGTTGGATTAATGAAGACTTTGAAACCCCAGCGAAAGATTTATCTACAGATTATTTAAAGCTGTTGAATTCTGTATATCTAGGTATTGAAAAATTACAGGAATAACGACTCTCACCTAAATCTACTAGTCACCTGGAATACTATACACCCTAAAATGACCTCTATTAAAAATTCCACCTTAGAGAGAACAATCTACATTAAATTAGAATGTATCCATAGAAAAAGGCATTAAAGAAACGTGAATGAATATTCTTCAGTTAACAACAAACTATTTCTGAAATATTAGGAGGAATGATGAATGGAACATATTATGGTTGAGACAAAAGATGGCGTCCGTACATTAACACTGAACAGACCTGAACGTTTAAACGCTATAAATGAAACACTTAGCAATGAAATTATCCAGGCCATTTCCGAGGCTTCTGCAGATGATGAAGTCCGTGTCATTGTCATTACCGGTAGCGGACGAGGATTTTGTGCGGGTCTTGATTTGAACGATTATGCGAAAAGGAAAGCAGACACTTCATCTCGTCATCAAAAATTGGATGATTTAGGCTGGGTTGGCCATCAAGCATTAGGAATCGTTCACTGTGATAAGCCAGTGATTGCTGCAATAAATGGCATTGCTGCCGGTGCGGGCCTCGCGCTGGCCTTAGCTTGTGATCTTCGCTTCATGTCCGCTGATACAAAGATAACAACTGGATACATCCGTCGCGGTCTCAGTCCTGATGCAGGGACAACTTATTTCTTGCCACGATTGGTTGGACAAGCTAAGGCTGCGGAATTAATTCTAACCGGTCGGGACATATACCCGGATGAAGCAGAACGACTCGGATTGGTCAACGAAGTATTCTCTCATCATGAGTTCCTCGATCAGGTGATGAATGTTGCCAAAGAAATAGCGGCAGGACCACCGATAGCAATAACGCTTATCTAAAAGATTGCTAGCTGCAAGCCCTGACTTGGATCTGACCACGATTCTAAAGCAGGAGTATGCTTTTATTAAACAATGTTTTGGAACAAAAGATGCTCAAGAAGGGGTTCGGGCCTTTGCTGAGAAAAGAAAGCCTGTATTCCGCGGGGAATAAGCAAAGCTACGTATACTAAAATGGTCATCCTAATGGCTGGAAAAACATTATAATGAGGAATCTAATCTAACTGGATAATGGAAATGTGGATCGTTTCTACTTATCCGGTTAGATTTTTTAAATAAATCCCCCAAGCATCAAACACCCGAATTCCTTTCTTGTATTTTTCTCCATAAAAGTGGATACTAGAATATAAGATAAAAAAATAAAAATCATTCTTTTAATCGGAATACGAGGGGAACTTGCATATGGAATCAATTATCGACTTTTTTAGGAAAAGAGAGGTTAGACGAGTCATTATTTTTGCCTTGATCATCCTGATTCTTTTCAGTATGAGGAGCATGATGAATATCATACTCTTAACCTTTATTTTTTCATTTTTAATGAATGGGCTCGTCAAGTTTACCCTAAAACGCGTCAAAATTCATCGTACGTTGCTTATCCTACTGCTGTACACACTTATCGTCAGCTTGTTGACGGTTGGGGTTGTCAGATACTTACCAATTATAACAATGGAGATCAGCCAGCTTATCAAGCATATTTCAAACTTCTCCACCGATTCTTATGATCATCCGATCTTCCGTTACATTGAAACGATCATTACCAGTAACGAGGTTACCACTTACTTGCAGGATGGCTTTACCTTCTTGCTTAAATCATTAAGTGATATCAGCAACTTCAGCGTGCAAGTATTGATTGCTCTCATACTAAGCTTGTTTTTCCTAATCGAAAAACCACGCTTGATCCAATTCACGAATCAATTCAAGAGTAGTAAAGTTGCTCCGTTTTATTATGAAATCGAATATTTT
This sequence comes from uncultured Alphaproteobacteria bacterium, assembly GCA_963831215.1. Taxonomy (GTDB): domain Bacteria; phylum Pseudomonadota; class Alphaproteobacteria; order Sphingomonadales; family Sphingomonadaceae; genus Sphingomicrobium. Next base: position 181,695 of record CAWHPM010000014.1, on the reverse strand, counting down.
GGCAGTAAGTTCTCACGCACATTCGGTAAAGTCATTGAAGCACAGTTCATGATTGCGCTTATTAATACATTCTTGACAGCGATTATTTTGCTGTTGCTCGGTTTTCCGCAAATTTTCGCATTGTCATTTATGGTGTTTTTCCTGGGACTGATTCCAGTCGCTGGGGTTATTATTTCACTGATTCCTTTATCATTGATCGCCTTTACAATCGGCGGTTTCCTGACGGTATTTTACTTGCTTGTCGGAATCATGGTAATTCATGCGGTGGAGGCATACATCCTCAATCCTAAACTGATGTCATCGAAAACAAATTTACCAGTCTTTTATACATTCATCGTCCTGATCTTTTCCCAGCATTTCTTCGGCGTTTGGGGCTTGATCATCGGGATTCCTGTGTTTGTTTTCCTGCTTGATGTGCTTGGTGTGTCGGATAAGCAGACCGCAACGAAATCTTAACACATATAAAATAAAAGCCCTGCAGACCTTTTGAACTGACCCAGTGAAACGAGACTAGAAAAAACACCTATGCTGCCACGGTCCTATATTCTACAGGACTGTGGCAATTTAATTTAGAAAAAGGTCGTATATAATTGTAATAATACATGTAATTTACTACTTTTTCGATTACAATAGTAGTTGTTAGAGTCGCTCTAAACTGAGCGGCGAATTCTTCCGACTTTCCACGCGGAGTGAGTGGTCGTCAAACTGTCCGAGTAGTCGAGTGACGGCGGCGGCAAGCTCGGCATTATCAAAGCAATTGCCTTTGCGGGACATGCTGGTGGTAATGCCGTTTTCTTTTGCCAATGCTTGAAATGAATAGGACGTGTATTGAGCTCCTTGATCGCTGTGTAAAATCAAATCATGAGTCTCTCGACCGTTACAAGCATCAAGCAATGTTTCTAACACCAGATCAACACTCTATGTATCGCTAATTTTATTCGCTATCACTTCGTTATTGTACAAGTCCATAATGGTTGATAAATACAACATCTTCGGCCCGTACGGTAAGTACGTAATATTCGTCACCCACTTCTGATTCGGTTTATCTGCTTTAAAATCTTGGTTTAACAGATTAGGAACAACGATCTTGCTTTCTCCTGCAATATACTTTTGTCGCTTTACTTTAACGCGACACTGAATCTTGTATTTTTGCATCACCTTTTGAACAGTCTTTCGGTTAACCTTTACATCATAATCCTTTCGTAAAATGTCTTTCACTTTCCGATGACCAATACGATGCGAAAGCTGTTTACAAATACTAATAATCCATTGATGTAACTTAGGAATTTCCTGACCCGCCTGACTTTTCCATCGGTAATAAGTTGATCGGGGAATCCCAAAGCATTCACAGATATCCGACGCCGTATATCGGTCTTTAAGAGCTTCAACCACTTCTACAAAAACTTCTGGTACCACTTCCTTTCGATTTCTTGGTACTTTCCCGATAATTCATCTCGCATTTCATAATAAGCCACTTTGCGTCGTAGTTGATTGATTTCACTTTCGTCATCTGGCCCTTTACCGTAGGTATATTGCTTACCGATCAGTTGAGCTAATCGGTGTTGTTCATTGTTTCGATGCCATTTCATCCAAGTTTTAATTTGCGTTTTATTCTTGATTCCAAACTTCTCCATGATTTGCTTATTGGTCCATTCACCAGACAACTTTAACCGTATTACTTCTTGTTTCACTTCTTCAGGATAAAATCGTTTTTTACCCATAAGGAAAAACACCTCCTAAATTGTCGAATACTGTTATATACGACATAAGGGGTGTTTTTTCCTGTCTCATATTATTGGGTCACTCTACTTTAGCCTGCAGGGCTTCTTACATATTCTACAGCAATAAGCCACTATTGAACAACCACTTCTGCCACAGCCTCCTCAAAGTTAGATATCACTTTCAGTGAAATCTTGCCACTATGAATTGCTGTCAGTTCACCAGTCTCTGGATTGAATACTGCTGCATATTTATTGGATTTTTTCGCACGTTCCAATGCGTCACCGGTTCCGATGAATACATTGTCACTGCCTTCCCATTTAGCGGATGCCGGGTAACGTAGTGGGAAGTTTAGATTTCCTGCTTGGTGTCCTTCGGCAGAAACTTCGACAGTTTCACCAATCGTAACCGTTTCAGGAGCATGGACAGTAATCGATTCTAAAATTGGTCTAACTTCAGCTTGAATCCACTCTTTCCCTGCTACCTTACTATTTTCAGCTGCACGTTCCGGTCCAAATGCCCGGTCAGGTATAGGAGTTGGATCGATGCCAAACATGGTCCATGAATAGAATCCACCATCCTGAGGCGAACCATATGGAGCCTTCCCAGCTGAGCCAGTCACCATATACGGTACACCTTCTACCCGTTCCATATGAACGGTATGTGCATGTCCACTAATATACATAGCACCTTTGCCTTTTGAAGTCTCACGGAATTCTGTTAACCAATTCTCAATCAATTCCGCTTCTTTTACATCTGCTAACTGACTATTCTTCGTCGGTAAAGGATCTCGTGTCGGATGGTGCCCAACGACGACAACATTATTAATTTGAGGATTGCTTGCTGCCTCAATCAATGATTCTCTCAATTCAATCAACTGATCAAAATCACTTGTCCGGAAACTTCCAGTTGAAGAATCTAATAAAATAAATCGCGTTCCGTTATGGTCAAAGTCATATCGATTCTCTCCAAATTCCTTTAAAAAGTTGTCTAATGAACCACTGCCAGTAATTTCATGGTTTCCAGGAATATAATATATTGGGAAAGCATCTCCGACTTCCTCTTCCAATATTTGCTTAGCAAAAGTGAAGTCTTCTTCCCAAGCCGTATCCACTAGGTCTCCATTAATCACAAGGAATTCTGGATCTGCAGCGACAATTTGCTGTAACGACTTCCGAGCCATTTGCACTTGTTGACTGTTCGGTGATGCTGCGACAAATTGAGTATCCGATAAAACCGCGAATTTCCAACGGTCTTCTTCTATTTCACCGTTTTGGATAATGATCGGATCTTCCGTCTTGCTATCTTCTTCGGAACCTTCAATAGCTGGAGGTACCTTTACGGTCAAGTCATCAAAAATGAGCTGCCCCGTATATTGATTATCTCGATTTGTTTCTACTGGATAAATCCGCCAGAGCTTGACAGGATACTGGATTCCTTCTGGTAAGGTGGTTTCCACATATCTCCACCCCGACCAATTGATTTGGTCTGCCAACGTTAATGTATAATTTGTGCCTGCTGCATCCTCGATGACCGTGCGCAGCCATGCACCATTTCCATCCCCGTGCACCCATACCCCGATTTTTTGTACATCACCTGGAAGTTCGATTCTTGGTGATGCTTGTAAATATGCAGCACGCGTCGCTGTTGTTGTTGAAAAATCATAGTTTACTTGTAAGCCATTGCCGGTTCTTCCTTCCACGATATCCATCGAAGCTCCAACCTCTGCCGGAAATTTCGTAACCGACCAGCCGGAATCATCCTCAAAATCCGAAATTTCAACTGTCGAGAGGCCTACGGTAACAGGCAGGTTCGTCATTTGGTCTTGCACCTTGATCTTGATCGTTGTCGATCCGCCGTCTTGTAAAGGGGTGACCGTATAGCTTCCATCTTGATTCTCATCTAAAGAAATTACAGCCTCATCATATTCCAGTTCGATATCACGAGTTTCAATTGGTGCGGAATAGCCATTTTTATCATAACCTGTCACTGAAAAAGTTATCGTACGTCCCATTTCAAGACCGAGGTAGGATTGGCTGCTTTCTATCCGATCCAATTCGCCGAGTACTGTAATTTCCTTTGTCCCTTTTACTGATTTGATTTGCGCTCGAGCTACAGCTGACCCTGACTTTTCGGCATAAAAAACGCCTTGCTTATCAAATGAACCAACCTTTCCTGGTATCGCCTGCCACTTGATTCCGTCTACATCTACAGGAAAGTAGTTTTCATCATGCCCCAGACCTACAAAACTTCTGCTTAAACCCGGGAAGATGCGCGTACTATTCTCATCTTGCCTTACCGTGTCCACAGAAAAGTTTGCTAATTCCCTACTTCCAGCTTCCGCAAAAATGCCAATTCCGTTCGGGACAGAACGCTCCATTCCGTCAGATGGCTGATTGACTACTTCTGCATCCGCCTTGCCTGGTGCACGTGCGACCATCGTAGTCGATCCGCCACCATCAATATTCAACGCCTGGTGAGCACCATATTCCTTCATTAATTCGCCCAATTCTTTGAAAGTCATTCCACGGCTGTCCACTTGACGGCCATCTACAACTGCCAGAATCATCGTTTTCCCATCTTCTGAAAAACCGACTGCAGTTCTCGGAGCAGTGGTGCTGTCATCTAAATTTGCGGGAACTTGTCCATTCTCCACCAATTTAACATTTCCACCAATGGCAAACTTCATGAGGTTTTCTCCGTCAATTTTTGGCGCATAACTCACATCTACCGGATCCCCAATAGAAAGTTCTTTTAATATATTTGCTCCTGTCCCATTTCCGACAAAGATGAACGTGTCCTCTTCAATAGAACCACTGCCAACTTGATCAGAAACAGCGATCACTTCACCGTCACGCACTACAACTTCATAAACATTGCTTCCACTAACAGCTCGTTGCGCTTGTCCCCAAACCGATGTATAAAGTCCAATACCGTTTGCCGGAATACCGGACTGGTTCAACGCATCAAGCTTATATTCCCCACTCGGAAGTTGAATGTTCCCTTCCAGAAAAATATTGGATATTTTGCCTATTCCTTGCTCATCGACGCCGGCCGTTAGATTATGTGATCCCTGTGGCCCTTTTAACAACCCACCATTTTGTATCATTGTGCCTGATGGTGCCTTTGTATTATTAATATCAAAGAAGTCTCCATTCACTCCACCAACTGCACCGGCTTGTTGCGCCATTTCCGAAAGCGGCTTGGCGCTGGAGATTACTCCTGGAAAAAGCAAGTCTGTAGAAACCGCCTCATGAGAAAGATCCACCGTCATCACTTCTCCATTCAACCAACCCCGAGCATCAAACCGTTCAAATTGAGATAGTTCAATCCCCGGTCCAATCTTTACAGAATTCTCATTTACTAACAGCGTCTCCCCGGCTTGTCCAACTGTGACCATTGGTTCTGCTTTATTGGATGACGCGGAACGTGCTTCCGATACCGGATTTCCTTCTGCTTGCACTGCTGGAAGAATCGTTGAAAATGCAACCAACCCTACTAATAAACCGCTAACCCATTTTCGATTCAAAAGAACCCCTCCCCTTTACATAGTCTATCTATCCTCCATACTAGCAAAGGGGTGTTAAAAAATTGCTCGAATCTTGTAAATAATAACAGGATAAAAGTAGGGAAATTGTTTACTTTTTTAAAGGAAATTAGGGAAATCAACCTAGGGGGGGACTGTCTCCTTGAATCGAATCTCAAATGACAGAATTAAGCACGTTCCTGTGTTATACCGAAAACTGCTCCCTCAACACGAAAGCCCTGCATTCTATAACCTGCAGGGCTTTCTATATATACTCGTCGTTATGCCACCGGATGTGTCGCTTCTTCCATCAACTGTTCTAATTCCTTCGTATATTCTTCCTTCTGTTCGTTGGACCATTGTAACGCTTCCGCCATATAATCTATCACTTGTTCTTTATGCTCGCTGACCCAATGAATATCAAAGAACATTGCCCCTGTCCGGCGAATGAAAAAGTCGACTGGCTTATAAGCTAATTCGTACTCTAGCGAATAACGAAGAACAGTTAATACGATTGGATCGATATTTTCAGTTTGAGCTTCGGATCTCGCTTGTTGATACAGTTCAAAAATCACATCGATATTGGAACCATATCTTTTTACAAGACTTCTAGCTTGCTCTTCTTCCATACCTAGCCGCTTGCCCTCTGCAACCTTTTCCTTGATATAGTTCGCAAAACCTTTTGATCCGCCAACATCTCCACCTGAGATACGCAATTCTTTCGTTTGTGCGGACGAGAATAATTTACCTTCTTCCTCTTGGAACTGTTTTCCAACCAGATCAACAATACTTTCCGCCATTTTCCGGTAACCAGTCAGCTTTCCTCCTGCAATGGAGATGAGCCCAGATTCGGATACAAATATTTCATCTTTACGGGAAATCTCTGAAGGTTTTTTTCCTTCTTCATGGATAAGCGGACGTAATCCAGCCCAGCTTGACTCGACATCCTCAGGCTTGATATTCACTTGCGGAAACATATAATCAATGGCCTTCAGAACATAATCCCGGTCCTCTATCGTCATTTTCGGATTCGTAATATCGCCTTCATAAACGGTATCGGTTGTACCCACATATGTTTTTCCGTCCCGCGGAATCGCAAACAGCATTCGTCCATCCGGCGTATCAAAGTATATTGCTTGCTTTAGCGGGAATCGTTTGCCATCAAATACGAGATGAATCCCTTTTGTTAAATGCAAATACTTTCCTTTTTTGGAATGATCTATTTCACGTAACGTATCCACCCAAGGACCTGTTGCATTGACGATTTTCTTTGCAAAAATCTGGTGAATGGAACCATCGGTACGATCTTCCACTTCCACACCAACAACTTTCTTATTTTCATAAATCAAGTTAACGACCTTCATATGATTTAATGCGAGCGCGCCATTTTCAACAGCTTTTTTCATTACTTCAATCGTCAGTCTCGCATCGTCTGTCTTGTATTCGACATAGTAACCGGCACCTTTAAGATTTTCCGAGTTTAATAATGGTTCACGTTCCATCGCTTCTTCTGCGGTGAACATTTTTCTCCGTTCTGCCTTTTTTACTCCGGCAAGAAAGTCGTATACACGTAAACCGATATTGGTCGTGAATGGACCAAACGTACCTCCTTTATAAAACGGAAGCATCATCCATTCTGGTGTAGTGACATGCGGACCATTTTCATAGACAATGGCACGTTCTTTTCCTGTTTCGGCAACGACACCAATTTCAAACTGCTTTAAGTAGCGAAGTCCACCGTGAACGAGTTTCGTAGACCTGCTGGATGTGCCTGCAGCAAAATCCTGCATATCTAAAAGAGCAACCTTCATCCCTCTTGTGACAGCATCAAGTGCGATTCCTGCACCGGTAATTCCTCCACCGATCACAAGTAAATCAAGCGATTCATTCATCATTTTCGTTTTAATTTCATTTCGTCTTAAACTAGAAAACATTGGACCACTCCTTCATTTGTTTTCAATATATGTGATCATTTAGACAAAAAGAGACCACAAATAGCTCTATAGTATATAGAGTATTGTGGTCTCTCAGGATTCTCCGTCCAACATATTAACTTGACTTTAGTATAACATACATCGTTATAAGATGATAGTCATGAAACTACGATTCTACGATTTGTTGTTAGGTTGAACCTGAGAGGGGAGCTTTATTTAAACACTCTAGCCGCTTCTACAGCTTTTTTCCATCCTTTATATAATTCATCGCGTTTTTCCTGCTTCATTTCAGGTGTAAACGTAGTATCAACTTTCCATTGTTTTGCTATTTCCTCTTTGTCTTTCCAATAGCCGACTGCTAGACCAGCAAGATATGCTGCACCTAAAGCTGTCGTTTCATTGATGACTGGACGATCAACAGGTACGTCTAACAGATCGCTTTGGAATTGCATGAGGAAGTCATTTGTCACCGCACCGCCATCAACGCGAATAGTCTTCAATCAATTCCTGAATCTGCTTCCATAGCATCTAGCACATCTTTCGTTTGGTATGCCAGTGATTCAAGGGTAGCACGGATAAAATGCTCTTTCTGTTGTACCACGGGTTATTCCAAATACAGCGCCACGTGACTTCACTATCCCAGTAAGGTGTACCTAGGCCAACGAATGCTGGTACAACATACACGCCATCCGTCGATTCGACACTCGTCTGCATACTCTTCACTTTCTGGCGATGTTTCAATCATACTCAGTCCATCACGTAACCATTGAATTGCAGAACCGGCTACAAAAATACTTCCTTCTAACGCATATTCAACTTTTCCGTCCACACCCCAAGCAATTGTCGTTAATAAACCATGTTCTGAATCTACCGCTTTTTCACCCGTGTTCATTAACATGAATCAACCAGTACCATACGTGTTTTTCACCATACCTTGTTCAAAGCAAGCTTGTCCAAACAATGCAGCTTGTTGATCCCCTGCTATACCTGCAATCGGGATTTCTTTACCAAAGAAATGATAATGAACGGTATGAGCATATATTTCGGATGATGGACGAACTTCCGGCAGCATGACTTTTTGGCACCGTTAAAATCTCTAACAGCTCGTCATCCCACTTTAAATCATGAATATTGAACATTAAGGTACGTGAGGCATTGGAATAATCCGTTACATGAGCTTGTCCACCAGATAGTTTCTAAACGAGCCAACGTATCAATTGTTCCAAACTAAAGCTCTCCATTATTCGCTTTTTCTCTTGCACCTTCCACATGATCCAGAATCCATTTTACTTTTGTACCGGAGAAATATGGATCTATAAGAAGTCCGGTTTTTTCTCTAAACAAGTCATTATATCCTTCGTCTTCTGAGCTCCTGAACAATTTCCTCTGTTTGACGAGATTGCCATACGATTGCATGATAAATTGGTTTTCCTGTCGCTCTGTCCCAAACAACGGTTGTTTCCCGTTGGTTTGAAATTCCAATTCCTGCGATTTGTTCCGGCTCTACATCAGCTTTCCTTAATACTTCCGCGATACACGCAAGGACGGATGTCCAAATTTCATTCGCATCATGCTCCACCCAGCCTGGCTTCGGGAAATGCTGTTCAAATTCTCTTTGAGCAGTCTCCACAATTGCTCCTTCATGATTAAACAAAATTGCACGTGAACTTGTAGTTCCTTGATCTAAGGATAGAATATATTTACCCATTGATTCTCCTCCATTCATGATATCTTTATATTTCGACTCTTACTTTGTTCTTTATCATCATGTTGCTTCTCTATGATTGCTGCTGAAATGAATAGTACCGCAATAATAACACTTACTACCCAAAACGCTGCCGTATAAACACCTTCAAAAATAGCCTTAAAGAATAATGCTCCGTAAATACCGCCCAGAATTGGACCAATGATCGGTACCCAAGCATATCCCCAATCAGAGGTTCCTTTCCCGTGGATCGGAAGAAGCGCGTGAGCAATTCTTGGACCTAGATCTCGAGCAGGATTAATCGCATAGCCTGTTGGGCCGCCTAATGACATCCCAATGGCGACAATCAATAGACCAACAATTGCCGGGTTCAATCCTTCCGTAAACTCATTCACTCCGATAAATAATAAACCTAACAGAAGAAGAAATGTACCAATCACCTCTGTGACCAAGTTGGAAAGCGGTCTGCGTATAGCAGGTCCTGTCGCGAAGACTCCCAACTTTGCTCCAGTGTCTTTCGTTTCTTTCCAATGAGGTAAAAATGCAAAATAAATGATAACTGCTCCCAAAAATGCCCCAATCATTTGTCCCGTAATATAAATCGGAACTTTATCCCATGGAAAATCACCAATTGCTGCAAATCCTAATGTAACAGCTGGATTAAGATGTGCACCTGAAACATTCCCCACAGCATAGACCCCGAGTGCTACTGCAAGTCCCCAGCCGAGGGTAATCAATACCCATCCAGCATCTTGACCTTTCGATTTATTTAATACACTCGTTGCAACTACCCCCGCACCAAAAATAATCAAAATCATGGTACCAACAAGTTCCCCGGAAAATTCGGTCATTCCTGACTCACCCCTTATTGTTTTTCACAAGTTATACTTCTGAGTTTTAGGTATGACAAAAAGACCACACTGTAATATGCATTCCCTTAAAAAAGGAAATACAAAAATAGTGTGGTCTCAAAGTCTCAATCACCTTTTATTAACTTGTTAACTATAGTGTAACCAAGAATGAAAACGTTGTCAACGAATTAGTTTCACACTTTTTTAAAATCTCCAAAGCTCCGGATTCGATGTGGTAACGGCTTTCGCACCAGTTTCCAGCGCTTGGATCACATCTTGTTCCGTACGGATTAATCCACCCGCGATGATCGGTACACCCGTTGCTTCATGCACCTCTGTAATCACTTGAGGAACAACTCCAGGTAAAACCTCAATATAGTCCGGCTTCACTCTACTCGTTATATTATGATCAAGTGCATGACTGTCCAGAGCAAATAAACGCAGAATTCCAGTCACATTGTTTTTCTTAGCAAAGGAAATAGCGCTTGTCCTAGTAGAAATGATCCCATCCGCCTTCACATTACGAATTAGAAATTCAATTCCGTAATCATCTGATTTCAGTCCTTGTACAAGATCAGCATGTACATACACTGTTTTAGCATGTTTTTTAGCATAAGCTACCAAATCAGCCAGCTGTGAAACACGGGTTTCCAAAAAGATAACTTTTTCATGTTTGCTTTTAAGCATTTTTTCAAAGTGTTTGATATCCCGGAGTGCTGGTATAATTCCACTTTCTAAATGAGTCAAAACGACACCCCATTTTCGATATTTTATTTCTAGTAAAATACTTTCTTCCATTAATTGTTACCTACTTAAATTGTATGACAGAAAGTAAAATAATTCGAGTTCGGTGCCTAGCCGCATCCTTTATATATTCCTTCTGTGATTATAAGTAAAACACTCCTGTTGTATGAGTGATATGTACAGAGAAAATGTAGACAGATGTTATTCATGCATCACTAAAATTAGTAGTAATTAGATATATTTGAAACCACTTACATTTTATTGTATATTTTAGAAGTAATATACTAAATAGATAAAATATTTTATATATATAAAAAAGGAGGTTACCTCATGGAAAAGGTTAAGAACAGATGGTTGATTGCCGCTTCTGCTTTAGGGATTCATCTTTCCATTGGTTCTGCTTATGCATGGAGTGTATTTACAAACCCTATGGTTGATCAGTACGGTTGGGAAACAGCACAGGTATCGACAGCGTTCAGTATTGCCATTTTCTTTTTAGGGATGTCGGCTGCTTTTATGGGGAAGTTTGTAGAGAAGCATGGTCCAAGAAAATCAGGGATGCTTTCTGCTTTGTTTTTTAGCGTTGGGGTTGCTGGTTCAGGTCTTGCAACATTAACCGAATCCTCCTGTTGTTATACTTATTCTACGGTGTCATTGGTGGTATCGGGCTCGGAATTGGATATATCGCTCCGGTTTCTACACTTGTGAAATGGTTTCCGGATCGCAGGGGACTTGCTACTGGACTAGCTATTATGGGATTTGGATTTGCGGCAATGATTTCCGGCCCCCTTGCAGCAGCTTTAATTGAAGCGATTAATATCCCTTCTACCTTTTTCATATTAGGGGCAATTTACTTTACTGTCATGAACCTTTCCTCCCTCTATTTAGCTCCTCCACCAAAGGGATGGATGCCAAAAGGGTTTAAGGAAAATGAGGCTGCTAAGCAAAAGATTAAACCGGATCTATCACAATTGACAGCAAATGAAGCAGTTAAAACACGGCGATTTTGGTTTCTTTGGTTCATGCTGTTCATCAATATTACATGTGGCATTGCCATTCTTGCCGTCGCCTCACCAATGGCACAGGAAATCACAGGGATGACTGCGATTGCCGCAGCTACGATGGTTGGCATCATGGGTGTGTTTAATGGAGCTGGCAGATTGGGCTGGGCATCGTTAAGTGATTATATTGGACGGCCAAATGTATACACCGTATTTTTTGTCATCCAAGTTGCCGCATTCTTTATGTTGCCTTTTGCAACCAATCCAATTGTTTTCCAAGTTTTATTGTTTGCTATTCTTTCCTGTTATGGAGGAGGATTCGCTTCGATTCCTGCGTACATTGGAGATTTGTTTGGAACGAAGCAACTGGGTGCTATCCACGGATACATCCTCACCGCCTGGGCAATGGCTGGTCTGGCAGGCCCACTCATCTTATCGCTGATTTATGATTCAACGAAAAGTTATAATCTGACCATGGTCATCTTTAGCTTATTGTTCGTCATTGCTTTAGCACTTTCACTATGGATAAGATTGGATATCAAAAGAATTCGTAATGCTAATAAAACAATGCCATTACCTACGGAACAGAAAAGTATATAAAAATATAATCCCTGCCGGTTTAAACTTAAGACCGCTCGCTCCAGAGCAGGGTTTTTACAATCATCATAGCTTAATACAAACCACATTCCTATCCTCTGACTCCAGATACTTTTACGATTTACACCAACAAGCACAACCTCTTTACATTCTTTTCCAGCCATGGTATGGTACATGTAGAAAACTCAATATGCGTTAGCACTAGGGGAGCCAAAAAGCGGCTGAGAAGAACAAGTGAGTTCTGACCCTTTGCACCCGATCTGGATAATACCAGCGTGGGGAAGTGCGGTCGAAATGTTTTACTGAAACGATGTTTTTTAGAGCAATCTATTAAACTTTGAGTGATACATACATGTAGACTGCATTCCCCACAGGGAACGCAGTTTTTTTATTGTCAAAAATACTTTTGGGGAGGAATTTTCAATGACAAATCAAAACCAAACATGTACAAAGAGTGATATCGCAGGAGCAAGTTTTTCCATCCATCCAATGAGTGATTCTTTCATCTCCATCATTAAGGATGCTTTAGAAAAGACAGATACATCTAAGGTCTATGTGAAAACAGACGATGTGACGACGACAGTTAGAGGGAAGCTTGTCCATATTTTCGACGTGACGAAGGCAATCTTTCTCCATGCAGCAAGTACAGGGGAACATGTGGCATTCCAAGCAACCTACTCGCTCGGCTGCCCAGGAGATTCACAGGGAGAAGCATATATGGAAACCGATGATGCCCCATTAAATACAGAATCTATAAAAGATATCTTACAATATGTGGCAGCGAAGTTTTCCCTTTACCCACTTGGGGGCGGGAATTATATGGATGTGATTTATAATCAAATCGAAGCAATGAAGGAATATGTGAACGTCTCTCCCGCCCATTATTCCACTCGATTAGATGGTGATGCCAGTGATATTTTCCGTGGATTGGAGCAAGTGTTCACTGCCACAGTTGAAGGCGGATCGAGTCACACCGTGATGACCGTCTCCATCTCAGCGAACAGTCCGTCCCACAAAGGAAACGGTGCAGATGAATAACTGGCGTTTTAAAGAAATCGTGGTGATGGCAGCACTTGCTGTCGTCTTTGGAGTCGTCTATCTTGCCTTTTTACCACTTGGTAGTTTGCTAGTTGGCTTTATGGGACCTATCGGATATGACTTTATTTTCGGCATTTGGTTCATCGTTTCAATTATTGCAGCGTACATCTTGCAAAAACCAGGTGCAGCATTTTTATCAGAAACCATTGCCGCTATGATTGAAGTACTTCTTGGCAATGCGGTCGGGCCGATGCTCATTGTTACAGGAATGGTGCAGGGAATCGGGGCGGAAGCTGTTTTTGCCGCTACACGCTGGAAAAATTACTCGACCTTGGTATTGATGGCAGCCGGAATGGGCTCATCTATAACAAGCTTTATATACGGTTACTTCATGAGTGGGTATGCTGCACTTGCCACCGAATACGTCATTGCCATGTTTGTCGTTCGCTTAATCAGTGGAGCACTCATTGCCGGTCTCCTAGGAAAAGCACTCAGTGAAGGGCTTGCAAGGACAGGCGCTCTATCCAGCTTTGCCTTAGGGAAACAACAGAGGAAAGATGCTGCATGAAGCCATTACTGCAGGTCGAGAATCTATCGTTACGATACGAGATGGAAAAACAGAATGTCCTCTCTTCACTCAACTTCAAGCTGAATCGGGGGGAAAGCGCGCTGCTCTTAGGGCCAAGCGGAAGCGGCAAAAGCACCCTCACCTCCTGCTTGAATGGTCTTTTCCCAAGAGAGCTGGACGGAGAAATGAGTGGAAATGTATTTGTACATGGCGTCGAAAACAGGGAAACGAAACCTGGTGAAAGAAGCCAAGCAGTCGGCGTCGTCTTCCAAGATCCGGAAACACAGTTTTGTATGATGACCGTGGAAGATGAAATGGCATTCGGTTTGGAAAACATCGGAATAGCTCATCAGGAGATGGAAGAAAAAATTGATTCCGCACTGGCACTTGTAAACATGCTGCCCTATAAAAAATCAGACATATCCACCCTTTCCGGCGGGCAAAAACAAAAACTGGCACTTGCTTGTATCCTTGCACTAAAGCCGGAGCTTATCATACTCGACGAACCGACAGCAAATCTGGACCCGATTGCAACGAGGGATTTCATCTCCACCCTTAAAGATTTGAAAAACAATCTGAACTTCGGATTAATCGTCATTGAACATAAGCTCGATGGATGGACAAAGATCACGGAGCGCGTGATTTTACTTAATCAATATGGTGAGATTTTTCACGACGGATCGATACGTGACGTCATTAAGGAAAAAGGGCAGCAATTAAAAGAAGAAGGGATTTGGATCCCAAGGGTAACAGAGCACATATTACGTGAACATCCTTATCTAGAGGAGCCTCCTTTAACGATTGAGGAGTATCGAAGAAATCCTGTTTTGTTGACAGATAGAGGAATCGATCAATCTATTAAAACTGAAGGCAATACTGTTCCCCTACTGGAAGCGAAAGATATCTCATGGGCGGTCAACAAGCATGAAATTCTCCATAATATTTCACTTACTTTCCATCAAGGTGAGTTTGTTGCAATCGTAGGAGCCAATGGAAGTGGAAAAACCTCGCTCTCCAGAATGCTTGCGGGACTAAGGCAACCAACCACTGGAAATCTATTGGTTCATGGAAAACCAATCAAACAATGGAAGGAATCCATGCTGCGACAAGAAATTGGCTATGTTTTTCAAAATCCGGAGCACCAATTCATTACAAACACGGTTTATGATGAAGTCGCCTTCAGTCTTCAGTGGAAAGATATGCGACCGAGCCAAGTTCAAGAAAAAGTGGAAGAAATTCTTGATACTTGCGGGCTGCTGAAGTTGAAACATGCACATCCATTTACACTTAGCCAAGGGCAAAAGCGCAGACTGAGCGTTGCCACGATGCTTATTGACAATCAGTCCCTGCTCCTGCTCGATGAGCCGACCTTTGGTCAAGATGCTCACTCTAATCAAGAGCTTATGAAACTATTACACAAAAAGCATCAGACCGGTGCGACACTTATCATGATCACACATGATATGGATCTGATCCATGACTATGCGACTCGAGTCATTATCATGAAGGACGGTAGAGTCGTTGAGGACTGTTCACCAAGCGAATTATGGAAGAGTGATCCAGAAAAATTGGAAGCTTGGCAGCTTACCCTACCAGTCGCCGTCCAATTAAAAAATATATATGAAGAGGAAGTAAACGATGTTCTTACAACGACTTAATCCAAGCTATAAGGCAGTGACGATCATCGTGTTCATTATATTTCTTGCAACGATTTTCGAACCGGTTACACCACTCTTATTCTTAATTTGGACTTTTGTTGTCACATTCCTTTTTGGTGGTGTGAGTTTGAAAAAGTATCTTCTTTATTTTACGCCGTTTATCATCTTTGCGCTTAGCATGCTTTGGACATCAATTGCCTTTGCGGATACACCAAATAATCCGAGCGATACGATTAGCTTATTCGGCACGAGTTTACCAAAGGAATCCGTACTTACAGCGCTCGCACTCTCACTGCGTGTACTGAATGTTGCCGCCCTATCGCTTATGTTTGTGTTCACCACGAACATCGTCCACTTTATCCTTAGCATGATGCAGCAATTAAAGCTGCCACCAAGGATTGCTTACGGCGTTCTTGCTGGCTACCGGTTCTTACCGATGCTGAAGGATGAGTTAATGATCATCCACGATGCCCATCGTATCCGTGGCGTAAATCAAGCAAAGACAATGCGGGAGAAATGGCAAAATTACAAGCGTTACCTGATTCCCCTCCTTGCCAGCGCGATACGCAAAGCGGAGCGAACTGCCATGGCAATGGAATCGAAAGGATTCACTGGGGATAAAAGTCGAAGTTTCTATCGACAATTCTCTATACAAAAGCAGGACTTCATATTTTCGATTATCATGTTGATTGGATTTACGATATCTTATTTGATTTCCTATCAGCTTGGTTAAGTAAATAACGGCATTATCACGCTGCTTTCACTGATTCGTGCCCAATGGAAATAAGAAATGAAATACTGTACAATGGATATAGACAAAGAGAGAAGTGCATCAACACTTCTCTCTGCAACCTCTACCGTCAGGGCAGGGGTTGTCAAAATTTAGTTATTATGTTGAGGACCACCTTTTTGCTTGTGACGGCGTAGGGTGGTTTTCTTTTATCTTTTTAAACTGATGATTGGGAGGTAAAATACATGGACTTTGATGTAGTGATAGTTGGTGCTGGCACTGCTGGAATGGCAGCGGGGTATTTTTTATCGAAAAGAGGAAAGCGGGTTGCCCTCATTGATGCCTATGATCCACCGCACACGGAAGGATCACACCATGGAGAAACTCGGATTATCAGGCATGCATACGGGGAAGGATCGCATTATGTTTCTATGGCTCTGCGTGCGAGTGAATTATGGGGGGAATTAGAACAAGAAGTTGATAGAAAAATTTTCTATAATACCGGTGTGTTAAATATCGGAACAAAAGATTCTGCTTTTTTGAAAAACGTCATCACAACTGCAGATACTTTTAACCTACCAGTGGAAGTTTTGTCAGCTGAAGAAGTAAATAACAGATGGCCCGGATTTAAACTGGAAAAGAATTTAGTAGGCTGTTTGAAAAGACCTCTGGTGTACTATTAAGTGAAGAAGCCATACGAGCTTATCGAGAACTCTCTTTAAAATATGGCGCAATATTGTTGAGCAACGCGAAAATCGAGAAAATGATTGTGAATGATTCTAAAGTAGAGGTTCGCCTTGATGGAAAGAAAATAAATGGAAATCAATTATTAATTACAGCAGGCAAAGGAACGAATCATGTATTATCACTGTTAGGATTAGAACTCCCATTAACACCGCTTCGAAAGACGTTTTCCTGGTTTCAAACGAATGAAGAAATTTACAACGCTGCAGTTTTTCAGCAATACGTAGGCCGCTGCTGATCTACTGGTTCCGTTCGCGTATTCTACGCGGGCCAGCAGTCCGAGGCGAATGTCCTCATCACCGCCGACTCGATCCAGCGGACGCTCGCGGTCAAGCGAGTGCGCTATCAGGATGGGTCGGTGCTGACCTTCGACGACATCACCGACCAGCTGACCGACCAGCGCCGCGCCGCCTGGTCCGACATCGCGCAGCGGATCGCGCATGAGATCAAGAACCCGCTGACGCCCGATCCAGCTCGCTGCGGAGCGGCTCCAGCGGCGGTTCGGTGGCGAGATCGCGTCCGACAAGGAGACGTTCGAGCGGTTGACCGGCACCATCGTCCGCCAGGTCGGCGACCTGCGCCGGATGGTGGACGAATTCTCCAACTTCGCGCGCATGCCAAAGCCGGTGTTCCGCGAGGAGAATGTGCATGAGATCGCACGCCAGGCGCTGTTCCTTCACGAGGTCGCGCATCCCGCGATCAGCTTCTCGCTCGAGCCGCAGACGGGCGAGTTCCGCATGGTCTGCGATCGCCGCCAGCTTTCGCAAGCGCTCACTAATGTCGTCAAAAACGCGGTGGAAGCCATTGAAACGAGGCGTAATCGCGGCGAGCACAGCCTTGCCGGTGACCGCGTGGAGCTGAAGCTGCGCGAGGAGGGGAGCCAGCTAGTGATCGACCTGTTCGATACGGGCATCGGACTTCCCGAGGACCGCGAGCGGCTGACCGAGCCATATGTAACGACGCGCGTTCGCGGCACCGGTCTGGGGCTCGCGATCGTCAAGAAGATCGTCGAGGAACATCTCGGCGAGATTGCCTTCCTCGATCGCCGCGGCGGCGGTACGCATGTTCGCATTTCGTTCGACACGGTCCGGCTTGCCGCGCTCGCGGCTGATGGAACCGCCCAAGACAATAACGATGATGTTGAGGAAGCCTGATGGCGCTTGAAGTTCTCGTCGTGGACGATGAGGCCGATATTCGCGAGCTGGTGAGCGGCGTGCTCGAGGACGAGGGATATGCCGTGCGCACCGCCGCCGACAGCGACTCGACGCTCGACGCGATCGAGGAACGGAGGCCGTCGATGGTGCTCCTCGACGTTTGGCTCCAGGGCTCGCGGCTCGACGGCCTTCAGTTGCTGCAGGAGATCAAGCGGCGGGATTCGACGGTTCCGGTCCTGATGATCTCCGGTCACGGCAACCTCGACACGGCGGTCGCCGCGGTGAGGGAAGGGGCGATCGATTTCATCGAGAAGCCGTTCGAGGCGGAGCGGCTGATCTATCTCGTCGATCGCGCGACCGAGACCGATCGCCTGAGGCGCGAGAATGAGACGCTCCGCCAGCAGGTCGGTCACGAGGACCAGCTTCACGGCAGCTCGGTGGCGATCAACACCGTCCGGGCGACCTTGAAGCGGGTCGCGCCGACCGGCAGCCGGGTGCTGATTTCGGGTCCGCCGGGCGTCGGCAAGGAGATCGCCGCCCGGATGATCCACCAATGGAGCCCGCGCACGAAGGCTCCGTTCATCGTCCTTTCGGCGGCCATGATGAGCCCCGAGCAAGTTGAGGAGGAACTGTTCGGGAGCGAGGCCGACGGACGATGCGCCCCGGCCTTCTCGAACATGCCCACGGCGGTACATTGTTCCTCGATGAAATCGCCGACATGCCGTTGAATACTCAGGCGAAAATCCTGCGCGTGCTGACCGACCAGAGTTATCATCGGGTCGGCGGGCAGCGGCCCGTCCGGGTTGACGTTCGAGTGCTCTCCGCGACCTCGCGCAACCTGCAGGACGAGATCACCGCCGGCCGGTTCCGAGAGGATCTTTTCTACCGCCTCAACGTGGTTCCGGTTCGCCTCCCGCCGCTGCGCGAGCGGCGCGAGGACATTCCGGAGCTGGTCAGTCATTTCTTCGCGCGTTTCGCCGGGGAGCGGCGCATGACGCCGCCGCGCATCTCGGAAGAAGCGATGGCCGCGCTCCAGGCGCACGACTGGCCGGGCAATGTCCGTCAGCTGCGGAACATCATCGAACGTACGCTGATCCTCGCGCCCGGCGATCGGGTGGCGTGCATCGAGGTCGACCTCCTCCCGCCGGAAATCCTCGACAGCCACAATGCGATGGGCAGCGCCTCGACGACGATGGCGATCATGGGAAGCCCGCTGCGCGAGGCGCGCGAATCCTTCGAGCGCGAGTATCTGAAGATCCAGATCCGCCGCTTTTCCGGCAACATCTCGCGCACCGCATCGTTCATCGGCATGGAGCGGTCGGCATTGCACCGGAAGCTCAAGGCCCTCGGCATCGGCGAGAAGAGGGAGGGCGAGGAGTAGAGGCAAGGAAATGCCTGCGCGATCATTGAGCCTGCAGGATCATTTCCTGAACAGCGTCCGGCGCGCCAAGCTGCCCGTCACGATCTTCCTGATGAAAGGCGTGAAGCTCCAGGGGGTCATCACTTGGTTCGACTCCTTTTCGCTGCTGCTGCGCCGGGAAGGCGCTTCGCAACTCGTCTACAAGCATGCGATTTCCACCATCATGCCGGGCGAGCCCCCGCTTGATCTTGCTCCCGCGATCAGTGAATCCGCCAAGCCGCAGCTTCAGGATCTTTTTCTCGCCGCCGCCGCGCGCGAACATGAGCGGATGACGCTTTTCCTCGTCAACGGCGTGATGCTCCAGGGCGCGGTCACCGGGTTCGACCAGTTCAGCCTCCTGCTCGAGCGGGGCGGCCAGGTGCAACTGGTCTACAAGCACGCACTCTCGACGCTCCAGCCGGCGCATCCGCTCAATCTCGGTGGCGAGCATGATGCGGAGGGGGAGGACGAGGCCTGAATAGCTTCGACCACCCCGCCGTGCCGGATGTCGCTCGCGGAGAGCGAGCGATCATCGCGGTCCCGGAGCTTCCGCGCGAAGGCTCAGACGCTCGGCCGAGGCCCGCGCGGAGGAGGCGGACGGGCTCGCCGAGGCCATCGGTATCGAGGTCGTCGCGGCGCGGCTGTTGCGCCTGCGAAGCGTGAGGCCCTCGACCTTGCTCGGCAAAGGTCAAATCGAAGAGATTGCCGAGCTGGCGAAGGACAGCCACGCCGGACTGCTGATTGTCGATTCGTCGCTGACTCCCGTCCAGCAGAAGAACCTCGAGGACGAAGTCGGCGCCAAGGTGATCGATCGCACCGGCCTCATCCTCGAGATTTTCGGCGAACGCGCGGCGACCGCGGAAGGCCAGCTCCAGGTCGAGCTCGCGCATCTCGAATATCAGGCGGGGCGATTGGTCCGGAGCTGGACCCACCTCGAGCGCCAGCGCGGCGGTTTCGGATTTCTCGGCGGCCCTGGCGAAACGCAGATCGAGGCCGACCGCCGGATGATTCGCGACCGGATGGCGAAGATCCGCCGCGAGCTCGACCAGGTGAAGCGGACCCGGGGCCTGCACCGCGACCGCCGCCAGCGCGCGCCGTGGCCGGTGGTCGCGCTTGTCGGTTATACCAACGCTGGGAAATCGACGCTTTTCAATCGCCTGACGGGCGAAGCTGTATTCGCGGAAAACCTTTTGTTCGCCACCCTCGACCCGACGATGCGGGACATCAAGCTGCCGGGTTTCGACAAGGTCATCCTGTCGGACACGGTCGGGTTCGTCTCCGATTTGCCGACCGAGCTCATCGCCGCGTTCCGCGCGACCCTTGAGGAAGTCCGCGAAGCCGATTTGCTCGTTCACGTGCGCAACATGGCGCATCCCGACCGCGAAGCGCAGCGCGACGACGTCGAGGACGTGCTGAAGTCCCTCGGATTGGCGGAAGAGGGCGCTCCGCCGCGGATCGAGGCCTGGAACAAGGTCGATTTGCTGACGAGAGAAGAGCGCGACCGTCTGATCGAGGAAGCGAAACGCCGGGAGGACGTCGTGCCGGTCTCGGCCGTGACCGCCGAGGGCCTCGACCAGCTCCGCGAGCGCATGGCGGTCTGTTTGAGGAGCGGCGAGCAGGTTCACGACATCCGCCTGCCGGCGAGCGCCGGTGACAGGATCGCATGGCTCCACGCGCGCGGCGAGGTGCTCGCGCAAACGATCGAGCGTGACCAGCTGCAGTTGTCGGTGCGGCTGTCGCCCGACAATTGGGCTCGGTTTCAGGCGATGGAGTCGGCCTGAGCTTCCTTGGCGGCGACCCAAAGCCGTTCTTTTTCGTCCAGGCTCATGTCCGCGAACCCGGCCGCGCCCTCGATGATCCGGAATCGCTTTTCGAACTTGGCGTTCGCTTCCCGAAGCGCGGCTTCGGGCTCGATGTTGAGATGGCGTGCCAAGTTCACCACCGCGAACAGCAGGTCGCCGAGCTCCTCCAGCCTCTGTCTGTGCTCGGTTTCGGCGTCGAGCTCGGCCAATTCCTCGTCGATCTTCGCGCGCGGCCCGGAGACGTCGGGCCAGTCGAAGCCGACGCCGGCGGCGCGCCGTTGCAGCTTCGCCGCTCGTTCCAGCGCCGGCAGCGCGAGCGCAATGCCCGCGAGCGCGCTCTTGTCGGGCTTGGCGGCACGCTCCTCGGCCTTGATCTTCTCCCACAAATGGTGGCCGCCATGCTCGGCATCGCCGAAGATATGCGGGTGGCGGCGTTCCATCTTGTCGCAGATGCCGCCGATGACGTCCTCGAGCGAGAAATGCCCGGCTTCCTCAGCCATTTGCGCATGGAACACAACCTGGAGTTGCAAGTCGCCGAGCTCGTCGGCGAGCGCGTCCATATCGTCGCGCGCGATCGCGTCGGCGACTTCATAGGCTTCCTCGATCGTGTAAGGCGCGATCGTCGCGAAGCTTTGGGCGGTGTCCCATTCGCATCCGGACTTCGGATCGCGGAGGCGGCGCATGATCTGACGGAGGCGTTCAAGCGGCATCGAGCATCTCGAGGGGGGACTTCGGGCGCCCTCCAGCCGTGCAATCTAAAAGTATGATAATAGTCATTATGTAAAGCGCAGCATAGTCAGGAGACGAGGATCAGCCATCGGCCCTCGACTCCCCATCGGCTGAGCGACGACAGATAGTTCATCCCCAGCACGTTGAGATCGTCGTTCTCCGCAACCTGCAGGCCGACGTCGCGGCGAACGATGCTTCCGACGCTGAGCTCATCGGCGCGGCCGCTCGACACGCGGATGACGCCGTTGCCGGTGCGGACATATTCATCCGCTCGAGGCGCCACACGCACGCCCGCGGCCATCGCCGTCGTTCGGTCGATCGTCGTCATCGTCGCGCCGCTGTCGACCAGGAATTTCACGTCGCGCCCGTTGAGCTTGGCGTTGACCCAGAAATGACCGTCGATGGCCATCGGGATCCGCGTTTCCTCCCTTGTTACCGGGCTTCCGAGGGCTTCGGCCTTGAGACGCTGAGCGAGGTAGCCGAAATCGTCGCGGAACGTGAACAGGACGAAGCCCGCGGCGAAGATCACGATCCACGCCAATGCCATCGTCGCCAGCTTCGCCAGCGGCTCGCGCCGCGCCATCAGCGAGCCGAGCACGAGCATGATCGCCATCAGGATATAGACGCCGCCGAGCATCAGGTCGTTGGTCATGATAAGGCGATCTCGAGCCCGTCATAGGCCGGCGATGCCCAGTCGGGCAGTTCGGCAATCAGCGAACGATAATCGAGACCGTTGCCCATGTGAACGAGATAGACTTGCCCGACGCGCAATTCCTTCGCCCAGCCGAGCACAGCGTCGAGGTGGGCGTGGGTCGGATGCGGACGGCGCGTGAGGCAGTCCGCGATCCAGATGTCGGCGGCTTCGTAAAGCGAGGCCATTTCGTCGGTCAAGTCACTGAAGTCGATGGCATAAGCGACTGAACCTTCACGCTCGTCGAAGCGCAGTCCGAGAGACGTGGGGCCGCCGTGCGGCTGATCGGCAAAACGGATGCGAGTTCCGCCGAAATCAAGCTGCTCGCCGAGCTCGCGCGCCTCGACGATCGGGCGATAGAATTCGGATTGGGCGAACGCATAAGCGAAACGCCCCTGCAGCTCGGCTAGTACATCCGGCCGCGCGTGGAGTGGAACGGGCCGGTCGATCGCTTGTGAAACCGGCCTCAGCTCGTCGATCCCGTGGCAATGGTCCCCGTGGGTGTGGGTGACGATGACTCCATCGAGGCGGTTGACCTCGGCTGCGAGCAATTGCTGGCGAAGGTCGGGCCCGCAATCGACCAGCATGCGCTCGCCGGCGCTTTCGACGAGGATCGAGGTGCGCAGGCGATAGTTGCGCGGCTCGTTGGGGTCGCACTGGCCCCAGTCGTTGCCGATCTTCGGGACCCCGGTCGACGTGCCGCAGCCCAATATCCTGACTTTCAAGCCGGAGTTCCTTGGGCTTTCTTGAACAATCTGAAGAAGTTCGCTGTGGTTGCGTCGGCGAGTTGCTCAGGGTCCTCGCCGCGCAGCCGAGCGACGAAGTTCGCCGTGTCCGCGACGAACGCCGGCTCGCATTTTCGTCCCCGGTGCGGGACCGGCGCAAGGAACGGGGAGTCGGTCTCGACCAGCATCTGGTCCGCCGGCAGCCATTTCGCGGTCGCCTGCAGGTCCGCCGCGTTCTTGAACGTCACGATGCCGGACAGCGAGATGGCGAACCCGAGGTCGAGCCCCTTGCGCGCGAGCTCCGCCGAGCCGGTGAAGCAATGGAGGACGCCGGTGATTCCCCCCTCCTTTACCGCCGTTTCGAGGATCTCCGAGGTGTCCGCCTCCGCATCGCGCGTGTGAATGACCAGCGGCAGGCCGGTCTGCCGCGCCGCCTCGATATGGGCCTCAAACCGCTCTCGCTGGGCCGTGCGATCGGACTTGTCGTAATAATAATCGAGACCGCACTCGCCGATCGCGATGACTCGCGGGTGGTCCGCGGCCTCCACCAGCGCGGCCGCGCCGAGGTCGGGATGGGCGTCGGCCTCGTGGGGGTGAACTCCGACGCTCGCCCAGACATCGGGCTCGCGCTCGGCGACGGCGATGATGTCGTCCCATTCGCGCTGGCGCGTCGAGATGTTGAGGAAGCCGGTAACCCCGCGCTCGCGAGCATTCGCAAGCACTTCGGCCTGGCGTTCGACGAGTCCCTCGTAATTGAGGTGGCAATGGCTGTCGATCAGCCTCAAGCCGCCTCCTCTTCTTCTAGCTCGAGCCGGGGGAAAAGCGGCGTCGGCTGCGCGAGCCGGAAATCGCTTTCGGCCAGCGGCGAATACCAATGACTCAAGATTCCTTCGAAGGTTCGCAGCTCAGGAGCAACGCCCATGGCGCCGAGCAGCCCGTCCGCGCTCGCGGGAATCACGGGGCGAATAGCGACCGCGAGGACCGCAATGCAGATGTACAGCGTCGCAAGCACGGTCTCCATCCGCTGCGGATCAGTCTTGCGAAGCGCCCAGGGCGCCTGCTCGTCGATATAGGCGTTGCAGGCGAATACGGCCTGGATCCACGCTTCGCAGGCCTTGTTGAGCGCAAGCTCGCCGAAGGCGGCGGGGATTGCATTGGCGGCAGCACCGCAAACGACGTCGAACAAGGCGTTGTCCGCCTCGTTGTGGCCGTGGATTTCGGGTAATCCGCCGCCGCAATTGCGCACGATCTGCGTCAGCGTGCGCTGCGCCAAATTCCCGAAGCTGTTCGCCAGTTCGGCATTGGCGCGGCTGACGATCGCCTCCGCGCTGTAGCTGCCGTCCTGGCCGAAGGTCACTTCGCGCAGCAGGAAATAGCGCAGCGCGTCCACGCCGAAGCGGTCGGCGAGCACCAGGGGGTCGACGACGTTGCCGACGCTTTTCGACATCTTCTCGCCCCGGCTCAGCAAGAAGCCGTGGCCATAGACCTGCCTCGGAAGCTCGATCCCCGCGCTCATCAGGAACGCCGGCCAATAGACGGCGTGAAAGCGCACCACATCCTTGCCGATCAAGTGGATGTCGGCGGGCCAGTAGCGGCGCCACAATTCCGTATCGTCGGGATAGCCGAGGCCGGTGATGTAATTGGTCAGCGCATCAAGCCACACGTACATCACATGATTGTCGCTGCCGGGCACCGGCACGCCCCAGTCGAAGCTGGTGCGCGAGATGCTGAGATCCTTCAGGCCGCCCTCGACGAAGCGGACGACCTCGTTGCGGCGGCTATCGGGCCGAATGAATTCGGGGTTCGCCGCATAGAGATCGAGCAACGGCTGCTGATATTTCGACAGCCGGAAGAACCAGCTCTCCTCGACGGTCCACTCGACCGGAGTGCCGTGCGGCGACAGCTTCGCGCCCTCTTCCCCGGCGCTTAGCTCGTCCTCCTCGTAATAAGCCTCGTCGCGGACTGAGTACCAACCCTCGTAGCGGTCGAGATAGAGGTCCCCCCTCTCCTCCATCGCCCGCCAGATGGCTTGGCTAGCGCGATAGTGGTCGGCCTGCGAAGTTCGGATGAAACGATCGTATGACACGTTAAGAGTGTCGCACATCTCCTGGAAAAGGCGTGACATCTTGTCGGCGAATGCGCGCGGCTCCAGGCCTTCTCCACGCGCGGCCTGCGCCATCTTCAAGCCGTGCTCGTCGGTCCCCGTCTGGAACCGCACGTCACGGCCCTTGGCTCGCTGGAAACGGGCGATCGCGTCGGCGGCGATCGCTTCATAGGCATGGCCGATGTGCGGCGGGCCGTTCGGGTAGCTGATCGCCGTGGTGATATAGAAGGGCTCGCCCATGGCGACGCCCTAGCCGCCCGCCCCTAGCGCTTCAAGGAAACCGGTTGGGCGACGTCGGCGAGGATGCCACCGATCTGGAATATCGTGGCGGCAGGATCCAGCGAGACCCGCGGCGCGACGGTCGCCAGTTCGCGCGCCTTCGCATAAGCGTCGAGCGCCCGCTCCAGCGGGGCCCCACGCAAGCTCCGCGCCTCGCGCGCGATCAGCGAAGGGGCAAGCTCGAGGAAGGCGGCGTAGCGATCGGCCGAGGCTTTCTTGCCGAGATCGTTCGCAAGCTCGGCCCGCAGCGCATTGGTCGGGTCGCCGTTGCGGAGGATCGCAGTCGCGGAGTCCTCGAGCTTCGCGAGCCCCAGCTCGGCGAACGCGAGCGCGCGGCCGGCCGACCCGAACGACAGGCCCACGACGCGCTTGCGCTCCGCTACAGTGAGCCCGGCGGACCGCGCCTCCAGGATTGACGTCATGGCGTCGTCGCCGAGCGCCTCGAAATGCAGGAGCCGGCAGCGCGATCGGATTGTCGGGAGGAGACGTCCCGGGGCATCGCTGACAAGGAAATATAGCGTGTTCGCCGGCGGCTCCTCGAGCATCTTGAGGAGCGCATTGGCGGCGGATTTCTCGAGGTCGTCGATGCTGTCGATGACCGCGACGCGCCAGGGCGAAAGGGCCGCGGTCATGCCCATGAATTCGCCGAGCTCGCGCACCTGCTCGACGCTGATGTTGCGCGCGAGATTACCGGTCTTGTCGTTCGTGAGGCGCTGCAGCCAGCGCATGTCGGGATGACTGCCCGCCTCGACCAGCTTGACCATGGGATGCTCCGCGGGAGTCGCCAATCCGTCGAGCTCGACCGGCGGCCCGGCCGCATCCGCGAGCACGCGTCGCGCCGCGGCATGGGCGAAGGTCGCTTTGCCAACCCCCTTTGGCCCGGCAAGCAGCCAGGCGTGATGGAGCTTCCGGCTTGCCCAGGCCGCATCGAACTGCTCGACCGCTTTGTCCTGCCCGACGATCATGGAAGAAGGTCCCTGAGGGCGTCGAGCAGGCGGTCCGTGACCTCATCCGGCGTTCCTGACGCATCGACCAGCTTCACCCGTTCCGGTTCCTCGGCGGCGACGATCTTGAATGCGGCGTCGACCTTGCGGTGATAATCGTCAGGCCGGCCGCCGATCCGATCGCTCGAGCCGCGGTCCCGCGACCGGGCGCGTTCGCTCGCTTCGTCGAGCATCAGGACCAGCGTTCGATCGGGATAAAATCCGTCGAGTCCGAACGCGTTGATCTCCCGTACAATCTCGATTCCCAGGCCGCCGGCTCCGCCCTGATAGGCGAGCGAGCTGTCGAGGAAGCGGTCGGAAAGCACCCACATCCCACTTTCCACCGCCGGGCGAATGGTCTTTTCGACATGGTCCGCGCGGGCCGCGGCGAACAGCAGCGCCTCCGCGCGCGCGCCCCAGCGGTCCTCCTTTCCTCCCAGCAGCAACTCCCGGATCGCTTCGGCGCCTTCGCTTCCGCCCGGCTCGCGCGTGACCAGGACGTCGACCCCGCGGCTGCGGAGCGCTTCGGCGAGCGCTTTGACCTGCGTGGACTTGCCCGCCCCCTCCCCGCCTTCGAGCGTGATGAACTTGCCGCGGCTCACGCCATCCCGATGAGCTGTTTGAACCCGGCCCAGATGCGCCCGAAAAAGCCGGCCTTGCCGACGTCCTCGCCGGCCACCAGCGGAACCACCTGCGGCGGCGTATCGCCGGTGGTGATGACGAGCTGCGCGACCTCCTGCCCCTTGGCGATGGGCGCGACCAGCGGTCCCTGGTAGCGGATCTTCATCGTCGTCGACCCGGTCACGAGCCCGGCGGGAACGGTCACGGCGAGGTCGCGCGGAGCCATCAACGCGACTTCGCCATCGCTTCCCATCTGCACCTGCGCGGTGCCGACCTTGGCGCCGGCCTTGAACAACGGCTTCGCCTCCCAGGCGCCAAAACCCCACTGCATCAACCGTGTCGATTCCTGGACCCGCTGGTTCCAGCTCGCCATGCCCGCGAGCACTTCGATCAGCCGCCGCCCGTTCTGCTCGGCCGAGCCGGTGAAGCCGTAACCCGCCTCGTCGGTATGCCCTGTCTTGAGGCCGTCGGCCCCGGGGATCTTGCCGAGGATCGGATTGCGGTTGGCCTGGGTGATGTCCTGGCCCGAGCCCAAAGTCTTGCCCCAGGTGAAGCTCGGCAGCGAATAGAATTGCTTGTAGAGCTTGTAATGATGCTCGATCTCCCACCGCGCCAGGGTCGCGAGGTCGCGCGCGCTGACATAGGTGACGCCATTGTCGGGCCAGCCGTTGGCCGTCCCGAAATGGCTGTTGGTGAGCCCGATGCGCTTGCCGAGCGCGTTCATCTGGT
The DNA here is from genome assembly GCA_963831215.1 of uncultured Alphaproteobacteria bacterium. Classification (GTDB taxonomy): domain Bacteria; phylum Pseudomonadota; class Alphaproteobacteria; order Sphingomonadales; family Sphingomonadaceae; genus Sphingomicrobium. Next base: position 153,664 of record CAWHPM010000014.1, on the reverse strand, counting down.
CGGTGAACGCCTGCTCGGTGCCGGCGATGCATTCGGCGAGGACCACCGAGGCGTCGTTGCCCGACAAGGTGACGATGCCCTTCAGCAGATTTTCGACGCTGACCTGTTCGTTCGGCGACAGGAACATGGTCGAGCCGGCTTGCGGCCCGTGCCATTTCTGCCAGGTTTCCGGGCGCACGGTGCACATCTTGTTCATCGGCAGCTTGCCGGAATCGATCAGCTCGAACGCAACGTCGGTGGTCATCATCTTGGCCATCGAGGCCGGCGGCATCCGAACGTCGGCATTCTTCTCAAACAGCACCGCGCCTGAAGACAGGTCGATCAGGTAGGCGACCTTCGCCGGCGTATCGAACTGCGGCGCGGCAGCAGGCGATGCGCTCGCGAAAAGGACGGAAACTGCGGTGGCTGCAATAATGGTGCGCGGCATCGAAATGTCGAATTCCCCGATTTCAGGTGGCGAGAAGCTCCGTCTATCGCCGCGCAATCGCGTCCGCCAGAACTCCGACCGAAATCGCGTAGAAATTCGAACAATTATAATCGAGGATCGAGCGATAGTTGGTGGTGAGCAGGAACGCCCTCGCGTCGGGGCCGTCGGGCTCGATCAGGCTCGCCATCTCATTGTCCGGCAGCGACCGCCCGATCGGCGTCACCCCAAGCGCGCGCCATTCGCGCATGCTCAGCCAGCGGCTCATCCGGCGGTACACCTGCGGGCAGCGCGGCGCGGTGATCCGGTTGACGATGGCATAGCGATTGAGGGTGCCGGGCGTTCGGACGGCGATCCCCCAGGGCACATTCGGCTTCCAGCCTGCATCGCGCAGATAGGAGGCGATGGAGGCCAGTCCGTCGAGCTCGTTGGCCCAGATGTCGGCATAACCGTCGCCGTCGCCGTCCGCGCGAAGGCGCAGGGCGACCGACGGCATGAACTGCGGATAGCCGGTCGCCCCGGCCCAGCTGCCCTTCAGCCGATAGCGCGGAACGCCAAGGTCGATGAGCTTCAATGCGGCGACGAACTCGCCCTCGAAGAATTGCCGCCGACGCCCGTAATAGCCGAGGCTCGCCAGGGCATTGAGGAGGTCGGTGTTGCCCGTCACCGTGCCGTAGCTCGTTTCGTGGCCCCAGATCGCCATCAGCACCGCGGGGTCGACCCCGTATCGCGTCTCGAGGCGCCGAAGAGCGCTGTAATGGTCGGCGTAATTGGCGTGGCCCGCGATTGATGAGCGAGCGCGTGACGTGCCGTCGAAGATAAGGCGCGAGCGAGCCGACAACGCCGCCGCTGCTTCTCGCGACCGGCTCGGTCCGCTCAAGCTCGATCGCCTCGTTGTTGATCAGCAGGCCCGGGACGTAGGTCCGGATCGTCGATTCGCGCACTCCCTGGAGCCGGGCGAGCGCGGCAAGGCGCGTCTTGTACATGTCCCAGCTGTAGGAGGAGGATTGAGCCACCGCCGCAGCCGCCACAATCGCAGGCGCCGGCTTGACGGTGACGGCCGTGTCAGGGGCAGTGGAAGAGCCGATCGACGCAGCCGACGCCGCAATCCAGAACCATGAAAGCATCGTCGGCACGTACGCCCTCCTCCCAACATCCGAGGCTAAGGGCAAAAACCCCCGTCCGGCCAGCTTGGTTCACCGCGCGCCTTGCACAGCCCGCCGCTCCAGACGATATGCGGCCGCCATCACGGATGGGTGGCCGAGCGGTTTAAGGCACCGGTCTTGAAAACCGGCGACGTGCAAGCGTCCGTGGGTTCGAATCCCACCCCATCCGCCATATTCGACGGCCAGCCCTGGCGCTTCGACAAGTGACGCTTGCAAACGCGCTACAAATGTAGCAGACACTACAAATGTAGCGCGGCGACTCGGGCCGCTCGAACGAGGATCACTAACGATGCTGAGCAAGCTCCCGCCCCGCGAACGACAGATCGTCGATATCCTCTATGAGCGCGGGCCGGTGCTCGTCACCGAGATCTGCGAGGCGCTTCCCGACCCGCTGAGCGGCTCTGCCGTGCGGGCCATGCTGAAGCGGCTCGAGGACAAGGGCTTCGTCCAGCGCAGCGAGTCGGAGCGCGGCTTCCTGTACAGCCCGGTCGTCTCGGACACGGTCGCCAAGAAATCCGCGCTGAGCGAGATCGTGCGAGTTTTCTTCAACGGCTCGCCGGCAAGCGCCGCGAGCGCCCTTCTCGGCATGTCCGGCAAACTCGCGGACAACGAGCTCGACGAGCTCGAGCAGATGATCGCCCGCGCTCGGGAAGCCAAAGGGGGCAAGTGATGTCCATCCTGATCGCGATCGCGCTCAAGTCGCTGCTCGTCGCGGGCCTTACGCTGGGCCTGCTCGCGCTGATGAAGCATCGTTCGGCCGCCGAGCGGTCGTGGGTTGCGCACATCGGCCTCCTCGCGCTCGTGGTCATAGCCTTCGCGCCGCTTGCGCTGCCCAGTTGGACGGTGGAGGCACCCACTCTGCTCGGTCAGGCGCCGGCAGTCGAAACTTCCGCTCCGCTCACGCCGCCGACACAGGCCTCGGTCGTCCAAGCCGCGCCCCTGGCAAGAACGCCCGTCGCGGCGCGCCCCGCAATCACTCCGGCCGCCGCGGTATCGGCGGGCTACGCGATCCCTGCCTTGATCCTGATGTTGATCACATTTCTCGCGCTCGCCCGGCTCGTCGCGCTTCGCGCCCGCGCCGAGGTCCTCGTCGACGGCCATTGGCTGAGTGCCCTCGCACGAGCGCAGCGGCGCATGGGTTTCAAGCATGGCACGGCGCTCCTCACCAGCAATGAGGTCGCCTCGCCGATCAGCTGGGGCCTGATGCGCCCGGTGATCCTGCTCAATGCGCGCGCCCTCGAGGCGTCACGCGATGCCGAGGCGATCATCGCCCATGAGCTCGCCCACGTGGCGCGAATGGATTGGGCGAAGCTGCTGCTGGCGCGGGTGGCGACCGCCCTGTTCTGGTTCAATCCGCTGGTGTGGCTGCTTGCTCGCGAAGCGCATCAGTTGCGCGAGGAAGCGGCCGACGATGCCGTGCTCGCGGCCGACATCTGCGACACCGACTATGCGCAGCTCCTGGTCGGCGTCGCTCGGCACGAGTGCCCGGGGCTCCTTCTGGGCGCGCACGGGGTCGCCCCGTCGAAGAACTCGCTCGCACGGCGCGTCGCGCGCGTGCTCGATGGCAAGTCGGTTCGCGGCCCCGCCGCCCGCAGCTTCGCGGTCGGCGTGTTCAGCGGAGCGGTACTGGTCGCAGCGCCTCTCGCGGCGCTGACACTGGCGCCCGGCAGCGCCACGCAGACGAAGGGCCGGGCCGGCTCCCTCGCCGCGAGCGAACCTGCCTCGGCTTACTATCCGGGCACTCCAGAGGCGGCGTCGGATCTTCCGCACATCATCGCGAGCGGCGTCTCCGCTTCGGTCGCGACCGCGGCTGCCGCGATTGCGCCCAGCAAGACCGCGCCGGACGAGTCCGATGGACCGAACGGCGCCACGTCGCCGACCCTCATGGATTCGAAGGACATTCCGCTCCTGACCGTCGCCTATGCTGGGCATCGGCACGATGGCGAAGCCGCGAAGGCGGCGGCATTGGCCGCGATCGGCGTGACCCCCGCTTATGTCGCGGAGATGCGCGCTCTTGGGCGTGAATTTGCAGGGCTCGAGCCGTCGGAATTCGCGGAGATGCGCGCGGTCGGAGTGACCCCGCAATTTGCTCGCGACCTCATCGCCGCGGGCTTCCCCGGGATTGATCCGGACGGGTTGGTCGAAGCTCGCGCGACCGGACTGACCGGCGGCTATGTCCGAGCGATGCGCGCGGCCGGGGTGCGCGGCGACCTCGACGACTTCGTCCAGCTTCGCGCCGTCGGCGTCGATCCCGCCTTCGCGGCCCGTGCCAGGAAATCGGGCACCAAGCTCGTCGACGTCGACGAGCTGATCGAATTGCACACCGGCGGCATGATTCCGCCGATGCCGCCCGCTCCTCCGAGGAGCTTCAATCCGCCCGATCCGCATTCCGATCCCGACGGCTGACGCCGCGAACCGAACTTCAGACCCTGCATTCCCGAATTCTTGAACGCTCGCACCGGGCGAATGGCCAGGCTTTGCCCAATTCGAAGGAGAACCGACGATGAACCGTACCCTCGCTCTGATCGGCGCCCTGCTTCTGTCGTTTCTCAGTATCGCGGCGGCTTGTGCGGCGGTGCCGCCACAATGGATCCGTTTCACGCTCGAATCCCGGCATGGAGGCGGCCGGATCGAGGCGAGCTTTCGAAGTGACGACGGCGCCAGGTACCGCAACAACTGGTCGTCCGGATTTCGCCCACCCGAGCTCGTCGGGCTCGATCTTGCCGGCTTTCGGGCCGCCGGTGCCCACCCGCTACGCTTCTCCGTGATTCGCGAGGCCGGTCGACTCGATTGTTCCGGAACCGGCAGCAGTTCGTCCGCCGCCGGCGGGTGCGGCCTGACTCCGGATCCGGGGTTCGTCCGCCTGATCGAGAGCCGCGGCATCGCTCGGCCGACGCCGGAACAGCAATTCGGTCTCGTCGCCCTGAATGTCCGCCGGGAGCTGATCGACAGCCTTGCCGCCGCCCATTATCCGACACCGACCATCGACAATCTGATGGGGCTCACCGCGCTCGGCGTGGACGGCGCCTACATCGCCGGGATGGCCCGCGCCGGTTACCGTCCGCCCACCCTCGACGCGCTGCTTCAGTTCAAGGCGCTGGACATCACTCCCGAATGGATCGCCGGCTTTGTCCGCGTGGGCTATGCCGACCTGTCGGGCGACAAGTTGGCGCAACTCAAGGCGTTGAACGTGACACCCGACTATATCGCGGGGTTCGATCGCCTCGGCTATCGTCACCTGCCGGTCGACAAGCTCGTCCAGCTGAAGGCGCTGGATATCACACCGGAATTCGTTCGCTCCGCTGCTGGGGACAGCCGGCCCGACGTGAGCAAGCTGGTCGAGCTGAAGATCTTCGGCCAGCGGCGCTAGCCCGCCGTTTGTCGAATTGTCGGCGCCTCGCGACGTCCGGCAGAAGCGAATGTCGGTTGGTCGATCCCTGCTGGCCCGCGGCTCGCTCACGGGCTTCATCCCCGCTCGATCCTGACAGGGGGCGTTCTTGAGGGTTTGCGCACTCGGCGGCACTGCGGCGGCCGCGCTGATCGCCGGTTCGCCCGCCCTGGCGACGCAGCCGTCCGCGCCATTGGCGGCGCAGAATGGCCGGACCACCGTCTATGACGCCGCCTTTTTCGCCCAATATGCGCCGCGCACCGCTTACGACATCGTCCAGCACGTTCCGGGCTTCCAGCTCGACCTTGGCAACAGCGCCTCGGCCACCGGCGTCGATGTGCGCGGCTTCTCCGGGACCGCCGGCAATGTCGTGATCAACGGCGCCCGCCCGAGCACAAAGTCCGAGACCCTCGACACGACTCTTCAGCGCATTCCCGCGCAGCGCGTCGTCCGAGTCGAGCTTGGCCCCGGCGACCTCTATGGCTCAGATTATTCCGGCAAGAGCCAGGTGCTCAACGTCGTGCTGTCGAACGCCGCCGGCTTCGATGCCAACGTCACCGCCAACGCCACTCGCCGTTACACGGGCTACATCCAGCCCAACCTCTCCGCCAATGCCCTCATTCGCAGAGGGCCCTCCAGCCTCAGCCTCTCCGCCGGAAGCCAGCGCAACAAGCAGTTCGAGGAGGGCACTGACACGCTGACCGATGTGCGCAGCGGCGAGCTCGTGGAATTTCGGCGCAAGCACAACGTCTACTATAACCGCGATCCGTTCCTTTCCGCGGCCTATGCGCTGGAGCACGGCGCCGACGATGCCTACCGGATCAATGCCCGCTGGCAGCCGAGCCGCTTCGACCTCTTTCAACGCAACCAAGTCTCGCCCGCACAAGGCGCGGTCCACGACGACAATCTCCACCAGCATTACCGCGATCCGGTGTTCGAGCTCGGCGGCGACGTCACCCGCCCGTTCGCCGAAGGCGCGCTCAAGCTCGTCGCGCTCGCGACCCGCCGCAAGCGCCACGACTTCGACCAATATGTCCAGCGCGCCGGCCTCATCGCAGACGATGCGCCGGTCGATGGCGGGTTCGAGCAATTGGTCGATGCTCGGCGCAACGAGACCATCGGGCGGATCAGCTGGACCCGCTCGAACCTCCACGGCTTCTCTTTCGAAGCCGGCGCCGAAGCTGCGCTCAACACGCTCGACGACCATGTCAGTTTCTCCGAGATCGACGAAGACGGTGAGGTGGTGCCGATCCCGCTGCTGATCGCTGACGCGAGGGTAAAGGAAACGCGCGGCGAGGCCTACGTCAATGTCGGCAAGACGCTCTCGCCGCGACTGCGCCTCGACGGCGGGATCAATTTCGAATTCTCGCATCTGATCGTTACCGGCGACGCGAGCGAGGATCGCAGGCTCAAATTCCTGAAGCCCAGCCTCACGCTCGACTGGAACTCGGGGACGGGATGGCACGGCCAGTTGTCCGCTCGGCGGACGGTGGCCCAGCTCGATTTCTACGATTTCATCAGCGTCGCCGATCTTTCCGCCCAGCGCGTGAGCGGCGGCAATGCGCAGCTTCAGCCGCAGCGGACCTGGGAATTCAGGGCGAGCATCGAGCATCCCGTGCTTGGCGACGGCCTCTTCAAGCTCGATGTCGGCCACGACCAGGTGAGCCTGCTCCAGGACCGGATCCTGATTTTCGACCCGCAGTCGAAAAAGTTCTTCGATGCTCCAGGCAACCTCGGCGCCGGCCGCCGCGACTTCGCCCGCCTGACGCTGGACCTTCCTCTGTCGAGCCTGTGGAAGGGCCTGCGCATCAAGGGCGGCGGCACCCTCCAGCGGACCCGCGTCGAAGACCCGATCACTCACCAGCCCCGCAAATGGAGCGGCTTCTTCCCGGCGTGGCAGTGGAACCTCGACGTTCGCCGCGACTCCGGGAAATGGTCCTACGGGTTCGCGGTCTCCGACAACCAGCGATTCACCTTCTACCGCACCGATGAGTTCGACACGAACTTCAACGGCAGCCCTTATTGGACCGCGTTCGTCGAATATCGGCCATGGGCGAACACCGCGATCACCCTCGACGTCGACAATCTCTTCGCCAGCAGCGGCAACCGCGACCGGCTGCTGTTCAGGCCCAACCGCGCGCAACCCACCTTCATTTTCGACGAGACCCGCGAGCGCAACCGCCACCAGAGCATCGGCATCACGCTGAAGCGCAGCTTTGGCGGCGGCGGCGGGACCAAGGTGGCCAAGGTCACGGGAAGCGACTAAGGAACCCGCGACTTCTGACATCGCGGGGATTTGAACGGTGGCGACTACACGCATCGCGGACGCACAGCATGACGAGGTTCAGCATCATGAGCCGAAGCTGCTTGCCTTCGACTGGCAGGACCCGTTCGACCTCGACCACCAGCTAACCGATGAGGAGCGGCTCGTCCGCGACACGGCCGAGGGCTATGCGCAGGCGAAGCTGCAGCCGCGCGTGACCTCCGCCTATCTTGACGAGCGGTTTGACCGTGAGATCATGAGCGAGATGGGCGAGCTGGGCCTCCTCGGCGCGACCATTCCGCACGAATATGGCGGCGCGGGCCTCGGCTATGTGAGCTATGGCCTCATTGCCCGGGCGGTCGAGCAAGTCGACAGTGGCTACCGCTCCGCTTGCTCGGTCCAGTCGAGCCTCGTGATGTACCCGATCCATGCTTACGGTTCGGAGGAGCAGCGGCGGAAGTATCTTCCAAAGCTCGCAGCGGGCGAATGGATCGGCTGTTTCGGCCTGACCGAGCCCGACGCCGGTTCCGACCCGGGCGGCATGCGGACCCGTGCCGAGAAGACCGCCTCCGGCTACCGTCTCACCGGCACCAAGATGTGGATCACCAACTCGCCGATCGCCGATGTGTTCGTCGTCTGGGCGAAATCGGACGCGCATGGAGGCAAGATCCGGGGCTTCGTGCTCGAAAAGGGAATGCCCGGCCTCTCCGCCCCCAAGATCAAGGAGAAGCTGTCCTTACGCGCCTCGATTACTGGCGAGATCGTCATGGATGGGGTCGAGGTCGGCGAGGACGCGCTCCTGCCCAACGTCGAGGGTCTCAAGGGGCCCTTCGGATGCCTCAACCGCGCCCGCTACGGCATTGCCTGGGGATCGATGGGCGCAGCCGAATTCTGCTACGCCGCGTCGCGCCAGTACACGCTCGACCGCAAGCAGTTCGGTAAGCCGCTCGCCGCCAACCAGCTTGTCCAGCTCAAGCTCGCCAATATGGCCACCGACATCGCGCTCGGCCTCCAGGCGGCGCTGCGTGTAGGCCGCCGCCTCGAGGGGCATGAGTTGATTCCCGAGACGATCAGCCTCATCAAACGCAACAATTGCGGCAAGGCGCTGGAGATCGCTCGGATCGCCCGCGACATGCACGGCGGCAATGGCATTTCGGCCGAGTTCCAGGTGATGCGTCACGCCGCCAACCTCGAAACGGTCAATACCTATGAGGGAACCCATGACGTTCACGCCCTCATTATCGGCCGCGCGATCACCGGGTTGGCGCCTTCTGAGTCGTGCCGGCGAAGGCTGGCTGCCGCCACACCTGGACAACGTCAGATTCCCGTGCCTGATCCCGGCTCCGCGATACATCGGACGGCGTAGGCGACAGTCGCGATCGACCTATGTTCGCGGCCGGCAATCGGGGGAATTCTGGTCGGCTGATCGTCCTGGGCATTGTCGTTCTCGTCCTGCTTTACATATCGGCATCTACAATCGGCTCGTGCGCCTGCGGGCTCTGGTGAAGGAAGGGTTCAGCGGAATTACGGTGCAGCTGCGCCGCCGCGCCGACCTCATCCCCAACCTCGTCGAAAGCGTCCAGGGCTATGCGACCCACGAGCGCGAGGTGTTCGAGGAAGTGTCGCGAGTGCGCGCGGCGTCGGTCAACGCGGGAAGCGTCGAGGCGACCGCTCAGGCCGATGCGCAAATGACCGGCCTCATCGGTCGCCTGTTCGCGGTGGCCGAGGCCTATCCCGAGCTCAAGGCGAATACCAACTTCCTGCAGCTGCAGGACCAGCTGGCGAGCATCGAGACTGAGCTGCAGGGCTCGCGGCGCTACTACAATGCCACCGTTCGCGACCTCAATTCGACCATCCAGAGCTTCCCGCCAACCCTCATCGCGCGTCCCGCGGGTTTCACCGAGGAGCCTTTCTATCAGGACGACGATCCGGCGATCCAAAGCGCACCGAAAGTCTCCTTCGCCCGCCCGGCGGCCTGAGATGCGGCAAGCCTGGCGCGGCGCGGCCGCCTTGCTGCTTGTGCTGGCGCCGGCTGCGGCGCGCGCCGATGAGCGCATCCTTCGCTACCTGAGCGATGTCCAGATCCAGAAGGATAGCTCGATCGAGGTTGCCGAGACGATCGACGTGCGAGTCGAGCATGACCGGATCAACCACGGCATCTATCGTGACTTCCCGACCCGCTACCGCGGCCCGAACGGTACCCAATTCCATGTCGGCTTCACGTTCGAAGGCGCCACCCTCGACGGCAGCCCGGTCAAGGCATCGGTCGCTCCGTCCGGGAACGGCGTCCGCATCAAGCTCGGCGACGCCGACAGCTACGTCGATCTCGGCGAGCATGAATATGTGATCCGCTATCGCGCGACGCGCGAGATCAGCCGATTCGCGAACTTCGACGAGCTTTATTGGAACGCGACCGGGAACAGCTGGGCCTTCCCGATCGACGATGCGTCGGTCCGCATCAGGCTGCCCGAGCCGGCGGGCTTCAAGGATCGCGCCGTCTACACCGGACCGGCGGTTCGACCGCGCACGACGCGGCGGTCGTCGAGGAGAAGCCGGGCGATATCACGTTCCGCACGACGCAGCCGCTCGGCTCCTATGAAGGCCTCACGGTCGCCGTGGCCTTCCCCAAGAACCTGGTGGCAGGCCCGTCGGGCGGCAGCCGCATCGTCCAGGCGCTCGCGGACTATGGCCCCCCGCTCCTGGGTTTGCTGAGCCTCCTTGGCCTTTGCGCCTTCTATTACATCGCGTGGAAGCGCGCCGGCCGTGACCCTCGCGCGGGCACGGTGGTCCCCATCTTCACGCCGCCCGACGATCTCAGCCCGGCGGGCATGCGCTACGTGACGAGGATGAACGCCGACAATCGCACCTTCGCGGCGGCGCTGGTCGACATGGGGGTGCGGGGACACATCAAGATGTCCGAGGAGGACCCGGGCTGGTTCGCGAGCAAGAAGATGCGGGTCGAGCGCCTGGCCTCGACCACCCCGCTGCCCGAGGAAGAGCAGGCCGCGCTCGGCGACATTTGCGCGCCCGGCGAGTCAGTCCTGATGGAGCAGAAGAACTACAAGGTTTTTCAGAGCGCGAAGAGCAGCTTGGGTTCGGTTCTAAAGAACCGGTACGAAGGCAAGATGTTCGAGCGCAACCTGGGTTGGGCAGCGGCCGGGCTTCTCTTCTTCGCGGCCATGTTCTGGCTGACCTGCGCCGCAGTCGCTGCCGCGACTTATGGCGCCATCATGTGGCAGGTCGGAGTGGTCTTCGGCAGTCTGCTGGTCGCGGCCCTGCTGTGGCTCGCGTTCCACGACTCGGCGGTCGGGAAGTGCCTTCTGACGTTGGTCGGCGTGGCCGCCGTGGGGGTCGCCATCGCCTTCGGATTGCCGGTGCTGAACGCCGCGCTGAACAGCGGGTGGTGGCTCCCGCTCATCCTTCCGCTGCTCGCGGCGCCGATCGTGCTTTCGGCCTTCTGGTGGATGGCCGCGCCAACTACGGAGGGGCGCAAGGTTCTCGACCATATCGCCGGCTTCAAACAATATCTCTCGATTACCGAGGGCGAGCGCCTCGATCGAATGACGGCGCCGCGAGACACGCCCGAGATCTTCGAGAAGTACCTTCCCTACGCGATCGCGCTGGGTGTCGAAAATCGATGGGCGAGCCGCTTTGAAGGCCTTCTCGCGGCATCCTCCGCGCACAGCCAACAGGGCTTTGCCTGGTATTCGGGCTCGAGCAGTCCATGGAGCAGCCCGACGAGCTTCGTCGACAGCGTCGGCTCATCCCTGTCGAGTGCCGTTGGATCGGCGTCGACCGCGCCGGGATCCAGCGGCGGGGGGTCGTCTGGCGGTGGTGGAGGCGGCGGAGGCGGCGGCGGTTGGTGATCAACCGCGACGCAGCCAATAGGTCTGCGGCTTGTCGCGATAGGTTCCGTCCGCCTGGCGGGTGAAGCCGAGCCTCACGGCAAGCTTCATGGAAGCTTCGTTGCCGGGCGAGATCAAGGCCCACATGTCTTGCTTCCCGAAATTGTCCTCGAACCAGCGGATGACGGCTTCGCAGGCCTCTGCGGCGAACCCCCGGCCGTGAGCGGCGGGAGCGAGGATCCACCCCATTTCCGGCTTTCCCTCGATCGGCGGATCGCAATTGCGGAGGAAGTCGAAGAAGCCGACATGCCCGATGGTCGAATTGTCATCGCGGCGGGTCACCGCCCACATGCCGATGCCGGTTAGCCGCCACAAGGCGGCGCCCGCCAGCATCCGCCGCCAGGTGTCCTCGCGGCCGCTGGGGCCGCCGACATGCTGGCTCGCCTGGGGATCGGCAAAGAAACTCAGGAAATATTCCAGGTCGGCCAGCTCGAAGTCGCGCAGTGCCAGGCGCTCCGTCTCGATGAGAGGAGCGGACGTGAATCTCTTCGCGGTGTCGTGGAATGGAAGCAGGCCCGGACCCGCTTATTTTTTGCCGAGAGAGAGGCCGCCGAAGCGCTTGTTGAAGCGCGCGACCTGGCCGCCTTCCTGGACCTGGCGGGTGCCGCCGACCCACGCCGGATGGACCTTGGGGTCGATCTCCAGGTGCAGCGTGTCGCCTTCCTTGCCCCAGGTCGAACGGGTCTGGAACTTGGTGCCGTCGGTCATTTCGACGTTGATCATGTGGTAATCGGGGTGGCTACCGGACTTCATCTGATTTTTCCTTGGCTTAGCCGCTGGTTTCCGACCAGCGGCGACAAGTTGAGCGGGCGCCTCTACTAGGAGCGCGGCGATGTTGCAACTCGCGCCGGCCGCGGCGCTCCTGCCCTCAGTTGCGGCATCAGCAGCTCCGCGAGCTTGAACCCGCCGAACAACAGGGCCGCATAGAAGAGGTCGCCCGCGAGGGTGTTCTGGAAGAACGGGATCGCGGCGCCATAGCAGGCTTCGAGCCCGCCGAGCGTCCGCGGGTAGATCCCGCTCCACAGCCACATTCCGAAATTGGTGACGGCGAAGAACAGGATCGAGCTCGCGATCGCGGCGGCTGCCACACGAACAGCGCGAGACGCGGGTAAGCGCGACGGAACCCAGGAGGACGATCAGCGCGACGCTGAAATAGACCGTGGCCATCCCATGGTAGAAGCCCAGCACGAGGTCGCTGAGAACCAGCGCTCCCAATGGCGCGGCAAACGCCAGCGCGCCTCGCCTGCCGAGATATGCGCCGCTGAACAGCGCCATGGCATCGATCGGGGAGAAGTTGGGCGGATGGGGAACGAGGCGGAGCGCCGCCGCGGCGGCGATTGCGCAAAGGAGTGCGATCAAGCGGGTCATGCCCGGTCAATAATCGGCTTGACCGCAATTTGACAGCCCGACTAGCAGGGAGGCGACCAAGGTGCCGCCCACCGACAATTGTCGGACCGGGGGCGGTTGAAAGGGAAGCCGGCGAGATTCCGGCGCTGTGCCCGCAACTGTGAACGCCGACCAACCGGTCAGCGAAGTCAGGAACCTGCCCTGGTCCGTCGTCCGTTTCTTCGGCCGGGACCAGCCGCGGAGCGTGGGCCGACGCTGCCCTCCGTGACGACAAGTTCGTCACAGGAGGATTCCCATGCCCGCTTTGCCCATCAATACCGACCAGATCGTCATCACCGCCTCGCGCACACCCGAAGAGCAATCCTCGACGGCGGCGAGCATCACCATCATCGACCAGCTTGAGATCGATCGGTTGGGCGAACCCCTTGCCGCGGCTTTCCTGCGCCTCATTCCCTCGGCCGCCGTCGCCACGTCGGGTCCCGCCGGCTCCCTGACCGAGACCCGGATTCGCGGGTCCGAGGCCAACCACACATTGCTCTTCATCGATGGGATCCGCGCCAACGACCCCGCCGCCGGCGACACCGCGCGCTTCGAGCTCCTGAACGCTGACCTGGCATCGCGGATCGAGGTGGTGCGGGGACCACAGTCGGCGATTTGGGGTTCCGACGCCATCGGCGGCGTGATCGCGGTCAACGGCACGGACGAAGCTCCGGGCTATTCTGCCGCCGCCGAGGCAGGGTCCTTCGGCTTCCTGCGAACGAGCGCCTCGGCTGCAGCCATTACCGAGCATGCCGGACTTGTCGGAGCAATAGGTTGGCAGCGCGGCACCGGCATCGACAGCTTCGGCGCGCCGGGCGGCGATCGTGACGGCTATCGCAACTTCTCCGGTCGGCTTCGCGGAACTGTCTCGATTGGCTCTGGCATCCGACTTGGCGCGGCGGGCTTCGCGCTGAGCGGACGGACCGAGTTCGATGGTTACGATCCCGTGACGTTCGAACATACCGACACGCTCGACAATACTCGAAATCGGCTCGGGGCGGGCCGGCTGTGGGCCGAGTTCGGCGATGCGCGCTCGGATTGGAGCGGGCGGATCGGGGCGTCGCTGCTCGCCTCGTCGAACAGAAACTTCCTCGCAAGCGACCCGGTGAACCGGACCACCGGTAGGAGGCGGACGATCGAGGCCCAGGTTCAGCGGCGCTTTACGACGGGCGATATCCACCACCAACTCATCATTGCGGCGGAGACGGAGGGCGAGAGCTTCCATGCTCGCGGTTTGAGCGCCGGCCTTTCGACCGACCAGGACCGAAGCCGCGCACATCAAGCGGTGATTGCCGAGTGGCGCGCCGACGTCGGCAAGCTCACCGGCGACATCGCGGTCCGGCGGGACTTGTTCAACCGCTTCAGCGACGCGACGACGTTCCGGGCGTCGGCATTGGCCGATCTCGGCCGCGGTTTCGCGCTTGCCGGCTCGTTCGCCGAAGGCATGGCCCAGCCGACCTTCTTCGATCTCTACGGGACGTTTCCCAACAACTTCGTCGGAAATCCGAACCTCAAGCCCGAAACCTCGCGCGGCTTCGAGGGATCGCTGCGCTTCCGGCGCTCGGCGTTCAGCGCCGCGCTGACCGCATACCGCCAGCGGCTGCGCGACGAGATCGTCGACGTTTTCGATCTCACGACTTTCCTCGCCAGCACCGAGAATAGCGAGCGAGTGAGCCGGCGCTGGGGCATCGAAGGCGAGCTGACCTGGCAGGCCTCGCCCCATCTGCGGATAAGCGCGAATTACGCCTTCCTCCACGCAACCCAGCCGGACAGTTCGACGGGACTTCAAGTGAGGGAGCGGCGCCGGCCCAAGCACAGCGGCTCAATGGAAGCGGATGGGGAAATCGGCCGCTTTAGCTACGGGGCGTCGCTCGCTTATGCGGGGTCGCACCTCGACAGCCAGGAAGTCTTCCCGTTCGGAGTCGTGCGCGTGAAGCCTTATTGGCTCGCGGACGCAAGAATCGCCTATGCAATACGACCGGGGATCGCGCTATTCGTGCGCGGATCGAACCTGTTCGACGCACAATATCAGGAGGTCGCCGGCTACCACACGGAAGGCCGCGGACTGTTCGTCGGGGTCAGCCTGCGGGGGGATCGGCGATCATCGCGGTGAAGTTCGCTTCTGCCGCGAGTTTCCCCTCGACCGTGGCGCGGCCGGAGAATTTGCAGACGCTTGCGCGCTTCTGGACGAACTCGACCTCGAGCTTGAGGAGCACTCCCGGCTCGACCGGAGCGCGAAACTTCGCGCCCTCGATCGCCATGAAATAGACGAGCTTGCCAGAGCCCGCGAGTCCGAGTGCCTCGACCGCCAGGACGCCCGCGGCCTGCGCGAGCGCCTCGACGATCAGCACGCCGGGCATGATCGGGCGCGCCGGGAAATGGCCCTGGAAGAAGGGCTCGTTGATCGTCACCGCCTTGATCGCGACGATCCCCTTGTCGGGATCGAGGCTCTCGACGCGGTCGACGAGCAGCATCGGATAGCGATGCGGCAGCGCCGCCATGACCCGCTTGATGTCCAGCGGGCCGATGGCGCTGCCGCTCGCTTCACTCATTAGCGCTTAGCGGCCCTGCGGCTGCTTCGGCGCGGCCGGCGCCGTCGTGGCGATCGAAGGAAGCGCGGCGTTGAGCGCCGCCAGAACGTCGTTGGTCACATCGACGCTGGTCGTCGTCGCCAGCGTCGCTCCCGTTTCGACCAGCACATTGGCGCCGCGGCGCTGCATGACCTGCTGGTAGATCGGTCCGAGCTTGTCGGCGACCTGCTTCTGAACGTAGGCGGCATTCGCCTGGAGCTGCGCACGACCGCTGGCGGCCTGCTGCTGAGCCTGCTCGTACTTCGTCTGGAACGACTTCGCACGCGCCTGAAGCGCGGCATCGGCCGGCTTGCCGTTCAGCGCATCGGCGGCCGCCTGGATTGCCTTCTGCTCGGTCTGAAGCGGCGTGATGAGGGCCTTTTCGCGCGCTTCTTCCGCGGTCGCCTGACTGCGGAGCGATGCCTGCGCGTTCTTGCATGCATTGCACTGGCTGGTCACGCGATCGAGGTCGACCACCGCGACGACAGCACCCGGGATCGCCTGAGCGCTGGCAATCGAAGGCACGAGGACAGCGGCAGCGAGCGCCGCGGAAAGAAGATTTTTCATCAGAATGCAGTTCCTACGTTGAAAGAGAAGAGTTTGGGATCGTCGCCCTTCTGGAAGACGAGCGCCTTCGCCAGATCGATGCGCAGCGGTCCAAACGGCGAAATCCAGTTGACGCCGACGCCGATGGAAACACGGGGCTTCGGCGAGTTGCCAAGGAACAGTTCCTTGAATCCCGGGGTAGGATCGAACTTCGTCGGGTCGACCCCCGTCGGAAGCGGCCCGCCGGTCGAATTCGTCGTGCAGTTGGACGACATGCTGTTGAACGGCGTGCCGGTCGTCCCCGCCTTCGGCGAGCAGAACGCGACGACGTCGGTGAGGATCGGCTTCGTCACATTCCAGAGGGAACCCGCGTCGACATAGACCGATGGGCGCAGGCCCAGGCTCTTGACGCTCGCGCTGACCGGAACCTCGACCTCCAGGCGCGCAAGGTAGAAGGCCTTGCCGCCGATCGCATCGTTGACGTTCTTGTTGATGTCGAGTTCCGTCAGGGCGCCCGCGGCGTCATAGGGTACGCGCACCACTCGGGGGCCAATTCCACGGATGTCGAAACCGCGGATGCTCGAGTTGAAGAATCGATCGGTGATTCGGATCGGATCGCGGCCCGGTCCCGGTGAACTCTCCAGCGCCTTGATGAACCCGCCTTCTCCGTGAAGCGAAACGATGAAGTTGCCGAAGCTGTGATATTTGGTCGCAAAGGCCTGCGTGCGCAGATAGCGAACGTCGCCGCCGAGGCCGGCGAAATCCTCCGAGAAGGTCGCCTGCTGCCCGCGCGTCGGGTGGATTCCGTCGGTGTCGTCGTACACGGTCGAAACGCCGACGAGCGAGGTGATTCGGGTGCCTAATTCGTCGCACAGGTACGTGCCGGCTTTCCGCGGGTCGCAGACCGCGGGCTGCGGCCCCGTCCCGTCGGGGTCGGTGAAGAAGGAGCCCTTGTCGAGCGTGAGCTTGTCGTTGCTGATGAGGTAACGGGTGCCGAGGTTCCAATATTCGCTCAGCGGGAATCCGACACGCAAGCCAGCGCCCGTCGTGGTTTGCTTATAGGTCGTGTTGCGGTTGTTATCGATGAAGTTGAAGCTGCTGTAATCGCGGCGGAAGATCTGACCGCCGAGCAAGATATTTTTGTCAAGGAAGTAAGGATCGGTGAATCCCGCCTCGATCGATTTCGAATAGCGCGAATAGTTAACCGAAGCATTGAGCGTCTGGCCCTTGCCCATGAAGTTGTTCTGCGAAACGCCAAGCTGCACGACGAAGCGCTCGAGGCTGGAATAGCCGCCCGAGAGAGACAGCTGGCCGGTCGACTTTTCCTCGACGTTGACACCCAGGACCACGCGATCGGGAGCGGAGCCTTCCGATTGCTTGATCTCGAGGCTGTCCTGGAAGAAGCCGAGGCTCTGGATGCGGTCCTGGCTTCGCTTCACCTTCTGCGCATTGAACGCATCGCCCTCATTGAGGCGGAATTCGCGCCGGATGACCTTGTCGCGAGTCGTCGTGTTTCCGGTGATGTCGATCCGCTCGACGTACACGCGCGGCGTCTGTCCGACCTTGATGGTCAGGTTCATCAGGCGCTTCTCGGCGTCCCGCTCATAAGCCGGATTGATGTCCGCGAAGGCATAGCCGAGGTTGCCGGCTTCCTGATTGAGGTTGGTGACCGCGTCCTCGACCTGCTTGGCGTTGAACCAGCTGCCGGGCTGCAGATTCGCCGTTGCGAGGATCTTTTCCTTGGGGAAGTCGCGAAGCGCGCTATCCGCATCGATGGTGCCGAAGTGATAGCGGGGGCCCTCGTCCACGACGTAGGTGATGACGAAGTCTCTCCGGTCCGGAGTGAGCTCGGCGAGCGCCTGGACGACGCGGAAATCGGCGTAGCCCTGGGTCAGGTAGAATGCGCGGAGCTTCTGCTGGTCGGCGGCGAGCCGGTCGGGATCGTAGGTATCGTTCGACTTCAGAAATCCGAGGGGACCGCCGGCCTGGCGCGTGTACATCTCCTTGCGCAGGCGACCATCGGGAAATTCCTTGTTCCCGAGGATGTTGATGGCCCGGACCTTTGCAAGATCGCCTTCGTGAATCTCGAACACGACATCGACGCGGTTCTGGTCGAGCTGGACGATCTTGGGCTCGACCCGTGCCGCGAAGCGGCCCTGGCGACGATAGAGCTCGAGGATTCGATCCACGTCGGCGCGAGCCCCGGACCGAGTGAAGATCTGCCGCGGAGCTTCCTTGATCTCCGGCGTGATCTTGTCGTCCTTGAGTCGCTTGTTGCCCTCGAGGATGATGCGGTTGATGACCGGGTTCTCGCGGACATTGATGACGAGGTCGCCGGTCTCGCCGCCCGTGATTGTCACGTCCGCGAATAGCTGCGTTGCGTAGAGGTCCTTGAGCGCCTGATCGAGCGTTGCGGCCGTGTAGACCTCGCCCGGGTTCAGGTTCGCATAGGCTCGGATCGTCGCCGGCTCGAGGCGCTGGCTGCCCTTCACCGAGATCGAGCGAATGGTCCCCTGCGCCGCGGCCACCGGCGGCAGAGCCGTCTCGGGCGGCGGTTGCTGCGCGGGGGCGGTCTGCGCCAGCGCGGGGCCGGCCGTGCCGCCCAGAACCGTGCCGATCAGAAGCAACGCTCCGGTGCGCTGGCTAAAACTCGTCGTCCTTGAAATCACCCGTCCCCGCCTCTTGTGCAGTTGGTGCCGCGGCGCGCTTCGCCGTCCAGCCCCGGTTGTGTGCCCCCTGCCCTAAGCCTCTTAACCAATCAAGCGCTGAAGCCGGTCCCACAGGCCCAGCGAGCCGAGATCGTTGACCGTCGTGAAGATCAACAATGCGAGAATGACGGCAAGTCCGCCGCGGAACGCCCAATCGAACGCCTGAGCACTGAGCGGGCGGCGTCGAATGGCTTCCACTGTATAGAAAAACAGATGCCCTCCATCCAGCATCGGGACTGGCAAGAGGTTGATGAATCCGAGATTAATTGAAAGCAGAGCGAGCAATCCGATGAACGGAAACACGCCGAGCTCTGCCCCCTGTCCGGCGACGCGAGCGATCGTGATCGGTCCGCCAAGCTGCTTGGGCGAGACTTGACCCTTCAGGATCTGTCCGAGCCCGTCGACGATCGTGGCGGTCATCCTCACGGTCTGGTCGACGGCCATCGGCACCGCTTCGTAGAGCGGAACCGGCTCGCCAATGCGCGTCGTCGAATGAATTCCGAGCGAGCCGGCGCGCATCTTCCGGCCCGTCGCATCGGTCAGCTCGGTTGACCGGAGCCTCGCTGTCAACGTTCGGGTTCGGCCTTCGCGGTCGACTTCAATGGTGACCGTTTCGTCGGGCCGAACGACCACCGTGCTGGCAATGTCGTCGAACGTGGGCGTCGCCCGTCCCGCGACGGAAATGACTCGGTCTCCCGCCTGAAGTCCAGCGGCTGCCGCCGCCGATCCCGGGACGACGTCGCCGACCGTATTCGTATGCGGGGTTCCGGCGATCGTGAAAAAGGCCGCGAAGATCGCGATCGCCAGAACGAAATTGGCGACTGGCCCGGCCAGGACGACGAGGAAACGCTGCCAAACCGGCCGCAGCTGAAACACCCTGCTGCGAAGTTCGGGAGGAACATGGTCCAGATCGCCGGGCTCGCTCGCGGGACTCATATCGCCGACAAACCGCACATAGCCGCCAAGCGGAAGCCACCCGACCTTCCACCTTGTCCCCTGTCGATCGGTCCAGCCGATCAGCTCGCGGCCGAAGCCGATCGAGAAGGTCTCCGCGGGGATCCCGAAGAGGCGCGCGACGAGGTAGTGGCCGAGCTCGTGGAAGAAGACGAGCGGGCCAAGCGCGCAAACGAACGCCAACAGGACGAGCCAGAGCGGCGGCTGCGGAAGCATCAGTGGCAGACCTCCGTCATGAGCGCCTCGACTCGGGACCGCGTTGCCCGATCGACCGCGAGCACGTCCTCGATCGACTGCGGAGCGGCGAAATCGGATCCCTCCAGCCCCCGCCGAACGAGCTCCGCGATCTCCGGAAACCGCAATCTTCCCGCCAGGAAGCCGGCCACCGCGACCTCATTCGCCGCGTTGAGGACGATCGGGGCGGCTCCCCCGGCTTCCAGCGCTTCTCGCGCCAGCCGAAGCGCCGGAAATCGGGCGAGGTCCGGTTCCTCGAAGTCGAGCCGGGCGATGGAGGCAAGGTCGAGCCGCTGGGCCGGAGTGCCGATCCGCTCCGGCCAGGCCAGCGCATAAGCAATCGGGATCCGCATGTCCGGGCTGCCCAGCTGCGCGAGCACCGAGCCATCGACGAATTCGACCATGGAATGAACGACCGACTGCGGGTGGATGACAACATCGAGCCGCCCGGATGGAAGGCCGAAGAGGTAATGAGCCTCGATCAGTTCCAGGCCCTTGTTCATCAAGGTCGCGGAATTGACCGAAATCTTCGCGCCCATCGACCAGTTCGGATGAGCGACGGCCTGCGCCGGAGTCGCCCTCGCAATCCGGTCCGCCGACGCGGTCCGAAATGGGCCTCCGCTCGCGGTCAAAATGATCCTTGAAATATCTTGCGCGCGACTTCCCGCAAGGCATTGAAAAATAGCATTATGCTCGCTGTCGATTGGCAGAAGCGTCGCGCCGCTTGCCTGCGCCGCGCGAGTCATGATCGCGCCCGCCGTGACCAGAGCCTCCTTGTTGGCGAGAGCCACGGTCCGGCCCGAGGTTACGGCGGCCATCACCGATTCTAGGCCTGCGCAGCCGACGATCGCGGCCACGACCAGATCCGCATCGATGGACGCAGCTTCGACCAGCGCATCCTCGCCCGCGGCGGCGCGGCAGTCGGTCCCTGCCAATAGTTCCCGAAGTCGGTCCAGTCGCGATTCATCGGCAACGACGGCGAGCCGCGCTCCTGTGCGCCGGGCGATATCGGCAAGCTCAGCCGCGTTGGTCGCGGCCGTGACCGCGACGACCTCGAAGCGGTCGGGATGGCGCTCGACGAGGTCGAGCGTCGAGGTTCCGATCGAGCCGGTCGCACCAAGGATTGCGATCTTACGTCTCACGTCAGCCCCAGTAGCTGCGCGGCGGCGGTTAGGACAGCCACGGGCACCAGGCCATCGAGCCGATCGAGGACGCCGCCGTGACCCGGCAGCCATGACCCGGAATCCTTGACGCCGGCCCGTCGCTTCATCGCGCTCTCGAACAAGTCGCCTGCCTGCGCGGCGATAGCCAGCACGGGCGCCAACGCGAGCAGCGCGCCGCCTAGGTGGGTGATCAGCGCCCAGGCGCCGCCGAGGAGGGTCGCTGCCGCGATTCCTCCGCAGAGCCCTTCAACCGTCTTGTTGGGACTGATCGACGGGGCGAGCTTGCGTCGTCCGAACCGGCGGCCGACGAAATAGGCGCCGATGTCGGTCGTCCAGGTGACGATGAATGTCCACAGCAGAAGGTCGATACCGGCGCGCTCGCGGATCCACAGCAGGGCAAGCGCCGGCATCAGGGCGTAGAAAAAGCCGCCGACGTACCAGAGCGCGCCCCACCCGCGCGTCATCCTGGTCCACTCGTAGAACATCGCGGTTGCGATGCCGGCGACGACCACCGCAAGAACGTTGCCACCCTGGAAAGCAGCCAGCAATGCGGCGACGATCAGGATCAAGCCGGTCAGGCTTCGAACGGCGAGTTCGTTCACCGCCCACCAAAGCGCCGCTCGCGCGCAGCGAACTGCTCGAGCGCCTGCGCGAAATCGCTTTCCTGGAAGTCCGGCCAGAGCGTGTCGACGAACATCAGCTCGGCATAAGCCGCCTGCCACAGCAGGAAGTTCGAGAGCCGGACCTCGCCGGAGGTGCGGATCAGCAAGTCGAGCTCGGGGAGACCGTGCGTCTGTAGCTCGCGCTCGATCGCCTGTTCGTCAATCAACTGAGCGTCGATCTCCCCATTTTTTGCCTTTTCAGCCAAGGTTCTAGTTGCCGCTGTTATCTCGGCTCGCGAACCATAGTTCAGAGCGACGACCAGTGTCAGCCGCTGGTTCGCCCCCGTGCGATCGACCGCCCGCTCGAGCCGCGCCACGAGGTCCGGTCCGAATGCCGAATAATCGCCGATCAGCCGCAACCTGACCCCCTCGCGTTGAAGGGCCGCGAGCTCGCGTTCCAGATAGAAGCGCATCAGCCCGGTGAGATCGGCGATCTCCTCGCTACTGCGGCGCCAGTTTTCGGACGAGAAAGCGTAGAGCGTCAGCACCTCGACGCCATTGTCGACGGCCGCCTGCAGGGTCCTGCGAACCGCCTCGGCGCCGGCCTTGTGGCCCGCGACTCGCGGAAGCCCGCGCTTGGACGCCCAGCGCCCATTGCCGTCCATGATGATCGCAACGTGACGAGGGACTCTCTTGCCCCGCAGCAGGTCCGGCTGCGCCCTTGGGGGCAGTCGCGGAGCTCACTTGCCGAGGATTTCCTTTTCCTTGGTCGCGGCGGCGTCGTCGACGTCCCTGATCGTTTCGTCGGTCAGCTTCTGCACGTCATGCTCGAGCCGCTTGCGCTCATCCTCGCTGATTTCGTGCTTCTTCTCGTCTTGCTTGAGATGCTCCATCCCGTCGCGGCGGACGTTGCGGACGGCGATGCGGGCCTTCTCGGCATATTGGCCGACGAGCTTTGCAAGCTCCTTGCGCCGCTCCTCCGTAAGCTCCGGGATCGGCAGGCGGATCATCTGGCCGTCGGTGATCGGATTGAGTCCGAGGCCGGCCGACCGGATAGCTTTCTCCACCGGGCCGACGTTCGAGCGGTCCCACACCTGGACCGAAAGCATGCGCGCCTCCGGAGTCGACACTGTCGCCACCTGGTTCAGCGGCATGCTCGCGCCATAAACCTCGACATGAACCGGATCGAGCAAGGCCGTGGACGCGCGTCCCGTCCGGAGGCCGGCAAGGTCGTGCTTCAACGCTTCAACAGCGCCGTGCATCCGGCGCTTGAGGTCGTCGATGCTGATCGTGGTGGCCATGTCTTACTCCCCATTCTGAACGACCGTCGCGGTCCCGCTTCCGGCCAGAACCCGGGCGAGGTTGCCGGCTTGGCGGATATTGAAGACGACGATCGGAATATTGTTGTCGCGGCAAAGCGCGACCGCAGCGGCGTCCATCACCTTGAGGTCGTCGCTGAGCACCTTGCCAAAGCTCAGCGTGTCGTAGCGGGTCGCGTCGGCGACCTTCTTGGGGTCGGCGGTATAAACGCCGTCGACGCTCGTCCCCTTGAACAAGGCGTCGCAGCCCATCTCCGCGGCACGCAGCGCGGCGGCGGTATCGGTCGTGAAATAGGGATTGCCGGTTCCGGCCGCGAAAAGGACGATGCGCCCCTTCTCCATGTGCCTGAGGGCACGGCGCCGGATATAGGGTTCGGAAACGCTCGACATCGGGATTGCCGATTGCACGCGCGTGTCGACGCCGATGCGCTCGAGCGCGTTCTGCAGCGCGAGCGCGTTCATGACCGTCGCGAGCATGCCCATGTAATCGGCGCTCGCCCGGTCGAAGCCTTGGGCGGCGGCCGCCATGCCGCGAAAGATGTTCCCGCCGCCAACGACGAGGCACAGCTCTCGCCCCTGGCCTTTCGCTTCGGCGATCTCGCCGGCAAGGCTGTTGACTGCCGCGGGGTCGATCCCGAACTGCCCCTGCCCCATCAGTGCCTCGCCCGACAGCTTCAGCAGGATTCGGTTGAAGCGCGGAAGGGTCATGAGCGTGGGTTGTCCCCCGAAGATCTAACAAGGCGGCTCACGCCTTTATGGCGCGGGCTAGC
The DNA here is from genome assembly GCA_963831215.1 of uncultured Alphaproteobacteria bacterium. Classification (GTDB taxonomy): domain Bacteria; phylum Pseudomonadota; class Alphaproteobacteria; order Sphingomonadales; family Sphingomonadaceae; genus Sphingomicrobium. Next base: position 130,266 of record CAWHPM010000014.1, on the reverse strand, counting down.
GGTTGCCAACAGCCTTGCTTGCCCGGACGATTGTTTGACGGCAGCGCCACCCGTGGGAGCCGGGATCGTCGAGCAAGATACAGGCCGCAAAGCCCAAATGAAAAAGGGCGGAGCCGAAGCCCCGCCCCTCAATGATCGAAACGTTACCCCATCAGGCGACGGGCTCGGGCTTGTTCGTGCCGGCGGCCGCGGCGACTTCGGCGGCGAAGTCGTCGACCTTCTTCTCGATTCCTTCGCCGAGCTGGAAGCGGACGAAGCCCTTGAGCTCGATGGCGGTTCCGGCCTCCTTCGCGGCGGATGCGACGACGTCGGCCACCGGGGTCTTGTTGTCGCGGACGAAAAGCTGGGTGAGCAGCGCATTTTCCTTGCGGAACTTGGCAAGACCGCCCTCGACCATCTTCTCGATGATGTTCTGCGGCTTGCCGCTTTCCCTCGACTTTTCGATCGCGACCAGGCGCTCACGCTCGATCAGAGCCGGATCGAGCGAGTCGGCGTCGAGCGCTTGCGGATGCGCCGCGGCGACATGCTGCGCGATCTGCCGGCCGAGCTCGTTCAGTGTCTCGGCAGGCGCCGAGCTTTCCAGCGCCACCAGCACGCCAATCTTCCCGAGGTTCGGTGCGACCTGGTTGTGAACGTAGGGCACCACCGCGCCCTGGCCCACTTCCAGCACGGCCGCGCGGCGGAGCGACTGGTTCTCGCCGATCTTGGCGATGTTGTCGGTCAACTTCTCCTGAACGGTGCCGCCGCCGGGGTAGTCGGCAGCGCCGAGCACGCCGACGTCCGTGCCGTGCTTCAGCACGAGCTCGGCGACGTTGCGCACGAAGTCCTGGAAGATCTCGTTCTTCGCGACGAAATCGGTTTCCGAATTCACCTCGACGAGAGCGCCGCGCTTGCCCTCGATGGCAGCGCCGATGAGACCCTCGGCAGCGGTGCGGCCGGCCTTCTTGGCCGCCGCGGACAGACCCTTGGCGCGAAGCCAGTCGATCGCGGCTTCCATCTCGCCGTTGTTCTCAGCGAGTGCCTTCTTGCAGTCCATCATGCCGGCGCCGGTGCGCTCGCGCAGTTCCTTCACTGATCCGGCCGTGATCTCAGCCATGGTTCTGTCCTCTCGTGCCCCGGCGGAGGCCGGGGTCCAGTCCAAAAAAGAAAATCTGGACCCCGGCCTTCGCCGGGGAACAGTCAAGTTTAAGCTTCCAGCGCGGCTTCTGTCGGCGGTTCGGCCATCGCTCCGATGTCCTCGCCGCGAGCCTGCGCATTGCCGCTGCGGCCTTCGTTCGCCGACTGCGCGATGGCGTCCGTGTAAAGGCGGATCGCGCGGCTGGCATCGTCGTTGCCCGGGACCGGGAAAGCGATTCCGCTCGGGTCGCTATTCGAATCGAGAATCGCGACGACCGGGATGCCGAGCGTGTTGGCTTCCTTGATCGCCAGCTCCTCCTTGTTCGTGTCGACGACGAACATGACGTCGGGAAGCCCGCCCATGTCGCGGATCCCGCCAAGGCTCTTCTCGAGCTTGTCGCGTTCCCGCGTGAGCTGGAGCACTTCCTTCTTGGTGAGTCCCGCGGTGTCGCCCGACAGCTGCTCCTCGAGGGTCTTCAACCGCTTGATCGAGTTGGAGATCGTCTTCCAGTTGGTCAGCATGCCGCCGAGCCAGCGATGGTTGACGAAATGCTGGTTCGATGCCTGCGCCGCCTCGGCGATCGCATCCTGGGCCTGGCGCTTGGTGCCGACGAACAGCACCTTGCCGCCGCGAGCGACGGTCTGCTGGACGAAGTCGAGGGCGCGCGCGAACAGCGGCACCGACTGCGACAAATCGATGATGTGCACCCCGTTGCGGTCGCCGAAAATATACGGCTTCATCTTGGGGTTCCAGCGGTGGGTCTGGTGGCCGAAATGCGCTCCGGCCTCAAGCAATTGCTGCATGGTGACGACGGTAGCCGCCATAGGTCTTCTCCTTCCGGTTTTGCCTCGGCGGAGCCAAGTCACCGACCTCGCGGCCGGCACCGGCTATGTAAGCTCCGCCTGTGGGATGCGGGGGCACCTAGCGAAAGCCGCCCGCGCTTTCAAGGGCTTGGTCGGACTTTGCGACCGCGATTTGACAACAGAGAACAAACAGGGAACATTGCCGACGTCTCACTTGAGCGGCGATTGCTCGACTGGAACAAAACATGTCCAGTTCGGTTAGGCGCTCCAAAGAAGGACGGTAGAGATGATTGCAGCTTTGGGCACCCTCGCCTTTCTCGCCACCCTGTGGCTCCTCGTGGTTCTGGGTGCTTCGGTTCTTGAGGAAAGCGGCGCGAGGATCGCCGCCGCCCTCAAGGGCGAGCCGGCGCATCGGCAAATCCTCGTCCCCGTTCGGGTGAGGGCGCGGTCGCGGCTGCAGCCGCCTATGCGCGCGAAGCCGCGCTGGCGCGCCGCCGCTTGACCCGCGCATAGCTGGCAAGCGCAGCCGGGATCATTGCAAGGTAGAGCAGCGCGATCGCGAGCAACGTGTACCACGGGGCGGTCACCAGCGCGGCGCCGAGGATCGCAATCCCCGCAAGCGTGAACAACCGCCAGTCGCGCCGGATCCGGATCGACGACCAGCTATAGGTGGGCAGGCTCGAGATCATCAACGCGGCGATGAACAGCGTCCACGGCATGACCACGTACCAGGCCTGGAACCAGGCGCTGCCCGTCACCAGCCACAGGAAGATCGGGACGAAGGCCAGCCCCGCGCCCGCCGGCGCCGGCACGCCGGTGTTGAAGCCCGCCGATTTGTGCGGCTGCTCACCCGCATCGAGCCGGGAATTGAACCGCGCGAGACGCAGCGCGCAGCAGACCGCGAGCGCGAGGGCGGCGGTCCACCCGAACTTGGGCGCATATTGCAGCGACCACAGGAACAGGATCAGCGCCGGCGCCGTCCCGAACGCGATATTGTCGGAGAGGGAGTCGAGTTCGGCGCCGAACCGGCTCTGCGCGCGAAGCAGCCGGGCGATGCGGCCGTCCATTCCGTCCAGAACCCCGGCCCCGACGACGCAGGCGAGCGCGAGCTCCCACAGTTGCGGCTCGAGCGGTGATGCGGTGATTGCGAACCGGACCCCGGTCAGGCCAAAGCATAATGCGAGCGCGGTGATGGCGTTCGGGATCATCGCGCGGAACGGGATCCGACGCGGATCCCCGTCCTCGTTCACTGGCTGACGCCCGACAAGGCCGCGTCGACACCGACTTCGGCCAGCACCGTCTCGCCCGCGATGGTGCGCTGGCCCAGCAGGACCTTCGGCGCGGTGCCAGCGGGTAGATACACGTCGACCCGGCTGCCGAAGCGGATGAGTCCGATGCGTTGTCCCGCTTCAACGTCGTCGCCCTCCCGGACGAAGGCGAGGATCCGCCGCGCGACCAGACCGGCAATCTGCGTCATGCCGATCTTCAGCCCGTCCGCGCCTTCGATGAGGAAGTGCTGGCGTTCATTGTCCTCGCTCGCCTTGTCGAGGTCGGCGTTGATGAACTTGCCGGGCACGTAGGCGATGCGACGGATCCGCCCGGTGATCGGGGATCGATTGATGTGAACGTCGAAGACGCTCATGAAAATCGATACCCGCGTATATTCGCCGTCCGCCAGCCCATCCGCGCCGCGGATTTCCGGCGGGGCTCCGACCCGGGCGATCATCGTGATGAGCCCGTCGGCGGGCGCAATGACCAGACGTGGATCATGCGGCGTCGTCCGAACCGGGTCGCGGAAGAAGGTGGCGATCCAGATTGTCAGGCCGACGAGGACCCATTCGAGCACGTAGACGTGAAGCAGGAAGGCGAAGAATGTGATCGCCGCTGCGCCGACCACATATTTCCGCCCCTCCGGATGGACGGACGGGAACCGCCACTTCACGGTCGTCGTCGGAAGCGGGCTGTCATGCTTGTCGAGTTCGGGCATCGCGCCCCCTTAAAGGGCGCTCGGCGACGGCACAACGGCGCGGTTGCGCGGCTGTTCCTCCCATCCTAGAGCCCCGCCAACCCCCGAAAACCGCAGGAAAGCGTGATGGCCAAGATCAAGGTGAAGAACCCCGTCGTCGAGCTCGACGGCGACGAGATGACCCGCATTATCTGGCAATGGATTCGCGAGCGGCTGATCCAGCCCTATCTCGACGTCGACCTCCTCTATTACGACCTGTCGATCGAGAACCGCGACGCGACCGACGACCAGGTCACCATCGATGCGGCCAATGCGATCAAGCAGCATGGCGTCGGCGTCAAATGCGCGACGATCACGCCCGACGAGGCGCGCGTCGAGGAATTCCACCTCAAGAAGATGTGGAAGTCGCCCAACGGCACGATCCGCAACATCCTCGGCGGGTGCATCTTCCGCGAGCCGATCGTCATCTCCAATGTCCCGCGCCTGATCCCCGGCTGGACCGACCCGATCGTCGTCGGCCGCCACGCCTTTGGCGACCAGTATCGCGCGACCGATTTCCGCGTGCCGGGCCCCGGCAAGCTGACCATGAAATGGGTCGGCAACGACGGCGAGGAGCTCGACTTCGATGTCTTCGACTTCCCCGGTTCGGGCGTCGCCATGGGCATGTACAATCTCGATGCCTCGATCCGCGACTTCGCCCATGCCTGTTTCAACTACAGCCTCGGCCGCAAGTGGCCGCTCTATCTCTCGACGAAGAACACGATCCTCAAGGCCTATGACGGCCGGTTCAAGGACATCTTCCAGGAGATTTACGACAAGGAATACAAGGCGAAATTCGAAGCTGCCGGGATCGAATATCAACATCGCCTGATCGATGACATGGTCGCGTCCGCATTGAAGTGGAGCGGCAAGTTCGTCTGGGCCTGCAAGAATTACGACGGCGACGTCCAGTCGGACCAGGTTGCGCAGGGCTTCGGCTCGCTCGGCCTGATGACCTCGGTGCTGATGACCCCCGACGGCAAGACTGTCGAGGCGGAGGCCGCGCACGGCACGGTCACGCGCCACTACCGCATGCACCAGCAGGGCAAGGCGACCTCCACCAACCCCATCGCCTCGATCTTCGCCTGGACCGGCGGCCTCAAGTATCGCGGAAAGTTCGACGACACGCCCGAGGTCGTCCGCTTCGCCGAGACGCTCGAGCAGGTCTGCGTCGAGACGGTCGAGGGCGGTCAGATGACGAAGGATCTCGCGATCCTCGTCGGTCCCGAGCAGCCCTGGCTTACGACCGAGCAGTTTTTCGAGGCGATCGTGAGGAACCTCGAGGCCGCGATGGCGCAGGCGACGCCGCGGGAGAGCGAACCCGCTCGCGCCTGACGCCGAGGCCGATGAGGCGCCCTGGAATTCGCCTCAAGACCGGATAGCGGTCGAGAAGCCGCACAAGCAAGCGGCGCCTTGCGGATCGGCGCCGAGGACTCAAGGACGCGGCCGATCACGCGATCCTGCGCGAATTTCTGCGCGCCCTGGATGATGCGCGTCGGAAGCATCCGCCGGTCCTGCACCTCGCGCAGCAGCGGATCGACGTCCTCGCCCCGTGCGAGGGGACCGGCGAGGATGTTCGCCGCCGCCACCGCATCCTGGACGGCGAGATTGATCCCGATCCCGCCGATCGGCGACATGGCGTGCGCCGCATCGCCGATCGCGAGCAGGCCCGGCCGATACCAGCGCGTGAGCCGATCGAGCTTCACCGTGAGCAGGTGCAGGTCGCTGATCTCGTCGAGCTCGGCGAGATCGAGCTCCGCCGGCGCGGCCGCCCCGACCTCCTCGCGGAGGGCTTCGATTCCGCGTGCCTGGTAGGATTCGGCGGCGCCCTTTGGGATCACAAAAGCGCATTGCCAATAATCGCCACGGTCGATCATGACGAGGATCCGTCCCGGCGCGACGTTTCCGCGCAACGCTCCCCCTCCCGTGGAGGTCTTGCCGAGCCGGAACCAGAAGACGTCGATGGGCGATCCCAGATCCTCGAGGGGAAGCATGGTCCGAACGATCGAGGTGCGGCCGTCTGCGGCGATCACGAGCCTCGCCCGGAGTTCGCGCCCATCCTGCGTGCGGACACCGGCCACCCTGCCCTGTTCCTCAATAAAGCCGGTGACGGGCGACTCCATCTGCAGATGGAAGCCGGGAAATGCCTTCGCTTCCCCGCGCAGGAAATCGAGGAAGTCCCATTGCGGCATCATTGCGATGAAGGGCGCAGGAGTATCGAGATGCGAGAGATCGCCGATCGCCCAGTCGCGCCCGGCCACGCGAAGCAGCGCCGTCTGGACCTGGTTGTGCGGTCGCTCCAGGAACCGCTTCAGAATCCCGAGCTGGTCGAGGATTTCCATCGTCGAGGGGTGGACCGTGTCACCCCGAAAATCGCGAAAGAAATCCGCGTGCTTCTCGAGCACGAGAACCGAACAGCCGGCCCGTGCGAACAGCAGACCGGCCATCATCCCTGCCGGCCCGCCGCCGACGATCACGACGTCGAAGTCGAGATCAGGCATGCGTCAACGTCACTAAAGTCACGGACAGCGGCGCTTTTTGCATGACATTAGGAGGATCGCCGCAGCTCGCGGGCGAGGCCTCGGCCCAGCGCTGTCGAATTGACGTCATGACGGCCGCTCGTGCCAGACCAATTCCTATTTTGGAAGCGGGACGACTACGGCCTAAGACGAGGCCATGAACCCCGAGTTCGCGACCTCCGGCTTTAGCGATGCGCTCGTCATCCTCGGTGCAGCGGGAATCGTGATCCCGGCATTCGCGCGGATGCGGATCACGCCTGTCATCGGATTCATCCTTGTGGGCGTGATCACCGGCCCCTTCGCGCTCGGCGCGCTCGCGGGGCGATATGGCTGGCTGCACCTGTTCTCGATCAGCGATCCACACCGGATCGAACCGTTCGCCGAGCTTGGCATCGTCCTTCTGCTGTTCTCGGCCGGCCTCCATATCAGTTTCCGGCGCCTCAGGAGCATGCGCGGGGCGGTGTTCGGCGTCGGGAGCGCCGAGCTGATCGGGTGCGCGATCCTCATAGGAGCCGGGCTGCTCGCGACGGGGCTTCCATTACTGTCGGCGGCGGCGCTCGGCTTGGCCCTCGCCCTTTCGTCGACCGCGCTGGTCCTTCCGATCTCGGGCACCGAAGGGACCGTCGGCAAGGCGACCTTCGCCATGCTCCTGTTCGAAGATCTTGCGCTCGTGCCCATGCTCTTTCTGATCGAGCTGATCGGCGGCCAGGGCGAGATGAGCGACCTTGTTCGAACGGCGCTGCTCGGCGTGGTGGTCGTCGCGGCGATGCTGGTCGCCGGTCGGTTCGCGCTGGCGATGCTGTTCGCGCAGGCGGCGCGGACCAAGAACCCCGAGCTTTTCCTCGCGATCAGCCTGCTGACGGTGATCCTCGCCAGCCTCGCCACCACCGCCGTCGGTCTGTCACCGATCCTGGGTGCGCTGATCGCCGGCGTGCTGATCGCGGAAACAGAGTATCATGCGGAGGTCGAGGCGATCACCGCGCCGCTGGCCGGCCTGGCGCTGGGCATCTTCCTGATCACGATCGGAATGCGGATCGACCTCGGTGCGTTGGTCGAGCGATGGCCCCTGATCCTTGGAGCCACCGCCGCCGTCCTGCTGGTGAAGGCGGCCGTGACCACGGGACTGGTCCGCGCTTCCGGTGTCCAGCTTGGCGCGGCGGTCGAAACTGGCGTGATGATGGCAAGCCCGTCGGAGACCAGCCTCATCGTCCTGTCCGCCGCCGCGGGCGCCGGTCTGCTGTCGGGGTCGGTCGCCGGTTTCTGGACGACGGTGACCGCGATCGGACTGACGGTGACGCCGTTGCTCGCGGCCCTTGGCAAGCGCATCGGACGACGGGTCGAGCATGATGCGCACGCGCCGAAACAGGAAATTTCCGGGGCCGGACGAACGGTCATTTTCGGCTTCGGGCGGGTCGGGCGCATGGTCGCCGACATGCTCCGCGAGCACGATCGGCCCTATCTTGCCGTCGACAGCGACGTGGACAACGTCCGCAGCGCCCAGGCGGCGGGCTACGACGTGCTGTTCGGCGATGTCGCGCGGCCGGAGCTCGCCGACCGGCTAAAGCTAGGCCACGCCGCGGCGCTGGTGCTGACGATGGATGATCCGGTCCAGGTTGCGCGGATCGCGAACCGCGTGCGCGGCTGGGTGCCCGACCTGCCGATCATCGCGCGTGCCCGCGACCCGGCGCAAGCTGCACGGCTCTACAAAGCCGGCGTAACCGACGCTGTGCCCGAAACACTCGAGGCATCGCTTCAACTCTCCGAGGCCGTGCTCGTCGACATCGGCCTGGCGATGGGGCCGGTGATCGCGCAGCATCCACGAGAAGCGTGACCAGCTGCGCGCCAAATCAAGGCGGAGGCCGAGCTGGAAGAAGCGCCGCGGCGACTCGGACGCAGGCTCCGCGACGCTCAGCCCTCGGCCGCTCGAACCGGAGCACGCCCGCGACATAGGTCTTGTGCTCGGGATTATCGGCCGGGTGGCGGGCTGCCGTCGAACACGATGAGCTCGCGAAAATCGAACGGCGACACGCCTTCGAGGCAGGCGACATTGACCCCGAGCTGGTCGGGCTAAGAGCGCCGCTTGTGATGCGTGTAGATTCCGCATTTCGAGCAGAAATGATGTTCGGCCGTTTTCGTGTTGAAACGATAGGTGGCGAGCTTGTCCTCGCCGCGGGTAACCCGGAAGTCGTCGGCGTCGACGTCACCGCGACCGCACCGCGCATCCGGCAGATCGAGCAGGTGCACCGCCGCGCCGAGGCGAAGCCTTCGTCAGCGTGACGGTGAACTGCACTTCGCCGCAATGACAACCGCCGCCGATCGTGACCGGATCGCTTGAACCGGTATCGATCAAGCCGCGACCTTCTCCAGCGCGTCCTTCACCGCGTCGAGCGCTTGCTTCGCCTTGGAGCCGTCGGGTCCGCCGCCCTGGGCCATGTCGGGTCGCCCGCCGCCGCCCTGACCGCCCAGCGTCGCCACGGCGGCTTTGACGAGTTCGACGGCACTGACCTGTCCCGCGAGGTCGTCGGTCACTCCGATGGCGACGCTGGCCCGGCCCTCGTTCACTGCGACGAGCGCTCCGATTCCCGGAGCCGAGCTGCTTCTTCATGTCGTCAACGGCGGCGCGCAACCCTTTGGGATCGAAGCCTTCGACAACCTGGCCAAGGAACTTGCGCCCGCCGACGTCCTCGGCAGCCAGCCCCTCGTCCTGCCCGCGCCGCCGCCCATTGCGAGTTGCTTCTTCGCATCGGCGAGCTCGCGCTCCAGGCGGCGCCGCTCCTCGACAAGCGACGCGATCCGCGCCGGCACCTCGTCGGGCGCAGCTTTGAGCGTCGCGGCCGCCTCGCGCAGCTTGGCCTCGCGATCGGAAAGCCACTGCCGCGCGGCCTCGCCGGTCAGCGCCTCGATCCGGCGGACGCCCGCGGAAACAGCGCTTTCGGAGATGATCTTGAGAAGCTGGATATCGCCGAGCGCACGGACGTGCGTGCCCCCGCACAGCTCGACCGAATAATCGGCATCGGTGAAGCGGCCCATCGAGAGGACGCGGACCTCGTCGCCGTATTTCTCGCCGAACAGCGCCATCGCCCCGGCCGAAATCGCCTCGTCCGGGGTCATCAGGCGGGTGGTCACGGGCTCGTTCGATCGGATCTGCGCATTCACTTCGGCCTCGACGGCCTCGATCTCGTCGCGGGTCAGCGCCTTCGGGTGCGAGAAGTCGAAGCGGAAATAGTCCGGCGCGACGAGGCTGCCCTTCTGCGTGACGTGCGTTCCGAGGTGCCGGCGCAGCGCGGCATGCAGCAGGTGCGTCGCGCTGTGGTTCGCGCGGACGCGGTCGCGACGGTCGCTGTCGACCTTCTGATGCACCGTCTCGCCGACCGACAGCTCGCCGGCGACAATCTTCGTGCGCAGCACATGGAGCTTGCCGAGAGGCTTCGCCGTATCCTCAACCTCTCCTTCGAAACCCTTCAGCGTGCTGAGTTTTCCGCTATCACCGATTTGCCCGCCGCTTTCGCCGTAGAATGGCGTCTGGTTGAGCAGGACATCGACCGTCTCGCCGATTTCGGCACTCTCGACGCGTTTCCCATCCTTGACGATGGCGAGAACGACTCCCTCGCCCTCGTCGCCGGAGTAACCGGTGAACTCGGTCGCGCCATGCTCCTCGGCGAGATCGAACCAGACCTCTTCGTTCGCTTTCGCGCCCGATCCCTTCCACGCCGCCCGCGCCATCGCCCTCTGCTCGGCCATGGCCGCATCGAAGCCGCCGCGGTCGACCTGGAGCCCGCGCGCCCGCAGCGCGTCCTCGGTCAGGTCGTAGGGGAAGCCGTAGGTGTCGTAGAGCTTGAATGCGGTCTCGCCCTCCAGCGTGCCCCCTTTCGGAAGCGACGGCAGTCGCTTCGTCGAGCAGCTTGAGACCCGTCACGAGGGTCGAGCGGAAGCGGATCTCCTCCTGCTGCAGCGTCGCTTCGATGAGCGGCTGCGCGCGGACCAGCTCGGGATAAGCGGCGCCCATTTCCGCCACCAGCGCCGGCACGAGCCGCCACATCAGCGGATCCTTCGCGCCGAGCAGATGCGCGTGGCGCATTGCGCGGCGCATGATTCGGCGGAGGACGTAGCCCCTGCCCTCATTCGCCGGCAGCACGCCGTCGGCGACCAGGAAGCCGCTCGCGCGCAGATGGTCGGCAATGACCCGGTGGCTCGCCTTGTTCTCGCCTTCGGCCCTGGTGTGGGTGAGCTCCTCGCTCGCCGCGATCAGCGCCGCGAAACAGGTCGATGTCGTAATTGTCGGGGGTGCCCTGCAGCACCGCGGCGATGCGCTCGAGGCCCATGCCGGTGTCGATGCTTTTGCTCGGCAGCTCGGAGACGATCTCGTTCGCTGCCTGCTCGTACTGCATGAAGACGAGGTTCCAGATCTCGACGAAGCGGTCGCCATCCTCATCCGGGCTTCCCGGCGGCCCGCCAGGGATGTGCTCGCCATGGTCGTAGAAGATCTCGGAGCAGGGACCGCAAGGGCCGTCATCGCCCATCGCCCAGAAATTGTCCTTGGTCGGAATGCGAATGATCCGGCTTTCGGGAAGGCCCGCGATACGCTTCCACAGATCGAAAGCTTCGTCGTCGGTGTGGTAGACCGTCGCGGTCAGCCGGTCGGGGCTGAGGCCCCATTCCCTCGTCAGGAGGTTCCAGGCGAGCTCGATCGCGCGGTCCTTGAAATAATCGCCGAACGAGAAATTCCCGAGCATCTCGAAGAACGTATGGTGCCGCGCGGTGTAGCCGACATTGTCGAGGTCGTTGTGCTTGCCGCCCGCCCGAACGCATTTCTGCGAGCTGGTCGCGGTCGAATAAGCGCGCGATTTCAAGCCCGGTGAAGACGTTCTTGAACGGCACCATGCCCGCGTTGACGAACATCAGCGTGGGGTCGTTGTGCGGCACCAGGGGCGCCGATGCGACCCGCGCGTGACCGTTCTTCTCGAAAAAATCGAGGAAGCCGCGCCGGATATCGTTCGTCGAAGTCATGTGAGCGGCATGTAAATGCGCTGCTGCACTGCGGCAAGGAGCGGCTCCTATTTGGCAGCCGCGGCAATTCGGCTAGGCAATCGACATGGCGAGGCGCAAGTCGACGATCCCGAAGTACAAGCGCCGGCGAAAGCGGTCGTTCCTGGCCAGGCTCATCGGCTGGATCGTCAAGCTGATCGTCGCCTTCTTCCTGATCTCGATCCTGTGGGTTGTCGCCTACCGGTTCGTGAACCCGCCGATCACGTTGAACATGCTCGGCGACCTCATCGCCGGACGCGGCGCGCAAAGGGACTGGATGCCGATTGGCGAGACCGATCGGGACATGGTCCGGGCGGCCATTGCGGCGGAGGACAGCAAGTTCTGTTCGCATCATGGTTTCGACTTTGAAGCCATTGAAGATGCAATGAAACGCAATGCATCGGGCGGGCGCATCCGGGGCGGATCGACGATCAGCCAGCAAACCGCGAAGAACGCGTTCCTGTGGAACGGCGGCGGCTATGTGCGCAAGGGCGCGGAGGCATGGTTCACCTTCCTTATCGAGCATCTGTGGGGCAAGCGGCGGATCATGGAGATCTATCTCAACCTCGCCGAGACCGGCGTCGGAACCTATGGCGTGAATGCTGGCTCCGAACGTTATTTCGGACACGACGCAAGCGCGATGAGTGCGACGGAGGCAGCGCGCATCGCAGCCGTCCTGCCGCTGCCGAAAAAGCGAGGCGCGATAGCGCCGAAGGGCTTCACGCGACGTTACGGCAACACGATTGCGGCGCGTATTCCATCGGTCGCGCGCGACGGGCTCGACGCATGCGTCTACAAGGGTGCCGCCGCTCCAGTGAATAAAGCGCCGCCGGCGGTGGCGAAAAAGCCGCGACCGTTGCCCGGCGAGGAATATGAGAGCCCGAAGGCGCTGCCGCCGCTCGAGAATGTCGTGAGCGAGCTTCCGCCCGCCTCGACCGAGCCGCTCGAGCCGCAACCGACGCCTCAGGAAGCCAACGAGACCGCGCCGCCCACGGAGCAACCGCAGGACGAGTCAAACAGCTTTTGACGGGTTCAGGAGCTTTCCTGCAAGCTCCTCGCAAGAGGAACGGCCTCGCTTCACGACCGTTGAATCGGGGAATCCAAACAACGGAGGAATCCATGGCCACGCGAACCCGGAGCCCGGCAATCGAATCGCTCATCGTCGAGCCGGAGCAACACGAACCAGCGCAGCGCCTTTTCATGGGGCAGCGACGCCGGCCCGCTTCTCGCCGCGGGCCTCGCCGGCGCCGCGATCGGGATCGCCGCCAACTATGGCCGCAAATTCGTGACTCAGGCCGTTTCCGGCATTTCCGGCGATTGGGACGAGGTGCTGGCCACCGAGCATGATCTGACCCTCGCGGTCTTCGACAAGATGCTCGCGACCGATCCCAGCCAGACGTGGAAGCGCAGCATGCTGCTGATGCAATTGACTCACGCGCTCGACAAGCACGCGCACGAGGAAGAGATGGTCGTCTATCCGGCGCTCCGCGAAGCCGATCAGGCGACCGAAGCCGACCAGCTCAATAGCGAGCACGGCTATATCAAGACCTTCTTGTACGAACTCGGCCAGATGGCGCCGGACGCGACGAATTGGCTCGAAAAGGTCCGGGAATTCCGTGCCTTGGTCGCGGAACATGCGAAGATGGAAGAAGAGCAGGTCTTCCCCGCGTTCAAGCGCAACCTCGACGAAGAGCAGAACGCGAAGATCACCGCGCTCGTCAACAAGGACGGATTCTGGCAGGCTTGATCTCGTCCCCTCGGCGGGTCGCGGGACGGCTTAACCGACGAGCGCGAGCTTCGCCTCCTGCGTTGACAGGTCGACCGATCCTTCGCCTGTGATCCGTTCGATTCGTGCCGCCAGCTCGGCGTCGAGCACGAAATCCCGCCCGGCAATCACCTCGGCCGTGCCTCCCGAGGCGATCGGCATCACGATCGTCACCCTGCCGTTCCCCCCTCGTGCCCCGGCCAACTCGCTGACCGTGCGCTCGATGGCCGTTCGATCCTGCGCGTGCACGATCAGCTTGAGCCGCGTCCGCCGTGCGAGGTCGGCGAGAGGCTGAACCCGCTTGATCGTCACGCGCGGGGTCTCGTCGCCGGCGCGGCGGTCGAGCTCGAACTCCGAGCAGCCCGCACTGACCGGCTTTGGCGGCAGCCTCGAGTGCCGCGGTTGCTTCGTCATCGAAGGCTGTCGCGACGAACTGGCCCGAACGATCGCTGAGGGTCGCCATCATGTAGCGGCGTCCGCGCGCCGAAGTCCGCCAGCGCGTGTCCTCGACCAGCGCGGCCATCGTCGCACCGACCCGCTCCCCTTCGGCGATTCGGATATCCGCGAGTTCGGCAAAGGTCTTGACCTTGTGCGCGGCGAGCAGGTGCCTCGCGGCATCGACGGGATGAGCGGAGAAATAGAAGCCGAAGGCGTCGCGCTCCGCCGCCATCCGCTGCGCGAGCGTCCATGATGCCTCGCGCGGCAGGCGGATCGGCGCCGCCTCGGCCGAGCTGACGCCGAAGAGCCCCGCCTGGCCTGTTTCGCGCTGTTCCTGCGCCGACGCCGCGTGAGCAAGGATGGTTTCGGCGCCAGTGAACACCGCGGCCCGTTCGGGCTTGATCCCGTCGAAGGCGCCCGCCGCCGCGAGACTTTCGAGCTGACGGCGGTTGAGCTGGCGCGAATCGATGCGCGCGGCGAAATCCTCGAGGCTGGCGAACGGGCCTCCCCGCTCCCGCTCCTCGACCAGCGCCTCCATCGCTTTTTCGCCGACGCCCTTGAGCGCGCCGAGCGCATAGCGGACCGCTCCGTCCTCCACGGTGAACGAAGCCCCGCTCGCATTGATGTCCGGCGGCAGGCACTCGATGCCGCCGCGACGCATGTCCTCGACGAACATCGCGAGCTTGTCGGTGAGCGCGATATCGAAGCTCATCGAGGCGGCGTAGAATTCGGCGCGGTGATGGGCCTTGAGCCAGGCCGTCTGATAGGTCAGCAGCGCATAGGCGGCCGCGTGGCTCTTGTTGAAACCATAGCCGGCGAACTTGTCGATCAAGTCGAACAGCTCATTGGCCTTGGCTTCGGGGATCGCGTTGTGCTCGGCGCAGCCTTTCACGAAGGTCGTGCGCTGGGCGTCCATCTCCGACTGGATCTTCTTGCCCATGGCGCGGCGCAAGAGGTCCGCGCCACCGAGCGAATAGCCGGCGAGGATCTGCGCCGCCTGCATCACCTGTTCCTGGTAGACGATGATGCCGTAGGTGCCCTTGAGGATAGCTTCGAGGAGCGGGTGCGGATATTCGATCGCTTCCTGCCCGTTCTTGCGGCGGCCGAACATCGGGATGTTGTCCATCGGGCCGGGCCGATAGAGCGCGTTGAGCGCGATGATGTCTTCGAACACCGTCGGCTTCACCGCCGACAGCGTCCGCCTCATGCCTTCGGATTCCACCTGGAACACGCCGACGGTGTCGCCGCGCTGGAGCAGCTCGAAGACTTGCGGGGTCGTCCCACGCGAGTGCGCCGTAATCGACCTCGACTCCTTGCTCGGCGAGCAGGCGCTGGCCTTCCTTCAGCACCGAGAGTGTCTTCAGGCCGAGGAAGTCGAACTTCACGAGACCCGCAGCCTCGACATATTTCATGTCGAACTGGGTGACCGGCGTGTCCGAGCGCGGATCGCGGTAGAGCGGGACGAGCTCGTCGAGCGGGCGGTCGCCGATGACCACGCCCGCAGCGTGGGTCGACGCGTGGCGCGGAAGCCCCTCCAGCTTCATCGCGAGATCGAACAGCCGCTTGACGTCGGGGTCCTTATATTCGGCCGCCACCTCGGAGACGCCGTTGAGCGACCGCTCGAGCGTCCAAGGATCGGTCGGATGGTTCGGGATCAGTTTGGCGAGCCGATCGACCTGGCCATAGGGCATTTGCAGGACGCGTCCGGTGTCCTTGAGCACCGCCCGAGCCTTTAGACGCCCGAAGGTAATGATCTGCGCGACCCTGTCGCGTCCATACTTCTGCTGGACGTACGAGATCACCTTGTCGCGATGGGTTTCGCAGAAGTCGATGTCGAAGTCCGGCATCGACACGCGCTCGGGATTGAGGAAGCGCTCGAACAGGAGCCCGAGCGCAAGCGGGTCGAGGTCGGTGATGGTCAGCGCCCAGGCGACCACCGAGCCAGCGCCCGAGCCGCGGCCCGGCCCGACTGGAATATCGTTCGCCTTCGCCCATTTGATGAAGTCGGCGACGATGAGGAAGTAACCGGCGAAGCCCATGCCGGTGATGATCTCGAGCTCATACTCGAGCCGCTCGCGATAGCGCGCCCTGTCCTCGTCGGAACGCCCGACGAGCCGCTGGTCGAGCCCGGCGTGCGCGTCGGCGCAGAGCTGCTCGTCCTCATTCTCCCCGAGCCGCGGAAGGATCGGCCTGCGCTTGGGCGCGGCCACCGCGCATCTCTGGGCGATCACCGCGGTGTTGGCGAGCGCCTCGGGCAAATCGGCGAACAGCTCGGCCATTGCCGCGTCGTCCTTGAGCCAGGCGTCCGCCGATGAGGTCGCTCGGTCGGCACTTTCGACATAGGCGGAGCCTGCGATGCACAGCATCGCATCGTGGGCGGCGTGGAACGACGGATCGGGATAAGCGGCGGGGTTGGTCGCGACGATGCGGCAGGTCTCGCGCATAAGCAAGGTCGATCAACCCCGCTTCGGCTGAGTCCTCGACCGGATCGTGGCGCCGGGAGATCTCGACATAGAGGCGTCCCGGGAAGAGCGCCTCCAGCCGGTCGAGATAGGCTTCGGCCTTTGGTTGTTGCCGGTCGGCGATCAGCCGCGCCAGCGCGCCTTCGGCGCCGGCGGTCAGTGCGATCAGCCCCTCGTTGAGCCCCTCGAGTTTCGCGAAGCCGACGTGTGGTTCCTGCTCGACAGGCCGGTCGAGGTGCGCCGCCGACACGAGCTTGCACAGGTTGTCGTAGCCCTGGCCGTCCTTCGCGAGCAGGACGAGCCAGTCGACCTCCGACGAACGCTCATCCTGCGGCTGCCGAACGGCGATCTCGGGCGGCCGCGCGACAGCGAGCAACGCGCCGACAATCGGCTGAACGCCCTTGGCGATGCACGCGTCGCTGAACGGCATGACTCCATAGAGACCGTTGCGGTCGGTCACGGCGATGGCAGGGAAGCCCAGTTTCGCCGCCCGCTCCGCAATCGTCTTCGGCTCCATCGCCCCTTCGAGCATGGTGAAGCACGAGAAAACGCGAAGCGGAACATAGGGCTGAGTCACGGCGAGATTATGAAATGTGGGGACGCGCGAGGACAAGCCAAGCCAGGGCTTTTATCCACGACTTATCGCGGCGGCTGCCAGCGTCCTTCCACGATGTCGCGGATTTCGCGCATGCGTCCGACATAGGCGTCCCCCATGCACGAGCGGCTCGGGCAGTGATCGCGATAGGAAAGGAAGCGGTCCCGGGTTCGTCGCAGCAGGGCGGCCTGGTCTGGAGAAGCGCCTTCCATCGCCCGCCCGTACTGGGCCGCCATGTTCCGGTCGAGCGCTGCAAGTCCCGCGTCGGAGCAGACGGCGATCTCGCCTTTCGTCCGCGCCTTGGCGCAATCGAAGCTCGGCCTTGCGCCCGACGACATCGGCGGTTGCGGCTCGTCCGATGGCGCTCGAGTATCTGATGGCGTCGAACCGCCCGGTTCCGGCAGGCGCAGCCTGGTTCAGTTCATCCGGAGGCGCTGGGGCGGCGGATGCCGCCTCGTTCAACCGTGCCAGGGTCGCCAGCGGCGTAATGATCGAATCGGCGTTGCGCAGGATGACGGCATTGCCGCTGCCATCTGCAGCCGGTTGGACGGTATAGTCGACATCGGCGTTAAGGGTTCGACGGCCTCCGACGACGCCCAGCCCGGGCGGAAGGTCGATGGCCAGGGATCCGGAGCAATTGACCGCGTTGTTTGCAGCGTCCTGGCTTTCCATGACCGGGTTTTCCATCCGCAGGACGGCATAGTTGGACAACTTGTCATAGGTCGCCTGATCGCTCCCTCGCACCTGCGCGGCACGTCGGAAAATGTCGCGCTTGATGAGGTTGTAGGTGGAGTTGCTGGCACAGAGTTTCGACGGATCGGTCGCCGTCGAATTGCCGGTCGCGACCTCACCCGTCAGCTTGTCCTGGTCGGGATTTCGGGTGGTTGCGAAATAAGCGACCAACGCGACGAGGATGATGAGACCGGCGATGAGCGCCATCGTGGTCCAGCTCAGCGCACCACCTCGAGCGCGAACGACGTCCGTCCGCGAATCGCGGCCCGATGGCTCATTCGACGCTTCATCATCATCAACAACGGGCCATTCCGGCGGAGGATTACGGCCGTTCATCGCGAGCCCTCGTCTAGCTTCGAAATGCCGAACGCAGCGCGGCCACCGAGGATGCAATCAACGCGCTGGTTCAAGTCGGCCCTCGTGCAGGCGGACGACGCGGTCCATCTTGGCGGCCAGGCGTTCGTTGTGGGTAGCGACCAACGCCGCGCTCCCTTCGCCTCGCACAAGGTTGAGGAATTCATTGAGCACAGCGTCGGCGGTGTGCTCGTCGAGGTTGCCGGTCGGCTCGTCGGCGAGGACGAGCGGCGGCTTGTTGGCGAGCGCGCGCGCGACCGCGACCCGCTGCTGCTCGCCGCCCGACAGCTTGGACGGGCGATGATCAAGCCGCTCGGAGAGTCCGAGAGCACCGAGGAGCTTCGCTGCACGCTCGTGCGCCGCTTGCGGCTCGGCGCCGCGGACGAGCTGAGGGAGGACGACGTTCTCCGCCGCGTTGAACTCGGGCAGCAGATGGTGGAACTGGTAGACGAAGCCGAGCAGGTCGCGTCGGAGCCGCGTTCGGCCCTCGTCGTCGAGGCTGGCCGCCTCCTCGCCCTGAAGACGGATCGACCCTTCGAACCCGCCTTCGAGCAGTCCGACTGCCTGCAGCAAGGTCGATTTTCCCGAACCGGACGGTCCCACCAGCGCGACAATCTCGCCCGGCTGGACCGCGAGGTCGACCCCGCGCAGCACCTCGATCGTGACCTCGCCCTGGACGAAGCTGCGCTTCAGGTCGCGGGTCACGAGGACCGGCTCACTCATAGCGCAGCACTTGCACCGGGTCGGTGCTCGCCGCCTTGAATGCCGGATAGAGAGTCGCGAGAAACGAGAGGACCAGCGCGATGAGGATGATCGCGACGATCTCGACCGGGTTCGGCTTCGCGGGGAGATCGGTCAGGAAGCGCACCGAAGGATCCCACAGGTTCTGACCGGTAACCGCCTGGATCGCATCGACGACGTCCTGCCGGAAATAGAGGAAGATCGTGCCGAGGATCGCGCCCAGGATGATGCCGAGCGAGCCGATGGTCACTCCGACGGTGACGAACACCTTCATCATCCCGCCCCTGCTCGCGCCCATTGTCCGAAGGATCGCGATGTCGCGGGTCTTGGCGCGCACCAGCATGATCAGCGAGGAGAGGATGTTGAACACCGCGACGAGGACGATCAGCGAGAGCACGACGAACATGGCGACGCGCTCGACCTCGAGGGCCTGGAACAGGGCCGAGTTCATCTGCCGCCAGTCGACGATCATGCCCTTCCCCTGAACCAGCTTGTGAAGCGGTCCGACGATCTCCTGTACCTTGTCGGGGTTGCTCGTCTGGATTTCGACCATGCCCACCTGGTCGCCCATCAGGAGCAGTTCCTGCGCGTCCTGCATGGGCATGATGACGAACGCTTTGTCGTAATCGTAGACGCCGATCTCGAACACCGCGCCGACCGTGTAGGTGACCTCGCGCGGGACCGTTCCCATCACCGTGGAGCGCCCTTCCGGGTTCCACAGGGTGATCTGGCCGCCCGGAAACAAGCCGAGCGCCTCGGCGAGGCGCGATCCGACCGCCACCGTGTTGCCGCCCGGGGTCAACGACTTGATGTCGCCGGCGACCACGTTGGAGTTGATCGTCTTGTTCGAACGAATGTCCGCGACGCGCATGCCGCGCACCAGCACGCCTTCGAACCGGCCGTTCGCCGTTCCCATCAGCGGAGTTTCGATCAAGGGAACCGCCGAGGTGACGCCAGGCGTATTCTTCGCCGTGTCGGCGATTCGCTGCCAATCGGGCAGGCGGCCGCCATAGCCCTGGACGACGGCGTGCCCGTTCAAGCCGACGATCTTGTCGAACAGCTCCGCGCGGAAACCGTTCATCACGCTCATGACGATGATCAGCGCGGCGACCCCGAGCGCAACCGCGATCAGGCTGATGCTCGCGACGAGGAAGATGAACCCCTCGCCCTTGCCGGGCAGCAGATAGCGCCGGGTGAGCATCCGCTCGGCGCGGTTGAGGATCATGATTTTGCCTGTACCCCGGCGAAGGCCGGGGTCCAGAACTTCTTCCTTGGCTGGACCCCGGCCTCCGCCGGGGTACACGGGCGCTTCATTCTGTCAGCCTCGCGACAGCTGATTCCAAACTCAGCTCTTCGCGCTCTCCCGTTGAACGGCGCTTTAACTCGACGGTGCCGCTGGCAATCCCGCGCGGGCCGACGATGACCTGCCAGGGCAGGCCGATCAGATCCATCGACCCGAGCTTGACCCCACCCCGCTCGTCGCGGTCGTCGTAGAGCGTGTCGACGCCGGCGGCCATCAGCTTGCCGTAGAGATCATCCGCCGCGGCGACGCTTGCCTCGTCGTCGGCGCGCATGGTGACGATGCCGACGCGCCACGGCGCCACGGCTTCGGGCCAGATGATCCCCGCTTCGTCGTGGCTGGCTTCGATGATCGCGCCGACCAGCCTGGACACGCCGACGCCGTAGCTTCCCATCATCGGCGTCACCGGCGTTCCATCGCGGCCGGAGACCTTCAGCCCCATCGAGGCAGAATATTTGTCGCCGAAATAAAAGATGTGCCCGACCTCGATGCCGCGGCCGGTGCGGCGGCTGCCTTCGGGCAACACTTCCCACTTCGCGACATCGTGCGTTTCGTCCGTCGCCGCGTAAGTCGAGTTCACGCGGTCGAAGAGACCCTGCAGGCCTGTCTCGTCGCCGTAGTTCAAATCGGCCTGGTTCCAGTCGAACTCCTCGTAGGCGGCATCGTAGAAGACTTCGCTCTCCCCGGTCGGCGCGAGCACGATGAATTCGTGGCTGAGGTCACCGCCGATCGGGCCCGACGCGGCCTTCATCGGCACGGCCTGGATGCCCATGCGCTGGAAGGTGCGCAGATAGGCCAGCATCTGCGTGTAATAGCTCTGCCGCGCGCCGGCCTCGTCGAGATCGAAGCTGTAAGCGTCCTTCATCAGGAACTCGCGCCCGCGCATCACGCCGAAGCGAGGACGCACCTCGTCCCGGAACTTCCACTGAATGTGATAGAGCGTGCGCGGCAGGTCGCGGTAGCTCTTCACCTCGTCGCGAAAGAGCGCGGTGATCATTTCCTCGTTGGTCGGGCCGTAGAGCATCTCGCGATCGTGACGGTCGCGGATTCGGAGCATCTCAGGACCGTAAGCGTCGTAACGACCGCTCGCTCGCCATAGCTCGGCCGACTGCAACGTCGGCATCAGCATTTCCTGCGCGCCGGCGCGGTCCTGTTCCTCGCGGACGATCTGCTCGATCTTCTTGAGCACACGGAAGCCGAGCGGCAGCCAGGCGTAGATTCCCGCCGCCGTCTGGCGCACCAGACCGGCCCGAAGCATCAGCTTGTGGCTGACGATCTGGGCGTCGGAAGGGCTTTCCTTGAGGACGGGAAGGAATGCTCGGGACCAGCGCATCGCGCCGGGCTGTAGGGTCGCGACAACCGACGCGCAACCGGAGCCCTTGAGCTTTGGGATGTGGCGTCACCGACACAGGCGGCGCAGAAAAGCAACTTGCGTCAATTCGCGGCGTGACAGCCGCCATGCAGTTTCCATAGTCAATCGCTGTCCGGACCATCAGGCCCTTGGGTCGGGTTCGGGCGCGGCGGAAGTCGCGAGCGCTCCTCACTGGGGAAGGAGCTGATCGCGGCCTGGGGACTCCCGCTGCGACGTATCCAAGGGGGCTGACGAGCAATCGTCACGCAGGGCGCCCGGATCGCTGGTCGATCCGGGCGTTTGCTTTGCCGGGCGTTTGCTTTGTTATGCCGCGCGCCTTTGCTGTAGGAAGCTCCCCGGCGAGCCGCTCCGCCTCTCGCCGAGCAACGATCAGCGAAGGAGGATGCCCATGCACCGGCGTTTGATTTTCGCGCTGCTTTTCATCGCCGCGGCAGCCGGTCCCGCCTCTGCTCAGGTCGAGCGCGGCGGCGTTCCGACCGAGACACAGGACCGTGACGCAAGCCGCAGCGGCCAGAGCGATCTCCTCTGGAATCTGGTCGGCTTGTTCGGGCTGATTGGTCTCATCGGCCTTCTACCGCAACATGAAGAGGACAGTTACCACCCGTCATCGTTCGACGGCTGACGTCCGATCAACAGGAGGTACGTTGATGAGGATAATGGAACCCCTGATAATTGCTGGGTCCCTTGTCGCTGCGGTGCCTGCCATGGCGCAGGACAATGCGGCCGAACCGATGGCCACCGCGACCCCGCCGAGCGACACGAACGCCGCCGCCCCAGCCACGCCGACGACAGCTGCGGCGACTCCGGGCGCCCAGGATGCGACGCTTCCCGCCGACGCGGCCGCGAACCCGGCACCCCCGACAGCGCCTGCGGACGAGCCGGATCGCGGCTTCCCCTGGGGCGTGCTTGGGCTGGTTGGGCTCATCGGCCTGTTTGGAGTCAGGAAGGTGAAGGGCTGACCGGCTCGCCGATCGTGCCGCTCCGCCAGCCGGTCGGAGCGAACGAATGAGCGAACAGGGCCACCGGCCGCGAACCAGGCTGGTCGAGGGCGGGCGGCGCAAGGAATGGCGCGGCCGCCTGGTCAACCCGCCGGTCGAGCGAGCCTCGACGATCCTGTTCGACACTGTCGCCGAGTTGGAAAACGGCCGGCCGGGGCTCGGCGAATATCGCTACGCGCTCCAGGGCACCGCTACACAATGGGCGCTGGCCGAGGCATTGACCGAACTGGAACCGGGCGCCGGAGGGACCGCGCTCTATTCGTCCGGGCTGGCGGCGATTGCGATCCCGCTGTTGGCCGTCCTGCGGCCCGGCGACGAGTTGCTGGTGCCCGATAGCGTCTACGGTCCGACGCGGCGGTTGTGCGACAATTTCCTGAAGCGCTATGGCGTTGCCACGCGCTATTACGATCCGCTCGTCGGGACCGCGATCGGCGAGCTCATCGGTCGCGATACGCGCGCGATTCTCCTCGAAAGCCCGGGTTCGCTGACGATGGAAGTCCAGGACGTGCCGGCGATCTGTGCTGTGGCGCGCGACCGAGCAATCACTACCCTGCTGGACAACACCTGGGCGACGCCGCTCTTCTTCCAGGCGATCGCGGCGGGGGTCGACATCACCATCCTCGCCGCCACGAAATATGTCGGCGGCCACGCCGACGTCATGCTCGGCTCGGCCACGGCGACTCGAGAGCAGTACGAAAGGCTCCAGGAGGTGAGTTGGGACCTCGGCCAGAGCGTTTCCCCCGACGACGCGTGGCTCGGGTCTCGAGGCCTGAGGACAATGGCGGTTCGCCTCAGACAGCATGAGGAGAGCGCGCTGAAGCTCGCCGAATGGCTGAAGAAGCAGCCGCAAGTCGGACGGATGCTTCACCCTGCCCTGCCCGATTGTCCCGGCCACGAACATTGGAAGCGCGATTTCAAGGGCTCGTCGGGCCTGTTCTCGTTCGAGCTGAAGGGCGATACGGCGGCCTTCGTGGACCGGCTCGAGCTGTTCGGGATCGGCTACAGCTGGGGCGGCTATGAAAGCCTCGCGCTTCCGGTGAAGCCCCACCGGACGCTATCCAAGCCGCCGGCCGGAAATCTCGTGCGGCTGCACATCGGCCTGGAGGACCCCGACGATCTGATCGAAGATCTCAAGCGAAGCCTGGCGGCCGTTTGACAATGGTAGCGGAGGAGGGACTTGAACCCCCGACACGCGGATTATGATTCCGCTGCTCTAACCAGCTGAGCTACTCCGCCCCAAAGCCTGGATGACGCCCGCTGTGGGCGCGCTGGAGGCGCGGCATATAAGTGGGGTGCGGCATGCGGTCAACGCGAGGAACCGCGAACAGCGGCTGTCGTTGAGCGTGAAGACCAAGAGGCTTTGATGGACCCGCTGACCCCTCTCGACACGCTCTGCCGAATCATCCTCCGGGCGCGCGAATATGAAGCGCAGACCGCGAGCGATTACGATCCTGGCGAAGACCCGGACAACGTGGATGACGAGCAGGAAGGCGCGCTGAGCGTCCTTGAGGACGAGATCAACGACAGCGTCGAGGAAGAGCTTCGCGCGGTGTTCGAGGATCTCGGCGAGGATCAGCTGGCCGAGGTCATCGCTTTCTGCTGGGTCGGCCAGGGAACCTACGAAGCCGCCGACTGGGACGAGGCGATGGAGGAAGCGCAGAGCGAGGTCAGCGGCAGCGTCGACGAGGCGATCGGCGAACTGATGGACCAGCCGATGCTCGCTTCGGTGCTCGAGTCCGGGCTGGCGGCCTTCGATCTCAGCTGCGACGGGATCGGCGAGACCACCTAAAGCCTGAACGGATAATCCGCGAGCCGCTCCCAAGGACCATCGAGGTAGCGATGGACCGCCAGGCCGCTGACGCTCAGCGCGCGCGGTTCGAAGGTTCGCTCGAGGGACTTCTTCAGCGCTCGCGCCACCTTTGGCGGGACCTTGTTCTGAATGGTGATGTGCGGGCGCCAGCCGGCTGCGTCCTGTGCCGAGAGCAGCCCGTGCATTCCGTCCGCCAGATCGTCGCGGATGCCGTCCAGTTCCGGCGAGACGACGCGGAACGCCACGCCGCCGCCGAGATCCATCAGCCCCGCGATCCTCGCCGTCGGCGGTGACCGCCGGACGAGCTGAACGCACCGGCGGCGGAGCTCCGCTTCCGCGGACGGCGGAAGCGCGTGGAACATGGTGAGGTGCGCCGGCACCCGATTGCGTTCGGGTGGATAATGGGCGCGCCGCAATCCCTCGATCCACGAAAAATCACGCTGTGCGAGTTCAGCCGTGACGATCAGCGCCCCGGCCATTTGTCCCTTTCCAGCTCCTCCAGCCGGGTGAATTGATCGGCCGTGCCTGTTGCAACGACGGTTTCTTCCTCGACATGGGCGCTGCTCCACGGGAGTTGCCGCAGCCGTTCGCCGACCCCGGCGACGCCGCCTTCGGACACGACCAGATAGTCCAGCCTGCCGCTCCGGCAGCCGGCCATCGCGTCGATGCAATGGCCGACTTCCTGACCGCCGCAGCGGACCGGGGCCCGGGTGAGCAGCGAAACGGGGAACAGCGTCTCTCCCGGCGTGCGCTCGCTCGCCTCAGATGCGGCCCGCGCACCCTCCTCGACCCCGGCCTGCCGGCCCAGCCAGCGCCAGACGCCGAAGACGTCGAGCACAAGCAAAACGACGTTCGTCCACAGAAGAGCGGGCTGATGCGTCATCGCGCCGACCGCGATCCAGCACGCTGCCCCCACGGTGAACACAGCAAAGCCGTATCCGGTTACGCGCGAGCCCAGGTTCGACGCGGTCATGAACGCTGCGACAATCGTCACGACGGTCGCAATCCAGGAGATGATGTCAGCCATGCGGGTGCAAATCCTCGTCACCCTGAACTTGTTTCAGGGTCCATTCCATCACCCGGCGCAAGGTCTCCAAAATGGACGCTGAAACAAGTTCAGCATGACGGGTTGGACTAAATCTCCACCTGGCTTCCCAGCTCGACCACCCGATTTGTCGGAAGCTTGAAGAATTCCATCGCGCTTTCCGCGTTGCGCAGCATCCAGGCGAACAGCTTCTCGCGCCAGATCGCCATGCCGGGCCGCGAGGACGGCAAGAGCGTCTGCCGGGCGAGGAAGAAGCTGGTGTCCATCATTTTGCATTGCGGCCCGATCTCCTTGAGCTGCGCAAGCGCGGCGGGAACGTTGATCTCCTCCATGAAGCCGTAGCGCAGCACGACGCGGAAGAATCCGGCGCCATATTCCTTGGTGTCGAGCCTTTTCTCCTCGGGGACGTAAGGGACGTCCTCGATCCGGACGGTGAGCAGGACAACGCGCTCGTGCAGCACCTTGTTGTGCTTCAGATTGTGGAGAAGCGCGTGCGGCACGCCGCTCGCCGCGCTGGTCATGAATACCGCCGTGCCGGGAACGCGGGCAGCGCTGGGCGCCGCCGACTTGATGAAGATTTCCATCGGCAGGCTCGCCTCGTTCATCCGCGCGATCATCAGCTGCCGGCCCTTCGCCCAGGTCGTCAGGAAGGTGAAGGCGATCGCGCCGACCAGGAGCGGGAACCATCCGCCCGCGGGAATCTTCGTCAGGTTCGAGCTGAAATAGCCAAGGTCGACCGCGAAGAAGAGCACGAGCAGCGCCGGCCGAAACGTAACGATTCCACTTCCACATGTTGATGAGAACCACCGCGATGAGCACGGTGTCGATCAGCATCGCGCCCGTCACCGCGATTCCGTAAGCCGCCGCGAGGTTGGACGAGGACCGGAACGTCAGCACGAGCAGCAGGACCATCGTCATCAGCGCCCAGTTGACGAGCGGAATGTAGATCTGCCCGGCCGCGCTCTCGCTCGTATGGGCGATGCGGAGGCGCGGGACAAAACCGAGCTGGATGGCTTGCTGGGTGACCGAGAACGCTCCCGAAATCACGGCCTGGCTGGCGATGATCGTCGCGGCCGTCGCCAGAAGGACGAGCGGAAGCCGCATCGATTCGGACGCGAGATAGAAGAACGGGTCCTTGACGACCGCGGGGACCTGCGCGGCCGGAAGCGACATCAGCATCGCGCCCTGCCCCATGTAGTTGAGCAGGAGCGCGGGAAGGACGAAGAACAGCCACGAAACCTTGATCGGCCGGCGGCCGAAATGGCCCATGTCGGCGTAAAGCGCCTCGGCGCCCGTCAGCGCAAGGACGACGGAGCCCATCGCGAGGAACGCGCGCAAGCGGCTCTTCGAGGAAGAAAGCAGCGGCGTTCAGCGGGTTGATCATCGCCACGATGACCTGTGGGCGATCGACGATGTGGACGATGCCGAGCACCGAGAGCGCCGCGAAATAGATCAGCATCACCGGGCCGAACATCATGCCGACCCGCGCCGTCCCCCGCGCCTGGATCGCGAACAACCCGACCAGAATGCCGATGGCGATCGGAATGACGAACGGTGCGAGGCCGGTGTTGACCGTGGTCAGACCCTCGACCGCGGAGAGGACCGAGATCGCCGGAGTGATCATCGAATCGCCGTAGAAGAGCGCGGTCGCGAAGACGCCGAGCATGACGATGCCGCTGGTCCACTTCTTCTTCCCGCCCATCGAGCGGTTGATGAGTGCGAGCAGGGCCAGGCTGCCTCCCTCGCCCTTATTGTCCGCGCGCATGATGATCATGACGTATTTCAAAGTCACGACGATCATCATCGACCAGAAGATCATCGAGAGCACGGCGTGGATGTGGAACGCATTCGGCGCTAGCGGATGGTGGCCCGCGAACGTCTCGCGGAACGAGTAGATGGGCGAGGTGCCGATATCGCCGAACACGACTCCGATCGCGCCGATCGCCATCTTGTAGAGCGGCCCCTGATGCCCGTGCGCAATCGGGTCGTGGTCCGGGGTCGCTACCTCGGCGGCTCCAGTGGCGGATATGTTCATGTGCTGGGGTTCAGACTCGACAGACTGCGGCTTCGCATTCCTTGGGCCGCGAGCGAGATCGTCGGTCACGGACTTGGCTCCGTAGCACCGCCGTTTCGGCCCCGCAATCGCAGGGGACACAGGCGAAAAGCCCGTCTATAGGCCCGCGCAACCATCAGTCGGAGCGAACGAACAAATGCGCATTGGGGTGCCAAAGGAGATCAAGGTCCATGAGTATCGGGTCGGACTGACGCCGGCGTCCGTCGCCGAACTCGTCGCTCATGGCCACGAACTGTTCGTCGAGACCAGGGCCGGACAGGGGATCGATTGCCCCGACAAGGCCTATGAGAATGCCGGCGCGACGATCCTCCCGGATGCCAGGTCGGTGTTCGATTCGGTCGACATGATCGTGAAGGTGAAGGAGCCGCAGCCGCAGGAGATCGCGATGCTCCGCAAGGGGCAGATCCTGTTCACCTATCTCCACCTCGCCGCCGACAAGGACCAGGCGCTGGGCCTGATGAAGTCGGGCGCGATCTGCATCGCCTATGAGACGGTGACGGCGCGCAACGGTTCGCTTCCGCTGCTGAAGCCGATGAGCGAGGTCGCCGGGCGAATGTCGGTCCAGGTCGGGGCCCATTATCTCGAGAAGGAACAAGGCGGCCGCGGGGTGCTCCTCGGCGGCGTCCCCGGCGTCGCTCCCGCCAAGGTCGCGATCCTCGGCGGCGGAGTATCAGGCGTGAACGCCGCGCAGATGGCGACCGGCATGCGCGCCGACGTCACCATCTACGACATCAACAACGACCGCCTCGCCGAGCTCGACATGTTCTTCTCGAGCCAGATCAAGACCGCTTATGCCTCGCGCGCGGCAATCGCCAGCGCGGTCAAGGAAGCCGAGCTGGTGATCGGCGCCGTCCTCGTTCCGGGCGCGGCCGCCCCCAAGCTCGTCACCCGCGACATGCTCAAGACGATGAAGCGCGGCAGCGTCCTCGTCGACATCGCGATCGACCAGGGCGGCTGCTTCGAGACCAGCCACGCGACGACCCACGCCGACCCGGTCTATGAGGTTGACGGGATCATCCATTATTGCGTCGCCAACATGCCGGGCGCGGTCGCCCGGACGAGCGCTTTCGCGCTCAACAATGCGACCCTCCCCTTTGCCCTGAAGATCGCCAACCTGGGGGCGGAAGAAGCGATGCGGCAGGATCCGCACCTCGCCAATGGCCTCAATGTCTCGGACGGCAAGATCCGCCACGAGGCCGTGGCCGAGGCGCTCGACCTCGAGTACGATCCGGTTACGGCGTAACCGGTCCTGCGGGCGGCGTGCTCAACGCCGCTACCCCCTGCTCCACCAATTGCCGCCACCTCGCGTCAGGCGGCGCCTTGGCGAGAATTCCGCGCCACAGCTTCAGCGCGCCTTCGCGATCGCCCGATCGAGCGAGCGCCAGTCCGTAGAAGAAGGGCGCGGCCGGATGGCCCGGAGCCGCCGCTTCCGCGCGCTTGTATGCAAGCTCGGCGGGCGGAGTGATTCCGTGCCCATGATCGACCAGCGCATTGCCAAGTCCGATCCACAGCTGCGGATCGCCAGGATAGCGCTTGACCGCGTTCTGCAGAATCCCGACCGAATCCTCGCTTTCACCGCCGCGCGCGAGCGCTTCCGACATGCGCAGCCAGGACTCGGCCGGGGTGAAGTCGCCGAAGAAGGCATGCCGCGCCTGCGCAAGCGGGATGAAATCCCGGCTTTCGAACCCTTGCGCGGGCGCTGCGGGCAGTTCGGGGCTGCCCTGGAACGCGTAGCCGGCCGCGCCGAGCAACAAAGCGGCCGCGCCGGCAGTGAGTGCCGGACCGCGAACGCCCAACAGCCGAAGCGCCGCAACGCTCAATGCGATGAGGAAAAGGAGGACGATCCAGCCCATCAGCGCACGCCCGTCCGGACGCGCCGCCGGATCAGCCATCCGCCGACCAGCAGCAGAGCCAGCGGCGCGAGCCACAGTGGCCAGGCCGAAAGCTCGGCGGTCGGCTTGTAGCTGATCCAGGTCCCGTAGCGCTGGATCAGCCAGGCGCGGATGGCGCCCGGCTTCTCGCCCGCGGCGATCCGGCGACGAACGAGGTCGCGCATGTCGCCGGCAAGCTCGGCATCGAAATCGGCGATCGACTGACCCTGGCAGACGAGGCAGCGCAACTGTTCCATCAGCGCCTGCGCCTGCGCTTCCTGTTGCGGATCAGGCAACTGACGGTTGGCCCAGTAAGCCGGTGGAAGATCGCTGTCGGCGGACAGCGGCTGAGCCAGGCAGATCGCCAACAAGAGCAGCAGCCGTTCTTCATCGCATGCCTGCTCCAGTTCGGAAAGGATGGTCGGCACGTCCGCTCGCTCGATCGGCCCTATGTGCTGGTAGCGGATCACGCCGTTGCCATCGACCACGAAGCTTTCGGGCACTCCCGACGAGCCGAGCGCGATCTGGACCCGGCTTCGCGCATCGCTTCCGATCCGTTCGTAGGGATCGCCGTTTCGCGACAGGAAGTCGGCGAGGTCTTCCGCCCGATCGCGTATGGCAATCCCGTCAATCGAGGACTCCGCTGTCCTTCAGCGTCTGAAGAATCTTCACCTCGGTGACGCAGGGCACGCACCAGCTCGCGAAGACGTTGACGAGGTGCGGCTGTCCGGTCGCGAGATCACTCGATGACAGCCCCGGCTTGGCCGGCAGCGCCGCGGGGAGGGCGAAGGCGGGCACCGGCCTTCCCTCGAGCGTCGAATGCACATCCGTGTCAAGCGGAGTTGCAAGCCGCCACACGAGCGCGGCGACGATCGCCAACAGCAGGACGAGCGGCGCGAAGCGGACAGCCCGGCTCATGCGTAGCCCCTCCGGCGGAAGTCCGCCTTCGCCGCGCGTCGGACCCTTCGCCGCCAGAGTCGCCCGAGCAGCGCGAGCGCCCCGCCCAGCGCGATCAATGCGCCGCCCGCCCAGATCAATGTCACGAACGGCTTCCACCACAGCCGCAGCTGCCATGCGCCCGACGCGTCCTGCCTGCCGAGGACCGTGTAGAGCTGGCCATTCCAGAAGGTGCGGATGGCGGACTCGTTGGTTTCCGTCGGAGGGTCGGAGAAATAGCGCGTCTGCGGACTGAATGTGATGAGGTCGTCGCCGCGGGCCGCAACCAGTTCCGCCTCCACCGCCGTCCAGTTCTTGCCGGCGGTTGGCGTGACGCTTCGAAGCTGGACCAGCCATGGCCCGACGCTCAGCACGTCGCCGGGCCTCGCGATCGCGAGCCGCTCTGTGGTGAAGGCAGCGTTGGCGGCCATGCCGAGAAGCGCCACGGCAAGCCCGAAATGCGCGACGACCATTCCCCAGGTCGCGAGCGGCGCGCGCAACGGGTTGCGGCCGATCAGCGGAAGGAGGCTCGCAACGGCGAGATAGGCGGCGACCGTGAAGCCGAGCCGGGGCAGGATGTGCATCCCGGGCCAGAGGATGATCGTGATCGCAAGGGCGGTGACGCCCAGGAGCGCGGGCACCGGCAGCTGCTTGAACACAGGCCTCCGTTCGCGCCTCCAGGCAATCAACGGTCCGATTCCGACGAGCGCGCCGAGAAGCAGCGCAAGCGGCCCCGCGACCGCGTTGAAATAAGGGGCGCCGACCGACAGCTTTTCACCACTCAGCGCCTCGACGAACAGTGGGTACAGCGTTCCCACAAAGACCACGCCGAGGATGACGGTCAGGATCAGGTTGTTGACGACGAGGCCCGTCTCGCGGCTGACCAGCTCGAACGGCGCGCCTTCCTTCAAGGTCGCGCCGCGCCAGGCGAACAGGGCGAAGGCCGCGCCGACGTAGATCGCGAGCAGAGCGAGCAGGAAGGTGCCGCGTTCGGGATCGATGGCGAAGGCATGGACCGAGGTCAGGATTCCCGATCGCACCAGAAAGGTGCCGACCATCGACATCGAGAAGGCGATCACGGCAAGCATCATCGTCCACGCCTTCAGCGCGCCGCGCGCGGCGAGGACGTTGATCGAATGGAGCAGCGCGGTCGCCGCGAGCCACGGCATCAGCGAGGCATTTTCGACCGGGTCCCAGAACCAGTAGCCGCCCCAGCCGAGTTCGTAATAGGCCCAGTAGCTACCGGCGGTGATTCCTAGCGTGAGCAGGATCCAGGCGCCGAGCACCCACGGCCGCATCGCGCGGGCGAGACGCGAGTCCACTTCGCCGGTAAGGAGCGCGCCGACGGCGAGGCTGAAGGCGACCGACAGGCCGACATAGCCGAGGTAGAGCGTCGGCGGATGGAACGCGAGGCCGGGATCCTGCAGCAGCGGGTTGAGCCCCTCGCCCGTCCGGGGGCGCCGGCCACAGCCGCGCGAACGGGTTCGAGGCGAACAGAAGAAATGCGTAGAAGCCGAGCGCCAGCACCGCCTGCGCCCCGAGCGCGGCCAAGAGCGTCCGCTCGCTCGTGCGATGTGCAAGAAGCCCGAGAAACGCTCCGGCGACGGCGAGGATCGTCACCCACATCAGCATCGAGCCTTCGTGGTTCCCCCACGCGCCTGCGACCTTGTAGATGAACGGCTTGGCGCTGTTGCTGTTCTCGAACACCAAAGCGACGGACATGTCGCTCCGCGCGAAGACAACCAGCAGCATGGCGAAGGCGATGAGCGTCAAGATGCCCTGCACCACCGCAATCGAGCGCATCGCGCGCGAGACGTCGGCTCCGGCGCTGAGCGCAAGGACCATCAGCAGGCACTGGAAGGCCGCGAGGCCGGCCGCGAGCCACAGCGCCGCAAGGCCGGCTTCGGCGATCATAGCGAGCCTCCCCGCTCGTCACCCTGAACTCGTTTCAGGGTCCATGTCGGATACGCGCAGTGCCTGCGAAAGAATGGATGCTGAAACAAGTTCAGCATGACGAAATTGGAGAGCGGTCACCGCTCCAGGGTCTTCCCGGCCTTGTGCTCCGCGGAGAGATTGCCGAGCTCGGGCGGCATGTAGCGTTCGTCATGCTTGGCGAGAATCGTGTCGGCGACGAAGCTGCCTTTCTCCAGACGACCCTCCGCGACGGCTCCCGAGCCTTCGCGGAACAGGTCCGGCACGATCCCACGATAGATCACCGGTGTCTCGGCCTTGCCGTCGGTCACCACGAAGCGAATGGTGCACTCCGTCCGACAGGTGCCGGATCGAGCCGCGCTCGACCATGCCGCCGAGCCGCATCGCCTCGCCGTCGCGCGCCTTACCGGCCGCGATGTCCGCGGGCGTAAAGAAGAAGGAGGCCTGGCTCCGAAGTCCCCACATCGCGAGGAGCAACGGCGACGACGAGCGCTGCGAGCGCGGCGGCGACCAGGACGAGGCGCTGGTTCTTGGGCTTCATCTGCGGGTGAGCGCGGCGGCGGCGGCTCTCCGCGCGGCGCATCGACGCAAAGGCCCACAGCAGGAGCGCCGCGGTCAGGCAAATCGCCACAGCATATGCGGCCGCCACGAACAGCCACGGGTTCATGCCGTCTCCATTCGGCGCATGCGCGCCTCAACCTTGGCCTCGGCGAGCTCGGCGCGCATCCGCATCAGCACGGCGGCGCCGAACAGGCAGGTGAAGCCGGTCATCGTCAGCGGCAGCGGCCACAGGATCGAGTTGTCGATGCTTGAACCGGCGAGGCCGATGCTCTCGCCCTGGTGGAGCGTGCGCCACCAAAGTACCGAATAATGGATGATCGGCAGGTTCACCGCGCCGACCAGGCCGTAGATGGCGGCGATACGTCCTTCCCCGCCGCGCTCACGCTCGGCCGATGCGAGCGCGATATAGCCGAGATAGAGAAAGAACAGGACGAGCATCGACGTCAGACGACCGTCCCATTCCCACCATGTGCCCCAGGTCGGACGGCCCCAGATCGACCCGGTGATGAGACAGATGGCCGCGAAGGTCGCGCCGGCGGGCGCTACGGCCCTCCCGCCGACCGCCGCGAGCGGGTGACGCCAGACCAGCTGGCTGACCGAAGCGGCCGCAATGCCGGCCCATCCGGCCATTCCAAGCCAGGCCGAGGGGACATGGATGTACAAGATGCGCACCGTCTCGCCCTGCAGGTAATCGGGCGGCGTCAGCGTCAGCCCGGCCGCCATTCCGACGATGGCGAGGACCAGCCCGATCAGCAGCAGCCAGGCTGTAATCGGCCGGGCAAGGCGAAGGAATCGAGTGGGGTTGGCGAGCGCGTGCACGGCGTGCGGCTTATGCCCTGCCGATCAACCTTTGCGCCATAGCGTCCGCAACAGCCGCGGGATCGCGGCCGGTCTCGGCGCCTTCGGACCAGATCTGCTCGAGCCGTGCCGGAATCCCCTCGATCCGGCGGCGCACGACGCTCGCGTCGCCGTCGCCGAGATATTCCGTGCAGACGTTGATGATCCCGCCGGCGTTGATCACGTAATCCGGCGCGTAGAGGATCTTGCGTGCGTAAAGCCGCTCGCCGTCCTCGGGCGTGGCGAGCTGGTTGTTGGCGCCTCCGG
The DNA here is from genome assembly GCA_963831215.1 of uncultured Alphaproteobacteria bacterium. Lineage (GTDB taxonomy): Bacteria > Pseudomonadota > Alphaproteobacteria > Sphingomonadales > Sphingomonadaceae > Sphingomicrobium. The sequence goes on along the minus strand of CAWHPM010000014.1, from coordinate 96,707 downwards.
CGACGACGGGAACCCTCAATTGAGCGATGGTGCTCTCGTCGAGGATCGCGCCGAGCGCGCAGGGGCTCAGCACGTCGGCCTCGATCGTCAGGATTTCGTCGGGTGAAACCAGCTTGCCGCCGGAGCGCTGCGCGAGCTTCTTGGCCTTCGCTTCGTCGACGTCGGCGATCGACAGCCGAGCGCCCTCGGCGCAGGCATGGAGCGCAACTCCGGAGGCGACGCTGCCGGCGCCCTGGAGCGCGATGTGCAAGCCCTTCAGGCTATCCTTGCCGAGCGCCCATTTGACGGCGGCCTTGATGCCGAGGAACACGCCGAGCGAGGTATGCGGGCCGGGGTCGCCGCCGACGTCGCCGGGCGAATTCGGCAGGCCGGCGACATATTGGGTCGAGCGCGCGACCTCGATCATGTCGGAAACGCTGATCCCGACGTCCTCGGCAGTAATGTAGCGGCCGGCGAGATCCTGGACCGCCTTGCCGAACGCGTGGAGCTGATCGGCGGTCTTGGTCCGCTGCTCGTTGGCGAGGATCACCGACTTGCCCCCGCCGAGCGGCAGGCCGGCCATTGCATTCTTGTAGCTCATCCCGCGCGAGAGCCGAAGCGCATCGACCAGCGCTTCCTCGTCCTTGGCGTAATGCCAGAAGCGGCAACCCCCGGCCGCCGGGCCGAGATGGGTCGAGTGGACGGCGATGATCGCCTTCAGGCCGCACTTCTCGTTCGTGATGAAATGAATGGCTTCGTGCTGGTCGAAGTCCGGCTGGCCCCAGGGAGTCGTCATGGAAATGCACTAACTCTATCTGCGAGGAATGGGGCGATCGAGGGGACTTGAACCCCCGACCCCTGGTACCACAAACCAGTGCTCTAACCAGCTGAGCTACGATCGCCACGGCGCGTGTCGGGAGGGTCTCCCTCGCCCGCGCGGCGGCACTTAGGGGCCGCGTTCATCGAACGCAAGGCGTGAGCACGGTCGAACCCAGCGGTGAGCCTGTCGAAGACTCGGCGACAAGCATTTGATAAACATATGTTGTAAAAATCTTCGCGTCAGCCTTGCGCGGTTCGTTAAGGAAGCGCATCGTTCGCGCTTGGGGAAAGGGGAATGATGGCGAGTCGGCGTCCGAAGTCGGCAACGCAAGGTGTGCCCCTGCACGAGACGCTCATCTCGGCGGGCCTCGAGCCCCATCTCGCGGATCTCCTCGATGCGATGCCGCATCGCTTGGTGCACGTGGAACCACGACGTCCTTTCCGCGAAATCGGTGCGGAGCGCGACGAGGTGATGTTCGTCCGTTCCGGAATCCTCGCGAAGTTCAAGAGCGACTCGTCGGGTCGGCGCCAAATCGTAGCACTGCGCTTTCCCGGGGAAGGCATCCTTCCACGCGACGGGATTGCCGAATACGGAATCCAGGCGATCGTTCGGAGCGAGGTCATGGTCGGCAGAGCCGCGGACTTCGATCCGATCGTTGACGCGCATCCCGAGCTGCATCGCTTCTTTCGCCGGCTGATCCAGCGCAACGAGGCAATCGGCTACGAATGGCTGGTCAATTGCGGTCGTCGCGATTCGACGGCGCGCGTCGCGCATCTCCTGTGCGAAACCGCGGTGCGGATGAACGTTCATGACGCGCATATGCTGAACCCGTTCACCCAACAGCAGATCGCCGACATCACGGGACAAACGTCGGTGAACGTGAACCGGGTTCTTGCCGACATGGAGCGTCAGGGTCTCATCCGCCGCAAGGGGCGCGAGATCGAGTTCACCGACTGGACCGAGATGCGTCGCGTCGCGAGCTTTCAGCCCGAATATCTCGCGATTTGAGGACCCACGCGTCGAGAAGCGTGGTGGGCGCGACAGGGATTGAACCTGTGACCCCACCCGTGTGAAGGGTGTGCTCTACCGCTGAGCTACGCGCCCACGTCCCTGTGGAAGGCGGCGGATATAATGACGTCCAGACGGCTGTCCAGCCGCTCAGTCACTGAACGGCGTCCTTCAGCACCTTGCCAGGCCTGAACTTGGGCTGCGAGCTCGGCGCAATCTGCATCGGCTCCCCGGTGCGGGGATTGCGCCCCGTCGAGGCCTTCCGCCTGGTGACCGAGAAGTTGCCGAACCCGACGAGACGGACCTCGTCGCCCCTCTTCAAGGTCGACGTGATGACTTCGAGCATGGTCTCGATCGCCCGCGACGCATCGTTCCGGTTGAGCCCCGCCCGGTCGGCGACATGACCGATGAGTTCCTGCTTGTTCATGCCCGGGCTCTCCCTCAACGCGCGCCCAAGACTCGCGCGCGCGACGATCGCCCTTAAGGCAAGACTTCGCTCGCAAGTCTAGTGTCGAACAGCCGCCCCGCCGTCTCCAATCGGGGCATGGGCCGGGGGCTCCGCCGCATGCTCGTCCGCGTCGGTCCATTCGATCGGTTCCAGCGCATCCACGAGGGCCCGGGCGAGCACCTCGTCGACATGACTCACCGGCACGATGTCGAGCCCTTCCTTCACGGACGAAGGAAGCTCGGCGATGTCCTTCTCGTTTTCGGCGGGGATGAGAACGGTACTGATTCCGCCGCGCAATGCCGCAAGCAGCTTCTCCTTGAGCCCGCCGATCGGAAGTACCCGGCCGCGAAGCGTCACCTCTCCCGTCATCGCGACATCGCGGCGGACGGCGACTCCCGAAAGCGTCGAGATGATGGCCGTCACCATGCCGATGCCCGCCGACGGCCCGTCCTTCGGAACGGCGCCTTCGGGCAAGTGGACGTGGATGTCCTTGCGCGCGAAGATCGACGGCTTGACGCCATAGGCCGGAGCGCGGGCCTTAACGAAGCTCATCGCCGCCTGGATCGATTCCTGCATCACTTCGCCGAGCTTACCGGTGGTCTTGATCTGGCCCTTGCCGGGAACAGTCACCGCTTCGATCGTCAGCAGCTCGCCGCCGACCTCAGTCCAGGCGAGGCCCGTCACCGCGCCGATCTGGTCTTCTTCCTCTCCCATCCCGTAACGGAACTTCCTGACGCCCAGATACTCGCCAAGATTGTCGGCAGTCAGCTCGACCGTCTCGGCCTTACCTTCGAGGATCTGACGCAACGCCTTGCGCGCAACCTTGGCAAGCTCCCGCTCCAACGTACGCACACCCGCTTCACGCGTGTAATGCTGGATGATCTTCCGCAAGGCGTCGTCGGTGAAGTCCAGCTCTTCGGCCTTCAGTCCGTGCGCGTCCATCTGCTTGGGAATCAGGTGGCGCTTGGCGATCTCGACCTTCTCGTCCTCGGTGTAGCCCTCGAGGCGGATGATCTCCATCCGGTCGAGCAGCGGCTGCGGCATATCGAGCGAGTTCGCGGTCGTCACGAACATCACGTCCGACAAATCGTAGTCGAGCTCGAGATAATGGTCCTGGAAGCGGCTGTTCTGCTCGGGATCGAGAACCTCGAGCAGCGCCGATGAAGGGTCTCCGCGGAAATCCTGGCCGAGCTTGTCGATCTCGTCGAGCAGGAACAGCGGATTGGATGTCCCCGCTTTCTTGATGTTCGAGACGATCTTGCCCGGCAGCGAACCGATGTAGGTGCGCCGGTGACCGCGGATCTCGGCCTCGTCCCGAACGCCGCCAAGCGATTGGCGCACGAACTCGCGGCCCGTCGCGCGCGCGATCGAGCGGCCGAGCGACGTCTTGCCGACTCCGGGCGGGCCGACGAGACAAAGGATCGGACCCTTGAGCTTGTTGGTTCGCGCCTGGACCGCAAGATATTCGACGATCCGGTCCTTGACCTTCTCGAGTCCGTAATGGTCCTCGTCGAGGATGTCCTGCGCTTCGGCGATATCCTTCTTGAGCCTGGATTTCTTGCCCCACGGGAGCCCGAGCAGCACGTCGAGGTAATTGCGCGCGACCGTGGCCTCCGCCGACATCGGCGCCATTGCTCGCAGCTTCTTCAATTCGGAGTTGGCGCGAGTGCGGGCCTCTTTGGACAGGCGCGTCTTGCGAATCTTCTCGGCCAGCTCCTGGAGCTCGTCGCCGCCCTCCTCGCCTTCATTGCCGAGCTCGCGCTGGATCGCTTTCAATTGCTCGTTGAGATAATATTCGCGCTGGGTCTTCTCCATCTGCCGTTTCACGCGGCTGCGGATCTTCTTCTCGACCTGGAGCACGCCGAGTTCGCCTTCCATGAAGGCAAACACCATCTCGAGCCGGCGCGATGGATTCAGCTCGCCCAGCAACGCCTGCTTGTCGGCGACCTTGATCGACAGGTTCGACGCGACGGCATCGGCGAGCAGCGACGCATCGTCGATTTCCGACAGCTGGATCCCGGTTTCAGGCGGAAGCCGCTTGTTGAGCTTCGCGTAATTTTCGAACTGGTCGAGGACCGAGCGCATCAGCGCCTGCGCCTCCGGATCGCTGGTTCCCAGCTCGTCGATTTCCTCGATCTCGGCCGCCATATAGCCGTCGCGGTCGACGAGGTTGACCAGCCGCGCGCGTTTCACGCCTTCGACGAGCACGCGAACGGTGCCGTCCGGCAGCTTCAACAGCTGCATCGCGGTCGCGATCACGCCAAGGTCGTAGAGAGCATCGCGGTCGGGGTCGTCCTCGCTCGGATCGAGCTGGGCAACGAGGAACAGCTCCTTGTCGGCGGCCATTGCCGCTTCCAGCGCCGCGACCGATTTCTCGCGTCCCACGAACAAGGGAACGATGCGATGCGGGAAGACGACGATGTCGCGAAGCGGGAGGATCGGAAGAAAGCGAGTCATGGACTAGTATATGGGCGGCACCGTTCACGGGCGCAACAAAGCGCAGGAACATTGGTCCCCCGCCGGTCGCTTTACGCCGCAAAGGAGGCAGCCATGGTCGAGGACAGGGAAAAGATCAGCACGGGACCCAACGAGGAACCGATCAATGAGACGATCGCGGGCACGGGACCGGGCATTCCCGATGACGCCCTCGCGCCGGGCGAGAAGGGGTTTCCGCGCGCGCCGACAGACGCGGAAGTCGAGGAAATGGCCGAGAAGCTCGGAGCGCCGAGTGCCGAGAAAGACACACTTCCGTTGGAAGGTGAATGATTTACGGTTGCCCGAGTCCGTGAATTCTGTCCCCGTTCAGCTTTGCTTGTTACGAATGGGGCATGAACATTCGCCAGTCCCTTCTCGCCCTTAGCGCTTTGACGTTGCCCGCGGTCGCCACCGCCCAATACTGGCAACCGGTTCCGATGCCCGCCCCCGCGCGGCCAGCCCCGCGGCCGCCGGTTCCCGCGCAACGGCCGGGCAGCGCCGTTGACGAACCGTGGATGGCGCATCCGCCGACGCCTCAGCTTCCGTCGGGCCAGGCGTGGCAGTCGCCGATGGCCCAGCCCAACAAGGGCCCAGCGCTCGAGCCGATCGATCTTCCGCCGGCGATCGAGCAGGGCGTCGACATGATCTACATCGACGAGTTGCTCGTCCCGCGCGCGGTCCATAACCGTAGCTTCCTCGCCGGCATGACGGACGCGGCGTGGAGCGGCGCCCCGGTCGATCTCTTCACCTCCGTCAATCCTATCTACACCGACCTTCGCCGTGGCCTCGTCAAATATCAGCAGAGCTGGGGCAGCCTCCCGCAGGTCCAGGTTCCGTCCGGTCCGACGCTCAAGGCGGGCACGACCGGCGATCGCGTCGCACTGCTTCGGACGCGCCTCGGGCTTGCCGACGGCGCCAAATATGACTCGGCGCTCGCAGCCCGGGTCAAGGACTTCCAGGCTGTGCATGGCCTCAAGGCCGATGGGATCGCGGGCGCCGGGACGATCGATGCGCTCAATCGCGGCGCGGATTATTACGAGCAGCTCATCATCATCAACATGGAGCGGGCCAAGCGCCTGCCCGCGCCCGACGAGCAACCCAGATATGTTGTGGTCGATGCCGGCGATGCGCGTCTTTCGATGTGGCAGAACGGCCGCAAGGTCGACGAGATGAAAGTCATCGTCGGCAAGTCGGAGACCGCAACTCCGATGATGGCGGCCTATATCAAATATGCCGACGTGAACCCCTATTGGAACGTCCCTCCGGAGCTGGTGAGGAACCTTATCGGTCCGCGCGTCGTCGCCCAGGGAGTCAGCTACCTGACCGACCGCGAATATGAGGTGATGACCGATTATTCGGAAAATGCGCAACTCCTCGACCCGAACGACGTCGACTGGAGGGCGGTGGTCGCCGGAGCCCAGGAAGTTCGCCTTCGCCGCCTCCCCAGCCCTGCCAATTCGATGGGCATGATGAAGTTCATGCTACCTAATTACTTCGGCATCTATCTTCATGATTTGCCGGAGAAAGATCATTTCACGAAGAACGAGCTGTGGATCAGCAACGGCTGCGTGAGGCTGGAGGATTACAAGCGTCTGGCGAGGTTCCTCTATGACGGGGTCGTTCCCCACGGAAAGAACCCCAAGGTGGAGGAGCATGTCGATCTTCCCGACCGAAATTCCGGTCTACATGACCTATCTCACGGTCCAGCCGACGGCTGACGGCGTACAGTTCCTGGATGACCATTACGGCCGCGATGCACACCTGCTCGAGCGTTACGGCCCGCAATTGCTGGCGGCTGCGCACGGCGGCTGACGGCTACCTCGCTTAGTGATGATCACGCGCGTTGCGTGCGGGGGGCCCGGCCTTTCTTCATCGCCCGTTGAAGTCGAGCGTCTAGGCGGCGTCGCCCGCCTTGTCCTTGGCGGCATAGACCCGCACCGGATCCTTGCGGCCCTCGACCACGTCGCCGTCGATGTGAACCTCGTCGACGCCATCCATCGACGGCAGGTCGAACATCGTATCGAGCAGGATTCCCTCGAGGATCGAGCGCAGGCCGCGGGCGCCGGTCTTGCGCTCAATCGCCTTCACCGCGATCGAATGAAGCGCGTCGTCGGTGAACTCGAGCTGGACGTCCTCCATGTCGAACAGCTTGGCGTACTGCTTGACCAGCGCGTTCTTCGGCTCGACGAGGATTTTGACCAGCGCCGTCTCGTCGAGGTCGAGCAAGGTGGCGATCACCGGCAAGCGGCCGACGAACTCGGGGATCAAGCCGAACTTCAGCAGGTCTTCCGGTTCGCAATGCTGCAGGATTTCGCCGGTCTTGCGCTCGTCGGGCGCGACAACATGGGCGCCGAAGCCCATCGACTTGCCTTGCATGCGGTCGGAGATGATCTTCTCGAGGCCGGCGAAGGCGCCACCGCAGATGAACAGGATGTTGGTCGTGTCGACCTGCAGGAATTCCTGCTGCGGGTGCTTGCGACCGCCCTGCGGCGGGACCGAAGCCGTCGTACCTTCCATCAGCTTCAGGAGCGCCTGCTGGACGCCCTCGCCCGACACGTCGCGGGTGATCGACGGGTTGTCCGACTTCCGGCTGATCTTGTCGATCTCGTCGATATAGACGATCCCGCGCTGCGCCTTCTCGACATTGTAGTCGGAGGCCTGAAGCAGCTTCAGGATGATGTTCTCGACGTCCTCCCCGACGTAACCGGCCTCGGTCAGCGTCGTCGCGTCCGCCATCGTGAACGGCACGTCGAGAATTCGCGCGAGCGTCTGCGCCAGCAGGGTCTTGCCGCAGCCGGTCGGTCCGATCAGCAGGATATTCGACTTTGCGAGTTCAACCTCGTTACCGGCCTTCGCTCCGTGCGACAGGCGCTTGTAATGATTGTGCACGGCGACCGAGAGCACGCGCTTGGCGCGGTCCTGGCCGATCACATAGTCGTCGAGCACCTTGCAGATTTCGGACGGAGTCGGAACGCCGTCCCTCGTTTTCACAAGGGCCGACTTCAATTCCTCGCGGATGATGTCGTTGCACAGCTCGACGCACTCATCGCAGATGAACACCGTCGGTCCGGCGATCAGCTTCCTCACTTCGTGCTGCGACTTGCCGCAGAACGAGCAATAAAGGGTGCTTTTGCTGTCGCCGCCTGAAAGCTTGGTCATTCCCGTCCTTGCATCCCGGCCGCGAACGACCGTCCTCTGATGGGCATGCTAGCCCCCTTTATGACACAATCAACTCTGCGCATCGGTTAATGTGTCCCGCTCGTCGATAGGTCGTTGGATTTCAACAATATGGATGGAGGCGATGCTCCAAGCAAGGCCGCCCTGTCACAGTTCGAGACGGTCGAACGCGGCCCTCATGGCGTCGTGGAAGTCCGATCGCGTGTAGATGTCGTTGTGCCCGGCCCGGTCGATCGTGCGGTCAAAGACGAGGTGTGGCACGCGTTCCCTCAAGCCGCCGGTTCGTTCGGTCGGCACGATCTCGTCGCGCTCCGCGCCGATGATCGCGATCGGAGCCTCGACCTTCCCTATCGCCCCGGCCGCATCGATCTCCTGGTCGAAGAACGGCCCGATCGGGAGCCAGGGAAACATCGACTGCGCGACCGCCTTCAGCGAATCGAACGGTGTGACGAGGATCAGCCCGTCCAGCTTGCGCGCCGCCGCCAGATGGACGGCAATGCCGCTGCCGATGCTGAAGCCCACCACAAGGACCCGTTTCGGCTTCACCCGATCGACCGCGAGATCGTAGACAAGCGGCGCATCGGCGACCAACGCATCGGCTGACGGCGAGCCCTCCGACGGCGCGTAGCCACGATAATGGAAGGCGACGACCTCCTCGTCGGGAAACAGTTCGTGGAGATATTCGGCGACGTCCTGCCCGTTCCAGGCATTCCCGCCGAAGCCGAGGATCAGGGTCCGATTACGCTGCGGCTCATCCGCCGGGATGTGGATTCCCACCAGCGTCTTGCCGTCGGCGGCGGTTACCGAGAGGCGCTCCGCGTTCTTGGGCCAGGGGCCCGCCGGCGGCACCGCGTGCGTGGGGAAAATCAGGTGCGACTGGAATCCGAACATTTGATGATGATACCGCGCCCGAGCCGCGGCTATTGCGCGAAAGCCGCTTCGATGGCGGGCGTCACCCGGTCGACCGTATAGGGTTTCTCGATCACCGGAGCGTCGTTGAACTCGGGTGGCGGCGGATCGACGTGGCCGCCGGTCGCGATCACGAACGGCACCTTCTTCTCGCGCAGCTTCGTCGCGACGGGCCAGACATTCTCGCCCTTGAGGTTCACGTCGAGGATCGCGAGGTCGAACCCGCCCTTCTCGACTTCGTCGAGCGCGCATTGGACGGTTTCGCACGTGCCGCTGATCGTGTGGCCGAGGGAATCCAGGAAGTCCTCCAGCATCATCGCGATGAGAGGCTCGTCCTCGACGATCAGAATGGAGCGCGCGTCAGTCATGGATCACTTGGCATAGAGGGCGCATGGGAAACCGCAAAGACTCTATTTCGCACCGATCGCGCGCCTTGCCGCCGCTGCGAGCTCGGTGACCGAAAAGGGCTTGGGAAGGAAATTCACGTTCTCGATGTCGATCGATTTCCGTAGCTGCTCCTCGGCATAGCCCGACATGAACAGGATCTTCAGATCGGGACGGCTCTTGCGTGCCTCGCGAACCACGGTTGGGCCGTCCATGCCCGGCATGACGACGTCGCTGATCAAAAGCTCGATCGGTTCGCCGCGGCCAAGGAATTCGAGCGCGTCTTCGCCATTATCGGCAGTGACCACCTTGTAGCCGTGGCGGCTGAGCGCCCGCTCGGCGACGCTCCGGACGGTCGGCTCGTCCTCGACGAGAAGCACGGTGCCGCTGCCCCAGAGTTCGTCCTTGTTCGCCTTGGCAGCGCCTTGCTTGCGTCCGGTACGCGCTTCTTCGCGATGGACAGGCAGATAGATCACGAATTGGGCGCCCTCATCGACCTTGGAATCGGCGAAGATGAAGCCGCCCGACTGCTTCACGATTCCGTAGACGGTGGAGAGCCCGAGGCCGGTCCCCTTCCCGACCTCCTTAGTCGTGAAGAAGGGTTCGAAAATCTTGCCTAGGACGCTCGGCGGAATGCCGGTTCCGGTGTCGCTGACCGACAATGCGCTATAGTCGGCGATCGGCAGGATGTCGGAGCCGAGCTCGGCGACCTGGTCCGCCTTCACCGGATAGGTCTGGATCGTGACCGTACCGCCGCCCTTGGGCGCCATTGCGTCGCGCGCGTTGACGGCAAGGTTGATGATCACCTGCTCGAGCTGCCCGGGGTCGGCGCGAATCGGCCCGAGGTTGCGACCGTGCTTCACCACAAGCTGCACCGTCTCACCGAGCAGCCGCTTCAGAAGATGCGAAACCTCGGAGACGACGTCGGGAAGCTGGAGCACCTGCGGACGGAGGGTCTGCTGCCTCGAGAAGGCGAGAAGCTGGCGGGTAAGGCCCGCTGCGCGGTTGGAGTTCGACTTGACCTGCTGGATGTCATCATAGTCGATGTCCCCCGGCGTATGCCGCATCAGCATCAGGTCGCAGTGACCGATGATCGCGGTAAGGATGTTGTTGAAGTCATGCGCGACGCCGCCGGCGAGTTGCCCCACGACCTGCATCTTGGTCGCCTGCGCGACCTGGCGCTTGAGCTTCGCCTCCTCGCTATTGTCCTTGAGCAGCAACAGGACCGCCGCTTCGCCAAGCCCGCGCAAACCCGCGATGGTCAGCGCCACCGGCTCGGCCGGCTGGCGCGCGAGCCGCACGGCAAGATCGCCCGACATTGCCGGGCCGCGCGCGTTACGCCGGACGGCGTCGGCGACCGGACCCTTGTCCTCCTTCACCACGAGATCGCCAGGGTAGACCGGCATCGCCGAACCCTTGATCCCCGCGGCCTGGCAAAACGCCTGGTTGATGGTCAGGAAGCGACCATCCCCGTCGACCAGCGCGAGGCCGAGCGGCAGCATGTCGAGCAGCGCCTGGAGGTGCGACGAGCCGGACATCGGAAGCGTGTCGGGGCTGTCGAACAGATAGAAGTTGCCGTAGTCGCTCGGCCCGGGCGGTTCGAGCGGCACCAGGACCGCGCGGAGCGGCCGCCCTGTTTCCCCTTCGGCGCTGAGCTGAAAATGTCCCCCATCCTCGGCTTCGTGGACCAGATCGCCGAGACGGCCCGCGTCCTCGCTGCTTCCGGCCAACGCACGCTCGCGGAATAGCCGGTTGCATGCGATCACGTTTCCTTGCGGATCGACAAACGCCGCAAGAAGTCCGGCTCGGCTCAACAGGTCGCCGGTCCTCCCGCGCAGTCGATTTGCCGCGACCGCAATCGGATCGGGCGCGGTGGATCTGACGAACCGCCAAAGGAGCAGGTCATTTCCCGTGCCTGCGCGTTCTACTTCCACCGGACTCTGGCCGGCGGACGTCTCGATCGCCGCTACGCAGCCCGCGCCGTCCCGCCAGGCCATCGCCTGGGCCAGCTTGAGGCCCTGCCGCGCATCCTCGTCCGCCGCCAGTTCAAGCGGCTGGCGCGCACCGCCGAAACGCTCCCGGTACGCCGCATTGACGATTAGCACGGAGCCCTCGCCCGTGGTCAGTGCGATCGGGTCGCTGCTGAGCCCGAGCGCCGAGCCGAGCAGCGCATAGTCCGGTCCGATCACCAGCGGTTCGGCGGGCGCCGATGCGTCAGGCGCCCGCAGGTAAGTGATCGCGGCGCCGGCGAGCCCGATGACCAGCAGCCCGGCCGCGACACCCGGACGGGCAGCGAGGAGCAGCAAGAGAGCAACGCTCACAGCAGCCCCCGCCACGAGCAGCGGCGCGAGCCACCTTCCCCACCTGTCGATGGGGCTCGATTCGATCAGTGGCAGTTCCTGGTAGAGCATGAGCCTCGCGGTCCATGCTACCAGATGCGCGTCATCCTACCAGATGCGCACGCGATCGGTCGGCGCGAGGTAGAGCTTCTGCCCTGTCTGCACATCGAAGGCCGGGTACCAGGGGTCCATGTTGCGGACGATGTCCGCGCGTTCCTCGGACGGCGAGTGCGGATCGGTGAGAAGCCGCTGCCGCAGGTTCGCCTCGCGGTAGTTGCGCCGCCAGACCTGCGCCCACCCGAGATAGAAACGCTGGTCGGCGGTGGTCCCGTCTATCACCGGTGGCTCCTTGCCGCCGAGCGAAGCGATGTAGGCGTCGTGGGCAACCGTGAGGCCGGCCAGATCCGCCACATTCTCACCCATTGTCAGCTTGCCGTTGACGTGCATGCCCGGCAGCGGCTCGTAGGCATTGTATTGTTGCTCCAGCTTGTCGAGGCGCGACTGGAAGGCCTTCACGTCCTCCGGAGTCCACCAGTCGGACAAGCGTCCGGTCTTGTCGTACTTGGCGCCCTGATCGTCGAAGTGGTGACTGAGCTCGTGGCCGATCACGGCGCCGATGCCGCCATAGTTCACCGCATCGTCCGCGTTCGGATCGAAGAAGGGCGGCTGGAGGATCGCGGCCGGGAACACGATCTCGACCATGCCGAAATTGGCGTAGGCGTTGATCGTCATGGGGGTCATGCCCCATTCCCACTTGTAGATCGGCTTTCCGAGCTTGCCGACATTATAGGCATAATCGAACCGATTGGATCGCATCGCATTGCCCAAAAGGTCGTCGCGCTGGATCGCCAGACCGCTCATGTCGCGCCATTGCGAGGGGTAACCGATCTTTGGAGTGAAGGCGGCGAGCTTGGCGTGCGCCTTCACTTTCGTCTCCGGGCTCATCCACTCGAGCTTGTCGATGCGCCGGTCCATCGCGGCGATGACGTTGTGCACCAGCTTGTCTGCGGCGGCCTTGGTCTCGGGCGGGAAATAGCGCGCGACATAGAGCTTGCTGACGTCGTCCCCGAGCGCGCCGACGGTGAAGTTGACCGCGCGTTTCCAGCGAGCCTCCTGCTCGGGAGTCCCGGAGAGCGTCGTGCCGTAGAAGGCGAAATTCTCATTATCGATCTTCGCCGGCAGATAGGGCGCGTAGGCGTCGAGCGAGCGGACCAGCAGCTGGTCCTTGAGAACGCCGAGCGGGGTTTTTCCGACGAGCGTCGCGATCTTGCGGATCGCGGACGGCTGCGCGACGAGGATCGAGTCAGCGCCCTGCGCGCCGCTTGCCCGGACCAGTTCGCGAAAGTCGAAGCCCGGCGCACTCTTGGCGAACTCGTCGAGCGTGAACTTGTTGTAGGTCTTGGTCGCATCCCGGCTCTCGACCCGGGTCCAGCTTGCCGCGGCAATCTTGTCCTCGAACGCGAGAATCGCCTTGGCCCTGGCAGCGGCATTCGGCTCACCGGCAAGGGTGAGCATGCTGGTCAGGTGCTGAAGATATTTCGCCTTGGTTTCGGCGAGCTTCGCATCCTTCGACAGGTAATAGTCCCGGTCCGGCATTCCGAGACCGGCCTGGAAGAATTGCAGGATATATTGGTCGGGTGACTTGTCGTCCTGCCCGACGAAGCCGCCGAACGGCGTGCCGATCTGAAGCTTGCGCGCTTCGGCATAGAGATCGGGAAGCCCGGCGCGCGAGTTGAGACCGCGCACCTGATTGAGCCACGGGTCGAAGGGAGCGAGGCCTTTCGCTTCCACCGCCTGCTGGTCCATGAAGCTGGCATAGGCCGCACCGATCCTGCTGTTGGGATCCTTCGACTGCTCCTCGATGATCTGCCGAGTGCGTTCGCGCGACAGGTCGTCGAGCACGGTGAACATGCCGTAGTTCGACTTGTCCGCGGGAATCGGCGTCGTCTTCGCCCACGTCCCGTTCGCGAAGCCGTAGAAGTCGTTGCCGGGGGCGATGCTCCTGTCCATGCCCGCAGCGTCGAACCCGTAGCTGCCGTATTCCGGCTTGGGCGGCGGAGCGGGCGCTGGTTCGGCCGGCGGGGCCACGTTCTCGGCGACGGGCGCGGGCGGCGGCGGCGCCTGCATCGCGCAGGCGGCGAGCGCCGTTGATGTTAGTGCAATCGCGAGAACCCTGACCATTGAAATGCCCTCCAAGACTATCGCTTATCCTTAGTTAGGTCGAATGCCCGGGCGCAAGACATACGCGCCCTCCATCGACCGGCGTGCTGATTCCTGCTGCGAACGGCCCTCGATCACTGCACTTTGCGCGACTTGCGCCGATGGCGCCAGCGACTGCGCGACCAAACCCCCCACACGAGCGAGGCCGCAAGATAGCCGGTCGTGGCGAGGACGGCGGCCAGGGTGAGGATGCCGAGCGCGATCGGCCCCGAGGCGTGATGAAGCCAGAAGAGCATGCGCCCGAGCTCGCTCGAGAATCGCTCGGCGGCAGCCGGGTTCACCAATGGAGACTCGTGGTGCAGCTCCCACGATCCGATTCGGTAGGCGGCATAGTACATCGGCGGAATTGTCAGCGGATTGACGACCAGCGTGAAGACCGCGGCTACGGCCACGTTGGCCCGCGTCGGGATGGCCAGCAGCGCCGCGATGAAGGTGTGCATGAAAGGGATGATCACCCCCACGAACAGGCCGATGGCAACGCCGCGCGGCACCGAACGGCGATTCATCCGCCACAGCGACGGGTTGGTGAGATGCGGCGCGAAGGGCTTCAGAAGCCGGTGCTCGTGAATCGTCTCGCGAGTCGGGATGTGGCGGGTCAGCCAGCGCATGCGGCCGGCTTCAGCCATGCTTCAGCAATCGCTGCTGCTCGCGCTTCCAGTCCCGCTCCTTCATCGTCTCGCGTTTGTCGTGCACCTTCTTGCCGCGGGCGAGCGCGAGCTCGATCTTCGCGCGCCCGGTGCCGTTGAAATAGATCGAGAGCGGCACAAGCGTCAGCCCCTGGCGAGTGATCGCGCCGTGCAGCTTCGCGATTTCGCGGTTCTTGAGCAACAGCTTCCGCTTCCGCCGCGGCTCATGGTTGAGACGATTGCCGTGACTGTATTCGGGGATATGGCTATTGATCAGCCAGACCTCCTCGCCGTCAATCGTCGCATAGCTCTCCGCGATCGATCCCTCGCCGCCGCGAAGCGACTTCACCTCCGTGCCCGTCAGCTGGATTCCGGCCTCGAAGCGTTCCTCGACGAAATAGTCGAAGCGCGCGCGCCGGTTCTCGGCGACGACCTTCTGCTTGTCGAACGATGATGGAGGCGGCTTGGCCATGACTTTTAGATAAGGCCTGCGTGCTCCAATGCGACATCCACCGCTCGCTTCGAGGCATTCGACGCTTCGACGAGAGGCAGGCGTAGCTCACCGGGAAAATCGTTCCTCACGCGAGACAGAGCGTATTTGGTCGGCGCCGGCGAGGCGTCGGTGAACAGCGCCGCGTGGAGCGGATAAAGCCGATCCTGCAGTTTGAGCGCATCCTCCCAGCGGCCTTCGCGCATCGCCTTCTGGAAGTCGGAGCAGAGCTTCGGCGCGACATTGGCGGTGACCGAGATGCAGCCGACTCCGCCCATGGCGTTGAAGCCCAGCGCCATGTCGTCGTTGCCCGACAGCTGGCAAAAATCCTCGCCGCCCGCGAGCCGCTGGGCGGATACCCTTGCGAGGTTTCCGGTCGCATCCTTGATCGCAACGATCCTGGGATGCTTCGCAACCTCGGCCAGAGTCTCGACGGAAATGTCCGCGACCGTGCGTGACGGGACGTTGTAGACGACGATCGGAAGCGGCGAGGCATCGGCGATGGCCGTGAAATGCGCCGCCAGCCCGGCCTGGCTCGGCTTGTTGTAATAAGGCACGACCACCAGCGCGGCGTCGGCGCCGACATCGGCCGCAGCGCGCGTGCGCTCGATCGAAGCGGCGGTCGAATAGGTTCCGCATCCGGCGATTACCGGTACCCTTCCCTTCGCGGCTTCGACCGTGGCCCTGACGACAAGCCGATGTTCATCGCTGGTCAGCGTCGCAACTTCGCCGGTCGTCCCGCAGGGGACCAGCGCGTTGGACCCTTCCGCGATCTGCCATTCGACGAATTCGCGGAATGTGTTTTCGGCGACACGGCCTTCCGCAAAGGGGGTCACAAGCGCCGGGATCGAGCCGAAAAACATGAACTTACCTCTCGAACCGCGAGTTTTCTGTGGACGGATTGGCCGCGTTCACTGGCCGATAAGGAGCGGGACGACAATATGTCCAGTATGTGGCGTCTTGCTGCACTGGTACCGGTTTTGCTGGCGACCGCGCCGTCGAGCTCGGCGCAATATGCCGCGCCTGTAAACCGCGTTGCCGCCTCCGCTCCAAGCGTCGCTTACTCGCTCGACCAGTGGCGGCGGCTGCGCCAGAGCAGCGGCTACAACTTCGCGGATTATGCCTCGTTCCTGATCGCGAACCCCGATTGGCCCGATTCTTCGCGAATGCGGCGCTGGGCCGAAAAAGCGATGCGTCCCGGCGAGAATGCCGCGACGGTGATGGCCTTCTTCGCGACGGAAAAGCCGGGCACCGGCAACGGCTGGGCGCGCCTTGCGGACGCCTATTCGGTCAGCGGGCGAACCGCGAACGCGCTCGACGCCGCCCGCAACGCCTGGTGGTCCTCGGACCTGAGCGCCGACGACGAGCAGGCGATCTGGGCGCGCTTCGGCGGCAGTCTCACGCGCGCGGACAACGACCGCCGGATCGACGCGCTGCTGTTCGACAAGAAACCGGAGATGGCCTCCCGCTTCGTCGGGAGCGCCAGTCCGCAACGGCAGGCCGCTTTCGGCGCTCGGATCGCGATGCAGGAAGACGCGTCCGACGCCGCTGCGCGGTATGCCTCGGTGATTGGCAGCGTCACCAGCGATGCGGGCCTCATGATGGACCGCGCGCGCTACCTCCGCGACCACAATTTCTCGCGCGCGGCCATCGACCTCGGCGCCCGAACCCATCATTTCATCTACAAGCCGGCCGATCCCGAGCGCTTCTACGATATGCTGCTCCTGCTCGCCGGCGACGCCGCGGACTCGCGCGACTGGCAGTCCGCCTACAACATCACTCGGCAGATCGACGACGTCCTTCCCACCGGGGCTTCGGTCGCCGATCAGCCGCTCGGCGTCCGCGACAATTACACCAACCTCGCCTGGTTCGGCGGCCGTATCGCCCTCCAGCGAATGCACCAGCCGGGAAGCGCGCTGGCGATGTTCGACCGCTACGCGCGGGCGGGCCGCTCGCTCCAGGTCCAGACCAAGGGCGACTATTGGGCCGGCCGAGCGGCGCTCGGCTCGGGCCAGTTCCAGACCGCGACGACCTATTTTCAGCGCGCCGCCGCCTATCCGGACCTGTTCTACGGCCAGCTCGCGCTGGAACGGCTGGGACGTGCGGTCCCGCCTCCATCGGCGGCTCTTCCGCAATATACGACGACCTCGGTACAGCGCTCGGCCTTCGACACCCGCCGCCTGGTCCAGGCCTTGCGCCTTCTCAGTCAGCAGGGCCGCTCCACCGAGGAAGCTTTGTTCGTCCAGGCCCTCGCGAAATCGCTCGACACCGATGTCGAGCGAAATCTCGCGCTGGAGCTCGCTCAGCAGCTGAACCGGCAGGACCTCCCGGTGTGGGTCGCGCGCATGGCGCGGATCCAGGGATCGAGCTTCTACGTCCGTCAGGCCTATCCGATGCTTTCCGCTTCGGTTTCGAGCAGCCTGTGGTCGCTCGCGAACGGGATCAGCCGCCAGGAGAGCTCGTTCGATCCCTACGCGATCAGCCATGCCGGCGCCCGCGGGACGATGCAGCTGATGCCGAGCACCGCGCGCGAGCAAGCGGGCAAGATGGGGATTGGTTACGACGGCTACCGGCTGCTCAGCGATCCCAGCTATAACGTCCAGCTCGGATCGGCCTATTTTCAGCGCATGCTCAACATCTGGGACGGCAACGTTCCGCTCGCGGTCGCCAGTTACAACGCCGGCTCAGGCAATGCGGGCAAGTGGGTTCGACGCTACGGCGATCCGCGCGGGCGGGTCGACGTCGTCGCCTGGATTGAGGCCATCCCGATCGACGAGACCCGTGGTTACGTGCAGCGCGTGATCGAGAACAGCGTCGTCTACGATTCGATGCGCTCAGCGCAGCCGCAGCGGACCGCGATCCACGTCTCCCGCTATCTCGGGAAGAGCCAGCCCGGCTGATGGCCGAACCGCAGCCGCGCTTCATCACACCGCAAGGGTTCGCCCGACTCCGCGCCGAATATGACGAGCTGTTCGGGATCGAGCGGCCGAAGCTGGTCGAAACCATCGCCTGGGCGGCGGCGAACGGGGATCGGTCCGAGAATGGCGACTATATCTATGGCCGCAAGCGCCTGCGCGAGATCGACCGCCGGATTTCGCATCTGTCGCGGATCATGAGGGCGGCGAAGGTCGTCGATCCGGCGGCGCAGCAATCGCGCGACCAGGTCCGTTTCGGCGCCACGGTCGAGCTCGCCGATGACGACGACCAGCGCCGCACGCTGACGGTGGTCGGTGACGACGAAGCGGCCGCGACGGAAGGCCGGATCGGCTGGAGTGCGCCCCTCGCCCGTGCGCTCATCGGCGGCCGGGTGGGCGATGAACGAATCGTGCGCTTGCCTTCGGGTGAAAAGAGCTACGAGATCATCGCGATCCGCTATCCCGACTAGCTTCGCCTAGTCGACCTTCGCCGGTTCGGCCCTGGCCGCCGGAGCGGCGGCGTCGCCGACGATGCGAATGCCGAGTTCCTTGAGCTGCTTGGGCATGACCTCGGCGGGGGCGTTCATCATCAGATCCTCGGCCTTCTGGTTCATCGGGAAGAGGATCACCTCGCGGATGTTGGGCTCGTCCGCGAGGAGCATGACGATGCGGTCGATGCCCGGCGCCGAGCCGCCGTGCGGCGGAGCGCCGAACTTGAAGGCGTTGATCATGCCGGAGAAATTCGTGTCGACTTCCGCCTGCGTGTAGCCCGCGATCTCGAACGCCTTGTACATGATGTCCGGCCGATGGTTCCGGATCGCGCCCGAGGAGAGCTCGACCCCATTGCACACGATGTCGTACTGCCAGGCGAGAATATCGAGTGGATCCTTGGCTTCCAGCGCCTCCATTCCGCCCTGCGGCATCGAGAAGGGGTTGTGACTGAAGTCGATCTTCTGCTGGTCTTCGTTAAATTCGAACATCGGGAAATCGACGATCCAGCAAAAGCGGAAGGCGCCCTGTTCGATCAGGCCGAGCTGCTCGGCGACGCGGGTGCGGGCGAAGCCGGCGAGACGGGCGGCGTCCTCTTCCTTGCCGGCGGCGAAGAAGATTCCGTCGTCGGGACCGAGTCCCATCGCCGCCGCGATCCGATTCATTCCCTCTTCACCGTGGTTTTTGGCGATCGGACCGCCCCATTCGCCGCCTTTGCGGGTTGCGTAGCCGAGCCCCGCGAAGCCTTCGCCGCGGGCCCATTCGTTCATGTCGTCGAAGAACTTGCGGCTCTTCTCGGCGGTACCGGGGGCCGGCACCGCGCGCACCACGGCCCCCTTCTCCACCAATCCCGCGAACAGGCCGAAGCCGGAACCCTTGAACTGTTCCGACACGTCGGTGATGAGGAGCGGATTGCGAAGGTCCGGCTTGTCTGTTCCGTATTTTAGCAGCGCTTCCTTATACGGGATGCGAGGATATTCGCCCGCCGCCGTAACGGTCCGCCCGTCGGCGAACTCCTCGAAGACTCCCGACAGCACCGGCTCGATCGCGTTGAACACGTCATCCTGCGTGACGAAGCTCATTTCGAAGTCGAGCTGGTAGAATTCGCCCGGGCTTCGGTCGGCGCGAGCATCCTCGTCACGAAAGCAGGGGGCGATCTGGAAATAGCGGTCGAAGCCCGCGACCATGATCAGTTGCTTGAACATCTGCGGCGCCTGCGGAAGCGCGTAGAATTTGCCCGGGTGGACCCGGCTCGGGACCAGATAGTCGCGCGCGCCCTCCGGGCTGCTCGCGGTGAGGATCGGCGTCTGGAACTCGGTGAAGCCCTGTTCGATCATCCGGCGTCGGATCGAGGCGATCACCGCGGAACGCAGCATGATGTTGGCGTGGACGTTTTCGCGCCTCAGATCGAGGTACCGATATTTGAGACGGATCTCCTCGGGATAGTCCTGCTCGCCGAAGACGGGCATCGGCAGCTCCGCGGCTTCCGACTGGACCGTGACGTCCGTCGCACGGACCTCGATTTCCCCCGTCGGCAAGTTCGGATTCACCGTCTCCTTCGATCGGGCGACGACCTCGCCTTCCACCGTGACGACCGACTCGACGCGAATCCTGTCAAGCGTCCGGAATGCCGGGGAGTTGGTGTCCGTGACGATCTGCGTGATCCCGTGATGGTCGCGAAGGTCGATAAACAGCAGATGGCCGTGATCGCGCCGCCGATGCACCCAGCCGGAGAGGCGGACGGTTTCACCGACGTTGCCGACGCGCAGTTCGGCGCAGTTGTGGGTGCGGTAGGCGTGCATGATGGATCGGCTCTGCTCAGCGAAAAATTGTGGAGAAAAACGCGCGCTGCGCTTCAATGGCGGAAACATTTTTGTCAACCCGCGAGGCGACCGCTAAAGCGCGGCCAAGACTCATGCGTATCCATCCCCTGATTACGAAGTCGGACGACCTCAAGTCCCTTGCCGACCGCCTCGCGCAAGGAGCCTTCGTCGCCGTGGACACCGAGTTCATGCGCGAGAACACCTATTGGCCCGACTTGTGCCTGATCCAGGTCGCGAGCACGGAGGAAGCCGCGGCCATCGATCCCAAGGCCGAAGGCATCGATTTGACACCGCTGCTCGACCTGTTCGTCAGGAATGAGGACGTGCTCAAGGTCTTCCACGCCGGCGGCCAGGACCTCGAGATCATCCACAACCTCACCGGCAAGGTCCCGCACCCTCTCTTCGACACGCAGATCGCGGCCATGGCGCTCGGCCACGGCGAGCAGATCGGTTACTCGAATTTGATCGAGAGCCTGCTCGGGCACAGCCTCGACAAGGGCGCGCGGTTCACCGACTGGAGCCGGCGACCGCTCGACAAGCGCCAGATCGACTATGCGATCGCCGACGTCACCCACCTTGCCGCCGTCTTCCCGCGCATGGTCGAGAAACTGAAGAAGACGGGCCGAGGCGCCTGGCTCGACGAGGAGATGGAGCGACTTGCCGACCCTCGAGCTTCGCCTTCCCGCCCGAGGATGCATGGAAGCGCCTCAAGCTCCCGAGCCGCAATCCGGCGGTGCTTGGGCGACTGAAGGCGGTTGCCGCCTGGCGCGAAACCGAAGCGCGATCCAAGAACCTGCCCCGCGGGCGCATCATCAAGGACGATACGCTGAACGAAATCGTTCTCCACCCGCCCAAGGCGCAGGACGATCTCGGCCGAGTCCGCGGGCTTTCGGCGGGGTGGCGGACCAACGACATCGGCGGGCGCCTGATTGGTGCGCTCGACGCTGCAAAACCGCTCGACCAGAATGAAATGCCGGACCGCGAGCCGAAGCGGCCGGGACTGACCAAGGATGCGGCCCTCGTCGGCGACCTCCTGAAGCTGCTGCTGAAGATCCGCGCCAAGGAGTCCGGGGTTGCCGCGCGCCTCATCGCGCGTTCCGACGATCTCGAGGCGCTCGCGGCGGGCGTTCGCAAGAACCTCAAGATCCTCGGCGGCTGGCGCTACGACCAGTTCGGCAAGGACGCACTCGACCTCGTCGAAGGCCGCCTCGCCTTCGCCATCGAGAACGGCAAATTGAAGATGAGCCGGGTCCGGCAGGAGGAGACCGTCGATGCGTAAGTTTTGTGCCCTCTTGCCGGTGCTGCTCGCGGCATGCTCCACGGCGCCGGCTCAGCCGATCGTTCACGGCCAAACGCCAGGCCACACCTGCAAGACCGAAGGGACCGACCAGTTCATCGGCCAGACCCGTTCCGATGCCGTCGGAGCGGCGATCAAGCGCGCCTCGAATGCCGCGGTCCTGCGCTGGGCGCCGCCGGGCGTGATGCTGACGATGGACTATCGTGCCGACCGGGTGACCGTCTGGCTCGATCGGCCGACAAAATCACCAGGCTGAGCTGCGGCTAGGCCGCCTCGCCGATCATCCGGCAATCGATGAGGGCGCGCCGGACCGTCGGGAGCGACAAGCGCGCACGCTCCGAAATCGCGAACCGGTCCACGACCTCGACTGCTCGCTCGGCTGTCCAGTAATCGCGGTGCAGCCGATCGGTCATGAACCGTAATGCATCGGGCGGGACATGAAGTCCGCGATCCGCGAAATGAAGCTGGATCAGCGCCGCGAAAAGTGTGTCGTCGGGGTGGCCGATCCGCGCGACCGGCGTGACCGCAAGCCGGGTCTTGAGGTCGGGCAGCGCGGGCGACCAGGCGGGCGGCACCTCCTCGGTCACCATGACGAGGGGAAGTCCGCTGTCTTGCGCGGCGTTCCAGGCGTGGAACAACTCCTCTTCATCGCGCTGCTCGGCCTCGTCGAACAGCCGGCCACCGGCGCGCTCGATGAAGCTGCGCGCAAGGAGTGTTCGGCCCGAACGGCGAGGGCCCGTAATGATCGTGGCTTTGACCGGCCACATGCTGAACCTGCGAAAATGGTCGAAGGCTTCCCGGTTTGCCTCGGAAACGATGAAGCGGGCATTGCCTTCGGTCTGCGGCCAGTCGAGCGGGAGCGCGATCTGGTCGGGCGCCTGCTTCATTCGGCGGTGCCCGTCTCGTTTGTCGCGGGTTGCGGCGCGGGCGCCGGCTGGGGCGCCGGAGTCGGCAATGGCGGCGGAGCCGGAAGCGGTGGCGGCTTGTCGGACGCCGGCCGAATCCGGACGACGGTGCCTCCGGAGTTGACGATCCATCCTCGAGCGGCGAGCGCGGCCGCGAGCTGGCCAACGCTCCCGCGATAGGTGACGAGCACGTAGCTGGTACCCCCCGCGTTGATCTGCTGAGGCGTTGCCGACTGAATCCCCGGCAGAGTCCGCAGATGCGCCATGGCGAAGTTGTAGACGGTCACGTCCTTGCCGGTGACTTGCACCTGGAAAGCATTCGCGATCACCACGGGTTTCGGCGGAGGCGCCAGCGTCGGCAGTTCGATAATGGGCGGCGCGGGGATGTTGAGCGACGGGTCGCGCGAAAGCCGGCCCGCACCAAGCGCCTGCGCAAAGATCGCGTCCATGCGCTGGGCCCCGCGCGTCATCATCGCAGGGACGCCGTCGCTATTGGCCGCGGTCAGCGTGAAGCCGCCCACGATCTCATTGTCGGGGCCGTGCCGCGCAATGAACCGGGCGCGGGCCGGCCCGCCGGGATAGGAATGCTGCAGCTGAACCTCGGCAACGACGATGTCCTGTGCCGAATACATGTCGAGCAACGCGCGCCACCACCCTCGCCCGGGGCGGTGTGTTTGAGCGGCATTCACGAGCATCGGGTCGGCGCCCATGCCGCTCACGCGGATATAGCTGATCGGAGTCTGGGCGGTGCCGAACTGTGCCCATGCCCGCTGCCACGCATTGCGCAGCTCGACGCTCGTTTCCGTGCCGGCCGTCACCATGACGGGAATCAGGAGCATCGGAACAGAATGCTCGGTGATCTGGCTGCCCTCGACGCCAAGGAACGGCGCCGAACGGGCCCGGTCGAACTCGAGGGTGAGGTCGGCGATGTAGCGGTGCGGCCCGATTTCCTCGCGATCGACGTCGATCGACATCACGATCTGGTCGAGCGTCCCATCCGGGAGGTTCGGCGCCTGGCTAATGGGCGCGTTGTGCATCTTCGCCCAAAGCGCGCGAAAGCCATTGCGCTGCGCCATCCGCCAGCCGTTCAACCGCGCCGATTGCGCATCCGGCCCACCAGCGTCGACATGGATGCCGCTGATCGCCAGCGTGCTCGACGTCTCGAGCGGCAGGATGCCGCGATCGCCTGTGTCGAGCTGCGCATAGACAACAGCGCCGAAGCCAATGGCGGCGAGCACGAGCAGCAGGAGGAGAACGAGGCGGCGAGGAAGCATTCGCCGCGTCTTTTGACGACAACGGCGTGGAAATCCAAGCGGCTTGTCTCTAGTGCCCGCGACGAATGAGCCAGAAGCCCCTTACTTATGCCGATGCCGGCGTGTCGATCGACGCCGGCAACGCGCTGATAAAAGCGATCGGTCCCCTCGCCCGCTCGACGGCGCGGCCGGGCGCGGATGCGCGCCTCGGCGGCTTTGGCGGCATCTTCGATCTCAAGGCGACCGGCTATTCCGACCCGCTTCTCGTCGCAGCCAACGACGGTGTCGGAACGAAGCTCAAGCTCGCCATCGAGACCAGGCGGCCCGAGGGGGTCGGGATCGACCTCGTCGCGATGTGCGTCAACGACCTCATCGTGCAAGGCGCGGAGCCGCTATTCTTCCTCGATTATTATGCGACAGGGAAGCTCGACAACGACGTCGCGGCGGCGGTGGTCGCGTCGATCGCCGAGGGCTGCAGGCAGGCGGGCTGCGCGCTGATCGGCGGCGAGACCGCCGAGATGCCGGGAATGTATGCTGAAGGCGATTACGACCTCGCCGGCTTCTGCGTCGGCGCGGTCGAGCGCGACAAAATGCTGACCGGCGCCGAGATCCGGGCCGGCGATCTGGTCATCGGAATTGCGAGCGCCGGGGTCCACAGCAACGGCTTCTCGCTGGTGCGCCGGATCATCGCGCAGGAGGGCTGGAGTCTCGACCAACGGCTTCCCGGCGAAGCCGGCCGTTCGCTGGCCGAAGTGTTGCTGGAGCCGACCCGGATCTACGTTCGTGCGCTGCTCCCGCTTGTCCAAAGAGGATTGATCAAGGGTCTCGCGCATATCACCGGCGGCGGACTTCTCGAGAATATCCCGAGGATTCTCCCCGATGATTGCCACGCGATGATCGATGCGGCGCGTTGGCAATGGCCGTCAATCTTCACGCTCTTGCAGGAGGGCGGACGAATCGCGCCCGGAGAGATGGCGCGGACCTTCAATTGCGGCGTCGGCATGGCTGCGGTCGTTGCCCCTGAGTCCGCGGCGATTGTGATCAGACAGCTGGAAGGCGCCGGCGAATTGGCATTTGAGATCGGCCGGATCGAAGCGGGGCCGCGCGGCTGCACGGTGAACGGCCAGGCCGGCACCTGGGGCGCGCCGAAGGACTGGTCCGCGACGCACAATGCGTGACCCGAGGCGCGTCGCCATCCTGATCTCCGGGCGCGGCAGCAACATGCGAGCGCTGGTGGACGGGGCGCGGGACTACGAGGTTGTGCTGGTTGCCGCGAACCGGCCGCGATGCGGCCGGTCTCGACTGGGCTCGCGAGCGCGGGCTTGCGACCTGGGCGCTCGAAAGCAAAGGTATTGTAAAACAAGCGTATGACAGAATTCTTTCCGACGTGCTGCGAGAGCATGACATCGGAACGATTGCGCTTGCGGGCTTCATGCGCATCCTCTCAGCCGAATTCGTGAACGAGTGGGCCGGCCGCATTCTGAACATCCACCCTTCCCTGCTGCCCAAATATCGCGGGCTCGACACTCATGCTCGCGCCCTGGATGCCGGCGACCGGGTCAGCGGCTGCTCCGTCCATGTCGTGACCGACGAGCTCGACGCCGGCGAGGTGTTGGGCCAGGCGGAAGTGGTAATTGAGCCAAACGACACGCCCGAGCGCCTGGAGCGCCGCGTGCTGGCCGCGGAACATCAGCTTTATCCCGCCATTCTCAACGAGTTCGTACGGAAATGAATGATCCACTTTCAAACATCCGTGAAGCTGCGCTCCGACTGCCCGGGACGGAGGAGCGCCTGTCGCACGGGCAGCCGACTTTCTTTGTCGGCGGCAAGCAGTTCGCGCAGTTCCGCGATAATCATCATGGCGACTCCAGGATGGTGGTTTGCGTTCGGGTCAGCAGCCTCGACGAACAGGCCATGCTGCTGGAGGCCGATCCCGAGACCTATTCCAGGCCCGCCTATCTCCCCAGCTGGGTCTCGATCAATGTCGCGGGCGACACCGTCGATTGGGATCATGTAGCCGACCGGATCGCCCAAAGCTGGGAGCTTGCGGCCCCCCGCCGCTTGCTCGAGGCTGGCGGGCGATGAGCGAGAGCGAATCGCAGCGACAGCGCCGCCGCTGGATCACCTTCGGCGAGTTGATCGGCGTCGCCGCGCTGATCGTCTCCGGTCTCGGGGTCTGGATCAGCTGGAAGAGCAGTGGGGACGACAAGCCGACGCGTATGGTCGAACAACGGCAATCCATCCCGCTGACCCTGCGCGGCAAGCGCGAAGATGACGGGACGAGACTCGAGATCAGTCCGGTCGAGCCGAGCCATGCCCTCGAATCGCTCACCGTGAAGCTCCCGCGCGCGGCGCCGATCACGGTCGGAAGCGACGGCGAGCTCGACGCGAGCGATGTCGCTTCCGCCCTCTCCGGCCATGAGGGCGATCCGAAGAACCAGACGCTTTCGGTGAAAGCCCGAATTGACGCTCGTTACGTCGAGGCCGGCAAGGAGCGCACGTCGTCGGGAACCTACACTTTGCGTTACCAGTGGAAAGGCGGCGGTTTGTTCGGAGGTCGCTCGCTTCATCTTGTAGGACTCAGCCGCGGCTGAAGCTGGACAGCCGCGCCGCTTTGTGCGGCAATCGCTCGCGGTGACCTGGGAAGCGATCAGCTCGGCAGATTGTCGTGGCCGCGACGCCGCGACGATCATGCGCGCCCTGCTTCGGCCGCATCGCGAGCCCGCCTCGAGGCTCGCGTGGATCATCGCGGTGCTCGCATTGCCGGTCGCCGGCGTCATTCTGTACCTGATGCTTGGAGAGACGCGGATCAGCGGCAGGCGCCGGGAACGCGGCAAGCACGTCAACGATCGGATTCCGCGGCCCGCCGGCGATGCTCCCGAGGAGGATTCCTTCGGCGCTTACCGGGCGCCCTTCGCCCTCGCGCGCACGGTCAACCACCTCGATTCCACGTCTGGCAACAGCGCGCGACTCGCCGCCGACAGCAACGCGGCGGTGGACGACATGGTCGCCGACGTGGATGCCGCCCGCGAGACGGTCCACGGCTGCTTCTACATCTGGCTTGCCGACAACAACGGGCTGAAGCTCAAGGATGCTTTCATCCGCGCGGCGGCGCGCGGTGTGCGCGTCCGGCTCCTTGCCGATGCGCTCGGCTCACGCCGGCTGATTCGGTCCCGTCACTGGCGCGACATGCGCGAGAGCGGGTGCGAGGTGCGGGTCGCCTTGCCGGTCGGCAACCCGCTGTGGACGTTGATCCGGGGGCGGGTCGACCTTCGCAACCACCGCAAGCTGATGGTGGTCGACAACCGTACCGCCTGGTGCGGGAGCCAGAATTGCGCAGACCCGGAATTCCGCATCAAGCCGCGGTACGCGCCGTGGGTCGACGTGATGAGCCGATGGCAAGGCCCGGTCGCCCGGCAGTGCCAGTTCCTGTTCGTCTCCGACTGGATTGCGGAAGGTGGCGACGACATCAGCGACCTCCTCCTAGGCCCTCCATCGACCGGCGACGGTGCGGTGGTTGCCCAGGTCCTGGGGACAGGCCCTCTCGCCGAGTTCGACGCGATGCCGGCCTGCTTTTCAGAGCTGATTCACTCGGCGCGCGAAGAGCTGGTCGTGACCACTCCTTATTTCGTCCCCGATGAGCAACTGCTGTTCGCGCTGACTTCCGCGGCCCGCCGATGCGTGCGCACGATCATGCTGTTTCCCAAGCGCAACGACAATTGGATCGTGGCCGCCGCGAGCCGCAGCTACTACAAGGACCTGATCGACGCCGGCGCGCAAATCTACGAGTTCAACCCTGGCTTGCTGCATGCCAAGACGATGGTCGTCGATCGCCGCGTCGGGCTGATCGGAAGCGCCAACCTCGACCGCCGCAGCTTCGAGCTCAATTTCGAGAACAACATTCTGTTCGACGACCCGGGCTTCGCCGGCGCGTTGCGGAAGAGGCAGGACGAATATCTCGCGCAGTGTGACCGGGTCACGAGCGACGATGTCGCCCGCTACGGGATCGCGCTGCGCCTGTGGCAGAACCTGCTGGCCACGCTCAGCCCGATGTTGTGATCTTAGCCGACGATTTCATCGGGTCTGAAGAAGAAGTCGATCTCGATCCTGGCGTTCTCGTCGCTGTCCGACCCGTGCACCGAATTGGCTTCGATCGATTCCGCGTAGGACTTGCGAATGGTGCCCTCGGCGGCATCGGCGGGGTTGGTCGCGCCCATGACCTCGCGATTGCGCTTCACGGCATCCTCGCCCTCGAGGACCTGAACGACGACGGGCCCTGACGTCATGAAGGCACAAAGGTCGTTGAAGAAGGGACGCTCCTTGTGGACGGCGTAGAAGCCCTCCGCCTGGTCGCGGCTCATGCGGATGCGCCTGGATGCGATCACGCGCAGGCCGGCCTCCTCCAGCATCTTCGTGACGGCCCCCGTCAGGTTGCGGCGGGTGGCATCGGGCTTGATGATCGAAAAGGTGCGCGTCACGGCCATGACCGGGCGATCTCCTGATGGGTTGGTTGGGATTGGTGGCGCCGCCTAGCCGCGCTCGAGCTGACGCGGCAAGCCTCAGCCCTTCTTCACCCACTTCCCGCCCTCCTCAGCCCAATAGCGCCGTTCGACCCCTTCCCTGCCCGAGAGCAGCTTCCAGGCAAGCCGGGCTGCCTCGAGCGTTTCATGACCGAACAAGTAGAAGCCGCGGTCGTATGAAAGTGCCGAATCGCGCCAGATCCCGTCGGCAATCAGCATGTTGCGGGCAAGGTTCGGAGCGTCCGGGCTGGTCGAGAGCAGCACGGGTTGGCGCGCATCGTCGGCGCCGCCGGCGAGACCATGCGGCAGGAATGCCGCCGGTTGCTGGTCCCACAACATTCGATTGAGCCGGGCGAGAAGGATCTCGTCGTCGGCCACCACGAGCAATCGCCCGTCATCGGCGAGCACCTTTTCGGCGATGCTCGCGATCACCTGCTCTGGCGGCGTGCCGCCAAGCTGATAGAAATCGACTTGCACGGCTTGGCGATCAGGCCTCGAGCACGTCCTCGACATATTGGTCGAGCAGCCGCACGCCGAAGCCGGTCGCGCCCTTCTCGTACGTCGGGCTCGCCTTGTCCGACCAGGCCTTGCCCGCCATGTCGATGTGCGCCCACCGGACGCCATTCTCAATGAATCGCTGAATGAATTGCGCGGCGGTGATCGAGCCGCCTTCGCGCGGCCCGACATTCTTCATGTCGGCGATGGGCGAATCGATCAGGCGATCGAACGGCTCCGCGAGCGGCATTCGCCACAGCTTGTCGCCCGACTCATCGGCGGCCTTCTGAAGTTCAGAGGCGAGGCCATCATTGTTGGAGAACAGTCCGGCCCATTCGTGGCCGAGGCTGATCAGGATCGCGCCGGTCAAGGTCGCAAGGTCGATGATGGTCTTCGGAGCGTCGTTGCGCTGCACGTAGGTGAGCGCGTCGGCGAGCACCAGGCGCCCTTCGGCGTCGGTGTTGATCACTTCCACCGTCTGACCGGACATGGTGGTGACGACGTCGCCCGGACGCTGGGCATTGCCGCCCGGCATGTTCTCCACGAGGCCGCAGATCCCGACGACGTTGGCCTTCGCCTTGCGCAGCGCGAGCGCCTTCATCGCGCCGGCGACCGCGCCCGCGCCGCCCATGTCCCACTTCATCGCTTCCATGCCGGCCGCGGCCTTGATCGAAATGCCGCCGGTGTCGAAGGTCACGCCCTTGCCGACGAACGCCGAGGTTTCCGCCTTCCCGCCGCCCTTCCATCTGAGAATCATGAGACGGCCCTCGCGGGCCGAGCCTTGAGCGACCCCGAGAAGCGCGCCCATTCCGAGCTTCTCCATCTGCGCGCGGTCGAGAACCTCGATCTCGACGCCCAAGCCGTTGAGCGATGCCCGCACCCGCTCCACGAAGGTCTCGGGGTAGATGATGTTCGCGGGCTCGGTGACGAGCTCGCGGGTCAGGGAAACGCCTTCGACGACCGGCGCCCAGCGCGACGTGTAGCGCCGTTCCGCGCCGTCGCCGCCGCCGACGATGATGACCTCTTCGAGCGTCGGCTTTTGATTGTCCTTGAGCTTCGTTCGGTAGCGGTCGTACCGCCACGACCGCAGTGCCGCGCCGAGGCCGACGCGCGCTGCCTTGTCCGCGTCATATCCGCTGACATCGATGACCGCCCTCTTCTCGCCCGATGTGATCAGCCTCGCAACGGCAGTTCCGCCCAGCTTCTCGGCGGATGCCTCGTCATTGGCGGCCGCGCCAACACCGATGACCAGCAGGCGGCGAACGGCGCCGTCCTGATCGATGAACTGCTCCGACACCGCCGCCGCGTCGCCGTCGAAGCGCTGCCGGTCGAGCGTCGCAACGACGGCCTTCTGGGCGCCGCCAAGCGCGCCAAGGCTCGACCGGTCCTTGCCGGCGACCGGCACCACCAGCGCATAATCTCCCGCAGGCCTGCGATCGGCGAAACGAATTTGCATTGTCTTGCTGTCCCTGAAAGGCGAACGTCCGTCCTGGCCTTTAGGATGCAAGTCAAACCTTGGCAAAGGAGCGGCGGTCACCCCCGGGCCGATTGTCCCCGAGAGAGAGGTACGATAGGCGCTCTTTCAAGGAAGCATCATTCGGGCGGGCGGACGGGACAGCGTTGGCGGCAAGATTTGTCTGGTGGTCAGCGCTTCCGATGCTGATGGCGGTCCCCGCCGCCGCGCGTGCCCAGGCCGATGCCACGGCGGCCCGCCAGCCCCGTGCAAGAGCAAGTCATCGACTTCAGCGCCGACCAGGTGACCTACGACAGCAATGCCGATGTCGTCACCGCATCGGGCGAAGTGCGGATGAGCCGCGACGGCAACTATGTCGCCGCCGACCAGGTCACCTGGAACCGCAAGACCGGACGAGTTTACGCCCAGGGCAATGTCGTCATGCTGTCCCCGCAGGGCGACAAGTTCGTCGGTGACGATGTCGAGCTCACCGACACTCTTCGCGACGGCGCGGTCGACAATCTGCTGGTCGTCCTCGAGAGCGGCGCGCGCCTCGCGGCGGCTCATGGGACCCGCACCGGCGATGTCATCACGCTCGAGAACGCGATCTACTCGCCGTGCCCGGTGACGAGCGCGAGCGGCTGCCCGAAGCGGCCGAGCTGGGCGATCACCGCCGCGCGCGTGATCGACGATCCCTCGACCGGGAAAGTGCGGTTCATCAGCGGCCATCTGCAGCTGTTCGGGGTGACCTTGCCGTTGCTCCCGGTCTTCGCGATCTCCCGCGGGAACGACGGCGCCACGGGCTGGCTTGCGCCGGATTTCAGCGTCTCGAGCAAGAAGGGTTCGAGATCGCCGAGCCCTATCACTGGCAGATGGGGCCGAACCGCGACCTGACGCTGACCCCGCATCTCTATACCGGGGTGCTCCCGGCGATCGAAGCGAAGTACCGGCAGCTCAACCACTGGGGCGCTTTCCAGGTCGGCGGTTTTCTCACCTACGGGACGATCGAGAGCATCGACCCCAACGTCACGTCCACGCGCAAGGGGGTCCGCGGGTATTTCGAGGCGAACGGCAAGGCCCAGCTCGATCCGCTGTGGAGCGTCACGACCTCGCTCCGAGTCGCAAGCGACAAGACGCTGACGCGCCGTTATGACATCACCAACGACGACCGGCTGCGCAATGTCGTCAACGTCGAGCGGATCAGTCCCAATTCCTATATCACGATTGCCGGTTGGGCGTTCGAAGGGCTTCGGGCCGAGGACAAGCAGAAGCAGATCCCGATCGCCTTGCCAGCGATCGACGCCCGCTTCCGCAAGGAAGGCGTTCTGGGCGGAACGCTCCAACTTCAGGGCAACAGCCTCGATATCCTGCGCATCGACGGTCAGGACACCCAGAGGGCATTCACCAGCGCACAATGGGACCTCCGCCGGCTAACGCCGTGGGGCCAGGAGCTGACGCTGACCGCTTATGCTCGCGGCGACGTCTATCACACGAACGATGCGGAAAGCACGACGGTGCCGATCTACAGCGGCACCAACGGTTGGCATACGCGGGCGATCGGGGCGCTCGCTGCCGACATCAAGTGGCCGCTGATCGGGCCGCTGTTCGGCGGCATCCAGCGCCTATCCCCCCGAATCCAGCTGGTCCTGACTCCGCCGACCCCGAACCTCGCCATCCCGAACGAGGACGCGCGCTCGATCGACCTCGAGGACAGCAACCTGTTCGCGCTCAACCGCTTTCCCGGCTACGACCGCTGGGAAGACGCGTCGCGCATCACCTACGGCGTCGACTGGTCGCTCGATCGGCCCAATCTCTCCATCGAAACGACGATCGGCCAGAGCTACCGGCTCGTCGCCCGACCCGACATCTTCCCCCAAGGCACCGGCCTAACCGATCGCCTGTCGGACATCGTCGGACGGACCAACATCCATTACGGGCGCCTCCTCGAGCTCACCCACCGGTTCCGGATCGACAAGGACAATTTCGCGGTTCGCCGCAACGAGATCGACCTGACCATCGGCACCACCCAGACCTACGCGCAGGTCGGCTACCTCAAGCTCAATCGGAACGTTGACCCGACCATCGAGGATCTGAGGGACGTAGAAGAGGTCCGCGTCGCCGGGCGGGTGTTGTTCAACCGCTACTGGTCGATCTTCGGAGCCGCCGTCGTCGACCTCACGGACCGAAACGAGGATCCGCTGTCGGTCGCCGACGGCTGGGAGCCGGTGCGGGAACGCCTCGGCGTCCAGTATGAAGACGATTGCCTGCAGATCGGTCTCACCTGGAAGCGCGACTATGAGCGGATCGGCACCTTCCGTGCCGGGAACACATTCAGCCTTCACTTGGCATTCAAGGGGATTGGCCGCTAAGGCTGCGTTCAGCGGGCCTGAATAAACGCAATCACCGGCACTTCGCTGCTAATCAAAGGAATTTTGAAAATCGTGGCACGAGCAATCCGACCGAATTCGGCGCGTCTGTTGTGGGCGGGGGCGGCCATTTCGCTGGGCGTCGCCAGCGCTGCCGCGGGGCAGCAAAGCGGCAAGGCTGGCGCGCAGCCGGTTAATACCAGCCAGTCGCTCCATCTGCCGGAGAACCCGCAGCTGTTCGGCACGACCATGCCGTCGGTCATCAAGGCGACGGCAATCGTGAATGGCTCCGTGATCACGCAGACCGACGTCGACCAGCGCCTCGCGTTCCTCTCGATCGCCAACAACCAGCCGATTCCGGCGGAGCAGATCGACACGCTGCGCCAGCAGATTCTTCGCAACCTCATCGACGAGACGCTCGAAATCCAGGCCGCCAAGACCGAGAAGATCGATATCAAGAAGTCCGACATCGACCGGACGGTGGAGCGCGTCGCCCAGGATTCCAAGCAGACCACCGATCAGCTCGCCGCCTACCTTCAGTCCCACGGCTCGTCGATCGCCTCGCTGCGCCGTCAGATCGAAGGCGAGATTGCGTGGCGCCGGCTCCAGCAGTCGAAGATCGAGGTCACGGTCGGCGATGATGAAGTGAAGGCGGTTCTCGACAAGATGAAGGCGTCGAAGGGCACCGAGCAATATCATGTCGGCGAAATCTTCCTCGCTTCGACACCCTACACGCAGGACCAGACGCTCCAGAATGCCAACAAGATCCTGGAGCAGCTGAAGAACGGCGCCTCATTCACCGCCTATGCCCGGCAATATTCCGAGGCGTCGACCGCCGCGGTTGGCGGCGATCTCGGCTGGGTCCGTCCCGAACAGCTTCCGGCGGCGCTCGCCACCGTGGTCCGCCAGATGAGCCCCGGCACGATCAGCAACCCGATCCCGGTCCCGGGCGGGGTCTCGATCCTGGCCGTTCAGGACACGCGCAAGATTTTGACCGCCGACCCGCGCGACGCGGTCCTCAGCCTCAAGCAAATCTCGATCAACTTCCCCAAGGGGACGAGCCGCGCGGAAGCCGAGCCGATCGTGTCCCGCTTTGCGGAGGCGACAAAGAACATCGGCGGATGCGGCGGCGCGGAAAAGATCGCCGGGGATTTTCACGCCGAGGTCGTGCAGAGCGAAGGGATCAAGGTCCGCGACCTGCCGGCGGCGCTGCAACAGATCATGCTGCCGCTGCAGGTCGGCCAGGCGACGCCGCCGTTCGGATCGCTTGAAGAGGGCGTGCGCGCGCTCGTCATCTGCGGTCGCGACGAAGCGGAATCCAACGGCCCGAGCTATGACGACGTCTACAGCCAGATCAACGAAGAGCGCACGAACAGCCGCGCCCGCCGCTACCTCGCGGACTTGCGCCGCGACGCGGTGATCGAATTCCGGTGATCGTGCATTTCCGATAAGGCGGCCTGAATGACGGCAGCGCCGACCAAGCCGCTTGCGGTTTCGCTCGGGGACCCGGCGGGCATCGGCCCTGAAGTGATCGCCAAATGCTGGGACTCGCGAGAGGAGTTCCGCTTGCCTCCGTTCGTCGCGATCGGCGATGCGCGCTCGATCGCGGCGGTATGGGACGGCCCCATCGAGGTCATCGATGACCCGCGGCAAGCGGACTTTGCGTTCGACGTTGGGCTACCCCTGTTCCAGCTCAACGCGGCTCAAGCGGACACGCCGGGCCATCCGAGCGTCGCCGGTGCCCATTGCTCGCTCGATTCGCTGGAAATCGCCGTCGGGCTCGCGCGTTCGGGGTCGGCCGCCGCGGTGGTCACCGGCCCGGTCGCGAAGGAACAATTGTACGCGATCGGCTTCCAGCATCCCGGCCAGACCGAGTTCGTCGCCGAGCGCTGCGGAGTGTCGGCG
This sequence comes from uncultured Alphaproteobacteria bacterium, assembly GCA_963831215.1. Lineage (GTDB taxonomy): Bacteria > Pseudomonadota > Alphaproteobacteria > Sphingomonadales > Sphingomonadaceae > Sphingomicrobium. The sequence goes on along the minus strand of CAWHPM010000014.1, from coordinate 62,411 downwards.
GCAATGTCGTGATGATGCTTGCCGGGCCCACGCTTCGGACGATTCCGGTGACGACCCACCTGCCCCTGTCCGAAGTTCCTCATAATCTGACGAGCGCCCTCATCGAATTGCGGGGCCGGGCGGCGCTTCGTGGGCTTCAGCGCAATTTCGGAATCCCCGAACCACGGCTCGCGGTCTCCGGGCTCAACCCTCACGCCGGGGAAGGCGGCCAACTCGGCACCGAGGAGATCGAGATCATCGCGCCGGCGATCGCCGCGCTTGCCGCCGAGGGCTGGCGCGTGAGCGGCCCGCATCCCGCCGACACGATGTTTCACGAGAGCGCCCGGGCCAACTACGACGCCGCGCTCTGCATGTATCACGATCAGGCACTCATCCCGATCAAGGCGCTGCATTTCCAGGAAGCCGTGAACGTGACTCTGGGCCTGCCGATCGTTCGGACCGCGCCGGATCACGGGACAGCCTTCGACATTGCCGGACAGGATCGGGCGGACCCGCGCCCGATGGCGGCGGCAATCCGAATGGCCGCCGAAGGCGCCGCCCTGCGCGCAGAGACGCCGTGAGCAATCCAGCCGAGCCGCTGCGCGAGGTCATCGCGCGGCACGGGCTCAGCGCGAGCAAGGCGCTTGGGCAGAATTTCATTCTTGATCGTCAGCTGCTCGCGCGAATCGCCGCCATTCCCGGCGATCTACGCGGAAAACGCGTTTATGAAGTGGGACCGGGCCCGGGCGGGCTGACGCGCGCGCTTCTCGACGCGGGCGCCGAAGTGACCGCCGTTGAGCGAGACCCGCGCTGCATCCCGGCGCTCGACGAGCTTCGGATCGATTTCGGCGACCGGCTTCGGCTGGTCCAGGCGGACGCTCTCAAGGTCGCCGAGCGCGATGTCGTTGGTTCAGGCGCCCACGTCGTCGCGAACCTGCCGTACAACGTCGGGACCGCGTTGCTGCTGAAATGGCTCGGCGGGGATTGGCCGCCGTGGTGGCGATCGCTCACCCTGATGTTCCAGAAGGAGGTCGCGGACCGCATCGTCGCCGCGCCGGACACCGACGCCTATGGCCGGCTTTCGGTCGCCGCGCAGTGGCGGTGCCGGCCCGAAATCGCGATGACGGTCAACCGGTCCGCGTTCGTTCCGCCGCCCAAGGTCACGTCGGCAGTTGTCCATGTCGTTCCTGGCGAGCAGCCCGAAGGCGTAAGGCCGAGAATGATGGAGCGGCTGACGGAGGCGGCGTTCGGTCAGCGCCGAAAGATGCTGCGTTCGAGCCTCAAGCAGGTTCCGGGCGCGCTGGAAGCCCTAGATTCGCTGAGCATCGACCCGCAGCGTCGTGCCGAAACGCTCAGCGTCGACGAATGGGTGAAACTGGCGCGGGCGCTGAGTTAACGCGGGTCGGGACTCTCCCCGGACCGTGGCTCCCTTGCCGTCAGTCAGTCCTTCTTCGGAGTTGCCGGCGCCTTTGCCGAAGCGACCGTCGGACCTCGGCTGATGGCGGCGGAAAGCTGGCTTGCCTGCGGGCAGCCCTTTGCCCCGCAAATCGTTTGGAGCTTCTGCAGATTTTCCTGGGCGCGGGCCGTCGCGCCCATCTCGACCATCGCCTCACCCTGGACGGCGATCGCGTCGGGATCGTGCGGTTCGATCAGCAGCGCCTTGCTGGTCATTCGAATCGCCTTGCCGAACAGGTGCTGCTTCTCCGCGACGCGGGCAAGGTCGACATAGGCCCAACGGTTGCGCGGATCGACCGCAAGCGCGGTTTCCAGCGCATTTTCCGCATCCTCGAGCTTGCCGGCGGACAGGGCAGCTTGGCCCTGATGCATCAGCGCGACCGACTTCGGCGAAATCTGGTCATCGGGACGCTGACCGGAGACCGGCGCCGCCAGCGCAACCGCGGCGAGACCGCCAAGCAGAAGACCACGGAAAGACTGCATTCCACTCTCCAAGTTTGACCTCTCGCCTAGCACGACCTGCGGAGCCGCGCGACGAAAAAGCCGTCCGTCCGGTCGTGGCCGGGGGTAAGCAACCTGCCCTTCCCGTCCGAACGCCCGCCAGGAATGGCCGTCTCCTCACTAATCCACGATGAATGACGCTGGAGGAAGCGATCGATCTGTCCTGCCCCTTCACGAGACAGGAGCGAGCAGACCGCGTAAACGAGCCGGCCGCCGGGCCTCACCAACTCGGCGCCGATGTCGAGCAATCGCTGCTGGAGCGCGACTAGACGGGCGAGTCTTTCGGACGTGAGCCGCCAGCGTCCTTCCGGATTGCGCCGCCAGGTCCCGCTGCCCGAGCAAGGCGCATCGACCAGCACGAGATCGGTCGTGCCGCGCCAAGCCTCAAGCTCCTCGATCTCGTTCGGAGGATTGATCAAGCGCGCCTCAATTCGCGCTTCCGCCTTCTCCGCTCGTGGGATGAGCTTGAGGAGACGCGAGCGATTGCTGTCGGTGGCAAGAATCCTCGCGTTCGGCGCGACAGCGGCAAGCGCCAGCGACTTTCCTCCGGCGCCCGCGCAAAGATCGACGATGCGTTCGCGGTCGTCCGGATCACAGGCAAGCGCGATCAGCTGACTTCCCTCATCCTGCACCTCGATCAAACCGGATTTGAAGGCCGGATGGTCGTCGATCCGGCTATCGACGGGCAGCCGGATGCCCCAGGGACTGAGTGGTGTCGGCGCGGCGTCGGCAAATTGGCCCAATAGCTCGTCGCGAGCGGCCTTCGCGAGGTTGGCGCGAAGGTCGAGCGGTGCGCGCTCGAGCAGCGCCGGCCATTCCTGAGGAGGTACCAAGGGCGAAAGCTCACCCTGCAGCCATTCGGGGATCAACGAGGAGGAGGTCGCTTCCTCGCCCTGACGTAGCGCGTCGGGACCGCGCGGCTGGCCGAAACGCTCGAACAGGCTCGGGTCGTCCTGTGCGAGGCCGGCGATCGCGGCGCGGCCGCTGTGTGGCCGCTCTCCCGAGCGCCGAATCGCGCGGAACACGAGCTCGCGCACTGCCCGCCGATCCTTTGATCCGGCGTAGCGCCGATGCTTGAAATAGCGGGTCACGATCGCATCTGCCGGCGGCCCGTCGTCGCGTGTCGAGGCAATTACCTCGTCGAGCGCCTCGATCGCCGCCTGAAGGCGCGCGGCGGGAGTCATCGGCTAGCGCGTCGGATAATTGGGCGCCTCGCGCGTGATCGCGACGTCATGCACGTGGCTTTCCGAAAGTCCCGCGTTGGTGATGCGGACGAATTTCGCCCGTTTCTGGAGCTCGGAAATGGTGCGCGATCCCGTATAGCCCATCGCCGCCTTCACGCCGCCGACGAGCTGATGGATGATCTCGCGTACAGGACCCTTGTATGGGACTTGTCCCTCGATGCCCTCGGGGACGAGCTTGAGCTGATCCTTGATGTCCTGCTGGAAATAGCGGTCGGCGGACCCGCGAGCCATTGCTCCAACCGATCCCATGCCGCGGTAAGACTTGTAGCTACGCCCCTGATAAAGAAAGGTTTCTCCCGGTGCCTCCTCGGTTCCGGCAAGCAGCGAGCCGACCATGACCGTCGATGCGCCCGCGGCCAGCGCCTTGGCGATGTCGCCGCTCGTACGGATGCCACCATCGGCGATGACCGGCGTGCCATTCGCGGCGCGCGCGGCGTCCATCACGGCGGTCAGCTGGGGCACGCCGACGCCTGCGACGATGCGGGTCGTGCAGATCGAGCCCGGGCCGATCCCGACCTTGATCGCGTCCGCGCCGGCGTCGGCGAGCGCCTTGGCGGCATCGGCCGTGGCCACGTTGCCGGCGATCACCTGCACCGAATTGGAGGCCGATTTCACCCGTTCTACGGCTTTCGAAACATTCTCGTTGTGACCGTGTGCGGTGTCGATGACGATGCAATCGCAGCCGGCGTCGATCAGCGCCTGGGACCGCTCGAAGCCGAGATCGCCGACAGTCGTGGCACCGGCGACGCGAAGCCGCCCTTCGGCATCCTTGGTCGCAAAGGGCGCGGCCACCGACTTCTCGATATCCTTGACGGTTATCAGGCCGACGCAATGGTCCTCGCGATCGACCACGAGCAGCTTTTCGATCCGGCGCTGATGGAGGATTCTCCGCGCCTCCAATTCGCTCGTGCCGATCGGAACGGTAGCCAGGTTTTCCTTTGTCATCAGCTCGCTAACCGGCTGATCTGGGTGTCCCGCGAAACGCACATCGCGATTGGTCAGGATGCCGCAGAGCTTGCCCGATGTCTCCACGACCGGGATGCCGCTGATCCGATTGACCCTCATCAGCTCCAGCGCCTCGGCGAGCGTCTGATCGGGGGTCATGGTGATCGGATTGACCACCATGCCGCTCTCGAAGCGCTTGACCTGCCGCACGGCGAGGCCTGCTCTTCGACGCTGAGATTGCGGTGGAGAACGCCGATGCCGCCGAGCTGCGCGAGCGCAATCGCCATGTCCGCCTCGGTCACGGTGTCCATCGCCGAGGACAGGATCGGGATTTGGAGGGGGATCTCGCGCGTGAGAAAGGTTTTCGTGTCCGCCTGACTTGGCAGCACCGAGGATTCGAGCGGCTGCAGAAGCACATCGTCGAACGTCAGTCCGAGCGGGATCGCAGCGCTATCGTTGAGTTGGGCCATATCGGCCCATGACAGGCACAGCCCGATTCGCCAAGCCTCGCTAGGCGTTAGCCCGCGCGAGCACGCGCTGGGCCGCCTCGACGTGCATGCGCTCGATCATCTCGTTCCCGAAGCGCTTTGCGCCGCCGTCGAAGGCGTCCACGAGCGCTCTCGCCCGCTCGATCTCGGCGATGCCCGGAGCAAAAGCGCGGTGGCACGGCTCGATCTGGTTCGGGTGGATGAGGCTCTTCCCGTCGAAACCGAGCTGTCGACCCTCCGCGGCCTCGCCGAGGAAACCTTCGCTGTCGTCGAGTTTGTTGAAGACGCCGTCGAACACCGCCACTCCCGCCGCACGTGCCGCGAGGACGATCAGCTGAAGTGACACCGAGATGGGCTCCCGGCTGGCGTCCAGGGGCAAGTGAAGGTCTGCGCGAAGGTCGTTGGTCCCGGCGATCAGCCCTGCCGTTTCGTGTGCGATCTCAGCCGCGGCGAGCACGCCGGCCGCGGTTTCGATCATCGCCAGCACGGGCTTTCCCACGGTCCTGGCAATGTCGCGGACGAGATGCGCCGAATGGGCGCGCGGCACCACGATCAGGTCCGCCCTGGAACGCGCCACATAGTCGAGGTCGAGCGAATGCCACTCCGTGCCCACGCCGTTGATCCGGATTGCGACCGGCGTGGGCCACGGCGCGGCGACCGCGTCGACAGCGGCGGTCCGCGCCGACTTTTTGTCCTCGGATTTCACCGCATCCTCGAGGTCGAGGATCACGAGATCGGCGCCGGCCTCGCGGGCCTTGGCGATCGCGCGCGGGTTGGATGCGGGCAGGAACAGCAACGACCTCACGGCGAACAGGTCGAGGGGCTTGTCGTTTTTCGCTTCCGCTACAGCCATGACCGTCGCATCATGCCCTGAATTGGCGAGATCGGGGAAGAGTGATGCTGACGATGTTCATGGCCGCGGTGGCGGTCCTTGCGCTTCTGTATGTGATGATGGGCGTGAAGATCGTCCGGCAAGGCTATCGCTACACGATCGAGCATTTCGGAAGGTTCGTCAGGGTCGCGGATCCCGGCTTCAACTATGTCACCCCCTTTTTCTATCGCGTGGGTCGCAGGATCAACATGATGGAGCAGGTGCTTGAGATTCCGGGACAGGAGATCATCACCAAGGACAATGCAATGGTCGCCGTGGACGGCGTCGTGTTCTTCCAGGTCCTCGATCCGGCGAAAGCCGCCTATGAGGTCGCCGACCTATATTCCGCGATCACCGCGCTTTCGACCACGAACCTGCGCACCGTGATGGGGTCGATGGACCTCGACGAGACCTTGTCGAAGCGCGACGAGATCAACACCAAGCTGCTGTCGGTTGTCGATCAGGCGACCGAATCCTGGGGGGTCAAGATCACCCGGGTGGAGCTTCGTGATATCCGGCCGCCACAGGACATCGTCAACGCCATGACCCGCCAGATGAAGGCGGAGCGCGAAAAGCGCGCCGTGATCCTGGAGGCGGAGGGCATGCGTCAATCGGCGATCCTCAAGGCCGAGGGCGAGAAGCAGTCCGCGATCCTGTCGGCCGAAGGCGGACGCGAGGCGGCATTCCGAGAGGCCGAGGCACGCGAGCGCGCAGCGCAGGCCGAAGCGAACGCGACAAAATCGGTCAGCGACGCGATTGAAGGCGGCAGCGCGCAGGCGATCAATTATTTCATCGCCCAGAAATATGTCGAAGCCATCGCCGAGTTCGCGCGGTCCCCCAACGCCAAGACGATATTGTTCCCGGTCGAGGCGACCCAGCTGATCGGAACGCTCGGAGGGATCAGCGAGCTTGCGAGGGATGCGGTCGGCCGGATCGGCGGACCCGATGCGCCCAGGTCCAAAGCCGCCGCCAGCGTGCCCAAAGCCGGCGAATGAATAACCTTCCAATCGATCCCGAGTGGCTCTGGCTGATCGGCGGCGTCGTGCTGCTCGCCGCCGAGCTGATCGCGCCCGGCTTCTTTCTCATCTTCATCGGAGCAGCGGCAATCGTGACGGGCTTCGTGGCGCTGCTGCTACCGGTCAGCCTTGCCTTGCAGCTCGCGCTGTTCGCGGGACTCGCCTTCGTCGCCGCGCGGGTCGGCGGCCGCCGCGCTTATTCGATGCGCTACGATTATTCCGCCGACCCGCTGCTCAACGACCGGGCCAAGCGGATGCTCGGGCGAGTCGTCGTGGTGACCGAGCCGGTCGACGCCAACGGCGGACGGGTGCGGGTCGGCGACAGCGACTGGTCGGCGCGCGGCGGGCCGGCCGCACCGGGCGAGCGCGTGCGGATCGTCGACGTCGAGGGCAATTGCCTCAAGGTTGAGCCGGAGCACGTCCTTCCGCCGGGGCTGACCGAGCGCGCCGCTTCCTCGCGGATGAATGCATGCATGCGCTCTTCGAGCACGTTCAGCGGGACCGAGCCGAGGGCGAGGATCGCGTCGTGGAAGCGGCGCTCGTCGAACCTCGGCCCGAGCGTCGTCTCCGCCTCCTTTCGCAAGCGCAGGATGGTCAATTCGCCGAGCTTGTAGGCGAGCGCCTGGCCGGGCCAGCTGATGTAGCGATCGACCTCCGTCTCCACCTCATGCTGGGTGAGCGCGGTGTGGCTCGCGAGATAATCGATCGCCTGTTGGCGCGACCATCCCTGAAGGTGGATGCCGGTATCGATGACGAGCCGTGCCGCGCGCCACATCTCGTAGCTCAATTGCCCGAATTTCTCGTACGGCGTGCGGTAGATGCCGAGCTCGTTGCCGAGCCACTCGCTGTAAAGGCCCCAGCCCTCGCCCATGCCTGAGAAATAAAGATTGCGCCGAAAGGCCGGCAGATCCTTCTGTTCAAGGGAGATAGCGGCCTGGAAGCTGTGCCCCGGCTCGCACTCGTGCAATGTCAGCACGGGGATGTTGTAGAGCGGACGAACCGGCAGGTCGTAGGTGTTCATCATGCAATTCTCGAGCCCGCCCCGGCCCGACGTGTAGAAGGGTGCAAGCGCGTCGGGCACCGGAATGATCCCGAAGCGGTGGCGCGGGAGCAGGCCGAAATGCTGGCCGATCACGCCGTCAACTCGCTTGGCGACATAGGCCGAGACTCCGAGCAACTCGTCAGGCGTCTTCGCGTAGAATTGCGGGTCGCTTTTCAGGAACTTCAGGAACTCGGGCAGCGAGCCCTTGAAGCCGCTCTCGCGCATCACCCTGCGCATCTCCGCGTCGATTTGCGCGACTTCCTTCAGCCCGAGCTGGTGGATTTGTTCCGGGGTCATGTCGGTGGTCGTGTATTCGCGCACCTGCGCCCGGTAGAAGGCGTCGCCGTCGGGGAGAGCCTGGACCGAAATCGTCGTCCGCGCGCGGGGAAGATATTCGTCTCGGATGAAGCCCAGCAGCTTGCGATAGGCCGGCATCACCGATTGCTGAATCGCGGCGCGCGCCTCGTCCCTCAGCGCCTGCTGTTTAGTCGCAGGAATGTTCGGAGGAAATCGCTCGAACGGCTTGTAGAAGCTGCTCTTTTCCGGATCATCGACGATGAACGCAGCGACCGACCGGTCGCGGCCGTCGAGCGTGGCACGCGGAACGCTGAACCCGCGCGCGAGCCCCGCGCGCATGTTGGCGATCTCTTCGTCGAAGAAGCGCGGGATGTCGCCCATCCGCGCGATGTAGCGCCGATAGCCCGCCGCATCGTCGAACGGCTGCGAAGAGTCGAGATAGGTCCAGAACGAGCTGTCGCTGTTGAACGGCATCTCCCAGGTCCGGAAGCGCGCGTCCGAGATCGCGTTTTCGAGCACCGTCCGGAGCACCTCGGCGTTGACCCGCTCGTCGGGGGAGAGTTGCGCGATCGGAATGGCGTCGAGCTGACCCAACAGCTCCTTGAGGTGCGCGGCTCGGCGCAGCTGTGACGCTTGATCGACATGCGGCAGGTAGCTGGTGCTCTCGATCTCGCCGCGGCTGTTCTCGAAGGTGCCCTGCTCCTTCGAGTCCCAGAAGGCGTAGGAGTCATAAAGCGCCTTCAATCGCGCGTCGGCCGAAGGGGCGGGCGTCGCGGCCGGCGCCGCCGTGACCGAAGGGCAAATGGTGGCCGCCGCAAGCAAGACGGCACTCAAGCGCAACAAGTCTTCACTTTCGTCCCTTCGATAACCGCAGTCCGTCCCCTTCCTGCACACATCCCTGTCGTGAGGGAAGCACACGAAGATCGGGATCGATGAAATGCCGGCGAGCCTCGACCGAGAACAGCCGTTCGCTCGAATAAAAGCGCAGCGGCCAGTCGCGCCGGCCCATCGGCGACGACAGCAGCTCGTTGACAAGCTCTCGCAGCGGTTCGCCCGAATCCGCATCCGAAAGGAAGAAGCGCACCCCGTGCAGGAAAACGCGTGTGATCGTCTCGTGATAGCCTTCGGTGTCGCTGTTCACCCCGCCGACGCTCTCATTGAAGCGCCGGATGATGTCGGGGAGCCCCGTGTCGAGATCGACGTCGTGGCGCCTCAAAAGCAGGTAGGTGGTGGCGGCGAGATGCGCCTCGTGCGTCCATTCCGTCCGCGACAGCGTGCGCGCGAGAAGACCTTCGCCGAGACGCTCGATCTCGGCGTCGGAATGGAAGAATCGCGGTGAAATTCGGTCATCGATCGGGTCCTTGGCGGGGCCCGATCGGAGACCGGGCCTAGGCTGAAGTGGCTTGCGGAGCTTGGGCTTGCGCTGGTTGTCGCGCCCCGCCGTTCGTCACTTTCGGCGCCGCTTGCCGAACGCCCTCGTCCACCGCGTCCGCGAACTGGGCGAAATTCTCGACGAAGAGGTCGACCAGCTTCGCGGCCATGGCATCATAGTCGGTGGGATTTGACCAGGTTGCCCGCGGGTCGAGCAGCTTGGCGTCCACACCCGGCACCGCGACCGGCACTTCGAAGCCGAAGTTGGGATCCTTTCGGAACCGGGCGTCCTTGAGGCTGCCGTCGAGCGCGGCATTGAGCAGCGCCCGCGTTTCCTTGATCGGCATGCGCTTGCCGACGCCATATTTGCCGCCCGTCCAGCCGGTGTTGACCAGCCAGCAGTCGACCTCGCCTTTTGCGATCCGCTCCTTGAGCAGATTGCCGTAGACCGAAGGATGACGCGGCATGAAGGGCGCGCCAAAGCAGGTCGAGAAGGTCGCCTGCGGCTCGGTGACCCCGATCTCGGTTCCCGCGACCTTCGCCGTATAGCCGGACAGGAAATGGTACATTGCCTGATCCGGCGTCAGCTTCGCGATCGGGGGCAAGACGCCGAACGCGTCCGCGGTCAACATGACGACGTTACTCGGCACGGGCCCGAGGTTGTTCTCAGACGAATTCGGAATGAAGTCGATCGGATAGGCCCCGCGACTGTTCTCGGCGAAGCTCGGATCGTCGAGGTCGAGCTCGCGAGTCACCGGATCGATGACGACATTCTCGAGGACCGTCCCAAAGCGCTTGGTCGTCGCATAAATCTCGGGCTTGGACTCCGCCGAGAGGCGGATCATCTTGGCATAACAGCCGCCTTCGAAGTTGAAGACCGCCGTGTCCGACCAGCCATGCTCGTCGTCGCCGATCAAAGTCCGGTTGGGATCGGCTGACAAGGTCGTCTTGCCGGTGCCGCTGAGGCCGAAGAAGATCGCGGTGTCGCCCTCGGGACCAATGTTCGCCGAGCAATGCATCGGCATGATCCCCTGCGGGGGAAGGATGAAGTTCAAGAGGCCGAACACCGACTTCTTCATCTCGCCGGCGTAGGAGGTGCCGCCGATCAGGATCAATTTCTTGGAGAAATTGACCGCAACCACCGTCTCGCTGCGACAGCCGTACCGCTCGGGATCCGCGCGGAAACTCGGAAGGTCGATGATGGTGAATTCGGGATCGAACCCTGAAAGCTCGTCACCCCCCGGCCGCACCAACAAGGTCCGGATGAAGAGATTGTGCCACGCGAGCTCATTGATCACGCGGACCTTCACCCGGTGCTCGGGCTGCGAGCCACCATAGAGGTCCGCGACGTAGAGCTGGTCCTTGTCGGCAAGCGCGAGCAGAAAATCCTCGTGCAGGCGGTCGAACGCGTCGGGCGCCATCGGCTTGTTGCCGTCGTTCCACCAGATGACGTCGCTGGTAAGCTCGTCCCTGACCGTGAACTTGTCCTTGGCGCTTCGTCCGGTGTGCTGGCCGGTGCGCACCACGAGCGGCCCGTCCTTGGCGAGCAACCCTTCCCCCCGCCGCACCGCATGTTCCACCAGCGGCGCAGTGGTCAAATTCCAGAAGATCTCGGCGCCCGTGGCAATGCCCTGCGCGTCAAGCCCGCGGCGCGGAACGCGATCGTTCACTGACCAGCTTTCCTTTCCCAAATGTCAAAAGCGGCAGCGGCCAGTCCAGGCCCTGCCGCCACTATCCAAGGACCGCCTATAAGCCGGAATCGGCTGCGCGGTCAAAACGATTGGGCCGCCTTGTCTCGGAATTGACCGCTGTTTAAGCCGGGCATTGCCAAGCAGGCATGAAATCGAATGAGCCATGTGATCGCGCTGGTCGACGACGACCGGAACATTCTCACGTCCGTCTCCATCGCGCTCCAGCAGGAGGGCTTCGTCACGCGCGTCTATTCCGATCCGGTCGCGGCGCTGAAGGCGCTCAACGACAATCCGCCCGACATTGGCGTGTTCGACATCAAGATGCCCAACCTCGACGGGATGGAGCTGCTTCGCCGCGTGCGCGAGTTCAGCTCGATGCCGGTGATCTTCCTGACCTCGAAGGACGATGAGCTCGACGAGGCGCTCGGGCTGGCGATGGGCGCGGACGATTATATCGCGAAGCCTTTCTCGCAGCGACTGCTCATCGCGCGGATTCGGGCGATCCTTCGACGGCAGGAGCTGGAGCGCGGAGAAGCGACGGCCGACACCAACGAGCCCGAGGCGCCTGCGCTCGAGCGCGGGCGGCTGATGATGGACCCGGCCCGTCACAAGGTGCGCTGGGAAGGCAGGGACGTCAGCCTCACCGTCACCGAATTCCTGATCCTCGAGGCGTTGGCGCAGAGGCCGGGCGTGGTGAAGACCCGCAACCAGCTGCTCGATGTCGCGTACAACGACGACGTCTATGTCGACGACCGCACGATCGACAGCCACATCAAGCGCATCCGACGCAAGTTCCGGAGCGCCGATCCCCAATTCGATGCGATCGAGACCCTTTATGGCGTCGGTTACCGATTCGACGAATAGGATCCGCCCGGCGGAGCCCTCCGAGGCGCCACTGCGATGGACCGGGCGTTGGACTCTGACGCATCGGATTCTCGCGCTCAACCTGCTCACGCTGCTGCTGGTCGCCTTGAGTACCTTGTACCTCGACGTTTTCCGCAACCGCTTGAGCAAGGAGCGAACACACCAGACGCGGGTGCAGACCGCGACCGCTCTGGCCGCCATGAACCTCGTCCCACGGTCGGAATGGCCGGCGCTGCTGGCGACCGCGTCCAACGTGACCGGGGATCGCTATCGCCTGTACTCGACAGACGGGTCCCTCGCCATCGACAGCTGGACTCTCACCGGTCCCACCTACAAGCTCCGCGATCCCGAAACCGAGAAATGGACGAAGGAGGTCGGACGCGCGCTCGACCGCGGATTCAATTTCCTCGTCGGGGCAAAAACCCTTGATGATTATGTCGACCCGAAGGTCGACCGCCTCGGCGCGTGGCCGGAGGCGATCGAGGCAAAGCATCTCGGCAAGCCCGTCAGCGAGATCCGCAACGCTCCGGACCTCACGCCAGTGATTTCCTCCGCCGTCCCGTTCGATCGCGGGGTGCTCCTCGCAACCGACAACGACCGCGCCTTCACCAAGACGGTTCGCAGGCAGCGCGCGCTCATCCTCGGCGCCATGGCGATCGTCATCTTGTTGTCGGCCCTTCTGTCGCTCTTCCTTGCAAGGACGGTCGTTCGGCCGCTCCGCCGCCTCGCGCTCGCCGCCCACCGTGTGCGCCTGGGCCGCGCCCGCGAAGTCAACGTGCCGCGTCTACCGAAGCGCAGCGACGAGATTGGCCTGCTCGCCCGCTCCGTGGCGGACATGAGCCAGTCGCTTCGTCAGCGGATCGACAATATGGAGGCGTTCGCGGCCGACGTCACTCACGAGCTCAAGAACCCCCTCGCCTCACTGCGCTCCGCCGTCGACGGGCTCGACCGCGTCGAGGATCCCGATCTCCGCCAGCGGCTGATGGCGATCGCCCGCGACGACGTTCGCCGCCTCGACCGGTTGATCAACGACATCGGCGAAGCGGCGCGAACCGACGCCGAGCTGGCCCGCGCCACCTTCGAGCGCGTCGATCTCGGGCCGCTGATCGAGCAGCTGGTGTCGAGCTGGGACACGCGGCGCGAGAAAGGCGATGCGCGGATCGCCTTCGCGCGGCCGCGCAAGGATACTGCCGCCGTCATGGGCAAGCCGGACCGACTGGCCCGCGCGATCAACGCGATCATCGACAATGCGGTCAGCTTCTCCCCCCCGGGCGGGCTCGTCGAAATTGCCGCGGCGCATGTCGGCGACGAAGTCCGAATCCGAATCGACGACGAAGGCCCGGGCGTCCCCCCCGAGGCACGCGAAGCAATCTTTAACCGCTTCCATTCAGTAAGGCCCGAAGGCGAGAAATTCGGCCGACACTCGGGCCTCGGCCTTGCCATCGCCCAGGCTATTGTCAAAGGTCACGACGGGGAGATTGACGTGCACGACCGCGATGACGCCCCATCGGGCGCCCGATTCACGATCCGGCTTCCGGCGGCGGACCGCGAATGACGCAGTTGCAGCCCGGGGGCGGCGCTCGCCTTTCCGCCGAGACCCTCCACGCCAGCACGGTCGCGAACGAGGGCCGCGCCGTGCTCATCACCGGCCCTTCGGGCTCCGGCAAATCCGACCTCGCGCTTGCGCTTGCTCGACCGCGGCTTCGCGCTGGTCAGCGACGACCAGACCATCGTCAAGCGCGACGGCGACCGGCTTCTCGCCGCCTCGCCCCCGACCATCGCCGGAAAGCTCGAGATCCGCGGCATCGGGATCGTCGACATGCAACAGGTCAGCGACGTCCCGGTCGCGCTCGTCGTCGAGCTGACCAGCGACATTCAGCGGCTCCCCGACGACAGCCGCGAGCGGCCTTTCCTCGGGGTCAACCTGCCGCTGATTTCGATTGACGCCATGACGGCATCCGCGCCCTCCAAGGTCGCGCTCGCGCTCGACCGCATGGGCCTCAAGTTCTGATGACCCAGCGGCAGCCGCGCCGGCTGCCGCGACTCCTGCTCGTCACCGGCATGTCCGGCGCGGGAAAGTCGCATGTCCTCGACACGCTCGAGGACATGGGCTGGGACGTCGTCGACAATCTTCCCGCTGACCTTCTTCAGGCGTTCGTCAACGGCGAGGATCTGTGCCGAACCGCGTCCGCTGCGGTGTCCATGGATTCGCGCAGCCGCGGTTTCGATCCCCAACGACTTCCCGACCTCATCCGCTCGGTCGAGGGGATCGAGCCCGAGATCCTCTACCTCGATTGTTCCGGCACCGAGCTGATGCGCCGCTACGACGAGACCCGCCGGCGTCATCCACTGGCGCCGGATCGTCCCGCCGAGGATGGGATCGCGCGCGAGCGGCAGCTGACGATGCCGCTCCGCAACGCCGCCGACAGCGTGCTCGATACGACCGATCTCAGCCCCGCCGAGCTTCGCGACGAGCTCCAGCGCCGTTACGGCGGCAGATTCCGATCAGCCGGTCCTGACCATCGCCTCGTTCGGATTTGCCCGGGGCATTTCGCGCACCGCCGACCTGGTGTTCGACATGCGCTTCCTGCCGAATCCGCATTGGGTGGACAAACTTCGGCCACTCACCGGCGCGGACCGGGCCGTCCGCGACTATCTCGTGCGCGAGCCCGCCTGGAACGAGGCGATGGAGCGCATCGAAGCGCTTCTCATCGACTGGATTCCCCGCTACTGGGCCGCGGGCAAAAATTACGTCACCGTTGCATTTGGATGTACAGGGGGGCGGCATCGCTCGGTCGCCGCGGCAGTCGAAATGGCCAAACGGTTGCGTAATTCCGGTTTTGCTCCGAATGTGCGCCACCGCGATCTCGCCTCCCCACAGAGCGACACGATCGAGCGGCATCCCGGGCGTGCTTCGGCAAGCGAGGGCGAGGACGAGTTGAATTGATGATTGGATTGGTGCTGGTGACCCATGGCCGGCTTGCGGCCGAATTCGTCACCGCGATGGAGCATGTGGTCGGGCCGCAGGAGGCGATCGAGCCGATCTGCATCGGCCCCGACGACGACATGGAAGGCCGCCGCAAGGATATCGCCGCCGCGGTCGCCAAGGTCGACCAGGGCGACGGAGTGATCATCCTCACCGACCTGTTCGGGGGAACGCCCTCGAACCTCGCGATCAGCCTGATGAAGGGCGAGAATGTCGAGGTGATCGCCGGCGTCAACCTGCCGATGCTGATCCGCCTCGAGGGCGCTCGCAAGGTGATGCCGGTCCACGCCGCGGTCGCCGCGGCGCGCGAGGCCGGGCGCAAATATATCTCGGTCGCTTCGGAAATCCTCGGGGAAGCAGCCGCTTGAGCGAGGTCA
Source organism: uncultured Alphaproteobacteria bacterium (assembly GCA_963831215.1). GTDB lineage: Bacteria > Pseudomonadota > Alphaproteobacteria > Sphingomonadales > Sphingomonadaceae > Sphingomicrobium. The sequence goes on along the minus strand of CAWHPM010000014.1, from coordinate 47,284 downwards.
GCCGCGAGGTTCGGATCACGAACCAGCGCGGCCTCCACGCCCGGGCCAGCGCCAAGTTCGTCAACCTGGCGAGCGAGCTCGGCTGCCCGATCGCGGTCGAGAAGGACGGCAACCGCGTCTGCGGCACCTCGATCATGGGCCTGATGATGCTCGGCGCGGCGATGGGCGACACGATCGTCATCCACGTCGAGGGGGACGATTCGGAGGTCGCACTCGGCAAGCTCGTGGCCCTCGTCGAGGAGCGGTTCGGGGAAGAGTGATGCCCCGCGAAGTCACCGCCTTCTCGAACTCGACGGTCAAGCTGCTGCGCTCGCTGCGCGACAAGAAGGCGCGCCGCGCGGAGGGACTATTCCTCGCCGAGGGGCTGCGGATCCTCGCCGAGGCGCGCGACAGCGGACGCCTGCCCGAGATCGTCGCATTCTCTCCCGAAGGCGCGCGGCATCCGCTTGCCGCCGAGATCATCGCCGCCACCGAGGCCGCGGGCGGCGATGCGATCGAGACCAGCGCCGACATCCTCTCCAAGATGAGCGGCAAGGACAATCCGCAGATGATGCTCGCCGCCTACCGGCAACCGGGAACCGCGCTGGCGAAGATCGACCGCGCCAAGGCGCCGCTGTGGATCGTCGCCCAGGCGCTGCGCGATCCCGGCAATCTCGGGACGATCCTCAGAACAGGAGACGCGGTCGGCGCCGGCGGGCTGATCCTCATCGACGATTGCGCCGACCCGTTCTCCGTCGAAGCGGTGCGCGCCTCGATGGGCGCAGTGTTCACGCAGCAGGTCGCGACCTCGCGCTGGCCGGAGTTCATCGACTGGCTGCGCTCGGGCGAAGGGCAGCTCGTCGGCACCAGCCTCAAGGCGACACGCGACTATCTGGAGGCCCACTACAGCCCACCCTGCTTCCTCCTGATCGGCAACGAGCAGCAGGGCCTTCCCGCGGACTATGAAGCCGAGTGCGACAGCCTCGTGAAAATCCCGATGGCGGGGCGCGCCGACAGCCTCAACGCCGCCATGGCCACTGCGGTCATGGCGCTTCGCGGTCAGGGCAAGCTGGCGGTGAGGGAACCGTGGCGCACGGCCAATGTTGTTCGACCCATGAAACGAACCCTGATCATCCTGCTTTCCATAGCCTCCTCCGCCTGCATGACCGTGCCCGGCCCGCCCGCGCCGCCCTATCACGCGCTCGGCACCGAGCCGTTCTGGAACCTGCTGATCGACGAGCATGACATCACCTTCGTCCAGCCCGAGGCGCAACCGATCAAGCAGCCGACACCCAAGGTGATCATCGGCATCGCCGGCGAAATCTACCAGACGCAGCGCATCAACGTGAACATCGTCCACGCGCAATGCAGCGACGGAATGAGCGACCGCACCTATCCCGACAAGGTCCAGGTCACGGTCGACGGGACGCGGTTCGAAGGCTGCGGCGGGCTCTAAGGTCACTAACGTCACGGACAGCGGCGCTTTTGCCGTGACCTTAAGCCGCCCCTGACCGCCAAACTGCCGAGATGTACGCACTGATCAAAGAGCCAGCGCCAGGCCAGCACGCGAACTCCTATTTTTCAAGCAGTGACTATTCCGCGGCGATCTGCGGCGGTTCCTCCTCACCAGCATTGCCCAGCCCGAGCTCGTCGTCGGCATAGCGCGGAAGCGCTTCGACCGGCGTCAGTACGTCGATGTCGCGGCGTCCCGGCTCAATATTGAGTTCGCGAAACTTGCGCGCCGTTACCAGAGACCGAGTTTCAAAGCTCGCGACGAAGCTGTTGTAATTGTTGACCGCAGTCGCGAGACCGCTTCCGACACGACGAAGATCGTCCGCGGCCTTCGCAAGACGGTCGTACAGTTCCTTGCCGAGTTCGCCGATCTGCCGCGCCTCCTTGGCGAGGCGCTCCTGGCGCCACACGGCCGCCACCGTCCGGGCAATCGCGATCAGGTTGGTCGGCGTCGCCAGCAGCACCTTCTTGTCGAACGCATAATCCCACAAGGTTGGGTCCTGCTCGAGCGCGGCGGTGAGGAAATGCTCGCCCGGAATGAACATCACGACATAGTCGGGGGCGTCGTCGAACTGCGACCAATAGGCCTTGGCGCCGAGCGTGTTCACATGAGCGCGAATGGCCAGCGCATGGGCGGTGAGATGCGCTTCGCGGGCCGTCTCGTCGATCGCCCCGAACGCGTCCTGATACTCATTGAGCGAGACCTTCGCGTCGATCACCAGCGACTGGCCGCCCGGCACGCGGACGACGACGTCGGGACGCAGCCGCACGCCCTCGCCATCCACCACGCTGACCTCGGTCGCGAAGTCGCAATGCTCGGACAGGCCGCAGGTCTCCAGCACATTGCGAAGCTGCTGCTCACCCCATCGTCCCCGTGCCTTGGGTGCATTGCGCAGCGCGTTGACGAGCTTGGCGGCCTCCGCCGACACGCGCTCCGTGCCGGTGCGCATCGCCTCGATCTGTCCGGTGAGCAGTCCGAAAGCGTCTCTTCGCTCGGCTTCGACCTTTTGAACGGTCGTTTCGTAGCGCTCCAGTCGCTCGTGCACCGGCTGCAGAAGCGCCTTCAGGTTCTGGCCGGCATTCTCCTCCGATTGACGGAAGCGCTGATCGGCGCGTTTCAGGAAGCTGTCCTGCGCCTCGGCGAGCAGCTTGTTGCTGATCTCGGCGAATTGCGCGGACAGCGCTTCCTTCGCCTCGAGCAATTCCTGAATCCGCGCCTCGAAGCCGCGATCGCGTTCAACCTGAGCCGCCTCGAGAGCGGCCAGCCTGGTGGCCGCGTCCCGGTTCGAGTCGCGTTCCCTCACCACCTCGTCCAGCTGGCAGGCGCAGGTTCTCGACAGTTTGCCTCGCGCCGCGCCGCTTCCGCGGCTCGCCCACAGCCAGCCCAGTGCTCCGCCGACGATCAGCGCCACCACAACGAATGCAAGATCGGTCGCGTCCATGACCGTGACTCCCCCGGAACAGAATGGGAACTGTAGGACGGGCCGAGCCGTCCCTCAAGCGATCATCGGCAGATCATCGGCAAATCGTCGGCTGTCCATCATTCCCGCGCGTCCCCGCAAGGCGCAACCCCTCGGCCTGGCCGAGGCGGACAAGCTTCGGCCCGTCACTGAACCCAGGAGGGTAGGATGTTGAATTTGACGATGGTCGGTCGAGCGACGTTGGGGACACTAGTCCTTGCTGGGACAGCCTTTGCCATGCCGAGGTTCAGCGACTGGTCGGAGCCCGCGAACCTGGCGAGCGTTCCGGGTTCCGGAGCGGGAATCAGCACACCGGCAGTCGACGGCTGCGCGAGCCTGTCGCCTGACGGCCTCAAGATTGCGTTTACGTCCAATCGTACCGGCAATTTCGACATCTATGTCGCTTCGCGATCGAGCAAGTCGGATGCATTCGGCGCTCCCGTCCGCGTGCCGGCGCCCGTCAGTACGTCGGCCAACGATGCTTGCCCGACTATCGCGCAGGGAAACCGGCTGTTCTATTCGAGCGATCGCGATGACCCGGCCTATGACCTCTATGTCGCACGGCATATCGCAGGAGCCTGGTCGGTCGAACGGCTCGGACCCAATATCAACCGCCCCGGCTGGCTCGATGAGAGCGCGACGCTCTACGAAGACGGCGGCCACGAAGTGATGCTGTTCTCGCGACGTCGCCCGGACGGCAGCGAGGGGAAAATCTACCAGAGCATCGACGGCGGACCGGCCAGCCTCGTCGCGGGCGGACCGCACAGCTCGGCGTCGGACAATCGCCCGAGCATCACGCACGACGGCAAGGCGATCTTCTACGATTCCGACCGTTACGGCACGCTGGGCGGTCCCGACCTCTATTATTCGACAAGGTCCGGCACGTCGGAACCGTTTGGGTCCGCCATTCACCTCGAGCAGCTGAGCTCGCCCGGCTTCGACGCGCGGCCGTTCATCAGCTGGGACGGTACGTTGCTGACCTTCTCGTCGGCAAGGGCGGGCAATCCGTCGCCCGCTCCGGACATCTGGTTCTCGACGCGCGGCAAGCCGCCGCGCGGCTGATGAATGCGCGCCTGGTCAACGGGCATCATCCCTGGACGGAACCTTTGAGCCTGTTCTTCGCTCGCCCCGCAAAGCGAGGGAAGAACAAGCTCATGTCCATCCGCAAGATGATCGCCCTTCACCCGGACGTCGCCGGGCACGTCAACCAGCCGCTTGGCGATGCCGCGCATCACCTGATGTATTGCGCGCGGATGTGCCTCAGCTGCGCCGACGCCTGCGCGGCCGAGAAGATGGACATGGCCCAGTGCATCCGCTCCTGCCTCGATTGCTCGGACATCTGCGAGGCCGCGGGCAAGCTCGCGGTGCGGCGGACGGGTTCGAACGAGCAGGTGCTCCGCGAGGCGCTCGAGTTCTGCGCCCGAGTTTGCGATTCTTGCGCGGCGGAGTGCGAAAAGCACGAGCATGAGCATTGCAAGCTGTGCGCGCAGATGTGCCGGGAATGCGCGGAGGACTGCCGCAACGCGGCGGCGTCGATCCAATAATCGTCATTCCCGCGAAAGCGGGAACCGGATTCCGGCCTGGATCCCCGCTTGCGCGGGGATGACGCAGGGGGCTTACGCCGCCTTAAGCTGGTTCTCTTTCCGCCACTTGGCGAGCTTCTTTAGCACCATGTCTCGCTTCAGCCGCGAGAGATGGTCGATGAACAGGACCCCGTTCAAATGGTCCATCTCGTGCTGGAGGCAGACGGCCAGGAGCCCTTCGATCTCTTCCTCATAGGTCTTGCCGTCCTCATCCTGCCAGCGGGCACGGATCGCGTCGGGGCGCATGACCTCGGCATATTGCTCGGGCACCGAGAGGCAGCCCTCGGTGTACGGCACCTCATGGTCCGAGTGCCACAGGATCTCGGGATTGATGAATACCTTGGGGTCCCTGACGACCGGACTTTCGGGATCCTCGGGGTCCTTCGGCTCCTGAAGATCGATCACCAGCAGCCGGATCGGCTCGCCGACCTGAACCGCCGCAAGCCCGATCCCCGGCGCGGCGTACATCGTCTCGAACATGTCGGCGACCAGCGTCTTCAGCGCGTCATCGAACGTCTCCACCGGTTTCGAAATCTGGCGGAGGACGGCGTCGGGCGTCTCATAGATGCGGCGGATGGCCATCGAGCGGATTTAGTCGTTCAGTCGAGCGGGTTCAAGAATCCGGCCAGCGAGCCCGGAGCGGCGTCTTCATGAAATGGGACGCCTGGCACGCAAGGCCTGGGCAAGGGTCCCCTCGTCCAGATAGTCGAGCTCACCGCCGACGGGAAGTCCGTGCGCCAACTGGCTGAGCTGGATTGGAAATCCTTCGAGGCGCTCGGCCAGGTAATGCGCGGTCGTCTGGCCTTCGAGAGTCGCGTTCATGGCCAGCACCACCTCATCGATCCCGCCCGCCGAGACCCGCCTGACGAGCTGATCGATGGCGAGATCTCCCGGACCGACGCCGTCGAGCGCCGACAGCCGGCCGCCGAGCACATGGTAGCGGCCGGGAAAGAGGCGCGAGCGGTCGAGCGCCCAAAGGTCGGCCACCTCCTCGACCACGCACAGCATCTTCTCGTCGCGGCGCGCGTCGCGGCAGATCGAGCAGGGATCGGTCGTATCGACATTGCCGCAGGTCGAGCAGGTCGACAGCTTGTCGGCGACATTCTGAAGTGCGGTGAGCAACGGCTGGAGCGTGGTCTCGCGTTTCTTCATGAGATGCAGCACCGCGCGCCGCGCGGACCGGGGCCCAAGGCCCGGCAGCCGAGCGAGCGCCTGGCTCAGTGCTTCGATCTCCTGACTTGCCACTCTATGCGCCGAGGTAGGCAATTCCACGCGCTTTCGCCATAGGGCCGCCGATGCGCATCATCTTCATGGGATCGCCGGACTTCGCGGTGCCGAGCCTCGAGGCGCTCGAGCAGGCCGGGCACGAGATCGTCGCGGTCTATGCGCAACCGCCGCGTCCGGCCGGCCGCGGCAAGGCGGATCGCAAGACGGCGGTTCATGAGCGGGCGGAGGAGTTGGGGATCGAAGTGCGGACGCCGCGCACGCTGCGGGACTCCGAAGAGCAAGGCCGCTTCCGGGGCCTCGATGCGGACGTCGCCGTCGTCGCTGCCTATGGGCTGATCCTTCCGCCCGCGATCCTCGAAGCGCCCAAGGCCGGCTGCATCAACGTCCACGCCTCGCTCCTTCCCCGCTGGCGCGGCGCGGCGCCGATCCAGCGCGCCATCCTTGCCGGCGACGAAGTCAGCGGAGTCACCCTCATGCGGATGGACGAAGGGCTCGATACCGGCCCAATTCTGCTCAAGCGCGAGCTCGACATAGTTGGCAAGAATTCCGGGCAAGTCACGGATGAACTGGCGCAACTCGGCGCACGCACGTTGATCGAATGGCTCGACCATCCAACTCCGCCGCAAGCGCAGCCGGACGTCGGCGCGACCTATGCTTCGAAGATCGACAAGGCCGAGGCGCGCATCGATTGGGGCAGGCCCGCCGATGCGGTCGAAAGGCAGGTCCGAGCCTTCAACCCGGCACCTGGGGCGTGGTTCGAGGTGAATGGCGAACGGGTGAAGTTGTTGGAGGCGGAAGTGGAATTCACTTCTCGTCACCCCCGCGAAGGCGGGGGTCCCGCTTCCACTGAAGAACAGCGGGATTCCCGCATTCGCGGGAATGACGGGCTCGTGCTTGATGATGCGCTCCTTATCGAGTGCGGAACCGGAACCCTTCGTCCGACGCTCGTCCAGCGCGCCGGGCGAGCGCCGATGACAGTCGGCGAACTGCTGCGCGGCTTTCCCATTCCGAAGGGCACGATCCTGCCGTGACTCGCTGGAAGCTCTCGATCGAATATGACGGCGGGCCGTTCATGGGCTGGCAGCGGCAGGACCACGGACCGTCGGTCCAGCAGGCGCTCGAGGAAGCGCTGGCGCGGATGACCGGGGAGCAGGCGGTGTTCACCGCCGCCGGACGGACGGACGCCGGAGTCCACGCACTCGCGATGTCGGCGCATGTTGACGTCATGAAGTCGCTCACGCCGCATCGGCTCAGAGAGGGCTTGAACGCGCTGGTGCGACCGCAGCCGATCTCCGTGCTGGATGTGGCGGAGGTGGCCGACGACTGGCATGCGCGCTTCTCTTGTGTCGGTCGGCGGTACCTCTACCGCATCCTCGCGAGGCGGGCGCCCCCTGCCCTCGATGCCGGCCGCGTGTGGCACATTGCCGTCCCGCTCGATGTCCATGCAATGCAGGAGGGCGCGAAGCATTTGATCGGCCGGCACGACTTCACGACCTTCCGATCGGCGCACTGCCAGTCGGACAGCCCGGTCAAGACTCTCGACAAGCTCGAAGTCGCCCAGGTCGGCGACGAGGTCCAGGTGACGGCCGCCGCACGCAGCTTTCTCCACCACCAGGTGCGCTCGATGGTCGGATGCCTCGCGATGGTCGGGCGCGGGCAATGGCAGTCGGACGATATGCGAAAGGCGCTCGAGGCTCGCGATCGCGCGGCGCTGGGCTTCAACGCACCGCCGCACGGCCTCTATTTCGTCGAGGCCACCTATCCTTGAGGTCTACTCGGCGGCGAGCGCCTCGAACTCCTGCGAGGCGAGATATTTCTCGGCGTCGAGGGCGGCCATGCAGCCGGTTCCGGCGGCGGTCACGGCCTGGCGGTAAATCTTGTCCATGACGTCGCCGCAGGCGAACACGCCAGGCACGCTCGTCTTGGTCGTTCCGACCTCGACCCGGATGTAATTGTCGGCGTCGAGATCGAGCTGGCCGTTGAACAGCTCGGTCGCGGGCTCGTGCCCGATGGCGACGAATGCGCCTTCGACCTCGACCCGGCGGGTCTCGCCGGTGCGCTTGTTGCGGATGTCGAGGCCGATCAGCGCCTCGGGATCGCCGCCGCCGACGAACTCGACCACCTCGCTGTCCCAGATCACCTTGATCTTCTCGTTCGCGAAGAGGCGGTCCTGCAGGATCTTCTCGGCGCGAAGCGAATCGCGGCGATGGATCAGGGTCACGTCGTGGCTGTGGTTGGTCATGTAGAGCGCTTCTTCGACCGCGGTGTTGCCGCCGCCGATCACCGCGACCTTCTTGCCGCGGTAGAAGAAGCCGTCGCACGTCGCGCAGGCGGACGCTCCCCTGCCCTTCATATGCTCTTCGGAGGGAAGGTTCAGCCAGCGCGCCTGGGCGCCGGTCGCGATCACCAGCGTATCGGCGAAATATTGCGTCCCGCTGTCGCCGGTCAGCCGGAACGGGCGGCGCGACAAATCGACGCCGGCGATATGGTCCCACACCATCCTCGTGCCGACATGCTCGGCCTGGGCCTGCATTTCCTCGACGAGCCAAGGACCCTGGATAACCTCACGGAATCCCGGATAATTCTCGACGTCGGTCGTGGTCGTCAGCTGTCCCCCGGGCTGGATGCCCTGGATGACGATCGGCGAAAGCCCGGCGCGCGCGGCGTAGATGGCGGCGGTCAGGCCGGCCGGGCCGGAGCCGAGCACGGCCAGACGCGTCGAAATGCTGTTGGTCATGGGCCGCATTTAGGGGCGCATCAGACGCCCCGCAACGGCGAGAAATTCGCGCCTAGACCGCCCTTCGGCCGGCGACGAAATTCCAGATCAGCACGATGATGCCGATGATCAACAGCAAGTGGATCAGGCTGCCCGCCACATGGAAGGCGAAAAAGCCGAGCGCCCAGAGGATGAGCAGGATGATGGCGATGGTCAGGAGCATGAGCGGCTTTCCTCGTTTCAATTGGCGGAACGGGTCCGTAACGGCCCAAGCAGTTCGCTGTTCCGCCAACTAATGTGGGTCAAACCAGCCGCGACTGCTTGACCGCAGCCTCGATGAAGCCGGCGAAGAGCGGGTGCGGCTCGAACGGACGGCTCTTGAGTTCGGGATGGAACTGGACGCCGATGAACCAGGGATGGTCCGGCCGCTCGACGATTTCGGGCAGCTGATCGTCCGGGGACATGCCCGAGAAGACCAGGCCGGTCTTCTCCAGCGTATCGCGATAATGGACGTTGACCTCGTAGCGGTGGCGGTGGCGCTCACTGATCGCGTCGGCGCCGTAAATGGAGCGGACGACGCTGTTGCCGTCGAGCTTGGCCGGATAGGCGCCGAGACGCATGGTGCCGCCGAGATCGCCGCCGGCCGCGCGCTTCTGAAGGCCTTCCTCGCTCATCCATTCGGTGATCATTCCGACCACCGGCTCCGGGGTCTCGCCGAATTCGGTGGTCGAGGCCTGCTCGATCCCCGCCATGTTCCGCGCCGCCTCGATGCACGCCATCTGCATCCCGAGGCAGATCCCGAAGAAGGGGATTTGCCGCTCGCGCGCGAACTTCACGCTCGCGATCTTGCCCTCGCTTCCGCGCTCGCCGAACCCGCCCGGGACCAGGATCGCATGCAGCGGCTCGAGCTCGGAAACGATGTCGGCCTCCGGATGCTCGAACAGCTCGGCGTCGATCCATTCGATCTTGACCCTGGCGCGGTTGGCGATTCCGCCGTGGACCAGTGCCTCGCGGAGGCTCTTGTAGGCGTCGGGAAGGCCGACATATTTGCCGACGACTCCGATCGTCACCTCACTGTCGTAATGGTCGATGCGGTCCATGATCTCGCGCCAGCGCTCGACATCGGGGCGGGGCGCATCGTCGATCCGGAAGGCGCGCAGCACTTCGTCGTCGAGGCCCGCCTCATGATATTGCAGCGGAACGTCGTAGATGTTGCGCGCGTCGAGCGCGGGGATCACCGCCGACTTCGGCACGTTGCAGAACAAGGCGATCTTCTCGCGCTCGCTCTCCGGCAGCGGCCGGTCGCAACGGCACAGAAGCACTTCGGGCTGGACGCCGAGGCTCGACAGCTCACGCACCGACTGCTGCGTCGGCTTGGTCTTGAGCTCACCCGCGGCGGCGATCCACGGCACCAGCGTCGTGTGCACGCTCACCGTCTGGTCGCGGCCGAGGTCGTTCCTCAACTGCCGGATCGATTCGATGAACGGCAGGCTTTCGATGTCGCCGACGGTGCCGCCGATCTCACAGATCACGAAGTCGCAGCTGTCGGTGTCCGCGACCGCGAATTCCTTGATCGCGTTGGTGACGTGCGGGATCACCTGGACGGTCGCGCCGAGATAGTCGCCGCGCCGCTCCTTGGCGATGATGTCGCGATAGATGCGGCCGGTGGTGATGTTGTCCGACTGGCGCGACGAAACGCCGGTGAACCGCTCGTAATGGCCGAGGTCGAGGTCGGTCTCGGCCCCGTCGTCCGTCACGAAGACCTCGCCGTGCTGGTACGGCGACATCGTGCCGGGATCGACGTTCAGATAGGGATCGAACTTGCGGATCCGGACCTTGTAGCCGCGCGCCTGAAGCAGCGCCCCCAAGGAGGCGGAAAGAAGCCCTTTTCCAAGCGAGGAGACCACGCCGCCGGTAACGAAAATGAACCGCGCCATGGGATTCAAGGCTTAGGGGGACAGGCGCCGCCGACGCAAGCGGCCTGCGAAATATTTCTTATTGCGCCAGCGGAACGGCCGGCGCGGACTGGTTCTGCTGCGGGTTCGTCGCGGGCGCGTTCGGCTGCTGTTGCTGCGGGCGCCTTGCCCGGCTGGACGAGCGGAGCGGTGGTTCCGGCGAGCGAGGTGTCGATCTTCTGCGGCTGCCGGGTCGCGCCGGCAATCGCGGCCATGACGATCGAAAGGACGATGAACAGGCCGCCGAGGACAGCGGTCGAGCGAGTCAGGAAATCCGCAGCGCCGCGCGCGGTCATGAAGCCCGACGAGCTGCCGCCGACGCCGAGCCCGCCGCCTTCCGAGCGCTGCATCAGGATGGTCCCGATCAGCGAGACTGCGATGAGCGTTTGGACGATCAGCAGGAATGCGAACATGACGGGCTTTCTGAAACGAGACGGGCGCGGCGCCACTTAGTCGGCGTCGCGCCCGCTTTCAACTTGGGTTCACTGACTTTGGGACGAATCCGCCGAACCGCCCTGGACGAGCGCTTCGAGCTGTTCGGAGGAATAACCGATCGTCACCGTCCCATCGGCGTTGCCGCGCAGGCCTTCCTGCGGAACGGCGATCTTCTTGCCGCTCTGAAGCGTCATCGTCACCTTGCCGTCGGCGACCGAGTCGACCGTTCCCACCGGAGTGCCGCCGGTGCCCTTGACCGTCGCTCCCGCGGCGATCGAGGCCTTCGCCGCCGCGAGGCTTTGTTCGATCTGCGCGTCGAGCTGGGCCTGGGTCATCCCGAACAGAAGCTTGCCCTTCGCCACGGTAAAGCTGCTCGCCGGCAGCAAGGCTTCATGCTTGTCGGTCTGAATCAGCACGTTCGTGCCCTGGATCGCCTTGACGGTCCCGACGGCGGCGCCGCTCGAGTCGGTTACCTGCATGCCGACATTCATCCCGGCCTGAGCGATCGCGGGGCCGGCAACGGCGAGACTGGCGGCGGTCATGGTTGCAAGAATTCGTCGCATCTTTTCCTTTTCCTAGCTTTGAAAGGTTCCCATAGCGCACGGCGCCTGATTGGGAACTGAATGGCGGCTCAGCCCGACTGTTTTGCAGCGGCCTCGACGATCGGCACGAAATCCGACGCCTTGAGGCTCGCACCGCCGACCAGGGCGCCATCGACATCCTCGACCGCGAAGATTTCGGCGGCATTGGACGACTTCACGGACCCGCCATAGAGAATCCTGACGCGGGTTCCAGCCTCGCCATAGCGCTCGACCAGCCGATTGCGGATGGCCGCATGCATTTGGGCGATCTCGCCCGCTGTGGGAATCTTGCCGGTGCCGATCGCCCAGACAGGCTCGTAGGCGATGGCGAGCTCGGCCGCGCCCACCGCAGCGTCGGGAAGCGAGCCGTCGAGCTGGGCGAGGACGGTGGGCAGGGCTGCGCCTTGTTCGCGCGCTTCGAGGATCTCCCCGACGCAGAGGATCACATCAAGGCCGCAGGCGAGCGCGGCCTCCGCCTTCGCCCGGACCTCGGAATCGCTTTCGCGCTGGGCGTCGCGGCGCTCGGAATGGCCGACGATGGTGAGCCGCGCGCCCGCGTCGAGAAGCATGCGGGCGGAGACGCAGCCGGTGTGTGCGCCCTTTTCGGCGTGATGCACGTCCTGCCCGCCGATCGCGAAACCGGGGACCGCCCGAGCCGCGCGCTCGACGAGGATCGACGGGACGCAGAGCGCGACCTCGACATTCCGAACATGCTTCACCGCCCGAGCGATGGCCTCGATCTCCGCGATGTCGGCCGAGAAGCCATGCATCTTCCAATTGCCGGCAACGAGCTTCGTGAGCGCCATTCTTGACTTATCCCCTTCACGGCGCGGCCTAGCCGGGCGGCTTGATGCGCGCCAGTCCCGCCCGTAAAGCGCTCCATCCTCAAGTCTTCCCGGGAACCCGATGTCCTCGTTCTTTCGCCGCGTTTCGACGTCCAAGGTCGGCACCTGGATCATGGCCTTCATCCTGATCGCGATCCTCGCCGGGTTCGCGCTCAGCGACCTTTCCAATTTCGGAACCGGCAACATCGGCTTCGGGATGGGCAGCTCGACCCTCGCCGAGGTCGGCGGACAGCGGGTCACCGAGCAGGAGATGAGCTCCGCGATGCAGCGCCGGCTCCAGCAGGTGCGGCAGCAGAAGCCGGAAGCCGACTATTCGACCATAATCGGGGACTTCGACGCGCTGCTCGACGAGCTTCTGGCCAACAAGACCCTCCTCGCCTTCGCCGAGAAGTTCCATTTCCCGGTTTCGAAGCGACTTGTCGATGCCGAGATCGCGCAGATTCCTCAGACCAAGGGCTTCAATGGCCAGTTCAGCGAGACGGCGTACCAGCAGTTCCTTGCCCAGCAGCGGCTGACCGACTCCGAGGTCCGGCAAGTGCTCGCCGGCGGTCTGCTCGAGCGCTACCTCCTGACCCCGATCGCGGCCAACGCGCGCGTGTCGGTGGGGATGGCGACGCCCTATGCGGCGATGATGCTCGAATCCCGCGAGGGCGAAGCCGCGGCGATCCCGCTTGCGCCCTTCCGTTCGGCCTTCAGGCCGACCGATCCAGACCTGCAGCAATATTATTCGGCGAACCGGAACCGCTACATGGTGCCCGAGCAGCGCGTGCTCCGGATCGCCAGGATCGGAGCCGAGCAGGTTGCCGGAGTGACTGCGAGCGACCAGGAAATCGCCGCTTATTACAACGCGCACAAGGCCGACTATGCGGCCAAGGAAACCCGCAACATCAGCCAGGCCGTGGTCCCGGACCAGGCCGCGGCCAACGCCATTGCGGCGCGGGCAAAGAGCGGCGCGTCGCTGGCTGCGGCGGCTGCGCCGGCAGGCGCCAACGCGGCGGTGACGGCGCTGACCGGCAGACCCGCGAGGCCTATGCCTCGGTGGCCGGCGACAAGGCCGCGGCCGCCGTCTTCGCCGCGGCTTCAGGCGCGGTCGTCGGCCCGATCCAGACCGACTTCGGCTGGGCGGTCGCCAAGGTCGACGCGGTGAATTCGCAAGGCGGCAAGTCGCTCGACCAGGCCCGCGCCGAAATCGCGTCCAAGATCACGGCGGACAAGCGCAAGGGCGCGGTCGAGAATCTGGTCGACAAGGTCCAGGACGCCGTCGACGACGGCAGCAATTTCGCCGAGGCCGCCGCGGCCGCGAAGCTCCCGGTCACGACCACGCCGCTCATCATCGCGAATGGCTCGTCGCGCACCGATGCCGGTTTCAAGTTGCCGCCCGAGCTCGCCCCGGCGCTGAAGACGGGCTTCGAGATCGAAGCCAACGACCCGCCCGAGATCATCACGCTGCCCAACGACCAGGGCTATGCGATGGTGTCACCGGGACAGGTGGTCGCGGCCGCGCCCGCCCCGCTCGCGCAAGTGCGCGATCGGGTCGCCGAGGATTGGATCGACGCCAAGGCGACCGAGCGCGCCCGCGCGGTCGCGGCGCAGATCGAATCCAAGGTGGAGCGCGGCACTTCGCTCGCGCAGGCGGTGAAGGAGAGCGGAGCTCCGCTCCCGCCGGTGCAGCCGATCGCCGCGCGTCGAATCCAGATCGCCACCGCGCAAGGGACGATCCCCGCTGGGCTGAAGGTCCTGTTCTCGCTTGGACAAGGCAAGAGCCGGATGGCTCCCGACCCGCAGGGCCGCGGCTTCTTCATCGTCAAGGTGAACAAGATCATACCGGGAAATGCGTTGCTTCAGCCGGCGCTCATCGGACGCATGCAGAACGAACTGCAGCAGGGCCTGTCGGAGGATTATGCCCAGGAATTCCTCGCCGCCATGCGCCAGGAACTCGGGACCAAGCGCAACGACAGCGCGATCCAGGCCATGAAGACAAGGATGATGAGCAGCGGCGGCTGACAGGTCATGCCTTGACCGCTTGAATGGGGCCGCTTGACCCCGGCCGCTTTGTTGCCTACACGTTCTCCGTTCGTTCCAACCGGGATGACGGGACACTTGCCAATGCTGACCGCCAAGCAACGCGAACTCCTGCTTTTTATCGATGGCCGTCTGAAACAGGACGGTGTCAGCCCGAGTTTCGACGAAATGCGCGAGGCGCTGGACCTCAAGTCCAAGTCGGGGGTGCACCGGCTCATCTCGGCACTCGAGGAACGCGGGTTCATCCGCCGTTTGCCGAACCGCGCGCGCGCGCTCGAGGTGGTCAAGCTCCCGGACACGCGGCCCTCCGCGACGGTCAGCCCGATCCGGCCCGCGGTGCCCGCCGCGGCCAATGACACCTTGGAAATCCCGCTGCACGGGCGGATTGCCGCCGGCACTCCGATCGAGGCGCTGCAGGGCACCGAGAGCTTCGCCGTGCCCGCCGCGCTCCTCGGGCCGGGCGATCATTATGCGCTCGAGGTCTCGGGCGATTCGATGGTCGAGGAAGGAATCCTCGACGGCGACTTCGCGCTGATCCGCAAGGTCGACAGCGCGCGCGACGGCGAGATCATCGTGGCCCTGATCGACAATGAGGAAGCGACGCTCAAGACCTATCGGCGCGAGGGGCGGATGATCCGGCTCGATCCGGCAAACTCGCGCTACGAGCCCCAGCGCTACGACGAAAGCCGCGTCCAGATCCAGGGCCGCCTGGCCGGGCTGATCCGGCGGTACTGAACTCCTTGATGGCCTGCGCCCAGGGATGCGAGCCGACGCGAGCGGCGACACTGTCCACGCGCGGCTTGTTCGAGAGGTAGATGGCGACGCCGCCGGTGCGGCGAAGCGTGGAAGTGTCGAGCTTCAGCCACCGCGGCCGGCAAGCTCGCGGCAGCCTGCGGTCGGAGACGACGATGTCGGCCTCGGCGCAGGCGCGCGTGATGGTCGCCCAGTCGATGTTCGTTCGTGAGCGTGTCGCGAGCAGGCGCCACTCCAATTCGCCCTTTCGAAGGCGAGCGACGCAGGCATCCCTCGAACAGTCGCTAAACGGCCTGGATTCCAAATCCTCGGGAACGCCGTCGAAGCCCGACGCCTCCGCGACGAGGCTTCGGACATAATCGCCGGCGCGATCGCGAAGCAGCAATGGCGTGCCGTCGTGGACCAGCGCCAGGTGCACGCCGTCGCCGGTCACCAGCAGATCGGGCGAAGGCGCGGCAGCGGCGCCGATTGCTCCGACCGCGACCGGCAGGACACCGAGCAGCCGCAGCCGCGTGTTCCACAGGCACAGCCAGATTCCCGCCGCCGACCATCAGCCCGAACGCCCAGGCGGGCATCGAGGGCAGGAGCGCGACGGCGCCTTTCGCCGCGGAAATGGCGTGCGCGAGCCACAGCAGGCCGTTGATCGCAATCCCGCTGATCCACCAGAACGGCCTTCCCCACCCCGACGACGTCGAGCGCCAATGCGGTCGCTTCGGCGGGCATGATGACGAACGTCGTCAGCGGGATTGCGACGATGTTCCCGAACACGCCGTAGAGCCCCGCCCGGTGAAAATGGAACAACGCCATGGGCGCGAGGGCGATCTCGACCACGAGCCCGGTCGCGACGACCCCCAGCAACGACCGCCCGAGCCGCGCGACAATCCCTTCGTCGCGGCGCTGGAGCAGGCGCCGAGCCCATTTCGTCGAATGAAGGGCGACGATCGCGGTGACCGCGGCGAAGCTCATCTGGAAGCTCGCGCCGGCGAGCGCCTCGGGGCGAAACAGGAGCACGATGACCGCGCCGGTCGCGATCAGGCGCATGCTGAGCGCGTCCCGCCCGAGCGCGATCCCGGCGAGGATCAGCAAAGCGGCGACGCAGCTCCGGACCGTCGGGACCTGCGCTCCGGTCAGCAAGGTGTAGCCGACGCCGGCGGCGGCGGCGACGGCGGCCGAGACGAGCACGAGGTTGAAGCGGAGCGCGAGCCGTTCGCTCAAGGCCAGCAGCTTGAGGCTGACGAACATCGCGAAGGCGACGACCGCGGCGATGTGAAGGCCGCTGACGGACAAAGGTGCGTCAGTCCGGCGCGGCGCATGGCGTCGGCATCGTCCTGGTCAACCGCATTCTGGTCGCCGGTCGCGAGCGCGACGGCGATGCCGGCGCTGTTCGCGGGCAGGCGCCGCTCGATATGAGCCCGAAGCGCGGCGCGGGCGCGGTCGAGCCCGTGGGCCTCGCCTGGGCGCTCGACGGTGAGCGGCCCGAGCGGCTTGCCGACTCCCCCCAGCCCCTGGAACCAGGCGTCGCGCGCGAAGTCATAGGTCCCCGGCAGCGCCATCGGCGGCGGCGGCACGAGCCGGGCTCGATGCGGATCTCGTGCTCCGGGCGCGATCCCCGGCGGCACCTCGTCGTCGTCGATCGACAGCCGCAGCTTCGGCGGCAGGCCGGCGGTCGGCGAACGGACCGACGACCGCGTCGCTTGCCTCGCGACAAGATGGTCGACGGTCTCGACCCTTCCCGTGAGTTCCGCGACGACCGGCCGCGACAGCCGCGGTTGCGCGACCCAGGCCGCTCGCGCCCAGACCAGCGCGCAGCCGATCGTCGCCGCGAGCGCAAACCAGCCGAGCGCCCTTCCCGCCCGTCCGCGCCCGATCCCGAAGCCGACCGTCGCTAGCGCCGCGGCGAGACAGAGGAACGCTTGCCATTGCTCCGGCTCGCCGAGCGCGAACCACGCCGCAATGCCGCTCCCAGCCCGACGACCGCCCACGGCGCGAGCTGCGCGCGCTCGGCCTCGAGGAGCTTCTCAAGCCCCTCGCCGGCGGCGGAAAACCGCGTCTTCCAATAGCCCCGAGCACGCTGTGGAAGAGGCGCTTCCCCCATGCTAGGGGCGCTCGTCCATTGCATTGCAGCATCAAGTGAAGAGGAAAGCGCGCCCGAGCGCAAGCATGAGTTCAAGCCCCGTCGTCACCCGCTTCGCGCCCTCTCCCACCGGCTTCCTTCACATCGGCGGGGCGCGCACCGCGCTGTTCAACTGGCTCTTCGCGCGTCACCATGGCGGCAAGTTCCTGCTCAGGATCGAGGATACGGACAAGGCGCGTTCGACGAAGGAGGCGATCGACGCCATCCTCGACGGGATGCGCTGGCTCGGGCTCGATTGGGATGGGCACGAATATTATCAGTCGCAATTCTGGGCCCGCCACGCCGAGGTCGCGCACAAGATGCTGGAGCGCGGCCACGCCTATCGCTGCTACATGACCCAGGACGAGCTGGCGGCCCAGCGCGAGGAGGCGCAGCGCGAGCGCCGGCCGTTCCGGATCAACAGCCCGTGGCGCGATGTTTTGGAGGTCCAAGGCGACAAGCCGTCCGTCATTCGCCTCAAGGCGCCGCGCGAGGGCGAAACCGTCATCGACGACCGCGTGCAGGGCCGCGTGACGGTTCAAAACGCCGAGCTCGACGATTTCGTCCTTCTTCGCTCGGATGGCACGCCGACCTACATGCTTGCGGTGGTGGTCGACGATCATGACATGGGCGTCACTCACGTGATCCGCGGCGACGACCATCTCAATAACGCCTTTCGCCAGCTGGCGATCATCCGCGCGATGGGCTGGCCCGAGCCCACTTACGCCCATGTTCCGCTGATCCACGGCGCCGATGGCGCGAAGCTCAGCAAGCGCCACGGCGCGCTCGGCGTCGACTCCTATCGCGACGATCTCGGATATCTTCCGGAAGCGGTCGACAATTACCTGCTTCGCCTCGGCTGGGGCCATGGCGACGACGAGATCATCAGCCGCGAGCAAGCGATCGAATGGTTCGACCTCGACCATGTCGGCAAGTCACCGTCGCGCTTCGACTTCAAGAAGCTCGAGAATTTGAACGCCCATTACATCCGCGAGGCGGACGATGAGCGGTTGGCCGAGCTGGTCGCGGGGAGGCTTGCGCTCTCTGCGGGGCAGAAGGCGCTGCTCGTCAAGGCGATGCCCGAGCTGAAGCCGCGCGCGAACACGCTGGTGCAGCTTGCCGACGCTTCGCGCTTCCTCTTTGCCGAGCGCCCGCTCGAGATCGACGAGGGCGCCTCGGCGCTGCTCACGGCTGAGGCCCGCCCTCTCCTCGCTGCAGCGCACGCGAAGCTTGTTGCACTTGCGAACTGGGATGCCGCCTCGTTAGAGGCAGCGATCCGCGAAGTCGCCGAGGCGAGCGGCGCCAAGCTCGGAAAGCTTGCGCAACCCCTCCGGGCCGCCCTCACCGGGCGCACGACCTCACCGGGGATTTTTGATGTTCTTGCGTTGCTCGGGCGCGATGAAAGCCTCGCCCGGATCGCCGACCAGATGGAGCCGAAGGAATGACCGACAAGACCGTCTCGATGAAGATGCCGGGGGGCGAATTCGATTATCCGGTCCTCGACGGCACCGTCGGCCCCGAAGTCGTCGATATCCGCAAATTCTACGCCCGGACGGGGATGTTCACCTACGACCCCGGCTTCACCTCGACCGCGAGCTGCGAGAGCAAGATCACCTACATCGACGGCGAGAAGGGCATTCTTCTCCATCGCGGCTATCCGATCGACCAGCTGGCCGAGCAATCGACCTTCATGGAAGTGTCGTATCTGCTGCTCCACGGCGAGCTCCCGTCGCAGGCCGAGCTCGAGCAGTTCACCTATACGATCAGCCGGCACACGATGGTGCACGAGCAACTGGCGACCTTCTATCGCGGATTCCGCCGCGATGCGCACCCGATGGCGGTGCTGTGCGGCGTCGTCGGCGCGCTGTCCGCTTTCTATCACGACAGCACGGACATCACCGACCCCGAGCAACGGATGATCGCCTCGCACCGGCTGATCGCCAAGATGCCTACGCTGGTGGCGATGGCGTTCAAATATACGCTTGGACAGCCGTTCATGTACCCGCAGAACAGCCTCAGCTTCACCGGCAACTTCCTGCGCATGACCTTCGGGGTTCCGGCCGAGCCCTATGAGGTCAATCCGGTGATCGAGAATGCGATGCGGCGCATCTTCATCCTCCATGCCGATCACGAGCAAAATGCGTCGACCTCGACAGTTCGGCTCGCCGGATCCTCGGGCGCCAACCCCTTCGCCTGCATCGCGGCGGGGATCGCGTGCCTCTGGGGCCCGGCGCACGGCGGCGCCAACGAGGCGGCGCTCAACATGCTGCGCGAGATCGGCGACGTGAAGCGCATCCCGCAATATATCGCCCGCGCCAAGGACAAGGACGACCCGTTCCGGCTGATGGGCTTCGGGCACCGCGTCTACAAGAATTTCGACCCGCGCGCGAAGGTGATGAAGGCGACCGCCGACGAGGTGCTGAAGGAGCTCAACATCTCCGACCCGGTGCTCGATGTCGCCAAGGAGCTCGAGCAGATCGCGCTCAACGACGACTATTTCATCGAGAAGAAGCTCTACCCCAACGTCGACTTCTATTCCGGCGTGATCCTCAACGCGATCGGCTTTCCGACCGACATGTTCACCGCGCTGTTCGCGCTCGCCCGCACGGTCGGCTGGGTCGCGCAGTGGAATGAAATGATCGCCGATCCGGACCAGAAAATCGGCCGTCCGCGCCAACTGTACGTCGGCGCGACCCAGCGCGATTACGTGCCCGTCGACCAGCGCTGACGCGCGTCCCGAATATCCTCCAACAGCAATAGGGAACGATTCGGGGCGGTAACGTGTTGGGGTGCTACCCCGACAAGCATAGGAGACTGGGCCGATGGTCTCTCAATTCCTCACTCCCTTCGGCGGCCGCTCAGCCGCGCGAAGAGGAAGACACGTTCCTCGAACTTCCCCAGGAGTTGAACCAGACAAGCGAAGGGAGCGGCAGCGCTGGGCCGCGACTGACGCCTCGGCTCGACGTCTTCGAAAGCGATCGCACGATCGAAATGACGGCGGAGTTGCCGGGAGTCGCGGAAGAGGACATCGAACTCAATCTCGAGGGCGACATCCTGACGATCAGCGGCGAGAAGCGTGATCAGCATCAGGGCAAGAAGGTGCATTTCACCGAGCGCTCGCTACGGGACGTTCCAGCGCTCGATCCAGCTCCCCTTCGCGCCTGACGCCGATCGTCTGGAAGCGAGCTCCGAGAGCGGCGTGCTGACCATACGCTTCCCGCGCGTCGAGCCCGAGCGCTCGCACCGCATTCCGGTCGGCATCACCAAAGGCACCGAGCGGCAGGAAGGCGCGCGGTCAGGCCGAAAGGCGATCGGCGGCAAGTGGTCGGGTGAAACTCCGCCCGCCGAGGACGAGCTGAAACTTTCCGAAGACCAGGCGATCCCCGAAAAGGCGACCAGCTAGGCATCGGCGATCAGGCGGCGGGCAGGGTCAGGGTGAATTTCGCCCCCTCGCCCGCTGCGCTGTCGAGCGTGACGTCACCCCCCATCGATCGCGCGAGCCGTCGGGAGATGGCCAACCCGAGCCCGGTGCCACCCTCCTTGGTGTGGGCGCGTTCGAAGCGTTCGAAGATCCGCTGCTCGTCACCCGCCGCGATCCCGCATCCCTCGTCGGCCACGGTCACGGATGCCGCTCCTGCCGTTCTCAGGAAGCTCAGGCGAACCCTCGCTCCTTCGGGAGAATAGCGGATCGCGTTCACGATGAGGTTGACGAGGATCTGAATGACCGCCCGTTCCTGACCGTGCGCGCGCAGCGGTTCGGGGCGGTCGAGGTCGATACGGATGCCGCGCTCCTCGGCCGAGGATTCGAGCATGATCACCGCTTCGGCGGCGAGCGCTGCAAGGTCGACAAGGTCATGGGCCTGCGCCGGATCCTCGCTCATCGCCTGAAGCACCGAGAGGAGGTGCCGGGCGGCGGACGCGATGTCGGTGCCGTAGCTCGCGTAATCGCTGCGCAGCGGGCCGTCCGCGCGCGCCACGATCTGCTCGGCATTCTCGATGATTCGATCGAGCGGCGAGCGCAACAGCTCGTCGAGCCCGCGATCAAAGCCCGCCGGGCGCACCGGCCCCGCTCCCGCCATTGTCCTTCTCGCCGCGCGCAGTGCCTCGAAAGCCGGCGAAGCTTCCGTCCACCGCGGTCACGACCTCGCCGGCCAGGCTGACGAGCGCGGGTTTCGTCGAAGCGGCTGCGCGCGCGCTGCCCTTCGAAACCGCGGCGGGTGGCCAATGCACTGATCAGAGGCATCTCGCCGCCATCATCTTCCTCGAGGCGAACGATCCTGGTGAGCGGAGCCCCAACGGCGTCGGGCAATTCGACGCCAAGCAGATCGGCGAGCTCGGAGGCGAGCGAAATGATCCGAAGCTCCTCGTCCGTCGCCCACTCGTTATGGGCGTTGGCGCCGGCGGCGTCGGTCGCGCGTCCGATCACCGACGAAAGCTGGGGGCCCGATCGCCGGGCGCACGGCCCAGCCTTCGAGCAAAAGGACGACCTCGTCGCCGTCGGGGGTCGCGGTCACCCAGAGCCCGATGTCGCTTTCCTCTGACGCGGCAATAGCGGGACGCGCGACAGGCGTCCCGAGCTTGCGCGCAAGTTGCGCCACCGCGGCGACCTGCGGGAGGGCGAGCATCTGTCCGAGCTCGGCGCCTGCCTCGCGCTGCAGCACCTCGAGCTCGGGATCGGCGGCGATCAGCCGACCGGCCGAGTCGACGCGACCGACAACCTTGCGCGGTTCCAGCGGCGCGCTAGCCATTGGAGCCCGCCAATGCGTTCAGCGCGGCGCGATACGTTACCGGCGCCGCCAGCCAGCTTGCCGCCGCCTTCAGGTCGTCGGCACTCATCGCGTCAAAATGCGCGATCGCGACGCCGGGATCGTCGATCCCCAGCAGATCGCCGAGGCTTGCAAGCAATCCGGCGCACAATTTCGCGCGAAGAACCCGCGAGCCGAAGAACCGCCACCAGCCGCGCCGCATTCCCGGAGAGCAACTCGTCCAGCGCCACATCGGCCGGAATCCCGGCGCGACGACCAACGACTTCGGCCAGGAAACCGACCTCGCCCTCCTTCGCAGCAAGCAAGCAGAAGCTCATCGCCAAGTGTGCCCGACTGGTCGAGCGCCGCCACCAGCGTAGCGGTCAGCGCCTCAATGCTGCGCGCGCGATCGTGGCGGTCGACGAGCGCGGAGGCCGCGTGCGAGATTTCCCGATCGGCGGCGGCCGCGCTGTGCGCCGCCGCGGCATCCTCGCGGAGGGCCGCGGCGACCGCGTGAACCAGCCGCTCCGCGGTCACGTCCGACAGATCGTCGAAGCCGAGCAGGCACTGGCCGAAGCGGTCGCGGCGGCGGCCGCGGGCCAGCACCACGGCCATCGCCGCAGCGGAGACTACGCCGTCCTGATGGCTGACCAGGCCCTGGATCGCGCGCGCATCGCGGCGACCGGTGCGGTTGCGGGCGACCGAGCCGATCCGCTCCTCGTCAGCGCGGCGCAGGAGCAGCGCCATCAGTTCCGGATCGTTCAAGCAGGCCGGCACGCGACAGGGCGTCGACCAGCGCCGATTCATCGTCGTTCACGCCGGCCCAGCCCGCGGGCAAAGCGGCGCGGATCTCGCTCGCGATATCGCCGACCAGGCAATGAAGCATCGCCGTCATCAGCGCCCGCTCCTGCTCGGTCAGGCGCTCGGCCGGGTCGAGGAAGAAGTCGGCGCGGACGGTCGACAGCCGTCCGGGGCCCGCGACGCGCGCAGGCTTGTCCCGCTCGGCCGCCGAAGCGGCAATCGGCCATTCTTGCGGCATCATCCGGCCTTCGCGTTATCCGCCTTCTGTTAACTTCCGGTCAATTGCCGGCGGTGCGTGGCGCACATGCTGGACAATGAAGAAGGAGATTGCGGCGTAGGCGAACAGGAGTGCCAGATAGCTCGTCCACGCGCCCGCGATCGCAAAGGGTGCGGCGAGCACGATCGCGCTTCGCCGCGAAATGAGCCATAATTCGCCAGCGGGCATTCCGGCGCGCTCGAGCCGCGTCGCCTCGGCGAAGGCCGCGGCGCCGAGCGCCGTCACCAGCGCTCCCCAGCCGCTGACCTGCCGCATTTCCCACCAGCCAAGACTGAGCAAGGCGATGCCCGCCGCCGGCCACAAGGCGATGCGGGTCAGCATCCGCACCGGCAGCGGCCTCAGGCGCAACGTGGCGAGGCGACTCGCGATGAGGTCGAGCGGCATCGAACCGAAAAGCAGGACAAGCCCGGCACCAAGCCACCCTCGGCTGAAGCAGAAGGCCCCGCCGAGCGTCAGCACAAGCGCGCCCCACATCAGCCACGCCGGCCGAACGGTCGTCTGCATCAGTTGCTCGGTCGCGAATTCCTCGACCGGAGGGAGCAAGTAGCGGCTGACCCAATCGGGCCGGACGCCGCGCGAGGCGATAAACAGCCTGCGCTGGAATTGCTGCAGATCGGCGCCGGCATCGGCGAGCAACGGCTCGCCGCCGATTTGCTCGGCGCTCATGCGAAGCGCGCCCTCCTGGACCGCGCGTCTCAACAAGGTCGATTGCAGGTCCCAGTCGCCGAGCATCGCCGCGGTCGACCCGAGCAGATTCGCATCGACCAGGGCGACGCCCGCCCAGCGCGACTCGGCGTCGATCCGCTCGAAGAGCTCATGGGCCTCGTCGTCGGGCACGGTGGCAAGCGCGGGCTCGGGCTCCGCGGCGACCGTCGAGACGAGATCCGACGGCGGCACCACCCCGTCGCCGATGAGGAGGATCAGCGATCCGGCTTCGAAGCGCGCCAGCGCATCGTCCACGTCGCTGACCGGGAAGACCCCGATCCCGTCGAGTCGGAGCCGCTCGAAGGCGTCCTGAAGCGCTTGCGGCACCCGCTCGACCACCACCACGACCGGGGCCGCCCCGGCCGCCGCGGCGCAGCGGACCTGATATTCGACGACCGTTCGGCCGGCGAGCGGAAGCAGCGCACGCAAGGCCGCCGCTGTCGTCCTCCTGATAGGCTCCGATCAGCGCGCCGACCGGCATGATTCCCGTCATTCCTCCCCGCCCCTTCGCAGCCCCTCTCTAACCGCTTTCGCGTCCCTTCAAAGATGGTAAAGTCGGCCTCGCGATGACACCCACCCCACAGCGCGCCGACCTACCGCCATCGGCGATCCCGCCGAACCCCTCGAGCTGACGAGCGCCGATTATGCTCACCCGCCCTCGAAGACGAAGAGTGGCTGCGAGCCGGCGGAAGCGACCGCCGCGGACCCGGGCGCCGGCGGGCGTCAGGTGCTCGGAATCGCGCTCGGCCTGCTGGCGGTGCTGTGGGTCGGCTATTCCGCCTGGTCGGCAGGACGGACGCTCGGCGGGCAGCCCTTGTCGTCACCGCTCGTTCGCCCAATGGCTCGCGATCGTCGCGGGGCCGCTGGCGCTACTCGGCCTCGCCTGGCTGATCTTCGGGCGGACGCGGCGGAGGGAAGCCGAGCGCTTCACCCGCTCGGTGATCACGATGCGGACCGAAGCGCAATCGCTCGAGGCGCTGCTCGCCGTTCTGTCACAACGGATCAATGACAGCCGCACCGAGCTGACGATGATGACCCAGCACCTCATGCAGCTCGGCGATGAGGCGACCGGCAAGCTCGGCCGGAATCACCCAGGGGTTCGACAGCAGCAGCGAAAAGTTGAAGCATCATGGCGAGGCGCTCGACCGGGCCGCGGAATCCGCCCGCAACGATATTGCCGTGCTGCTCGACGACCTTCCCCGCGTCGAAGAACGCGCGCACGGCGTCGCCGAGCAGCTGCGCTCCATCGGCGGCGAGTCTGCCGGTCAGGCCGCGGCCCTCCAGGCGCAGGTCGGCGACCTTGCCGAGCGCACGCGCGAGGCCGATCGAACTGTCACCGCGGCGACCGACCGTCTCGCGGCCCGCCTCGCCGAGATCGAGAGTGCCGGCGCCACTGCCGCGACCCGCGTCAGTGAAGCGGACGCGGGCCTGTCCGCAACGCTCGATACCTTGCTCGAACGGACATCCGCCACGCTCGCGGAGATTCGCGCGGGGATCGACGTGCAATCCGCCGCCGTCGGCGCGCTGGTCGACCAGGCCACCGCCGGAATCGGCAAGGCCGGCATCGACGCGTCCGAAGTCGCTCGGCGCCAACGTCGATCATGCCAATTCCTCGATCGAGCTGCTCTCGCAGCGTGTGGCCGAGCAGGATCGCGCATCGCAGC
This sequence comes from uncultured Alphaproteobacteria bacterium, assembly GCA_963831215.1. Lineage (GTDB taxonomy): Bacteria > Pseudomonadota > Alphaproteobacteria > Sphingomonadales > Sphingomonadaceae > Sphingomicrobium. The sequence continues at coordinate 21,911 of CAWHPM010000014.1, read as the reverse complement.
GGATGATCGCCGAAATCGACCGCGGCCTGGGTCTGATCGACGAGCGCTTCACCCAGCTCGCCGCGCACGGCGACGAGCGCGCCAACCGTTTCCTCGAATCGCTTGTCGCGCGCCCGCACCGAGCTCGACACGATGGCCGCGCAGGCAAGCTCGCAGGACCTCGCAATCGGCGCGGTTGCCGAGCGGACGGCGGCGCTTCGCGACAGTATCGACCGGCTGACCGACGAGATCCGCGACAGTCTCGGCACCGCAATCGGCGAGGCGCACGGCGGCGCCGACCGACTTACACGGCCGCGGCGGCGGCGCTGCGTCCGGAAATCGGCTGGATTCGCGATGCCGCGGTCGAGGCGGGAGACCGCCTCTCGGCCACCGGCCAGACTGTCGCCGAGCAGCAGGAGCGCTTGTCGGCGCTGCTCGCCAGCGTCGATCATGGCGTCGAAGGTGCGCAGTCCAAGCTCGCCGAGCTGGCATCCGTGCTCGCCCAGGTCGAGCAGGAGGCGGCGGCGCTGAGCGCGCAGACCGCTCCGGCGCTCGTCAACTCGCTCGTCCAGGTCAAGGATGCCGCGGCGCATGCCGCCGAACGCGCCCGCGAAGCGATCGAGGACATCATCCCGGCGAGCGCGGGCAAGCTGTCGAGGGAGACCCGCGCCGCGCTCGAAGCGGCGATCCGCGAGGGCGTTGAGGACCGGCTTCGCGAGGTCGAGACCGTCGCGGCGCGCGCCGTCGAACTCCGCCCGCGCCGCGTCCGACCGACTGACGCAGCAGATGGTGACCCTCGGCCAGAGCGCGGCAGCGCTCGAGGATCATATCGAGCAGACTCGGAAACGCAGCAGCAGGAAAAGGACAGCGAGGCATTCGCCCGGCGGGTCGCGCTCCTCATCAACTCCATGCACTCCGCCGCGATCGACGTCGGCAAGATCCTCGCCGACGAGATCGACGACAAGGCGTGGGGCGCCTACCTCAAGGGCAATCGCGGGGTCTTCACCAGTCGGGCGGTGCGGCTGATCGGCGGCAGCGAGACGCAAGGCGATCCGCGCGCATTACGAGACCGACACCGAGTTCCAGCGATCGGTCAATCGCTACGTCCACGACTTCGAGGTGATGCTGCGCAGGGTGATGGCGGAGCGCGACGGCGGGATGATCGCGGTCACATTGATGTCGTCCGACATGGGCAAGCTCTACGCGGCGCTCAACCAGGCGATCGAGAAGCGGCGCTAGACCCTTTGAGCGGATTATAGAAATCCAGGTCGTCGGCGGTGACCCAGCCGTAGCCCCAGTTCGCGTAGTAAAGCCCGAACAGGACAGCGGCGATGATCGCCGCCCGGAAATGCCGCCTGAGGTCGAATCGATGAGGCGCGCTCTCCGCCTGGCCGGGAACGAGTCCGGCCACCGATCTCCTCGGTCGTCCTGACGCCGAACGGGAGGGGATGAAGGCGCTCCCGGCGAAGAACAGGAAGTAGATCGCGACGATCGACGTGAGGTTCATGCCGCGACTTGCAGGAGCATCACCTCGACCAGCGGCTTCTTGCCGGTCCACAAGCGTCGCGCAGCGACGCACCGCGAGCCGGACCGCTTCGCGCAGTCGCTCTTCGTCCGCGCCCGGAGCGAAGGCTCGGGTCGCCGCATCGGTCGCATCGGCGATGAAATCGTCGCGATCCTCTTCCACCGGAACGCCGAACGGACGGATCAACGGCTTGCCCGCGAGCCGCCCGTCCTCGCCGACCGGAAGCGCGACCGTGATCAGACCGCCGTAACCCATCTTCCGCCGCTCGTTGACCGTCGCTCCGTCGGCGGGAAGGATCACGTCGCCATCCAGCACGAGGCGCCCGACGCGCACCTCGTCGATCTTCTTCGGCTCTCCGGGCGCGAGACGGATCGACGTCGCCGTTCTTCTGCACCACCGCGTGCGTGACACCATGGCCCAGCGCCAGCCGGGCGTGCTCCGCGAGATGCCGGCCTTCGCCGTGCACGGGGATGACGATGTCGGGGCCGGACCCAATTATACATCTGGACGAGTTCGGGCCGGCCGGGATGCCCCGACACATGAACGTGCGCCTGGCGCTCGGTCACCATCTGCACGCCGAGGTCGGACAGCTGGTTCATGATTCGTCCGATCGCGACCTCGTTGCCGGGAATGATGCGCGACGAGAAGATCACGGTGTCACCCTCGCCGAGCTTCAGCTCATGCGTGCCCGAAGCGATCCGCCCGAGCGCCGCGCGGGGTTCGCCCTGCCCGCCCGTCGCGATCACCAGCACTTCGCGTTTCGGGCAGCCGCATCGCTTCGTCGAAGCTGATCAGTGGCGGAAAATCGAGCAAATAGCCGGTCGATTGCGCAACGCGAAGGATCCGCTCGAGCGACCGTCCGGCGATGCACACCCTCCGTCCGGCTTCGTGCGCCACGCGGCCGATGGTCTGGAGCCGAGCCGCGTTGGACGCGAAGGTGGTGACGAGCACCCGCCCCTTCGCCTCGGTCACTTGCGCGAGCAGCCCGCGTGGACGCTCTCCTCGGATCCGGAGGGCTGCTCCTGGAAGACATTGGTCGAATCGCACACCAGGGCGAGGACGCCGCGATCGCCGATCTCGGTCAGGATGTCCGTATCCGGCGCGGTGCCGATGACGGGCGTTTCGTCGATCTTCCAGTCGCCGGTGTGGAAGATGTTGCCGAACGGCGTTTCGATCAGCAGCCCGTTCCCCTCTGGGATGGAATGCGACAAGGCGACGAAGCTCACCCGGAAGGGTCCGAGTTCGACCGTCCCGCCGCGCTCGACGATGTTGAGCTGCACGTGCCCCGTGAGCCCCTCTTCCTCCAGCTTCCCGGCGATCAGGCCGGCGGTGAATGGGGTTGCGAACAGCGGCGCCTTGAGCTCGTCGGCGAGATAGGGAAGCGCACCGATATGGTCCTCGTGCCCGTGCGTCAGGATGATCCCGGCAAGCCGCTCCTGCTGGTCCTCGATGAACTCGAGGTCGGGAAGAATGAGCTCGATGCCCGGATAGTCCGGCCCGGCGAAGTTGAGGCCAAGATCGACCATGATCCACTGCCCGCGGCAGCCGTAGAGATTGACGTTCATGCCAATCTCGCCCGAGCCGCCGAGCGCGACGAACAGGAGTTCTTCGCCCGGAATCATTCGCGACACATCATTTGGAAACGCGCACTGCCATGTCGAACAACAAGCTCAACCCGCGGATGGTGAGATCGGGCTCAATCGCGTCGAACGCATTGGTGTGCTTGTCGAACAGGCTGGCGAGCCCGCCGGTGGCGATGACCTTCACGGGCCCGCCAAACTCCCGCTTCATCCGCTCGGTCAGCCCTTCGATCATCGCGACATAGCCCCAGTAGATGCCGATCAGCATCTGGCTCTCGGTGGTGCGCCCGATGACGCTCGCATCGGGCGGGACCTCGATGGCGATGCGGGGCAGTTTCGCGGCCGCGCTCACCAGCGCATCGAGCGAGAGGTTGATGCCCGGCGCGATGATCCCGCCCCGGTAGGCGCCCGAGCTTCCGACCAGATCGAACGTGGTCGCGGTCCCGAAATCGATGACGATCAGGTCGTCGGGATATTTGGCGTGCGCGGCAATGACGTTGAGCGCCCGGTCCGCGCCGACATTCTGAGGCTCGTCGACGTCGAGCTCGATCGGCCAGGAGGCATCCCCCTGCCCCGCGATCAGCGGGTCGACGTGGAAGTATTTTGTTGCGAGCACTTCGAGATTGTGGAGCGCGCGCGGCACGACCGTGCCGATGATCACCGCGTCGACCGCGTCCTTCCCGTAGCCCTCGAGCTGCAGCAGCTGGTGAAGCCACACGGCATATTCGTCCGCCGTCCGCCGCGGGTCGCTGGCGATCCGCCAGCGCGCCCGGATCTCGCCGCCGTCGACAAGTGCGAAGACGACGTTCGTATTGCCGGCGTCGATGGCGAGCAGCATGGCCGCGCCTTAGACAAGAAGCGCGGAGCGGCAAAGGGCACCGCCGAAAAGCGCGTCAGGCCGGAAGCGACTCGATCACGACCGAGGGCGCGGCGTCGGCGGACTGGCCGATCGGTTCGCCGGCAATGAAGGCGAGAATGTCGGCGTTGATCTCGTCGGCGTAAGTGGTGGCCATTCCGTGCGGATAGCCGGCGTAGGTTTTTAGCGTCCCGTCGGTCAGCAGCTTCACCGCCAGCACCGCGCTGTTTTCGTACGGAACGATCTGATCGTCATCGCCGTGCATCACCAGCACCGGCACCGTGATCGACCGCAAATCGTCGCTGAAATCGGTCTCGGAAAAGGCCTTGATGCAGTCGTATTGAGCCTTGATCCCGCCCATCATCGCCTGGCGCCACCAGTTGCGGATGATGCCTTCGGACGGAAGCACGCCAGTACGATTGAATCCGTAAAAGGGCCCGGCCGCGATATCGAGGTAGATCTGGGCGCGATCGCCCGCGACCCCGGCGCGATAAGCGTCGAACGCCTCGATGGGCATGCCCCCCGGGTTCGCTTCGGTCCTGAGCATGATCGGCGGCACGGCGCCGATGAGTATGGCCTTTGCGACACGGCCGGGCTCGGCGCGAGCGACATAATGCGCGACCTCGCCGCCACCGGTCGAATGACCGACATGGATGGCGTCCTTGAGGTCGAGCTCCCGCACCAGCTCCTTCACGTCCTCGACATAGGTGTCCATGTCGTTGCCGAAGTCGGTCTGCGTCGAGCGGCCATGGCCGCGGCGGTCGTGCGCCACGACTCGAAAGCCGTGGTTGAGAAAGAACATCAGCTGCGCATCCCAGTCATCGGCGCTGAGCGGCCAGCCATGGTGAAAGACGATCGGCCGCGCGTCCTTCGCACCCCAGTCCTTGTAGAAGACCTCGGTGCCGTCGCTGGTGGTGATGAAGGCCATGAGGAAAGCCTCCCGCGGGAGAATGCCGGCCGGCAGGACCGGTGCTGGGTCTCGTCTGGAGGCGTTGACGCGCGGTGCTACGAGCGCGCCCTGAAACGCATCGACTCGGTCGCGAAACGATTGCGCCCGTAGCACGAGCGGCGAGAGATCGCGACAACCTCAGTCGATCGAAATATCCCCCGCCCGAACGATCTCGAGCCGCCCGTCACCGAGCTGGAGTTCGAAGCGCGCCGTCCGGCTCGATCCCGTCGAAGCGGCCCGCGACCATCTCGTCGTTCGCCGAATGGACGGCGATGCGGGTTCCGATCGGGTGCGCGCGGGTCAACCAGGCCTGGGCGAGCAACAACGGCTCGCTCGTCCGCCACAGCCTGAGCAACCGCTCGAAGCTGCCGGCAAGCAGCGGCGCGAAGGCCTGCGGGGTGACTCGTCCCGAAAGCGACGCGCATTCGCGGTCGGGCAGATCAGGCGCGGACGCGAGGTTCACGCCCAGGCCGATGACCACCCGATCGCCGCTTCGTTCGAGAAGGATCCCCGCGAGCTTCCGCCCAAGCAGCATCACGTCGTTCGGCCATTTGAGCATCAGCGCTTGTCCCGGCACCGCAAGATCGATCGCCTCGATGAGCGCGAGACCGGCGAGAAGGGACAAGGTCTGCGGCTGCGGATCGCCTTCGCGCAGCTCGACGACGGTGCTGCCGTGGAAATTGCCGCCGGAGGAGGTCCACGCTCGCCCCTGCCGTCCCCGTCCGGAGTCCTGTTCGAGCGCGACGAGCCAGTCGCCTTCACCAACTGTCGCGTCGGCAATCAGGTCGGCATTGGTCGAGCCGGTGCGCTCGACGATCCGGATTCGGCTCAGAAGAGCGATCCCGCGGCGCGGTCGGTGAGCATGCCGAGCGGGGAAATCAGCAGGTAGCCGAGCGGTGAGACGATCAAAGCCGCGAGCAGAATCAGGAAGCCCTGCACCGGCTGGCGGACGCGCGCGTAGGGCGCGGCCGGTTCGTCCATGTACATGACCTTCACGATCCTGAGATAATAATAAGCGCCGATCACGGTCCCGAGGATCGCCGCGACCGCGAGCGCGACATAGCCGCTGTTCACCGCGGCCGTGAACACCAGCAGCTTGGGCCAGAAGCCGAACAGCGGCGGGATTCCGGCCAGGCTGAACATGAAGATGGCGAAGGCGGCGGCGAAGCCCGGGCGCGTCTGCGACAGGCCGGAAAGGCTCTCGATGGTTTCGACCGGATGTCCTTCCGCATCGCGCATCCACAGCACGCACAGGAAAGCGCCCAGGGTCATCACGACATAGATCGCCATGTAGAACAGGACCGACGAGGTGCCGCGCGGGCCCGCGGCGGCGAGGCCGACGAGCGCGAAACCGACATTGTTGATCGACGAATAGGCGAGCAGGCGCTTGATGTTGGTCTGACCGTAGGCGGCGATGGCGCCGAGGAAGATTGAGGCGAGAGAAGCGAAGATGACGATCTGACGCCACGCGTCCGTCGCGGGCGCCAGCGCGACGACGCATACCCGCGTCGCCAGAAGCACGGCCGCCACTTTCGGAGCCGAGGCGAAGAAGGCGGTGACCGGCGTCGGCGCGCCTTCGTAGACGTCGGGCGTCCACATGTGGAACGGCACGACGCTCGCCTTGAAGGCGAGGCCGGCAAGCACGAACACGAGCCCGAACAGCAGTCCGAGCGACGGCGCTCCGCGCGCGAAGGCGGCGGCGATGCCGGTGAAGCTGGTCGAGCCGGTGAAGCCGTAGAGCAGCGAATTCCGTAGAGCAGGATGCCGCTCGCGAGTGCGCCGAGGACGAAATATTTGAGGCCCGCCTCGGCCGAGCGCTCGTCGCGGCGGCGGTACGAGGCGAGCACGTAGCCGGCGAGGCTCTGGAGCTCGAGCCCGACATAGAGCGAAACCAGGCTGGTGGCCGAGACCATCACGCCCATGCCCACCGCGCTGAACACGATCAGCACCGCATATTCGGGCGAATGCTCGGCGCCTTTCTCGAACCAGCCATGCGCGGCGATGATCGCGATGGCGGCCGCGGGATACATGATCGCCCGGCCGAAGCTCGCGAACAGGTCCTCGGTCACAAGCCCGTCGAACGACGGGACCCGCGTGCGATGGCGCTCCGATCAGCGCGACGGTGGCGGCGAGCAACAGGACGACCGCCAGCCAGCTCACCAGCCCCGAACCGCGCCGTCCCGTGAAGGCCGCGACCATCATCAGCGACCGTGCCGCCGATCGACAGGATCAGCTCGGGCAGAAGCGCGGCGAAGCGGCCCATCAGTGCGTCGCTCCCCTGTGCGCATGCGCCGCGCCCTTGCCGAGCGTCAGGTGCGAATCCCCCGCCGGAGCGACGGTGTCGAGCCGCGTCAGGATCCGTCCGACATCATTGCGGATCGGCTTGATGAAGCTCTCGGGATAGATGCCCATCCAGAACACCGCGAGCGCGATCGGGGCGAGCAGCCACCATTCGCGAAGGTCGAGGTCGGGCATCGCCGCGGCTTCCGCCGTGCGCGCCACGCCGAACGCGATCCGCCAGTAGAGATAGAGCATGTAGGCCGCGCCGAGGATGATGCCGGTGGTGGCGACGATCGCCGCACCAGCTCGACGCATGATAGGTGCCGACCAGGCTCAGGAACTCCCCGACGAACCCGCTCGTGCCAGGAAGGCCGACGCTCGCCATGGTGAAGACCATGAACAGCAAGGCATAGCCGGGCATGTTGTTCGAAAGGCCGCCATAAGCCGCGATCTCGCGGGTGTGCAGCCGGTCGTAAACCACGCCGACGCACAGGAAGAGCGCGCCCGAGACCAGGCCGTGGCTCAGCATCACGATCATCGCGCCCTCGATGCCCTGCCGGTTCATGGCGAACAGGCCGAAGGTGACGAACGCCATGTGCGCGACCGACGAATAAGCGATCAGCTTCTTCATGTCGCGCTGCACCAGCGCGACGAGGCTGGTGTAGACCACCGCGATCCCCGACAGCGCGAATACCAGCGGGATGAACTGCGGCCGAGCCTTGCGGGAACATCGGCAGCGAGAAGCGGATGAAGCCGTAGCCGCCGAGCTTCAGCAGAACGCCGGCGAGGATCACCGAGCCCGCGGTCGGCGCCTGAACGTGCGCGTCGGGCAACCAGGTATGGACCGGCCACATCGGCAGCTTGACCGCGAAGCTCGCGAAGAAGGCGAGCCACAGCCATTGTCTGCGCGTCGACCGGGAAATTGTAGGCCATCAGGTCGGGGATGAAGGTCGTGTGCGCGCTCAGCACCATGTAGAGCATGGCGATCAGCATCAGCACCGAGCCGAGCAAGGTGTAGAGGAAGAACTTGTAGCTCGCCTTGATGCGCTCGGCGCCGCCCCAGATGCCGATGATCAAGTACATCGGGATCAGGCCGCCTTCGAAGAAGACGTAGAACAGGAACAGGTCCTGCGCGGCGAAGACGCCGAGCATCAGCGCTTCCATGAGGAGGAAGGCGGCCATGTATTCGGGCACGCGCCGGTGATCGCGCGCCAGCTCGCGCCGATGCAGATCGGCATCAGGAACACCGACAGCATGATGAGCACCAGCGCGATGCCGTCGATGCCGAGCGCCCAGCCGAACAGGCCGGAGATCGGGTGGCGTTCTCGACGAACTGCCATTGCGGGCCGCCGGGGTCGTAGTTCGCCCACAGGTAGAGGCCGAGGTCGAGGTCGACGATGGTCGCGATCAGGGCCAGCCAGCGCGCGCCATTGTCGCTCAGGAACAGCGCGATCGCGCCCGCGATCAACGGGACCGCAATCAGGATGGTCAGCCAGGGCAAACTCGTCATGGCGCCGTTCATCGGGCCCACCAGATCGCCCAGCTCGCCGCGCCGATCAGTCCGAGAAGCATCACCAGCGCGTAGGAATAGAGGTAGCCCGACTGCAACCGGGTGGTGACGCGGTTGCCGACGCCGACCGCATAAGCGGCGCCGTGCGGGCCGAAGCGGTCGATCGTGCCCTCGTCACCACCATGCCAGAACAGCCGCCCGAGCCAGAAGGCGGGCTGACGAAGATGACGTCGTAAAGCTCGTCGAAATACCATTTGTTCGACACGAACTTGTAGACCGCCGGGAAAGTCGCGACGAACGCGGCCGGCGGCGCGCGGATTGCGGATGTAATTGTTCCACGCGATCCACAGGCCGAGCAGCATGACGATCGTCGGCGTGATCTTCACCCAGAAAGCCGAGGTTTCCGCGGCTTCGGCGAGCTCGCGGCTGAAGCGATGATCCCGTGCCAGTAATGCGGCGCGGTCTCGGGACCGACGAAGACGCCATGGAAGAACTGCCCGGCGAGCAGCGCGCCGACCGCGAGCAGGCAGATCGGCACCAGCATGGTGAGCGGGCTTTCGTGCGGGCGATAGCCGGCGGTTCCCATCTCCGGCAGTCCCGCTTCGTGCGCGCTGTCGCCATGCTCTTCGTCGGGAGATTCATGGACGTCGTGAACCGCGTGCTGGATATGCTCGGATGCCGCCCAGCGCGGCTCACCGAAGAAGGTGAGGAAAATCAGCCGCCAGCTGTAGAAACTCGTCAGCAGCGCGGCGAGCGCTCCGAGCCAGAAGGCGATGGTGCCCGACACCGTGCCGCTCGCCCACGCGCTCTCGAGGATCGCGTCCTTCGACCAGAAGCCGGCGAAACCGATCGCCGGCCCGTCGACGCCGACGCCGGTGATCGCGAGCGTACCGATCACCATCACCCAGAAGGTGATCGGGATCTCCTTCCGCAGCGCTCCGTAGTAGCGCATGTCCTGCTCGTGGTGCATCGCGTGGATCACGCTGCCCGCGCCGAGGAACAGCAGCGCCTTGAAGAAGGCGTGCGTGAATAGATGGAACATCGCCGCGCCATAGGCGCCGACGCCCGCCGCGAAGAACATGTAGCCGAGCTGCGAGCAGGTCGAATAAGCGATCACCCGCTTGATGTCGTTCTGCGCGCAGCCGATCGTCGCGGCGAAGATGCAGGTGGCGGCGCCGACCCAGGTGACGACGTGCATCGCCGTCGGCGACGTTTCGAACATCGGCGACAGGCGGCAGACCATGAACACGCCGGCGGTGACCATCGTCGCCGCGTGGATCAGAGCGCTGACCGGGGTCGGGCCCTCCATCGCGTCCGGGAAGCCAGGTGTGCAGGCGGAGCTGCGCCGACTTGCCCATCGCGCCGACGAACAGCAGCAGGCAGAGCAAGGTCATCGTGTCGACGCGCATGCCGGCAAAGCCGATCGTCGAGCCGGCCATGCCCGGCGCGGCGGCGAGGATCGCCGGGATCGAGACGGTGCCGAACACCAGGAAGGTACCGAAATGCCGAGCGAGAAGCCGAAGTCGCCGACGCGGTTGACGACGAACGCCTTGAGTGCGGCAGCGTTCGCGCTCGGCTTGTGGTACCAGAAACCGATCAACAGGTAGGAGGCGAGGCCGACGCCTTCCCAGCCAAAGAACATCTGCACGAGGCTGTCCGCCGTCACCAGCATCAGCATCGCGAAGCTGAACAGCGAGAGATAGGCGAAGAACCGCGGCTGGCTTGGGTCCTCCTCCATATAGCCCCAGCTGTAGAGGTGGACGAGGCTCGAGACGGTCGTGACGACGACCAGCATCACCGCCGTGAGGCTATCGACGCGAAGCGCCCAATCCACGGTCAAAGTCCCTGACTGGATCCAGCTGAGGACCGGGACGACCTCCGGCTGCGCATGGCCGCCGATGTAGGAGAAGAAGATCGGCCAGCTCAGGAACGCACCGATGAACAAAGCGCCCGTCGTGAGGACCTTGGCCGCCGTCGCGCCGATCCAGCGCGCGCCGAGCCCGGCCACGATGGCTGCCATCAGAGGCAGGAAAACGATGAAGAGATCAGCGGATCATCAGCCGTGCATCCGGTCGGCGGCATCGACCGCGATGGTGCCGCGACGGCGGAAGAAGATGACAAGGATCGCGAGGCCGATCGCGGCCTCGGCGGCGGCGACGGTGAGCACGAACATCGCCAGCACCTGGCCGGTCAGGTCGCCAAGATAGGCCGAGAAGGCGACGAGGTTGATGTTCACCGCGAGCAGGATCAGCTCGATCGCCATCAGCATCAGGATGACGTTGCGGCGATTGAGGAAAATGCCCAGGACGCCGATCGTGAACACGAGCGGCCGCGACGATGAGATAGGCATTAAGGCCGATCACAGCTTCATCCCCTCGCCGACGCCGGGTTCGGTGAGCTTGATCGCTTCGTCCGGCCGCCGGCGGATCTGCTTCGAGACCTTCGGGGTCCGGGTGTCTCCGCGGCTTCGGTGCGTGAGCACGATCGCGCCGATCATCGCCACCAGCAGGATCAACCCGGCAAGCTCGAACGCGAACAGATAGCGGCTGTAGAGCAGCTCCCCGAGCGCGACGATATTCGGCGCGCGCGCCGCCGGGATTTGCCGACCCGCGAGCACCGGCCCGCCCTTGTGCGCGAACACCGCGACGATCATCTCGACGAGAAGCACCAGCGCGATGATGATCCCGAACGGCAGGTTGCGGGTGAAGCCGCTGCGAAGTTGGGCGAAGTCGATGTCGAGCATCATCACGACAAACAGGAACAGCACCGCGACCGCGCCGACGTAGACGATCACCAGCAGCATCGCGATGAACTCGGCGCCGACGAGCAGCATCAGCCCCGCCGCGTTGAAGAAGGCGACGATCAGCCACAGCACGCTGTGCACCGGATTGCGCGCGAAGATCACCGCGACCGCCGAGGCGATCGTGAGCGTCGCGAACAGGGTAAAGGCGATGACGCCGATCAAACGTCCATTCCTCGACTCGTCACCCTGAACGTTCAGGGTCATCCACCTACCGCGTCGAGGCAGCGAAATGGATGCCTGAAACAAGTTCAGCGATGACGGAAATTGCATTGGATCGGATCCCTGTTTCACGAGGATGCGCGCGGCCTAGCGATACGGGGCATCGGCGGCAAGGTTGGCGGCGACCGCCTGCTCCCACTTGTCGCCATTCGCGAGCAGTTTCGCCTTGTCGTACAACAGCTCCTCGCGCGTTTCTGTCGCGAATTCGAGGTTCGGCCCTTCGACGATGGCGTCGACCGGGCACGCTTCCTGGCACAGGCCGCAGTAAATGCATTTGACCATGTCGATGTCGTAGCGCGTGGTGCGGCGGCTGCCGTCCTCGCGCGGCTCGGCTTCGATGGTGATCGCCAGCGCCGGGCAGATCGCCTCGCACAGTTTGCACGCGATGCACCGCTCCTCGCCGTTCGGATAGCGGCGAAGCACATGCTCGCCGCGAAAGCGCGGGCTCTGCGGCGTTCTCTCATACGGGTAGTTGATCGTCGCCTTGGGCTTGAAGAAATACTTCAAGGTCAGCGCGTGCGCCTTCACGAATTCCCAGAGCGTGAAGGATTTGACCCATAATATGATCGTGCGAACCTCGTCAGCATCAGCCATCCGGAGACGAGCACGACGAAAATCAGGCTGAGCGGCAGGAAGATCTTCCAGCCGAGGCGCATCAGCTGGTCGTAGCGGTAGCGCGGCACGGTCGCCTTCACCCAGCCGAAGCAGAAGAAGAAAAAGCTCATCTTGGCGAACAGCCAGATGATGCCGGGGACGACGTACAGCGGCGCCCAGTCGACCGGAGGCAGCCAGCCGCCCCAGAACAGGATGGCGTTCAAGGCGCACATCAGGATGACGTTGGCATATTCGCCGAGCCAGAAGAGCGCGAAGCTCATCGACGAATATTCGGTCTGGTGACCGGCGACGAGCTCGCTCTCGGCCTCGACCAGGTCGAACGGCGTTCGGAAGGTCTCGGCCATCGAGCTGATGAAGAACACCACCCACATCGGGAACAGCAGCAGGTTGAACCCGAAAGCGTTGACGATGCCCAGGCCGAAGCCCTTCTGCTGGAGGACGATATCGCTCAAGTTGAACGTGCCGGCGTAGAGCACGACGGTGATCAGCACGAACCCGATCGACACTTCGTAGCTGACCATCTGCGCGGCCGCTCGGAGCGCCGAGAAAAAGGGATATTTGGAGTTGGACGACCAGCCGGCGACGATCACCCCGTAAACGCCCAGCGAGCTCGCCGCGAGGATATAGAGCAGCCCGACATTGACGTCGGCAAGCACCACGCCGGGCTGGAACGGAATCACCGCCCAGACGATCAGCGCGACGGTGAAGGTGACGATCGGCGCGACCAGGAACAGGCCCTTGTTTGCGCTGGTCGGGATGATGGTCTCCTTCAGGAAGACCTTGAGCCCGTCGGCGAAGCTCTGCAGCAGGCCCCATGGCCCGACCACGTTCGGCCCTCTCCGAAGCGCGATCGCCGCCCAGATCTTGCGCTCGGCATAGATGATCATCGCCACCGCGAGCATCAGCGGCAGAGCGATGACGAGGATTCCGACGATCGTCGCGACGAACCACGCCCAGTCGTAGGTCAGGCCCCAATGCTGGAAGGTCGCGGTCACAGCCCCTTCCCTTACCGGGCGCAGGCAGGGGTCCATGCGGAGCAATAGAGCTGGGGCTGAAGGAGATGACGGGCACCCCTCAACGCTCGCGCTGCGCGCGAGCGCCCCTCTCCCGCAAGGGGAGAGGGCTGATGAAGCAAGTCTCCCTCACTCCGCCGCCTCCTCGTAATGAAGGCCCTGCACCAGCTCCTCCGAGCAGCGGCGCATCGTCGGGCTGTTGCGGCAGATCGCGTTGGTCAGGAAGAAGTCGGCGATTGGGTAGCGGATCGGGCCCTCGGCCCTGGCGTCGAGCTCCGGCGGCGCCCACGGCAGGTCGATCAGCCCGTCGCGGCCGAGCTGCGGATATTCCGAGACCATCGCGGAACGAAGCTGCCCGAAGCTGTCGAACGGCAACGTCTTGCCGGCAAGCTCCGACACAGCGCGAAGGATCGACCAGTCCTCGCGCGCCTGGCCCGGCGGGAACACCGCCTTCTCGCCGCGCTGCACCCGACCTTCGGTGTTGACGTAGGTGCCGTGCTTCTCGGCATAGGTCGCGCCCGGGAGGATGAGGTCGGCCTGCGTGGCGCCATTGTCGCCGTGGTGGCCGATATAGACCTTGAACGCGCCCTCGAGGCGGTCGGCGGGCATTTCGTCGGCGCCGAGCAGCAGCACGCAGCTCCGGCGCCTTCGCCTCGATGTCGGCGAGGCCGCCGGGCTGCGCATAGCCGAGGACCAGCGACGCCATCCGCGACGCCGAGGTGTGGAGGACATTGAAGCCGTTCCAGCCGCCTTGATGAGGCCGAGCGCTGCACCAGCGCCAGCGCCGCGCCAAGAGCGCCTGCGCCGAGCGCGCCCGGCCCAACGATTACCGCCGGCCGCTCCGCGCTAGCGAAGGCTTCGGCCACTGCCTTCGGCAGCTTCCCGAGCAGGCCGAGATCGTCGCCGAGCCAGTCGACCTTCATGCCGAGATCGACCTCGGGCCCGATCGCGAAGACCTTGCCGCCCTTGCGCGAGACCTTGCGCACGCGCGTGGCGATCAGCGGCGCTTCCCAGCGGATGTTCGATCCGACGAGCAGCACCACGTCGGCATGTCTCGATGCCGGCGATGGTCGAATTGAACGCCACCGCGGACAGGCTGGTGCAGTCGTAGTTCAGGCCCGTCTGGCGACCCTCGAGTAGCTTCGAGCCCTGCCCTTCGAGCAGCTTCTTCGCCGCATACATCGTCTCGGCGTCGAGGAGGTCGCCGGCGATGGCCGCGACCTTGCCGCCCGCCTTTTTCAGCCGCCTCGCGAAGATGTCGAGCGCTTCGGTCCAGCTCGCTTCGCGGAGCTTGCCTTCTCGCGCACCCACGGCCGGTCGAGCCGGTTGCGGACCAGCGCGTCGACATGGTGGCGCGTCTTGTCGTGAATCCACTCCTCGTTGACGTCCTCGTTGATGCGCGGAAGCGCGCGCATCACCTGGCGCTGGCGGACATCGAGGCGGATGTTCGATCCAACCGCATCCATGACGTCGATCGCCGACACGCGGCGAAGCCCCCACGGCCGCTGCTCGAACAGTTGCGGCTTCTGCAAAGCGCGCCGACGGGGCAGACGTCGGCAAGGTTGCCCGCGAGCTCGCTGGTCACCGTCCGCTCGAGATAGGTGGTGATCTGGCTGTCCTCGCCGCGGTACGAGCATCCCGATCTCGTCGACGCCCGCGTCCTCCTCGGAGAAGTGTATTCAGCGTGTGCACTGGATGCAGCGGGTCATCGAGGTCTTGATGACCGGGATCATAGATTTGTCGTCGATCGCGCGCTTGTTCTCGTCGAACCGCGAGAAGCGCGGCCATAAGCGATCGCCTGGTCCTGGAGGTCGCCCCCGGCCCGCCGAAGCCGCAGGCGAGCTGCGCGCTGCCTGCAGCCGACGGCCAGGCGATCCGCACCGACACCGCGATGGTCAAGAAGGCGCGCGAGGGGGTGATGGAGTTCCTGCTCATCAACCACCCGCTCGACTGCCCGATCTGCGACCAGGGCGGGAAGTGCGACCTCCAGGACCAGGCGATGGGTGATGGCCGCAGCTTCTCGCGGTTCGACGAGAACAAGCGCGCGATCGACGACAAATATATGGGCCCGGTCATCAAGACCTCGATGACCCGCTGCATCCAGTGCACTCGCTGCATCCGCTTTTCCGAGGAAGTCGCAGGGCGTCGACGAGATCGGCATGCTCGTACCGCGGCGAGGATAGCCAGATCACCTCTTATCTCGAAGGGGCAATCGCCGGCGAGCTGGCCGGCAATCTCGCCGACGTCTGTCCGGTCGGCGCGCTCCTTCAGAAGCCGCAGCGCTTCGAGAGCGGCCGTGGGAGCTTCGCCGGGTGCCGGCGATCGACGTCATGGACGCGGTCGGGATCGAACATCCGCCTCGACGTTCGTCAGCGCCAGGTGATGCGCGTCCTTCCGCGCATCAACGAGGACGTGAACGAGGAGTGGATCAGCGACAAGACGCGCCACCATGTCGACGCGCTGGTCCGTAACCGGCTCGACCGGCCCTGGGTCCGCGAGAAGGAAAGCTGCGCGAGGCGAACTGGTCCGAAGCCCTCGACATCTTCGCGAGGCGGCTGAACAAGGCCGGCGACAAGGTTGCGGCCATCGCCGGCGACCTGCTCGACGCCGAGACCATGTATGCGGCGAAGGAGCTGCTCGAAGGGCAGGGCTCGAGCCTACTCGAAGGTCGCCAGACCGGACCTGAAGTATGACTGCACCAGCCTCGCCGCCGTCGCGTTCAATTCGACCATCGCTGGGATCGAACATGCCGACGTGGTGCTCCTGGTCGGCTCGAACATCCGCTGGGAAGCGCCGCTGATCGCGACCCGCGTCCGCAAGATCGCGCGCAAGGGCGGCAAGGTTTTCGCGATCGGCCCGGAAATCGACCTCGGCATGAGGGTCGAATGGCTCGGGAACGATCTCAAGCTGCTCGGCGATCTTCCGAACCAGGTGACCGATGCGTTCGCGAAATGCCGAGCGTCCGGCGGTGATCGTCGGCGCCGGGCGGGCTTGCGGCCGGCGGGCTGGGGCCTCGCTCGCCCTCGTCCATTCCCTCGGCCTCATCAAGGACGACTGGAACGGGTTCAACGTCCTCCACTTCTCCGCCTCGCGGATGGCGTCGATGGTCCTCGGCTATGGGCAGCCCGTCGGTCTGGCCGACGTTGAAGCGGCGAAGCCGGACCTGGTCCTCCTGCTCGGCGCCGACGAAGTCTTGCCTACTGGCTCGAACCGCGTTCAAGGTCTATATCGGCCACCACGGCGATACTGGCGCGCAGGCAGGCCGATCTCGTCTTGCCGGGCGCGACCTATGCCGAGAAGCACGGCACCTACGTGAACACCGAGGGCCGGGTGCAATGGGCCGAGACGGCGGTGTTCCCGCCGGGCGAAGCGCGCGAGGACTGGTCGATCCTTCGTGCGGTCTCGGAGTTGCCGGCAAGACACTGCCGTTCGACAGCTTCGGCCAGCTCCGCGCGAGGATGATGGCGGAATTTCCGCAATTGGGCCGGGATGGCCTGATCGACCTGCCGTGGTCTCCGCCGAAGCTCTCGACCAAGGCGGAAGGCCCGGTCCGCTACCCGATCGGCGACTTCTTCCTGACCAACGCGATCTGCCGCAACAGCCCGACGATGCAGCGCTGCTCGGAAGAGCTGGTGCAGGGCGCTCCAGTTCCGAGGAAGCGGCGGAGTGATGGCCGTTCGCTTCATCAGCCCCTCCCCCCTTGCGGGAGAGGATCGAACTTGCGCGCTGCGCGAAGCGTGGAGAGGGGCGCGCCCGTCACCTACTTCACTCCCTCAACCTCCCATTGCCCGCAGGGCCCCTCCCTCTCCCGCAAGGGGAGAGGGGCTGTGACCGCGACTCTTCCAGCATTGGGGCCTCACCTACGAGTGGGCGTGGTTCCTCGCGACGATCATCGGCATCCTCGTAATCGCCCTGCCGCTGATGCTCGCGGTGGCGATGATCACCTATGCCGAACGCAAGATCTGGGCGGCGATCGCGCTTCGGCGAGGGCCGAACGTGGTCGGGCCCTTGGGTCTGCTGCAGAGCTTCGCCGACGGGCTGAAGTTCTTCCTTAAGGAAACGATCATTCCGACCAGCGGCAACAAGGGCCTGTTCCTGATCGCGCCGATCGTCACCTTCACCGTGGCGTTGATCGTCTGGGCGGTGATCCCGTTCCAGTCGGGCGTGGTGCTCGCCGATGTCAATGTCGGGCTGCTCTACATCCTCGCGGCGAGCTCGCTGGGCGTTTACGGCGTGATCGTCGCCGGCTGGGCGTCCAACTCGAAATACCCCTTTTTCTCGGCGCTCCGCGCTGCGGCGCAGATGGTCAGCTACGAAGTGTCGATCGGCTTCGTGCTGATCACGTCGTGCTCTACGCCGGCACGTTCAACCTCAGCGAGATCGTGCTGGCGCAGAAGGGCTTCGGCCTCGGCATCGTCAACGCCTTCGCGTTCAACCTGCTGCTGTTCCCGATGTGGGTGGTGTTCTTCATCAGCTCGATGGCCGAGACCTTCCGCACGCCGTTCGACCTGGTCGAGGCGGAGAGCGAGCTCGTTGCCGGGCACCAGACCGAATATTCGTCGATGAGCTTCGCGCTCTTCTGGCTCGGCGAATATGCCAACGTGCATCCTGATGTGCGCGCTGAACGCCATCATGTTCTGGGGCGGCTGGCTGCCGCCGGTCGACTGGGCGCCGCTCTACTTGGTCCCGGGCATCATCTGGCTGTTCGCCAAGATGCTCTTTTTCTTCTTCTGCTTCGGCTGGGTGAAGGCGACCGTGCCGCGCTACCGCTACGACCAGCTGATGCGGCTCGGCTGGAAGATCTTCCTGCCGCTGTCGCCTGCTTTTCGTCGTCCTCGTCTCCGGATGGCTGATGTTCACCCGTTACGGAGGGCGTGCATGATTATCGCGCACCTCAAAGCCTTCACCCTCTGGGAATTCGTGCAGGCCCACGCGCTGACGCTGAAGTATTTCTTCAAGCCCAAGGCGACGATCAACTATCCGTACGAGAAGACGCCGCAGAGCCCGCGCTTCCGCGGCGAGCATGCGCTGCGCCGCTACCCCAACGGCGAAGAGCGCTGCATCGCGTGCAAACTGTGCGAGGCGATCTGCCCGGCGCTGGCGATCACCATCGAATCCGACCGCGCGAGGACGGCAGCCGCCGCACCACGCGATACGACATCGACATGGTCAAATGCATCTATTGCGGACTGTGCGCCGAAGCGTGCCCGGTCGATGCGATCGTCGAAGGGCCGAACCTCGAATTCGCGACCGAAACGCGCGAGGAATTGCTCTACGACAAGGCCAAATTGCTCGCGAACGGCGACAAGTGGGAGCAGGCGATTGCCGCCAACCTTGCCGCCGATGCCCCCTACCGATAAGCGCGCGACTTCGTGAAACAGGGTTCCCTCCATGAATTTCCGTCATGCCGAACGCAGCATCCTTTACGCCGCCTCGCTTGATCCCTGCTTCAGAATGACGAGTTTCGGGCTATCGCGTGATCGCAACATCGCCTTTTACCTGTTCGCGACGCTCACCATCGCTTCGGCGATCGCGGTGATCTTCGCGCGCAACCCGGTGCACAGCGTGCTGTGGCTGATCGTCGCCTTCTTCAACGCGGCGGGCTTGATGCTGCTGTTCGGCGCCGAGTTCATCGCGATGCTGCTGGTGATCGTCTACGTCGGCGCGGTCGCGGTGCTGTTCCTGTTCGTCGTGATGATGCTCGACATCGACTTCGCGTCGCTACGGTCGGGCTTCACGCGCAACCTGCCGTTCGGGATCATCATCGCGCTGGTGCTGCTGGCCGAGATCGATCGTCGCGCTCAGTCGCCTGGAAGGCTGGGCCGGCGCTCGTGGGCACGCCCGATCCCGGCCGCGACGCAGCCCAACATCGTGGCGCTCGGGCAGCTGCTCTACAGCCGTTATCTGTTCGCGTTCGAGCTTGCCGGCCTGATCCTGCTGGTGGCGATGATCGGCGCGATCGTCCTCACCCACCGCAGCCGCGCGCGACACGCGTCCCCAGAAGGTATGGAAGCAGATCGCCGCGCGGCCCGGTGATGCCATCAAAAATATCGATCCGGGCGTCGGCGAGGGGATGAAGCTGTGATCGGCCTGGCCCACTATCTCCCGTTGCCGCGATCCTGTTCACGATCGGCGTGCTCGGCATTTTCCTCAACCGCCGAAACGTCATCCTGATGCTGATGGCGATCGAGCTGATCCTGCTCGCGGTGAACATCAACCTGGTCGCCTTCTCGGCCTATCTCGGCGACCTGACCGGCCAGGTGCTGGCGATGTTCGTCCTCACCGTCGCCGCCGCCGAGGCCGCGATCGGGCTTGCCATCCTGGTCATCTTCTTCCGCCGCCGCGGCTTGATCGCGGTCGACGACGTCAACCGGATGCACGGCTGATGCACCCGGTTCTCTTCATCGTCTTCCTGCCGCTGATCGCTGCGATTGTCGCTGGGCTGGGCGGCCGCTGGATCGGTAAGACGGCGGCCAAGGTGGTCACGACGGGGGCGCTGTTCGTCGGCGCGTTCCTCAGCTGGCCGATCTTCTTCCAATATTTTTGCGGCAGCGCCCGGCCGGCGGTCGTGCCGGTGCTGAACTGGATCCAGTCGGGCACGCTGACGGTCGACTGGGCGCTCCGCGTCGACGCGCTCACCGCGGTGATGCTGGTGGTGGTGACGACCGTCTCCAGCCTCGTCCACCTTTATAGCTGGGGCTATATGGAGGAGGACCCGAGCCAGCCGCGCTTCTTCGCCTATCTGTCGCTGTTCAGCTTCGCGATGCTGATGCTGGTGACCGCCGACAGCCTGGTGCAGATGTTCTTCGGCTGGGAAGGCGTCGGCCTCGCGTCCTATCTGCTGATCGGCTTCTGGTACCACAAGCCGACGGCCAATGCGGCTGCGCTGAAGGCGTTCGTCGTCAACCGCGTCGGCGATTTCGGCTTCTCCCTCGGCATCTTCGGCACCTTCCTGGTGTTCGGCACGGTCTCGATCCCGGCGATCCTCGCCGCCGCGCCGGGCATGGCCGGATCGACCATCGGCTTTGCCGGCATGCGCGTCGACACCATGACCCTGCTCTGCCTGCTGCTGTTCGTCGGCGCGATGGGCAAGTCGGCGCAGCTCGGCCTCCACACCTGGCTGCCCGACGCGATGGAGGGCCCGACCCCGGTCAGCGCGCTGATCCATGCCGCGACCATGGTCACCGCGGGCGTGTTCATGGTCTGCCGCCTGTCGCCGATGTTCGACGTCAGCCGACCGCGATGCACGTCGTCACCTGGGTCGGCGCCGCCACCTGCATCTTCGCGGCGACGGTCGGCTGCGCGCAGAACGACATCAAGCGGGTGATCGCTTATTCGACCTGCTCGCAGCTCGGCTACATGTTCTTCGCCGCGGGCGTCGGCGCTTACGGCGCGGCGATGTTCCACCTGTTCACGCACGCCTTCTTCAAGGCCTTGCTGTTCCTCGGCGCGGGCTCGTGATCCACGCGATGCACCACGAGCAGGACATGCGTTACTATGGCGCGCTGCGGAAAGAGATCCCGTTCACCTTCTGGGTGATGGTGATCGGCACGCTCGCGATCACCGGCGTTGGCATCGACGCGGCTGACTCGGCTTTGCCGGCTTCTGGTCCAAGGACGCGATCCTCGAGAGCGCCTGGGCGAGCGGCTCGGTGTCGGGCACCATCGCCTTCTGGATCGGCTCGCTCGCGGCCCTGCTGACCAGCTTCTACAGCTGGCGCCTGATCTTCCTGACCTTCTTCGGCGAGCCGCGCTGGGCGGCGTCGGAGCATATCCAGCACGCGCTTCACGGCGATCCACGACGATAGCCCGATGAGGAGCATGGCGACAGCGCGCATGAGGCGCGGCCGCCGGCGACCGGCACCGGCGGCTATCATCCGCACGAAAGCCCGCTGACCATGCTGGTGCCGACTGCCTGCTGGCGCTCGGCGCGGTGCTTGCCGGCCAGCTCTTCCACGGCATCTTCGTCGATCCCGAGCGCGCGCCGATTTCTGGCACGGCAGCGGTCGCATTCAGCCAGCGACCTCGCCGAGCCGCGGAGAACTCCCCGCTGTGGGTGAAGCTGACGCCGACCATCGTCATGCTGATCGGGCTGTGGATCGCCTGGCACAATTACATCCGGGACCCCGGTTCGCCGGCCGCTTCGTCGCGAACCTTCCCCGGCGTCTACCGGTTCGTGTTCAACAAATGGTATTTCGACGAGCTCTACGACTTCCTCTTCGTCCGTCCGGCGCTGTGGCTTGGCCGCCTGTTCTGGCATGGCGGTGATGAAGGCACGATCGACCGCTTCGGGCCGCACGGCGCGGCTTTTGCCGTCGCTGCCGGCAACCGCGTTACCGCCCGGCTGCAATCGGGGTTCCTCTATCCTATGCGCTGGTGATGCTGCTCGGCCTGATCGGCGCGGCGACCTGGGCGATCTGGTGGGCGCAGTGAGCGGCCAAATGACTAGCATTGCCTTGCTTACCAGATTGATCGCGATCCCGCTCATTGCCGGCGCCATCGCGCTGTTCCTCAACGCGAACGGCGCGCGGTGGATCGCGCTGGTCGCGACCATCGTCGACCTCGACATCGGCCTCTACCTGT
>CAWHPM010000013.1:0-223027 GCA_963831215.1 uncultured Alphaproteobacteria bacterium | reverse complement strand
GCGCATGAACTCCTCGAGCTCGGCGGAGACGGCCCCGAGCGCCTTGCCTTCGATCGGCTCGCCTTGCTCGAGAAGCGTTTCCGCGGAGCGGTTGAGGAGAAGGATGTTGTGCTGCGCGTCGACGGCGATCACCCCCGCGGTGACGCTCGACAGCACCGCCTCGATAAATGCCCTTCGCGTGTCGAGCTGTGTGTTGGCGGTGCGAAGCTCGTTTGTCTGCACTTCCAGCCGCTCGGTCATCTGGTTGAAGGCCGTTGAAAGCGTCTGCACCTCGTCACCGCTGTTGGCGACAGGTACGCGGGCGGAAAAGTCGCCGGCTTCGATCCGACCCGCGGCATTGACGAGCTCTCCGACAGGCCTGACGAGCCGGTCCGCGAGCTTGAGCGCGGTCAGGATGGACAGGCCGACGATGATGAGGGCGCCGAGGAGGAGCGCCGCGTTGAAGCGAAGCTGGTTAACTCGCGAGCGCCTGAGCAATGTCTGGTAATCTCGAAGGACGTCATTTGCGCCCCTCAGTTGAGTTCTCAACTGGGGATCGAACACGCGTGAAGCGTAGAGGTAAGTGTTGGGGCCAAAATTGATCGGCGTCACCGCTCCGATACGGTCGGTGGAATTGATTGTCGCGCTGGGATGCGTCTTCAGCTGCTCGATCTTGTCTGGCGTAATTACTTTGTCGAGTGGCCGGTTGTAAGGGTTGACCAGAGCAAGCGTGCGGATCTGGTGGTCGGCACCGTAGGTGAAGATGATCGCTTCCGAGAGATTCCGAATGAGCACTTGGCGAGGAAACAAGTCGGCGAAGCGAGGGTCGTCAATTGCGATCTGCTGCAGGTACCCCGCCAAGTCGCCACTCATCGTAACCGTTTCATTCGACACGCGTTCGGCTTCTCGGTCGTAGCTCGCACGCGCCACTTCCACGGTATTCTCGAGCATGCTGCGCGCGCGATTGGAGAACCAGAACTCAAGCCCGCTCTGAAACAGAACCGAAGCGAAGATCGCCACCAGCACGGTCGGCACGGCCGCCACGGCAGTGAACAGGGCAACCAGACGCACATGCAGGCGTCCGCTGCCAAGCCCTCCCCTCTCCGCCCGCCGAACCGCGACCTTGCGTGCGTAAAGCGCCATCAGCGCGATGGCTGGCAGGAGAATTGCGATCAGCAGTAATGCGATCAGCGGCGGCGAAAGCAGCGTGCCAGGTTCGGCCGAGCGGCTCAGCAGCCATCCGCTCAGCCCTATCATTCCGATCAGAATTAGCGCCGTCAGCGCCGTCAGGCGGTCGTAAAACCGTCCGCTCGCCCGCTCGCGCTTGAGCCAGCTGTCCTGCTGCATTGTCACCGGCGATTCGGCCGTACGGGCGTCCATTCGGAACGGCCCTAGCACGACCGTTGCATCAACAACACACTTCTGTGGGAGGGTTCGCGTCAGGCCGCCGAGCGGGCGAGCCACGGCGAATAGAATTCCTGCAACATGGCAATGACCACAGCGGGATCGTCCTGCTGGTTCACCTTGTTCCTGAGCTCCGCCGAGCCTGGAAGGCCCTTGGTGTACCAGCCGATATGCTTGCGCGCGAGGTTCACGCCGGTGTGCGTACCGTAAAGCTCGAGCATCTCCTCATACTGCTGGAGCATGGTCGCGAGCTGCTCGTCGAGGCTCGGATCCGGTCGGTGCCCTCCCCCACCCGAGGTCGCTCATGACCTGCGAGGGGAACCACGGCCGCCCGTAGGCGCCACGGCCGACCATCACGCCGTCCGCGCCCGACTGGCGAAGCGCCTCGCGCGCATCTTCGACCGAGTTGATGTCGCCGTTGACGATCACCGGCACCGACACCGCGTCCTTGACCTTGCGCACGAACGCCCAGTCGGCCTCGCCCTTGTACAGCTGGCAGCGGGTGCGGCCGTGGATGGTAATCATCTGAACGCCGAGGTCCTCGGCAATGCGCGCGAGCTCGGGCGCGTTCAAGCTGTTGTGGTCCCAGCCCATTCGCGTCTTCAGCGTCACGGGAACCTTCACCGCCTTCACCGTCGCGTCGATAATCGCGGCGGCCGTGGTCAGGTCGCGCATCAGCGCCGACCCCGCCCAGCCATTGACGACCTTCTTCACCGGGCAGCCCATGTTGATGTCGATGATCGCAGCCCCGCGCTGCTCGTTGAGCTTGGCAGCCTCGGCCACGACCCGCGGCTCGCAGCCGGCGAGCTGCATCGACACCGGCTCCTCGCACGGGTCCCACAGCGACTTCTGCAGCGACTGCCGAGTCTCGCGGACCATCGCTTCGCTGGCGATCATCTCGCTCACCGTCAGCCCTGCGCCGTAGCGTTTCACCGCGCGGCGGAATGGCAGGTCGGTGACGGCCGTCATCGGCGCCAGGATCACCGGCGACCGGACCTCGATCGGGCCGATCCTGATGGGGTTCAAAAGGCTCATGGGATGCCGGGAGATAAGGGATTAGGCCTTGGCGGACAAGGCGAGCGGTCCTAGACGCCCTCGCGAATGACCGTCGCCGCCCTCATCGTCGCTGCCGGCAAAGGCGAGCGCTTCGGCGGCGGCGTGCCCAAGCAATACCGGCTCCTCGGCGGCAAGCCGGTGCTGCGCTGGGCGGTGGAGGCGCTGATCCGCCATCCCGCGGTGCAGATGGTGCGCGTGGTGGTTGGAAAGGGGCAGGAGGATCTCGCCAGGACGGCGCTCACCGGTTTCGATGTTGGAGAACTCATTGAAGGCGGAGAAGAGCGCGCGGACTCGGTTCGAGCGGGGCTGGCCACCGTCGATTCCGACGCCGTCCTCGTCCACGATGCCGCGCGTCCCTTCTGTCCCGGCGCGGTGATTGATCGCCTGGTCGCCAGCCTGGAGTTCTACGAAGGCGCGGCGCCCGTGTTGCCTGTCGGCGACACGCTGGCGCGGGTCGGCGAGACGCTGGGCGACGGAATCGACCGCGGCGGCCTGGTCCGCGTCCAGACCCCGCAGGCCTTCCGGCTCGCGGACTTGAAGTCCGCCTACGAGCGCTGGTCCGGGCCCGCGCCGACGGATGAGACCACCGTGGCTCGGGCGGGCGGCTCGAGGGTCGCGGCGGTCGAAGGCGATCCCGCGCTCGAAAAGCTCACGTTTCCCGCCGACTTCGAACGCGCCGAACAATGGCTCGCGGGCCGGCTTTCGCCGCGCACCGGCATGGGCTTCGACGTCCATGCCTTCGCGGGCGAGGGACCGGTGATGCTCGGCGGGATCGAAGTGCCGCACAACCGAGGGCTCGCCGGGCACAGCGATGCCGACGTCGTGCTCCACGCGATCACCGACGCTTTGCTCGGAGCCGCCGGACTTGGCGACATTGGCGACCATTTCCCGCCTTCCGATCCGCGCTGGCAAGGAATGGCTTCGTCACATTTCCTCGACCATGCCGTCGCGCTGCTTCGCGATCGGGGAGCCATCCTCGACCATGTGGATTGTACGATCATCGCGGAAGCGCCGAGGATCGGACCTCATCGAGAGGCCATGCGCGCGCAAATCGCGGAGATCGCGGGACTGAGCATCGGCCAGGTGAGCATCAAGGCGACCACGACGGAAGGGCTCGGCTTCACCGGCCGACGCGAGGGCATCGCGGCGCAGGCAGTCGCGAGCATCCGAATGGGACTGCTGCCTTGAACGACTCGCTTCTCCCGAAGCAGCTGGTGGACAAGGCTCGTGAGGTCATCGACGCCAATCGCGCGGCGGGCCGGAGGATGGCCGTCGCCGAAAGCTGCACCGGCGGCCTGGTCAGCGCGGCCCTGACGGAGATTCCAGGCTCCTCGGACGTGTTTGAGGCAGGGTTCGTAACTTATTCGAACGCCGCGAAAATCAGCGAGCTCAAGGTTTCGCAGGAAGTGGTCGATACCTTTGGTTCGGTGAGCGTCGCCACCGCCTGGTCCATGGCTCGAGGCGCTCTCGCCGCGACGGAGGCCGATGTCGCGGTCGCAATCACCGGAATCGCGGGGCCCGGCGGCGGAACTGCAGCCAAGCCCGTCGGCACGGTCGTCTTCGCGCGCGCCGAGCGCGATGCCGACCCGGCGAAAATCGTCGCCGACCAGAAGTTCTTCGACGAGAAGACGCGCTCGGGAGTGAGGCTTCAGGCGGCGCTCTGCGCGCTCGACCTTCTGATGCCATAGAGCGCGGCCGCGCGCTGCTCGAACGCATTGGTCATCCGCCTCAGCGCACGGTCGAACATCGCCCCCGCGAGCGTTTCGAACAGCCGCGACTTGAACGCGAAATCGACGGAGAAATGCACGATCGTGCCGCCGTCAGTCGCGCGGTCGAACTTCCATTCATTATGGAGATATTTGAGCGGTCCCTCGACATAATCGACGCAGATCCGGTTCGGCCGGTGCTTCACCACACGGCTGGTGAAGCGCTCCTTGAAGGCGTTGAATCCGACGACGAGGTCGGCGAGCGTTTCCGTCTCGCTGGATGAGCGGACCCGGACAGCAACCACCCATGGCAAGAATTCATCGTAGCGGGCAACGTCCGCGACAAGCTCGAACAGTTGCTCCGGCGTGTAGGGTAAATTCTTCGTCTCGCTGTGCCGCGGCATTAGCCGTTCGAACGCTCCAGCTGCGCCATCCGTGCCGCCTGCATGGCCTTGAAGTCGTCGCCGGCATGATAGCTCGACCGGGTCAGCGGCGACGCGGCGACGAGCAGGAAGCCCTTGGCCCGGGCGATGGCGGCATAAGCGTCGAACGCCTTGGGGGTGACGAATTCCTCGACCTTCGCATGGCGCGGGGTCGGCTGGAGATATTGGCCCATCGTCAGGAAATCGACGCCGGCGGAGCGCATGTCGTCCATCACCTGGTGAACCTCAAGCCGCTGCTCGCCGAGCCCGACCATCACGCCCGACTTGGTGAAGATGTGCGGAGCATGGCGCTTCACGCTCTCCAGCAGCCGCAGCGAGGCATAATAGCGCGCGCCGGGCCGGATCGTCGGATAGAGCCGCGGCACCGTCTCGAGATTGTGGTTGTAGACATCGGGCCCGGCGTCGACGATTGCCTCGACCGCGGCCTCGCTCTTGTTGCGGAAGTCGGGTGTCAGAATCTCGATCGTGGTCTGCGGCGTGTTCCGGCGCAGCGCCTCGATGACTTTGACGAACTGCGACGCGCCGCCGTCCGGCAGATCGTCGCGGTCGACCGATGTCACGACGATATGCTCGAGGCCGAGTTCGGCCGCCGCGGTCGCGACATGCTCGGGCTCGAGCGGATCGACCGCGCGCGGCATCCCGGTCTTCACGTTGCAGAACGCGCAGGCGCGCGTGCAGGTGTCGCCGAGGATCATCACCGTCGCGTGCTTCTTGGTCCAGCATTCGCCGATGTTCGGGCAGGCCGCTTCCTCGCACACCGTGGCGAGGTTGAGCTCGCGCATCAGGCGCCGGGTCTGATGATAGCCCTCGCTGACCGGGGCCTTGACAAGAATCCAGTCGGGCTTGCGCGGTCTCGGCGAGATGGCGGCGGGCGCGTTCATGCCGCGCCAGATAGCGATTGCCGCTAGCGCTTGCCACCCCCGTCCCTGCTGGCTAGCGGCGAGCCATGCCGTACTTAGAGCAGCTGATCGAAGGCTATCGCCGCTTCCGCGAGAATGGCTGGGAGGCGCGAGCGTGAACGCTGGGCGGAACTCGCCGAGGGCCAGAGCCCGAAGGTGATGATCCTCGCCTGCGCCGACAGCCGAAGCGATCCCGCGGAGATCTTCGACGCGCGGCCCGGCGAGATGTTCGTCGCGCGCAACATCGCGGCGCTCGCCCCGCCCTACGAGACGAGCAGTGGTTACCACGGCGTCTCGGCCGCGCTGGAATTCGCGGTGACCCAGCTCGAGGTCGACGCGATCGTGGTCATGGGCCACGGCATGTGCGGCGGCTGCGCGGCCGCGCTCACCGGAAAGTTCGACCAGATGCCCCCCGGAGAAGGCCATTTCATCGGGGACTGGGTGCGAATGCTGTCCGGGGTGCGCGATCAGGTTCGAGCGCGCCATTCCGACCTCGATCGCCCGGCTTTCCTCGACATGGAACAGGAGGCGGTGAAGGTGAGCCTTGCGAACCTTCGGACCTTCCCGTGGATCGCCGAACGCGAGAACGCCGGGAGCCTCAGGCTCCACGGCGCGCATTTTTCGATTTCCGAGGGCCGTCTCTACATGCTCGACGAGGCGGAAGGTGACTTCCGCCCCGTCTAGCAGCTCAAGAACGGGACACGACTAGCAGCGAATGTCGTAGCTGTAGTGCGGCTGACCATATTGGTCGACGTAATAGCAGTACCCGCGAGTATCGCGATAATATTGCCGGCCGTTGATCGTCGCACCCAGGACCCCGCCGAGGATCGCGCCGGCGATTGCGCCGGTGCCCGGCTTCAGCCCAGGCAGCACCGCGCCCGCCACCGCGCCGGTCGCCGCGCCGATCGCCGCGCCGCCAACCACGTTTCCGGCCTGCGAGTTGCCACCGTAGGGCTGACCGTAGCCATTGCCGTAATAGCCATTGTTATAGCCGTACGGATCGTAGCCGTACTGGTTTGGATAAGTGGCGCAGCCAGCCACCGACACGCTGGCGGCGGCAAGCGCCGCAGCAAGAATCTTCTTCATCTCTCTCGTCCTTCCACAACGCGCCCCCTGTCCAGCCATAGTGCATCAAGCGACATTTCGTTCCCGCATCGATAATCGGGCGTTCAGGTCGCCGCCGGTTGGAGCGCTCAACGGTGGTCATTCCGCGACGCCGCGCTACAGGGGAACCCGAAAGAGGAATCGGATGCGGGAACGCCTGCCGGAACAGGAAGCCAATATCGCGCTGCTTATCGACGCCGATAACGCGAGCCCGGAGCATCTCGACGAAGTGCTGCTCGTCCTGGGCGAACTCGGCACGATCAATATCCGGCGAGCGTACGGCAATTGGGCCAAGGCCAGTCTCAAGGGCTGGGGCCAGCTGACGGGCCTTCATTCGATCGTCCCGATGCAGCAGTTCGACGTCGTCAAGGGCAAGAGCGCGACCGACATGCGCATGACGATCGACGCGATGGACCTGCTCTACCGCGGCAATGTCGACGGCTTCGGGATCATGTCGTCGGACAGCGACTTCCTGCCGCTGGCCCAGCGCATTCGCGAGGATGGCCTGCAGGTGTACGGGTTCGGGACCGCCAAGACCCCCCTCTCCTTCCAGCAAGCGTGCAGCCGCTTCTTCGACGTCGGAGCACTCGCGCTCGATGACGCGGAAGAGTTGGAGCAGCCGGCCTTCGGCAAGGGACAGCGACCCGTCGACTCCGAGTTGCTGCAGGTCCTCGGCTCCGCGTACAAGGCCTCCAAGCGCGACGAGGAGGGCTACACGCCGCTGTCCGAGCTCGGCCAGCGCGCCAAGGCGGTGTCCAGCTTCGCCGCCCGCAACTACGGTTTCACCCGCCTTTCCGAGCTCATCAAGGCCGTGCCCAACTTCGAGGTGAAGTCGGGCGATGACGGGCGCCTGCTGGTCAAACGGCTGCGCTGACGAGCCGCTACGCCTGACGCTCGCGCCACTCCTGCCCGGGCGGGATCGTGACGGCCTCCTGTCTCACCGCCGCGATCATGATGCCCGCCTGCCTGAACCCACTGACGACCTCCCGCGTGATCTGATCCTTGATCTCGCGGATGCCGTGGTCGGGACCCAGGAAGCGAACGGTCAACTCCAGCCAGTTCTCCGTGATCCGCCAGAACACTCGCGGGTCGATCTCGCCGACGTCGATCCCGAACCGGTTCCGCACCCGCACAACCTCCGCCTCGCCCAGACGCTGGGCGGTCCGGGCATGTCTCTCCGACGCATCGAGAATGATGCGTTCCGCCTTCTCGAAGTCCTGGTGGAGATGGACCGGGATGCTGATCTCGTCCCAGATGTAGGCGAATTCGTGCGTGTAATTGTAGACCGGCTCGTCGAATACCTTGTCGTTGGTGACGGTAACGATCCGTCCAGTGAACTGACGGCTGTGCACCCACGAGCGGCTGTCGGTCTCCTCCCGCGGCGACTGGCCCATCTCCATGATCCGGGTCTGCATGAAGGTCAGGCCGACGACATCGCCGCGCACCCCGCCCATCAGGATCCGGTCGCCGACGTTGAAGGTCTTGCCGCGAAGGATCACGAAATAGCCGGCGACGGCGGTGATCACCCGCTGGAGGGCGAAGGCGATGCCCGCGCCGATGAGGCCGACCACGCTCGCGAGACGCGCGGGGCTGTCGAACCAGATCGACATCACGCCGAGGATCAGGATCGCGGCGACGATCAGGCTCACGCCTTGCTTGGCCCAGAACTGGAAGCGCGTGCCGGAGCGACTTCCGATGAACAGCTTGAGAATTTGACGCAGCGCCCAGGCAACCACCCAGGCGACGGCGATGAAGCCAAGCGTCAGAACCAGCTTGTGGAGATTGTGCGGAGTCGCGCCGATGAGCGTGACCCCGAAAATCCGCACCGCATCCGGCGAGGCGCCGGAAGCGCCCGCGTGGGGCGCGGCATTCACCAAAGCTGCGAACGGGCCTTGCACCATGAACGTCTCAAACCGGGCGCTCGGCGCGATGGTTCCGAGACGAGCCGGATCAGGGAACGCCGCTCGGCGCGGCCCGTTCGTCGCGTGAAGGAGACCGCCATGGAAAACCGCCGCACCGAGACTGCACGCGAAAACGACGACAGCAACATCATCGATCGAACCGAGCCAACGCCGAGCCAAGGCGGCAGCTCAGGCGGCAATTTGCAGGAGGACGTCGCGACCCAGGCCGAGCTCGAGCGCGTCCGCGACCCCGAAGCCCACGAGGGAGTCGACAAGCAGGACGACATCAACCACCAGCAGCGCTATCCGCCGCGGCATCCGGCCGATAAATCGTCGGGCGGCAATCCGTCAGACTAGCTGGAGGATGACGGTGACGGTGTCGCCCGCCGCGATGCCGGCCTTGCGACGCACGTCGGACTTCACCGGCAGGAAATAACCGCCCGCCTTCATAGGGAAGACCGAGGTACGCCAGGTGACGTCACCGATCCTCGCTTCGACCTTGGCCGAGTTGAAGCCGCGAAGGCTCGCCATCGCATGCGCTCGCACCTCGTCGGACTGCTCCTCGGGAACCGTGATGAAATGCCACGTCCCGTTTTCGCCGGTCCATAGCCCAAGCGGACCGGTGACGCTGATCACGGCTTCTTCTGCCAGTCATATTGCGGGAGGCGGCGCCCTTCCCCGCTGACCGCGATCAGCTCGCGAAGCCGCTTCGCCCGCGTCTCGGGCCTTTTCGCTCCCGTCACCCAGCCGAGCGCACTCCTGCGGTAGCCGGCGGGCCGCGTCTCCCAGTCGGCCCAGGCGCCGGCGTTCGCTCGGAACAGCGCCTCCTCGTCGACGCTGAGCTCGGCGACGGGTCTCTCGTAGGAATAGACGCCGCTGCGATGCTTGTCGCGCTCGTAGGCCGCCTCCCCCGCGGGCGTCATCATGCCAGCGGCCTTCAACGCCTCGAACCGCTCGACATTGACCTTGCTCCAGATGCTCCCCTTCCGCCGCGGCGTGAAGCGGATGGTGTAGGCCTCGTCGCCGAGCGATTTGCGGATGCCGTCGATCCACCCGAAGCAAAGCGCCTGGTCGCGCGCCTGCGGCCAGTCGATCGACGGCTTGCCGCTGCTCTTCTTCCAGAAGCCGACGAGCAGTTCGGGCGCGGTCTCGTGATTGGCCTCAAGCCAGCGGCGGAACTCGGCCTCGGTGGGGAAGTAGGTGGGTTTACGCGGCACGGGCCGCCGGAGCGTCTCCCGAGGCACCTCGACGGACCCCTCAATTGAATCCGCTATCTCGCCGTCGCGTCATTATGAATGTCAGTTGTTCGGGATGCTCGAAGCTGTCGCGGTAGAACAGCAGGCGGCCAATCCAGAACGACTCCTGCGAGGAAAGCTCAAGCAGGCGCTGCTGTCCAGGGAAGTGGCCGCTGAACGCGCCTCGATCAGCATCTCCCTCAAAGCCCATTACCCTCCAACTTGGCGATTTGGCGGATCGGTCTCTCGACTTGCTTCAAACCATTGAATCCATTTGCCGCGAACTTCTGGAGGTGAAGCGCCAATGCTCGCTGAGCCAGCGAGAGCTGCAGTCAGAGCACCCTGGAGCGCGCGATTGGCATCGGTTGCCGCGTGGAAGATTGCATCATGTGAATCCGCCGCTTCCTGCAGGCGCTTGAGGCAATTCGTTCGAGCGATTCGCTGATCGCGACTGAAGTTGGCGTGATCTCAAGCCCAGCGATCGTTGACCGGCACGTCCGATATCTACCTCGTCAACTTCCGATAGCTCGTCCGGTGCGGGCGGGTCGCTTCTTCGCCCAGTCGCCGCACCTTGTCCTCTTCGTACGCCTGAAAGTTGCCCTCGAACCATTCGACGCGGCTGTCGCCCTCGAAGGCGAGGATGTGGGTCGCGAGGCGGTCGAGGAAGAAGCGGTCGTGGCTGATGACCACCGCGCAGCCGGCGAAATTCTCGATCGCTTCCTCGAGCGCGCCCAGGGTCTCGACGTCGAGGTCGTTGGTCGGCTCGTCGAGCAGCAGCACGTTGCCGCCCTTCTTCAGCATCTTGGCGATGTTGACTCGGTTGCGCTCGCCGCCGGACAGCTTCCCGACATTCTTCTGCTGGTCCTGACCCTTGAAGTTGAACGCGCCGACATAGGCCCGGGTCGACTGGTCGTGGCCGTTGACCTTCATGTAGTCGAGCCCGTCGGAAATCTCCTCCCACACGTTCTTCGAACCATCGAGATGGTCGCGGCTCTGGTCGACATAACCGAGATGCACGGTCGGCCCGATGTCGACCTCGCCCGAGTCGCGGCGTCTCCTGACCGGTGATGATCTTGAACAGCGTCGACTTGCCGGCGCCATTGGGGCCGATCACCCCGACGATCCCGCCCGGCGGAAGCGTGAAGCTCAGGCCCTCGAACAGCAACTTGTCGCCATAAGCCTTTGAAATATTTTCAACCTCGATGACCTTGCCGCCGAGACGCTCGGGCACCTGGATGAGGATCTCCGCCTTGCCGGGGACGTGCTTTTCCTGCGCGGCGACGAGCTGGTCGAACTTGGCGATACGCGCCTTCGACTTGGTCTGCCGGGCTTTTGCGCCCTGCCGGATCCACTCAAGCTCATGGCGGATTGCCGTCTGGCGGCCCGATTCTTCGCGCTCCTCCTGCTCCATCCGCTTGGCTTTCTTCTCGAGGTAGGTCGAGTAATTGCCTTCGTAGGGAAAGTATTTCCCGCGATCGAGCTCGAGGATCCAGCTCACCACATTGTCGAGGAAATAGCGGTCGTGGGTGATCATCAGCACCGCACCCGGATATTCCTTGAGGTGGTTCTCGAGCCACTGGACGCTCTCGGCGTCGAGGTGGTTGGTCGGCTCGTCGAGCAGCAGGATCGAGGGCTTCTGGATCAGCAGCCGGGTCAGTGCGATCCGCCGCTTCTCGCCGCCTGACAGATTCTCAACCGACCAGTCCGACGGCGGGCAGCGCAGCGCCTCCATCGCGACTTCGAGCTGATTGTCGAGCGTCCAGCCGTCGACCGCGTCGATCTTGGCCTGGAGCTCGCCCATTTCCTCCATCAGCGCGTCGAAGTCGGTGTCGTCCTTGGGGTCGCCCATCTCGGCCGAGATGGCGTTGAACCGGTCGACCATGTCGGCGACCTCGCGCGCGCCGTCCTTGACGTTCTCGAGCACGTTCTTGCTCGGGTCGAGCTGCGGCTCCTGCGGCAGATAGCCGACGGTGATGTTCTCGCCGGGCCAGGCCTCGCCCTGATAGTCCTTGTCGATGCCGGCCATGATCTTCATCAGGGTCGACTTGCCGGCCCCGTTCGGCCCGACGATGCCGATCTTGGCGCCGTGGTAGAATTGCAGGTTGATGTGGCTGAGCACCGGCTTCTGAGCGCCGGGGAAGGACTTGGTCATGTCCTTCATGACATAAGCATATTGGGCGGCCATGGGGTCGCGGCATTCCTTCAGGGTTTGGGAGTTGCCGCGCAGTTAGTGCGCCATGGTCGCGATGTCACCCCTGTACCCCTGCGAAGGCAGGGGCCCAGACCATTCGCAGGGGCACAGCCTAGTCCCGCCCGACCATCGCCTCCGCATCGGCGAAGCGATAGTCGCGATATTTGTCGCGCAAATCCTTCTTGCTGAGCTTGCCCGTGGCCGTGTGCGGCAGGTCCTCGACGAACTCGATCGCGTCGGGAAGCCACCATTTGGCGACCTCCTTCGACAGGAAATCGCGGATTTCCGTCTCGCCGACCGAACTGCCGTTATCGCGGATGACGAGCAGCAAGGGTCGCTCGTCCCACTTGGGATGGGGAATCCCGATCGCCGCTGCCTCGAGCACGCCAGGGCAACCGACCGCGGCGTTCTCGAGCTCGATCGAGCTGATCCATTCGCCGCCCGACTTGATCACGTCCTTGGCGCGGTCGGTGATCTGGATCGATCCGTCGGGATGGATTGCCGCGACATCGCCGGTGTCGAACCATTGGTCCGCGGCGCAGCAATCCTGATCCTGCTTGAAATAGCGTTTGACTACCGAAGCCCCGCGCGTCTGCAGGCGGCCGGAGGTTTTCCCGTCCCGCGGCAGAACCTGGCCATCATCGTCCACGGTTCGAAGCTCGACGGTGAACATGGAGCGTCCCGGGCGCGTGAGATAGGCGAATTGCTGCTCCTCGCTCATCGAGTCCCAATTGCCCGGCGGAGCGCCGACCGTCCCGACCGGCGACATCTCGGTCATGCCCCACAGATGGTTGACCCGAATGCCGCGCTTCTGGAACCAGCGGATCGTCGCGGGCGGAGCCGACGAGCCGCCGATGACGACGATCTCCAGCTTGTCGAGGGGCGCGCCCGTCGCTTCGACATGGTCGATCATTCCGAGCCAGACCGTCGGGACGCCCGCGGTGTGGGTGACGCCCTCTTCGCGGAACAGCCGGCACAGACGCTCGGGTTGATTATCGGCGCACAGCACCAGCTTGAACCCGGCGAGCGCGGCGGCATAGGGGATGCACCAGCTGTTGGCGTGGAACATCGGCACCACCGGCAGCATGACCGACCGCGCCGAGACGTTGAAGATGTCGGGCGCGATGACCGACATTGCGTGAAGCACGGTCGAGCGATGCTCGTAAAGCACGCCCTTGGGATTGCCGGTCGTGCCGCTGGTGTAGCAGAGGCCGCACGGCTCGCGCTCGTCGCCCTCGTACCAGCGATAGTCGCCATCCTCGGCCGCAAGCACCTCGTCGAATTCATCGTCGAAGCGGATGAAATGCTCGACCGTGGGCCAATCCGCCTTCATGCGCTCGATCATCGGCTCGAACTGGCGGTCGTAGATGACCACGCGGTCCTCGGCATTGTTGACGATGTAGGTCTGCTGGTCGTCGAACAGGCGCGGGTTCAGCGTGTGGATGACGCCGCCCATGCCGACCACGCCGAACCAGGTCACGAGGTGGCGGTCGTGGTTCATGGCCAGCGTCGCCACGCGATCGCCCGGTTTCACGCCTCGATCCTCCAGCGCCTGGGCGAGCCGTCGCGCCTTGTCGGTGATCTCGATCCAGTTGGTTCTGACTGTCGAGCCGTCAGCGCGCGCGGAGACGATCTCGCGGCTTCCATGCTCGCGTTCGGCATGGTCCATCAGCCGCATGATCCGGAGCGGCCAGTCCTGCATTGCGCCGAGCGACATCGAGCGCCTCCCCGAAGAGGCGCGCATCATGACTTAAAAATGGCGTGTCGGGAACGCTCTAAAAAGGCAGCTTGAACCCGGGCGGGAGCGGCAGCGTGGTCTGCATCTTCTGCATTTCCTCCGCGGCCGCCGAATTGGCCTTGCCCCGCGCATCGTTGATCGCCGCGGCGATCAGGTCCTCGACCATCGTCTTCTCGGACGGCGCGAGCAAAGTCTCGTCGATGTCGACGTTGAGGATGCGTCCCTTCGCGGTCGCTCGGATCTTGACCAATCCGCCTCCCGCCGCGCCTTCGACCTCGATCTTGTCGAGATTGTCCTGCGCCTTCTGGAGCTCGTTCTGGGCGTTCTGCGCCATCTGCATGATCGATTCGAAGTCGGGCATTTCGGGCATGTCAGCTGCCTCTTGTTGAGAAGGATTCGAGTTCGGCATCCGGGAACATGTCAAGCACCGCGCGGACGTTGGGATCGGCGAGGACTTCGGCCCGAACGCGCTCCTCGGCCATTTTCTCCTGTTCCAGCAGCGATGGCTCCCCCTGCTCGTCGGAGAGGAGGATTTGCCAGCTCGCGCCGGTCAGCGACTTCAGCGCAGCCGCGAGCTCGCGCGACCAGTCACCGCCGAGCGGGCGCAGCGGCTTCAGGATCAACTCCGGCGGGGCGAAGCGGACGAGGCCGACATGGTCGTGGAGTTGCTGACCAAGAAGCGGCCGATTGGTCTCAAGAAAGCTGACCAGGCTACGGAAATCAGACGGTAACTTCGCGACAGGCGCCGCGTCGCTCGATGTCGGAGCCGTCGCGGCTCTGGTCGTCCCGCCATCCTGGCCGCTCAACTTCGCCACGAGCGACGCCGGGTCGGGCAGGTCGGCGGCGTGGATCAGCCGAAGCAGAGCCATTTCCGCGGCTTCGCGCGGATCGGGCGCGGAGTTGACGTCCTGAAGGCCCTTGAGCAGCATTTGCCAGAGCCGGTGGATCGTCCCCCAGCCGAGCTGCCGCGCCATGGCGTCGGCGTTTTCGCGCTCTTCGATCGATTGCAGCGCACCGCCGATTGCGCCCGCCTTGGCGCGCGTCGCCGCATGGAGGCTCTCCATCAGGCCGCGCAGCAATTGCGTCGGGTCGATCCCGAGCTCGTGCGCCTCGTCGAGCGCCGCGAGCGTGGCGGCGGCGTCGCCCGACAGGACAAGCTCGAGCAGGCGGCGGATCCGCCCGCGGTCGGCAAGACCCAACATGTCGCGGACCTGGGCGGCCGTCACCGCGCCGGCGCCGTGCGCGATGGCCTGGTCGAGGATCGACAAGCCGTCGCGCGCCGAGCCCTCCGCCGCGCCCGCGATCATCGCCACCGCTTCCGGCTCGACTTCCACCCCTTCCGCTTTCGAGACCTGGGCGAAATGCTCGGCCAGCTTCTCGGCGGGAATGCGCCGGAGGTCGAACCTTTGGCAGCGCGACAGGACCGTCACCGGAACCTTGTTCACCTCGGTGGTCGCGAGAAAGAATTTCACATGCTCGGGCGGCTCCTCAAGAGTCTTGAGCAAGCCATTGAAAGCCTGTTTGGAAAGCATGTGAACTTCGTCGATGATGTAGATTTTGTAGCGGGCGCTGACCGAGGCGTAGCGGACCGCGTCGATGATCTCGCGGATGTCGTCGATGCCGGTGTGCGAGGCGGCGTCCATCTCGATCACGTCGATGTGCCGCCCTTCCGCGATCGCCCGGCACGGTTCGCAGACGTTGCACGGCGTGATCGTCGGTCCGCCGGTCCCGTCCGGGCCGACGCAGTTCAGCGCCTTGGCGATCAGACGGGCGGTCGAGGTCTTGCCGACGCCCCTTACGCCCGTGAGCAGGAAGGCATGCGCGATCCGGCCCCGCTCGATCGCATTGGCGAGCGTCGTCACCATCGCATCCTGGCCGATCAGCTCGGCGAAGGTCTGCGGCCGGTATTTGCGGGCGAGCACCCGATAGGGCGATGCGCCCGCCGGTGCGGGCGATTGGGGAAGGTCGAGGCCGAACGAAGGTTCGTTTGCGGAATCGATCAGGTCGGGGGAATCTGACATTGCAGCCTTATTTAGGTGTCGCGGGCGTGCTTGTCGAAGCCTCATACCCCAGGCTTATCCCGACCTCGCGACCCCATCTGGAGCTCGGGCCGAGGTCGAAATCGGAAAACAATACCATGCCGATCAGAATCGCGAAAAGGGCGACGTCGACCCGCCTCGAGCGCGTGAACAACAGCGCCACCATCGGGATGAAATAGGGTAGCTGGTAAATCCAGTACCAATAATCGTCGAGGGCCGGGACAGCTCGCGAGACTTGCCACGCCATGGTTGCGCCTTCGACCAGCAGCACGCCTCCAATCACGAACCGTTTGCGAGCCCAATAATGTTCGTCGAGTTTCTTCCACTCGCCTTCGCTGCGCGGAAAGATCATCGATGCCGACAGGTAATAGATTATCGCCACCGTCAGCGCGACGAACACCGTTCGCCAGCGGACATGCAGCAGATCGCGTATCGACCAACTGAACAGCCAATAACCCGCGACATCGATCATCACGAAGAGCGCAAGCAGCGGGGTGAGCACGCCAATCGGCCGGCGGGCATGCGCGTCGATGGCGTCCGCGAACTTGATGGCGATTTCGATGAATGTCAGGCCGATCAGCAGGCCGAAGACCGAGAAGAGGAACTCGAATTCGGTCATGGCGCACCCCCGCGCTCAGCTGTGGCAGGGCTCGGGCCAGTTCGGAAGCGGGAAAAGGTGGAAGCCGACGACCCGGCGCGAAATCGTTGTGGCTGCTTCCTTCCGGACCTGACCAGGTTGGCGACAGCGCCGTCCGCCGACTTCCGCGCCGGCATATGGTGGACCGGGGTCGAACGCGCAAGTTCATCTCGCTCGCGTCATTTCTTCATTGGCGGTTCACGTCCAAGGGCGGAGCGTCGCACCATGCCGCTTTCGTTGTTGCTCGTCCTTCTCGCGCCCGCCGCGACGGTGCCCTCATCGGCCCCGATCACCGTCACCGGCCATGCCTGGGCGCCGTTCATCAGCCCGATGGGCGAGCCGTTCCGCGCACGCACGCCCGACGACGACACGCTCGCCGACTGGTTCAGGCAGGCGGACCGCGATCACGACGGCGTGCTGACGGCCGAGGAGATGCGGGCGGATGCCGAGCGGTTCTTCGGCAAGCTCGACAGCAACCATGACGGCGAGATCGATCCGGACGAGCTCGCCAATTACGAATATGAAATTGCGCCGGACATTCAGGTCATGTCGAGCACCAAGCGCGCTCCGGGAACACCGGCTCCGGCTTCGCGCCAGAGCCGCAATCCCGACGATGAGATGTCGCGCGATCGACAGAATGCACGGCGCGACCAGGACTATGCCCGCCTCGGCATCGGCGGAGCGCTGCAGGGCGCCGCCCGCTACGGCTTGCTCAACCTGCCCGAGCCGGTCGCCGCGGCGGATACGCGACTTCAACCGCGGGAGTCACGCTCGACGAGTTCAGGCAGGCGGCGATCGCGCGCTTCCAGCTCCTGGACACGGCGCGCTCGGGCGCGCTCACGCTCGCTCAACTCCAGGCGATGCGCCCGGCTCCGAACGATAAGGCCCAGCGCCGGACGCGCAGGGAAGATGCCGACGACACCAGGATCGGCAACCCGTTGCCAAGCGGACCGTAGGACCAAGCATCGACAAACGTTCATTGGACGACGCGGTAACTACTTCACTATGTTTCCGCGCTGTCGCTCGAAAGGATGACCATGCCACTTCCCCTGATGCTCGCCGCCGCGGCCGCGGCGATTCAGCCGTCGCAGGGCGGGCGTGCCTTCATGAGTTCGATGGGCGAGCCGTTCTTCGCCAGCGCGTCGGGCGCCGAAGGCCTGGCCACCTGGTTCGCTCAGGCCGACGCCAATCATGACGGATCGATCTCCGCCGACGAAATGACCGCCGATGCCGAGCGATTCTTCAAGGCGCTCGACACCAACGCCGACGGCGAGATCGATCCCGACGAGGTCACCCATTACGAGCAGACGATTCAGGCGAAGAGCTATCGCTATAGCCTGCTCAATATCCCGGAACCGGTGATTTCCGCCGATACCGATTTCAACCGCGGCGTGTCGGTCGAGGAATTTCGCCGCGCCGCGTCCAAGCGATTCCGGCTGCTCGACCTCAGCAATACGGGACGGCTGACCCTGACCGGGCTCGAGGTCGTACGCGAAGCGGCGGCTTCACAAGCGAAGCATCCGCTGGGCGTGAAGCCTCCGGAAGTCCATCTCGATCCGAAAGCGGCCACCGAAGGCGGCCCGCGGCGCTGATAGCGGGCTATCGCCCCATCCAGTTCCTCGCCGCCGCCGGGATTCGCACGGTCAGCGTCCGCATCTCGGGCGTCAGCAAGATCTGGCAGGCGAGGCGCGACGTCCGAGTCGCATGAGCGGCCAGATCGAGCAGGTCCTCCTCCTCCTCGCTCGCCGGCGGCAGCTTCTCGAAATCCGTCGCATCGACGATCACGTGACAGGTCGAACAGGCCATGACTCCTTCGCACGCCCCCTCGAGCGGTTCCCGCGCGGACCAGGCGACGTCGAGCAACCGCTGGCCGGCGGCCGCTTCCACTTCCTTGTCGAGGCTCCCATCACTTTTCAGAAAACGCACCAGAGTCACGCGTGGAGCTTCTCCTGCTCCTGGGCCGCTGCCGCAAAGCGCCGGCAGGCCTCCATCAAGTCCTTCTGGGTCGTATAGCGCCCGAACCCGAAACGGACCGACGAGCGCGCCTCGCGATAATCGAGGCCGAGGGCGCGGAGGACGTGGCTAGGCCGGCCCGATCCGCTGGCGCAGGCGGAACCTAGCGAAAATGCCACGTCACGCAGATCGGCAATTAGACGAGCTGCATCAACGTCTTCCCGGCGGATGTTGAGATTGCCCGGATAGCGGTGCGAAATGCTTCCGTTGATGGTCCAGCGAGGCCCGAGCGCGCGGACGGCGGCATTCCACAGCTTCTGCACATGGTCGTAGTCGCGGGTCATGCGCTCTTCGGCGAGCTTCGCCGCTGCCCCGAAGCCAACGCAAAGCGCCGGCGACAGGGTGCCCGAACGAAGCCCCCGCTCCTGCCCTCCGCCATGAATGAAGGGCGCGGGCTCGGCGCCCTTGCGCATCCACAGCGCGCCGATCCCCTTGGGACCGTGGATCTTGTGGGCCGAGAGAGCCACCAGGTCCGGACCGTCGCAGATCTCGATCCTTCCGAAGGCCTGCACGGCGTCGCACAGCATCAGCGCCCCTGCATCGTGCGCCATCCTTGCGATCTCGGAGATGGGCTGGGTGACGCCGATCTCATTGTTGACCTGCATGACCGCCACCAGGAGGACCCGCTTGTCGAGCTCGCGGGCCAGGAGCTCGAGGTCGAGGCGGCCATCCGGCTGCACCGGAAGAATGGTCAAGTCGACACCCTGTCCCGCGAGCCATTCGCAAGTGTCGAGCACCGCCGCGTGCTCGGTCGCGACAGTGATGATTCGGCTGCGTCCCTTCGCCCCCTTCTCGACCGTACCCTTCAGCGCCCAGTTGAGCGCTTCGGTCGCGCTTCCGGTGAAGGCGAGGCTTCCGCCCTTGAGGCCGA
Organism: uncultured Alphaproteobacteria bacterium; assembly: GCA_963831215.1. GTDB lineage: Bacteria > Pseudomonadota > Alphaproteobacteria > Sphingomonadales > Sphingomonadaceae > Sphingomicrobium. The sequence goes on along the minus strand of CAWHPM010000013.1, from coordinate 203,811 downwards.
TCGCTTCTTCGACGCGCTTCCTCGCGACCTCGATGGCGGCCTCAGCCTCGTGGCCCCAGCGCGACGGCGAGTGCGGGTTGGCGAATTTCTCCTCGATCCACGGCAACATCGCCTTGACGACTTCGGGCGCAACCGGCGTGGTCGCCTGATAATCGAGGTAGATCATGCCGCCTGCGCCTTGGCACGGCCGGCGATTTTGCGCCACTCGCCGAGGAAGCGATCCGCATCCGCCTCGCTTGTCGAGGGCCCGAAGCTCACGCGAATCACGCACGATGCAATCTCGTCCGGGACGCCCATCGCGGCGAGCACGCGACTCGGCTTCATGCTGCCGGATGAACAGGCGCTCCCCGCCGATACCGACAGTCCGGCAAGGTCGAACTGGACCAATTGGCTCGCACTCGCGACTCCGGGCATTGCGTAGGCGCCGATAGTGGCCAGGCGAGGCGCATCCGCCGCGATGACCATCCCGCCCGACAGAAGAATCTCCCGTTCCAATCGCCGCCGGAGTGAGTCGAGGCCGGGCATGGCCTCGGCAAAGGCGCGGCTTGCGAGCGCGGCGGCCATTCCCGCGGCGGCGGGCAGGTTCTCGGTGCCGCGGCGGTAGCCGCGCTCCTGTCCGCCGCTCGGCTCCAGCTTGGCGAGGTCCTTGACCAGCAGCGCGCCCGCGCCGGGCGGACCGCCGAACTTGTGGCCCGAAATGGCGATGAAATCCGCGTCCGGGAGAGGCATCTTGCCCGCCGCCTGCGCGCAGTCGCACAAGAGCAAGGCGCCGGAGCGCTTCACGATCTGGCAGACGCGGTCGATGGGCTGGATCACGCCGGTCTCATTGTTCACGAGCTGGATTGCGACCAGCGCAGGCTCGGCGGCGAGCATGCGCTCCAGCGCTGAGAGGTCGACGAGCCCTCCCCTCTCGACGGGCAGCATCTCCGCCCCCTCGCCCATCGCCGCGATCACGGCATCGTGCTCGGTCGGTCCGACGACCCGCCGCTTCATCCGGGCGCGGGCGGCGACGATCTGGATCGCCTCGCTTGCACCCGAGGTGAGGATGACGTCATGCCGCCAGCCGAGCGCGTCGGCGATTCCCCTGCGCGACTCTTCGAGCGCGGCCCTCGAGCGACGCCCGTCGGCATGCGGCGAGCTTGGATTGGCCCAGGCCTCCAGCGCACGTCCCATCGCCTCGCGTGCTTCCGGCAGCACCGGCGTCGTCGCCGCATGGTCGAGATAAAGGCGGCCGGGCATGGTCAAAAGCGAAGGATTCCTGCCGATTGCCTGTTGAACCGCCGCCCCTATATAGGAGCCGACGCCGCGGCGCACCCGTCGGCAGCCATTTTCATTCGCGAGCTTTCACCGCCGATGCCCGAAGTCATTTTTCCCGGCCCCGAGGGACGTCTCGAAGGCCGATTCCACCCCGGTACCCGCCCTCGCGCGCCCGTCGCCCTGATCCTCCATTCGCATCCGCAGGCGGGCGGGACGATGAACAACAAGATCGTCCAGCTTCTCTACCAGACCTTCGTCCGGCGCGGCTTTGCGACCTTGCGGTTTAACTTCCGCGGGGTCGGCAAGAGCCAGGGCCTGTTCGACAATGGCATCGGCGAGCTTTCGGACGCCGCGTCGGCGCTCGACTGGGTCCAGAGCATCCATCCCGAGGCGGAGACGACGTGGGTCGCGGGGGTCAGCTTCGGCGCGTGGATCGGCATGCAGCTCCTCATGCGGCGGCCCGAGATCCGCGGCTTCATCTCGATCGCGCCGCCAGCCAACATGTACGATTTCAGCTTCCTTGCTCCCTGCCCGTCCTCGGGAATCATCATCCAGGGCGAGGCGGATGAGGTCGTCACTCCGAGCGCGGTGCAGAAGCTGGTCGACAAGCTGAGGACGCAGCGGCACATCACGATCCATCACGACCTGATCCCGGGCGCGAACCATTTCTTCGCGAACGAGCTCGACCAGCTGATGAAGTCGGCCGACGATTATCTCGACATGCGCCTCGCGACCGACCCGGTGAAGCCGGCTATACCGTCCAGATCATCACGTTCATGACGATGACGAGCGCGGCGACAATCATCAGGATGCCCTTGCCGCGAGTCTGACGGGTCAACGCGAGCCTGGTGCCGCCGATCAGGAGCAGGAAGGCGGCGACCATGGCCAGCGCCATCGCGAATGACGAAAAATCAGCCATTACCGCGCCCAACTTCACCAACACTTAACCAAGTTCGGTCCAGATTGGCCGCCATGCCAAGTGGGGACCAAAAGGTGCGCCTCGAAGAGGCGTTCGAGCGCATCGAGGAGACGATCCTGCCGTGCATCGCGATGATGCTCGACACGCTGATCGACGCCTCCGAGTTGATCGCCGAGGGTGAGCGCCGTTTCCTCGTCGGCGAGCTCAAGACCCTGGCCGCGGAGCTCGAGGAGCTGACGAAGGCGGTCGAGCGGTCGCATTCGCTCCATGTCGATCCTGGCGAATATAAGACGCGCAACGTCGCTTAAGTCTCGCCGGCGACGATCCGCGCATGAAGCGCCGGATCCACATTTCCCCCCGACAGCACCACCACCGTGTCTTCCATGGGCGCCACCTTGCCCGAGAGCAGCGCCGCCAGCGCGACCGCGCCGCCGGGCTCGACCACAAGGTCATGCCGCTGCCAGGCAAACCGCACCGCGTCGGCGGCCTCGGCGTCAGTGACCGCGAGCGCCAAGGCCTCGCGATCACGCAGGATCCCGAAGGTGATGGGCGACACGCGCGGCGTCTGAAGAGCATCGCACCACGTGTCGGGCGCGTCGGCGGCGACGGGAACGATCTCGCCGAGCTCGAGCGATCGCCCCATGTCGTCCCAGCCTTCGGGCTCGACCATCACCATCTCGGCCTCGGGCACGGCGAGCGCAATGCCCGCGGCGAGCCCTCCCCCGCCGCACGGGACGATGAGCCGCTGCGGCGCTCTGCCGAGCTGCTCGATGATCTCGAGTCCCACCGTGCCCTGGCCAGCGACGATCGCAGGATCGTCAAAGCTTGGCACGACCGTCCCTCCAGTCTCTTCGGAAAGGCGGGCGGCGAGCGCTTCGCGGTTTCCGGTTCGCCGGTCGTAGAAGATGATCTCCGCTCCCTCGCCGAGCGTGCCTTCGACCTTCACCCGGGGAGCGTCCGAGGGCATCACGATGGTCGCCCTCACGCCGAGCCGCCGCGCCGCGACCGCGACGCCGCGCGCGTGATTGCCGGACGAAAAAGCGACGACTCCGCGCTCGCGCTCCTCTGGCGTGAGCTGAAGAAGCCGGTTCGTCGCTCCCCTCAGCTTGAATGCGCCGCCGGTCTGCAGGCACTCGCATTTGAGCCAGAGCGGGGTTCCCTCGATCTCGGACTCGATGAGCGGCGTTCGCAGGACGAGCCCCCGGATTCGCTCCGCAGCTTCGACGACATCGCTTCGGGAGAGTTCGGCAGCAACCGTTAACTGGTTGATATTTCACCCTTTCGATTAGCCGTTGCAGATCAGCGACATATGACGGTCAAATCCCCGGTCGCCGACCAAAAAATCTTTACAGGGGGGGACCCCCTACATATATCGCGCTTCCGCTGCCCCATGGGACTTCCAACCGCAAGGCAGCTTATGTCGAACATACCCGTTGGAGGTCCCTTGAGTTGCACAAGCATCATCGCGCGCTGGGGCTAGCGACCGCCCCGACCGGTAGCCGGGGGGCTGCCGATATCGCCAGGATCCGACCGGTTCAGCCGGTTACGCTGCTGCGTCCGCACGCCGCGCGGCGTGCCGCCCGTTTCTTCGTCGAGAAGTTTCCGGGCCGCTCGCTCTATGCGGTCAAGGCGAACCCGTCGCCGGACTTGCTGCGGATCCTGTGGGATTCGGGCGTGACCCATTATGACGTCGCGTCGATCGGCGAAGTCCGGCTGGTTCACGAGGTGCTCCCCGAGTCCGTGCTCTGCTTCATGCACCCGGTGAAGGCCGAGGAGGCGATCGCCGAGGCCTATTTCGAGCATGGCGTCAGGACGTTCAGTCTCGATACGCTCGAAGAGCTGGACAAGATCGTCGCCGCGACCTCGACGGAAGGAGTTGCCGCGAGCGACCTCAACCTGCTCGTCCGAATCCGTGTCAGCTCGGATCATGCGAAGCTCAGCCTGGCGTCCAAGTTCGGCGCCGACCCGCGCGAGGTCAGCGCGCTTCTGATGGCCGCCCGTCAGGCCGCGGACGCCCTCGGCATCTGCTTCCATGTCGGCAGTCAGGCGATGACCCCGGCCGCTTATGCCGAAGCGATGACCCGGGTCCGCCAGGCGATCGTCGACGCCGCAGTGACCGTCGATATCGTCGATGTCGGCGGAGGCTTCCCTTCGTCTTACCCGGGCATGGAGCCGCCGCCGCTCGAGACCTATTTCGCGGTCATCCACGAGACGTTCGAATCGCTGCCGATCAGCTATTCGGCCGAATTGTGGTGCGAGCCGGGCCGCGCGCTCTGCGCCGAATATGCGAGCGTCCTCGTCCGCGTCGAGAAGCGCCGCGGCGACGAGCTTTACATCAACGACGGTGCGTACGGCGCCCTGTTCGACGCCGCGCACATCGGCTGGCGCTACCCGGTCCGGCTCGTCCGGGAGCAGGAGTTGCACACGCGCCCGATGGCGTTCAGCTTCTACGGACCGACCTGCGACGACCTCGACCGCATGGCTGGCCCGTTTGAGCTCCCCGCGGACGTCGGTCCCGGCGATTACATCGAGGTCGGGATGCTCGGCGCCTACGGCTGCGCGATGCGCACGCAGTTCAACGGCTTTGGAGTCGTCGACTCCGCGATCGTCGACGACGAGCCGATGGCGAGCCTTTATGGAGCGGCGACCGAGCCCACGCGTTCGAACGTCGTGAAGCTGTAAGGCAGGCAATCACAAGACCGTCATTCCCGCGAAAGCGGGAACCTAGCGAAGCAAACAACCGGGTCCCCGCTTTCGCGGGGATGACGAAGCTATGGAGCATGAGATGGAAGCCGATACGCTGAACAAGGTCCAGGACACGGACCGGATCAACGACACCCGCAAGGCGGAGCTGCTTTCGAGCCCGGTCGAGCATATCGACATCACCGCGTTCGATGCCCGTCCGATCATCGATTCGATGGGCAAGATGAGCTTCACCAGCCGCGACCTCGCGCGTGCGACGGCCATCTACAACCAGATGCTCGAGGACCCCTCCTGCTCGATCATCCTGGTCGTCGCCGGCTCGACCTCCGCCGGCGGCTGCATGGACCTTTACGCGGAGCTGGTGAAGTCGAACATGGTCGACGCGATCGTCGCCACCGGCGCCACGATCGTCGACATGGATTTCTTCGAAGCGCTTGGCCACAAACATTATCAAGCGAATGAAATTCCTGACGATGATACGTTGCGGTCGCTCTACATCGACCGCATCTACGACACGTACATCGACGAGCAGCAGCTGCAGGACTGCGACTTCACCATCGGCAAGATCGCCGACAGCCTGGAACCGCGCCCCTATTCAAGCCGCGCCTTCATCCGCGAGATGGGCAAGTGGCTGAGCGAGGGCAACGCCAAGAAGGAAGGAAGCCTCGTCCAGCTCGCCTACGAGCATGACGTGCCGATCTTCTGTCCGGCGTTCGTGGATTTGTCCGCGGGTTTTGGTCTGGTGAAGCACCAGGTCGACGCGATGAAGCGCGGCGGCCATTACATGGTCCTCGATGCGATCGCGGACTTCCGCGAGCTGACCGACATCAAGATCAAGGCCGGCACCACCGGGCTTCTGATGATCGGTGGCGGCGTTCCGAAGAACTTCACGCAAGACACTGTGGTCTGTGCGGAAATCCTCGGCCATGACGATGTCGAGGTGCACAAATATGCGGTGCAGATCACCGTCGCGGACGTGCGCGACGGCGCCTGCTCTTCCTCGACCCTCCAGGAAGCGGCGAGCTGGGGCAAGGTCTCGACCGCAATGGAGCAGATGGTGTTCGCCGAGGCGACCAGCGTCTTGCCCTTGCTCGCCAGCGACGCCTGGCACCGGGGTGCCTGGCGCCACCGCGAAAAGCGCCGCTTCGCCAAGCTGTTCGACTGAGTTTCGATCCTCTCTTCGCCATTCCCGCGAAAGCTGAAATCCACCTTTTGGCGAAACTGCTATCAGCCATCCGGATCAGTCCGGGATGACGAAGGAAATCATTCATGCACGTCAGCCCGCTGCTCGCGCCGGTCGTCACGCTGGTCGCCTGGTCGATCGTAATGTTCTTCTGGCTCGCGATCGTTCGTGCGCCGCAGCTGCGAGGGCGAACGATTCCCGACGGCGCGCGCGGTGTGGATCTCGAACGGGAAAAGCCCGGCAAGACCAACTGGCCCGCGCACAATTACCAGCATTTGATGGAGCAGCCGACGATCTTCTACGCGATCGTCTTCGCGCTGGTCCTCATGGGCTTCGACCATCCCATCAATGTCTATCTCGCGTGGGGTTATGTGGGCTGAGGATCGTGCACAGCGTCATCCAGGCCACGGTGAACGTCGTCCGGATCCGCTTCCTTGTCTTCCTGCTGCAACGCTGTGCCTGATCGGCCTCACCACCCACGCGGCGATCTTCCTCATCCACCACGGGTGAAGCAGACCGCGAGCTCGACATGGGTCGACCAGCGGAACTGGCCGACCGGCCGAACCCAATCGAGCGCATAGCCGCCGTCGACGAGCGTCCTCGCATCGCGCGCGAAGGTCGCGGGATTGCAGCTGACGTAGGCGATGCGCCCGACCGTCGAGCGGGCGAGCGAGCGCACCTGTTCGGCTGCACCCGCGCGGGGCGGGTCGAGAATGACCGCGTCGAAGCGCGTCAGCTCGCCGGCGTCGAGCGGCCGCCGATACAGGTCGCGGTGCTCGACGGCGACTTGCGGCGCTGCACGCCTGAGCGCCGCCGCGGCATCGCGCGAGGCTTCGGCCGCATAGGTGGCGCGCGCGGCAAACGTGAAGGTGCCGAGACCCGCGAACAGATCGGCGATCGACCGCGCTCCGTCCACGACTTCACGCACGCATCCGCCAAGGGCAGCCTCACCGTCTTCGGTCGCCTGGAGGAATCCGCCGACCGGAAACGCAATCGGCGTCCCTGACAGCGTCACCGTGGCGGGTTGAGGCTCGTAGACCGTCTCCGGCCCAATCCCCTGGTCGAGGCTCAGCCGCGCCAGTCCGTGCGCCGAGGCGAATGAAGTCAGCTGCTCGATTGCGGCGAGCCCGTCGGCGGCCACGCCCTTGAGCAAGAGGTCCACGCCTTGATCGATCAGGGTCAGCTGCGCTTCCGCCAATCGCTTCGGCTCGAGCAGGACGGCAAGCATTTGTCGAAGCGGCTGGACCAGCGCGAACAGCTCGGGCCGCAGGATGTGGCACTCGCGCATGTCGACGATCCGGTTGGACTTTTCGGCGTTGAATCCGAGCACCGCGCCCTTGCCGATCTTCAGCGCCCGAAGCGTCGCGCGGCGCCGGCTATGGGGCGGCGAAAGGTGCGGCTCGCGAATTTGCGTCGCGAGATCGTGCTGCGCGAGCGCCGTCTCGACTCGCGACACGAGATAGCCGCGATACGCCTCGTCGTCGGCATGCTGGAGCTGGCACCCACCGCATTCCGGGAAATGGCGGCAGGGCGGCTCCTGGTGGTGCGGTCCCGGAGCGAGCGCTCCGTCGTCGAGCAGCGCATCCCCGGGGACGCCGAACGGCACGTGCCGCCCGCTCGTGGTCACGCCGTCGCCGCGCGCCGCGATTCGAGCGATCAGCTCGTGCACAAAGCGATGGCGGCGGGAATGGCGTCCGCCAGATCGTCCGCGATCATCTGCGGACTTGCGATCTCGGCCGCCCTGCCCTGGAGCCACACCCCGGCGCAGGCTGCCTCGAACGGCGGCAGGCCCCGCGCCCGCATCGCCGCGATCACGCCCGCGAGCACATCCCCCGTGCCGGCAGTGGCGAGCCAGGCCGGCGCCGGCGGGCGGAAGCCGAGGCGACCGTCCGGCGCGGCGACGACCGTGTCCGCACCCTTGCAGACGACGACCGCGCCCGATCTCCGGGCGGCCTCGAGCGCCCGTTCCGGCTTGGTTCCCTCGATCTTTCCGAACAGCCGTTCGAACTCGCCATCATGCGGCGTGACGATGGAATCCTGGCCTTTGAGCCGCTCCGGATCGCCGAGCTGCGAAATTGCGTCGGCGTCGATCACCTTCGGGGCCCGCGACGTCAGCGCGAGGGTCAGGAGCTGCGGGATGTCGCCCATGCCCGGCCCGACGAGCAGGCAGCCGATGCGGTCGTCGTTCACCTCGGCCGTGTCGACCTGGACGACCGCGGCCGGAAGATTGTCGATGGGCCGCGAGGTGCTGACCCGAACATAGCCCGCGCCGGCAAAAGCCGCCGCCTTCGCGGCAAGCGCGATTGCGCCCGGCATCTTTCCCGCGAGCGCGTGGACGAGACCGCGGTCATATTTGTGCCCGCCGGGATCGAGCGGCGGGAGCCGGGGCGTCGCGATCTCATGCCAGTCCGTCGAAGCGGCGATGCCGATTTCGCCAAGCACCACGCGCCCGCATTTCCCAATTGCCGGATAGAGCCGATGCGCCGGCTTGAGCGCGCCGAAGGTGACGGTCATGTCGAAGGCCGGAACCTCGCTCAGCTGATTGCCGCTATCGCTTTCGATCCCGCTTGGAAGATCGCAGGCGACGCACACCACGGCCTCCTCACAAAGGCGCGAAAGCTGCGTCGCGACAATATGTTCAAGTCCACGCTTAAGGCCCGTTCCGAACAAGCAGTCGATCGCAAGCGGCGCCGGCGCCGTCGACTCGGACAGATTTTCGACCTCGCCACTCCACTGCGAGCGCGCCCACCTCGCCGCGTCGCTCGTCGGATCGCCCAGCGCGGCGATCCGCACCTTGACGCCCCGCTCGGCAAGGTGCCGCGCCGCGACATAGCCGTCGCCGCCATTGTTCCCCGGCCCGCACAACAGCAGCGCGGGCATCGGTCCGGCGAAGCGATAGGCGGCCTCCGCCAAGGCCGCGCCAGCCCGTTCCATCAGCGTCTCGACGCCGGCGCCGCCGTCGATCGCCGCCTGTTCTGCACCGCGCATTCGCTCGGCGGTGAGGATGGGCCGACCCGTCATGCGCCCGCCCCTAGCGCAGGAAGGTCGCGAGGCGCCACCATTCGCGGGGTACGGCATCGGCCGCCTCGTCGCGCGCGCCTTCGCTTTCAAACAACGCGAAGCAGGTCGCGCCCGAGCCGGACATTCGGACCACGTCGGCACCGGGCCGGGTGGAGAGCCACGCCAGCACCGCTCCGATTTGCGGTACGAGCATCTTGGCGGGTCGCTCGAGGTCGTTTCTCCCCTCGCGCCAGTCGCCGAGCGCCCCCCGATCCACCCCGTCCCAGCCGGCGAACACCTCGGCGGTGGACAACGGCTCTCGCGGATTAACGAGAAGCACCGGTGTGCCCGAGATTTCTGGCAACTCGATGGCCGTCAGCCGGTCCCCGGCGCCCTCGCCCCGCGCGGGGAGGCCAAGCAAACAGGCCGGAACGTCGCTGCCAAGCCGCGGAGCGACATCTTGAGCGTATCTCGGATCGATCCGCCACAGTGACGTCAACAGTCGAAGCGCCGCGGCGGCGTCTGCGGAACCTCCCCCTATACCGGACGCTACCGGCAGCTTCTTGTCGAGTAAAAGCGCGGCCCCCCGGTCAACGCTTGCAGCTTTGCCCAGACCATAAGCGGCCTTGACGACGAGATTGTCCTGGCAAGCACCGAGATCGTCGGCAAAGGCGCCTCTCACCTCGAGCGAGATGTCGCCCGCGACCTCTGCGCTCAGCCGGTCGCCATCGGTGCAGAAGGCGAAGACCGTCTCGATCGCATGCCGCCCGTCGGGCAGCTTGCCCCTGACGTGCAGCGCGAGGTTGAGCTTGGCCGGCGCGATCTCGCGCGCAGCGGGTGCGGGTCCGCTCAAGGCGCCGCGTTGGCGGTGGTCAGGCCCGAGGTCAGCTTCGCCTTCACTCGCGTGGCGATGTCCTGCTCGGCTGTGACCAGCGCCGCGTGCCAGGCGAACCGCGCTTCGAAGCGCCGCCCGGACTTGTAGAGCGCATCGCCGAGATGCTCCTGGATCTCCGCTTGGTCCGGATCCTTTTCGGCCGCACGCGCCAGCGTCTCGATCGCCTCGTTGACCTTGCCGCGCTTGAACAATGCCCAGCCGAGCGAATCGGTGATCGAGGCGTCGTCGGGCGCAAGCTCGCTCGCCTTGCGGATCATCGCTTCGGCGGCGTCGAGCTCTTCGCCGCGTTCGAGCTTCGCATAGCCCAGGAAATTGAGCAGCAACGGCTGCTCCGGAGCGAGGGCGAGGCCGCGCTGGAGCGACGCCTGCGCCTCGGGCCAGCGGTTGGCCTGCTCGTACGCATTGGCCTGGAGCAAAAGGAGCGGCCAGAGCTGGTCCTTTTCACCCTGCGCGCTGGCGATCGCGACCGAGCGGGCGTAGGCGGCCGCCGCCTCGGTGTGACGACCCATTTGTTCGAGCACGTCGCCGAGCCGCGAAAAATCGTTCATTCCCGCGCCGGGCTGCTTCACCGCCGCGGCGGCGATCGCATAGGCTGCATCGTACCTCTTGGCGTTGGTGAGGATTCGCACCTCGACGTCGCGCACCTGGCTGATCAGGGGATCGTCCTGCCGGATCGTTCCGAGCAAGGCGAGGGCTTCATCGCCCCGATCGCTGGCATTGAGCAGCAATCCCAGCAACGCGGTCGCGCTGCTGTTCCCGGGATCGGCATAATGCGCGACCTGCGCGAACCCAACGGGCGGCGCGTCGCGCTGCAGCCGCGCGAGGTCGGCCGCGAACGAGCTCAGCACGTCGCTCAAGGCCGCCGCGCCGGTGTCGATCCCCTCTCCGCTCGGCCTGCCGCCGAGGATGCGTTGCCCCGCCGCCGAGGAATCGGTCGCCATGCCCTGCACCATCAGGGCCGCGCGCGCTCGATCCCCGGCCCCGAGGAAACCATCGGCCAGGGCCAGCCGAACGCGCCGTTCGCGCGATCCGGCCGAGCCGATGGCGCGACGCGCGAACGGCTCCGCTTCGGCCGAACGGCGGAATTTCAGCAGGATCAGCGCCTGCTCCTCGTCGAGGAGCGGGCGAAGCGGGCTTTTTGCGACGATCTGGTTGAGACTCGAGAGCGCGCGGGCCTGATCGCCCCGGTCCGCGGCGTCCCACGCCGTGATCAGCGGCGCGAGGAAGCGGAGGTCGGGATTCGGTCCGCTCGGCGCGAGCCATTGCAGCGCGCGGGCCGCCTGGCGCTGCTTGACGGCCTCCGTCACCAGCAGGAGCCGGGCCTCCGTCGACAGCTTCGCCGGCGGGATCTTCGCGGCCAGCCCGAGCGCGAGGTCCATCTGCCCGCTGCTGATCGCTTCGGTCAGCGCCTGCTGGGCGAACTGGACCTGGCCCGGCTGCGCGTCGGCAAGCGTCGCGAGCAGTTCCGCCGCTCTCGCATGCTCGCCGTCGATCGCGGCGGCCCGCGCCTCGACGTAGGTCAGCGCGGGGTTGCCGGTGGAGAGGCGCGCCGCGGCGGGCGTGGGAACGAGGATCAGCGCCGCGAATGAGACACCGCTCAAGAGCCTACATGTTCGGGTAATTGGGGCCTCCGCCGCCTTCTGGAGTGACCCAGTTGATGTTCTGGGTCGGGTCCTTGATGTCGCAGGTCTTGCAGTGAACGCAGTTCTGCGCGTTGATCTGGAGCCTCGGTTCACCACGTTCGCCGTCGACGAATTCATAAACTCCTGCCGGGCAGTAAAGCCGCTCGGGCCCCGCATAGACCGGCAGGTTGATCGCCGTGGGTATGTCGGCGTCCTTGAGCGTCAGATGAACCGGCTGGTCCTCCTCATGATTGGTGTTCGACACGAACACCGAGGAGAGACGGTCGAAGGTCAGCTCACCATCGGGCCTCGGATAGTCGATCGGGCGGACCTGATCCTTGCGCCGCAAGCTGGTGTGATCCGGTCTCAACTTCAGCGTCCACGGCACTCCAATCCCGAGCTGATTGAGCCAGAGATCCAGTCCGGCATAGAGCGTTCCCATAGTCCCGCCCCAATGCGCGACCGCCGGCTGCGCGTTGCGTACTGTCTTCAGCTCCTTCGCGACCCAGCTTTCGCGAAGCGCCGCCGGATAGGCGTCGAGCAGGTCGCCCGAGCGGCCGCCGGAGATCGCCTCGAAGGCGGCCTCGGCGGCGAGCATCGCCGACTTCATCGCCGTGTGCGTCCCCTTGATCCGCGGCACGTTCACGAAACCCGCCGAGCAGCCGATCAGCGCGCCGCCGGGGAAGACCAATTTCGGAATGGCCTGATACCCGCCTTCGTTGATCGCCCGGGCGCCATAGGACAGCCGCCGCCCACCCTCGAGCTCGGCGCGGATCGCCGGGTGCGTCTTCCACCGCTGCATCTCCTCGAACGGAGACAGATAGGGATTTTTGTAATCGAGCGAGACGACGAAGCCGAGCGCAACCTGGTTGTTGTCCTGGTGGTAGAGGAAGCCGCCGCCCCAGGCGTCATTAAGCGGCCAGCCCTGCGTGTAAATCACTCGGCCTGGCTTATGTTTCTCGGAAGGAATTTCCCATAATTCCTTGATTCCAAGACCGTAAACTTGCGGACCACTCTCCTCGCGAAGCCCGAACAACTCGGTCAGACGCTTGGTCAGATGCCCGCGCGCGCCTTCAGCGAAGAAAGTGTAGTGCGCATGGATCTCCATCCCCGGCTGGTAGTCCGCCCGCCGGCTGCCGTCGCGCGCGATGCCCATGTCGCCGGTCGCGACGCCCTTCACCGAGCCGTCGTCGTGGTAGAGGATCTCCGCTGCCGGGAAGCCCGGGAAAATCTCGACCCCGAGCTCCTCGGCCTGCGCCGCGAGCCAGCGGCAGAAATTGCCGAGGCTGAGGGTATAGGTGCCCTTGTTGCTCATGAACGGCGGCATGAGCCAGTGCGGAAACGCCCACTTTCTGTTCGCGCCAAGTACCCAGTGGTGGTTCTCGGTGACCGCCACGGTCAGCGGGGAGCTACTGTCCCTCCAGTCGGGGATCAGCTCGTCGAGCGCCCTGGGATCGATCACCGCGCCCGACAGGATGTGCGCGCCGACTTCGCTCCCCTTCTCAAGGATGCAGACGGAAAGCTCGCGTCCGGCTTCGTTCGCAAGCTGCTTCAAGCGGATCGCCGCGGTCAGCCCGGCAGGACCCGCGCCGATGATAACCACATCATATTGCATGGATTCGCGGTCGCTCATCGTTCCTCTCGTCGCGTCCTCCACACAATTCGACTCGTCTGCACTGCCCATTCCTTGACCATCGCGTCAATGGCGGGCGAGGAAAGGCGCGTGGGTGGGGAAGTGGAATCGATCGGCTTTGCCGAGGCGCGCAGCGCCTTGACCTGGTGGCTGGAGTCCGGGGTCGATGTCGCCATCCAGGACGCGCCGCGCGACTGGCTGAAGCCGGCTCCCGGTAGAGGGACCGTTCCTGTCCAGGGGCTGTCCCGGCCCGAGCAGCAGGCGCCGAACGTCACCCGCCCGAGCCACGAAACGCTCGCCGAGCTTCAGGACTGGCTCGCGACCAGCGCTCAGCTGCCCCTCGCCTCGGCGACCGCGAAACGCATTCTCCCGCATGGGCCCGAGAACGCGGCCATCATGCTGCTGAGCGATTCACCCTCGCTCGAGGATTATGCATCGCGCCAGCCGATCGGCGGCGAGGCCTGGGCTCTCGCGCAGCGCATGCTGGCCGCAATCGGCCTGACGCCGGATCAGGCCTACAGCGCGTCCTTGTCTCCGATCCACTCGCCCGGCACGCGCCTCAGCGGCCGCGACCGTGAGGATTATGCCGAGATCGCGCGCGGCCACGTCCGGCTCGCCAGGCCGGAGCGCCTCCTGCTGTTCGGCGACGGGCCGTCGCTGGCCCTTCTCGGCAAGCCCGTCGCCCAGGCAAGGGGCCACCTTCACAAGGTCGAAGGCGTGCGCACCGTCGCCACCTTCCATCCCCGGCACCTGATTAAGCGGCCGTTAGATAAATCATTGGCATGGCAGGATCTTCTGCTCTTGATGGAGGACGAGTCTTGAAGGCTGCGCTGTTCCTGTTCGGTGGCCTGGTCATCGCGGCGCCGGCGATGGCGCAGCCCGCGAGCGACCCGCTTGCGCCGGTTCCGACGACCGCACTTCCGCAGCCGACGACGACGATCGCGCAGCCGTTGCCGACGAGTTCGCCGCCTCCGACATTCGTCAGGGTACCCAGGGACTGGCGCGGGGTTTTCGATGCCATCGACGCCGGCGACTGGGCTTCGGCGCAAGCGGGCATCGCCGCCCTCCCGCCGAGCGTTCTCACGCCGGTCGCCAAGGCCGAGCTCTATACGGCCAGGAATTCGCCGGCGGTTGACGTCGCCTCGCTCCAGGCGCTGATCGCCCAGGCGCCCGAGCTCCCCGAAGCCAACCAGCTCGGACTGATGGCGCTGCGGCGCGGGGCGACCACGGCGCCGATGGTCATTCCCGAAAAGCCCACCATCGTCCTCGGCTCGGCGCCGGTCCGCTATCGCGCCCGTCCCGTCCAGGGCGAGCCCGCCGCCGACCAGCTTCGCTCGGCGCTCGATCCGTTCGTGAAGGCGGACGATGCGAGCGGTGCCGAAGCGCTGCTCGTGACTCAGGGCGCGGCGCTGTCCGCCGAAGCGCGCGCGGAGGCGGCCACCCGCGTTGCCTTCATCTACTATGTCCTCGGCCTCGACATGGACGCGCGGCGGGTCGCCGATACCTGGCGGCCGGGCGCGACCGGCGAGTGGGGCGCCCAGGCCGCGTGGGTGTCTGCGCTCGCCTCGTGGCGGCTAGCCGATTACAACGCCGCCTCCGGTGCCTTCCGGCAAGTGGTACCGCTGTCTGACCAACGAGAGCTTCGTGCCGGCGCTTATTATTGGGCGGCGCGGGCGGAACAGGCCGCGGGGCGGCCGGCCTCCGTCGAGCCCTTGCTCAAGGCGGCCGCAACGACCGAAGAAGCGCCCGAAAGCTTCTATGGGCTGCTCGCCCGCGAGACGCTCGGAATGCCGACGAAGCTCGGCTCCGACCCCTACGGCTCCTATGACCCGAGCATCGAGAATTATCCCAATGTCCAGCGCGCAATCGAGCTGGTGAAGATCGGCGAGCCGGGGCTGGCCGAGGAGATGCTCCGGCACCAGGCCAAGATCGGCTCGCCTTCGGAACATCACGCGCTGATTCAGCTGGCCAAACGCATCGATCTTCCCGCGACCCAGCTATGGCTTGCCAAATATGGCCAGTATGGCGCGCGCGCCGATGCGACCGACCGCTACCCCAATCCGCGCTGGAGGCCGGTCAACGGCTGGCGCGTCGATCCCGCGCTCGCCTTCGGCCATATCGTCCAGGAATCGTCCTTCCGCCGTTCGGTCGTCAGCACCGCCGGTGCGGTGGGGCTGATGCAGGTGCTGCCCATCACCGCTCAGCAAATGTCGCAGAGCTCCGGCGTTCCTTACTCTCGCGCCACCCTGACCGATCCGCGTTACAACCTGGAGTTCGGGCAGAGCTTCATCGAGACCATGCGTCGCGACTCCTCGACCGCCGGCCAGCTGCCGCGGGTCATCGCGTCCTATAATGCGGGGCCGCTCCCGGTCGCGCGGTGGGCGGGCATCAACGACAAGGGCGATCCCCTGCTGTGGATCGAATCGATCCCTTATTGGGAGACTCGCTATTACGTCCCGTCCGTGATGCGGAACATGTGGGTCTATCAGGGCCTCAACCATGAGGACACGCTGACCCTAAAGGCGATGGCCGAGCATCACTGGCCATCGTTTCCGACCGGGATGACGAACCTCACCAACTGACGAGGCCGCGCTCATCTGCGTTCTTGTTATGTTCTTTTCGTTATGCTACCCTGCGGCGATGCCAGTCGAGTTGTCCCATGGGCGCGGCGCCACCCGCAACGCGACGCCGACCCGCTTCAACCTGAAGGAGCGCGTCGACGAGGGTGAATGGCTCGACCAGGTCGAGGCGATCGACGGCTTGCCCAGGCGCCGCACGACGGTCACGATCGAGCATCCAAGATCGATCCTCACGCGCAACAGCTCGCCCGATATCGGTTTCGATCGCTCGGTCAACGCCTATCGCGGCTGCGAGCATGGCTGCATCTATTGCTTCGCCCGGCCGACCCACGCCTATCACGACCTCTCGCCCGGCGTGGATTTCGAATCCCGGCTGTTCGTGAAGCCCAACGCCGCGCAGCTGCTGCATGCGGCTCTTTCACGGCCGGGCTACGAATGCCGTCCGATCGCGATGGGCACCAATACCGACCCCTATCAGCCGATCGAGGAGCGGTGGCGGGTCACGCGCTCCGTGGTCGAGCTGCTGGTCGAGACGCGCCACCCGTTCACCATCACGACAAAGTCGGACCGCGTGCTGCGCGACCTCGATCTCCTCAAGGAAGCGGCCGATCTGCGCCTCGCCTCGGTGGCGATTTCGGTGACGTCGCTGGACCCGAAGGTCGCGCGAACGCTCGAGCCGCGCGCCCCCCAGCCGAAGAAGCGCCTCGCCGCGGTGAAGGCACTGAATGACGCCGGTGTTCCCTGCTACGTGGCGATCGCGCCCGTGATCCCGCAGATCACCGACCACGAGCTCGAGCATATCGTCGAGGCGGCGGTCGAGGCCGGGGCGCCGGGCGGCTTCTACCTGCCGGTCCGCCTGCCGCACGAAGTCGCGCCCCTGTTCCGTGCCTGGCTCGACGAACATTATCCGGACCGGGCCGGCAAGGTGATGGCGACGATCCGCTCCCTTCGCGGCGGGCGTGACAACGACCCTGGTTTCTTCAGCCGGATGCGGGGCCAGGGCCCGTGGGCGGACCTGCTCAAGACGAGGTTCGAGATCGCCGCGAAGCGCCACGGCCTGAGGCAGGCCAGGTTCGGCCTCCGCACCGACCTCTTCCGCCCACCCGAAGGCGATCAGATGCGCCTCCTCTAGCGCAACCTGAATCGGAGCCGGAACGGGTAAACTGCGTTGGACTCCGAAAAGGGAGAATCCATGATGCGCATCCTGATCGCAATTCCGGCCGTCCTCGCGCTTGGCGCGTGCAACGTCAGCAAGGAAGGCAATGCCGTCACCGTCCAGTACGACCAGAACACCGCGGAAAACACGGCGGCCGACATCGGCAACACCGCGGAGAACATCGCATCCCACATTGGCAACGACGTCGAGAAGACCAGCGACAAGATCCAGAACAGGGTCGGGGACGACAATAACGGCAACGCGCAAGCCAACGCGACGGAGAACCAGTAACTCGGAACGCCGCCGGCGAGGCAGGCTAGAAACCGAGCCCTTTCATGGCGGTGAGAGCATTCTGAATGCTCAGCCTCTGGGCCGCGGCAGCCGGATCGACCCCGATCATCAGGTTCATGCTGTTGCTCGCGACGATTCCGTTGCCCGAAATCAGGATATGCTGCGCGAGCTGGCCGAGGTTGCCGTTGACGTTTTGTTGAACCGCGCCGTGCTGATCGGTCATGACGAGGCCCAGCTGCTGCCCCGACGAGATGAAGTGGAGCGTGTCGCCGTCGGAGAACTGTTCGGTCAGCCCATTGCCGGTCAGCGCGGTCATCCCGCTCGTGTCGGTATTGAGCGAGCCGGCCGGCACGATCTGGATCGTCATGGCGTTGCGCGACTGGTTGTCGGATCCCGCGATCTGCTGGCTCTGAACGACGCCGGTCGCGGTATCGAGCGACCCGACCGGGATCGACACTCCATCGCCGGTCAGAGCGACATAACCGCCGTTGGCCGGCGATCCGAACGCGTTGACGTCCATCGAATCATCCCCGCATTGTTCGCACGCGCGGGTCCAGCTCACCATCAGCAGCGGGGTCGCGTTGCCGCCGGCAAAGTCGATGCTGAACAGCAGGTTCGCCGCCGTCGTAACGCCGTCCGTCCCCTGCCAGCTCGACGACATGACAATGCCGAAATAGGCAATTCCCGAAGGCGCGACGAATTTTCCGCGCATTTCGCCGAGCAATTCGTCGGATACCGGCTGACCAAGGCCCTCGAGGCCCGAGACAGGCGCGGCCGCGGCCTCGCTGGCGCCCATCACGCCGATGAAGGCGATGGCGGCGGTCGCAATGAGCAGGCGCTTCTTCATGGTGAAGCTCTCTTCTAAAATCGCAGCGTGTTCACGGTCGTCAGGCCGAAGTCGGTCAAATCCGCGTCCCAGGTCGGAGATCTCTGCTCGAACAGGCGCCGCGCGGAGAGCGGCGGCGGTGGGTTCAGAAGCGCGGACTTGGGCTGGAGGCCCTCGCCCACGATCACGAACACGACCTTGTTCCACGCGCGCTCGAAATCGCGCCGGCTCATCACTCGATTGCCGAGCGCGGGATCGCCCAGCTGCACCATGTCGGCGGTGACCTTCCGCACGACGACGAAGTGATGATAGCCCTTGAGGTTGAGGAGGACGATGCCCGGCACCTTGAGGTGGTGGAGAGCATTGAAATCGACCTGATATCCCTCGGCGGCGAACCCGACCCCCTGGACGTATCGCTTCATGTCGAGGAGCGAGAACCCCTTGTCCTTCACGACCTGGGGATCCGCGACCTTCAGCATGTTGACGAGGACCTGGCTCTCGGTGGCGTGCTTGCCGTAGGCTCCGTTGAACACGGTCGCGAGGACCGCGGCGCCGCAGCTGAAGTCGGTCCTTTGGCGGACGAGGCCGTCGAATTTCATGTCTTTCCAGCTGCGCAACGGCTTGGCGACGAGCAGCTGGCTCCCGGCCGACGTCGGCGCCAGCCACAAGGGCGCCTCCGGCCGAGGCTCGGAAGCGGCCGGAACGGCGACCGTCAGTCCAATCAACAACAAAAAGAAATGAAGTGCTCGCATGCCGTCCAGTCCAAGCGCAGAAAAAAAGGAGGGAGGGGCGATCGGGCACCCCTCCCCCACCGAGCAAAGGAACTTAGCTGCCCGCGCCGGAAACGGCGGCAGTCAGCGAGTTCTGCTGCTGGTTGCCGACGCCAGCGGCGACGTTCACGCCGATGTTGCCCGCACCCGTCACAGCACCGCTCGTTGCAGTATTGCGCTGGTCCTGGATGTCGATCGAATTGCAGGACGAGGTCTGCCACAGCGCCGCATTGGACTGCGACAGGATGGAGTTGTCCGCAACCGCGATCGTCATCAGGTTCTGCTGCTGGTTGAACGCGCCGGCCGCGACGTTCACGCCAACGTTGCCGCTGCCGGTGACGGCGCCGGTCGTGGCGTTGTTACGATCCTCATAGGGGCTCGTGACCTCGTAATTGAGGATGTAAATGTCGCCCGGGCCATAGCTGGTGCCGGTGAGCGACTGGTAGCCGGTGGTCGCGGCCGAGGCCCAACCGCCGTCCACGTTGATCCGGCGTATCGTTTTCGGCCGAAACCGCGAGGTTCGCGCTGTTCTGCTGCATATTGTACTGGCCCGCTGCAACGTTGACGCCGACGTTTCCGTCGCCCGTCACGTCACCGGCAGTCGCGTCATTATGCACCGAAGCTTCGTAGTCGCCGGTCAGCAGGCCGCCGAGGCTGGCTTCGAACGTGACGTCCTCATCGCTCTCGATTTGCTTGGCGTCGGTGATCGCATTCGCCGCGCTGTTCGGGATCGATCAGCCCGTAGATCAGAACGCCGCCCAGCATGCCTGTCAGATTGTACTGATAGGATGCGTTGTAGAGCGTCGTCGAGACGTGGTTCTCGAACGTAATCGGATCATCATAATTGTCGCCGCCGGGCGTCCCCGCGAACGCGGACGTCGGTGCGATGGCGAACGCCGTAGCGACACCAGCAAGTAGAAAATACCGTTTCATCACTTCTCTCCTTCACTTCAGTCAGTGGCCCGCCCCGGCCGTTGCGGTCAGGGCGAGGATGTTGGCGGAGGAATTCCTGTCGCCCCCGATCAGACTGACCTGAACCAGGCCGCTGCTGTTCGCGAACGCACCGTCGCCAATCGCGACGGTACGGTCGTTGGCAGCCGCCCCCCTGTCAGGGCCCCCTGTCGGTTCGTGTGACGCGCGAGCCTGGCTCAGCGCTGTGTCGCTCATGGCGGCACCTGTCGTTCCCAATGCGATAATGGCGAGGTTCGCCTGTTGATTGCCCGAGCCGGCGGCGCCGTTGATGGCCAGCCAGCCGGATGATCCGGCAAAGCTCGAAGGCGCCACCGTCGCGGCCAGCTTACCGGTCGAATCCGCGGCATCGCCCATCGACTGAGTCACCGTCGCAAGCGCGGAAGCCGCGCCTCCGGACGCAATCACCGCCGCGTTCGTCTGCTGGTTCGTGTTGCCGGCGGCGACGTTGACGGTGCCGCTGCCGCTCACCGTACCGCCCTGCACGGTGACGGTGTCACTCGCCGCTTGCGCGGCGCCGCCCGCGAGGATCGACAGGGTCGCGGCGACGGGAAGGAATCGACGGATCAATGTCCGAGCCCTCCCAGCGCATCGTGGAGTGCTCCGACGCCGGCCCCGACGGCGCCGCCGATGTCGACGCCGCCGCGCGACGCCCCCGAGCGATCCGCGCCGGCGCCGCCGACCATCGATTGCGAGCGAAGTGCCCCGCTTAAGGTCTCGGCGACGATCTGGCCGCCTTGCCCGGCCGGGATCGATCCGATGACCGAAGCGGCCTCCGTGTCCGACAAGGGAAAGCCGACGCCCTGCATCCCTCCGAACGCGGCCGACGGCGGCGCCGTGGGCGCGGTGACCGCGCGTCCGGCGCCGGCAATGATGGCGTTGCGGGGCGGGACCGCCCGAAGAAGGACGAGGTTGCCCGGAAGGACCTGCTGGGCTCCGGGCTGAGTCGATCCCGGGTAATCCGCCAGCGCGGGAGTCGCGCCGAACACCAGTGCCAGCGCGCCTGCAACTCGGAGTTCAAATGACTGGATTCCCCGCACCCCTGATGCTCCAATTTGGGACGTGGAGTATCGGTGCGGATGTCATCCGTGGCTATTGGAGCGAATCCTACGGCAGGAGCGCAGGAAGGGACTACCTCGGCTTCTTACTAAGGAGATTTACCCATTTTACGAAAAGCCAATGTTTTTCGAAAATTGACTCTTAACGGGTGTTACCTTTTTGTAGTAAACGAAAGGTAATCCAGCGGCGGATAGCGCGAGTGGAGGGGGCAAAGATGTTCTACTTGGAGCAGGGCGACGATGCGCCTCATTTGAGCATCAGGGAACGGCAGATACTCGAACGCGTCGCACTGGGCCGGTCGGCCAAGGAAGTGGCCATCGAACTGGGCATCGCCCATCGGACGGTCGAGCGGCATATCGAAAACGCACGCAACAAGATGCGCGCCCGCAACAAGACGCACATGATCGCCAAGGCCGTCATTTGCGGTGAGCTCGTGCTCACGCCCGAGACACCGGACAATGACGAACGCGCCCAGCACCCTCCCGGCTTCCTGTTCGTGGAAGAGGAAGTGTTAAGGCAATCGTGATGATGGTGAGGTCGGCGTAATCCCCGGGGGGTGTTTATGTGCCGCAGTTCAAGAATTGCGTCGGTGGCGGCGCTCCTTGTCGCCACTTCGTTTCCGATAGGCGCGGCCTCCGCCGCGCCCGGCGGAGTCCAGGTCGACGAGCTGCAAGCGCAGCTGAAGGCGATGCAGCTCGAGCAGCAATCCGCCGAAAAACGCATTGAGGCGCTCGAGCAGCGCATCAATGAGCTCGAAGGATCCGCGGCGCTCGAGGGCCAGGCGCGCATTCCCGACGCAAGCGCCTCCATGATGCGCGGTCGCGGCCTCGGCGGAGAACCGGATCCGCAAACCGCAGCCGCGGAGCCGACGAGTTCGCCCGACAGTGACGAGGAGAGGCGCAAGGAGCCGGCCAAGAGCGCGGCCGTCGAAGCGGTGACCAAGAACGAGCAGGGATATTTCGGCAACGCCTTCACGATCGAGCCGGGCGTCAGCTATTCCCATTTCAGCACCGCGCAGCTGAACCTCAACGGGTTCCTTGCCCTGGACGCCATTTTCCTTGGGCTGATCAGCATCGACCAGACCAACGCCGACGTGATCACGACCGACGTCACTGCCCGGTACGGAATCGGCCGATTTCAGGCGGACGTGAACATCCCCTATCTCTACCGGCGCTCAAACTTCCGGTCGGGCGGGGCCGGCGGCAATGCGTCGGGCCTGATCGAGCGAACCGTGACGAGCAGCGGGATCGGGGACGTCAGCGCCGGCCTCAGCTATCGGCTGTTGAGCGAAACCGCCGCCCGTCCGGACGTGGTCATCAACGTCCGCGGCAAGGCGCCGACCGGCCAAGACCCGTTCGGGACGGAACTGATCGAGGTCGAGGGCAGCGAAGGAAACCTCAAGATACCCTCACGCCTGTCGACCGGCAGCGGTGTGTGGGGCGCGGCGGCGGGCGTGTCGGTCCTGAAGACGATCGACCCGATGGTGGTGTTCGGAAGCTTCACCTATTTCCACAATTTCAAGCGCCACTTCCCGGATCTGAGCGAAGCCATCGACGACCAGCCCGGTGAGGCCAAGCTCGGCGGTGCGTTCCAGTACGCGCTGGGCGTCGCTTTCGCGCTGAACGACCGCTCCTCGCTCAACACCTCCTTCACGCAGCGGTTCGTCCGTCATTCGATGCTTCGGCTCGATCCGACCGATCCGACAGAGGAAGCGACCTGGCAGACCATCGTCGGAAGCCAGGCCAACGTGGGCGTCCTCAATATCGGCGCCACCTTCTCGCTCAGCGATCGCCTGACCTTGCTGTCCAACCTCGCGATCGGGATCACGCAGGACGCGCCCGACATGACCTTCATGGTGCGCTTGCCGTACCAATTCTAAACGGTGGTCGGGGAGACAGGATTCGAACCTGCGACCCTCTGCTCCCAAAGCAGATGCGCTACCAGACTGCGCCACTCCCCGATGACCACCCCCCACGAAGTAATACTTCGTGAGGACCCCGGAGGAAACGAGAGAGTGCTCCCTCTCCTTCTTCCCTCGATCAAAGTGGCACTTTGATCGAAATCCTGGTGGGCCCGGCAGGACTCGAACCTGCAACCTAGCCGTTATGAGCGGCCGGCTCTACCGTTGAGCTACAGGCCCTCCCCGGCAATGCCGGGATAGACGGCGCGGCCGGTCGAGCCAAGTCAGGCGCGCGCAAACAGCAGCGAAATCCTCGCCGGCGCAGCCTCGACCGACGCCCCCGCAATTCGGGCGAGCCCGCGCAGGAGCCGCAGCGAAAAGCCGTGCTCCGTATCGGCCTCGCCGCCCAGTGGCTCGTCGGTCATCGCCACGAGCCTCGCGGGTGGAGTCATGGACACGCGCCAGCGCTCACCGGACGGTTCCACGGTGAGGCGCAGTCGCTCGCCCGGCCCCGCCTGCTCGATCAGCGCGATGCACATGCGGAAAATCAGGCGATCGGCAAGCTCGGGCTCGACATCGGCCACCACCGCGCGCGGCAAGGGCGAAACCTCGAGGTCGACGCTGCGATCGGTGGCCACCTCGCGGAGCGCCGGGGTCATTCGCTCGATCAGCCCGGCGACGTCCGCGCGCCGCGCGCCGCCGTCGTCGGAGGAATGAAGCTTCGCGGCGAAATCGAGGTCGTCGATCGCAAGCAGCAGCAACCGTGCCTGCCGAACGATTTCCTGGGCCCGATCGCGGTAGGGTAGCTCAGCGGGTCCGAGATACTGCCCCTCGATGATCTCGGCGAACCCGATGATCGCGTTGAGCGGAGTCTTGATTTCGTGGACCAGCTCGCGAAGCGAATCGGGATCTGCCAGCGTCTCCATCGCGTCTTCCGCGACGTGGAACCTTTTCGTCATCGCGCAGGGCGATGCCGCGGTAGCCGCGAAACCGGCCGTCCGCCGGGTCGAATGCGGGAACGCCGCTGATTTTCCACTCGCCCGCGACCGATCCCTCGCCGGCGACGGTCAGCGTTCCGTCGCGAAACGGCGCCCGGACGGTGAATGCGCGCACCACGTTGCGGTCGACCCGGTCGCCCTCGCCGTTGCGGGCACGGGCTATCGAGCGGCCGATCAACGCGCCGCGCGGGGCGCCGTCGACCCACGCGATCTCGCCCCCAGGCCCGCATTCCCAGCGAAACAAGGAGGAAGGGGCCGGCGCGGTCGGCGCGAGGCCGCCGCGGCGCATCGCCGAACGGCTGCGGCGACGCCGCTCGATCCGCTCCACGACTTCCTGAAGCGAAGGCGCGGCGGTCGCGCGGGTCGGCTCGTCGGCGCGGTCCTCGACGAGTTGCGCGATCATTTCGACGCGCCTCTCCACCTGCTCGTCGGTGAGTTCGGAATCGGGCTCCATCGCTTGGGCGATTGCCGCGAACGGATCTTCGATCGGCTCTTCGCGGCCCTCCTCCTGGCTTTGGATCAGCTCTTCGGTCAGGTCCACCGTATCCGGCGGCAGCTTCTCGAGCCCCCAGGGCGTGGCTTCGGACAGGATCTCGGGATGCAGCGTTTCGACGAAGCGGCGAGTTTCCTCATCTGCCGACGCAACGATTTCCCGCCACTGCGCGGGCTCCAGCGTAGCGGCGGCGAGGACCGGCGCGGAAACGGCGAGCCCGTCCGAAGCGAAATAGCGGAGAAGGGCAAGCGGCAACGGGAGCGCCGCAATCGCCCGCGCCGCGGCGGCGCGGAGCCCCTGCTCGACCTTGCCGGAATCGAGACGGATGGCCTCGAGCGCCTGCGAAATATGGGGGCTGCCGGCGTTCGACCCGGCCCGAGCGACGAGATCGACGAGCTGCCGCCAGCGGACCGCCACGTCGCGCTGGTCGGCGGCCGGTTGGTTAAGGACGGTCAGGAGGCGATCGTCGAAGCGCACAGGGGATCCCAGGTCCTCTCGAGAGGTACGGTCCATCGGCTCTATGCGAGGCTTCAATCGGCGCTAAGGAGGCAGCTCTTAACCATCCCGAAACGGGACATACACAAGGCGCCCGGCCTGTGCGCGAAAGAAAAGGGCGTCGGCAGTACCGACGCCCCTACTTTCTCAAACGCCTGGCGCCGGCTCAGGCGTGCAGCTGCACGTAGAGAAGCCAGAATTTTGCAATGTCGGCGCGCCCGCCCGCTCACCGAGTTGAGCGCCGCGGTCGCGCCAGCCTTGTCGCCCGCGCGGGCGAGCGCCATCCCGAGGTGGAGGTTGGCGACGTCCTTGTCGGCGCCCGGCTTTGCGGCGACCTGGCGGTAGATTTCGGCGGCCTTCGAATAATTGCCCATGCCGTAATAGCGATCGCCGATGCGCAACAGGTTCGCGGCGCTCGGTGACATTTTCGTCGCGGAACTCAAGATCGGCCGCGCTCGCTTTGGGCTTGCTCTTAAGGACCGCGATCATCTGGCGGAATTGGGCGGTCGATGGATCGACAACGTGCGCCGAAATCCCAGCATCGATCACCGCCTGCGCCTCGTTATAGTTCAACTGTTCGGCGGAAGCTTCGGTGAAAAGTGCATAATCTCCAGGCGTGGTCAGCGCGCCGGCGGCCTGCAGCAGACGAAGGAGGTCGAGCGTCCCCTCCGTGTCCGGGTGATTGAGGTTCCGATAAATGGCGACGGCATTGTGCCAGCTGTTCGGGCTCGGATAGGCCGTGACCCATTCGCGCGCCAGCGTGCCCGCGGACGGCGATTTGGAATCGTAGGCGAGCTGAACCGCCTTCTTGTAAACCTCCTCGCTCGCTTTCTGTCCGGCGGCTTTCTGGACCTCGATCACATGCTGGTAGGCGGCCGCGGCGTCGGCCTTTCGGCCCGCCGCCAGCTGGCTCTCGCCGATGAGGTTCATCGATTCAGAATCGGCCGGATTGAGCGCGACCGCCTTGTTGAAGGCGGCGATCGCCTGGTCGTACTGTTTCGCATTGTAGAAAGTGCCGCCAAGCCCCTTGTAGAGCTGCGCGACCATTGCGCGATCGGCGAGGCCCGATGCCTCGACCGCCGTGATCGCTGCCGATATGGCCGCATTGTCGTTGGCATCGACCGCCGCTTTGAGCTGCAACCGAGCGATCAGGTAACGGTCTTCCTTGGTCTTGGCCGCCGCCTGGGCCGCGGCGAGCTTAGCCGGGATGTTGGCGGCATCCTTCGCGATCACCGCCTTCTGGAGCTCGACGATTGCTTTCTGGGCATGTTGTGACGGCTTGACGTCATTGCTCTTGGGTTGCGAGTCCTGCGACTCGTCCTGGTCGTCGGTCTGCGGCCGCGGCGCCGGGCCCGCCCTCGACGCATTGTCATATTGAGCGATCGCGGGAGTGGCGGAAGCGGCAAGCAGCACGCTGAGTGCGAGGTGAACGGTACGCAGTTTCATCGAAGCTCCTATCCGGATCTGCGGGAGGTGGATCGCACCGCGCTTTAATCCTCGGCGATGCGCAGGCCAAGCGCCTTGGCGAACGCCCGCTGAACGCCCTTTGAACCTCGATCCCTCGCGCGCGCGTAGGCGCGCGGGGTGGCGGAGCCGGCCGCAATGCACTAGGAAAGAGATCGGGAGGGAGCGGCAGTGCCGCAACCGCTCGAGTTCACCCTAATCGCAGGAATCCTTCTTGGCCACCGAACCGCCGGTCGACGACCGCACCGACAGCCCCAACCCGCCCTCCGGCGGCGACCACGACATCGCCCCGATCTCGATCGTCGAGGAGATGAAGACCAGCTACCTCGATTACGCGATGAGCGTGATCGTGAGCCGCGCGCTGCCCGATGTGCGCGACGGCCTGAAGCCCGTCCATCGCCGAATCCTCTACGCCTGCCAGGAGGCGGGCTATGTCGCCGGCCGGCCCTATCGCAAGTCGAGCCGAATCGTCGGCGACGTCATGGGTAAGTATCACCCGCACGGCGACAGCGCGATTTACGATGCCCTCGCGCGTATGACCCAGGACTGGTCGATGCGCGTGCCTCTGATCGACGGCCAGGGCAATTTCGGCTCGATGGATCCCGACCCGCCGGCGGCCATGCGATACACCGAAGCGCGGCTCGCCAAGGTCGCGAACTTCCTGCTCGGCGACATCGACAAGGACACCGTCGACTTCCAGCCCAACTATGACGCGTCGGAGCGTGAGCCGCAGGTTCTTCCCGCGCGCTTTCCCAACCTGCTGGTCAACGGCGCCGGCGGAATCGCGGTCGGCATGGCGACCAACATCCCGCCCCACAACCTTGGCGAGGTGCTCGCTGCTTGCCGCGCCTTCATGGACGACCCGGCCATCAGCTCCGAAGGGCTGATGGAACATGTGAAAGGACCGGACTTTCCCGACCGGCGGCCTGATCCTCGGGCCTGTCCGGGCATCCGCAGCGCCTACACTACCGGCCGAGGCTCGATCATGATGCGCTCGCGCCATCACGTCGAGGAGGGGCGCGGCGAGCGCCGCTCGATCGTCCTCACCGAAATCCCCTACCAGGTCGGCAAATCAGGCCTGGTCGAAAAGATCGCGGAAGCCGCCAAGGACAAACGGATCGAGGGCGTTTCGGACATCCGCGATGAGTCCAACCGTCTCGGCGTGCGCATCGTCATCGAATTGAAGCGCGACGCCACGCCCGAGGTCGTGCTCAACCAGCTGTGGCGCCACACGTCGGCGCAATCGAGCTTCCCGGCGAACATGCTGGCGATCCGCAGCGGCCGCCCCGAGACGCTCACGCTGCGCGACTTCATCGAGGCGTTCATCCGCTTCCGCGAGGAAGTGATCACCCGCCGCTCGAAGTTCGAGCTTCTGAAGGCCCGCGAGCGCGCCCACATCCTGCTCGGGCTCGTCGTCGCGGTCACCAACCTCGACGAGGTGGTGAAGCTGATCCGGTCCTCCGCGAGTCCGGCGGTCGCCCGCGAAAAGCTGCTCGAGCGCGAATGGCCGATGGAGGAGATCAGGTCCTACATCGCCCTCGTGGAAGCGGTCGAACCGCAGAAGGCCGAACGCATCTACCGGCTGTCCGAAGCGCAGGTGAAGGCCATCCTCGAGCTGCGCCTCCATCGCCTCACGGCGCTCGGCCGCGACGAAATTGGCAGCGAGCTCGAAGGCCTTGCCAAGAACATCGGGGAATTGCTTGAAATCCTTGCGAACCGTGTTCGCCTTTATGAGGTGATGCGCGGCGAGTTCGACGACGTCGAAGCCGAGTTCGCGACGCCACGCATGAGCGAGCTCGCGGCCGCTGCCGACGGGATCGAGGACGAGGACCTGATCGAACGCGAGGACATGGTCGTGACGGTGACCGTCGGCGGCTACATCAAGCGCACCCCCCTCGCCGTCTTCCGCGAGCAGAAGCGCGGCGGCAAGGGCCGTGCCGGGATGGCGACCAAGGAAGAGGATGCGGTCACCAACCTGTTCATCACGTCGACGCACAACCCGGTGCTGTTCTTCTCGAACCTGGGCCGGGTTTACCGGATGAAGGTGTGGCGGCTGCCCGAGGGCGGACCCAACACCAAGGGCCGGCCGATGGTCAACCTTCTCCCGCTCGCGGAAGGCGAGACGATCTCGACCGTGCTTCCGCTGCCCGAGGACGAGACGGAATGGGGCGGCCTCCACATCATGTTCGCCACCGCGCACGGAACGGTGCGGCGCAACAGCATGGCCGCATTCACCAACATCCCGTCCAACGGCAAGATCGCGATGCGCTTCGGCGCGGGTGCGTCCGAGGACAGCGAGAACGGCGACGACAGCGAGGAGCAGTCGGATACGACCGACCGCCTGATCGGCGTCGAGCTGCTGACCGAAGGTGACGACGTCCTCCTCGCGACCCGCAAGGGCAAGGCCATCCGCTTCAAGGCGACCGACGTCCGCGAGTTCCAGTCGCGCACGTCGATGGGCGTTCGCGGCGTGAGGTTGCTGGAGGGCGACGCGGTGATCTCCATGTCGATCCTCCACCGCGTCGGCACCAGCCAGGAGGAGCGCGAGGAATATCTCCGCTTCGCGCCGTGGAAGGGCGAAAAGGACGGGAACCCGACGCTGTCCGAGGATCGCATGGCCGAGCTGATCGAGAAGGAGCAGTTCATCCTCACCGTGACCGAGAACGGCTACGGCAAGCGCTCCTCCGCCTATGAGTACCGCCGCACCAACCGCGGCGGCCAGGGCATTGCCAACATCGATACCTCGGAGCGTAACGGCTGCGTCGTCGCCAGCTTCCCCGCCCACCAGGGCGAGGCCCTGATGCTGGTGACCGACCAGGGCAAGATGATCCGCACCACGGTCGGCGACATCCGCGTCATGGGCCGCAACACCCAGGGAGTGACGATTTTCCGAGTCGCCGATGGCGAGCATGTCGTCAGCGTCGCCAAGATCGATGAGAGCGAGGAGGAAGAGATCGAGCTCGAGAGCGGCGACGAAACCGCGCCCGACGAAGGCGCGACCGTCGGCGAAAGCGAGCTCGACAAGCCTGCGGATCCCGAGCCGAAGGAATAGGCCCACCGCCCAATCCCGTGCGACGAGCGGGCGAAACCTGCTAGGGCGGGGCGGCGTTCTCCCTTCGAACCCAAGAGGAGTTTCGTTCATGCCCCTTCCCCACAATGCGCTCGTTCTGGTCGCCGACGGCCGCAAGATGCTGTTCTTCCGCAATCACGGAGACGCGGGGCAGATCGACCTCAGGACGGAGGCGCACGACCAGCGGGAGGATCGCAAGGACAGCGAGATCAAGACGGACTCGCCCGGCGCCATCCATCAGAGCGCCGGCTATGGCCGGTCGACTTACGAGGAGACCGACTTCCATCAGCAGGAGGAGGATCGCTGGATCAAGGATGCGGCCGAGGAGCTCAAGGAGCGCGCGCTCCGCAACGACTATGACGCCCTCGCCGTCGTCGCCCCGCCCAAGGCGCTCGGCGTCCTTCGCAAATGCCTGCACAAGGAGGTCGAGAAGCGCCTCCTGTGCACGATCAACAAGGAGATGAGCGGCCGACCGGTGCCCGATATCGAAGCCCTGCTCGACGGCGAGACCCGCGTGGAGCTGCCCAACGCCTGAGCAAGCATCGCTGTTCACGATCGGGCATTCGACCCGCCCGATCGCGGAGTTCGTCGACATCCTGCGCCCGGCAGGGGTTCAACTGGTCGTCGACGTACGCACGGTCCCGCGGTCGCGCACCAATCCGCAATATAATTTCGATGTCCTCGGAAAAGAACTGGCTCCGTTCCAGGTCGGCTATGAACGTATCGAGCAACTCGGCGGCCTTCGCGCGCGCTCCGGCGACGTGCCGCCGGAGGTCAACGGCGCCTGGGAAAACCAAAGCTTCCACAATTATGCCGATTACGCGCTGTCGGCCGAGTTCGAACGCGGGCTCGAGCAACTGGAGTTGCTCGCCGCCGGGCGACGAACCGCGATCATGTGCGCCGAAGCCGTCTGGTGGCGCTGCCACCGCCGGATCATCGCGGACTATCTCCTGCTGCGGGAGCATGACGTCACGCACCTCATGGCCAAGGGTCGCGCCGATTCCGCGCGGATGACGCCGTTCGCCAGGGAGCGGGATGGACAACTCGTCTATCCCGCCCCTTAGCCGCGTTCGATTTCAGGCGAAGAGATGGACCACGTCCGCGTCGTCGGCGACGGCGGTCAGGAGCAACGTTCGATGGCAATGCGCCGGCTCGCGTTCCATGCACAGCAACGCGCTCGGTCTTTCCCGGGCGAGATCGAGCATTTGGGCCGATTGGGCGATCGCTTCGGGAAGCTCGAGCTGACCGGCGTAAATGCGCTCGAGATCGGCGTGTCGTCCGGCGCGCGCCGCGGTGCGCCCCTCCGAGGGCGTCCCAAGCGCTTTCAGGTGGACATATTCGACTCCGGCCTCCTCGAGCGCCGCCCGCAGCGGTGATTTCGAGAAGCCCGGCCGGCGTGACAAGGGCAGCGCGCGGACGTCGATCACGCGCTCGACCCCGGCCTTTTGGAGCGCCGCGACGAACTCCGGCACGGTCGTGCCCTCGTAACCGATGGTGAAGATGCGCAATTTCTTGTTCGTCATGCTGAACTCGTTTCAGCATCCATTCTGGAGACACGCGGAGCCCTTCACGAAAATGGATCCTGAAACAAGTTCAGGATGACGGTGATCTGCCCAGAGACTAGGTGGGCCTGCATGTCCTTCGACATCCACATCGTCGGCGGCGGTCTTGCGGGAAGCGAGGCCGCCTGGCAGCTCGCCGAGGCGGGCCTGCGCGTGCGCCTCAGCGAAATGCGCGGGGGTGGCGACATGACACCCGCGCATCAGTCGGACCGCCTCGCCGAGATGGTCTGCTCCAACAGCTTCCGCTCCGACGACGCCGACCACAATGCCGTCGGGCTGCTTCACCAGGAGATGCGGGCGCTGAACTCGCTTGTGATGAGTGCGGCGGACAAGCATCGAGTTCCGGCGGGTTCCGCGCTCGCAGTCGACCGCGAAAACTTCGCCGCCGAGATCACGCGCACGATCGAGATGCATCCGAATGTTGCGGTCGTCCGAGAGCGCGTCGACACCTTACCCGATCATCCGACGATCATCGCGACCGGTCCCCTGACCGGCTCTGCGCTGGCCGAGGCGATTGCCGCAGAGACCGGAACGGGTGCCCTCGCCTTCTTCGACGCGATTGCGCCGATCATCCATCGCGACAGCATCGACATGGACGTCGCGTGGATGGCGGCGCGTTGGGATAAGGGCGGCAAGGACTACATCAACTGTCCGCTCGACAAACCGCAATACGAGGATTTCGTCGCAGCGCTGATCGACGGCGAGAAAATGCCCTTCCATGAGTGGGAGAAGGACACGCCTTACTTCGAAGGCTGCATGCCGGTCGAGGTGATGGCCGAACGCGGCCCGGAAACATTGCGCCATGGTCCGATGAAGCCGGTCGGCCTCGACAATCCGCGCACCGGCCGCTGGCCCTACGCCGTCGTCCAGCTCCGCCAGGACAATGCGCTCGGCACCTTGTGGAATATGGTCGGCTTCCAGACCAAGCTGAAGCACGGCGAGCAGGTGCGCATCTTTCGCACGATCCCGGGCCTCGAACATGCCGAGTTCGCGCGTCTCGGCGGCATCCACCGCAATAGTTTCATCAATTCTCCCAATCTGTTGGACGGCGAACTTCGCTTGAAATCAAAGCCGAACATCCGATTCGCCGGTCAGATCACCGGCTGCGAGGGCTATGTCGAGAGCGCAGCCGTCGGAATCCTGCGGCCCACTTCGCGGCGGCGGAATTGCAGGGCAAGAACGTATCTCCACCGCCCGCCGAAACTGCGTCTCGGCGCGTTGCTCGCGCACATCACCGGCGGCGCCGACGCGACGACGTTCCAGCCGATGAACGTCAATTTCGGCCTGATGCCGCCGATCGCCGGTCGCTGCAAAAAGGCCGACCGCAAGAAAGCCTACACCGACCGCGCGCGGGCCGCCTTCGCCGGATGGACTAGCCGCAATTCATCACCCTGGACCGTCGGGCACTGCCTTTTCTTTCTCGATCGCAAGGAGAAGGCGGACGTCGGGTCAAGCCCGGGCATCTAATCGTCGCTGCCGTCACTTGCCTTGGCAGCATAGGATTGGCCGCAGCTGCAAGCTTTCCGCTTGGGTGGCGGCGGGGCCGTGGTCGCCAGTTCGGCCACGCTCAGCCAGCCTTTTCGTCCGCGATCGGCGGTGGTGAACTTCTCGATCCCCTTGACCGCATATTCCTGGAACGAGAGCGCCCCATTGTGGTCGGCGTCGAGCTTGTCGAAATTGCGCCGCCGAGCGCCCAGATATTCGGCGGCCTCGACCTTGCCGTCCTTGTCGTGATCGTAGCGGCTGAATTGTTGCTGCTCGCGGCTCCTGGCGCTGGCCTCGGGCGCGATCAGCGGCGAAGCGGCGCCGACCATCGAGGCGCTGTACGAGCGGGCGGCCGGCGCGCCGGGCAGGCCAGGCCGTTCTTCCGCGCGCGACTCCCGGATCAGGAAGGCGCCGATGAGCAGGAGGAATGAAGCGGCAGCGCCGGCGATGAAACGCAACATGATAATCTCCCACGAAGGAGATTCGGCACGCTGGTCCATGTCCGTAACGAACGAGCTCGTGTCAACTCCGGTCAGTAGCGGCCCGTCAGCCGGTGCCGAAGCAATGTCCATGCGCGCGCCGGCGTTGCCTCCGGCTCGAATGGAGGCCCGCCGCGCCTCAGGTCACGCATCGCCAGTGCGGCCAACGCCGTCAGTGGCCGCGCGCGTCGAGGGCTGACTTGCCGCTCGAGGCCGGAGCCTCCCGTCGAGATTTCCAGCAGCCCCAGCCGGGCGACTCCGACGGTCGCGAACATTCTTCCCGCTTTGCCGAGGGATTCGCCAAATTGCAGGCCGAGCACCATTGCGCCGAGTTCGAACAAGAGTTCGCCGCGCTCGGCGACTCGCTCTCGATCGGGAGCCTCGTCGAGCAGGGCGGCCCAACCCTGCTCCAGCTCAGCGAGCTTCCTGCCCGAGATTCCCAGGGGCAGGAGTTCCCGGGCCGCTTGTTGCAATCGAGGCTCCGCCGGCACCTTGCCCTGGTCAAGATCCTCGAGCCGCTCGCGCCACCAGGCGAGCTTGATCGCCGCCAGCGCCGGCTGGGTTGCGCGGACGACGACCTGGGCCATCGCATCATCGATTGCGAAGAGGGCGTCGAAGGCCGGCCTGAGCTTCGCGGGCCAGTGACTACGGACCAGCTTCCGGTCCGTCAGTTCAACGATAGCAGACAGCCTTCGCAGCCTCGACGACCTCGGACGCCTTGATCAGCGCCAGCTTCTCGAGGTTGGCGGCATAGGGCAGCGGTACGTCGACGTCGGTTACGCGCATGACGGGCGCGTCGAGATCGTCGAACCCCTCGGTCATGGCGATCGCAATGATCTCGGAGCTGATCGAGCAGACCGGCCAGCCCTCCTCGACCACCACCATGCGGTTGGTGCGCTTGAGACTCTCGAGCACCGTCGCCTTGTCGAGCGGACGCAAGGTGCGGAGATCGATGACCTCGGCGTTGATCCCCTGTCCCATCAGCTCCTGCGCGGCCTCGAGCGCGACTCCGACCCCGATCGAATAGCTGACGATGGTCACATCCTTGCCGGGGCGGACGACCCGCGCCTTGCCGATCGGCAGCACATAATCGTCCATCTCCGGCACGTCGAAATGCTGGCCGTAGAGCAGCTCGTTCTCGAGGAAGACGACGGGATCGTCGGTCCGGATCGCGGCCTTGAGAAGACCCTTGGCGTCGGCGGCGCTGTACGGGCAGATCACGATCAGCCCCGGCACGTGCGCGTACCAGCTGCCGTAATTCTGGCTGTGCTGGGCGGCGACGCGCGCGGCGGCGCCGTTGGGGCCGCGGAACACGATCGGGCAGCGCATCTGTCCGCCCGACATATAGTTGGTCTTCGCCGCCGAGTTGATGATGTGGTCGATCGCCTGCATCGCGAAGTTGAAGGTCATGAACTCGACGATCGGCCGAAGTCCGCCCATCGCCGCGCCCGCGCCCAGTCCGGCGAAGCCATATTCCGTGATCGGCGTATCGACGACGCGCTTGGCCCCGAACTCCTGGAGCAGTCCCTGGGTGACCTTGTAGGCGCCCTGATATTCGGCGACCTCCTCGCCCAGAACGAACACGTTGCCGTCGGCGCGCATCTCTTCCGCCATGGCGTCACGAAGCGCCTCGCGAACGGTCATCGAGACGAGCGGAGTGCCTTCGGGCACCTCCGGATCGTCGTGTGTCGCCGCGACGTCGGCGACGAGATCGCGCGCCGCGGTCTCGAACACGTGCGGCGTCGGCGTGGCTTCGGTCTGCTGCGAAGCGGGCTCGGGAATCCCCTCGCCCCCTTCAGGGGGAGAGGGCGGACTTGCCGCAGGCGAGCCGGGAGAGGGGGCAGTCGGAGAGGGCACGCCCCCCTCTCCTTCGCCGCTTCGCGGCTCTTCCTCTCCCCCTGAAGGGGGCGAGGGTTGGATTTGCTCCCCATCCGCCGCAAGCAGCGCGATCGGCTGCGCCGACCTTCACCCCGTCGGTGCCCTCGGGCACCAGGATCTTGGCGATCTTGCCTTCGTCGACCGCTTCGAATTCCATCGTCGCCTTGTCGGTCTCGATCTCGGCGAGAATGTCGCCCGACTTCACCTCGTCGCCTTCCTTGACGAGCCATTTGGCGAGCGTGCCCTCCTCCATCGTCGGCGACAGCGCGGGCATCCTGAGCTCGGTCGCCATCAGTAGCTTCCCACCAGGACGTCGGTGTAGAGCTCCGACGGCGGCGGCTCGGGGGCCTCTTCCGCAAACTTGGCGGCGCCGACCACGATGTCCTTGATTTCCTTGTCGATCGCCTTGAGGTCCTCTTCCTTGACGCCGAGCTTTTCCAGCTCCTTCGCGGTATGGTCGATCGGGTCGCGATGCTCGCGCACGTCCTGGACTTCCTCGCGGGTGCGGTACTTGGCCGGGTCCGACATCGAATGGCCGCGATAGCGGTAGGTCAGGAACTCGATGATGATCGGACCCTTCCCGCCCCGCGTCCATTCGAGCGCCACTTCCGCCGCGCCGCGCACGGCGAGCACGTCCATGCCGTCGACCTGGAGGCCCGGGATCCGGTGCGCCTGGCCGCGCCGGAACAGCTCGGGCTCCGACGACGAGCGCTTGATGCTCGTCCCCATCGCATATTGGTTGTTCTCGATCGCGTAGATGACCGGCAGGTCCCACAGCCTGGCCATGTTGAAGGCCTCGTAGACCTGGCCCTGGTTGACCGCGCCGTCGCCCATGTAGGTCAGGCACACGCCACCGTCTTCGCTATACTGATGCTTGAACGCGAGCCCGGTGCCGAGCGGCACCTGAGCGCCGACGATTCCGTGGCCGCCGTAGAAGCCGTGATCGACGCTGAACATGTGCATCGACCCGCCCTTGCCGTGCGAGATCCCCGCCTCGCGGCCGGTGAGCTCGGCCATGATCACCTTGGGATCGATCCCGTAGGCGAGCATGTGCCCGTGGTCGCGATAGCCGGTGATGACGCTGTCCTTGCCGACCGTCAGCGCCGACTGAAGGCCGACCGCGACCGCCTCCTGGCCGATGTAGAGGTGGCAGAAGCCGCCGATCAGGCCGAGCCCGTAAAGCTGGCCGGCCCGCTCCTCGAAGCGACGAATGAGCAGCATCTCGCGGTAAAGCTGGAGCAGTTCCTCCTTCGACGCCTCGTAGCGACGAGGCGTCGGCGGCCGCTCGATCGGGGGCGGCGGCGGCGGGGAGGATTTCGCTTTGGCGGAACGCGCCACGTTTCATGTCTCTCGGGCTGATGGTGAAGCGCCCGCGTCTATAGGTGCGGGTGCGTCGGGCGGCAACATCCGGCTCGGATGGGCGCATTTGATGCGCCGTCGGAACGAATTCATCGATAAGGACGTTAACTTTCTGGAAAACTGTGATAGTAAACGTCTCTATTGAGTTGCGGAGGGCAACGTGTCGACACCCGAAGATGATGGCCCGGACGACGGCCGTCGTGAATTCCTCAAGTCTTGCGGAAAATTCGCCGCGATCACCCCGCCGGCGATCACCTTCCTGCTGTCGACATCGATGAGTTCCAAAGCGATAGCCGCTTCCTCCGGCGGCGGCGGCGGCGGTGGCGGGTCGGGCGTCAGCATCGCGCCGTTCCTGGCGGCCGCGCCGGCGATCGGCGTGGTCGGCCTCGAAGGCCAGCCTGCGCCTCTGGCGGCCGCGGCCCGGAGCCCGATCGCGACAGCCCCCGCACCCCTGTCGGTAATTCCGCCGCCACCGCCTCCGCCGCCCCCGCCCACGCCCGAGCGCGGCTGACCGCGGCAGCGCGCGCGCCTAGCGCGCCGGCTTGACGAACTTCAGCGCATATTGGTCGGTATGGCCCTGGATCGCCTTGTCGAAGATCGACCGCGTGTGATCGTCCGCCGGCCGGCGCAGGAACTTGCCTTCGTCGACCAGCTTGAACCCCGCCGACGTCACTTCGCGAACGACCCTGTCGCGATTGATACGGTGCATCTTCCCAATCTGTTCATCGGTGAGGTCGGCCGCGCCCTGGTGATCGAGGATGAAGAAGATCCCGCCCGGCTTCAGCGCCTTGTAGACCGCCCGGTCGAACGCCAGCGTGTCGACCTTGCCATATTCGGCGATCTTCAGATCGTGGTAGTTTTGCGTGACCCAGGCGAGGTCGAGCGGCTTGGGGAAAGCGACGGTGCCGAACGGCTTGGCATCCATCGACACGTTCTTCCACTTGCCCTCGGCAAGCAGCTTGTTGTTCGCTTCGACGGCGCCCTTCCACCCCTGGTTCTCGAGCCCGTAGACGTGACCCTTGGGGCCGACGACGTCGCTGATCATGCGGGTGAAATAGCCGCCGCCCGGATAGAATTCGCCGACGACCATGCCCGGGCGCACGCCCGAGAAGGCGAGCGTTTCGGCCGGCTTGCGAAGTGCGTCGACGGCCCTGAAGTCCGCCGGCCGCGCCGGATCGGCGACGGCCTTGGCAATGATCGAGTGGAGCTTCGACGGAGCCGCGGCCGCGCCTGGCGACGGCGTAAAGCGACGAAAGCGAGAAGTAACGGAGCGAAGCGGCGCATGCGATCCTCCCGGCGGTTCAGGCGATCCGCGTCTAGCAGACGCGACGGCATGCCGAGAAACGGCGTTTCGACCGACGGCCGTGCTGAAGCTGCCGACGTTAATTCGAGGGGAATGATCACCTCGTCGGGGCGGACGAGACCGAGCTGCTTGCGGGTCATCTCATCGGCGAGGTCGGGGTCCGCGTGGCGCGGGTCGAGCAGGTCGGAGCGATGCTTGAGCTCCCCCTTTTCCTTCTCGAGCTGCGCGAGCTCGGCCTTCCGCTGCTCGAGTGCGCGGTGATAACCGCCCCAGGCGAGGATCCCGTTGGGCCCGGCGACCGCGTGTCCGGCGAACGTCCCGACAACGATGAGCGCCAGCGCCGGCGCCGCCGAACGGCGGATCAAGCTCAGGCTCTTGGAAGCTCCCCCCATGACGTCATCAGAGAATCACGAGAGAGTCAGGGACGCAAGCGAAAATAATGGTTTGGGGGATGAATCGCGGATAAATTTGTGGATGCCTACAGCCCCTCCCCCTTGGGGGGAGGTGTCACGCGAAGCGTGACGGAGGGGGCCTGTGCCTCGGCCACAATATACTGAACGACGCCTTCGAGATTTTTCAGCACGTCCTGTGCACTGACACGAAGCGTCCGCACACCACGATTCGCCAACCAACGATCCCGAATAGCGTCATGCGTGCTGCGAAAATCATGGCTCAAATCATCTACTTCAACGCATAGTCTGGCACTGTCGCAGTAGAAATCGAGCACATAACGGCCGGCGGGGTGCTGCCGCCGGAAGCGCAACCCCGTCTGCTTACGCCTCAACGCCCCCCAAAGCAGGCGTTCAGGAAGCGACATCGACGCACGCATTTCACGTGCGCGGACGATCGTCTCCGGCGGCCCAGTGAGGTCCAGCGCCCCCTCCGTCAGCCCTGCGGGCTGCCACCTCCCCCCGAGGGGGAGGAGCTATGATAACGCCTTCAGGGCGCCCCGCCCCGCATAACGCGCCGTGTCGCCCAGCTCCTCCTCGATCCGCAACAGCTGGTTGTACTTCGCCGTGCGGTCCGACCGCGCGAGGCTCCCCGTCTTGATCTGGCCGCAGCTGAGCGCGACCGCGAGGTCGGCGATGGTCGAATCCTCGGTCTCGCCCGAACGGTGCGACATCACCGCGGTGTAGCCGTTGGTCTGCGCAAGACGCACCGCGTCGATCGTCTCCGTCAGCGATCCGATCTGGTTGACCTTGATCAGGATCGAATTGGCGATGCCGGCAGCGATCCCCTGGCCCAACCGCTTCACGTTGGTGACGAAAAGGTCGTCTCCGACCAGCTGGACGCGCGAGCCGAGCTTGTCGGTGAGCAGCTTCCAGCCGTCCCAATCGTCCTCGGCCATGCCGTCCTCGATCGACGCGATCGGATAATTTGACGCGAGGTCCGCGAGGAAATCGGCATTGGCGGCCGACGACAACGTCTTCCCCTCGCCCGTCATCCGGTACGCGCCGTCCTTGAAATATTCGCTCGCCGCGCAGTCGAGCGCGAGGAGAACGTCGTCGCCAAGCTTGTAGCCGGCGGCGCTGACGGCTTTCTCAATAAAATCCAGTCCTTCGCGGGCGCTGTCGACTTTCGGTGCGAAGCCGCCCTCATCGCCCACCGACGTCGACAGCCCCGCCCGATGGAGCGCGCTCTTGAGCGCATGGAAAATCTCCGCGCCGCAGCGGAGCGCCTCGGCGAAATTCGGCGCTCCGACCGGCATCACCATGAATTCCTGGAAGTCGATCCCGTTGTCCGCATGGACGCCGCCGTTGAGGATGTTCATCATCGGGACCGGGAGGAGGTTCGCCTCGACTCCGCCGACATAGCGGTAAAGCGGGAGGCCCAGCGCCTCCGCCGCGGCCTTGGCCGTCGCAAGGCTCACGCCGAGGATCGCGTTGGCGCCGAGCCGGCCCTTGTTCTCGGTTCCGTCGAGCGCGATCATCTCGGCGTCGAGCGCCGCCTGATCCTCCGCTTCGAGCCCGACGACCGCGTCGGCGATCGCGCCGTTGACCGCCTCGACGGCTTTGCCGACGCCCTTCCCGCCCCAGCGTCCCTTGTCGCCGTCGCGCAGCTCGACTGCTTCGTGAGCGCCGGTCGAAGCGCCGGACGGGACCGCGGCGCGGCCCATGCTTCCGTCCTCGAGCGTCACGTCCACCTCGACCGTCGGATTGCCCCGGCTGTCGAGGATCTGGCGTGCGTGAACATCGACAATCGCGGTCATGGCTTTCCTTCTTGCGCAGGCGTAACAATATGAGGGCGTGCGGGCGGCTATAGGCCGAGCGGCGAAGCGTGCAACTTTCCCCGCGGCGGCCCGGAACGAAGCCGCAAGGCTCCGGGTTGGAGCCCGCAAAGGAGGACCGCGATGGCTGACCCAAGAAATGCTGATCTGCCCGAAGGAACGGACACGGTGATCGAAGGGGCGTCGGACGCCGCCCTCGCCACCGACGCGACGCTGACCGATGGACGGCTGGCGACAACCGGAGCCGCCAACCGCGGGCAGAGCCTCACGGACCGGATTCGCGGCGGCCGCGAACAGCTCGCCAGCCAGGCCGGCGACAGGGCGCGCGGTCTCGTCACCCAGGGCCTCGAGCGAACTTCCGAGGCGCTCGCCAATGTCGCCAGGATGGTCGGCGACACCGCATCGGGAATTGATGAGCGGCTGGGCGAGGAATATGGCGACTATGCGCGGCGCGCCGCAGGTACGATTGAGAACGTCGCCAACAGCATCGCGGAAAAGGATCCGGACGAGCTGATCGACGACACTCGCAACTTCGTCCGCAACAGCCCCGGAGTGGCGCTGGCAGGGGCGGCGGTCGTCGGTTTCGTCGTCGCCCGGCTTCTGAAGTCGGGCCTCGCCAGGAATGAAGACGAAGAGGATTGATGCTCAAGCCGCCAGGCCCACGTCCGGCTCCGAACCTGATCGCTCGATCGGTGACCTGATCGAGCGGCTGCTGGACGACGCGCGCGATTATGGCCGGGCGGAGCTCGATCTGGTCAAGGCGCGCGCTCGCGAATTCGCCGAGGCCTATGTCCGTGCGGCGATCCTCTTCGCGGTTGCCGCCGTCGTCGGGCTCGCGGGCGTCGTCACGCTGTTCGTCGGCATCGCCATGGCGCTCGCGCGGTGGATCGGACCGCTCGGGGGAGCGATCGTCTCGACGTTGCTCGCGGCCGCGGTGGCCGGCTTGCTGGCCTGGCTCGCGATCGGCGATTTGAGGAAACAGCCATGACCGACGAGCGGGTCAGGGCCGCCGAGTTCGAAGTCGATCGGGCGCGCTCGAAGATGATCGCGACGCTGCACGAGCTGTCACGCCACGTCGAGCCGCACCGATTGATGGAGGAGGCGTGGGAAAAGGCCAAGGACAAGGGCGCCGATCTCGCGGAGAACGCGGTCGATGCCGTCAAGGCGCGGCCGCTTGCCGCGACCGGCGTTGTGACGGCGATCGCCATGTTCCTGGCGCGCGAGCCGCTGATGGAACTCGCCGGCAAGCTCGTCGATGGCGCCAAGGCAAAGACGCGAAAGCGCCGCAAGCCCGCTCCGGCCAAGGCCGAAGGGGCATCACCAAAAGCGAAAACGGAGGCACCCGAATGACCGATCAGGATTATGGCAGCGAAGACAGCATGAGCACTCGCCAGCGCGCCATCGAGGCTTACGAGAGTGCCCGCGACAGCGCCGCCGACACCCTTGGCGAGGCCCCCCTGCTCGCGCTCGCGGGCGGGCTTGCCGCCGGCGCGCTGATCGCGGCGCTGCTTCCGCGCACCAGGGCCGAGACGCGGGCGATCGGACCGACCGCGCGGCGGGTCAAGGATACCGCCCGCGCGGCCTTCGGCGCGGCGCGAGATACGGGAACCCAGCGGCTCGACGAGCTTGGGCTGAGCCGCGACAAGGGCGAGCAGACGATCCGCAACCTGCTCGAGAGCGTGACCGACGCGGCCAAGGCTTCGGCCAATGCCGCGTTCGACGCCGCGCGCAAGAGCGACCGGCGCTGAATTGGGGATGAGCAAGCTTCACCTGGTCTTCGGCGGGAAGGTCAAGGATCCGCGCGGCCTCGATTTCGACATGAACACGGTCGAGGTGGTCGGCATTTACGACAGCTATGCGGCGGCGGAAGACGCCTGGCGCGGCGCCGCGCAGCGCACCGTGGATGATGCCGAGATGAAATATGTGGTCGTCCACCTCCACCGGCTACTCGAGCCGGACATGGAGGGAAGCATCTCCGGGATCTCGCGGCCGCGGCAGCCCGCTGGTTAGGCGTTCCGATAGCGCCACAGCAACAGGGGCCGTTGGAGAAGCAGCCCGGCGGCGAACCCTCCGACGTGCGCCGGAGTCGCGAGCAGGAAGCCCTGCGCGCCGGCGAGCCAGCTCATCATCATCTGCAGCACCACCCAGGCGGCAAGCAGCCAGACGACGTTGATCCAGCGGTTGAGGCGCAGGTTCCTCGTCACCAGCTTCGCTCGCCCGAAGCTCAACGCGAAGGCGCCGACCACCGCGCTGATCGCGCCGCTCGCGCCGACCATCGGCACTGTTCCCGCGGGATCGGGGACCCATTGCGCAAGCGCCGCCGCATAGGCCCCGATCAGGTACAGGACGATCAGCCCCGTCTTGCCGAGCACCCGCTCGACCGCGGTCCCGCACCAGACGAAGATCAGCAGGTTGAAGCCAAGGTGGATCAGTCCCGCGTGGACCAGCGTCGCGGTGAGTGGAGTGAGGAGCGTTGGGACAGCCGGCCACGGCACGGCAGCGCCGCTCAGCCGCGCGGGAATAAAGCCCAACGCCAGCTGCGCCGGTCCGGATAGGCCCAGGACGGCCGCGATCAACCATGCGAGCGCGGTGATCGCCGCGATGATGTTGGTGGCGCTGGCGGTAAGCCGCTGCATCGCGGGGCTCAGATGAACTCGATCTTCTTGATCTCGTAATAGCGGTCGCCCGACGGGGCGGAGACCTCGATGTCCTCACCCACCTGGCGTCCGATCAGCGCGCGTCCGAGCGGCGAATTGTAGCTGATCCGCCCCTGGTTCGCGTCGGCCTCGACCTGGCCGACGAGCTGGTACCGGACCTTCTTGTCATCCTCGTCCTTGAGCGTGACCGTCGCTCCGAACACGACCTTGTCGCCCGACAGCGTGGTCGGATCGATGACCATCGCCCGGCTCAGCCGATCCTCGAGGTCGGCGATGGTCGCCTCGATCTGGCCCTGGCGCTCCTTCGCCGCATGATATTCGGCATTCTCGCTGAGGTCGCCGTGCGCGCGCGCTTCCTCGATCGCCTCGACGATCGCCGGCCGCTCGCCGCGCAGCCGCTTCAGTTCGTCGGTGAGCTTGCGGTGGCCCTCGGCCAGCATCGGCACCTTGTCGGCACTCGCCATAGTGTCTCAAACCTTTTCAATGCTCTGCCGGTGCGCGCTGTGATGAGCGCGCGAAACCAGGGCAGATTGTCGGTGGAAGCTGTCTCTAGGGGGCGGAATAATAGGATTGGAGCGACGCGACTGCAAGCGCATGCCCCCGCACCGCCTCGATCGACCGCGCGGCGGCCAGGCTCGCCGATGCCGTCGTGAAGTAGGGGACCTTGCGCTGCAGCGCGGTCGCGCGGATCGAATGGCTGTCCTTGAGCGACTGCCAGCCCTCGGTGGTGTTGAAGACCAGAGCAACGTCGCCGTCGAGCAGCTTGTCGACAATGTGCGGCCGCCCCTGCGCTACCTTGTTCACCACGTCGATCGGCAGTCCCTTCGACTGAAGGTGGGCAGCCGTGCCTGAGGTCGCGATGATCGCAAAGCCCAGTTCGATCAGCTTCTCGACCGCTGGCACGATATTGTCCTTGTCGCCGTCCTTCACCGACACGAACGCGGTCCCGCCCTGTGGCAGGTTCATCCCCGCGCCGATCAAGGCCTTCGCGAAAGCGATATCAAAATCCATATCGATTCCCATGACTTCGCCGGTGCTCTTCATTTCTGGTCCGAGCACAGGATCGGTCCCGGGGAAGCGCGCGAACGGGAATACCGGCTCCTTCACCGCGATGTAGCGCTCGATCCGCCGAACTTCGCCCAACCCGCTCAGCGGCTCGCCGGCCATCACCCGCGCCGCCATCTTCGCGATCGGAGTCCCGACCGCCTTGGCGACGAACGGGACCGTTCGGCTCGCGCGCGGGTTGACCTCGATCAGGAATACGTCGCGGTCCTTCACCGCGAACTGGACGTTCATCAGCCCTTTGACCTTGAGCGCCAGCGCGAGTGCCCGCGTCTGCCGCTCGATCTCGGCGACAATGTCCTCGGACAGGCTGTGCGGAGGGATCGAGCAGGCGCTGTCGCCCGAATGGACCCCCGCTTCCTCGATATGCTGGAGCACGCCGCACACGGTGACATCGGTGCCGTCGCAAATCGCATCGACATCGACCTCGATCGCGTCGC
Organism: uncultured Alphaproteobacteria bacterium; assembly: GCA_963831215.1. GTDB lineage: Bacteria > Pseudomonadota > Alphaproteobacteria > Sphingomonadales > Sphingomonadaceae > Sphingomicrobium. The sequence continues at coordinate 160,077 of CAWHPM010000013.1, read as the reverse complement.
GCAGATAGCGGTCGATCAGCACCGGGCTCCGGCCCGAGACCTGCACCGCGGTCGCGATATAATGGTCGAGCTGCTGCGGACCGTCGACCACCTCCATCCCGCGTCCGCCGAGCACGTAGGACGGGCGCAGAAGCACAGGGTAGCCGATCCGCTCGGCCACTCGCAGCGCTTCGTCGCGGCTCCGCGCGATTCCGTTCGCGGGCTGCTTGAGGTCGAGGCGCTGGACGAGCGACGCGAACCGCTCGCGGTCTTCGGCAAGGTCGATGCTGTCGGGCGAGGTGCCGAGGATCGGCACGCCCGCCGCCTGAAGTTCCGCCGCGAGCCTCAGCGGGGTCTGGCCGCCGAGCTGGACGATCACGCCGAGAAGCTCGCCTCGCTCGGACTCGCGCCGCACGATCTCGAGCACATCCTCCGCGGTCAGCGGCTCGAAATAGAGGCGGTCGGAGGTGTCCGGGTCGGTCGAGACCGTCTCCGGATTGCAATTGACCATGATCACTTCGAAGCCGGCGCCCGACTGCCCCTCGCGGTCGCGGCCCAAGGCGAAGGCCGCGTGGCAGCAGCAATAATCGAACTCGATCCCCTGCCCGATCCGGTTCGGTCCACCGCCGAGGATGATCACCTTGCGCCGGTCGGACACCTCGGCCTCGTCGACGGGTTCGTCGAACAGCGGCCCTTCGTAGGTCGAATAGAGATAGGGCGTCGTCGCATCGAACTCGGCCGCGCAGCTGTCGATGCGCTTGAACACGGGCCGGACGCCCAACCGAATCCGGTGCGCCCGCACCTCGGCTTCGGTGATCCCGCCGGTCATGCCGCGCATCGCGCTGTGGACGACTCCGCCGCCCGCCGCGACCGCCTCGCTCATGCCCCGCTCGACATGCGCGGACCGCAGCGAAAGCTCGGCGATACGCGCGTCGGAAAAGCCCATCGCCTTCAGCCGCCGCATCCCCCGCGCATCGCTCGGGAGGCCGCTGGTTCGGACCTCTTCCTCGACCCGAACGATCTCTTCCAGGCGTTTCAAAAACCACGGGTCGAACGCGGAGATTTCGTTGATCCTCGCGACCGTGAACCCCTGGCGAAGCGCCTCGGCGGCGACCAGCAGACGGTCGGGCGTCGGCCGCGCAAGCGCGCTTTCGATCGTCGACGGATCGGCGTTCTCGAACTCGCGCACGCGGTCGAGACCGGTCAGTCCGATCTCCAGCCCGCGAAGCGCCTTCTGCAGGCTCTCCGCGAAGCTTCGGCCGATCGCCATTACCTCGCCGACCGACTTCATCGACGTCGACAGGATCGCTTCCGCGCCGCGGAACTTCTCGAACGCGAAGCGCGGGATCTTGGTCACCACATAATCGATCGTCGGCTCGAAGCTCGCGGGCGTCGCGCCGCCGGTGATGTCGTTGGCGATCTCGTCGAGCGTGTAGCCGACCGCGAGGCGCGCCGCGACCTTGGCGATCGGAAAGCCCGTCGCCTTCGACGCCAGCGCCGACGAGCGCGACACGCGCGGGTTCATCTCGATCACGACCATCCGCCCGGTCTTCGGATCGACCGCGAACTGGACGTTGGAACCGCCTGTTTCGACGCCGATTTCGCGCAGCACCGCGATCGATGGCCGAGCGCATCCGCTGATATTCCTTGTCGGTCAGCGTCAGCGCCGGCGCGACCGTGATCGAGTCGCCCGTGTGCACCCCCATCGGGTCGACATTCTCGATCGAGCAGATGATGATGGCGTTGTCGGCGCGGTCGCGCACGACCTCCATCTCATATTCCTTCCACCCGACCAGGCTCTCGTCGATCAGCACCTCGGTCGTCGGCGCGCCTCGAGCCCCGAGCGCACGAAATGCTCATATTCGTCGCGATTGTAGGCGATGCCGCCGCCGGTCCCGCCGAGCGTGAAGCTGGGCCGGATCACCGCGGGAAGCCCGACATGGTCCAGCGCCGCCGCGGCTCTTCCATCGAATGGGCGATCGCCGAACGCGGGCTTTCGAGCCCGATCCTGTCCATCGCCTCGCGGAACTTGAGCCGGTCCTCGGCCTTCTCGATCGCCTCGGCATTGGCGCCGATCAGCTCGATCCCGAGCCGGTCGAGCGTCCCGTCCTTGTATAGCGCGAGCGCCGTATTGAGCGCCGTCTGCCCGCCCATCGTCGGAAGCACCGCGTCGGGCCGCTCCTTCTCCAGGATCTTGGCCACGATCGCCGGCGTCACCGGCTCGATATAGGTCGCGTCGGCAAGCTCCGGATCGGTCATGATCGTCGCCGGGTTCGAATTGACGACGATGACCCGATAACCTTCGCTTTTCAGCGCCTTGACGCCTGACTTCCCGAATAATCGAACTCCGCCGCCTGGCCGATGACGATCGGCCCGGCGCCGATGATGAGGATCGAGGATATGTCGGTGCGTCTAGGCATTGACTGCGAGCTTCCGGGAATTGCACGAGTGACCGATCCCCTCGCCCCCTTCAGGGGGAGAGGGCGACTCGTGCAAAGCCGAGCGGGGAGAGGGGGCAGTGCAGCGGCACATCGAAACGAGGCTCGGGCCAAGGAGCTGCGACGAACCTCACCGAACCGAACGCCGTCTCTGGTACCGCCTCCGGGCGAACCGCCTCGGCGTCAATTTCCAGCGGCAGGTCTGCTCCCGCCCTATATCGCCGACTTCGCCAGCCGCAGCGAACGGCTCGTCATCGAGCTCGACGGCGATCACGCATGGCGGCAGGAAGCGTACGACGCTGGCTCGAACACGAGCGCTCGAACAGCGCGGCTACCGAGTGCTCCGCTTTACGACGCGGACGTGATGACCAACCTCGACGGCGTCCTGCGCACAATCCTGATCGCGCTCGGGCGGACCAATCCCCTGCACCCTTCAGGGGGAGAGGGAAAGGCGCGAAGCGCGCGGAGCGGGAGCCGATGAAGACACAGTCCCCTCTCCCTTCGCCGCTGACGCGACTCTCCCTCCCGCATCTGGCGAGGGAAAGTGGCGCGCCGTTCCGACGACCCCTCCGGAACTGCATATTGTCGACGAACACCGTCTTCAGCCCGTTCCGCCTCGCCCATTTGGCAACGCAGATGCGCTGCTCGGCGCTGGCATCTGCCGGATCATCAGCAGCAGCTTCTTCTCGCTCTCGTCCTGCATCAGCTCGCCGAGCGCCAGCCCGCACCCGGTCGCCACCTGATTGAGCTGCGCCTCGCTATGCATCCGCGGGGTCACGCAGGCGGAGAGCGCGAGCGGAACGGCCATGAGTCGCGTTTCACTTGCATCGCTCCCACGAACTTCTCGAACAGATAGAAGCTATCCTGCGGCCCGGGCTCGCCTCGGGATGGTATTGCACGCTGAACGCAGGCCGGTCGGTCAGCTCGATCCCGCAATTCGCGCCATCGAACAGCGATACGTGCGTTTCCGCACATTCTCGGGCAGCCCTTCACGCTCGACCGCGAAGCCGTGGTTCATGCTGGTGATCTCGACCTGCCCGTCCGCAGCCGCTTGACCGGATGGTTCGCCCCGCGGTGGCCCTGGAACATCTTTGACGTCATGCCGCCAACCGCGAGCGCGAGCATCTGGTGCCCGAGGCAGATGCCGAACAAGGGCTTCTTCGTCTCCAGCATCTTGCGGATCACCGGCACCGCATATTCGCCCGTCGCCGCCGGATCGCCGGGCCCGTTCGACAGGAAGAAGCCGTCGGGCTCGTGCGCCATGATCTCGTCGAAGGTCGCGGTCGCCGGCACCACCGTCACCCGCGCGCCCGCCTCGACCAGCAAGCGGAAGATGTTGCGCTTGTTGCCGTAGTCGACGGCAACGACATGCGGACGCTCGCCTTCTTCGATCCTCGTCAGCCGCCGAGCGGACGTCCACTAACCCTGCCCCCAGCGCCACTTGCCGCCGCTCCAACGCTCGACCTGCAGCCGGCTGACGTCCTTCGCCAGGTCCATGCCTTCGAGGCCGGGCCACTCGGCGGCCATCCGCTGCAGCGCGTCGAGATCGAACTGCCCGTCCGCCCGATGGGCGATGGCGATCGTCGGCGGCCCCTCCTCGCGCACCAGCTTCGTCAGCGCGCGCGTATCGACGCCCGCGATCCCGATCCGCCCCCATTTGCGCATCCAGTCGGCAAACCCCTGGTTGGCGCGATAGTTGCTGGGCTCGGTCACCGCCTCACGCACGAGGCAGCCGAGCGCATGCGCTTCGCCCGCCTCGACGTCCTCGTCGTTGGCGCCGACATTGCCGATGTGCGGGAAGGTGAAGGCGATGACCTGCTTCGCGTACGAAGGGTCGGTCATCACCTCCTGGTAGCCGGTCATCGCGGTGTTGAAGCACAGCTCGCCGACCGCCTCGCCCTCGGCGCCGAAGCCCTGGCCCCAGATCATCCTCCCGTCGGCGAAGACGATGACTCCCGTCGCGCCCGGTGGAGGGGACGCGTGCAAGGGTCGTACGTCGGCCATAAGCGGGAGAAGCCTTCCGTCAGGGGTTTACCAGCGATGTCGCTAAGGCGTTGCCGCTATGCGCTTTCACCGGCCCGGTCAACGCTGGTCAGCGTGAAAATCGAGCGCTAGTCGCGTGCGCCATGATCCGCGACGACATCAAGGCTGCGACGATCGCCTCGATGAAGGGCGGCGACAAAGAGACGACGGGCACGCTCCGCCTCGTCTCCGCCGCCATCAAGAACCGCGACATCGAGGCGCGCACCGGCGGCGCACCAAGGACGACGACGCGCTCGTCACCGAAGTGCTCCAGAAGATGATCAAGCAGCGCCGCGAGAGCGTCCGACCTCTACCGCAAGGGCGGCCGCGAAGACCGTGCCGCCGCCGAGGAAGGCGAGATCGCGGTGATCGAGCGGTTCCTTCCCGGCGCAGCTCAGCGACGCCGACGCCGAAGCGAAGATCCGCGAGATCATCGCCGAGACCGGCGCCTCCTCGATGAAGGACATGGGCCGCGTCATGGGGCTCGTGAAGGAGCGGCTCGGCACTTCAATCGAGCCGGCGCGAGCCAGCGCGCTGGTGAAGGCGGCGCTGTCTTAGCGCGTACGAAAAAGGCTCCGCCACGGGGTGCGGCGGAGCCGAGTCGAATGCTCTGAACGACATCTGCCGTCGCGGCTCTCCGCGCCGGAACCGGTCCGGTCAGCCCGTCACGCCGTCCATCGCCAGCTCGTAGAGGATCAGCACCATCGCCATCGCGAAGGCGCCGGCCATGCCGAGCTGGAGGTTCATCATGACCGCGTTCAGCTGCGCACCGATCGCGGGAATTTTCGCGAGCGCGTGCCGATCGTCGGAAGCGCGAGGATCGTCGCTGCCGCCAGCACCATTCTTTCCTTCGGCAACGAGACGCCGGCGACCAGGCCGAGCGCAACCAGGACCAACGCAACGGGCATCGTGCCCAAGGCGACGAACCCGGCGACGATTGCGAGTAGTATGTAGAGCGTGCGGGCGAGCCCGCTGATCTTCGTCAACATATATCCCCTCCCTTGGTCGTCCGGCTCAGCGATCTTGCGCCGCTCTCGTGTCGGAACCGTAACAGTTAACCATATTTCGCGGCTGGTGACGAAGGTTTATTATTCACGTGCGGCGGCTGGACCTGTGGATAACTTGTCGCTGCGTCTTGCGAGCGGGCGATTCGCGCATAGGGTCGAATCGTGACGCTCTCTCCCGCCTGGCTGGACGAATTGCGCGCGCGGACGGTGCTGAGCGCGGTCATCTCGCCGACGGTGAAGCTGATCCGCGCCGGGCGCGAATGGAAGGCCTGCTGCCCTTTCCACAACGAGAAGACGCCGAGCTTCACGGTCAACGACGACAAGGGCTTCTACCATTGCTTCGGCTGCGGCGCGCATGGCGACGCGATCCGTTACCTCACCGACCAGCGCGGGATGCCCTTCATGGACGCGGTGAAGGAGCTTGCGGCCAAGGCCGGGATGGACGTCCCTGCGCCGGACCCGAAGGCGAAGGAGCGCGCCGACCGCGCGGCCTCGCTCACCGACGTGATGGGCGAGGTCGCCAAATGGTACGCCGAGCAGCTGCAGGGCCTCGCCGGCGCCGAGGCGCGCGACTACCTCAAGCGCCGCGGCATCGACGCGGCGACCATCGCAGCGCTTCGGCCTCGGCTTCGCGCCCGACAGCCGCTCGGCGCTCAAACGCGCGCTCGAAAAGCTGGCGAAGACAAGCTCGTCGAGACCGGCATGCTGATCAAGCCTGAAGAAGGCGGCGACAGCTACGACCGTTTCCGCGGCCGCCTGATGTTCCCGATCCGCGACCCGCGCGGCCGGGTGATCGGCTTCGGCGGGCGCATCCTCGGCGCCGGCGAGCCCAAATACCTCAACTCCCCCGACACGCCGCTCTTCGACAAGGGCCGCACCCTCTACAACATCGACCGCGCCGGCCCCGCGAGCCGATCCGCGAAGCGGCTGATCGTCGTCGAAGGCTATATGGACGTGATCGCCCTCGACCGCGCCGGGATCGCCGAGGCCGTCGCGCCCAACGGCACCGCGGTCACCGAAGCGCAGCTCGAGCGCATGTGGCGCCTCGATCCCTCGCCGATCCTCTGCTTCGACGGCGACAGCGCGGGCCGAAAGGCGGCGATCCGCGCCGCGCTGCGCGCCCTTCCCCACATCACGCCCGAGCGCACGCTGCGCTTCGTCGAGCTGCCCGCCGGCCAGGACCCGGATGACGTCATCCGCACCGGCGGCCGCGAGGCGTTCGAAGCGCTCCTCGAAAAGCCCGAACCGCTCGACGCCCGCCTGTGGCGCCACGAGGTCGATGCCGAGCCCCTGACCACGCCCGAAGCCTGGGCAAGCCTCAAGCAGCGCCTCATCGCCCATGCCTCGGCGATCGGCCACGCCGACCTCGCCCGTCTCTACCGCGAGGATTGGCTCAGCCGATTCTACGATCAGCGTCGCCCCGCCTTCGTTCGCGCCGGCCGCAGCGCCGGTCGACCTTCAAGAACGGCCGTTTCGTGCCCCCCACACCACCCGTCGGCGCCGAAGCCCGCGCCATCGCCGCCGCCGGAATCGACGCCCCGACGGCCCGCGCGCTGATCCTCGGCTTCGCTAATTACCCCGAGGAGCTCCCCGCCCATTGCGAGCAGCTCGCGGCGCTCGACATTCCCGACAAACCGACCGCGCACATGCGCGACGAGCTCGTCAACGCCGCCTTTTCGGGCGCCGCGCTTGATCGAGATGGCCTCGCCACCATATTGGGCGGCGATGGAGCAACGGGCCCGAAGGCCTTAAGCGCCATGGGCTTTTCCTTCACCCGCCGCGACAGCGACCCCGACCGCGCCCGAAGCGATCTGGCCGCCGCCGTGGAGATCATCGCCGCGGCGGAGGAAGTGGACAAGGCGCTGGAGGATGCGACGGAACGGCTGAAGCGGGACATGACCGACGAGGCCCTTGAGGAGCAGCAGCGCCTGATCGCGGCGCGGCATGGGTTGAGACAGAGGCTGGCGCAGCTCGCCGGCACCGACTAAGCGGCGGAAACTTATGGCGAAAAACGAAGCACAGGAAGTCGACATGGCCGAAGCCGGGGATGCCCCGCTGCTCGACATGAACGACGCGTCGGTCAAGAAGATGATCGCCCGCGCCAAGAAGCGCGGGATCATCACCGTCGACGAATTGAACGAGGCCCTTCCCAGCGACCAGATGTCGCCCGACCAGATCGAGGACGTCATGTCCGCGCTCAACGAAATGGGCGTCCAGGTCGTCGAGAATGAGGAAAAGGGCGACGACGACGAGGAGGACGACAAGGAGTCCGAGGCCGCTCCCGAGGACGAGGTCGACCCGCTCGACGACGGCGGCCCCCGCCCCGCGGCGGCGGTCAAGAAGGAGCCGACCGACCGCACCGACGACCCGTCCGCATGTACCTGCGCGAGATGGGCGCGGTGGAATTGCTCTCCCGCGAGGGCGAGATCGCGATCGCCAAGCGCATCGAGGCCGGCCGCGACATCATGATCTGGGGCCTGTGCGAAAGCCCGATCACCTTCAACGCCATCATCGGCTGGTCGAACGCCTCAACGAAGGCCGGATGCAGCTGCGCGAGATCCTCGACCTCGAGGCGATGCTCTCCAAGGGCCCGACGGCCGAGCAGCTGACCGAGGCCGAGGAAGGCGGCGAGAGGCGCCGATGGCGAGATCACCGAGAAGGCCGCCGGCCCCTCGATCAAGGAAGAGGAAGAGGTCGCCGACGAGCCCGAGGCCGACGCCAACGAGGACGACGAGGACATGGTCGAGCGGCGCACCCAGCCGCAGGCCGAGGACGACGACGAGGACAACACCCTCAGCCTCGCCCAGATGGAGGAGACGCTAAAGCCCGCAGGCGCTCGAGAAATTCGCCGAGATCACCTCGATCTACAAGAAGTTCAGCAAGGTCCAGGCGCACCGGATGGACGCGCTCCAGTCGGGCCAGGACTTCGCGGCGGCCGAGGAGAAGAAGTACCACAAGCTCCGCGAGCAGCTCACCGCCGAGGTCGAGAGCGTCCAGTTCCACAATTCGAAGATCGAGACCCTGGTCGACGCGCTCTACGCCTACAACCGGCGGCTGATGGCGCTCGGCGGCCAGATGCTTCGCCTCGCCGAGCGCCACCGCGTCCCGCGCAAGGCCTTCCTCGATGCCTACACCGGCCACGAGCTCGACGAGAACTGGCTCGGCGACGTCGCCGGCACCGACAAGAAATGGGCCGCCTTCGCCTCCACCGAGGCCGAGACGGTCGAGCGCATCCGCTCCGACATCGCCGACATCGCCCAGTCGACCGGCACCTCGCTCGGCGAGTTCCGGCGCATCGTCAACATGGTCCAGAAGGGCGAGCGCGAGGCGCGCATCGCCAAGAAGGAAATGGTCGAGGCCAACCTCCGCCTCGTCATCTCCATCGCCAAGAAATACACCAACCGCGGCCTGCAGTTCCTCGACCTCATCCAGGAAGGCAACATCGGCCTGATGAAGGCGGTCGATAAGTTCGAATACCGCCGCGGCTACAAATTCTCGACCTACGCCACCTGGTGGATCCGCCAGGCGATCACCCGCTCGATCGCCGACCAGGCGCGCACCATCCGCATCCCGGTGCACATGATCGAGACGATCAACAAGCTGGTCCGCACCGGCCGCCAGTTCCTCCACGAGACCGGCCGCGAAGCGACCCCGGAGGAGCTCGCCGAGCGCCTCTCCATGCCGCTCGAAAAGGTGCGCAAGGTCCTCAAGATCGCCAAGGAGCCGATCAGCCTCGAAACCCCGATCGGCGACGAGGAAGACAGCCACCTCGGCGACTTCATCGAGGACAAGAACGCGGTCATCCCGGTCGACGCCGCGATCCAGTCCAACCTCAAGGAAACGGTCACGCGAGTCCTCGCGAGCCTAACCCCCCGCGAAGAGCGCGTGCTCCGCATGCGCTTCGGCATCGGCATGAACACCGATCACACGCTGGAGGAAGTCGGGCAGCAGTTCAGCGTCACCCGCGAGCGCATCCGGCAGATCGAGGCGAAGGCGCTGCGGAAGCTGAAGCATCCGTCGCGGTCGCGGAAGATGAGGTCGTTTTTGGACCAGTAAGGCTGAGGCGCGTCGGATCACTAAAGCCCCTTCCGCGGGGCAACTGGTGGTGCGTTCCACTCGGATTCCCGCCAGGCAACGTTGCCGGCGGCGTTTACAAGGTTTTGCCCTCAATCGGGGCTTCCGATTGGTACTGGACGACCTAGGGAGGGAAAGTCACAGTCGTTTTTAGAAAGCTCGACGATGCTTGTCGGTTTATCGGTCAGGGTGGGTTCTTCCTAGTTGTGTAATGTCCAGCAAACCATCCGGGGGAGGAACCGTACAAAGCACGAACGGTGAATATTTCGCGTTGCAAACGGCTGCAATCCACAAGATATTGTGGTAAGAGGGGAAATGCCGCTTGCGTCGGTCGGGGCCGCGCAAGTATGTTGTTCGCGGATTGTTCTTGGAGCGGCGAAGTCGGCGGGCCCCGAACCCAAACGCATCCTAACGATCGATGGCGGCGGCCTTAAAGGCGCACTTCCGGCCGCGCTCTTGGCGGCCGTTGAAGACTCCTCCGGCAAGCGCATCGTCGATCAGTTCGATCTTATCGCCGGCACGTCAACAGGCGCAATCATAGCGCTCGGCCTTGGGATGGGCCTAGGCGCGAACGAAATCCTCGAGTTCTATCGCGAGCGCGGACCGTCCATATTCGGCCAACGCCAAGGAACAGCCGCCGGTGTAGGCGATTGGCTGCAGCGCGCGGGATGGCAATTTGGTGCACGAATGCGCGGAGTGATCCGGAATAAGTACTCAAACCGGGAACTCGCTCGCGCTCTCACTGATATATTTAGCGACAGCCAACTGGGCGACGCGGCGACGAGACTGGTCATCCCTGCATGACTACTGAGTGGCGGCCCTTACGTATTCAAGACGGCCCATCACCCCCGCTTCAAGAGTGATTACAAGCGCAAGGTTGTCGACGTGGCTTTAGCAACGTCAGCAGCACCCACTTTCCTACCGGCGCACAATTTCGATGGGGGCACGCACATCGTTGACGGCGGCGTATGGGCCAACAACCCTGCCGGCGTAGCCGCGCTCGAAGCTTTGGCAATACTCGGCTGGGATATGCGGGATGTGCGGCTCCTTTCTTTGGGTTGTTCGCAGACCTACCTCAATCCGAAACCCAATACAGGCCTCGCTGGCGCGGCGAGGGACAAATCGATTCTGGACCTTCTTATGGAGGGTCAGGCGGCGCTTAGCATGGCTACGGCGAAGCTACTTCTCGGGCATCCACATTCGAACCCGCACCTTCTGAGGATCAATCCGCAAGTGCCTAAAGGCCTCGCGAGCTTGGACGGTGCAGCGAAAATTGAGGAACTCGCCGGGTTAGGTCGTGCCGCGGCACGTCAACATCATCCCGAAATCGAGCGGTGCTTCCTGGTGGGCACCCGCGAACCTTTCGTTCCCGAATACACGATCTCAAGGAGAGCGGCATGAAGCACGATCCGATCTACGGACAGTGGCTCGACCAACTGCTCGCCGACGTCGCGGAGAAAATTCAACTAACGCCGAGCGCTTATGAGCGAGCGGTCGATCGATACAACCGGATCGCAGCCTTCTTGAGCAGTGTCGTTAGCGGCATCGCTGATCGGAGCCCCATTATTTATCCGCAGGGGAGTTTTCGGGTCCAAACGACCATTTCAGCTCACGAGGACGACGAGGATTACGACATCGACCTCGTTCTGGAGCTGGTTATTCCAGGCTTTAGTGACCCAGACCAAGTGTTGCAGTTGCTTGCCGACGTCATGGAGCGTGGGCGAGCCATCCTCCAGTTCACTTCCTGCAAGAAGAAGAAGCGGTGACATAACAATCGAGTATGCAGACATGCACCTCGATATCACCCCTGCGGTCTTGCTCGACGCTTCAAATCCTCGCGTGGTCCAAATTTTCGATCGGCATCACGAGCGACCTGATCATCCGATCGCAAATCCGGAAGGCTTCGCTCAGTGGTTCGAGCAACGGTCCTCCCGGTGGATTTTCTCCAGAAGCGCGCAATCCAGGCGCATACGTACCCGGTGCCCGATCAGAAGCCGATGGACCAAAAGCCAAGACGGTACGTTCTCGATCCAGCTACTAAAGCGCTATCGGGATTTGACGTGCGACCGACGCGCCTACAATCGATGTCCATCGGTGTTGCTCTCGAGACTCGCGGCGGAGGCGCCTAATGGCGCGGGGCTTTTCAACGACCTTCGTCGGACTACGCTTCACCTGGCGGACACCGTGATCGTATACCGCCGCCTGTACCTAACCCAAGATGCGACCAAGACATTCTGTCCAATCCATGGCCCGAAAGTGCGAACGATCGCGACCAATTTGTCCGTGACCTGCGCCATCTTGATGCTCGACTTGGGCAATCGGAGCAGCAAGGCTCGCAAATTGAAAAGCAGCGCGTCCTAGAAGAGTTGTTCGGCGAGCGGCCTGCACGTCGAGCATTCGAAGTGGCCGCTAAACGGCTTGGGCAAAAGAGCGCCACAGGCGAACTGAAGCTCGGAATTGGTCGCGGGGCAATGGGCGCCTACGGTAGCCCCATCGAGGCGACGGCCGTTCCCAAGCATCAGTTTTATGGAGGTTAGTATTTGACGGTCCAACGGCTCTATTTGTCACCCGCTTCTGACGAGTGGGTGGAGGCCGCCGGGCGCTGCATAATCGCGGCTGAAGATCGTCGCATTCGAGAGAAGTTTCCGGAATGTCGACTGATTGCATCGCTGCCAGGGCAAGCGATCTGGGAAGGCCCCCTGCAGCCGTTCGCTCAGCCCTATGTGGTTCGGGTTAGCTGGCGCTTAGGCGTTCGCGGGTGCGACATCCGAACTGCCTATAGTTCGCCCAGTGTGCTCGTGATGGATCCACCATTGCAGCGTCGGATCGACGAGCCGGACAAGGTTATACCGCACCTCTATCGTCAACCGGCTGCCAATCTGCCGCCCCAACTCTGCCTCTACTGGCCTGATGGAGTTGAGTTCAATGCAGGCATGTACCTGGGGGACACCGTGCTGCGGTGGCGTCGGAATGGCTGGGATACTACGAGCTATGGCAGGCAACGGGCATTTGGTGCGGCCCCGAAGCGCCTCACGTCATTGGGGAGCCAAGCGAAGTAGTAACCGATGAAGTTAGCCAACCGACCCGCAGGCGACCCAACCCGTCACTGCGATCGTTATTCTGGGCGCATCCTTATTTGATCTGCGCCCGTCATCCTGTCGCTGGAAGCGAAATGAGCCATGAAGCCGCGTGAAGAGCTAATCTAACCTTCCAACTCCCGCCACATAACCAGCGCATCCATATACCCGCCTCCGGATGCTTGAACGCGCCCGGCAGTCGCCCGACCACCTCGAACCGCATCGACTCCCACAGGCGCACCGCGCGCTCGTTGGTGCCAGCGGCCGCTTTCCCTGAACGCCGGGCATTTACTTCCCGCCACGCCTGCAGAATGCTGCCGCCATGCAGCCCCGCTTCCGCTCCATCGCCCTCGCTCTCCTTTGCCTGTCCGTCGCCGCGTGCGGTGAACAAGGGGACCAGGCGTCCGGCAACGGCGGCGATGGCGGCGATGGCGTCGGCTATGCCGAAATGCTCGCCAGCGCGGCGACCCGCGAGTGCCGGGAGGCCGCCTCGGCGCCCAACGCCGGCGACCCGGCCCAGCTTCAACGGATTTGCGATTGCACGCACGACAAGATCATCGCCGCGCAGCCCGGGCCGCTCGAGCCCGAGGAAAGCCGCCGGGCCAAGCTGAAGGGCGCGCTGGACGCCTGCGTCGCGGAAGTGGGCGCCAACGCCGCCGGTTGAGCCCTTGGCAGCATCGCCGCTGTCGCGCCCTTGAGAAAACCCTGTCCTACAGGGCCGCTTCCGTGCTCCAAGATGACGGATGAGCACGCCCCTCGCCGGCACCGTCACAGTCCAGCACCGGCGATCGCCTAAAGTCACGGCAAAAGCGCCGCTCACCGTGACCTTGGTGACATTAGGCTCGAGTGAAGCGCCTCGCGCGGCGGGGCTACTTCAGTCCCTTGGCCAGGTTGAGGTGCGCCGTCACCGTCGGCACCATCTCCTTGGCGAAGTCCTTGAGCGCCGCATTGTCGCCCGAGGCCGCATAAGCGTTCAGCGCGTCCAGCGTCTTCTGGTGCGCGTCCACCTGCGCGGCCGCATAGGCCGTGTCGAACTCGGCGCCGGTCAGCGGCTTCAGGCTGTCGAGCGCCGCCTGCTGCTCGGCGCTCAGCGTGTCGTCGGCGGTCATGGGCGGGCTCATCGAGCCGAGGATGCCCTTGAGCTTGGCGGTCGAAGCGGTGTGCGCGCTGATCATCTTGTCGGCGAAGCTCTTCACCGCAGCCGACTTGGCCGTTCCAGCGGCGAGCTTCGAGCTCTCGATCTCGAAATGGTCGCTTGCCGCGGCGGCATTGGCGAAGCCCTGCGCGGTCATCGGCGACGGCGCCACCGCGTTCATCTCCGCGCCATTGTCCGTCGCGGCCATGTTGACGTCGTTCGCGGCATTGTCGCTCGCCGCCTCATGCTTGCCGCACGCGGCCAGCGCCAGCACGGTTCCCGACAAGATAATCACCAGCCTGTTGGTCATGCTTTCTCTCCTCGCCGCGTCACAACGAGCCGGCGACGAGGTGCGTTCCTGCGGCCGCGAGCTGCGGAAGCCAAGCCGGCGCCTTTCGTTGAGGACCGTCGGAATTCGCGCGAAAAGGAAACAGAATGAGCATCTTCGGCAACATCAGTCAGTCGCCGCGCTGGCCGGAACCGCCAGTCCGCTAGAGGATTTGCCCGACGGTCTCGCCGTCGCGCAGCACGTCGCAGATCGGGCAGTCGGCACTGTCCTCGGCCTGCTTGACCGCGTCGCGGTCGGACTTGGCGAGGATGTGCTTCCTCTTGATGACCGCGCCGTTCGGCTTGGTGAGCTTGTTCACCCGATACAGCTTCATCGAAAATCCCCGCCGGCTAACAAGGAGAGACTTAGCGCCTTCGACGGCAATGTGAAGCGCCGATGCCGTCAATCCGCTCTGTGGCCGCCGCGCCACGGCCGCCGAACAACCGCCGCCATGGATGTCGATTGCGGGGAACGGGCCTAACTTTCGTTAATTGGAGCAAGATGGGTGAAGCCGCCGAACGCTTTCGGGCTCGCGCGAAACAATGCCGGGAACTGGCGCGCGCCGCTCGCGACGACCAGGCGCGCCAGACGCTCATGCGAATGGCGGAGGAACTCGAAGCCGAATCCGCCTTGATCGATTCCGAGGAGCTTAAGGGGGATAAGTCTTGAGCGCCCGACATCACGTCGATGCTTCCCTTTTCGAAATTTCCCACATGAACGCGCTCGGCTTCGCCCCGACAATCGTCTAAGGCCCCGGGATTCAATCGATCGAACAGGGGGTATTCGTACCATGGACAGGAACATCGGACCGGAAGATCGGGTCGTTCGGATCGTCGTCGCGCTCGGGCTCGCGGTGCTCGTCTACATGGACGTGCTCGGGGGAGTGGCCGCGATCGTCGTCGGGATCGTCGCCGCCTACCTGCTGGTTACCGGCCTTCTCGCGCGGTGCCTCGTCTACAAGATGATCGACGTCGACACGAGCGTCCAGGAGCAGCCATATTCGACGACGGACGACCGCGCGCTCTGACAGGAGCCGCGGCAAAGGCGGGTCGTTAACCAGATCCGCTCACACGCCGCTAACCGAGGCGGAGTAAACCTGACCGTGGGCGCGTCGTCGAACTTTCGCGAGCTCCAGCGGCGCCGCCCGGGCCGCACACTGCCATGCGGAGGTTGGCAAGCGCGGCAAAGCGCGCCGCCCTTTTCCCCTGAGCGGCGAGCGCGCGCGTAGGAGCCCTGCCGCCATCCTTGCAGTTCCCATTGCGCTGCCGGCGGCGGGGCTTCACTCCCCGGCTTTCCGAAGCGCCGCGCAGGCCTCAGGGCCGCGGGTGCCCGAGGATCAGTCGGCGACCGCCACCGACAGCAGCGCCGCCTTGCGCTCGGCCTCTTCCTCGCGCAGCCGCTCGCTTCGCTCCGCCTTGTCGGCGAGCGCGGTCCACGCCGCCTCCGACCTCCGGCAACGCTCGCGCACATGCTCGAGCGTCGCCGCTTCCCCCTCGGCCCGCGCCTGCTCGGCACGGGCGAGGAAGAACTGGAGGTTCGTTCCGCGGATCACGGGACCGGACAATTACTCGCCCTGCGGCTCGTCGGCCTGGTCGGACGCCGGTTCGTTCGAAGCCGCCGCTTCCTCGGCCGGCTTCAGGTTCACCGCCGCCATCTTGCCGCGCCGGTCCTCCTGAAGCTCGAAGCTGACCCGCTGGTCCTGGCGGAGCGTGCGCATGCCCGAATTCTCGACGGCGCTGATATGAACGAAGGCGTCATTGCCGCCGCCGTCCGGAGCGATGAAGCCGTAGCCCTTGCTTTCGTTGAAGAACTTCACGGTTCCCATGGTCATTTGCAACATTCCTTCTGTGGCGGGACCGAACTGCCGGTCCGCTTCGTGCTAGGAGAGGAGAGGAGAAGGAAACAGGAGCCGGGAAAGCGCCTGAAGACCATCAAATCGCGACTAGTAGCCCGCGCTCCATAGGCGCGAACGCGAGGAATTGTAAGGCGAGGCCGCGGGGCCTGCCGCGCTTTGTCAGCGGAACAGCCCGATCAGCTCCAGCACCACGAACGCGCCGAGGCCGACGCGCTGGGCGGCGGGCTTGTGAAGCGGCATCAGGAGGAGCGGCATGACGATCCGCGCGCCGATCCACTCCAGGTCCCAGCCGTGGTCCCACACCCGGTCGAGCACGATCTTGGAAATCAGCGACACGATCGGCGGGATGACGAGCACCAGGAGGATCAGCACTCGGTGCCGAAGGTAATGGTCCTCGAGCGATCGCTCGCTTTCGCGCTCGGCGCCGGGGAACATCGCCCGGCTGATGAACACATAGGGCATTGCGACCCCGGTCGCCGCAAGCATCTGCCACGCGGTGACTTCGACGTCCTGGCGCACGTGCCACATCGTCAGCCAGACGTTCATGCCGCCAAGCATGACGATCACACCAAGGAGCGGCGGGCAGTAGCCGACCGCAAGCCTGCCGCAATCGCGCCACATGTCGGCAAAGCCAATGGCGACATTGGCGACGGCAATGCCAAGCAGCAGGCCGTAGAAGGTGAAGAGGTAGTCGAACTGATCCACGCGCCGCCCCCGACGTCGAGCCGCGCAAGCCTAGCGCGTCGGCCGCGAAAGTGAAGCGGTCCCCAAATCCTGCTGGACTCCACGGCTGTTGAGGCGCAGGCGCGGCTCCGGCGCGAGGGGCCCTCAGGGCCGCGCCGGATGTGATCCCCATTATGCGTTGTCTTCACAGGCTAGGGGGCCAAACATGAAGCAATTGATCAAACTCGCAGCCGCGGCTGCCGCCGGCGCCGCCGCCGCCGGCTCGATCGCCTACGCGCAAATGCCGGCCCAGCCGGCGCGCTCGGTCGTCACCATCTACCGCGCCGCGCCCGGGCAGCAGGAAGCGCTGCTTCACTGGCTTGCCGCGCAGGACCGTGCATCGCAGGCCGCCGGGCTTCCCGCCGGGCAGCTTTACATTCACACCGACGGCGACAGTTGGGACTATCTCGGCATCAACCCGATGGCGACTCCGGCGCAGGACGACGCGATCGAGGCAGCCGCGAAGAAGATGGGAATGGCGACCGGCGCGCGGCGAGCGCTCGAATTCCGCAAGCTCATCGCGAGCCATACCGACACCTACACCTTAGGCCCGATGACGGCGGCCCAGGCGGTGGCGACGATCGGAAGCTGACCCGCGGGCCGGCGCGGCCGGCCTACTGATACTCGGTCATGGTGAGGGCGGTCGGCAGCCCCGACGCGGCTTGCGCGTTCAACAGGCAGTCGGCCGTCCTGGAATTGAGGCTCGGGTGTGCCGGGGAGCCGGCTTTCAGGATCAGCGTACCCTGCTCGATCGCGAAGGCTCCGCTGGCGCCCGGGCCGCACAGGCTCTCCAGCCTGCGGGCGAAGGCGAGTTGGTCGGTCTTGCCTTTCTCGTAGGCCGGGAGCTTCGAGAGGAGCCCGCGCCGCGCGAGCCATTCGCGGGCGTCCGCCCGCCCCTCGCCTTCCGCAAGCGGCCAGTAGACCTGGTCGTAGCGTCGGTTGAGCGGCACTCGAAAGTCGACGTAATAGTCGGTCTTCAACGACACTTCCGCCGCGCAGCGGAGCTGGTCGTCCGACGCCTCCTTGATGCCGGGAACGACCACCACATACTGGCCGAGCGCCTGGTCGAAGCTCAGGGTCACGCTGGGGAAGCCGCATCGCCCGACCTGCTGGGCGGCGAGGCCGGGCCAAACGCTTCCGAGGGCCAAATCGGCCGGTTGCGCCGAAGCGGCGCTCATCATGCCGAATGCGATCAAGCCAAACATGGGACTAGATTAGCGCTTCGTCCGGCGGGAAGCGAGCCCCGTCGAACTTCACTCGCGGTTCAACTTGCCCTTGGCTAGGATGGCCCCAATCGCGACGCAGGCCACGACCCACCGAATTTGTCCGCCTACCGGCTCTCCTCTCCCTACGAGCGCGCCCCGCTCCAGCGCCGTCTCTCCGGCGTGGCGCTGGCGCTTGTCGTCAACCTTGGCCTCGCTTTCCTCCTTCTCTGGCTCGGCTGGTTCCCGCCCGAAGCGAAAAAGGTCTCGCAGGCGCTGGTCGTGGACTTCCTGCCCGAGTCGCACAGCGTCGCGCGGCGTCAGGCGGAAAATCCGCTTGCGCGCCCTCTCCGCAAGCCCCCGCCGCTGGTGATTCCCTCGAAGCCCACGATTTCCGTCCCACCTCCCGCGCCCTCACCGCCGAAACCCCTGCCGTTCATCGAGATGAGCAAGGCGGACATGGCAGCCGGTGAAATCGGCGCGCTCGGCAAGGCGGGTTCGGGCAGCGCGGGCGATTCCGACGTGGTCGGCCGCGGGCCCCATGGCGAAGTGCTCTATGCCGCGGAATGGGCCCGGCATCCGACCTCGACCGAGCTTGGCGGTTACCTTCCGAAGAACGCCGACGACGGATTCGGGATCGTGGCCTGCAAGACCGTCCCCGGCGACCGGGTCGAGGACTGCGTCGAGCTCGACCAGACTCCCGGCTCGCATCTCGCCTCCGCGGTACGGCAGGCGGCGTGGCAGTTCAGGGTCCGGCCGCCGCGCAAGAACGGAGTCCTGCTGGTCGGCTCCTGGGTGTCGATTCGCATCGACTATGAGTTCAACGGCCAGCCAAGCCGTCTATGATCAAATCTATGGTCAAGCGCCGCTTAACCAGGTGCAATCAGTCGGCGATAACTTTCGGGCTCCTAGGCCGGATGCCGGTAGCGCCGCTTGACTTTAGCGAGCTCCGGCGGCGCTGCCACCCGATGAGCGGCGCGGGGCGCCGTCCGCCAGCATGAACGGACGATCCTTCATGCGCCCGAGCCTGGCCCTGTAGTCCTCGGCCAGTTCCCCGAGCGCCTGACGCATCTTCTCGTCGGTCAGCGATTGCGCAAGGCGCTCGCAGCGCTCGATTTGTTCTTCCAGATCAATGCATTCATGTTTCATGAGGAATAGCCAACGTCGCCGTTCGACCCCTTGTTCCGTCAGGTTCGCTTCCGCAACGACAGAGGCAAAGCCGCCCATTTATTGCCGCGCCGGGGTTCGCTCCGCCTGGGCGAGCACCCGTTTCACGTCGTTGCTGGGGATGGCGAAGCCGATGCCGACGCTACCGGCCGACCTCTCGCTCTGGCTTGGGCTGAACAAGGCGGAATTGATCCCGATGACGTCTCCGTGAAGGTCGATGAGCGGGCCGCCGGAATTGCCGGGATTGATCGCCGCGTCGGTCTGGATGAAGCGGCGCGGATCGTCGCGCCCAAGCGGCCGATCGGTGGCACTGATGATGCCGCTCGTCACGGTCTGGCCAAGGCCGAACGGGTTGCCGATCGCCATCGCGAAATCGCCGACCTGGAGCTTGCTGCTGTCGCCGAGCTCGAGGCTCGGCACGTCCTTCGCCTCGATCCGCAGCACCGCCAGGTCGAGCTGCGGAGCGAGCACCACCGGGTCGGCCGGAAGCTTGCGGCCGTCCTTCAGTCCAACCTCGACCGCCTGCGCGTTCTGAACGACGTGGAAGTTGGTGATGACTAGGCCGCGCTTGCCGTCGACGATCACGCCCGACCCGGCGGCAATCGCCGGCTGGAGCGCGGCATCCGGAATCCCGAAGTAACGGCGGAAGTAGGGATCCTGGAGGAGCGGATTCTGCTGGGCCGGCGACGGTTGCAGAGTCGCGATGTTGACGACCGCCGGCGCCGTCTTCCTGACTAGCGGCGAGAGGCTTTCTTCGGCCTCGCCGGCAAGTGCTCGCGGAGCCTCGGTCCCGTTCGAAGCGACCGGGATCATGCGCGCGGCGACCCCGCCGACGAGTCCGGCCGCGAGGATCAGAACCAAAAGCAGGAGGGTTGGAATTCGTGGGCTGCCGCCGCGCGGTTCGACCATGTGCTGACGCTATCCTTCGACTATCTGTCCTTCAGGAGCGCCCCTGCCGAGCTTGTCCGGCAGCCGCTCTCCCTCAGGGGTGAACGCGAGGCTGACCGAATTGATGCAATAGCGCTCGCCCGTGGGCGGCGGGCCGTCGGGAAAGACATGGCCCTGGTGCGAGCCGCAGCGGCCACAGACGATCTCGGTGCGGACCATGCCGTAGCTCGTATCGCGGATGGTCTTCAGGTGCCCTTCGGCGAAAGGCCGGGTGAAGCTCGGCCACCCGGTGCCGCTTTCGAATTTGGTCCCGCCATGGAACAGCGGCAGGCCGCAAAGCCGGCAGGTGAACAGGCCCGGCCGCTTCTCCTGGAGAAATACACCGCAGAAAGGCGCTTCGGTGCCATGCTCGAGCAGGACATGGCGTTCCTCGCCGCTGAGGTCGGCGACCAGCGCATCAAACTGCTCCGGCGTCGGGGGTGCGAGGTCGAATGCGGTTGTTGCGGCGGTGGCCATGGTCGGTTCTCCTTCACTTGCCATTTAACATGGGAATGGGATGAGCGCCTGTCGATGCGATGGATCCTCGCCTTTCTGCTGCTGACCTTTGCGTCCCTTGCCGCCGCCACGGAGCCGATCGAGACTCGCGAAGAGGCGCTTGCCGAAGATGCCGTGCAATATGCCGGGCAGTTTCGAGTCTCTCCCGATGAAGCCTTGAGGCGTCTCGAAGCACAGCAGGCCAGCGTCGAAGTCACCGACGCGATCGCACGCGAATTCGCCGACCGACTGGCGGGAATTTCGATCGAGCACGCGCCGGAATATCGCATCGTGGTCCTACTGACCGGATCGACTCCGGTTCCGAATCGGGCCGTCGGCGGGTGTGCCAGTCATTTTTCGGACCGGAGCCGGCGCGACCCACGCCCAGGCCGTGGCGGCGCTGCGGCGCCATCTGATCGATTTCAGGAGCGAGCTGCCCGGGGCTCGCGGCGCCGGCTACGACCAGCGGACCGGCGAAGTCGTCCTGCTTGTCACTCCGGCGGACGCGCTCGCGCGTCGGCGTCGACGCGATCCGCGCTCGCGCCGAGCAAGTCGGCGGCGTGCCGGTGCGCGTGGTCATCAATCGGCTGATCGAATCGAACATGAGCGTCGACGGCGGCGGGCTCGTCGAAGGGCTCAACGTAATGACCAATCGCCGCAATCGCTGCACCAGCGGCTTCGTCGTGACGAACGGCGAGGTCAACGCAATCACCACTGCCGCCCATTGCCCCGATCAGCTGATTTACATCGACCGCGATGGAACCAGCAGCCCGACCCTGCCGATGATCGGATCGTGGGGCGCGGCCTACCGCGACGTGCAGATCAACGGCAGCGCCGATTCGCCGCGACCTTTGTTCTACGCCAATCGCGAGGCCGGATCGCTTCGTCGGGCGGACAGCTGGCGTCCCGTCGCGAGCACGCGCGCCGGCGACTTCGTCTGCCATTATGGCGAAAGCTCGGGCTACAGCTGCGCGACGGTCGAGCTGACCGATTATGCACCGCCGGGCACGCTGTGCGGCGGCCCCTGCTTCCCGATGTGGGTCACGGTCAAAGGGCCATCCTGCATTCCCGGGGACAGCGGGGGACCGGTTTTCAGCGGAAACGTCGCGTTCGGGCTGGCGAAAGGGATTAACCGCGACGACGGCGGCCGCTGCCTCTTCTATTATTACATGTCGACGGATTATCTGCCCGCGCCTTGGCGGGTGCTGACGTCGGGCGACGTCAGTCCGCCGCGACCAGATCGCCGCGCTTCTGATTAGAGCCGGGAACCGGCTCTGCGGCGTCGTTGCCGAGCTTCACGATTCGGTTCTTGTCATCGACGTGAACAACCCGCGGTTCGAGAGCGCGCGCCTCCGCGTCCGTGACGAGCGCATAGCTCATGATGATCACGAGGTCGCCGGGATGAACGAGATGCGCGGCGGCGCCGTTGATTCCGATCACGCCACTCCCCCGCTCGCCGGGGATGACATAGGTCTCGATGCGCGCACCGTTGGTGATGTCGACGATCGCGACCTGCTCGCCTTCGAGCAGGTCGGCGGCCTCCATCAGCGCGATGTCGAGCGTGACCGAGCCGACATAGTCGAGGTCGGCCTGAGTCACCGTCGCGCGGTGGATCTTCGACTTCATCATGATCCGCATCATCGGACCCGCGGCTCCTTGTCAGCGCTCGCCCAAAGCCATTCGGCGGCGCGTCTCCTAGTAGATTTGCATCCATTCGTCGATAATCAATGCTGCGCTGCAATATCGCACTTGCAGCACAAGGCGCGAATTCCCAATTCCCGGCGGCGGAAGGTGGCGAGATTTCCTAACCGGGCCCGCCGCCGCGCGATTAAAGCGTTGATATTCCGCGAGTTTCGAATTTGGCACGGCTCTTGCTCAACAAGAGACAAGGATTTTGCCAATTGGAGTGAGCAATGGAAGCGCAAGAAAAGCAGACCGCCCTGCCCCTACGGTCCCACACGATCCTGGGTGTATGCGAGGCGATCGGCGAGGACTTCGGGTTCAATCCGGTGTTCTTGCGCATCCCGTTCGCGGCGAGCGTACTCTACAGCCCGACTTGGGCGGTGATCGCCTATTTCGCGCTCGGTGCGGTGGTATTGGCTTCGCGCCTGCTCTTCCCGAAGGCGACGGCACAAGTGGCGGCGCCCGTTCGAACGGAGACGATCACGACGGCCGAGGAAGAGCCGGAACTGGCCAAAGCTGCCTAGCGCGGGCGGCGGCTAGAATTCGCCGCGCGCTTCGGCCCTCGCTTCGAGCAGGTCGAACAAGGCTCGGTGCTGGAGCAGCAATTGCTCCCCGCCGAATCCGAGCGCGCGAGCGCTGCCCGGCGTCGCCGCAGCGAAGTCGACGATCGCGACCACCGAAGCTTCGTCCGGGAGAGAAGGCGCCGGCGCTTCGATGCCGACTCGCGCCGCGGCGCGGTCGAGCAAGCGGCGAACCGGCCACCAATCGCACACGAGCGCGGTTGCCGCACCGAGCGCGCAGCCGTCGCGCTCCGACATCGCCAGCGTTTCGAGAGCATGCCGCGCGGCGACGAGGCTCGATTCGGTTTCGGCCGCGCCGGGCGTGCTCGGAAGCGGGCCCACGGCGGAGGTCAGCCTGACCAGGTAGAGCCGTTCGCGCTCGAACCCGTCCGAAGCGTGGGTAAGCCAGTCGCGCACCGGCCCCTTCGGGCAGCGCTGAAGCGCGATTTCGACCAAGCCGGGATAGCGGCCGTAGAGGCTGCACAGGAGATGGACGGAATCGGAAAGATCGCGGCCGGCATGGCGTCCGGCGCCGTCGAGCAGCGCCGACAAGTGGGAATGGCGCGCGAGCCCCCCGTCGGCGACGCGGGAGAGCTGAGCCGCGGCAACGCTGACCGGTTGTGATTCGACTGACCGGCTAATCGCCATTCGTTTCCCTCGTCCGTTGCTCGAGCGAAGCCCTAGAGAGCCGGTCGTAACGCAAGGGCGTAAAGACGAGGTTTATGGGCAGGTAAGCTTTCGCCAACGTCTTGAGTGCGAGCCCCGCCATCAATCGTCGCGGTACGCGAGTTCGAAATTGCCCCAGCGGCGGCCCTTGACCCACAGCGGCACGAAGACATTCTTCACCGGAATGAACTTGTCGCCGAGCTCCATGCGATAGGTTGCGAGGGTCGCCGGCTTTTCGCTCGCCAGCGCCATTCGCGTGGTTTCGTCGATCAGAATCCGCTTGTTGCGGCAATGCTCGTCGTTCCACACCGGGTCCGGGCCTTGCGGGTGGCTGCGCTCGGAAAGATGCGTCGGCAGATAGCCGTTGGTGTCGCCGATCGCCGAGCCGATGATCCGGCTGTCGCTGCCCTTCACCCGGTCTAGGATCGGGCGGACGAGCCGGTCGGCGGCGGCATTGAAGCGGACATCATATTGGACCGGGTTCGACCCCTCGACGATCTTGTAGTCGCGGTCGAAGACGTCCTCGACGCCAAGCTCGCCCTCGTCGATGGCGCGCTCGATCGCGTTCTTGATCTGCCGGCACGCGTCCTGCGCCTTCAGGATGAAGGGCGTGTCGTCGATCTCGGCGCCGGAGTTGGCGAGCGTGTCGAGCATCGTGTTCGACAGAAGCTCGAGGTGCGCCAGCCGCTTTTCCGCCGTCTTGAGTTCCTGACCATTGTCGCGGGCGTCGGCGGCGAAGTCGGTAAGGCCCGCCTTCACCCGGTCGACGCTGGTCTGGATCATGCTGGTCGAGTGGGCGATGCCCTCGGTCTGCCGATCGACCATGCCGACGATCTCGCTGACCTCGCGGACGGTATCGCTGATCGTTCCGAAGCCCGACTGGGCAGCGCGCGATGAGGCGACTCCGGCCTTGATCTCGGTCGTGACCGCGCTCGCCTCGCGAGTCAGCTCGCCGATGGTCTGGCCGATCTGGCTGGTCGCGGCGCGCGTGTCGTGAGCGAGCTTCTTCACTTCGGCGGCAACGACCGCGAAGCTGCGCCCGGCATCGCCGGCACGAGCCGCCTCGATCGTCGCGTTCAATGCGAGCATGTTGGTCTTGCGAGCGATCGTCTCGATGGTCGAGGAAACGGTCTGAACCTGGTTCATCGCCGCGGCGAATCCGGCCATCCGCTCGCCGAGCTGGACGATGAGATCGGTCAGCCCCTTGAAGCCGTCGATCGTGCCTTCGATCGCCTCGCGACCCGCCTCGAGCTTGGCCCTCGCCTGTTCCGACAAGAGCCGCGCTTCGTCGGTCGAATCCAGACTCGCGACTGATCGCTCATCAGGCGATTCGTCACTTCCTCCAGCTGGTCGAGCATCTTCAGATGCTCGCCGATCCGCATCGCGACGCCCTGGACGTAACCGGAGACGTCGCTGCATTCCATCGACAGGGACCCGCAATCGCGCGCGACCGCGCGGATCGCGTTCTCGGTGACTTCCTCGATACCCTGAGTGGCCATTGAAGCCGCGCTCCTGAACAAACTCAGGAGCCGGGATACGGCCAACCTCCTACTTCTTCGTTAACCACGCTTCGAAGGTCAGTAGAGGAGGAACCTCCCGCGCTCCTCTTCCCACGCGCGCTCGTCGGGGCCCGTGACGGCGTCAAGGTCGCCGGGCGACGGCTTGCGCATCGTCGACCCACTCGCGCAGCAATTCGGAGCCGTTGATCACGTCGATGGCGAGCTTGTCGAACACATATTCGTAGGGGAAGTCCCGCCACAGATCGTAATCGGGATAGAGGTTCCGGATCGCCTTGAAAGCGAGCGACTGCAGCCGCCACGGCTTGAATGCCTCGTGATCGTAGAACGCGCCTTCGGCATGGATGAAGACGCCGCGGCACATCTCGCCGACATGCTTGTGGAAAGTCGGCTGGAAGGTGACGTCGCGGAGCTTGCAACCGGCGAGCCATTCGGGCGCGAGGCGTTCCATCTCCGCCATGATCCTGAGCGGCTCGAGATCGGGCGCGCCGAACAGCTCGAGCGGGCGCGTCGTCCCCCTGCCCTCGCTGAGGTTCGTGCCTTCGAGCATCACCGTGCCGGCATACGCGCGGGCCATGTTGAGGTTGGCGGCATTGGGGCTCGGGTTGATCCAGACGCGCTCGGGCGGCCAGCCGAAGCCCGGACCCTCGTCGGGCTTCCAGCCCTCCATCTCGATCACTTGTAATCGACGTCGAGCTCGAAATGATCGACGAACCATTGGCCGAGCTCGCCGAGGGTCAGGCCGTGGCGCATCGGGATCGGTCCCGCGCCGACGAAGCTCTCCCAACCAGGACGAAGTGTCAGGCCCTCGACGGGGCGTCCGGCGGGATTGGGGCGATCGAGCACCCAGACGCTCTTGCCATGCTCGGCCGCGGCTTCGAGCACGTAGAGCAAGGTCGTGACGTAGGTGTAGATGCGGCAGCCGAGGTCCTGAAGGTCGATGAGGATGGTGTCGAACGTGCCCATCGACTGACCGGTCGGCCGGCGGTGCTCGCCGTAGAGGCTGAACACCGGAATCCCGTAGGTCGGGTCGGTGAAGTCCGGCGACTCCATCATATTGTCCTGGAGGTCGCCGCGAACGCCGTGCTGCGGGCCGAACACCGCGGAGATTTTGAGGCCGGTGGCGACGAGCGCGTCGAGGCTGTGCGTGAGGTCCTTCGTTACCGATGCCGGGTGAGCGAGCAGCGCGACGCGCTTGCCTTCGAGCGGGCGGCGAAGCTCCGGGTCGGCGAGGAGGCGATCGATACCGAAAAGGGTCATCAGCGCTGTCTAGGGCAGCTTCGCGGCGAAGCAATCGGGCGCGTGGAAATCGGGCTTTCCCGGGCGGATGCGCGAGCGCCCAGTAGGACTTGGTGCCGTCCTTCTCCTCGAGAATGGCCGCGAGTTCAGGTCCCATTGCAGTCCCGCGTCGACAGCGATCGTCGCGCCCAGCGTCCACCACGTCAGATTGTCCTCCATCCGGATGTAGGGCGGCGCCTCGATCTCCGCGTTCGTCATGCCCTCGCGATATGCCGAGAAGTCGTAGGCGGCCCATTGTCCCGAGGGCGCGAAATTCCACTCGCGATATTCCTCGCCCCCCGATCGCCGCAGGAAGGCTTCGAGGCAGGTCGCTGCCAAAGGTCGTCTGCGCGCTCGGGCTCGGCGGCGTCGGGAATGACGAAACGCGAGGCGGGCGCGCCGATCCCGAACCACATGTTGAGCCGTAGCCGCGGCGCCGAGCGCGCCGGCATAATCGACATTGGCCCAGACCTTGAATTCCGGCGGCGCGGGCGGCGTTGTCGGATGCGGAAGCAGGTTCAGCTGCATGGCCCCACCTATCGTCATTCCCGCGAAAGCGGGAATCGGCTTCTCTGCCAGCAGCGGGAGCCCGCTTTCGCGGGGGTGACGCTTTGGGTAAGCGGCAGCATGACGTCCTACCGCTCCTCCCTCCTCAAGCTGCTCGACGAGCGCGGCTACATCCATCAGGTCACCGATGCCGCGGCGCTCGACGCGCTGGCGGAGCGGCAGGTCGTGCCCGGCTACGTCGGCTTCGACGCGACCGCGCCGAGCCTTCACGTCGGCAATCTCGTTTCGATCATGCTGCTGCGCCGGCTCCAGCAGGCGGGCCACAAGCCGATCGTGCGTCATGGGCGGCGGCACCACCAAGGTCGGCGATCCGTCGGGCAAGGACGAGGCCGCAAGTTGCTCACCGAACGAGCAGATCGCCGCAAACATCGCCTCGATCCGCCGCTGCTTCGAGCGCTTCCTGACGTTCGGCGACGGCCCGACCGACGCGATCCTGGTCAACAATGCCGACTGGCTCGGCGGGCTCGAGTACATCCCGTTCCTGCGCGACGTCGGCCGTCATTTCACCATCAACCGCATGCTGACCTTCGACAGCGTCCGCCTGCGCCTCGACCGCGAGCAGCCGCTGACCTTCCTCGAGTTCAACTACATGATCCTCCAGGCGTACGACTTCCTGGAGCTGTCGCGGCGCGTCGGCTGCCGGCTGCAGCTCGGCGGCTCGGACCAGTGGGGCAATATCGTCAACGGGATGGAGCTGGCGCGGCGCATCGATGGGGCCGAGCTGTTTGGCGTCACCACGCCACTCATCACGACCGCCGACGGCGCGAAGATGGGCAAGACCGCGCAGGGCGCCGTGTGGCTCGACGGCGAGCTGCTAAGCCCTTACGATTACTGGCAGTTCTGGCGGAACACGGCCGATGCCGATGTCGGGAAGTTCCTGAGACTCTTCACCGATTTGTCGCTCGAAGACATTGGGAAGGCTCGAAAGCCTGTCGGGTGCAGAAATCAACCAGGCGAAAATCGTGCTGGCGACCGAGGCGACCGCGATGCTCCATGGCCGGGAGGCGGCGCTGGCGGCCGAAAGGACCGCCCGTGAAACCTTCGTGGGCGGCGGGATCGGCGAGAGCCTGCCGACCCTGTCGCTCGGCGACGGCATGACCGTTGCCCAAGCGCTCACGGCGCTAGGCTTCACTTCGTCAAACGGCGAAGCAAAGCGAAAAGTCGCAGAAGGCGCTGTGCGATTGGGCGAACCCGGTGACTGACCGGAAGAAGGCCGTTGTCGGAAAGCTCAGCCTTGGCAAGAAGAAGCACGGGCTGCTGGTGAAATAGTTTCGTTTGGGGGCTGAGGAAGTTCAGGGGCCGAAGCTGTTCGGCAACTGGCGCATTACGGCGAATGCCTCACCACTAATGGCAACGTGCTTCGAGCGATGATTTCTGGTCAGTCTTTCGATCCGCGGAAAATTCATCCACTCCTGATCAGTCCGACGGCCTGATCGCGCTCGAACAGATAGAGGCAGACACGCGCCGCCTGGCCGCGCGGGCCGGCAAGGCCGCGGTCTCGGTCGAGCAGCAACAGCGCATCGCTCTGGGCAATCGGCGCGAGCTCGGCGACGAGCTCGGGAGTTGCGACACGGAACGCTTCCTCGCCCGACTGACGCGTTCCAAGAATCTCGCCCGGTCCACGCAGGCGCAAATCCTCCTCGGCGATGCGGAAGCCGTCATTGGTCTCACGCATCAGCGACAGGCGCGCACGGCCGACCTCGGTCAAATTCTGGCCACGGATCAGCAGGCAGGTGCTTTTTCCTGAGCCACGCCCGACGCGGCCGCGCAGCTGGTGGAGCTGGGCGAGGCCGAAGCGCTCCGCGCCCTCGACGATCATCAGCGTCGCATTTGGGGACGTCGACCCCGACCTCGATCACCGTCGTGGCGACGAGCACCCCGAGGTCGCCCCACGCGAAGCGCGCCATGACCGCATCCTTTTCCGCGCCCTTCATCCGCCCATGCACGAGCCCGACCTTGTCCTCGCCAAATCGCAGCTTGAGGATACGCGCACGCTCCTCGGCCGCGGCGGCGTCGCTCTTCTCGCTCTCCTCGACCAGCGGGCAGACCCAATAGGCCTGGCCACCGCCGGAAATGTGTCGTCCGAGGCCGTTGATGACGTCGGGCAGCTTCTCCTCGCTGATCACCCGCGTTTCGACCGGAGTGCGGCCCGGCGGCATCTCGTCGATTCGGCTGACGTCCATCTCGCCGTACTGGGTCAGAGTCAGCGTGCGCGGGATGGGCGTCGCGGTCATGACGAGGAGGTGCGGCGGGTGCTCGGCCTTGGAGGCGAGCAGAAGGCGCTGCGAGACGCCGAAGCGGTGCTGCTCGTCGATCACGGCAAGCCCGAGGCTCTTGTACGCCACCTTCTCCTGGAAGATGGCGTGCGTGCCGACGAGGATGTCGATCGAACCGTCAGCCAGGCCCATCAATACCGTCTCGCGAGCCCGTCCCTTTTCGCGGCCGGTGAGGATCGCAACTCGGACCCCGAGGCTGTCGACCTGGCCGAGCAAGGTCGCATGATGCTGACGCGCGAGTATTTCGGTCGGGGCCAGCAAGGCGGCTTGCGCGCCGCTCTCGACCGCGGTCAGCATGGCCGCGAGCGCCACCAGGGTCTTTCCCGACCCGACATCCCCCTGGAGCAGGCGGAGCATCGGCACCATCTGCGCCATGTCGCCGCGGATCTCGCGGATCACCCGGCGCTGGGCATCGGTGAGCTGGTAGGGGAGATTGAGCTTGCGGATGAGCTCGCCAGTGCCGGGGAGCGGCGTCGTTCGGTGACGCCGCTGCGACTGGCGGAGCAGGAGAAGCGCGAGTTGGTTGGCGAAAATCTCGTCGTAGGCGAGGCGCCGCCGCGCCGCCTCCGCGTCCGGCTCGCGATGGATGAGGGCCAGCGACGTGCGCCAGCCGCCCCAGCATTCGCGCGACATGAGCGACGGCTCGATCCATTCGGGGAGATCGGGTGCGCGTTCGAGCGCTTCGCGGACGAGCTCGCCGAGGCGCCGGTTGGTCAGGCCCTCCGTCAGCGGATAGACCGGCTCGCGAAGCTGCGGGACCGGCCCCTTCCCCGGTTCCGCAACCTCCGGATGGATCATTTGCCACTCGTCGCCGTAGGCTTCGAGCTTGCCCGAGACAGTGCGCTGTTCGCCTTTGGGAAGCTGGCGCTTCGCCCAGCCCGGATTGTTGAAATAGACGAGGCTGATCGTGTTTCCGTCGCTATCGGAAGCGTAAGATTCGGCTCGGACCGCGCCCGGAACGGTTTTCGCGACTGTCGAACGGAGTCAGCTCGAGGATCACGTTGCGGCCGAGCAACGCTGAACTCGCGGCCGGCGCGCTGATCCGCTCGATCGCGCCCGTCGGCAGGTGGTAGAGAAGATCGACCAGGCGTTCGACGCCAAGCTTCTTCAGGTGCCGGGCGACCTGCGGCCCGACGCCTTTGAGCGCCTCTACCTCCGCGAACATCGGATTGAGGATTTCGGGCCGCATGGACGGTTGTTAGCGCGTCTCGCACGGCTCGCAATGACGAGAGACTCTCACTAAATGCAAACCATGCCTTCCGAACCGGACCTGAAGCGCCTCGCCTGGCGCGCGCATCATCGTGGGACCAGGGAGGCCGACCTGCTGGTGGGCGGCTTTTTCGATGCTCACCACCAACAATGGGGTCGGCAGGACCGCGCCTTGTTCGAAACGATGCTCGAAGAGCAGGACGTCGACATCATGGCCTGGGCACACGGAACCGCCGAACCTCCGCAGCGGTTCGCCGGTGCGATGATCGAGGCGCTGAAGAGGCTCGACTATATCCGGATCGCGCAATGACCGAACCGCTGCAACGCGTGCTCGGCGCGAAGGACGCGCTGACCCTCGCGAGCGTACCGACCGGGTTCCTGCCCTGGCTCTGCGCGGACCTCGCGCGTGCGGCGCATGGAACGAGCGGCGACAGGCGCGCGGTGGCGATTGTCGCCGACGAAGCCGCGATGCGCGCGCTCGCCGAGACCGTCCCGTTCTTTGCACGGGAGGTCGAGGTGCTGACGTTGCCGGGCTGGGATTGCCTCCCCTACGACCGCGCCTCCCCTGCCCTTCGAGTCATGGCCGAGCGACTCGCGACGCTCAGCGCGCTTCAGGCGACGCGCACTCGGCCGCAGCTATTGGTGGCGACCGCGAGCGCGGCCTCGCAGCGAATGCTGACGCCATTCCGGATCCGCCAGCTCACCCGCCGAATTGCGGAGGGTGAGCGAGTTCGCGCGCGAAAAGCTTGTCGAGCAACTCAATTCGCTCGGCTACCAGCGAACGGACACGGTCGCCGAGCACGGCGAATATGCCGTGCGGGGATCGCTGATCGACCTCTTTCCCGCGGGCGAGGAGATGGCGCTTCGGCTCGACTTCTTCGGCGATGAGATCGACAGCCTGCGGCGCTTTGATCCGGCTGATCAGCGGTCGACCGACAAGGCCGAGGCCTTCACGCTCATGCCTGCGTCGGAAGCGCTGCTCGACGCCGAAACCATCAAGCGGTTCCGCACCACCTACCGCGAAAAGTTCGGTGCCACCGCGACCCGGGATCCCCTCTACCAGGCGCTGTCGGAAGGCCGGCGCATGTCGGGCATGGAGCATTGGCTGCCGTTGCTCGAGGAGCGGCTCGATACTCTGTTCGATCACCTTGGCGACGACGACCTCGTCATTCGCGACGCGGCGGCGGACCAGGCAGTCGATGCGCGGCGCGAGGCGATCGACGATTATTACCAGAACCGCGTCCGCGCGATGGAGGCCGAACCGGGGAGCTATCGCCCGCTCGAGCCGAACGCGCTTTATGCCGCGAAGAAGGAATGGGAAGCCTTCGAGGCCGACTGGCCTATCCACCTCGCCTCGCCGTTCCATGAGCCGGAGTCCGAACGGATCATCAACTTCGGCGTGGATGCCGCGCGCGACTTCGCGCCCGAGCGCGCTCAGCAGTCGAACGTCTACGAAGCCGTTGCCAAGCACGTCGCGGAACTGAGGCGGACCGGGCGCAAGGTCGTTCTGGCAAGCTACACGCGCGGCGCGCGCGAGCGGCTGTCCGGCCTGATTGAGGATCATGGCCTGAAGGCCCAGAAGCTTGCTGACGACTGGCAGGAAGCGCTCGCCTCCAGAACTCAGCCCGCGCTGCTCGTCCTTCCGCTCGATCACGGTTTCACCACGCCCGACGTCGCCGTGCTGACCGAGCAGGACATGCTCGGCGACCGCCTCGTCCGCCGCAGGAAGAAGCGCAAGGCCGCCGCCGCGTTTCTCGAGGAGCTGGCGACCCTTTCGCCCGGCGACCTCGTGGTCCACGCCGACCACGGCATCGGCCGCTACGAGGGGCTGACCCAGATCCCGGTCAGCAAGGTCCCGCACGACTGCGTCGCGCTCGAATATGCGCGCGGCAACAAGCTTTACGTTCCGGTCGAGAATATCGAGCTTCTGTCACGCTACGGCAGCGAAAGCGAAGGCGTCACCCTCGACAGCCTGGGCGGTGAAGCCTGGCAGCGCCGCAAATCGCGGATGAAGGAGCGCATCCGCGAGATCGCGGGTGAGCTCATCAAGGTCGCGGCGCTCCGCGCAACCCGCGCCGGCGTCGTCGCCGAGCCAGACGCGAGCTACCCGCAATTCGTCGATCGCTTTCCCTACGAGGAGACCGACGATCAGGATCGCGCGATCGAGGAGGTGCTCGGCGACCTTGAAGCGGGCAAGCCGATGGACCGGCTGGTTTGCGGCGACGTTGGCTTCGGCAAGACCGAGGTCGCGCTGCGCGCGGCGTTCGTCATGGCGATGTCGGGCAAGCAAGTCGCCTTGATCTGTCCGACAACACTCCTGGCGCGTCAGCATTATTCGAACTTCGTCGAACGATTTCAGGGCTATCCCGTGAAGATCGGGCGGCTCTCGCGGCTGGTCCCCGCGGCGGAAGCCAAGCGCACCAGAGAAGGACTTGCCGACGGCACGGTCGATATCGTGATCGGCACGCACGCGATCCTCGCAAAATCCATCAATTTCAAACGCCTCGGGCTTGTCATTGTCGACGAAGAGCAGCATTTCGGAGTGGCTCACAAGGAACGCCTCAAAGCGCTCAAGGCCGATGTACACGTGCTCACGCTCACCGCGACGCCGATCCCGCGCACGCTGCAGATGGCGATGAGCGGGCTGCGCGAGCTCAGCGTCATCCAGACGCCTCCGGTCGACCGTCTTGCGGTCCGCACCTATGTCACGCCATTCGACGGCGTCGTGCTTCGCGAGGCGCTGCTCCGCGAGCATTTCCGCGGCGGGCAGAGTTTTTTCGTCGTCCCCCGCGTCGCCGATCTTCCCGACATGGAGGAATGGATCCGCAGCCAGGTGCCGGAGGTGAAGGCCGTCACCGCTCACGGGCAGATGAGCGCGACCGAGGTCGAGGAGCGGATGAGCGCCTTTTATGACCGGAAATATGACGTGCTTCTGTCGACCACGATCATCGAAAGCGGGCTCGACATCCCGAGCGCGAACACGCTGGTCGTCTATCGCTCCGACCGCTTCGGTCTCGCGCAGCTCTATCAGCTCCGCGGGCGCGTGGGCCGTTCGAAGACGCGGGCCTATGCCTATCTCACCATGCCCGCCGACCGCTCGATTACCGAGGCGGCGCAGAAGCGCCTCCAGGTGCTGAGCGAGCTCGACAATCTCGGTGCCGGTTTCCAGCTCGCGAGCCATGACCTCGACATCCGCGGCGCCGGCAATCTGCTCGGCGACGAACAGTCGGGCCATATCAAGGAGGTCGGGTTCGAACTCTACCAGTCGATGCTGGAGGACGCGATCGTCGAGATCAAGGCGGGAGGCGTGCCCGCGAAGGAAGAGTTCACCCCGCAGATCAGCGTCGATGCGCCGATCATGATCCCCGAAGCCTATGTGCCGGACCTCGACCTCCGCATGGGCCTGTACCGGCGCCTGGGCGAGCTCGAGGACCGACAGGCGATCGACGCCTTCGCCGCCGAGCTGATCGACCGCTTCGGTACGCTGCCCGAGGAAACCGCCAATCTCCTCAAGATCGTCGAGGTTAAGCTCAACTGCCGCGAGGCGATGATCGCCAAGCTCGACATCGGTCCCAAGGGCGCCGTGGTCGCCTTTGCCGACAGCGGCTTCCCCGACCTCGCCGGTCTCCTTGCCTACATCGAGCGGCTGAAGGGCGCGGCGAGGCTCAGGCCCGACAGCAAGCTCAGCATCGCTCGCGATTGGACATCACCGGAGGCCCGGCTCAACGGCGCTATCCAGCTCTCGCGCGGCCTGGCGCGCGTCGTGGCTGCTGGTGAACGGAAGGAGCTGGTCGCGGCCTAGAGCTTAAGCTGCCGCGGCGAAGCGCGTCAGATCTTCATGGGCCAGCGGCACCGAGCCAAGGTAGCCCTGATAAAGGTCGCAGCCCCATTCCCTCAGCAGCGCCAGTTGCTCGGCAGACTCGACGCCCTCGACGACCACCTTGAGGCCCAGCTCGTGCGCCAGCGACGTCAACCGGCGCACGACGATCCGGTCGCGCTCGCGCTCGACGACATGCGAAACCAGCCCCCGGTCGATCTTGATGGCGTCGAGCGGGAGCGAGGTCAGATAGGCCAGGCTCGCGTAGCCGGTGCCGAAATCGTCCACCGCGATGCGAAGGCCGGAATCGCGCAGGACTGCGAGACGCGCCGCCACGCTCTCGCGGTCGCAAAGGAGCGCGCTCTCGGTGATTTCGAGGGTGATCCGCTTCGGATCGATCATCGCGGCCTCGATCTCGTCGAGCAGCCACCGCTCATATCCGTCGCGGCTGATATCCGCGGGCAAAGGTTGATGGACAGGCCGAGGCCCTTCAGCGCCCCTTCCCACACCGCGGCGCTGCGCAGTGCCTTGCGCTGGATCATCCGCGACAGCCGTTCCCCGAGCGCGGCCGAATGCGCCCTTGCGAACAGCGCCTCGGCATCGCGAGCGATGGCGCAACGCGCAAGCGCTTCCGCGCCGACGAAACAGCCGCTCTCCACGTCGATGATCGGCTGAAAGAGAAGATCGACCTGCTCGTGCGCAATGATCGCTTCGAGCATCAAGTCGCGCGCGGGAGAGACGGCCGGCATTGCCCCGAGATCGACGACCGTCTCCCACGCCTACTCACGCTGTCCCACCCCAACATGATTGGAGGCGTAGAGGCTCGATGAGCCGGCGAGAACGGGCCGGCGGGGTGGCGCTCCGAAACGGGACAGTGACCTCGTTCGCCGATCATCCTATCTTGGGCCGGTCGCAAGCGGCGCGAGGAGCAGCGGTTGAACGCCGATTCACCAACGGAAACGGGCCAAGCCGACCTCGACCTGTCGACCCGCGGCATCGCCCTGGTATCGTCGCGCACCGATGTCGCGAAGGCGGCCGAATCCCTTCTTCGCTCCCGATTTCGATTCGCCGCGAGCGAGGTGGCCGACACGCTGGTCGCGCTCGGCGGCGACGGCTTCATGCTTCACACGCTGCACGAAATGCTCGACGGAGAGCGCCCATCCGTGCCGGTGTTCGGAATGAACCGCGGCACCGTCGGCTTCCTGATGAACGAATGGCGGATCGACCAGCTCGCGGAGCGCATCCAGGCCGCCAAGGCGATCAGGGTCGCGCCGCTGGAGATGCGGGCGACAACCGTAAGTGGAGAGGTCTTCACCCACTGCGGGATCAACGAAGTGTCGCTCCTCCGGGAAACCCGGCAGACCGCGAAGATCGAGATTTCGGTCAACGGGCACGTCGCCTTGCCCGAGCTTGCCTGCGACGGCGTGCTGGTCGCGACTCCGGCCGGCTCGACAGCCTACAATCTCTCTGCTCGAGGCCCGATTTTGCCCCTGCAGGCGAAAATGCTGGCGCTGACCCCGATCAGCCCGTTTCGCCCGCGCCGCTGGTCGGGCGCCATCCTGCCCGACGACACCGCCGTCTGCTTCACGATCATCGAAGCCGAAAACCGCCCCGTCTCCGCCGTCGCCGACCAAACCGAGGTGCGCGACGTCGCCAAGGTCGAGGTCCGGCTTGACCGCGAGCGCTCGCTGACCTTGTTGTTCGATCCCGAGCATGCGCTCGACGAGCGAATCGCAATGGAGCAATTCGCGACCTGATTTGTCGCATGGTCACTTGCCTTTAAGGTCCGCTCCGCTATTTAGCCGCGGCGTTTCGGATCAAGTCCGGGACTGCTCCCCGGTAGCTCAGCGGTAGAGCATCCGACTGTTAATCGGACGGCCGCCTGTTCGAATCAGGCCCGGGGAGCCATTCTTTCCTTGGACATCGCGCCATCGCTTGGTCTTGAAGGAGACGCAGGATGGACCGTTTCACCGGCGGTTGCCTGTGCCGCAGCGTTCGAATTGTCGCGTCGGGGCCGCCATACAGGGTCGGAATCTGCCATTGCCTCGAATGCCGAAAGCATCACGGCGCCCTCTTTCACGCGTCGGCAGTGTTCCCGCAAGACGCGGTGGCGATTGAGGG
Source organism: uncultured Alphaproteobacteria bacterium (assembly GCA_963831215.1). Taxonomy (GTDB): domain Bacteria; phylum Pseudomonadota; class Alphaproteobacteria; order Sphingomonadales; family Sphingomonadaceae; genus Sphingomicrobium. The sequence continues at coordinate 123,954 of CAWHPM010000013.1, read as the reverse complement.
CGAGACGCGCGACTTTGCCGGGCGCTACTTCTGTCCCCGCTGTGGTTCGTCGGTTTTCGGGCGCAGCGCGGATGAAATCGAAGTGAACCTGGGTACTTTGGATTCCCCCGACCAACTGGTTCCGACCTACGAGCTCTGGACGGTGCGCCGCGAGACCTGGCTGCCGCCGTTCCCGCTCAAGAAGCGGTACCGGCGCGATCGTGACGGCATCAGCCGATTTGAGGAATAAGCTGCTGTCGCCGCAAGAGCCTCAACCCTCCAGCGCCGCCATCAGGCTGGCGTTTCCTCCCGCCGCGGTCGTGTCGATGCAAGTGACGCGCTCGATAGCGAAGCGGGCGACATAGTGCGGACCGCCGGCTTTCGGGCCGGTGCCGCTCAGGCCCTCACCGCCAAACGGCTGGCTTTCGACCACCGCGCCGATCTGGTTGCGGTTGACATAGAAATTGCCGACGCGCGCGTGCTCCTCGACATAGTCGCGGACCGTGTCGATGCGGCTCTGAAGGCCGAGCGTCAGGCCGTAGCCCGTCGTATTGATCGCCTCGACGACCTCGTCGAGCTTATCGCCGGCAAAGCGGATGACATGAAGAACGGCACCGAAATTCTCGCGATTCAATTGGCTTAGTGACTTAATTTCATAGAAGGCGGGAGCAACGAAGCAGCCGTTCGCCGCCTCCTTTGGCGCCTTCAGCCGGCAGATCTTCTTCGCATTCTCGTCGAGCCACTTGAGGTGTTCATCGAGCACCTTCTTGGCAGCCTCGTCGATCACAGGGCCGACATCGGTCGCCAGATCGCTCGGGTCGCCGACGTTGAGCGCCTCCATCGCGCCGGCAATCATCTTGATCATGCCATCGGCCACATCTTCCTGCACGAACAGGACCCGCAACGCCGAGCAGCGCTGGCCGGCGCTCTGGAAGGCCGAGGAGATGACGTCGCGGGTGACCTGCTCGGGCAGCGCCGAGCTGTCGACGATCATCGCGTTCTGGCCGCCGGTTTCCGCGACGAACGGGATGATCGGACCGTCGCGCTCCGCCAATGTGCGATTGATCATGCGCGCGGTTTCGGTCGAGCCGGTGAACACCACGCCCGAGAGCAGCGGATGCGCGGTGAGCGTTCCGCCGACGACCCTGCCCGAGCCGGGCGCAAGCTGAACCACATCCTTGGGAATGCCCGCCTGATGCATCAGCTCGACCGCCAATGCACCGATCAGCGGCGTTTGCCCGGCCGGTTTCGCGATGACGCAATTGCCCGCGGCCAGCGGCGCCGACACCAAGCCCGTGAAGATGGCGAGCGGGAAATTCCACGGTGAAATGGCCGCGATCACCCCGCGTCCATGCAGCCGAAGCTCGTTCTGCTCCCCGGTTGGGCCCGGGAGCGGAAGCGGCCGGGTGAACTGGCGCCGGGCTTCGGACGCGTAGAACCGCAGGAAATCAACCGCCTCGCGTACTTCGAGCACCCCGTCGATGAGGGTTTTCCCGGCTTCACGGGTGCAGAGGGAGAAGAACTCTTCGGCATGCGCCTCGAACAGGTCGGCGGTGCGTTCGAGCATCTTCGCCCGCGCTTCGCCGCCAAGCGCATCCCAGCCGACTTGAGCGGCATGCGCAGCGCGAGCCATGCGATCGACGTCGGCGGCCGTCGTCTCGAACGTCGTTCCGACAGTGATCCTATGATCATGGGGCGATACGATCGGCCTGGCCTCGCCCTTTCCAATGCCTGGCTTCGCGATCCAGCTGCGGGCCTCCAGCGCTTTCAGCCGCTCGAGCAACGGCTCGCGCACCAGCGGGTCGCTGAGGTCGACTCCGGCGCTATTGCGGCGCTGGGCCCCGAAGAGATCGCGCGGCAGAACGATCTTCGGATTGCGCTTGGGGCTCAGCGCTTCGAGCTCCGTGACAGGGTCGCGCACGAGCTCGTCGATCGACACCTGCTCGTCGGCGATCCGATTGACGAAACTCGAGTTCGCGCCATTCTCGAGGAGGCGGCGCACGAGGTAGGCGAGCAGCTCCTGGTGGCTCCCGACGGGCGCATAAATTCGAACCGGCGTCCTGGTGTCGCCGATGTGGCGCTCCAGCGCGGCAAGCTCCCCGTACAGCTCCTCGCCCATGCCGTGCAGCCGCTGGAACTCGAATTCGCGGCCAGCAGCGAGTGCCTTCACCTGCCCGATGGTGTTGGCGTTATGAGTTGCGAACGCGGGATAAATGGCGTCGGTCGCGTCGAGCAGCTTCTTCGCGCAGGCGAGATAGGAGACGTCGGTCGCGACCTTGCGCGTGAAGACCGGATAGTCCGACAGACCGCCGACCTGGGCGGCCTTGATCTCGGTGTCCCAATAGGCGCCCTTGACGAGCCGGACCATCAGCTTGCGGCCATGCGCCCGTGCTGCCGCAATCACCCAGTCGCACAGCGGCGTCGCGCGCTTCTGATAGGCCTGGATCGCAATCCCGAAGCCGCCCCAGCCGTTGGCGAACAGCGCGTCGTCGGCAAGCAAAGCCTCGAAGACGTCGAGCTGAAGCTCGAGCCGGTCGGCTTCCTCGGCGTCGATGGTGAAGTGGACATCGGCTTTCGCAGCCTTGAGCGCCAGCTCGCGCACGACGGGAATGACGTGTGCGACCGCCTCTTCGGCGTGAGTGTATTCGAAACGCGGATGAAGGGCCGTCAGCTTGACGGAGATGCCGGGCGAAGACCGGAAGCCGCCCTTCGCCTGCTTCGCGATTTGGTCGAGCGCGTTGCGATAGGACTCGGCGTAGCGTTCGGCGTCGGCAAAGGTCTTCGCGGCCTCGCCCAGCATGTCGAAGCTGTGACTAAGCCCCTTGCGCCGTTCGGGCTCGGCGCGCTTCAATGCCTCGTCGATCGTCCGGCCGAAGACGAAATTGCGGCCGAGGATCTTCATCGCCTCGCGCACCGCGGTGCGGACGACGGGTTCGCCGAGGCGACCGACGGCGCGGCCGAGCGCCGCCTTCCAATTGTCGGACCGATCCTGCGCCCCTTCCAGCACCTTGCCGGTGAGAAGGAGCGAGAAGGTCGCCGCGTTGACGAAGGACGAGTCCGAGCGGCCGAGCTTTTCCGACCAGTCGGGTCCCGCCAGCTTGTCGGCGATCAGCTCATCGGCGGTGTGCGCGTCGGGGATTCGGAGCAGTGCCTCGGCGAGGCACATCATCGCGATGCCCTCGTCCGAGCCGAGATCGTAGGCGTGAAGGAAGGCATCGACGCCCGACGGCTTATGCCCCCGCACCGCCTTCACGAGCGTCCGAGCCGTCGCCGTGGCTTCGCCGAGCGCATCCTTCGACATCCGCGCCTGGGCGACGCGCTCACTTGCGACCTGCTCCTCGTCAGGCCGGTACGCGCGCCTGAGCTCGGTTCGATCGATCGGCACTTGGACCCCGGCCTTCGCCGGGGTGGCCGTCGCCGCCCCCGCGGCTAGGCCAGCAGCCCGTGGCAATGCTTGTACTTCTTGCCTGAACCGCACGGGCACGGCGCGTTGCGGCTGACCGGCGCTTCGGCGACGCCGCCTTGATCGCGCTGGGGCATCGGCTGCTGCGGGATGTTGCCGAACGGAATGCTCGACAGGACCGCACCGGTCGAGGCGTCGATGTCGGCGGTGTCATCGTCGCCCGAGAAGGGATCGAGGTGCTGCGTGATGAAGTCGGGCAACACCGGTGGCGGCGGCAACGGCGCGGCCTCGAACTGCACTTGCGCGCGCATCAGGATCCGAGTCACCTCCTCGCGGATCGACACGAGCAGGCGCTCGAACAGCAGGAATGCCTCCTGCTTATACTCGTCGATCGGCTTTTTCTGAGCGTAGCTTCGAAGGTGGATCACCTGGCGCAGCGCGTCGAGCGTCGCCAGATGCTCCTTCCAGTGATGGTCGAGCGTCTGGATGAGGATCTGCTTTTCAACGTCGTTCCAGCGCGCCGGCTCGACCTCCGCGAGCTTTGCGGCCATCGTCTGGTCCGCAAGCTGCTGCAGGCGCTCGCTGACCATGTGCGGGTCGACCGCCTCCTCCTCCAGCCAATCGTCGACCGGCGCCTCGAGCCCGAAGACGGCGTCGATGCTCTCCTTGAGGCTTTCGACGTTCCATTGCTCCGGATAGGTGCCCTCGGGGCAATTCACGGCGACGATCGCGGCCGCCGTCTCGGTGCGCATGTCGGAAATGACGTCGCTGACGCTTTCGGCGTCCATGATGTCCGCGCGCTGTTCGTAGATGACCTTGCGCTGGTCGTTCATCACGTCATCGAATTCGACGACCTGCTTGCGGATGTCGTAGTTGCGCGCCTCGACCTTCTTCTGCGCGGTCTCGATCGCCTTGCTGATCCACGGGCTGACGATCGCCTCGCCATCCTCGAGATTCTTGTTCATCAGCCGCGAGAACATGGTCTGCGGCCCGAAAATCCTCAGCAAATCATCGTCGAGGCTGAGGTAGAATTTCGACAGGCCCGGATCGCCCTGGCGCCCCGAACGACCGCGAAGCTGGTTGTCGATACGGCGGCTCTCATGCCGCTCGGTGCCGAGCACGTAGAGGCCGCCGATCGACAGCACGTGCTGCTTCTCGACGGCGATCTCCTGCGCGAATTTTCTCCGCCCGCGCCTCATATTCGGGCGTGCCGGCGACCAGGTCGGGGAACTCATCCTGCATCCGGAACTCGAGGTTGCCGCCGAGCTGGATGTCGGTGCCTCGGCCGGCCATATTGGTCGCGATCGTCACCGCTCCAATTCGGCCCGCCTGCGCCACGATATGCGCTTCCTGCTCGTGGAACCGCGCATTGAGCACCGAATGCTTGACCCCCTGCTTCTCCAGATACTCCGACAGCATCTCCGACTTTTCGATGGAGACCGTCCCGACCAGGGCGGGCTGGCCGAGCTCCTGCTTCTGCTTCAGCTCCTCGGCAATGGCCGCGAACTTCTCGATCATCGTCTTGTAGAAGACGTCGTCCTCATCGATGCGTTGGACCGGAACGTTGGTCGGAATCGCGACCACATTCATCTTGTAGATATCGAAGAACTCAGGCGCTTCGGTCATTGCCGTGCCGGTCATGCCGGACAGCTTGGGGTACATGCGGAAGTAATTCTGGAAGGTGATCGAGGCGAGCGTCTGGTTCTCCGGCTCGATCTGGACCCCCTCCTTCGCCTCGACCGCCTGGTGAAGACCGTCCGACCACCGCCGGCCGTCCATCATCCGGCCGGTGAACTCGTCGATGATGACGACCTTCTCGTCCTTGACGATATAGTCGATGTCCTTCTTGAACATGACGTTGGCCTTCAGCGCCTGGTTCAAGTGGTGGACGACCTGCGTGTTGGCGATGTCGTAGAGGTTGCGGCCCTCGATCAGCCCGGCTTCCTCAAGCATCCGCTCGGACTTCTCGGTGCCGTCCTCGGTGAGGACGACGCTCTTCTGCTTCTCGTCCTTCTCGTAGTCGGCCGGAGTGAGCGTTTTCACGAGCCGGTCGACGTTGATGTACAGGTCCGACTTGTCGTCGGTCGGTCCGGAGATGATGAGCGGCGTCCGCGCCTCGTCGATCAGGATCGAATCCACCTCGTCGACGATCGCGAAATTGAAAGGCCGCTGGACCATCTGCTCGCGCGAATATTTCATGTTGTCGCGCAGGTAGTCGAACCCGAACTCGTTGTTGGTCCCGTAGGTGATGTCGGCGCCATAGGCTGCGCGACGCTCCTCGTCCGAGAGGTTCGGCACGATCACGCCGACCGACATGCCGAGGAAGCGGTAAATCTGCCCCATCCAGTCCGCGTCGCGTCGGGCGAGATAGTCGTTGACGGTGACCACGTGGACGCCCTTGCCCTCGAGCGCATTCAGATAGACCGCGAGCGTCGCGACCAGGGTCTTTCCTTCGCCCGTCTTCATTTCGGCGATCTCGCCGCGATGGAGCGCAATGCCGCCGATCAGCTGGACGTCGTAGTGACGCTGGCCAAGCGTCCGGATCGCCGCCTCGCGGACGGTCGCAAAGGCCTCGGGCAGGAGGTCGTCGAGCTTGTCGCCACTGGCAAGGCGCTGCCGAAACTTGTCGGTCTGCCCGCGTAATTCCTCGTCAGTCAGCGCATGGACGTTGGGCTCGAACCCATTGACGGCGTCGACGTACTTCGCGAGGCCCCGGACATAGCGATCGTTGGCCGATCCGAAGATGCTTTTTGCCACTGCGGCGAACACATGAATTCCCTTAAAAGCCCGCGCGCAGAAAGGGCGAAAAAGCTCCCGCCGACGCTGGGGAAATTGCGCTCGGCGATGTAAGGAGCGCCCCTCTCATAGTCAATTAAGGCGGGCCGTCATGGGATTGACCGGCAGGTGCATGTGCGGGGCGGTCCGCTACGAGCTGAAAAGCGATCCGTTCGACTGCGGATATTGCCATTGCCGCACCTGCCAGCTCAACAGCGGCGCACCGGCGATGGTGTTCGCAAGCGTCGCTCGACTGCGATTTCATCTGGACGAGTGGCGCGGATCGGGTGCGATCAGTGCCCTCGTCGAGCTTCGGCCACCGCGAGTTCTGCGGTGACTGCGGCACGCCCTTCCTCATGAAGGTCGATCATCAGCCGGAAACGGTCGACTTCAGCGTTGCAACGCTGGACTGCCCCGAAGCGATCGCCCCCGGTTTCCACATCTTCTGGGGCAGCAAGGTCGGTTGGTTCGAGCCGAAGGACGACCTTCCCCGGCACGAGAGGTTCAGGCCCGATACCCGCGGGCTCAAGGGGACCGAGCCTCCGGAGTGACGAGGGACGGCCCCTGTCGAGGGACTGTCCCTTCCACCTTTCCTAGAGGTTCCCTTCCAGCCACTGCTGGATCTGGCTGCGCGGCGCGGCGCCGACCTTCTGAGCGACTGGCTGGCCGCCCTTGAACAGCAGCATCGTCGGAATTCCCCGCACGCCGTAGCGACCCGGCGTGTCCGGGTTCTCGTCGATGTTGAGCTTGGCCACCGTCAGCTTGTCCCCGAGATCGTTGGCGATCTCCTCCAGCGCGGGAGCGATCATCCGGCACGGCCCACACCATTCTGCCCAGAAATCGACGAGCACGGGCCCGTCCGCGCCGAGGACGTCATCTGCGAAATTTTGGTCGGTGACCGTCTTGGTGGTCATGGCGAGCGATTCTCCTGAAAGGTTAACGACCATATGGGCGTTCGGCCCGCGCCCCTCAAGACGTGACTTCGATCAGTCTTGGCCCGGCCGTGTAGAGCAGCATTGCGCGGATCTCGCGGCCCGGGAAGATGATCCGCAGCGCGTCGGCATAGGCCCTCATCTGCGCCCGGTGCGCGTTGGGGATCTCTGCTTCGCTCACCGGGACGCGTCCGGTCTTGAAGTCGATCACGGAGACCCGCTCTTCCTCGACGAGCAGCCGGTCGACGGTTCCCGCAATCACCCGGCCGTCGGGCAGCGTCGCCGCGAGCGGCGCCTCACCCAGTGAGCCCGGACCGAACAGCCTCGAGAAACGACGGTCCGAAATGATGCCGCAGACCTGCTCGACGATCTCGCTTCGCGCCCCCGCGTCGCTCAGGCCGGCCGAGCGATCGAGCCAGCGGTCAGCGGCGGCGGCGCGGTCGTCCGGGACAATCGCGGGCAACCGTTCGAGCAGCTGGTGAATCCAGGTGCCTCGAAGTGCCGCCGCGCGCATCGCCTCGCTCGGCGGCGGCGCGCTCTCGTCGTCGGCGGCGATCGCGGAAGGAGCGAGCGGCCGCGGAGGCCGAGCTTCGGGCGGCGCCGCGCTCTGCGCCCAGGGCGGGATGACGACCGGTGGAAGGAGGGATTTTTCCGACCTCGTTCCGGCCCTTCCCGCTGATGCGCTCCCATAAGCGAGCCCGACACCCCATTTTTCATGATCGACGGGTTCGGCGTCCAAACTCAAGAGCGCCCGCTCGACTGCCAGATGCCAGCAATTGACCGGGCGCGGATCGGAACCGTCCCTCTTCGGCTTGGGGGCAACTCCGGTGACGATCAGCCGATCGGCAGCACGGGTGAGCGCGACGTAAAGCAACCGCCAATGCTCCTCGAGGTCGCGTCTCTCCTCGGCGAGGATCGTTTCCTCGAACGGCGGGCAGCGCTCATCCTTTTTGGGGCGGAGTAGCGGCGCGACGCCGACCGAGCCCATCTCGAAGTCGAGCGTGATCGGCGTCCGGCCGAGCCGTTCGGGGTCCGCGGTCGCGTCGGCGAGGATGACGACCGGCGCTTCCAGCCCCTTGGCGCCATGCACGGTCATCACCCGAACCTCGTTCCCCGGCGCGCCTGGATCGCGCTGGACGTCGACCGTGCCGCGCGAGAACCAGGCGAGGAACCGATCGAGCGAAGCCGTCTCGTTGCGCTCGAACTCGAGCGCGCTGTTCATGAGCTCGTCGATCGGATCGCGCGCCGCCATCCCGAGCCGCGAGTAGAGCTTGCGCCGCCCCTCGATCGGCCCCGACAAGATTGTCTCGAGAAACATTGACGGAGTCGTGAAATCCGCGATCCTCAACAGCTCGGCCAGGGCTTCGTGCGCGGAGCGAAAGGCGTCGCTCTCCCCCACTCGCTGGCGCAATTCGCGCCACAGGCTCCCCTTCCGGCCGAAAGCGAGCGCGCGCAGCTGCTCCTGGTCCCAGCCGACCAGCGGCGAAACGAGCAGGCAGCCGAGCGTGAGGTCGTCGTTCGGCTGCACCGCGAACTTCACCGCCGCGAGCAGGTCCTGAACGGCGAGCGGCTCGTGCAGGTGGAGGCGATCAACTCCGGCGACCGGCACACCTGCCGCGAACAGGCGCGCGACGATGAGCGATGCGAGCTCCCCACGGCTCCGGACCAGGATCAGGATGTCGCCGGCGGTCAGCGACCGCTTCATCGACGGCAAGTAGGGAGCCTGCTGGACGAGATCCCGAATCCGCTCGGCAAGCGCCTCGGCGTACTGCCGCGCCCGCAGCGCAATCCATGATTCCTCGCCTTCATCGCCCTCGTCTTCGAATTCGGGCGCGAACGGCGGCCATAGTTCGACCTGGCCGGCACGCTTCGCGTGAAATGCCGCGTGCCTTGGCGCGCCGTTCGGCAAGAGCAAGCGCCTGGGGTCCCAGCTCGCCGATCACCGCGTCGACGACATCCAGCACAGACTGCGCGGAGCGGAAGCTGGCGGCGATCGAAAGATCGCGGAACTCGCGTGTTCGCCGCTTGAACAGGTCGAGCGTGTCCTCCGAATCGCGAAGGTCTTCCGCCCGCTTGCGGAACTCGTCCCGAGCCTGCTCGAACCGCTTCGGATCCGTGCCTTGAAAGCCGTAGATCGCCTGCTTGAGGTCGCCGACCATGAACAAGGTTCTGTGCCGTTCGTCACTTTCGCTGGATCCGCTGAAATATTCGGCGACCAGTTGCCCGATGATCTCCCACTGCGCGGCATTGGTGTCTTGCGCCTCGTCGACGAGCAGGTGATCGACCTCGCGATCGAGCTTGTAACGCACCCAGTCACCCATGCCGGGCGTCATCAGCAGCTGCCGAGTCCAGTCGATGAGGTCGTTGAAGTCGGCGACTCCGGCGGCGCGTTTGGCTCGGGTGTAAGCCTCGGCAAACGCCTGGCCGGCCCGAAGCCCCGCAGCCATGTCCGAGGCCAGCTTCGCCCCGTTCTGGATTCGCAGCAACTCGCTGATCAGGACCGCGAGGCGGCCCGCCTGCGCCTCGTAGTGCGGCTCGGCCTTCGATTGACCGGACGATACCCGCAGCGTTTCCTTGTCGGTCAGCACCACCTTGCGCAGCTCGCGAAGCCGTGCCGCCCGCTCGATCGGCGTCAGCGCGAGCCACCTGTCGATGGCGTCGGCGTGTCCCAGCCCCGTCTGCGCACCCCATTTGCGGTTCGCATCCGCTACCCCGCGGAGAAGGTCGCAATCGAAGCGGTCGTCGCCGCAATGATGGACGATATAGTCTTCGACGGATTCGTTGGGCAGGTTCATCAGCGAGAGGATCTTCGATTCGATCGAACTCGGGTCACCGATGGCGTTCAAGGCCTCATGTCGGCGCGCGCAGGCCTGAAGATATTCCACGGCGCCGGCCTCGCCCAACCGCCGGCTGAGGCATTGGACGTCGCGGATCAGCCCGGTGTCGCCGCGCTCCTCCGCGTCGGCGATCAATTCGGCGAGCGTGCGCCGGACCAACTCCTGTTCGGCCCGCCCCTCGATCGGCTGGAAGCCGGGCGTGATGCCGGCTTCGGCCGGAAACGCCGCAAGCAGGGATTGCGCGAAGGCGTGGATCGTCTGGATCTTGAGCCCGCCGGGACAATCGAGCACCCGAGCGAACAATTGCCGAGCGCGCTCCATCGTCGCGGGGTGGTCCTTTGCACGAAGTGCGAAGAGCTCCTTTTTCAGCACCTTGTCCGGAATCCGCACCCAGGCCGCGAGCCGCGCGCCAATTCGGTTCGCCATTTCCGCGGCGGCGGCTTTGGTGAAGGTCAGGCAGAGGATCGATTCGGGCCGAACGCCTTGCAGGAGCAGAAGCAGCACGCGCGCGGTGAGGACCTGCGTCTTGCCGCTGCCCGCGGAGGCCGACAGTGCGGCATGAACGACGGGATCGGCAGCCAGCGCCTGCTCGTCGCCGAGCGTCGGGAAGGGCCTGAACCGCTCGCTCACGCGGCTTCCAAAGCGGTCCGGAAGGCCATAGACAGAGCGCCATGACCGATGAGACAGACAAAGCGTCCGAAGAGCGCCGGACGAAACTGGTGAAGGCGGGCGTCGCAGTGGGCATCGGCTCGGCCGCGATCGTCGCCGCGCTGCTCTACGCATCGAAGGTCAAGAAGAAGCCGCGTCGCTGACCCGCTCATTTGCGGCCGTACCATTCTTCCAGTCGCATCAGCTGGTCGTAGTCGCCATAGGGCGCGTAAGCCGGGTTGAGCTTGGCCGTGAACGGCTCGGTCCCCAATAGCCAGCGCCGCGCCGCATCGGCGAATGCGCGATAGGCAAGGTCGAGGAACTCCCCCGGTTCCATTTCCTTGTCCGCGCGCACGCATTTCCCGAACCCGCCGCGGTCGCGAATCAACGACCAATATTCGAAGATTTCGGGGTCGCCGCGGACGCCCTCGAACCCTCCCGCGCGTCCGATCAGGCCGAGCAGGCCGAGCTGCAGCGCGAAGCCTGCTTCGATCGCTTTCTTCGACGGTGGCTTTCCGGTCTTGTAGTCGACGATCGCGAGCCCGCCGTCGGAAAGGCGATCGATGCGGTCGACCCGGCCGTGCACGAGGATCCCGCCGAGCGGCGCTTCGCCGGTGATCTCGGCCTTCAGCGGCCTGCGCCCTTGCGACTGGTTGGTTCGCTCGAGCTCTGCGATCCAGTCGATCGCTTCGAGCAGACGGGGCGCCCAGAGCGCTCGAAGCATCGGATGGATGGCTTCGCCGGCGAGCAAACGCTCCGCGCGCGGGCGAAGTTCGTTCGGGTCGCACCCGTCGTGGAGGAGCCATTCCTCGAAGACCTTGTGGACCGCCTCGCCCTTCCACCGGGCCGTATGGTCGGCGTCGGTCGGGTCGAGCTCGCGAAGCTTCAGGATAGCGCTCGCGTAGAAAGCGAAAGGATCGGCCCTGAGACGATCGACCGATGTCACCGATATGCGGTCGGGCCGCTGTTCGGCCGGCGGCGCCGGCGCCGGTCGATCCACCGGCCGGGGCGGGCCCGGGTCGTCGAGCGCCTGGGTGATCCGCTCGAGCACCCGATCCCGCGGCAGCCGGCCGCTGATGGCGTCGAGGCGCAACAGAAAGCGCGAAGCGACCGTGGGCGAGCGGCTGTCCCGTCTCGCGCGAGTGATCAGCACTTCGGGCGCTCCCAGCGCACTCGCGAAATCATGCGCGGCAAGGCCGACCCTGAATTCGAGCGTCGGCATGCCCAAGGTCGCTCGAACCTTCGGCGGCAGCCACGGATCCGGCGCTGGAAGGGACGGCCAGACCCCCTCGTTGAGGCCGCCCAGGACAAGCAGGTCGGCGCGCTGCAACCGCGCCTCCAGAACCCCCCAGATGAAGGTGCGCGGATGCCCGCCATATGGGGGACGAACCGCCCGCTCATCGAGCAGCTGGCGGAGGAGCGGCACGGCGTCTTCAGCCGAGACGGTCAGACGAGCGGCAGAATCGGAGGCCTGGAGCTCGGCGAAAAGCTCGGCCGCCATTCGGCCGTCCGACCCGCGCCATGCCGAGTCCCCGGCAAGCGCGGTCGCTGCGGTCGCGAGGGCGTCTGCCAGCGTGGACAGCGGCAAGGGCTCGCGCAACAATCCGTCGAGAGCGGCGATCCGATCGCGCACCATGTTCCACGCCGCCATCGCCTTCTTTTCCGCGAAAAGCGCGTCGAGCCCGGCGAGGCCGGCAGGCGGCCGGGGCCCGCGCAAGGCGCGGTCGAGCGATCGCACGTTTTCGAGCCACTCCGCCCTGTCGTCATCCTTTCCGCCGACCAGCGGATGTTTGAGCAGCGCCAACAAGGGTACGGGGGCAAGCTCTTCCGCGGCCGCGGCGGCGATTCCGAGCAGCAATGTCCCCGGCGCGAGCTTCGACAAAGGTTGTCCAGCGCTGTCGTCAGCCTGGATGTCCCATCGCCGCAGCAGCGCCGACACACGACCGGCGAGCGTCCGATCTGGAGTGACCAGCGCGGCGGTCTTTCCCGGCGTCTCGAGCGCCTCGCGTAGCGCGAGCGCAATCGCCTGCGCCTCCGCCGCCGGATCGGGGAGTTCGGCGACCCGAATCCCGCTGAGCCGCCGCTCGGCGGGGCGGAGCCTTTGCCATTTCTGTGAGAAGCCGGACGTCGCCATGGCATTGGCCACCGCGCGAGACCGCTCCGGAGGGGACGCCGCGCCCCCCGACCAGCGCCAGCGCTGGACCTCATCGCGACTGACGCCGATCCGGTCCAGCAGCACCTTCAAGTGGAATTGCGGATGCGCCGCTTCGCCGCGTCCATTGTCGTCGGGACCGAGCGCATCCCATTCCTCGTCGGGAAAAACGTCCGCCAGCCACAGCCCGGGCAGTACGGTCATCCCCTCGGGCATGCGCGCGATCCTCCCGACCAACGCCGCGACCGCTGGGGCGGCGGTTGTGATTCCGGCCGCCACGGTGAAGCCCGGCGGCGGCTCCTTGCTCCACCGATCGGCAAGCGCGCGAAGCAGCCGGTTGCGACGCTCGGCGAGGTCGATCGCGCCTCCATCTGCCAGAATTTGGGGCCAGTTTTCATAGATTAATTCGAGCTTTTCGAGCGATTTCTCCCAATGCTTCGCAAGCTCGGTCGTCGCCCCGACCGCGTCGCGGAGGCGCGATGGCGCGATCTCCTCGATCAGCAAGGCGTCGAGCGTGCGCGCAAGGTCGGAGGCCAAGCGAAGGCCCTCCGCCGATCCTTGCGCACCGACAATCGATGCCAGTCTCAGCAGCCGTTCGGTCGCATCGACCGCCGGCGGCGCAGGATCGGAGTCGAGCGCCTCGAGGGCACCACCGATGCGCTCGTCGATCTCGGGATCGCCGACCGGGATCATCCGCGGCAGCAGCAAGCCCGTCCCGCTGGCACGAACGAAGGCGTCGGTCAGGGCACGAACCGCCCGATTGTTGGGAACGAGCACCCGCCCGCGAGCGAGCTCCAGCGGATCGCGGCCGAATCGAGCGATCAGACCGGCCGCAAGCGCGTCGGCGAACGAGCGATGCGACGGAATGGTGTAGACGGTGACCCGCTGCGGGTCAGACATTCTCGAGCGCCGTTTCCGTCAGCTGAATCGATTGCGGAGTTCCAACGTCGAACCACAGGCCCTGGTGAACCGCGCCGAAGCAGCGCCCCTCGTCGATCGCACGATCCCACAGGATATTGGTCGAGAACGGTCCGTCGGGCGCCTCGCGGAGCAGGTGCTTCGAGACCATCTGGATGCCGGTGAACACGAATGGCGCGACGTGGCTGCGCTCGCGCCGGCGGAGTCGCCCGGTCCGATCCATGTGGAAATCGCCCATGCCCCTGTGATTGAGCGCGCGGGCCTGCGGCACCAGCAGCAACAGCGCGTCCATCTTCGCGCTGTCCCAGTGCGATGCGAGGAGCTTCAGCGTGTCGGCGGGCCCGTCAATCCACAGATTGTCGCTGTTGAGCGAGAGAAAGGGATCGCTGTCGATGAGCGGCGCGGCTTTGACGAGGCCCCCGCCGGTTTCCATCAGCAGGTCGCGTTCGTCGGAAATGACAACCTCGAGCCCGTGCTTGCGGCTCGCGAGGTGCGCTTCGAGCGCGCTCGCCAGATAATGGACGTTGACGACCACCTTCTTCACGCCCGCGACGCGAAGTTTCTCGAGTACATGGTCGAGCAGCGCCTTGCCGCCGACCTCAATGAGCGGCTTCGGCTTGGTCGCGGTGAGCGGGCGCATGCGCTTGCCGAGACCCGCGGCCATGATCATCGCCGTCGACGGGACCTCGGCCGGCACTTCGGCGCGAAGGCGCAGCGCGCGCTTCGCCTGGCTCACGCCGCCTGCCTCCACGGCTCGCGCCGAAGCTCGGGACCAATGTTGGACTCGAACCACGACCGGACCGGCGCGAGGTGGGGCTCGGCAAGATCGCGCTCGAGCAGGCCCCACATGCGCGGCTGGAACTGGCGATAATGCGGCTTGCCGTCGCGCTTCCACAGCCGCGTGAAGACGCCGAGGATGCGGGTGTTGCGCTGAGCGGCGAGCGCCCAATAGGCCCGCTCCAGCGCCTCTCCGTGGCCGGTAGCGGCAACGTAGCGATCGATCATCGCGCGCTCGATCTCCGGCGCGACGTCGCGCCGCGCATCCTCGAGCACCGAGGCGAGGTCATAGGCCGGGTGTCCGGCAAGCGCGTCCTGGAAGTCGAGCAGTCCGAAATGCGCGACCCCTTCGCGCCCCTCGACCAGCATGACGTTCTCGGCGTGGTAGTCGCGAAGAACGGTGACCGGGCTCATCCCATCGCGCGCGACCGGCCCAAGCACCTCGGTCCACGCCGCCATGTAAGAACCGACGTCAACCTCCGCCCCGACCGCCGGACAATACCAGTCCGTGAACAGCTTGAGCTCGTCGATCCACTGGTCGAGGCCATGCGGCTTCAGGCCCGGCATCGGCGCGTGCTGGTGAAGATGGATCAGCACATCGGTCGCGAGCTCGTACAATTCCAGCTCCCGCGACGGGTCTTCATCGAGAAACTCCCGCAACCGCCAGTCGCCGAAATCGGCGAGCAGCAGCAGCCCCCTGTCGAGGTCGCGGGCGAGGATCTGCGGTGCGGTGAGGCCGACGGACGCAAGCCATTCGGCAACCGCGACGAATGGCCGCGGGTCCTCGTGCGGCGGCGGCGCATCCATGAGGACCGCCGAGCGCTCGCCGTGCACGACCCGGAAATAGCGACGAAACGAGGCGTCACCGGCAAGCGGCAGGATCTCGGCCCCACCCCAGCCCGAAGCCGCAAGGAATTCAGGGGCATGGACGGGTGGATTCATCGGGCCTGCCATCGCTTTTCCCATGACGGTGGCACCTTCGCTGTCAAGATTTTCTCGTCAGCTTGTGCGAAATCCAGTGTCAGCGCGAGCGCGCCCTCCCATGCGCGGGTCCCGGCCCGCTCGGGCCATTCGACGAGGAGGACCGCTTCGGCGGTGGAGTCGAGCCCGAGTTCCTCGATCTCCGACGCATCCTCGATGCGGTAGAGATCGACGTGCCATACAGGCGGCTCCAGCTCCTCGTACGGCTGGACGATCGCGAAGCTCGGGCTCGGAACATCACCCGCATGGCCAAGCGCCTCGATGAATCCCCGTGCGAAAGCCGTCTTGCCGACGCCGAGCGGCCCCGAAAGCGTGATCACGTCACCGCCCCGCGCCACGCCCGCGAGGCGCGCGCCGAGCCGTGCCGTCGCTTCCTCATCCTCCAGGATCATCGCGTACCGCGAGGGATGGCGAGGATGACCGTGGTGCCCTTTCCCTCGTGGGATTCGAGCTCGACCGTGCCGCCATGCGCCTCGACGAACTGACGCGTCAGCGGCAGCCCGAGGCCGAGCGCCGCCTCGCCGCGAAAGCCCGCGTCGCTCAGCCGATGGAACCTGTCGAACACGCGCGGCAGGTCCTCGGCCGCGATCCCCGGTCCGTTGTCGCTGATCCGAATCATGGCCTGCTTCTTGTCGCCCTCGGCGACGAGGGCGATCCTTCCCTTGCGATCGGAATAGCCGATCGCGTTCTGGAGCACATTCTCGACCGCCTCGCGGAGCCGTCGCGCGTCTCCGAACACATGTCCGGCCGACGGCGAGATGCTGGCTTCCAGCTTCTGCCCTTTTTCGATCGCCCTCGCCTTGGCCGTATCCACCGCGGCCCGGCAAAGTCCGGCGACATCGACACGTTCCTTCTCGAGGAGCACGCCGCGGGTATCGCCGGTGGTGAGATCGAGCACGTCGTTGATCAGCTTCGACAAGCGTTCGACCGATTCCAGGATCGCTCCGACATAGTCCTTTGCCTTCGCCGTAAGGTCACCCGCATAGCCGCCGCTGAGGAGCTCAGCGAAGCCCCCGATCGAGGTCAGCGGAGTCCTCAGCTCGTAGCTCATGTTGGCCACGAAGTCGGTCTTCACCTTGTCCGCTTCCTCGAGCGCCGCCGCCCGCTCGCGAAGCGCCGCCTCGATCCGGCTCGAGTCGGTGACGTCGACCATGGTGAACAGCGCGTTGCCGTCGGGCAGAGGAACCGCGGCGAACTGGAAATGGCGGCCGTCGGTCATCGAGATACGGCCGCTCGACGACTGGCGCTCGTTGGTAGTCTGGCGGACCATCTCGCGGATTTGCGCGGCCGCCGTCGGGTTGACGAGCTTGCGAGCCATCGCCGGCACCAGCTCATCGACGCGCGGATGGGTCGAAAGCCATTCCTCGTCGAGCTCCCAATCCTCGAGGAAGCGGCGATTCCAAAGGTACAGCCGTCCGTCGCTCGCGAAGACGCTGATCGCCTCGAAAAGATTGTCAAAGGTGGCCGCGCGCACGCGGAGCAAGGTGTCGCGCGCGGAAGCCAGGCGAAGCTGCTCGGTGCGGTCTTCGAGGAACAAGCGAAGGCCGCCGTCCGGCAGCGGCTGCGCGACCACCCGCAGGTGATCGCCCCCCGCCAGCATCCATTCCTCCTCGGTCACCTCGTCGGCGCTGGTGAACCAGTTTCGACGCTCTTCCTTCCAGGCCGGGAAATCGCGTGCTTCCGGCAGTCGCTGGTTATCGCGCATCCGCTCGATGATCCGGTCGAACTCGGGCTTCTCCGCCAGCCAGTCCGGGTCCAGCCCGGTCATCGCCGCGAAGGGCCGATTGAAGAAGCTCAGCGTCCGGTCGGAATCGAATTGCGCCGTCCCCGCGGTCATCCGGTCGGCAAGCTCGCGCTGCGAATCCCGATAGCGGGCAAGCTCGGAGCGGGCGTCTTCGAGGTCTTGCACATCGACGGCAAAGCCGGCCACCGCGCCGGTCGCGAGGGGGACATTGACGATCCTCAGCATGCGCCGTTCGCCGTGGATGATCGCCGGCTGCATCCTGGAGACGATTCGGCCATTCTCCTGAGCCTGGCGCGCCGTCTCCACCCCGCTGTCCGCGCCCGGTGCATCGACCAGTTCGGCCGAGCGCTCGATCACGTCGTGGGCATCCTTCCCTTCGACCGCGCGGACGAAAGCGCTGTTCACCAGCCCGAGCTTGAGATCGGAGCCGCGATACCACATCGGGAACGGCGCAGCCTCGATGACCTGCGTCAGCGAACTCAACGCCGCCTCGGTCTGGCGGAGCCGGAGCGCGAGCTTGGCGCGCTCTTCCTCGCTTGCGCTCATGTCGAAGAACCACAGCAGCAAGGTGCCGAGCGCTTCCGGCGCGGGCGCCGGCCCGCCGCGGACATCGAACACACGCGACGATCCCGCGACCCTGACCCTCGCGGCAACCTTCGATGCGGACGCCCGCGCGGTCTCGATTTCCGCCGCCAGCTCGGAAAGGTCTTCGAGCTCGAGGCCGCTGTCATTTGCGTGCAACTCGGACAACATTTTGGGCGCCGCCTTCAGGCCCAGCTCGCGCATGAGATGGGAGTCGATCTCGATGCGGCCGTCGCTTCGGACGATCAGCGGTCGCGCTGGAGAGATTTCGATCAGAGCCGCATTGACGCGCGCGGACTCGAGGATGCTCCGGGCGAGCCGCAACCGGCGCGTCGCCATCAACGACAGCGCGGCGGCGACGAGGATCCAGAACGCCGCGAGCGCGGTAGCGATCACGCTTGTCGTCGCAATCCCGGCCACGCCTCAGCCCCCTCGCCCATCAGCGGTTCATATGCGGACGCGAAGCCAAAACAAAGGGTTGGAGAGCATCGCTGCCCTCCAACCCCAGTTGTGCCATCTCCCGGCTGATCGTGGCTTAGAAGTTCGGCAGCTTCGCCTTCGCGCTGACGAAGAAGCGGCGACCGAAATAATCGTAGTAGGTTCCAAGCAGCGGCACCTGTCCGAAGGTGCTGATCGGCGCGCCGACCGTCGAGACGAGCGGCGGCTTCTTGTCGAACAGGTTCGACACACCGACAGGAAGCTGAAGTCCTTGGTCACCTGCACCTCGGCCGAGATGCTGTGATAAGCGACGCGCGGCAGCTTGTAGATCGGGCAGTAAGGGCCGCCGCGAAGCGCGAACGCCGAGTCCGTCGCCAGGCAATTGCCGGCCGTCAGGTTGGAGCCGCCGACGTCCCGCAGATTCTTGATATCGTTGGTCGCCGCGATGATGTTCAGTCCGTAGGTGAACGTGAACGGCGCCTTGTTCCAGCTGAGGTTGAAGTCCGCGACCCACTTGGGATCGCCGGCACGACCGTTGTTGGTTGTACTGACCCCTGGGAACATCTCGAACCTGTCCTTGAGCTGGTAGGTCATCTGTCCGAGCAGCGACAAACTGCCCCAGGCGCCGAGATCCTGACGATAGCGCAGCGTGAAATCGAGGCTCTTGCTGAGCTGCTGGCTGATGTTGATGTACGGATTTTGCACCTCTTAGATGTTGAACTTGTTCGGAGCATCAGCCGGGGCTCGGGTGAACAGCGAGCAGAGCGGATCGTTCGGGAAGCTATCTGAGGTGTAGCATCCGAGCAGGATGTTCGCCGAGCTCCAGCTGCGTGATCTCATTCTTAACGTTGATGCGGATGTAATCGACGGCAAAACTGAACTGACCACCGCTCCAGAGCCAGGTGTCGGGCGTGAAGATCGCACTCAGCGTCAGTGCCCTCGACTTCTCAGGCTCCAGATCGCCGACATTTCCTCCCGAGAATTCCTGGAAAGACCCGCCGCCGCCGCCGTTATAATTGGAAGGAATTCCGTCCGCAGCGCAATTCGCCTTGAGTTCTTCATTGTCCGATTGGCCGTAGCGAATGCACGGATCGACGCCTTGCCCGACGAATCCGGATTTGTTCGCCAGGAACTCTTCGAACAACGTCGGCGAGCGGAACGACGTGCCATAGGTCGCGCGGAGGCGCAGCCAGTTCACCGGCGAATAGTTGCCAGCGACCTTGTAGGTCCAATTCCCATTGTTCGACTGGCTGACTCCATCGGCCCGCACCGCCTCGACGCTCGTGATGCGCGCCGCGCCATTGAGCGTCAGATTTTGTGCGCCCGGGAGGTTGCGGAGAAGCGGAATCTCGACCTCGCCGAACGCTTCCTTGGTCGTTTCGTGGCCAGCGGTGATGCCCGCCGAGGTGCTCAGCCAAAGATTGTCCTGGAGGTTTGGATCCTTTGCCTCGCCCGGAACGTCGCGGATGGAATCGCGGCGCCACTGGGCGCCGAGCGCGAACTTCAGTGCTCCCGCCGGCAACTGGAAGACGTCACCGCCTACAGAGGCCTCGAACGTGTCCTGCTTGTAGAGCGTGTTGCCCTTGTCGACACCGAACAGGAACGCTTTCTCTTCATCGGTGAAGTTGCCGGCGAGAACCCGCGGATCGGTGTAGTTGATGTCGATGCACGGCACGCCGCGGATCGCGGTGACTGTTCCTGCGCAGGTCTGCAGTCCGAAGCTCGGCGACCCCGAATTCGATCGCGTCGCGGAAGATGATGTCGCGCGAATAATCGCCGTCCGATCGGCTGTGCTGGTAATAGAAATCAAAGAAGCCGTTGTGCAGCACGTTGCTGAGATCGGCGTGAATTCCCGCAACGCCGCGTAGATACTTGACGTCGGTGCTAGAATTGGCCGGCGCGATCACGACAGGTTGGATCAGGACATCGCCCGTGAAGCCCTGGTTGATCGGGTCGCCTGTCGAGAACTCACATCCAGGCGTTGTTGCGCGGTCGCAGAAAAAATAAGGCAGGATGGTGCTGCTGGTAAACTGATTGAAGAAGATCTGACGGTGGGCGACCGTCTTCGTCTTGCGGCGATTATACAGCCCCTCGAAGTAAAGGCTGACGTTGTCCGTCAGATCGTATCCGCCTTCGCCATAAATCGTGAAGCGCTTGGTTTGCGGAATGATTGTGTCGAGGTCCAACTGCTTGTTGTAGCCATGCTCGAGTGCCAGACCAGTCGCGTTGTCCGCGCCAACCGGGAAGAAACCCTCCGGAACGCTGAGGCAAGAACCGCCCGGATCGAGGGCCGGATCGCAAGGTGCCAACGGCGAAAGGAACTGGTTGAGATTGTCGTCCGGTCGGTTGAACTGGATCGCCGTGATCGGCCTGCGCCCGGTATTGCCCGCCGTCTGAAGCGCGCAGACGTCCGTCGCAGTGCTGTTCGGACTCTCGCGGCAGGATCGGGCCGCAGAGGTTAGTGGTGTAGTTGTTGGTGAAATAATAGGAGAAGTCGGTCAGGAAGATGACGTCGTTGGGAAACAGGCCGCAATAGGGCTTGCCCGTGTTCGGATTGAGCGGATCGGCGCGATCGCCGGTCGCCTCGCTGGTGACATTCTCCTCTTCGCAACCGAGGAAGCCGCGGTCGCCGCGCGTCAGGGCCCGCGCTGATAATAATTGACGGAAACCATGATGTGGCCGCGGTCGCCGAGACCGGTGCCGTAGAGGCCGGAGATGCTATATTCCTCGCCCCCGCCATGGGTCGGTACGTTACCGAACCCGCGAACCTGAAGGCCGCGCAGATCCTTCTTCGTGATCAGGTTGACCACGCCCGCGATCGCGTCCGAACCGTAAACCGACGAAGCGCCGGTCTTGAGAATTTCGACCGACTGGATCGCGTCCTGCGGGATGACGTTCAGGTCGAACGCCCCAACGCCACCGCGGATACCTGCCGGACCCGCGCGACGCCCATTCAGAAGTACGAGCGTACGATTCGGGCCGAGGCCGCGAAGATCGATATTTTCGACACCTTCACCACCGTTGATGACGAAGCCCGATGACAACGCTGAGGTAATCTGGGTCGACCCCTGCGCAAGCGGCGAAGTCTGCAGGATCTCGGCGGTGTTGAGCCTGCCCTCTCGGTTCTGGACGTTCGGGTCGATGACGCTGACCGGATCCGGGCTGGTGCGCTCGTCACGATGCAGGCGCGAACCGGTGACGACGATCGCGCCCTCGTTTCCTGCGTCGACTGCGCGCTCGCAACTCCGCCCCGCGTGGGGCTCGTCTCGAGCTCGCCCTGGTTGGCATTGGGATCGACTTGGGCGGCGGCCGCGTCGGAGCATGCCTGCTTGGCGGCGGCGTCCGCGATATTCGCGCAGCTCTCCGGAACGGGGGCGGCGCGGGCGCCTGCGCGGCGGCGGGGCTGGCCCAGGCCGTGCCCAGGGCAATAACGGATGCGGACAGCGAGAATCGCGAGGCAGATGCAGAAATGCGCATTGTAAAGGGTTCCCCTCCGAGTGGATTGGGAAACCCTTAGCGGCCGTCAGAAGCGTGGCAACAGAATGACTTATCTCCGGGCTGGGTTTCCAACCGGATGTAGCATTAATGCAACATTCAGGTTAGTCGCCCGCTCGACACTTATCGGTTTTCGGAGGTCGGCGGCCGTCGGCCGAAACCTAATAGCGATAATGTTCAGGCTTGAACGGACCTTCGGCCGAGACTCCGATATAGGCGGCCTGCTTCTCGTTGAGCTTGGTGAGCTTCACTCCGAGCTTGCCGAGATGCAGCCGCGCGACCTTCTCGTCGAGGTGCTTGGGAAGCACGTACACGTCGTTCTTGTACTGATCGCTTTTGGTCCACAGCTCGATCTGCGCCAGCACCTGGTTGGTGAAGCTCGAGCTCATGACGAAGCTCGGATGCCCGGTCGCGTTGCCCAAGTTCACCAGCCGGCCCTTCGACAGCACGATGATCTTCTTGCCGTCGGGGAACTCGACCTCGTCGACCTGCGGCTTGATCTCGGTCCACTTCATGTTGGCGAGCGCGCCGATCTGAATCTCGTGTCGAAGTGGCCGATGTTGCAGACGATGGCCATGTTCTTCATCGCCCGCATGTGATCGAGCGTGATGACGTCCATGTTGCCGGTCGCGGTGACGAAGATGTCGGCGCGCTTGACCGCCTCCTCCATCGTCACGACCTCATAGCCTTCCATCGCGGCCTGAAGCGCGCAGATCGGGTCGATCTCGGTGACGAGCACGCGCGCGCCGCCGTTGCGCAGCGATGCCGCCGAGCCCTTGCCGACATCGCCGTAGCCCGCAACGCAGGCGACCTTGCCGGCGAGCATCACATCGGTCCCGCGGCGGATCGCGTCGACCAGCAACTCCTTGCAGCCGTAGAGATTGTCGAACTTCGACTTGGTGACGCTGTCGTTGACGTTGATCGCCGGGAACGGGAGCTTGCCCTGCTTGGCGAGGTCATAAAGCCGATGAACGCCGGTGGTGGTCTCTTCGGACACGCCTTTGATCGCCTCGACCGTCCTGGTGAGATAGCCTGGTCGCTCGGCGAGGAAGCGCTTCAGCGTCGCGGCGAAGATTTCCTCTTCCTCGTTCGACGGAGTGAATAGCGCCTCGCCCTGCTCGACCCGATAACCCCACAAGGCAAACATCGTCGCGTCGCCGCCGTCGTCGAGGATCATGTTGCAGGTCGTGTCGCGGCCCCAGTCGAAGATGCGAACGACGTAGTTCCAATAATCCTCGAGCGTCTCGCCCTTGACCGCGAACACCGGGATGTGGCGGGCGGCGATCGCGGCCGCCGCATGGTCCTGCGTCGAGAAGATGTTGCAGCTCGCCCAGCGTACTTCCGCGCCGAGCTCGACCAGCGTCTCGATCAATACCGCGGTCTGAATGGTCATGTGCAGCGAACCCGTGATCCGCGCGCCCTTCAGCGGCTTCGACGCGCCGAACTCCTCGCGGAGCGCCATCAGGCCCGGCATTTCGGTCTCCGCGATTTCGATCTCCTTGCGGCCGAAGTCGGCAAGGCCAAGATCCTTCACGACATAGTCGTTGAAACGGGTTTCAGCCTGGGTCGCCACGTCGAGAGTCTCCGGATGATTGATGCAGGGGCGCCAATGAGGCGCGTCCGCAGCCCCTAGCCGGAGACCACCGCCGACGCAAATATAAAGGATTCTTTATATGTGCCCCGCCTGTTGCCGGTCTCTCCATTTGGTCTACTGATGCAAGCAAAGATAATTTCTCGGGAATTCATATGGCTACCGATGGAACCACGCGGGCTCAGGACCGCGGCGCGAGCTTCGAGGAGGTTTTGACCGAAGGCCTCAAACTCCTCGACCAGGACCCCCAGGCGGCGCTCGATCGCGCCGAGCTGTTGTTGCGGTGGGGGCCGCACCCGAGCACGTTCGAACTGGCGGCGGCGGCGATGCGCCGGCTCGGCGAACACTCGGATGCCGAGCAGTCCGAGCTTTCGGGCATCAAGGCCAGTTTCGCGGTGCGCGAACTCGAGGCTGCGGCCATCTCCGGGCGAGAGGGACGCGGCGACGCAGTCGCGGACGATGCTGGAGAAGTTCCTGCAATCTCAGCCCGGCAACCTGCTGGCGCTGACGATGGCTGCCGAACTCGACATCCAGGACTGGCGTCTTGAAAGAGCCGAACAACGGCTGCGAACCATATTGCAAAGGGCTCCGAGCTACCTGCGGGCCATCATGCTGCTGGCGAGCTGCCTCACGTCGCAGGCGCGGAACGCCGAAGCCAGCGCTCTTCTCGAAGAGGTCGTGAAGCGCAAGCCGAACAACGTCACCGCACTCCGCAATCTCGGCCAGCTTTACGCCGAGGCGAACCGGATCGAAAAAGCCGCCGAGCTCGATGCCCGCGTCCTCGAGGTCGAACCACGATCGGTCGAAATGTGGATCATTCGGGCTCAGCATTTGCGGATGCTAGGCCGCAAGGAGGAGTCGCAAGCCGCCTTCAGGCGCGCAATCGAGCTGTTCCCGAACGGGGGCGCGGCCTGGTGGGGGCTCGCTTATTACTTCCCGTCCACGATCACGAACGATGATCTCGAGACGATGGAAGCGATTTTGGCGGACCCGGCAGTGGGCTCGGCTGAACGCGGATCGCTCAATGTCGCACTTGGGCTATTGGCGGAAGGCCGGGGGCACCATTTCGACGCATTCCGGTTCATCTCGACGGGCAAGAAGTTCAGGTCTGAAGCCCAACCGTTCGATGCTGAACTCCAGCGCAGGAATCTCGACCAGGTCATCGAGATCTTCGGGTCCAAGCTGGCTGCGACTGACGAGCCGGGGGAATCCGACGATTCTGCTGTTTTCATCATCGGGATGCCGAGATCGGGCACCACGCTTCTCGAAAGAATTTTGAGCAGGCATTCGAAAATAGAGGCGGCCGGCGAGCTCATGATCCTCCCTCGGCTTGACGAACAACTGCGCAAAGAGGGGGATGTCCCCTACGATCAACGTATTGCGGCGCTGAGCGCAGAGGAGATCGAGGAGCTCGGCCAAAAATATGTCGAACGATCGCGCGACTACAGGACGACCGGCAAGCCGCGCTTCATCGACAAGCTCAATCACAATTGGATGCGCCTCGGCCTGATTCGCCTGATCCTTCCCAGCGCCCGGATCATCGATCTTCGCCGCGACGCGCTCGACTGTTGCTGGTCGAACTTCAAGATGATGTTTGCAGAAGGGGCCGTCGCGGCCAACGATCAGTGCGACATCGCGCGTTTCTATCGCGATTACGTTCGAATGGTCGAGGCCATCGATGACGCCGCGCCGGGCGGCATCCTCAAGGTGCGCTACGAGGAGCTGGTCGACGACGTCGAGGCGCAGACGCGCAGGGTCCTCGACTTCCTCGGCCTCGAATATGAGCCGGAATGCATCGACTTCCATCTCTCCACGGCCGCCGTGGCGACTCCGAGCAGCGAGCAGGTGCGGCGGCCGATCAACCGCGACAGCATTGGCTCCGCCGCGCCCTACCGCCAATGGCTTGGGCCGATGATCGATGAGCTGGGCGCGCTGGCCGACGCCTAAGCCGCTCCCGTTTCGCTCGCGAGCAGTCGCGGATCGATCCCTTCGGCCTTGAACGCCGCTCCCCAGCGCTCGTCGGTTGGAGTGTCGAACAGGATCGCCGCGTCGGTGCGCGCGGCGAACCAGCCGTGCCGGGTCATTTCTTCGTCCAGCTGGCCCTCGCCCCAGCCGGCATAGCCGAGGGCGGCGATCCAGCGAGACGGTCCACGCCCTTCGGCGATGGCCCGCAGGATATCGATGGTGCCGGTCATCCCGAACAGAGCGCCGCGATCACCGTTGACCTGAACGCTGTCCTGCCCGCCCCAGTCGGTCGAATGAAGGATGAACCCGCGCCCTGGCTCGACCGGCCCGCCATGATGCACCGGGCAATCCGGCGCCTCCCCCGGCTCGATCTCGAGCTGCCGAAGCAGCGCCCGAAAGGTGATTCCGGCGCGCTTTTGCCCGATGCCGATTCCGATCGCGCCATTTTCATCATGGATGCACATCGCAATGACCGCGCGCTCGAAACGCGGATCGCCCATGCCCGGCATCGCCAGGAGCAGCTTGCCGGCGAGGAAATTCGGCTGCTCGCTCATCCAAACGACAATGGGACGCTGCCATGCGACGGGCAAGCCTTGAGACCGCCATACGGCGGGCCTAAGGCGCTACTCATCTGACCAAGGAGTCCGCCGCCATGACCATCCAAGTGGGCGATCGCCTGCCCGACATCCCGCTGACTATCGCCACCGCCGATGGCCCGAAGCCGACCACCAGCGGCGAGTTCTTCGGCGGCAAGCGGGTCGCGCTGTTCGCGGTTCCTGGCGCCTTCACGCCCACTTGTTCCGCGCGGCATCTCCCTTCCTATGTCGAAAAAGCGAGCGACCTCAAAGGCAAGGGCGTCGACGAGATCGCCTGCATCTCGGTCAACGACCCCTTCGTCATGGCCGCGTGGGGGCAGCGCGACGGCAGCGAAGACATTACCATGCTCTCGGACGGCAACGGCGACTTCGCCGATGCAACCGGGCTCGGCATGGACGCCAGCAAGTTCGGAATGGGCAAGCGCTCGCAGCGCTATTCGATGATCGTCAATGACGGCGTCGTCGAGCAATTGAACATCGAGGCACCGGGCGAATATCGCGCCTCCAGCGCCGAATATATGCTGGATCAGCTCGCCACCGCCTGACAAAACATCGTCGTTCGGGCTCTCTTCGACGATCAGTCGAAACGCCCGACGACGCTGCGCGTTGTAGTTCCACCATTCAGTAGGAGCAGCGTGAAATGGCGACAAACAATCGTGGCACAAATCGTGGTGGCAATCGGGGCCGTGGCGGACGGAACAACAACCCCGAAGGTCACAATCAGTATAGCAGCAGCGTCATCAGCGCCGCCCGTGAAAACCCGCTGACGACGGCTGCGGCCCTCGGCGGCGCGGTCGCAGCCGGCGTTTTCCTGTGGTCGCGTCGCAATCAGATCAGCGATCAGATCGGCAACCTCGCCGACCAGATCAGTGAGTGGCGTGAGGGCATGACGTCCGACAGTGATTTTACGGCCGAAGATTCCGGTTCGAACGAGCCGTTCATCGCGAGCTCCAGCACCGGCCGCCGCGGCCGGAAGAGTCAGAAGCAGTTTTCGGAAGAAGCGCTGACGCTGAAGGAGACCGGCAAGACCGCTTAGCAGGTCCGCTTGGCAGCAGATCAGGGGCGCTCCTTGCGGGGCGCCCCTATTTTCATGCGGTCAGGAAATCCGCGATCGCTTCCCCGAATTCCGGCTTGGTGACCGAGCTCATATGAGTTCCCGGAACCTCCTCGAACAAGGCGTTGGGAAGGACGTTCGCGAGCTCCTCGGCTGATCCATTGTCGTCGTCCTGGTCGCCGCAAACGACCAACGTCGGCATGGTGAACGCCTCGAGCCATGCCATGAAGGCATCCTCGAAGCTCTCGAGCAGCTGCGCGGCGGCAACTCGATCCACCCCCTGGCTTTTCATGAACTGGATCGAGAGCCAATGGGGGTCGCCGCGCTGAACCGTGTCGAACATGACGATCGCGTCGAGAAAAAAGTCCTTTCGGCGCTTCCAGTTGCGAAGCCCCTCGAGGCCGGCACCGCCGAGGATCGCGCGCCGCGGACGCAATCCCTCGCCCACTCCCTCGACCGTCGTGCGTGCGCCGAGCGAAAAGCCACCGAGATCGAAATCCGCCAGCTCAAGACGGGCGACGAGCTCCCGCAAATCCCTCGCGAGGACCCCCTTTGGATAATAGCGCTCGCCATGCGGCTTGCCGCTGTGACCGTGCGCGCGCAGATCGGGCATGATCACCCGAAAGCCGCGATCGGCGATCCGCTTCGCATGGCCGAACTTGATCCAGTTCATCCGCGCATCGGAGAACAGCCCGTGGAGCAGGATCGCGGCTCGCCCCTCCCCCAGCTCGTGATAGGCCAGCTCGACCCCGTCGGAGGCGGTCCAGAAGTGAATCGCCGCTTCGCTCATCCCGGAAACTTGCCGGTCGCATCGACCCATTTGTCGACCAGCTTCTGGTAATCCTCGGTTCGCTTCTCCGGCAGGCCGTCGGTGTTGAGCCACGCACGATGCATGCTCTCCGCGCCGAAATGATGCTTCGGCACGAAGCGCGAAGGATCGTCGAACGAGGCGACGGTCAGGTCCATATTCTCGCTGCCGCCCTTGAAGCGAAAGCCGAGCGACGTCCCGCATTCGCGGCAGTAGGGTCGCTCGGCAATCGGCGAGCTGTCGTACCAGTCGGGCTGATCGTCCCAGCGCACATCGGCCTGCTTCACATTCTTGAACGCGATCGAGACCGAGCCGGTCGAGCGCTGGCACATTCGGCAATGGCAAAGATAGGCGTCGTCATCGTGGACGGTCGCGGTGTAGCGCACTCGTCCGCAGGCGCAGCCGCCGGTCATTTCGTCGGCCATCATCTCCTCCTTGGTCGGAGTGACTTTGCGCGGCTAAGGGGCGCTATGTCCAGCGTGCCCAGCCCCGAAGAGATCGCCGGCGACGCGACTTGGCTCGTCCAGGCGTTGGACCCCAGCCAGGGCATGGCGCGCCTCGTCGCGATGGACCGCGAAAGCTATCGCGCCGCGAGCTTTCTGGATGACCGGATGCTTCACTCTTCGGTGGATGCGCAGATCGCTTCCATGGGATGTGGTCGAGGAGGCGGTCAGCCCGAACCTGCGGTCGGACGCTCGCTGGATCTTTCATATTGGCCATGTCGGCTCGACGCTCGTCTCGCGACTGCTCGGCGAGCTCGATGGAGTCCTCGCCGTCCGCGAGCCTCGGCTGTTGCGCGACCTTGCGCTGATGCCGGCAGAGATTCGCAAGCGTTACGTTGCGCCCGCCCCCAGGCTCATGTCACGGACGTTCGCCCACGCGGAAACCGCCTGCGTGAAGGCAACGAGCTTCGCGAGCGAAATTGCGCCCGACCTCGTTCCGGCCGGCGAGCGAGCGCTGTTCATGTATGCCAGCCCGCGCAACTATATCGCGAGCATCCTCGCCGGCGAGACCAGCGTAAAGGAGCTGCGGGCGCTGGCCGGATCGCGTGCCGGGCGAATGACCGGGCGGGTCGCGGGGCTTGACCTGCAATCCCAGAGCGATGCGCACCGGGCGGCGGCCGCCTGGGCGTGCGAGATGACCTCGATGGAGGTCGCGGCTGAAGCGATGGAAGATCGCCGGCTTCATTGGGCGGATTTCGACGCCATGCTCGACGACATGCCCGCAGCGATGTCCGGGTGGCCGGGAATTTCGGTTTCGATGCCGACCGCGGCACTCTGGAGGCAATCGCGAACGGTCCGCTGATGCGCCGCTATTCGAAGGCGCTGGATTATGAGTATTCGCCCGCCCTTCGCCGCGAATTGATCGCCGAAGCGAACCGCGAGCATGCTGCCGACGTCGGCGAAGCCCTTGCCATGCTCGAACGGGCAGCGCAGAAATCGCCGCTCCTCGCCCGCGCGCTCACTCGATCTGCTTCAGAGGCCTGAATGTACAAAGTCCTGCCGATCCTGACCCCTCAGGAGATCGAGGAATGCCGTAAGATCGCGGAGTCCGCGCCGTTCGTGGACGGCCGCTTCACCAACCCTCACAACACCGCCAAACAGAACGAGCAGCTCCACGACCAGGCGGCCTACCAGCGCAGCGCACAACTCCTTCAAGCCGCGCTGGTGCGGAACGAGGACCTGCTGAATTTCGTCTTTCCGGTGAAGATCGCGCCGCCGCTGCTCACCCGCTACAAATCGGGCATGAAGTACGGCTTCCACACGGACGTCGCCTTCATGCAGATCCCAAGCGGCGGCATGCGGTCCGACCTCAGTTGCACCATCTTCCTCAACGAGCCTGACAGCTACGAAGGAGGCGCGCTGCAGGTGAAGCTGGGCGACGGCGAAATGAGGTTCAAGCTGAAGCCCGGCGAAGCCATCGTCTATCCGTCGGACACGCTCCACCAGGTCGAGCCCGTGACCAAGGGCGAGCGGCTGGTCGCGATCACCTTCATGCAGAGCCGCATCCAGGACCCGTTCCGGCGCACCCTGCTTTACAACCTCAACGAGGTCGCCGCGCTCGAAGGGCTGACGATGAAGCCCGAGAATTTCACCATGCTGCAGCTCGTTCAGAACCAGCTTCTGCGCTACTGGGGCGACAATCCCTAGGCCGCCTTCTGCAAATGCTTGCGGCCAAGGAGCTCGGCGATCTGCACCGCGTTGAGCGCCGCGCCCTTGCGGAGATTGTCGCTGACCACCCACAAACTGAGGCCATTCTCGACTGTTGGATCCTCGCGGATCCGGCTGACATAGGTCGCATAGTCGCCGACGCACTCCACCGGAGTGACGTATCCGCCGTCCTCGTGCTTATCGACCACCAGCACGCCCGGCGCCTCGCGCAAGATCTCGCGCGCCTCGTCGGCGCTGATCTCGTTCTCGAACTCGATGTTCACCGCTTCGGAGTGACCGACGAACACCGGCACGCGCACGCAGGTGGCTGTGAGCTTGATCGACGGGTCGAGGATCTTCTTCGTTTCGACGACCAGCTTCCACTCTTCCTTGGTCGAGCCGTCGTCGAGGAAGACGTCGCACTGGGGGATGACGTTGAAGGCGATCTGCTTGGGGTAGACGACCGGCGTGTTGGAATCGCCAACGAAGATGTTGCGGGACTGCTCGAACAGCTCGTCCATCGCCGCCTTTCCGGTGCCCGAGACCGACTGATAGGTCGCGACGACGACGCGCTTGATCTTCGCAACATCGTGGAGCGGCTTCAGCGCCACCACCAGCTGCGCCGTGGAGCAGTTGGGGTTCGCGATGATGTTCTTCTTGGTGTAGCCGGCGATCGCCTCCGAGTTCACTTCCGGCACGATCAGCGGCACGTCCGGGTCCATGCGGAACAGCGAGCTGTTGTCGATCACGGTGCAGCCGGCAGCCGCCGCGATGGGCGCATAGACCTTCGATACCTCGGCGCCGGCGGCGAACAGGGCGATGTCCCAACCGCTGAAGTCGAAATGCTCGAGGTTCTTGACCTTGAGCTCCTCGCCGCTGTCGCCGAAGTCGATGATGTCGCCGGTCGAGCGCGAAGAAGCCACGGCAGCGACGTCATCGAGCGGGAATTGGCGCTCGGCGAGGATGTTGAAGAGCTCGCGCCCGACATTGCCCGTCGCCCCGACGACCGCGACCCGATAACCCATGAACCAGTCTCCAGCTTGAGCGCCGCCCCTATCGTAAGCAGCGCCGCAAGGCGATATGGCTCCGCAATCGGCGCGGGCAAGGGGGACATTGATGCGGCGCGAAACATTGCTGGCGCTCGGGCTCGTCATTCTCCTGCTCGCGGCGTTTGCCGGCCAAGTCCCTGCTGTTTCGCTGCCGCCCGCGCGAAGCGCGCCCGGCGAGTTCGATGCCAATCGCGCGAAGGCGCGGCTCGCCTTCATCCTCGGCGATCAGCGTGCCTCACCCCGTGGACTCGCCGGCCGACGACCTGGTCCGCGCGCGGATCGTCGCGACGCTCGCGCAAATGGGCCTCGAGCCGATCGTTCGCGACCAGATGGTCTGCAACGACTTCCAGAAAGCCCGCCTGTCGCCTGCGCCCGGGTCCGGAACATCATCGCGGTCCTCGGCCCCCCTCACGGCAAGGCGCTCCTGCTGAGCGCCCATTATGACAGCGTTCCCGTCGGCCCCGGCGCATCGGATGACGGCATCGGCGTTGCGACCTTGCTCGAGGTCGGTTCGATCGTCAAGGATCGGCCCCTCAAGCGCCCGGTCATCCTGCTGTTCAATGAAGGCGAGGAGCTTGGCCTGCTCGGCGCCCGCGCTTTCCTCGCGGATCCCCTCAGTCGAAACGTCGACAGCCTGCTCAACTTCGAGGCCCGCGGGGTCAATGGGCCGGTCACGATGTTCGAGACGAGCCAGCCGAACGGTTCCGCGATCGCGGCTTATGCGGCGGCCGTCCGCCGGCCATCCGCGAGCAGTCTCGCGACCGACGTCGCCAGGCTGATCCCCAACGACACCGACGTAACCACCTTCAAGGAGCGCGGATGGCTGACGCTCAACTCCGCGATCGTCGGCAACGAGACCCGCTACCACAGCCCCGGCGACAATCTCGACGGGCCTCGACGTGAGAAGCCTCCAGGACATGGGCGATGAGGCGCTCGCGCTCACGTCGGAACTTCGGCAGGCACTCCGCAGACGCACGGCACACGGATATTCAGCGGCCTGTTCGAATCGCATATTCTTCAGATGCCCCTTGATGCTCGGGGTCAGCTGCCTGCTGTTTCTGCTGATGGCGTTCGCAGCGATCACGTGGGCGCGCGGCGCTCTGGTCCGCAGGCTCGGCCCTCACGCTCGGTACCATCGTCGCCGGCAGCGCGTCGGGCTGGATCGCGGTCACGGCGATGGGCTTCCTTCGCGCCGGCACCTACTGGCGGGCGCACCCCGAAATCACGTTCGTGGCGATTTACGCGACGGTCATCCTCGGATCGCTCGCCGTGCTCGCCACCATCGGTCGTCAATTGACCGCGGCGAAGCTGCGCGCCGCCTATTGGTTCGTCGTTCCTCCTGATCGGCGCGATTCTGGCAATCGTTGCGCCGGGCGGGATCATCTACTTCCTGATCCCGCCGGCCGTGGTCCTGCTCGGGATCGCCGCCAGTCGCCGCTATCCTTCGGCCGAGGCGATTGGAGCGCTCGTCGGCGATGCTCCTCCTCTATCTGGGCTGGAGCGAGCTGCTCGGCGCGCTCGAAGAGCTGTTCAGCCCCGGCCCGCTTTGGGTGGTGGCACCGGTCGCGGCGATTTTGATCACCCCCGCCCTGATCGAGGCTCGTAGCCTGTTCGCGGGCGAGAACCGCCGCGCGGTGCTGCTCGGCTCGGCGGCCGTCGCGCTGGTCGCCTGGACGGCCGCCGGAATTGCGCCGGCTTATTCGCAAGACCACCAGCAGCGCTTCACGATCGAGCACGTGACCGATTTCCCATCGGGCCGCAGCTCCTGGTCCATCGTCAACGACGGCGCGCGGCTTCCGGAACCTTACCGGCGCTGGGGCGAGTGGCGCCGCGGAAAACTGCGATTTCTCCGAACGGCAACGATGGCTCGCACGAGCCCCAGCCGCGCCAGGCATCCGCCCGCCGACGATCGAGCCGCTCGGCTCCGAGCGCTATGGCTCCGAGCGAACCATCAAGTTGCGCCTGCGCGCCAACGGCTCCCAGCGGATTTCCCTTGTCGCGCCCGAGGAGGCGCATATCCGAAGCGCCGGCGTCGCGGGGTTCGTTCGCTCGATCGGAAGCCCGGACTCGTCGGGAAAATTCACCATTTCCTGCAGCGGCCGCAGCTGCGACGGCGCCGAACTGACGATCGATCTTCATGACGACCGACCAAGTGCGGTTCACGGTGGTCGGCGCGCGGAACGGACTTCCCGCAAGCGCCGCGCCGCTGGTGCGGTCGCGCCCTCGGTTCGCCCGACCGCAATATGTCCCCGATCGAAACCCTCGCCATTTCGCCGCGTGAGCCTCTGACCGACTCGGTCGCGCTGTGCTATGGCCCGGTCAGGCGCCCGGCGCCGGATCGCGCCGGACGGCACCCGAGTTCGAAGGAGGTGTCATGGCGACTGTTGCTCCACGCAGCCCGGCAAAGGCCGGACCCATCCCGGTCCGCACGATCGGCGACGAGGACCTGCGCTGGTCCCTGAGGCAAGGATGGGAGGATTTCCGCGACCTTCGCGGCGACCTTTTCTTCGCCGGGCTGATCTACACGCTGATCGGGATTGCCGCGGTGGTGATGACCACCAGCCGGCCGCTGATGCCGTTCTTCTTCCCGGTGGTTGCCGGAGTTGCGCTGCTGGGTCCCGTCGCGGCCGTGGGTTTCTATGAGCTCGCCCGGCGCCGCGAGGCGGCGAGGAGGTCCACTGGTTCAACTTCCTCGACGTGCGCAAGCGTCCGTCCGTCGACGACATGGGGATCGTCGCGGGATTGCTGTTGCTGATCTTCGTCGGGTGGCTGGTCGCCGCCGGAGTGCTCTATGCACTGCTGTTCGGCTGGGCGACGCCGACTTCCATCGGCGGCTTCCTGTCCGACGTATTCACGACGCCGCGGGGATGGGCGCTGATCCTCGGCGGTGCCGTGGTCGGCGCGATCTTCGGCTGGTTCGTCCTCGCGCTCAGCGTCGCCTCGCTGCCGATGCTGGTCGACTGCGACGTCAGCGCCGCCGAGGCGGTCTCCACCTCGTGGCGGGCGGCGCACGCCAACAAGCGCGAGATGATCCGCTGGGGCATCGTCGTCACCGCGCTTCTGGTGCTGGGCTCGATCCCGCTGTTCGTCGGCCTCGCCTTCGTGCTGCCGTGGCTCGGCTATTCGACCTGGCACCTTTACACGCGGCTCGTCGACCGCGAGGCGATCCCGGCGCGGCGGAGAC
Source organism: uncultured Alphaproteobacteria bacterium (assembly GCA_963831215.1). Taxonomy (GTDB): domain Bacteria; phylum Pseudomonadota; class Alphaproteobacteria; order Sphingomonadales; family Sphingomonadaceae; genus Sphingomicrobium. The sequence goes on along the minus strand of CAWHPM010000013.1, from coordinate 89,896 downwards.
GGCGGCGACTAGTCCGGCCTTCCCGCAGCACCTTCTCGTCGAAGAAGCGCTCGATGGTGTTCTGGACGTGCGCCTGGCGCCCCTCGCCGGCGGGCCGGTGGGTCTGCGCCGACGATAGAACATCATCTCGAACGGCCGATCGGCCGCCTGCAGCTCGTCGGCGAGCAGGGTCGAGTTCTGGAACACGACATTGTCGTCGGACATGCCGTGGATGAGAAGGAACGGCTCGCTGATCTTCACCGCGTCGGCGAGCGCGTCCGAACGCTGGTACGGCTTGGGATCGACTGAAGGATTGCCGAGATAGCGCTCGGTATAATGCGGTGTCGTAAAGCTCCCACTTGGTGACGGGCGCGCCGACGACGCCGGCCGCATAAAGACCCTTCGGCGCCTTCTCCAGCATCTTCAGGCGTCATGTAGCCGCCATAGGACCAGCCGTAGATCGCGATTTTCTTCGGATCGACATAAGGCTGCTTCTGAAGCCAACGCGCCGCCGTCGCCTGGTCCTCGACCTCGACCGTCCCCATCGCATGATAAATCTGGTCTTCGAAATTCCGCCCGCGGTTCGGCGAGCCGCGATTGTCGACCTGGAAATAGATCCAGCCCTTGCTGACCCAATATTGCGCCATCGGGTTGATCCACGCGCGCTTGACCTGCTGCGAGCCAGGGCCCGCCATAATGTTCGAAAAAGACGGGGTATCTCTTCCCGGTCGTCAGCGGCGGCGTGATCATCTCGTAATAGAGCGTGCTCCCGTCCGCGGCTTTCAGGGTGCCGTACTGCACCGGGCGATGCGCCGCCAGTGTACGGCGCATAAGGGTGTGAGGCGTCGAGCTTATTCTCCTCGACCCAGGCGAGCCGCTTCCCTGAAGCATCGGCAAGATAGACCTGCGGCGGCTGATCCGGGGACGAGCGCGATGACGAGCAGTCGCGTGCCTCCCTTGTCCATGTCCGCGGCGTTCCAATAGCCGGCTTCGGTCAGCCGCTTCGGCTCTCCGGGAGCTGAGATAGTCGACCGAATAGACATGGCTGCTCGAGCACGCCGTCCTTGTTGCCGGTGAAGAATAGACGGTGATTCGCCTCGTCGACGCCGACCAGGCCGGTCATCGACCAAGTCCCGCGCGTGATGCGGCGATCAGCTGGCCGCCGACCAAGCGGTAGAGATGGTGGAAGCCGCTTCGCTCCGATCCCCAGATCGAAGCTGCCGTCCTTCAGCGGATGGAAATCGCCGTTGAGGTTGATCCAGGTCTTCGCGGTCTCGCTGAGAACGGTGCGGCTGGCGCCGCTCGAAGGATCGACAGCAAGAAGATCGAGGCGCTTCTGGTCGCGGCTTTCGCGCTGGACGTAAAGGGTGCGCCCGTCCTTCGACCAGTCGACACGGGCGAGATAGATGTCGGGATCGGAGCCGAGGTCGACCTTGGTTCGCCGGCCGCTCGCGGGATCGATCACCCAAAGCGTCACAATCACGTTGGGAGTCCCCGCGGCGGGATAGCGCTGATCGAACACCTTGGTCCCGTTCGCGCCGATTGCAGCGCGCGTCACGGTCGCGACCTTCGCTTCGTCGTAGCATTCGACCGCGATGCGCCCGTCGCCGGGCGCCCACCAGGCACCGGTGTGGCGGTCCATCTCCTCCTGCGCGACGAACTCGGCGGTGCCGCAGGTGACCGTGCCCTTGCCATCCGTCGGTGAGCGGCCGTTCGGCGCCGGTGCGAAGATCGATGGAATAGAGGTTCTGGTCACGGACGAAGCTGATGTAGCGCCCGCCTTCCGAGCACGTGCGCGTCGATCTCGGTCGCCGGCGTGTTCGTCAGGCGGCGGATCGAGCCGGTGGCCACATCCGCGAGGTAGAGATCGCCGTCGACGGGCGTGAGGATCGATTTGCCGTCCGGCGCCCACTCATATTCGACAATGCCCTTGGAGCCGCCGACGCGGTTGCGTTCGCGGCGCATCTTCTCCGCCTCGGAAACCTCGCCGCCGCCGATCCTGGTCGAATCGACGAGCATGCGCAGCTTGCCTGTCGACGTGTCCATTGCCCAGAGGTCGAAGCGCTCTCGATCCTCGGCGCGCGGCTGGAGGAGAGCGGCATGGCGCCCGTCGGGCGAGAGTTTGAGAACGCGAGGGGTCTTCCCGGAGATCGGCGGACTGGCGAAGATCCGCTCGATCGTGAGCTTCTTCTGGGGAACGCCGGGCGGCGGAGCGAGGGCGAGCAGAAGCGGCGCAACGGCAGCCGCGACAAGGAAACGCATGCGTGCCTTGTACCCCGGCGAAGGCCGGGGTCCAGTCCTGCAAGACGAAGCGAAAAGTCTGGACCCCGGCCTTCGCCGGGGAACAGGCCTAGTTTTAAGCCTTCGGCGCGTTCTCGGCGCGGGTGGCTTCCGTCTCGGCGCCCTGCCCGCCCTGAACGTCACGACGGATGTCGCGGCGCTCGGCGATTCGAGCGGCCTTACCGGTACGGCCGCGCAGGTAATAAAGCTTGGCGCGGCGGACATCGCCCCGGCGCACGACCTCGATCTTCTCGATGATCGGCGAATAGAGCGGGAAGACGCGCTCGACGCCCTCGCCGAAGCTGATCTTGCGGACCGTGAAGCTGGAGCCGACGCCCTTGTTCGAGCGGGCGATGCACACGCCCTCGAACGCCTGGACGCGGGTGCGGTCGCCTTCGATGACCTTGACGCCGACGCGCAGCGTGTCGCCGGGACGGAATTCGGGGACCTGTCGGTCGGCGGTCAGCGCTTCGATGGCCTCGCGCTCGAGGGTCTGGATCAGGTTCATTTGTCGTTACGCCTTCGTATCTCGTCGCCGCGCGCCAGAGGGCGGTGCCTGCGATGCGCCCCCGTGGCGCTCGATCAGGTCCGGCCGCCTTAGCCGTGTGTCTTCGACCGCGCGTTCGTGTCGCCACGCCGCGATCTTCGCATGATCCCCCGACCGCAGCACTTCGGGGATCGTGCGTCCTTCCCATTCGACGGGTCGGGTATAATGCGGATATTCGAGGAGCCCCGTCTCGAAGCTCTCCTCCTCTCCGCTGGAGGCCGCGCCCATTACCCCGGGGAGGAGCCTTACGCAAGCGTCGAGGATCACCATCGCGCCAAGCTCGCCGCCCGACAGGACATAGTCCCCGACCGAGACGGGCTCGAGCGGCCGCGCATCGAAGATCCGCTCGTCGAACCCCTCGAAGCGCCCGCACAGCAGGATGACCCCCTCGCCCGCCGCAAGCTCGCGCACGCGAGCCTGAGTCAGCGGTGCGCCTCGCGGCGTCAGCGCCAGCATTGGCCGTCCGTCCGTCGATCGCTGTCGAGCGCGGCGGCGAGCACGTCCGGGCGGAGCACCATGCCCGCTCCCCCGCCCGCCGGCGTGTCGTCGACGCTGCGGTGCTTATCGGTGGCGAAATCGCGGATGTTGGTCGCCTCCGAGGCTCCAAATGCCGTCTTCAAGTGCCTTCCCGGCCAGGCTCGTGCCAAGCGGTCCCGGAAACATCTCCGGATAGAGTGTCAGGACCGAGGCCCGGAAACTCACCTGGCCCGCCTCCGTCCCGGTCAATGTCGCGCCGACCAGCCCGCCGATCCAGGCCAGAAGCGTGAACCCGCCGCCGATCATCAGCAGCGCCCCGATCGCCAGGTCCTCCACATGATCCGTCTGGCCATGATTGGTGGTCGATACGACGATCACGCCAAGCAAGGTGGCGACCACGGTAATCGCCGGGAGCACCGACGCGGCCGTCAGCCTCTTCCGCCGGGCGCTCCATTCTGGCCGGATCGTCGCCAGCAGCGAGACCAGCGCCGAGCCCATGAACACGGCGATGGCGAATCCGATCAGGATGAACGTCCAGTTCATCGCCGCGAGCTAGTCGGGAACCGCACGTGCGGCAATCCATTGGGCAGCGGATGGACGAGCGGATCCTCGATTGCCTGATCATCGGCGGTGGGCCCGGGCGGGCTGACTGCGGCGATTTACCTCGCGCGCTTCCACCTCGACATCCTCGTGGTCGACGGTGGAAAAAGCCGCGCCGGCTGGATCCCTTGCACGCGCAACCACCCCGGCTACCCGAAGGGCATCGCCGGCAAGGAATTGCTCCAGCGCATGCGCGACCAGGCGTGCGAATTTGGCGCGAAGATCGAGACCGAGCTGGTCACTAGGCTCGAAGGCGACCAAGAGACTGGACTGTTCACGGCAACCTGGGGTTCCGGCGACGCGAAGGCTCGTTCGGTCCTGCTCGCGACCGGCGTCACCAACCGCCGCCCGCCGATGGACGAGGAACTGCACGAAGACGCGCTCGCGCGTGGGCTCATCCGCTACTGCCCGATCTGCGATGGTTATGAGGTTACCGACAAGCGCATCGGCGTGATCGGCAGCGATAGCCGTGGCGTCGCCGAGGCGATCTTCATCCGCAGCTACACCGCCGACGTGACGCTCATCGCGCCCGACAAGGCGCTGAAGCTGAGCCCGGACGATCAGCGCAAGATCAACGAAGCCGGCATCGATTGCGTCGACGGCCCGACGCAAGCGGTCGCGATCACGGGCGAATGCATCGTCGTCGATACGCCGGAAGGACATTATACGTTCGACAGCGTCTATCCGGCGCTGGGTTCGGACACGCATACGCAGCTTGGCGAGATGGTTGGGGCGCGGCTCGCCGAGGACGGCTGCTTCCTTTGCGATCCGCATCAGCGGACGAGCGTGCCGGGCCTCTACGCCGCCGGCGACGTGGTCCACGGCCTCGACCAGATCAGCCACGCGATGGGCGAAGGCGGAGTCGCCGCGACCACCATTCGCAACGACCTCTGCGCGAAGGAACCCCGCTGGCGCGAAGGGCGGAGTGAGCTGGTCGAGGCCGAGAGCGGCAGCTAGGCGAGGAACGCCGGATCGAGGACGACTCGGCCGTCCCGGAGATCCGCGATACCCGGCCTGAACGGGATCAGCGAACGCTTGCCGCCTTCCAGTTCGATCTCGAGCAGGTCGCCGGCGCCGAAATTCTCTACGTCGACGACCGTGCCGACCGGCATTTCCTTGTCATCGACGGCGGCGAGACCGATCAGGTCGGCGTGATAATATTCGCCCTCCTCCAATGGAGGCAGCGAGGCGCGATCAACCTCGATCAGCGAGCCGCGAAGCGCTTCGGCGGCGGCGCGATCGTTCATGCCCTCGAACCGGGCGACCGCCGTCCTCCCGCCGTCCCTGATCGAGACGAGCCGGCGCTCCTCGCCTCCGACGTACAAGCTTTCATGGCGCGACAGGCTGTCGATGCTCTCGCTGAGCATCTTCAGCCGCAGCTCGCCCTTGACGCCATGCGCGCCAGCGACTGCGGCGAGCGCAATCCTACGCTCGCCGCTCTCGCTCATGTTCAGGCCTTGGTGTCCTCGACGGCGCCCTCGGCCGGCTCCTCGCTCGACTGGCCTTCGCCGTTCGCCTCGGCAGCCTGAGGCGATTCAGCACTCGGCGGAGCGACATCATCAGCGCCCTCGGCCGGCTCCGCCGCGGACTCACCTTCGCTGGTGGCTTCGGCCTGCTCAGCCGGCGCGTCCTCAGCCGCCGGAGCGCTCCTCTCAGCGGCGGCTTCCTCAACAGCCGGAGCTTCTTCGGCTACCGGAGCCTGTTCGGACGTCTCGTCCGCAACGGCTTCGGCCTCGGCGCTCGGCTCGGCGGTGGCCGCTTCGACCTCTTCCGCGACGACGGCCTCCGCAGCTTCCGCAGTGGACGCTTCATTATCGGAAGCTATTTCGGAAGCTTCCTGCGGCGCGGCGGCAGCTTCGGCCGCTTCGGCTTCCCTGGCGGCACGTTGTTCCGCGCGCTCCTTGGCCTTTTCGCCAGGCTCGGCTTTCTTCGGATTGTTGCGCGCCGAACGCTCCTTGAGCCCCGCCGCATCAAGGAAGCGCAGCACACGGTCCGACGGCTGGGCACCGACGCTCAGCCAATGCGAAATCCGGTCGGTGTCGAGCTTCACGCGCTCGGGCGAATCCTTGGCCAACAGCGGATTGTACGTGCCGACCTTTTCAATGAAGCGCCCGTCCCGTGCATTGCGGCTGTCGGCTACGACGATGCGATAATAGGGCCGCTTTTTGGAGCCTCCGCGAGAGAGACGAATTGCAACTGCCATTTATTACTTCCTTCTTCTTCGTCACTCCCGCGAAGGCGGGAGTCCATTCCTCAAACTGGATCCCCGCCTTTGCGGGGATGACGGGCTGAGGCGCCCATCACTTTTTTGAGAATTTGTCGAACCCCGGCGGCAGGTTGAACGGCGACGAGCCGCCAAGGCCGGGGAGGCCTGCGCCTCCCCCGCCAAGCCCCGGCATTGTGCCGGGAGGCAGCGCGCCCGAGGGGGCAAGTCCGCCGAGCGCGCCTTCCAAACCGCCCTTGTTGAACATCGCCGCGAGCTTTCCGAGACCGCCCATCTTTTTGAGCCGCTTCATCGCGGTCGACATTTCCTGGTGCATCTTCAGGAGCTTGTTGATCTCCTGAACCGTCGTTCCCGAGCCCTTGGCGACGCGAATCTTCCGCTTCGCGTTGATGACCTCCGGCCGCGAACGTTCCTTCGCCGTCATCGACGAGAGCATCGCTTCCATGTGGACCAGCGCCTTGCTGTTCTGCGCCTGGTCCATCGCGCCCTTCATGCCCTTGAGTCCGGGCATCATGCCCGCGAGCGCGCCGAGACCGCCCATGCGCTGCATCTGACGGAGCTGGGCCCACAGGTCGTCGAGGTCGAACTTGCCCCTGGCCATCTTGGCCGCGAGCTTCTCGGCTTCCTCGACCTTGATCGTCTCGGCGGCGCGCTCGACCAGGCTGACGACGTCGCCCATGCCCAGTATTCGCCCCGCGACGCGGTCCGGATGGAAGGCTTCGAGCTTGTCGAGCGCCTCGCCCACTCCGGCGAACTTGATCGGCTTGCCGGTGACTGCGCGCATCGAGAGCGCGGCGCCGCCGCGCGCATCGCCGTCCATGCGGGTCAGGATCACGCCCGAAAGATCGACCTCGCCCGCAAATCCCTTGGCGACGTTCACCGCGTCCTGGCCGGTCAGGCTGTCGACGACGAGCAATGTCTCGGCGGGGTTCGAGGCCTGCGCGACGGCCTTCATCTCGGCCATCAGCTGGTCATCGACGTGGAGACGGCCCGCCGTGTCCAGCAGCACAACGTCATAGCCTTGCAGCTTCGCCGACTGGACCGCGCGCTTGGCGATGTCGACCGGCTGCTGGCCGGCGACGATCGGGAGCGTGTCGACGTTCGTCTGCCGCCCGAGCACCGCGAGCTGCTCCTGCGCCGCCGGTCGGGCGACGTCGAGAGAGGCCATCAGCACCTTCTTGCGATCGCGCTCGCTCAAGCGCTTCGCAAGCTTGGCCGTGGTGGTCGTCTTACCCGAGCCCTGGAGGCCGACCATCATGATCACGGCGGGCGGGCTGACCGCCAGATTGAGCTCCGCGGTCTCCGATCCGAGTGTGTCGACCAGCGCATCGTGGACGTACTTGACGACCATCTGCCCCGGCGTGACCGAACGCAGGACTTCCTGGCCGACCGCCTTTTCGGTGACCTGTTCGACGAAGTCGCGCGCGACCGGGAGCGCGACATCGGCCTCGAGCAAGGCGACACGCACCTCGCGCATCGCCGAGCGCACGTCGGCCTCGGTGAGCGCGCCGCGCCCGCGAAGCCGGTCGAATACGCTGCCGAGCCGATCGCTCAGGGTGTCGAACATTCAAATCTCCTCAACGATGCCGAGCAGCCCATATGGGGAGCATCAACGCAATTTGAGCCAGCGGACGAAACCTCGTCGGCCGGCTTGCACCCTTGGGCGCTCAGTATCGATGTATGTCCGTTAAGACGCGTCGGCGCTTAGCCGGTCACGTCGCGAACTTCAACCCAACCGCGGCTTGCCCTTGGGCGGCTTGCGCGGACGCGATGGGCCGCCCGGTCCACCCCGAGGCTTGTCGGGACCGTTACCGCCCGGCGCGCCGCGATGGGGCCCGCGCGGCGGACCCCGACGGTCGGAGGGCCCCGACCCGCGCCGCTCCGGCACACGGTCCATCGGCCGCGACTGCTGCATCTGCTGGCGCGGACCGACCGCATAGCCTTCCTTCAACAGCTGCGTGAATGCGCTGCGCGTGGTCTCGGCGATCTGGTTCTGGAGCTCCTTCGGCAGGTCGGCGAAGGTGACGTTCGGATGGATCGCCTGGACGTCGCGTAGCAGCTGGTTGGGCAGCCCGCCCGACGCGCGCTTCAATGCCGCAAGGCCTTCCAGCACCGCAGAGAAGATGATCGACTGCATGACATCGCTGGCGGCTCTCGCCATGGTAGGTTCACCCTCGCTTGTGGACTTGCGCCCGCCCGCTCCTTAAGTCCCGCGCCTCACATGAGCGTCATCGGCCCCGGTATCGCGCAGCTAGGCGTCCTCTACGAGCACCCACAGTGGTTTCAACCCCTGTTCGCGGCGCTCGAGCGGCGGGGCGTGGCCTGCGTCCCCATCCAGCTCGGCGGCCACAGGTTCGATCCGGCAAGTCGCGAAGTGCCGGCGCGAGTCATTCTCAGCCGCGTTGCGCAATCGAGTTTCCTCCGTGAGCCGGAGCATCCGATCTTCTACGCCGCCGCACTGCTCGATCATTGGCAGCGATGCGGAGCGACGGTGCTCAACGGGGCGGCGACGCTTGCGGTCGATTCATCCAAGGCGCGCCAACTGGCTCTGATTTCCTCGCTTGGTCTCGCAATTCCCGCAACTCGCGTGGTCCACCGGACGCGCGATCTCATCCCGGCGGCCGAGGATATGGCTTTCCCATTGCTCGTGAAGGCAAATATTGGCGGTTCCGGCGCCGGCATCACGCGCTACTCGTCTGTCGAGGAGCTCCGCGCTTCGGTCGCTGACCGCACGGTTCCACAATCGGTCGACAACGTCCTGCTTCTCCAGGACTATGTCCCCCCTCGCGGAGGTTCGATCCTGCGCCTGGAGACGCTTGGCGGACGGTTCCTCTACGCGATCGAAGTCGAGAGCAGCGGCGATAGCTTCGACCTCTGCCCGGCCGACGCCTGCATCGCTCAACCCGGCCGCGCGGCGATCCGAATGACGGCCGTGAAGCCGCCGCGCCAGATCATCGAGGCCGCGGAGCGGATTGCGCGCGCCGCGGACCTCGACCTCGGCGGAGTCGAAATGCTTGTCGACGATCGCGACGGGACCCCGCGCTTCTACGACATCAACGCCATGTCGAACTTCGTCGCGGACCCGCTCAACGTCATCGGCTGGGACCCGCACGACCGTCTCATCGACTATCTCGAACAATTGACCGGCGAAAAGGAGGCGGCATGAGGTTCGGCTATTGGATGCCGGTGTTCGGCGGCTGGCTGCGCAACGTCGCCGACGAGGGAATGGAAGCGAGCTGGGACTATGTGAAGCGCCTCACCCAGCGCAGCGAGGAGACCGGCTGGGACCTCACCCTCATCGCCGAGCTCAATCTCAACGATATCAAGGGCGTGGACCAGCCAGCTCTCGACGCATGGTCGACAGCCGCGGCGCTGGCTGCTGTGACATCGAGGATCGAATTGATGGTCGCGGTCCGGCCCAATTTTCACCAGCCGGCGCTGTTCGCGAAAGCGGCGTCGAACATCGACAATATCGCGAGCGGCAGGCTGGCGCTCAACGTCGTCTCCTCCTGGTGGGCCGACGAAGCGACCCAGTACGGCCTTCAGTTCGATCAGCATGACGATCGCTACGCCCGAACGACCGAATGGCTTCAGGTCGTCCAAGGCCTCTGGACCCAGAAGCGGTTCAGTTTCGACGGCGCGCGTTACAAACTGTCGAACGCGATTGCCGAGCCCAAGCCGGTCCACAAGCCGTGGCCGACGATCTATGCCGGCGGCGAGAGCGAAGCCGCCAAGACACTGATCGCAACCCTGTGCGACGCTTATGTGATGCACGGCGACCCGGTCGATGCCATCAAGCCGAAGATCGCGGACATGGAGGAGCGCCGGGCCCGCGCCGGCAAGGGGCGGATGCAATATGGCATGGCCGCCTTCGCCATCGTCCGCGACAGCGAGGCCGAGGCGAAGCAGGAGCTGGCGCGAATCACCCAGATGCCCGCCAAGCCGCCCAAGGGGTTCGACAATTTCGAGCAATGGCTGTCGGGGACCGAGCTCGAGCGAGAGCTGAAGCTGCAGGAATATTCCGTCTCCAACAGGGGCTTACGACCGAACCTGGTCGGAACTCCTGAACAAATCCGCGAGCGGATCGAGGAATATGAGAGCGCGGGGCTCGACCTTCTCCTGCTGCAGATGAGCCCGCAAGCCGAGGAGATGGACCGTTTCGCCGCGCAGGTGATCGCGCCGATGCGCGCCAAGGCGCCGGAGCTTGTCTGATCACGTGAAGCGGCGCTTTCACAAGATGCATGGCCTTGGCAACGACTTCGTCATCGTTGACGCTCGGGCGGAGCCGTTCGCGGTCACGCCGGCCCTTGCTCGTGCCATCGCCGACCGCCGCACCGGAGTTGGGTGCGACCAGTTGATCGTGCTCGAGCCGAGCGACCGCGCCGACCTTCGCATGCGGATCTGGAACAGCGACGGCGGCGAGGTCGAAAGCTGTGGAAATGCAACGCGCTGCGTCGTGCAGTTGACCGGCGCCAAGAGGATCGACAGCGCCGGAGGCCGACTGCAGGGCGCGCAACTCGGCGCCGAAGTGGAAGTATCGATAGGCGAGCCACGCTTCGGCTGGGACGAGATTCCCCTGGCCTACCCGATGGACACCTCGTCGCTGCCGATGGCGTGGGGCCGTCTCGCGCAACCGATGGCGCTCAATGTCGGCAACCCGCACGTCGTCTTCTTCGTCGATGATGTGACGACGATCCCCCTCGATGAGCTAGGACCCAAGATCGAGCACGACCCCGCCTTCCCCGCGCGCATCAACGTCAACGTCGCGTCGGTCGGCAGCGACGGCATCGCGCTGCTCACGTGGGAACGCGGTGCCGGGCTCACGCTTGCCTGCGGGACGGGTGCGTGCGCGACCGCAGTAGCCGCGATCCGCTCGAAGCGTGCGGCCTCACCCGTCACGGTGACGATGCCCGGCGGCCCGCTGACGATCGCCTGGGAACCGGGTCAGCCGATCCGCATGCGCGGCAGCGCCACTCACGTCTTCGAAGGCGAGCTCGACCTTGAGGCGGTGCAATGAGCGTCGAGACCATCACGCTCGGTTGCCGCCTCAACTTCGCCGAAAGCGAGACGATCGCACGCACCGCGCCCGCCGGCGACGACTGGATCATCGTCAACAGCTGCGCCGTCACCAATGAAGCCGTGCGCCAGTCGCGCCAGGCAATCCGCCGCGCGCACCGCGAGCACCCGGCGGCGAAGATCCTGGTGACGGGCTGCGCATCCGATCTCGATCCCGCTTCCTTCGCGACCTTGCCCGGCGTCAGTCGCGTCGTCGGAAATGCGGGCAAGCTCAAGGCATTCGCGGCCAATGACGTCATGGCGCCAGCGGGCTTTCAGGGGCACGTCCGCAGCTTCGTCGCCGTTCAGACCGGCTGCGATCACCGCTGCACCTTCTGCTCGATCTGGCAGGCACGCGGTCGAAGCCGCTCGCTGGCCTTCGAGCTGGTGCGCGACGCCGTTGCGCTCGAGATCGACCGCGGCGCGAAAGAGATCGTGCTGACGGGCGTCGACATCACCGACTATGCCGGAGGCCTGGGCAAGCTCTGCCAGCGCCTGTTCGCCGCCGAGCCGAGACTGAATCGGCTCCGGCTTTCGTCGCTCGACGGAGTCGAGATCGACGAGGCCCTGTTCGAGCTGATTGCGGGCGAGCCCCGGCTCCTGCCCCATTTCCACCTGTCGCTGCAGTCCGGCGACGACATGATCCTCAAGCGCATGAAGCGCCGCCACAGCCGCGCCGATGCCGTGCGCACGGTCGAGCGGATCAAGGCCGCGCGTCCTCGGGCGACGATCGGCGCCGATCTCATCGCCGGCTTTCCGACCGAAACCGAAGAAATGGCGCTGAACAGCCTGCGACTGCTCGACGATTGCGATATCGTCGCCGCCCATGTCTTTCCCTTCTCTCCACGGCCGAACACACCCGCGGCGCGAATGCCGCAACTCGCTCGCGAAGTCGTGAAGTACCGGTCATCGCGGCTCCGCGACGCCGCAGCCGACCGCCGCGGCCGCTGGCTCGAAAGTCTCGTCGGAACTACTCAACGAGTCCTCATCGAAAATCACGGCAAGGGCCACGCGAACAATTTCGCGGCGGTGGCGGTCGAGGGCGCAGCGCGCGGGGACAGCGGCGTCGCGCAGGTGACGGGCCGCAATGGCGACCATCTTATGGCGGTTTGGGCATGAGTTGGCTCGACCGCCTGCGCGGCGGGTTTCAAAAGACCGCCGACCGGGTTGCCGACAACCTCACCGGCCTCACCAGCCGCGCCGCGCTCGACACCGCGACGCTCGACGACATCGAGGAGGCGCTGATTGCGTCCGACCTCGGCCCCGAAGCCTCCCGCCGAATCCGCCAGGCGATCGCGCAGCAGAAATTCGAACATCTCGATGAGCGAGGCCTTCGCACCATTCTCGCCGAAGAGATCGAGAAGATCCTCACTCCGGTCGCCAAGCCGCTGGAAGTGTGGGGATTTCCGCGCCCGCACGTCATCCTCGTCATCGGCGTCAACGGTTCGGGCAAAACCACCACGATCGGAAAGCTTGGCCATTGGCTCAAGGAGCGAGGACTATGGCGTGCTGCTCGCAGCAGGAGACACCTTCCGCGCCGCCGCGATCGAGCAGCTGACGATCTGGGGCGAGCGGATCGGCGCGCCGGTCATCTCGGGGAAGGAAGGCGGCGACGCGGCCGGAATCGTGTTTGACGGCGTCAAGCGGGCGACGGCTCAGGGCATTGACGCACTGATCGTCGACACCGCGGGCCGACTTCAGAACAAAACACACCTGATGGAGGAGCTGTCGAAGATCCGCCGGGTTCTCGGTCGCCTCAATCCGGAAGCGCCGCACGACGTTCTCTTGGTGCTCGACGCCACGACCGGGCAGAACGCGCTTGCTCAGGTCGAGGTGTTCCGCGAGAGCGCAGGTGTGACGGGACTGATCATGACCAAGCTGGACGGCACGGCGCGCGGGGGGATTCTTGTCGCCGCGGCCGAGAGGTTTGGCCTTCCGATCCATGCCATCGGAGTCGGCGAGAAAGCCGACGACCTGCGCCCGTTCGATCCGCGCGCGGTCGCCCGGGCCATTGCGGGACTACCCCCCGAATGAGCACCAAGGCCGAGCCGCAGGGCGGTGCGAAGCTGCTTATCGATCTCGGTCCGCTGCTCGTCTTCTTTCTCGCGAACTTCTTCGCGCCTGTTCCCGGGCCGCTCAAGATCTTCGTCGCGACCGGCGCCTTCATGCTCGCGATGATCGCGGCGATGCTCTTCTCGGCGATCCGCTATCACCGCATCTCGCCGCTGCTCTGGTTCTCCGGCGTGATGGTCGTGATCCTCGGCGGCCTCACCATCTGGTTGCACAACGAGGCCTTCATCAAGATGAAGCCGACGCTCTACTACGCCCTCGTGTCGGCACTGCTTTGGTTCGGCCTCGCCACCGATCGCCCCCTGCTGCAGCGCGCCCTCGGAAGCACCTATCCGGGTCTCGATGAAGCCGGCTGGACCAAGCTCACCCGCAACTGGGCAATCTTCTTTCTCTTCATGGGCGTGCTCAACGAAGCGGTGTGGCGCAACAGCTCGACGAGCTTCTGGATCGGGTTCAAGCTGTGGGGCGCGCTTCCCCTCACCTTCCTTTTCGCCACGGCGAACATTCCAATGCTGCTGCGCCACGGGCTCATGAAGGACGATGCTGTGCCAGCTGAGCCAGGCCCTGTCGAATGAGCGACCCGATCCTCTCGATCCGCGGTCTCAGGAAGACCTACGGCACTGGAGTCGACGCGCTCAAATCGGTCGACCTCGACATTCAGCGCGGGGAGATTTTCGCCCTCCTGGGCCCGAACGGCGCGGGCAAGACAACGCTCATCAACATCGTCTGCGGGATCGTCACCGCGAGTAGCGGCGAGGTTTTGGTAGACGGGAAGAACTGGCAGTCGAACTTTCGCTATGCCCGCGAGCGTATTGGGCTTGTTCCCCAAGAGCTTACGACCGAAGCCTTCGAACCCGTCTGGAACACGGTCAGTTTCTCGCGCGGGCTTTACGGCAAGCCCCGCAACGACGCATTCACCGAGGATCTGCTGAAGCGCCTGTCGCTGCTCGACAAGCGCAAGACGATCATGATGCACCTCTCCGGCGGCATGAAACGGCAAGTCATGATCGCCAAGGCGCTCAGCCACGAGCCCGCGCTCCTCTTTCTCGACGAGCCCACCGCCGGCGTCGATGTCGAGCTTCGCCGCGACATGTGGGAGCTGGTGCGCAAGCTTCGCGCCGACGGCACGACGATCATCCTCACCACACATTACATCGAGGAAGCCGAGGAGATGGCCGACCGCGTGGGCGTGATCAGCAAGGGCGAGCTGATCGCCGTCGACGAGAAGCGCGATCTCATGTCGAAGATGGGCCGCAAGACGCTCGACATCGTGCTGGCGGAACCGCTCAAGGCCGTTCCGCGCCGAGCTTTCGGACTGGAATCCCGAACTGCACGACGACGGGCACCTGCTCCGCTACCAGTTCGACAGCCATGCCGAACGCACCGGAATCGCATCGCTTATGCGGCGCCTCACCGACCTCGGCATCGCCTACAAGGACCTGTCGACCCACCAGTCGAGCCTGGAAGAGATTTTCGTCGAGCTGGTGCATGGAGGCAGGAAGTGAATACCCACGGCATCGCCGCCATCTACCGCTTCGAGATGGCGCGCTGGAAGCGCACGCTGTGGCAAAGCCTGATCACGCCGGTCATCACCACCGCCCTTTACTTCGTGGTCTTCGGCTCGGCGCTGGGGAGCCGCATGACCGAGATGGAAGGGGTCAGCTTCGGCGCCTTCATCGTCCCCGGCCTGACGCTTCTCTCGGTCTTCATGCAGTCGATCTTCAACGCGAGCTTCGGTATTTATTTTCCGAAGTTTACCGGGACGATCTACGAACTGCTCTCAGCTCCGATCTCGAGCTTCGAGGCGGTTCTCGCTTATGTCGGCGCGGCGGTCACCAAGTCCGTCATTCTCGCACTGGTGACGATCGCCACCGCGACCCTGTTCGTCCCGGTGCACATCGATCACCCTGTCGCGATGATCTTGTTCCTCGTCGGCATCAGCGCCGGCTTCTGCCTGTTCGGCTTCGCGATCGGCGTGTGGGCGCAGAACTTCGAGCAGCTGCAAATCATCCCGATGCTGATTATCACGCCGCTGACCTTCCTCGGCGGCGCCTTTTATTCGGTCAAGGCGCTGCACGACCCGTTCCGCACCATCACCTTGTTCAATCCGATCGTGCACGTGATCAGCGGCTTCCGCTGGAGCTTCTACTCGATCGCGGACGTGCCTGTCTGGTCGAGCGTGCTCGTGACCCTCGCCATCATCGCCGGATGCATGGCGGTCATCGCCTGGATGTTCCGCACCGGCTACCGGCTCAAGCAGTAACGGCGGCCTCGGCCCCCTGCTGGTTCGCGCGCTCGAGGCCGTTGCCGTCGAGATTCTCGCCGACGAAGTCCCAGTTGACGATGTTCTGGAGCACCGCGGTCGCGAACCTGGGGCGCTCGTTGCGATAATCGATGTAATAAGCATGCTCCCACACATCGAGCGTGAAGAGCGGCGTCATTCCATCATGCACCGCCGGCGTGTCGGCATCGTGCAGGGACGTGATCCTTAGCGACCCGTGATCGAGCACCAGCCATGCCCAGCCGCTCGCGAAGTGGTTGACTGCCTCCTCGTGAAGCTTCTGAAGCATCGTATCGGCGTTGCCGAAGCCGTCCTCGATCAGCTTGGCGAGCTTGCCCGAGGGCTGCTGGCCCTCGCCCGGTGCCAGGCATTGCCAGAAGAAGCTGTGGTTCCACAGCTGCGCGCTGTTGTTGAACAGCTTGTTGTTTCCGCCGCGCTTCGCTTCCTTGACCACCTGCAGCAGCGATGCGCCGGAAAGCTCGCCCTCATTCTGGAGCAGCTCGTTGGTCTTGTTCACGTAGGCGCGGTGATGCTTGCCGTGATGATATTCGAGGGTCTCGGCCGACATGTGCGGCGCGAGGGCGTCCTTCGCATAGGGAAGATCGGGGAGCTGAAAAGCCATGTCTCGAGCGACTCCTTAAAACCTTGGGATCCTGCCGCCCAGCACGGCATCCCGATGACTATCCTCCCCGCCGAGGTATCTCGCGCCCGAAGCGCGAGAATTCAAGCCTTGAGCGACCTCGCAACGACCTGGCGGGAGAAACCAGCGGCGAGAGACCAGCTACAAGCGCGCGTCGGCGAGCCGGGTGTCGAGGGCGCTGCTTTCGGGCAGCACGACCCTGAACTTCTGCCTGGCGAAATCGATCGAGACCTTCTTGAACGCACGGATCGCGTTCATGCCCAGAAGCAGCGCCGGCCGTCGGTCGAGCTTGAGGATCTTGAAGGTATGCGCATCGGCGAAGACGATCGCCAGGTTGTGGAGCGTGACCCCACCCATCTCGAGATCGCGGATGAACATGAAATCGCCGGTGATCGAGGCACCCGTGACCGACTGGAGGACAACTTTTTGCGAGGAATTGACGAGGCCGCGCCCGACCAGCTGGCGGCGGAGCGCTTCGTTGCCAATGCTGATCTCGGCTCCCGTGTCGATGACGACAGTCAGCGTGCGACCGTTCGCCATCGCATCCGTGAGCACCAGCCGGCCGTACTTGCGCGCCGCCTGGACTACGATCGTCCCCGGCTCATCACGAAAATCCGACGTGGCCGAAGGGACGATCGACAATGTCTGTTTTTCGAAGTCGAACTGGATCCGCTGGGAGCGGAGGGAGTTGGTTCCGAGAATCCCGTCGGCGCCCATGTTGACGCTTTCGAGGAGCGGCGCCCGCCTGACATTGACGGGCGTGCGGGTCAGCCGAAGTTCGGGAACATCGGTCGTCGAAACAGTCGATGCGCCGGTGATGGTGTTCATCGTCGCTGCGTCGTTGCGGACCAGACCGAGCCGGCCGGCGAGCTCACGCGAGATCGCGGTGTGGTCGGCCCCCGTATCGACGAGAAAGCGGAACGGCCCGTGCCCCGAAACATGCACCGGCACCGTCATCCGGGCATCGCGTTCGTTCTTGAACCGCACGTCCTCGGTTTGCGTGGTCTCGTCGACCTTGGGAATGCCGGCGACCGCTTCGAGCCTGGCGGTTACGGGTTGAGTCGAGGCGGCGGTTCCGCTCGCCGAAATGGCCAGCGCCAGGAATATCTGTCGCATCATCCACGACCCTTCCGCTTTTGAGCTGAATTACACCCCTATCACAGTCGCGGCAATGTGGCGGCAACATTCTGGTAAGCCTTGGCTGATACCTAAAAAGGGTGGGTCCGCGCCGGCGAGACTGGGCGGAAAAGCAATGCGTTCTTGTGCTTCGTCGGAGCCGCTCGTGGAACAACAAGCCGTTGAAACGACCGTCTATTCCCTCGCCGCCTCGCCGCCCAAGCAGCCGGATCGCCGTGGCGGCGACCGCTTCCTCAGCCTGTTGCGCGTCGGCGCCATCGCGATCGACGGGAAGCGCGAACTTTGCCTGATCCGTAACATCTCCGCCGGCGGAATGATGATCCGTGCTTATTCGCAAATCGACGTCGGCACTCACCTCTCGGTCGAGCTCAAGCAGGGGGAGCCGGTGAGCGGGACAGTGAAATGGATCGACGGCGGTTTGACCGGCGTTGCGTTCGACACCCCGATCGATGTCGTCTTGCTGCTCGCGACGCCCGGCGACGGACCGCGCCCGCGACTGCCGCGGATCGAGGTGGATTGCGCGGCGTGGGTCCGTGAGGACGGCGACGTCATTCGCCTTCGAGTGACCAACGTGTCGCAGGGCGGCGTGTGCGTCCAGTCAGATGCTCCGCTGACGGTCGGCGCCGAGGTCGTGGTGACTCTGCCCGGACTGACGCCTGTCGCGGGAGTTGCGAAATGGAACGACGGCGGGACCTATGGGGTCGCCTTCAACCGCCCTCTGGCGCTGTCGGAGCTTGTCCGCTGGTTGAAGGAGCAGCAGGCCGAGCAACAACGCAGGGCCGCCTGATCAGGGGGTTCAGGAGCGTCGCAACAACAACATCATGTTGTTCGCCGGCATCACCCGAGTTTCGACGAGCCGCAACCCCCGGCATTCGGCGGCGGCTGCGAAATCCTGAACCAGCCGAAGCCCCCAATCGGGGTTGCGACGTTTGAGGTCGGCGTCGAAGTCCAGATTCGACGGAGCGGTCGGCGCGTCGTTGCTCAACCACGGTCCATAGAGAATGAGCGGCGCTCCGGGCGCGAGCAGACGCGCGGCCCCCTCGATCAGCCCGAGCGCCGAAGCCCATGGACTGATATGGACCATGTTGATGCTGAGCACCGCATCGGCGCTGTCGAGCGGCCAGTCCGGCGAGGCCGCATCGACGACAACGGGTTCGCGGATATTGGTCAGCCCGGAGCTCCCCCGCCAGGCGCGGATCGAGGATAGGGCATCGGGATGGATGTCGCTCGGCTGCCACTCGAGCGCGGGGAAGCGCTCGGCGAAATAGACGGCATGCTCACCGGTGCCGCTCGCCACCTCCAGCACCAGGCCGTTCGGCGGGAGCCACTCCGCCAGCACCTCGGCAATCGGCTCGCGATTGCGCGTTGCCGCCGGTGCCGAGCGGCGCGCACCAGCGGCGGGCGCTTCGTAGAATCGCTCAGTCGTCACAGACGCCGCCGCGCGCTTCCTCGAGAAATCGCTCGGCGCGGAGGCACATTTCGACGCGCTGAAGCGTGAACATCCCCATCGCCTTCGAGCTTTACTCGGCCGCGTCGGCCGGCTGCGCTTCCTTGTAGGTCAGCAGCGGCTTTCGCGCGGCAAGCGTTTCATCGAGCCGCCGCCTCGGCGCGTAGATCGGCGCCGTCTTCAGGCTCGGGTCCCCCGCCCGAGCGCGCTCGGCGATCGACCTCAAGGCCGCGATGAACTGGTCCAGGCTCGCCTTCGATTCGGTTTCGGTCGGCTCGACGAGCATGGCGCCGTGTACCACCAGCGGAAAGTACATCGTCATCGGGTGGAACCCCTCGTCGATCAGCGCCTTGGCGAGGTCGAGCGTGGTGACGTCGTCGGCGAAGCCGCGGTCGGAGAAGATCGCCTCGTGCATGCACGGACCGCTTTCGGAGAAAGGCGCGTCGAGCACGTCGGCCAGGCTTCGAAGCAGGTAATTGGCATTGAGCACCGCGTCCTCCGCGACCTGCTTCAGGCCGTCCGCGCCGTGGCTGAGGATGTAGGCGAGCGCGCGGGTGAACATGCCCATCTGCCCATGGAAGGCGACCATCCGTCCGAAGGCATGGGGATGTTCGTCGCCGGCGCTCTCTTCTTCGACCAGTCGGTAGCTTCCGTCACGCATCCTGGCCACAAACGGCAGCGGGCCATAAGGCGCGAGTGCCTCCGAGAGCACCACTGGCCCTGACCCTGGCCCACCACCGCCGTGAGGCGTCGAGAAGGTCTTGTGGAGGTTGATGTGCATCGCGTCGATGCCGAGGTCGCCCGGTCGCACCTTCCCGACGATCGCGTTGAAATTGGCGCCGTCGCAATAGACGAAGGCGCCGGCGGCATGAACCGCCTCGCTGATCGCCTTCATGTCGGGCTCGAACAGCCCGCAAGTGTTCGGGTTGGTGATCATCACCGCAGCGACATCAGGCCCGAGACGTGCCTTCAGCGCGTCGAGATCGACGCGCCCGGCGTCGTTCGCCGGGATGTTCTCGACCCGGTAGCCGGCGAAGGCGGCGGTCGCCGGGTTGGTGCCGTGCGCGCTTTCGGGAACCAGCACGACCTCGCGCTTGTCGCCGCGCGCTTCGAGCGCCGCGCGGATGCAGAGCAGCCCGCACAGCTCGCCATGCGCGCCGGCCTTCGGACTCATCGCGACGCCGTGCATGCCGGTGAGGTCGAGCAGCCAGAAGGCGAGCTCGCTGATGACCTGCAGCGCACCCTGAACGGTTTCCTGCGGCTGAAGCGGGTGGACGTCGGCGAAGCCCGGCAACCGCGCGACCTTCTCGTTCAAGCGCGGGTTGTGCTTCATGGTGCACGAGCCGAGCGGGAACAGGCCGAGGTCGATCGCGTAATTCTGCCGCGACAGGCGGGTGTAGTGACGCACGGTCTCGGGCTCGGAGAGGCCGGGGAGGCGGATCTCTCGGTTGCGTTCGAGACCCGCCAACCTGTTCCCCGGCGCAGGCCGGGGTCCAGGAGCGCCGGAAGGCGCTGATCGAGCTTCGCCCTGGGCCCCGGCCTGCGCCGGGGAACGCTCGAAATCGACCCCCGTCTGCTCGATGCTTCCGATCTCGAAGATCAGCGGCTCCTCCAGCATCAGCGCGCGGTTGCCGGTGACGGTCTGCATCTCGCCCTGCTCGTTCGCCGGCGCCGATGGCCGCCACCCGGACGGATTGACGGTCATCGCACGACCTCCCTCAGTGCCGCTTCCAGGGCGTGGATGTCCTCGTCGGTCACGGTTTCGGTCACCGCGACGACAAGTCCGCTTTGAAGCGAGTCGACGGCGGGATAAAGCCGCCCGAGCGATACGCCGCCGAGCACGCCGCGCTCGACCAGCGCATGGACCGCAGGCCGCGCTTCGACCGGCAATTGCAGGGTGAATTCGTTGAAGAAACTGTCGTTGACGAGGCTCACGCCCGGAATCGCCGCGAGCCGATCCGCAGCCTCGCACGCGCGCGCGTGATTCAAGGAAGCGAGCTCGCGGAGTCCTTTTTCGCCCAGAAGCGTCAGGTGCGCCGTGAAGGCGAGCGCGCACAACACCGAGCTGGTGCAAATGTTCGAAGTCGCTTTCTCGCGTCTGATATGCTGCTCGCGCGTCGAGAGCGTCAGCACGAACCCGCGCCGGCCTTCCGCGTCCACCGTCTCACCGGCAAGCCGGCCCGGCATCTGCCGAACATGCTTCTCGCGGCATGCGAACAGGCCGACGTACGGCCCACCGAACTGTAGGCCGACGCCGATGCTCTGGCCCTCGCCCACCACGATGTCCGCGCCCATTTCGCCCGGCGACTTGATCAGCCCGAGCGCGACCGGTTCCGTTACAACCGCAATCAATAATGCGCCCGCCGCATGGGCAGCTTCGGCAATCGGAGCCAGGTCGGTTATCCGGCCGAGGATATCAGGATATTGCACCACGACCGCACTGGTCTCGGGGCCGATCTTGCCGATCAGCCGCTCGGTGTCGGGCTCGGCGTTGAGCTCCGGCAGTGCTGTGGCCAGCGCATCTTCGCTGAATTGCGCCAGCGTCTTGGCGACATTGACGTAATGCGGATGAACGCCCGAGGAGATGACGGTCCGATTCCGGCGCGTGATCCGGTGCGCCATCAGGATCGCTTCCCACATCGCGGTCGATCCGTCGTACATCGAGGCGTTCGCGACCTCGCACCCGAACAGCCGCGCGACCTGCGTCTGGAATTCGAACAGCATCTGCAGCGTGCCCTGCGCGATCTCGGGCTGGTAGGGCGTGTAGCTGGTCAGGAATTCGCCGCGCTGAATGATATGGTCGACGCTCGCAGGGACATGATGCCTGTAAGCGCCGCAGCCGAGGAAGAAGGGCACGTCACCCGCGACCATGTTCTTGCGCGACAAAGCGGTCATATGCCGCTCAACGGCCATCTCAGAGGCATGCATCGGCAAGCCCTCGATCGGACCGGTGAGCCGCGCTTCCTCGGGCACGTCACCGAACAGTTCGTCGATCGAGGCGGCGCCGATCACGCGCAGCATTTCACTGCGATCGGCATCGCACAGCGGCAAGTAACGCATCGAGTGGGGCTTCCTCATGATGAAGCGAAGACGGACATAGTCGGCGACGTTCGAGCCCAGGCGGTCGGCGATGGCGGCGCCGATTTCCGCACGTTCGGGCTGTGGAACCTCGGCGCGGTCGAGCCAGCCTCGACGAAAGGTGGTGACCCATTCGGCCAAGCCATGGTCGATTTGCGTTGGCCGCTCGATCAGCCGCGCATCGATCTGCTCGAAGCCCGCAGCCTCATAAACGGACGCGAATTCGTCCGGCGACGCGTACCAGTTGCTCGCTTCGACCGGCGGCACGTACCCGCGAATGACTAACTCCTCGTCGAGCGCCTCGCGCAGCATCGCGAGATTGCCCTCGCCACCCATCTCGCCGGCGAAGCGCGCGCCCGCCTTCAGCGCGCGAAAGATCGCACGTGCCGCCTGCTCCTTCTCGAGCACCCAATGCAGCGTCGCGTTGGAGAAGGCCGCATCGAACTCGGCGAAGAACTGCATATCCTCCGCGGCAAGCAGAAGCGCATCGACGCTTTTGTCCCGCGCCGCCGCGACCATCTCGGGCGAACTGTCGATCCCGAGCACCGTCGCGCCGCGCTCGGCGATCTTCTTCGTCAGGGTTCCCTCGCCGCAGCCCACGTCGAGGATGCGCTCGCCAGGCTTCGGGTCGAGAAGCTCGAGCGCGGCGCCGCCGAGCTCGGCGACGAAGCCGCCGACCCGGACGTAATCGGCCGCGTCCCACTTGCTCGTCGAGGTGGCGCCTGGGCTCAAAGCGATTTCACCCAGTCGCGATAGGCGCCCTCGTCCATCAGCCCGTCGAGCTCGCCCGGATTGTCGAGCTTCACCTTGAAGAACCAGCCTTCGCCTTCGGGATCGCTGTTGACGATAGACGGGTCGTCGGCAACCTTGCTGTTGCCTTCGACGACCTCGCCGGAGACGGGCGAATAGACGTCCGAGGCTGCTTTCACGGATTCGACGACCGCGGCCTCCTGGCCCTTCGAAAGCTTGCGCCCCGTCTCCGGGACCTCCGCGAAGACGATGTCACCGAGCTGTTCTTGCGCATGATCGGAAATGCCGACGGTGGCGGTGTCGCCCTCGACCCGGACCCATTCGTGTTCCTTGGTGAAATAGAGGCTCATGCTTCAAGCTCCCTTGCGGTGATAACGGTGCGGGACGAACGGCATCGCCGCGACCCGCGCGTCGAACAGCTTGCCGCGCTGCTCGAGCTTGAGCGCGGTTCCCTCGTCGGCGAACGGCGAGGCGACGTAGCCCATCGCGATCGGTCGCTGCAGCGACGGCGAGAAGCCGCCGCTGGTGATCCGTCCGATCTCATTGCCTTCGCCGTCGAGCACCAGCGCGCCTTCGCGGACCGGCTGGCGGCCTTCCACCTCGAAGCCAACACGCTTCTGCGGCGCGCCGTTCTGGAGCTCGGCGAGGATCCGCATCGCTCCGGCGAATCCGCCTTCGGCGCGGCGGCGCTTGTTGATGGCGAAATTGAGCCCCGCCATCACCGGCGTCGTGCGGTGGTCCAGGTCGTGACCGTAAAGCGGCAGGCCGGCCTCGAGCCGCAGCGAATCGCGCGCGCCGAGGCCGATGGGCTTGACCAGCTCATTCGCGACGATGGCGTCGGCAAGCTCCGCGGCGGCAATCGCGGGGACGGATATCTCGAAGCCGTCCTCGCCCGTATAACCGGACCGGCTGATCCACAGGTTGCGCCCGTTCCAATGGAAAGGGCCGCCCTGCATGAAGCCAAGCGCATTCACGCCGGGAACGATCGTGTCGAGAACCTCGGCCGCCCGCGGCCCCTGGAGCGCGAGCAGCGCCTGCTCCTTCATATGGTCGATCACGACGTCGCCGGGGAGCCGCCGTTCCATGTCGGCAATGTCGCCGTGCTTCGTCGCACCGTTGACGACGACGTAGAAATCGTCGCCTCGGCGTGTCGCCATCAAGTCGTCGATGATCCCGCCGTCGTCATCGAGCAGGAGCGAATATTTGGGCTTCATGTCGGCCGCGGCCTGGAAGTCGCCCGGCATCAGCGTTTCGAGTGCCTTGTCGACGCTTTGACCGTGGACCAGCAGCTGGCCCATGTGGCTGACGTCGAACAGGCCTGCATTCTCGCGCGTCCACAGGTGTTCGGCGATGATGCCCTCATACTGGACCGGCATCTCATAGCCCGCGAACGGGACCATCCGAGCCCCGCGCGAGCGATGCCACGAATTGAGGGGGAGTTTGTCGAGCCGTGCGGAGGGTTCACCCTCGCCGCCCGCCGGGTCGCCGCTGTAGGGCGTGCCTCGCGCCTGCGTCTCGTCGGTGGGGCCGTTATGGACTTCCCTGCTCATTCGCTGCGCTCCGGATATGGGTGCGACGGCCGATGCCCGTCGAGAGCCAGTCGGCTGCCGCCCCCGTCTGTCCCTAGCGCCTGAGAGCTTTGCCCCTTCGGCGGCCCACCGTCGCACAAGATTGCCCTTGGGCTACGGCGGACGCTTTCCAGACTGTCAGGCGCGCGCGGTCCCTTGTGCCTGAGAGATTCCGGGGGCGGTTGCTCCTTCGGCGTTCCGCCGTCGCCCGAGGGCTTGGCGGACACTCTCCCGTGCGGCCTTCCCGGCAGTGGTTGAGGCCGCCGGTGACGCGCGTGCCTTGGCCGCGTGGTCAAGCCGAAGTCAACGCGTTAGCGCGTCGCGTTATATTTGAGTTGGTCCTGAGTCAGCTGGAAGCCGATCAATTGCTCGAAGGTGGCGTTGGCGACGGCCTTGGCAACGGCCGGGTCGGCCAGTGGATCGACCGCCGCTTCCGCTTCGCCGGCCTTGCGCGGGCGAGTCAATATGGCCCGGACGTTGGCCGGCAGCGTGGCGGCGCCGCGGTTCACGCGAATGGTCGCCTGGACCCGAGTCCAGCCGTGGATGTCGCCGGCGGCGAAGTTCAGCACCGCCTGGCCGACCTGCTTGGCCGCAATCTCCGATCCGCCTCGTAGCGCGACATTGAAATAGGGAAGCGCCACTTGCCGCGCGGGGCCTGGATCACGGCGGAGGCCGACGACCGTGAAGGTCACGGTCGAGATCACGTCATTGCCCGCGTCCTGGCAGGTGGCGCGCAGGTCGCTGATTGCCGCGGTGACGTCGATCGCCCGTGAATCCATGCTTCCGGGAGGGTTGAACAAGGTAATGTCGCCCGTCGCGGCCGGAATTCCGGCGATCGGACACGCGCTTCGCACGGCGTAGACGCCGCCGCCATTCTCGGAGGTGAGTTCGCCGGTGGAGCGGCAGGCGCTGAGCAGAGTCACGATGGCAAGGGCGGCGAGGCGGAGCTTCACGTGGGGTCAGTCCTTACGAGGGGCGAAATCGAGTGAGCGCGTCATAGGAACCCCCTTCTAAGGCTGCAAGCGAAGCCTTAGATGGCTGTCAGAATGCTGAACCGACCTGCCTTGAAAGTGCTGATCGCGGCGCCGCGCGGCTTTTGCGCCGGAGTTGATCGCGCGATCCAGATCGTCGAGCTCGCGCTCGAGCGGTTCGGGGCGCCGGTCTACGTCCGCCACGAGATCGTTCACAATCGCTTCGTGGTCGAGCGGCTGCGCTCGCTGGGCGCGGTGTTCGTCGACGAACTCGACGAGGTGCCCGACGACCGGCCGGTGGTCTTCTCGGCCCATGGCGTTCCGAAAGCCGTGCCGGCGGAGGCGCAGAGCCGTGGCCTCACTTATGTCGATGCGACCTGTCCGCTGGTGTCCAAGGTTCATCGCCAGGCGGAGCGGCTGATCGCCGAAGGGCGGCACATCATCTTCATCGGCCATGCCGGCCATCCCGAGGTGATCGGGACCTTTGGACAAGTGCCAGAAGGGGCGATCTCGCTCGTCGAGACCGTCGACGACGTCGCCCGAATCGACGCGCCGGACCCGAAAAATCTCGCCTTCCTCACCCAGACCACGCTGTCGGTCGACGATACCGCGGCGATTGTCGAGGCGCTCAAGGGGCGCTTCCCGGCGATCCGCGCGCCGCGCAGCGAGGACATTTGCTACGCGACCTCGAACCGGCAGGCGGCGGTGAAAGCGATCGCCCCCGAATGCGAGCGCATGCTGGTCATCGGCGCCCCCAACAGCAGCAACTCGCTGCGGCTTGCCGAGGTCGCGGAGCGGTTGGGCGTTCCGTCGCGGCTGATCGAGCGCGCCGGCGACATCGACTGGGAGTGGATCGGCCGGCCCGAGACGATCGGCCTGACCGCCGGAGCCTCCGCACCGGAGGTGCTCGTCCGTGAGGTCGTCGACGCCCTCGCGCGACGTTTCGATGTCACCGAGGAAATCGCCGACCACAGCCCGGAGCGGATGACCTTCAAGCTTCCCCGCGATCTCGTCGCCTGACGTGGCGGAGCAACCCTCCGTAGAAATGTTCACCGATGGCGCTTGCCGCGGCAACCCGGGCCCGGGTGGCTGGGCCGTGCTTCTGCGCATGGGCGACAAGGAAAAGGAACTGTCGGGCGGCGATGCCCTGACAACCAACAACCGGATGGAGTTGCTCGCGGCGATCAAGGGTCTCGAGGCCCTGACCCGACCTTGCCGCGTGCGATTGCACACCGACAGCATCTACGTCCGGGACGGGATCACCCGCTGGATTTACAACTGGCAGCGCAACGGCTGGCGCACGTCCGACAGGAAACCGGTCAAGAACGCCGAGCTCTGGCAGCAGCTGGTCAAAGCCTGCGAGCCCCACCGGATCGAGTGGCATTGGGTCAAAGGCCATAGCGGCCACCCGGAAAACGACCGGGTCGATGCGCTCGCTTGCGCCGAAGCGGACGATCAGCGGCGTCATCACCGACTTTGATGAACTGAAGTTCATTTGGAAGGCCGGCCTCCAATCACTACTTAGGCGGCCTCACCAACTCTCTCGTTTCCCTCTGTCGGAAGTTGGTGGTCGGGGAGGCGCCAGCACGCGCGCCTCCCCGGGTCCAACAATCATCGAGCGAATTGGGCGGGCGAGAAGACCGCCGCGTCGATGTGGGCAATCGAGGAGGGAAGTTCTTCGCCGATGAGCAGGGCCGCCGCGAGCGCGGCTGCCGCCGGTGAGGTCTGGATGCCGAATCCGCCTTGGCCCGCGCACCAGAAAAAGCCGGGAGCTGTCGGATCGAACCCGTAGACGGGCAGCCGGTCGGGGGCGAAGCTCCTCAAGCCCGCCCAACGGCGCTCGACCCGATCTATCGGCCAGTCCACGACCTGCCGGAACCGTTCGATCGCAAGCGCCACGTCGATCTCGTCGGGCGCCGCATCACAGGGATCGCTTGCGATTTCGTCGTGCGGGCTCAACCATACCCGATTGTCGCTCTCACCCTTGAAATAGAAGGTCCCGTCGACCGCATCGACCAGCGGAAGGTTGCGGAGGCCGGCTCGACCAATACGCAATTGCACCATCGTCCGGCGTTTCGGTGTGATGGCCAGCGCCGTTGCCCCCGCCATCGCGGCCACTCGGTCCGCCCATGCCCCCGCCGCATTGACCAGAATCGCCGCGCTTCGCGTCGAACCGTCGGCGAAGCGCAGCGTCCATTGTTCGTTGCCGCGAACGGCGCGAATCAGCTCGGCTTTGGTTTCAACTCGACCACCGTAGCGGCGAAACTTCCTGTGAAACGATGCGTGAAGGCGGGCAACATCGATGTCCGCACAGCCAGGCTCGAACAATGCTCGTCGCCATTCCCGCCTGATTCCGGGAATGAGACGCTCCAGCTCGGCCCGCTCTACGGGGCGGGTGTCGACGAACGGGGGCAGCTCGGGGATCTTATCGCGTGTGACGTGAAGATCTCCGCGCATACGGAGGAATCCGCTGTCGGCGAATTCGCGCGGCGGGTCGGCCAGCATCGGGCGTGACGCCAGCGTCAGCTTCGCCACTTCGGGACCGCCATAACTTTCGAGATAGAAGGCCGCGGACCGTCCGGTGGCGTGATAGCCGCATTGGTCTTCGGCCTCGACGATCAAAGTCCGGCGCTTGCTCGCGATTTCCGCTCCAAGGCTCGCGCCGGCGATGCCGCCGCCGACGATGATGACGTCGAAATCGCTCATTTCCTCGAGCCGGTTACGAATTCGAAAGCGGCGCCGTCTAGTGGTCGTGCCATGTTCAACGCCGCGTTTACTCCGCTTCTTCTCGCCATCCTCGCGGTGATTCTCGTGGTCGCCGCGGTGATCGACGTGCGGACTTTCACGATTTCGAATCGGCTCAACCTCACCGTCGCGCTGCTTGCGCCGGTCTATTGGGCATCGGTCGCCTTGTCGCCGTGGCCAGGAATCGCGGTGCAGTTGGCGGGCGGCGCCACGGTCTTCATCTTGCTCGCCGGCGCTTTTTACGCCGGCATGATGGGCGGCGGCGACGTCAAGCTGGCGGCAGCCCTGGCGCTCTGGTTCCCGCCCGTCGCGACCGTCAAATTCCTCATTCTGATGTCACTTGCGGGAGGCGTTCTGACGATCGTCATTCTCGCGGTCCACCGGGCGCGCAAGCGCGAGGGACGACCTGAGATTCCGTATGGAGTCGCAATCGCTTTTGGCGGTTTGGCGATTCTCACCCAACGCTTTCTTAACCAATTTGCCTGATGTGTGAGGCTGTTTTGAAGACCCGTCTGGGGGAGGCGACTGCGCCATGGATGTGAAGAAGCTCGCTCTGCTCATTGGAGCCTTGGCCATTGCGGTTGTCACCGCGGTGATGGCCAAGAACATGTTCGCCGGCGCCGGCGCGCCACAGGCTGCCGCAGCCACCGTGCCCATGGGGCCCAAGGTGCTCGTCGCCAAGAAGGCGCTTCCGGTCGGCACGATCATCGATGCCGACAGCTTCACCTTCCAGCCCTGGCCCAAGGAGCTGATGCAGGGCGCCTATTACGTGGAAGGCCAGCCGGAACTCCAAGAACCTGGCCGGCACGGTGGTTCGTTATGCGATCGCGGCGGGCCAGCCGGTCACCCGCGGCTCGCTCGTCGGTCCGCAGGATCGTGGCTTCCTTGCCGCGGCGCTTGGCCCTGGAATGCGCGCCGTGACGGTTCCCGTAAACACCACTTCGGGTGTCGCCGGTTTCATTTTCCCTGGCGACCACGTCGACCTCATGCTGACTCAGCAGGTCGTTGGCGGCGGCGACGGCGCCCCGCTGAAGGTTTCCGAGACGATCGTTCGCAACGTGCGGGTCCTCGCAACCGACCAGCGCTTCACCGACAAGGATGAAGACGGCAAGACGCAGGTCAGGACCGCATCGAACGTGACGTTCGAGGTGACGCCCAAGATGGCCGAGAAGATTGCGGTCGCGCAAAGCCTGGGTCAGCTGTCGCTGTCGCTGCGCTCGCTTGCCGACAACAGCGCCGAGCTCGAGCGCGCGGTCGCGGCCGGTGACGTGAAGGTCCCGGCGAACGCCAGCCCTGCGCAGGAGAAGCAGATGCTGCTCGCCTACGCAGACCGTCCCAATGACAGCGCCACGACGTTCACGACGGGCGGCGACGTGTCGCGCTTCCAGCGCCGCACCGTCCCCAGCAAGCCGGTCGCGCCTAACGCCGAGGCACCCCGCGGTCCTTCGGCGCCCGTGGGTCCCGTAGTCCGCGTCGCACGCGGCAACAATGTCACCGTCGTTCCGGTGGGAGCTCGCTAAAATGAACATTCAAGCAATCAGCCGCCGGGCTCGCCTCGGCACTGCCTTCGCGGCACTGGCCGTCGGCATCCTTGCCGTGGCCACGCCTGCCCCGGCGGCAGCCCAGCCCAAGGCCTACAAGTCCGGCACCTACCGCCCTTCGACGCAGGTCCTGCTGTCGGTCGGCGAAGGGCAGATGCTGAACCTGCCGCGCAGCGTCGCCAGCGTCTGGACTTCGAACCCGGATGTCGCCGATGTTTACGTCAACGGTCCGCGCCAGATGAACCTCTTCGGCAAGAAGATGGGCGAAGCGACCGTGATCGCGACCGCCGCCGACGGCTCTGTCGTCTATGGCGCGAACGTCCGCGTGAACCAGAACATCAGCTCGATCAACGAGATCCTCCGCCAGGCAATGCCCGAAGCGGACATCAACGTGACGAACGTCGGTCAGGTTGCGGTGCTGAATGGGACCGTGGCGTCGCCGGAGGACGCGGCTCAGGCCGAGATGCTGGTCAAGGCCGCGCTCAACCCGGGCATCGATGTCAGCAGCGCCAGTGCCGCGCTCAACATTGTTCCGGTCAGCCGCCTCAAGGTCGCAACGCCGCTACAGGTCATGCTGAAGGTGCGGATCGCCGAAATGAACCGCTCGATCGTCAAGCAGTTCGGCGTGAACCTCCTGTCGCGGACCAGTGCGGAGGCACGCTGGGCAACATCGGCCGAGGCGATCCCGGAATCGATCACGACAGCCGTGCACCGATAACCCGGCCACGGTCGATCACGGATGACCGACCTTCCGCGGCGCCGGAAGCACGTCGTCTGCTTCAACAATCTGACCGGCGGCACCACCCTGGGCCTGTTCGGCAAGATCCTCGGCCTCGACGTGCTCGGCACGCTCGACCTTCTCGAAAACGACGGCGTTATCACGACGCTCGCCGAGCCGAACCTCACCGCGCTTTCGGGCGAGACCGCCAGCTTCCTCGCCGGCGGCGAGTTCCCGATCCCGATCTCGCAATCGCTCGGCGCCGTGACGATCGAATATAAGCAATATGGCGTCGGTCTCGCGTTCACGCCGATCGTCCTTGCCGACGGCCGCATCTCGATGCGCGTCCGCCCCGAGGTCAGCCAGCTCAGCGACGCCGGCTCGGTCAAGCTCAACGGCTTCACGGTACCGGCCCTGACGACCCGCCGCGCGGAAACGACGGTGGAGCTCGGCTCCGGCCAGTCATTCATGATTGCCGGGCTGCTTCAGAACAGCAACACCAACAACGTCG
Organism: uncultured Alphaproteobacteria bacterium; assembly: GCA_963831215.1. GTDB lineage: Bacteria > Pseudomonadota > Alphaproteobacteria > Sphingomonadales > Sphingomonadaceae > Sphingomicrobium. Next base: position 59,277 of record CAWHPM010000013.1, on the reverse strand, counting down.
AGAAGGCGCCGTTCCTCGGTGATCTTCCGGTGCTCGGCTCGCTGTTCCGCTCGACCAAGTTCCAGCGCAACGAGACCGAGCTGGTCATCATCGTGACCCCGTATCTCGTGAGGCCGGTCTCCGGCCAGCTCGCGACGCCGGCGGACGGATATCGCGCGCCGGACGACATCCAGCGCAATTTCCTCGGCCAGACCTACCGCGGCAAGAGCGGCGCGGTCCAGCCGACTGCGATCCAGGCGGCTCCGGTCGCCCCGGCTGTCGCAGGACCGGTTGCCGGCCCCGGGTTCAAGCTGTGATGCGCCGCCTGAAAGAAAAGGATTGGACGATGCGTTCGAAAATGATCCTCATTGCGCTCGCCTCCTCGCTGGCGGCCTGCAACACTCCTGACGTGCCCGACGCGGGCGTCGCGTCGATCAATGTGCCCGTCGTGACCAGCGCGGACTATGTGTTCGACGCTTCGGCCCCGAACGGCGCCCTGGCCCCCGGCGAAGCCGACCGTCTCAACGGTTGGTTCCAGGGGCTGGGCATCGGCTATGGCGACGCCATCTACGTCGACGGCGCCTATGCCGACGCGGGGCGCGCGCAAGTCGCTTCCGTTGCCGCTCGCTACGGAATGTCCGTTTCAGCGGGTGCGCCAGTCACCGCCGGCGTCGTTCAGCCAGGATCAGTCCGCGTCGTCGTCAGCCGTCGGCGCGCCGAGGTTCCGGGCTGCCCGAACTGGAGCCGGCCGGCCCAGCCGAACTTCGAGAACCGCAACATGTCGAACTTCGGCTGCGGCGTGAACTCGAACATCGCTGCGATGGTCGCGAACCCGCAGGACCTGATCTACGGGCGCGAAGGCGCCGGGACCGGGGACGTCAATGCAGCCGCGAAAGCTGTGCTTTTCTATCGTTCGCAACCGCCGAGCGGCAGCAAGGGCCTGCAGGAAGTCAACACTAAGAGTGGGGGCAATTGATGAACGCTCCGTTTCAGCAGCGCGCGGGTCTTCGCGATCCGTTCACCGCTTTCGTCTGCGACGATGCCACGGCCGACATGCTTCGGCCTGTCGCGGTCGAGCACGGCTGGTCGCCGGAAAAGGTCAACAAGGGCGGTCTGCGCAACGCGGTGCAGTCGCTGTCGGTGTCGGCAAGCCCGAACATCCTGTTCGTCGACCTCAGCGAATCCGCCGACCCGCTCAACGACATCAACGCGCTTGCGGAGGTGTGCGAACCGGGCACGATCGTGATCGCATCGGGCAGCGTCAATGACGTTCGCCTCTACCGCGACCTCGTCGCCAGCGGAATCCACGATTATCTGCTGAAGCCGTTCACGGTCGATCAGCTGCGCGACACGTTCGCGCATGCGCAGATGATCCTTTCGGGTCCGCGCGGCGAGGCTCAGGCCGAAAGGCCGCATGTGATGGCGGCGGTGATGGGCGTGCGGGGAGGCGTCGGCGCCTCGACCATCGCCACGTCCCTGGCCTGGCTGCTCGGCGAGAGGGCGCACCGTTCGACGGCGCTGCTCGACCTCGACGTGCATTTCGGAACCGGCGCACTGGCGCTGGACCTCGAACCCGGCCGCGGTCTCACCGACGCGATCGAGAACCCGAGCCGCATCGACGGGCTGTTCATCGAGCGGGCGATGGTCCGCGCCAACGAGCGTTTGTCGGTGCTTTCGGCGGAAGCGCCGATCCACCAGCCGCTCGTGACCGACGGCAGTGCCTTCTTCGCGCTCCAGGAAGAGATGCGCAACGCGTTCGAGTTGACCGTTATCGACCTGCCGCGGCACATGCTCATCCAGCACCCGCATCTCGTCCACGACGTCCACGTCGCGGTTGTCGTGGCCGAGCTCACGCTCGCCGCGACCCGCGATACCATCCGAGTCCTCGCCTGGCTGAAGTCGAATGCGCCGCAGACCAAGGTCATCGTGGTCGCGAACGGCGTTCCGTCAGGCGGAGCGCTGGAGATCAGCCGCAAGGATTTCGAGCAGTCCATCGAACGTCCGGTCGACATCGTCTTCCCGTTCGACGCCAAGCTCGCTGCCCAGGCGGCAAAGCTCGGCAAGCCGATGGCCGAAGTTGCAAGCGGGAAGATGGCGGGGCCGTTCAATACGCTCTCGACGCTGGTGCTCAGCCATGCGAGCGACGAGGCCACCGCGCCCGATAAGTCGGCGGCGTCAACGAAATCGCTGGTCGATAATCTGAAGTCCATGCTGTCGAAGCCGAAAGCGGCTTGATGCATCGCGCGGCGCTCGCGCCGCGGCGAAGAGTTGGAAGGCGAAGGTACGGATGCTTCTCTACCTCATCCTGATCGGCGGCGTCGGCGCCCTCGGCCTCGCCTTCATGGCGATGCGTGGCCCCTCGCCCGGCAAGGCGCTCAAGCGTCGCGTGGAGCTCATCAAGGAGCGCCACGGCGACGTGATCAGCGGCAACGCCCAGGCGCAGATCCGCAAGCTCTTCGCCGAACGGTCGAGCCGGTGGGAGGGCTATGCCTCGACGCTGATCCCCAAGCCCGCGCTGCTGCGCAAGCGGCTCGAGATGACGGGCAAGGAGATCAGTCTTTTCAAATATGCCGCCATCTCGCTCGGCATCGTGGCGCTCGTCGCCATCTTGCTGATGTTTCGGGGGGCGCCATTCTTTCTGTCGCTGTTGCTCGGCATGTTCTTCGGCCTCGGCGGACCTCACTTCGTCGTCGGCAAGATGATCAAGCGCCGCGTCGGCAAGTTCACCACGAATTTCCCGGATGCGATCGAGCTGATGGTGCGCGGCTTGCGCTCCGGACTTCCGATCACCGAGACCCTCGGGATTGTCGCCAGCGAAATCCCCGGGCCGGTCGGAATCGAATTCCGCATGGTCTCGGACAAGATGAAGATCGGACGCACCATGGAGGTCGCGCTCCAGGAGACCGCCGATCGTCTCGGCACGCCCGAGTTCCAATTCTTCGTCATCACGCTGGCCATTCAGCGCGAGACCGGCGGCAACCTTGCGGAAACGCTGTCGAACCTTGCCGACGTCTTGCGCAAGCGGGCGCAGATGAAGCTCAAGATCCGGGCCATGAGCTCGGAGTTGAAAGCTTCGGCCTACATCGTCGGCTCGCTGCCCTTCGTCGTGTTCACGCTCGTGTGGATGATCAACCCGCACTACATGCAGGGCTTCTTCACCGACCAGCGCCTGATGGTCGCCGGAATCGGCGGCATGATCTGGATGGGCATCGGCGCCGGCATCATGGCCAAGATGGTCAACTTCGAGATTTGATGGGGGACTGACGACAATGCAGCAGGCTCCCGTCACCGGACCGCACATCCTCGGGTTCGACGTCATCTGGATCGCGACGATGCTCAGCGCCGTCGCCACCTTCGCCGTTCTCCTCGCCATCTATGCGGCGACGACGGTGAAGGATCCGATGGCGCGGCGCGTGAAAGCGCTGAACGAGCGCCGCGAGCAGCTGAAAGCCGGCATCGTCGCGTCCACCAACAAGCGCAAGAAGCTGACGAACAAGAACCAGGCGGCCGATCGCGTCCGCTCGATCCTGTCGCAGTTCCGGATGCTTCAGGACGACCAGATCAAGAAGACCCAGACGAAGCTGATGCAGGCGGGCATCCGCACCAAGGACCTCGCCTTCTTCATCATCTTCGCGCGCTTCGTGCTTCCGGTCGTGCTCGGCCTCACCGCCGTGGTGATGCTCTATGTGCTGGGCTTCGAGCCGCAATGGTCGGCGCTGCGCCGCTACATCACGGTCGCCGGCGTCCTCATCGGCAGCTACAAGGCGCCCGACATCTGGCTCAAGAACCGCGTGAACAAGCGCAGCAACGCGATCCGCAAGGGTCTTCCCGATGCGCTCGACCTGCTCGTCATCTGCGCGGAAGCAGGCCTGACCGTCGATGCGGCGTTTGGCCGCGTCGCCAAGGAACTGGGCAAGGCCTATCCGGAGCTCGGCGACGAGTTCGGCCTCACCGCGATCGAGCTGGGCTTCCTCAACGAGCGCCGCCAGGCGTTCGAGAACCTCGCGCAGCGCGTCGATCTCGAAGCGGTGCGCGGGGTGGTCACGACCATGATCCAGACCGAGAAATACGGGACGCCGCTCGCCTCGGCGCTGCGGGTACTGTCGGCCGAATTCCGTCACCAGCGGATGATGCGCGCGGAGGAGAAGGCGGCGCGTCTGCCGGCGATCATGACGGTGCCGCTGATCCTGTTCATCCTGCCGACGCTGTTCGTGGTCATCCTCGGCCCGGCCAGCTGCTCGATCAACGACAACTTCATGCACGGCTAGGCGGTCGGGGACCGTCCCTCATGCGAGGGACTGTCCCTCACCGCCACGGGAACGCACCCTTGCTCCAAGCGTAATCTCCGCGAACCCGTTTTCGCTGGGGAAGCACCATGAACATCACGACCGACCCGAACCTGTGGGCCATCTGCGCCCTCGTCTTCCTGCTGGGCCTGCTAATCGGCGTCTTCCTGACCGCCGGCGGGCGCCGCAAATGGAAGAGCCGCTATCAGAGCGAGGTGGACCGGCGGGAAACGCTCGAACGCGAGCATGCCGAGCGCGTCAAGGACTGGGACTCGCGGGAAAAGGAATGGCGCGAGCGCGACAGCCTGCGCGCCGCCGCGATCAAGAGCGGCCGCGACCCCGAAGACGACCGGCCGCTCTAGCTAGCCTTCAATCCTCGAGAAGTCGGCCACGCGGTTCACGGCATCGCGGAAGCGCATCAGCAAATTCAAGCGCCGCTCGCGTTTCGCCGCGTCCGGATCGTTCACCGTCACATGATCGAAGAAATCGTCGATCGGCCCGCGCAACGAGGCGAGCGCGGCCATCGCAGCGGTGAAATCTTCCCTGTCGATTGCCGCCGAGGCTTTCGGCTCGGCCGCATCGAGCGCGGCGATCAGCGCCTTCTCCTGCGGCAGCTCGGCGCCCGCCGTCCCCAACGCCATCTCCGCGATCGCCTCCTTCAGACCCGGCTCCTCGACCAGCACGAGCGGGTCTTCTTCCCCGGTCTGTGGAATCCCCTGCTCTTCCCGCGAGGTCATGATGTGCGGACCGCGCCAATCCTCCTTCTTGAGGATATTGGCCGCGCGCTTGTAGGCGGTCAGCAGATCACGGCCATCTTCGGTCGCGATGAAATCCTGCAGCGCCTTCACGCGGGCGAGCAGCCGCACGAGATCGTCCTCTCCACCCAGTGCAAACACCGCGTCGATCAAATCGTGCCGGACTCCCGCCTCGCGCTGTTGGACCTTCAGCCGGTCGGCGAAGAAATCGATGACTTCCGGAGCGGTGCGGTCGAGCCGATGCGCCGCCGCGGAATCCTTCGACTGGCCCGCACGGTTGGCCAGCGCGCCGCGGACCGCTTCGGTCAGCGAGAGGCGAAGGGCATTGCCGACGATGAGCTCGATCGAGCCGATCGCGGCGCGGCGCAGCGCGAACGGGTCCTTTGATCCGGTCGGCTTCTGATCGATGCCGAAAAAGGCGCAGATGGTGTCGAGCCTGTCGGCCAGCGCCAGCGCTACGGAGACAGGCGGGCTCGGCGTGCCATAATGGTCGCGAATGGCATCGGCGATGGCCCGCGGCTCGCCCTGCGCCTCGGCGAGATAGCCGCCGATCACGCCCTGAAGCTCGGGGAACTCGCCGACCATGCCGGTGACGAGGTCGGCTTTTGCAAGGCGCGCGGCGCGTTCGGCCTGGTCGGCCAATTCCTCTTTCGTCACCCCCCCGAAAGCGGGGGTCCCGCTGCCTTCGCCAGACGCAGGATTCCCGCTTTCGCCGGAATGACGATCGTTGGTTGCGGGGGCAGGATTTGAACCTCCAACTATCCTCTCTTCGACAAGCCAGCGCGCGAGCTTGGCGACCCGCTCGACCTTTTCGGCGATGGTGCCGAGCTTTTCGTGGAAGACAATGGCGTCGAGCTTCTTCGCCTGCTGTTCAAGCGGGACCTTGAGGTCCTGTTCCCAGAAGAAGCGCGCGTCGGCGAGCCGCGCGGCGAGGACTCGGCGGTTGCCTTCGACGATCGCCGCTCCGCCGTCCTTGGCCGCGACGTTCGCGACGCAGACGAACGCCGGCGCCAATCCGCCGTCCGATGCGGTGCACGCGAAATATTTCTGGTTCGTTCTCATGGTGAGCACGATCACCTCGCGCGGGACGTCGAGGAAATCCGCGTCGAACTCACCGAGCAGCGGCACCGGCCATTCGGTGAGTCCGGCATTTTCGACCACAAGGCCTTCGTCGAGAAGCAGCGACAGTCCGGCTTCCGCAGCGGCGGCTTCCGCGCCCTCGCGAATGATCCGTTCGCGCTCCTCCTGGTCGACGATGACGTGGCAGGCGCGGAGCTTCTGGACATAATCGGACGCGCCCCCGAGCGTGATGTCTCCGGGATGGTGGAAACGATGACCGACCGTCGTCGCGCCCGAGACAATGCCGTCGATCTTCGTCGGCACAATTTCCTCGCCGAGCATCGCGACGATGCCGTGCAGCGGCCGGACCCAGCGAAGCGAGCCCGAGCCCCAGCGCATCGACTTGGGCCACGCAAAGCCCGCGACGATCCGTTTGACGGTCTCGCCGAGTATTTCCGCCGCCGCCCTTCCCGGCCTTTCGACAATCGCGAAATAGACGCCGTCGCGTTCCTCGAGCTGGTCCTGGCGAAGTCCGGTCTTGCGCAGGAACCCCTCGAGGGCTTGCGGCGGGGCCGAGGTGCGCGGCCCCTTGGTCTCCTCGCGGCTGGCTTCGGTCGCTTCCGCGACATCTCGGGCGATCAGCACCAGCCGGCGGGGCGTCGAATGGACCTCGATCGGACCGGTGGCGAGGCCGGCTTCAGCGGTGCACTCGGCAAACAATCGCGCGAGCTCGTTGCGCGCGCTCGCCTGCATCCGCGCGGGGATTTCCTCGGACAGAAGCTCGAGCAGGAAGTCGGCCATCATGCCGCGCTCTCCAGCCACGCGCCGCACGCCGCCTTTGCAAGGTCGCGGACGCGGCCGATGTATGCCTGGCGCTCGGCGACGCTGATGACGCCTCTCGCCTGCAGCGTATTGAAGACGTGGCTCGCCTTGATCGCCTGCTCATAGGCCGGGATCGGAAGCTTCTTGTCGAGGCACCGCTCGCACTCGGCGGCCGCCTTGCGGAATGCATCGAACAGGGCATCCGTGTCCGCGACCTCGAAATTGTACGCGGACATTTCGCGCTCGTTTTCGAGGAAGACGTCTCCGTAGGTCACGCCTTCGCTGTTGAACTGAAGATCGAAGACGTTGTCGACACCCTGGATGTACATGGCGAGCCGCTCGAGGCCGTAGGTCAGCTCGCCCGTGACCGGCCGGCACTCGAACCCGCCGACCTGCTGGAAATAGGTGAACTGAGTCACCTCCATCCCGTCGCACCAAACCTCCCAGCCAAGGCCCCAGGCGCCGAGGGTCGGACTTTCCCAATCGTCCTCGACGAAGCGGATGTCGTGTTTCAGCGGATCGATCCCGATTTCCGTCAGGCTGCCGAGATATAGGTCCTGCAGGTTATCGGGGCTCGGTTTCAGCACCACCTGATATTGGTAATAATGCCCGAGCCGGTTTGGGTTCTCGCCGTAACGGCCATCGTTCGGACGCCGGCAGGGTTGGACGTATGCCGCCTTCCACGCGTCCGGGCCGAGCGCTCGGAGCACCGTCGCCGGGTGGAACGTGCCCGCGCCCATCTCCATGTCGTAGGGCTGCAGGATCAAACAGCCCTGCCCGCCCCAATAGTGGTGGAGCGTCAAGATCAGGTCCTGGAAGCTCAGGCTCAAGCGGTTGCATCCCCTTGCAAGCGATGGAATGTGCGCGCTTTGGCGGAAGTGCTGCGCGCAGGCAATGCGGCGAGCCGCCAACAGTGCAAGTCGCGTTCAGCTTGCCTCGAATATGCCCGCGTACGAGCGGCTCGGCGAAAGGCTTTCGATTTGATTCTGAAATCTCTTCTGAGGCGCGTCACTGCCGCATTTGGCCTCGGCGCCCTGCTTGTCGGCGCCCCGGCCATGGCCAGGGTCCCCCAAGTGGCCCGGCCTGCCCTGTGGGAAGTGTCGGACGCCGACACCACGATTTACCTGTTCGGCACGATTCACCTTCTTCCCGAGAATTATCAATGGCGTACGGCGAGATTTGATCAAGCCGTCGAAGATTTGCAGCAACTCGTGCTCGAAACGATCATCGATCTCAATCATCCCCAGGAGTTCGCCTCCGCTTTTTCGCAGCTGGCGATATCGCCGAAGCCTCTGCCGCCGATCCTCGACCGGGTGAAGCCGGCGAAGCGAGCAGCGCTTCAGGCGGCAATCGCGAAGCTCGGCGCAACGCCGGCCCAGTTCAACGGCGTCGAAACCTGGGCGGTCGCTTTTCAGCTCCTGAGCCTTCAGTTCGCGGACCTCGGGATCGAAGGCAAAGAGGGACCCGAAACGGTTCTTCGCCAGCAGTTCGGATCCGAGCACAAATCGGTGGGCCAATTGGAGACCATTGGCCAGCAATTAAGCTTCTTCGACACGCTTCCCGAATTGGCGCAACGCGCGCTTCTCGAAGGAGGGCTCGAAGATCCCGCGGCCGCGAAGAAGGAATTCGGCGCCATGTTGACCTCCTGGTCGCGCGGCGACGTGCCGGCCATTGCCGCCGCGTTCAACGGCGACCTCTCGGGCTCGCCCGAGCTTTCGAAGGCGCTGGTCCGGACACGCAACGCCAATTGGACGCAGTGGATCGAGCAGCGCATGGCCCAGCCGGGGCGGATCATGATCGCGGTCGGCGCGGGTCACCTCGCCGGCAAGGATTTGGTGATCGCGCGGCTGAAAAAGGACGGCTACCGGGTCCGGCGACTTCAATAGACCACAGCCACATGATGACTGGAGTGGGGTCCGGCGTGTTCAGTTAGCGACACTTCCGGGGCGATTGGCTCCATCCGTCGAGAAAACCTCACTTTTCGTGGATTTCGCTAGACATTTCTTAATCAGTCGGTGACCATCATGTTGAGGTATCGGGCTGGGGGGTCTGATGCGCGAAGATCTTGAAAAAGCGAGGCCTTTCTCGCTGCGGTGATGTTGCGCCGCCAAGGCTTCGGCAGATCGCTCACCAGCGGCGTCCACCTCGGGAGGGTTTGGATGGTCTGTCTGCTCGCCGCTGCCGCGCTTGCCGCCGCTAACCCGGCCGCGGCGTCCGCGCCGCCCGCCGAACCGGCGATGTTCGTCGTCCGCGACGCCGATACGACGGTCTATCTCTTCGGCACGTTCCACTCGCTCGACGGCGGTCCGCAATGGTTCGACCGCGGGGTCCGCGACGCTTTCGAGCGATCGAACGAGCTGGTGCTGGAAATCGTGCCGCCCGATGGGGCCGGGCCCGTCGTCGTCGGCAGGCCGGGCCTGCCGGTCCGCGCCCCTTCCGTCACTCCGTCAGCCTCGTTCCTCGCTACAACCCGCATGGCGATCAGCGCCGGGCAGGCTCAGGGAATGAACGTCAGCAACGGCGCCGACATGGTGCTGCGCCACGCCGCGCGGGTCGAGGGAAAGCCGGTCGAGGGCCTCGAGACGCTCGAGTTCCAACTCAACATGTTCAACAGCATGCCCGCGCCGTCGGCAGGCGACTCCGCGCCCGGGCCAGGCCAGCCCGTCGCGGCGCAGCCGATACAGGGTCTGTCCGAGGCCATGGGTGAGATGCAGTCAGCCTGGAAGCGCGGCGACCAGAGCGTCTTCGTGCGGCTGCTCGGCCTGTTCGAAAGAGGATCGCCCGATACCTATCGGATGATGTTCACCGATCGGAACGCCCGCTGGGCGGACTGGATCGCCGCCCGCATGCAATCCCCGGGAACGGTGTTCGTCGCCGTCGGCGCGGGGCATCTCGCCGGCAAGGACAGCGTCCTCGTGCGGCTCGCGGAAAAAGGCCTTCCCTCGCAGCGGGTTTACTAAGCTCCGCAAAGCTTGCCTTCCGACGCGCTCTGCACTAGGGCGCGCGCTCCCGGCCATGGTCATCCCTGGAGGCGTGGCGCGGGCTTTTTAGCAATCGGAGTATAGCGAAATGAGCGAACAGCTGACGCTGCCCGCCGAAGCGCGCGACCGGGCTGGCAAGGGAGCCTCCCGTGCACTGCGTCGCGATGGACGGGTCCCGGCCGTGATTTACGGCCAGAAGAACGATCCCCTCTCGATCCATGTCGAGGAAAAGCTCCTGTCGAAGATGATGTCGACGGGACACTTCATGAACTCGGTCGTGATGATCAACGTCGGCGGCAAGCCGACCAGGACGCTGCCGAAGGCGGTCGACTTCCATCCTGTCACCAGCCGGCCGATCCACGTCGATTTCCTGCGCATTTCCGAGCACACCAAGGTGCACGTCAATGTGCCGGTGCGGTTCGACAACGAAGAGGCTTCGCCGGGCCTGAAGCGCGGCGGCGTGCTCAACGTCGTCCAGCACGAGCTCGAGCTGGTCTGCGATGCGGCACACATCCCGAACGAGATCCACATCGCGCTCGATGGCCTCGAAATCGGCGATTCGATCCACATCGGCAACGTGAAGCTGCCGGATGGCGTCGAGCCGGCGAACCAGGACGAGGACTTCACCGTCGCCACGATCGTCGCTCCGTCGGCGATGAAGGCCGAGGAGGAAGAGGCCGCGCCCGCGGATGCCGTCCCGACCGTCGAGGGCGAGGAAGCCGAAGGTGAAACTGCCGAAGGCGAAGAAGGCGGCGAATAAGCTGTTTCTCCCCTCCCGCTTGCGGGAGGGGTCGGGGGTGGGCATGTCGACGCTCGTGCTTGAGCTACAGGCCCGCCCCTCCGCCAGCTTCGCGGCTCCTCCCCTCCCGCTTGCGGGAGGGGTAAGTGCAAATCTGGGTCGGCCTCGGAAATCCCGGCGCGCAATATTCGCTGCACCGGCACAATGTCGGCTTCATGGCGGCCGACATCATCGCCGAGGTGCACGACTTCGGTCCGTGGCAGAAGAAGTTCCGCAGCCTCGTCGCGGAAGGCCGCCTTGGCAGCCACCGCATCCTGCTCGTCAAGCCCCAGACCTTCATGAACGACAGCGGCGACGCGGTTCAGCAGGCTCTGCGCTTCTACAAGCTCGACCTCGACGCGCTGACGGTCTTTCATGACGAACTCGACCTCGCGCCGTTCAAGGTGAAGGTGCGCGTCGGCGGCGGATTGGCGGGGCATAATGGCTTGAGGTCGATCGACGCGTCGCTTGGCCCCGAATTCCGGCGCGTGCGAATTGGCATCGGTCATCCCGGTCCCGGCCGGAAAGACCTCGTCACTCCGCATGTGCTCGGCAACTATGCGAAGTCCGAGATGGAGCCGCTATCCGACATGCTTGCCGCAATTTCAGCGGAAGCCGAATGGCTCGCCGACGGGGACGACGCCCGCTTCATGAGCGAAGTGGCGCTTAGGATGCGGCAACCGGGATGATACGCAGCCTGTTCGTCACGCAGATCTATGAGGCGGAGATTGCCGAGGGATCCCTTCTTGGCGACCTCGCGCGGTCAATCCGGACCTTAGCGCAAGACGACCGTGCCGGACTGCGCTGGTCCAAGGAACATCGCTACGCCGGCTACACCAGCTACGCCTCCCTGAACGACCTGCCGCGGCGCGATCCGGCCTTCGCCGATCTCGCCAGGATCCTCACCCGCCACGCGACTGAATTCGCGCGCGCCTCGAGCTTCGATCTGGCGCGCAAGCCGAAGCTCGACAGCCTGTGGGTCAATCTGTTGAAATCCGGTGGACAGCACAGTGGACACATCCATCCGCACAGCATCATTTCGGGCACCCTTTATGTGGAGGTGCCGGATGGCTCGGGGGCGATCCGCTTCGAGGACCCTCGCCTGCCCCTGATGATGTCGGCGCCCCAGCGACCGGATACGTTCATCACTGTTGAGCCACGACCCGGTCTCCTGCTGATGTGGGAAAGCTGGCTTCGTCACGAAGTCCTCGCCGGAACCGGCCGCGGGGAGCGGTTGAGCATCAGCTTCAACTTCGCCTAAAGAGCCGCAACTTCCGTCATCGTTCAGGAAAATCATGGGCTTCCGCTGCGGCATTGTCGGCCTGCCGAATGTCGGCAAATCGACGCTTTTCAATGCTTTGACCGAGACTGCCGCTGCGCAGGCGGCGAACTATCCCTTTTGCACCATCGAACCGAACGTTGGGCGCGTCGCGGTGCCTGACCCGCGGCTCGACAAGATCGCAAACATCGCCAAGTCTGCGCAGGAGATCGAGACTCAGATCGAGTTCGTCGACATCGCCGGGCTGGTGCGTGGCGCGAGCAAGGGCGAAGGGCTCGGCAACCAGTTCCTCGCCAATATCCGCGAGGTCGACGCGATCGTCCACGTGCTGCGCTGCTTCGAAGGCGGCGACGTCACGCATGTCGAAGGCCGGGTCGATCCCATTGCGGACGCCGAGACGGTCGAAACTGAGCTCATGCTCGCCGACCTCGATTCGCTTGAGCGGCGGGTGCCCAACCTCGTCAAGAAGGCGCAGCAGGGCGACAAGGAAGCCAAGATCGAGGCGTCGGTGCTGACCCAGGCGCTGGAGCTGTTGCGCGCCTCGAAGCCGGCGCGCCTTACGCAGCCGAAGGATGTCGAGGAAGCGAAAGCACTCGCCCGCGCCCAACTCCTCACCGGCAAGCCTGTCCTCTATGTCTGCAACGTCGATGAGAGCGACGCCGCTGACGGCAATGCGCTGTCACAACGGGTGTTCGACAGGGCTTCGGCCGAAGGCGCCCAGGCGGTCGTCATCTCGGCGGCGATCGAGGCGGAGATCGCCACCCTCCCGGCCGAGGACCGCGACGGCTTCCTGTCCGACCTCGGCCTCCATGAGACCGGCCTCAACCGGATGATTCACGCGGCCTACGCCTTGCTCGGTCTCATCACTTTCTACACAGCCGGCCCCAAGGAATCGCGCGCGTGGACCGTGCACAGGGGGGCCAGAGCACCCGAAGCGGCGGGCGAAATCCACACCGACTTCGAACGCGGCTTCATCCGTGCCGAGACGATCGCCTACGACGACTACGTCCGTTGCGGCGGCGAGGCCGGCGCGCGCGACAGCGGCAAGCTGCGATCGGAAGGCAAGGACTATGTCGTCCAGGACGGCGACGTGATGCTGTTCCGCTTCAACGTCTAGGCTTCGTCGGCGCCGCTCCCCTCGCCTCGCGGCACAGCATCCAGCTCAGAAGCGCCGGTAATGACGATGGCGACCTAGCTCACCCATATCGGAATGCTGTGGCGAGCCGACCGTGACCTGGAATGCGTGATCAGCCGAATGATGTGCACCAACGCCATCAGCGCGAAAATCGCCGCGGCGATCCAGGTGAAAGGCTTCGATCGGGTCATTTCCCTCTCCACTTTGGCTGGCCTGACTATAGCTGTTTCGAGGTCGCTCGGGAATCCGAGCCAAACAGGCGCTCGGCGGCCGGCAGCGTCACGAGCACCCAGAGCAGGCCGAAGGACCATCCGCCGATCACATCGCTCGGCCAGTGGACGCCCAGCATCACCCGGCTGGCGCCAATCAGGAAGGATAACAGAATGGCGGCCGCGGCGGCGGCGCGACGCCAGGGCCGCGGAGCAAGCGCCAGTGCCAGCACGAGGTAGAAGATCATCGAGCTGGTCGCATGACCGCTCGGGAAGGACGATGTCTTGACGACGACGAGATGCGGTTCGAAGTCCGGCCTCGCTCGCGCGATCCAGTATTTCTGCAATTCGCTTAGCCCGCGGCCGAGGAGAATGACGACGCAGGAGCCCGATCGCAAGGCGGCCACGGCCACGAAACCAAAGCCATGCGGCGACAAGGAATCCCGCGCCGATGAGCACCGTCGGTTCGCCGAGGAAGGTGAAGATCCGCGCGACAAGAACGAGCGCGGGGTTTGTCCCCGCATAAAGCGTCTCGTAAATGTTGCGGTCGATCGGACCGCCCCCGAGCAAAAGCATCGCGAGCCAAATACAGACAAGCACGACGGTCGCGGCGGCCATGCGGATTCGAGGCCGAGTTCATATGCCGCTCTAACGTTTAGCGGACGCGGCGTTGCGCCGCGGCGTTCAGAATTTCAGGCCGGTCCGAATGCCAATCGTCCGGGGCCGCCCCGGCACCACGAGCGCGCGCGTGCAGCTGCCGCAGGCGGTTGTCCGGCTGAGATCGATGCGCCGGTCGAAGACGTTGGTGACGAAGGTCTCGATGTTCCAGCGCGGCCAGTCGAGGCCGACGAACAAATCGACCAGCGTCGCGGCGTGCAACCTTCCCTGGAAATCATTCGGATTCACATGCTCGCCGCTGCCGACGAGCTCGATCTCCGTGCGAAGCGAGGACGGAGCCGAGCCGCGATAAGTGACGCTGCCCTGGACATGCGCTTTGGCATTCGCCCAGACGGGCCAGCTGTACCTCGCCGTCCCAGTCGCCTTGAACTTGGGGGTCAGCGGAAGCCGCGTCCCGCTCGGCGCCACGATGAAATCCTGCTCATCATCATCGGGATCGGTCGGGTCATTGATGAACAGCGTGCTGCAGTCGGGCGTGGGATCACCCGCCTTGTTGCAGATGTTGCCCTTCGTCTTGGCGTCCGTATAGGCAGCCGCGGCGTTCAGCGTCAGTCCTCCGCGCACGTAGCTCAGATCGGTCTCGAGCCCGTTGATATTGGCGTCGCGTGCATTGTGGATTTCCGTGAAGCTGTTGGCGCCGAGGAAGGCGAACTGGAACTTCTTCCAGCGCTCGTGGAAGATCGCCCCGTTCCAGCGCATGGGCCCGAACGTGGTCTTCCAACCGAGTTCATAGTTCGTCAGGAAATCCGCGTCGTAGGGCGGCACGTCGACCCGCCGGTTGATTCCGCCGGGCCGGAAGCCCCGTGACCAGGTGGCATAGAACATCAAATTCTCTTGCGGCTTCCATTGCGCGTTCAGGCGGTGCGTGAAGCCGTGATCCTTGGCGTGCACGGGGACGACCTTGCCGTCCTTGAACACGCCGAGGTTGGTGCAGGGACTGCCGCTCACCACCGGTGGCAGCAGCGGGGAATCGATCCCGGCGAGCTGGGCTTCGTTGAGCCGCAAGCCGCTTTCGGTGAAGCATTGCGCGACGCCGGTCAGCGAGCTGCCGGCGGCATTCGGCGGCACGTCATTGTCCTGGCCCTTGATGTAGCGCCGGATTCCGACCGAAGCCGAAGAAGCCGACCAGGCTGTTGTCATATTTGAACAGCCGGCCGCCCGCGGTCACGGTGATCTGCGGCGTGAGATCGAGGCTCGCCTCGCCGAACGCCGCATAGTCGCGATCAACGCGCTTCTGCTGGGTCAGCCACAAGGTGCCGGGGAACCCATTCACGGACAGCAGCGGTCCGAGCCCGTCGACCTTGTAATCCTGGTGAATGAAGTTCGATTGCCGCTGATAGAACAGGCCGGCGATCACTCGGAACGGCTGGTCCGCCGGGGATGCGAACCGCAGTTCCTGGCTCATCTTCTTGAAGTGGTTCGTGCCGACGATGAATTGCTGCGGGTTGGGCAGCGGATTGCCAGCGGAATCCTGGAAATAGAAATAATAGAGCCCGCCTTGCGAGGCGTAGAGCTGGTCGTAGGCATCGGTGTAATCGGCATAATCGTTGATGCCGAATGTCGGCCGATCCATGTACGCGCCGGCGTACGTCACGTCGAAGTTCGCGATTTTTCCCTGGATCGTGAGCGCCGCCTGCCAGAATCGATCGCGGCTCACTTCCTTCCTGAAGCGATCGATCTTCAGGTCGCCGAGCTTCGGATCGTAGAAGAAGACGCCGTTGGCCTTCAGTTTCTGGTACAGGAACGTCGGCGTGACCGTCCAATTGTCGTCGAGGTCGACCTTGAGCGCCGCGCGGCCGCCGTAGATATCCTGGTCGTTGAAATTCTTCTTCTCGAGTCCCGCGTTCGTTACCGTTGAATCGGGGATTTCGGGCGAGAAAATATAATAAGTCCGCGACCCGAAGATGTTGTCGATGTAGCCCGCGTCATGCTCGTAGAAGGCGACTCCGCGGAACGCGATCCTGTCCGCGATCGGCAGGTTGATCATGCCTTCGAGCTTGCCGCCGATGTCGCCATGCGCGACCGTATTGAGCTCGCCGTCGACGCGGCCGGTGGTGACCCCAAGCTCGGGCTTGTTGGTGATGATGCGAATGGTCCCCGCTTCGCTCGAGGCGCCGTAGAGCGTGCCCTGCGGCCCGGCGAGACTCTCGATCCGGGCGACATCGTAGATGTGGACGTCAAGCGTGCCGCCGATCGTGGTGACAGGCTGCTCATCGAGATAGGTGCCGACTTGCGGCAAGGGCCCCGAGTGGTTCCCTTCGGCGTTGGTGCCGCCGGCGGCGGACACACCGCGCATGTAGACCGTGGTCACGCCCGGCTGCGTGGTCAGGTACGAGACCGACGGCAGCTGCTTCGTGTAGTCCTCGAAGTTCGAGATGTTCAGCTGGTCGAGCCGCCGCGTGCCGAGGGCGATGACGCTGAGCGGGACGTTCTGGAGATTCTCCTCCCGCTTGGTCGCGGTGATGATGATCTCCGTTTGATCGGGGACCTGGCCGTCCTGCGCCTGCTGGACGGGCGGCGGCGGCGCAGTGACATCGGTCGCGTTGGTGCCGGGCGCCGGCGATTGACCGGTTGTCTGCGGCTGCGCCGTTCTGCGAAAGCGGGCGTTGCGATTGCGGTGCTCGCCAGAAGACCCAGCGTCAGCATCCGACACCTTCGATTGACCATTCGTCAGCCCCCCTGCGGCGATATGTCGGCATTGCGACAGAGCGCTCGCGGAATGTCAACGGCGCCGATTGGTCCGTCGAGCGATTGTTTCGTAACCGTTGCGTTTAGGACGCGGGAGCTTCCGGATAGGCGTCGAGAACGTCGCCCAGCGCTTCCCGGAGCGGACCGAGATGGCGATCGTAACCGCGCCATTCGTCGGTGGAATCGCGATAGATCGGCTGGCGAACCTGTTCCGAGCTCGGCGTGCGAACGGCCCTCTCGGTCTTGTGGAACTCGAGGCAGGCCGGCTCGAAATCCAGTCCGCAGTAGCTCAGCAGGCTTCGGACCTCCGCTTCGGTATCGTCCACCATGCGCTCGTAGATCACCCGATGGACCCGGCCCGGGAGCACGCGGTCGACATGAGCCATCAACCGCACATAGTCGGCGTAATAACGGCCGACATGCTCGAGATCGTAGGTGAACGACTGTCCCCGCGCGAAATGCTGACGGAAGTTCGAGAGACAGCAACCAAGCGGATGCCTGCGCGCGTCAATGATTTTGGCGTTGGGCAGGATGAGATGGATATAAGGCACGAACATCCAGTTGTTCGGCAGCTTGTCGACGAAGAACGGCTTGTTTGTGCGTCGCTGGACCGAGTTCGTTTCAGATACTCCTCGCCCAATGCCCTCCGTTGCGCTTCGGTCAAATCGAGGACGCTCTTCGGATAATTGCCGGCGCGCCGCGCCAGGAAGGGAATGTCGGGCAACTCGGACGTGCCCTCGACCAGGCTGTGCGACGACAGAATCTGTTCGAGCAACGTCGACCCGGCGCGCGGCATGCCGACGATGAAGATCGGATCGGGCGCTTCGCATCCGCCGCGTCGTTCGTTCAACGCTTCCGGCGTGAACACAGCGATGCTGCGGTCGACCGACCGTCCCGTCTCGTTCATCGCATAGGGCTGCAGCTTCAACCGAAGCGCGTTGCCGCGCGCATAATGGTCGAAGGCGTCGTCGAAGCGTCCGGCATCGTGCATCGCCTTGCCCAGCGCAAACTCCAGGTGCAGCCGGTCCTCGTCGCTCAGCGCGCTTTCGCCGAGCGCCGTTTGCATCGCCTGGATGTCCGGTTCATCGAATTTCACCGTCTTGAGGTTGGCGAGGCTCCACCACGCCTCGCCGAGCAATGGGCTGAGCTCGATCGCCTTGCGATAAGCCGCGATTCCGTCCGTGAGCCGCCCGATGGTTTTCAGCATGTGGCCGTAGCTCATCCGGATCCTGGGCTGGTTCGGCGTTTGCGCGAGGACGGCCTCGTAGAGTCCGATCGCCTCCTCGAAGTCGCCCAACCGGCCGAGCGTCGCGGCCCTGAGGTTCCAGTGACCGACGCTCTCCGGCTCAACCGCGACCAGCTCGTCGAGGAGGTCCATCGCTTCGGCAGGGCGACCCATGCGACCGAGGACGAGCGCGAGATTGGCCTTCGGCGCCGTCCAGCCCGGAGCGAGCTCGACGGCCCGGCGCAGAAGGCTCTCGGCATCACGCATGCGGCCGATCCGCGCGGCAAGCTCGGCCAGCATGCGGATCGCGGCCGGATCGAACGGATCGTCCTTGAGATGCGGCTTCAACAGCCGCTCGGCAATATCGAGACGATTCTCGTTGAGCGCGATCGCCGCCTCGATCAGGCGCGGATGATAGCGTTCCGGGAGCGCGGCTTGTGGCACCATGCGATGAGCCTAGGCGGCTCCCCCACTCGCGCCAACCCGCCACGGCCGTTATGCGTGTCGCGATGATCCATTTCGAAGACCTCGAGGTTGGCGCGGAGACCTATTTCGGCTCCTATGACGTGACCCGTGAAGAAGTGCTCGAGTTCGCACGCAAGTACGACCCGCAGCCATTCCATCTGTCGGACGAGGAAGCCGCCAAGACGCACTTCGGCCGCCTCGCGGCGAGCGGCTGGCACACCGCGGCGATGACCATGGCCGTAATCGCGCGCCACGTCGTCGAGCACCGGCAGGCAGGGCTCGGCTCCCCCGGCATCGACGAGCTTCGCTGGACCAAACCGGTCTTCCCCGGGGACACGCTTCATGTGCGCGGGAAGATCGTCGACAAAACACCCTCACGCAGCCGGCCCGAGATGGGCTCGTTCCGCACCCACACGGCCGTCACCAACCAGAACGGCGATCAGGTGATGAGCTTCACCTCGATCGTCCTCATTCGGCGCAAGCCGGCCGATTAGCGCGTGCGATGGCGGCCGTTGCCCCGGCGATCGTAGCGGCTCCAATTCTCGTTCGTCCACGTTCGGCCGGAGTGATTGTGCCACTGCGATTGGCGATTGGTCCAGTAGCGCCGCTGACTGTCGTTCCAGACGTGGCGGTTGCGGTGGCTGTCGTAGACGTAGATGCCGACCCCCGGATAGTAATAGTCGCCATACCAGCCGAACGGGTCATAGCCGTAGCCGCCGTAATAGCCGCCGCCATAGCCGAGACCATAATAAGGACCGCCGTACCCGTAGCCGCCGTAACCGCCGTAACCGTAATTGCCGTAATAACCGCCATAGCCGAGGCCGCCGCCGTAGCCGAAGTCGCCATAGGCGCAGCCGCCCAGCGCGAGCGCGCCCGCCGCTAGGAGAGAGATGTAGGGAATACGCATGTCACACCTGTCGAAATTTCAACGGGTGGTAAACGAGTTGTGCTTCGCAACGTTCCTGCCGCGTTGGTCTCGCGCAGATTGAAAAGACGCCGAAGTCAGCCGGCGATGCCGGCCTTCGCCTTGGCCCGGCGGCTCTTCGCCTGGTTCTCCGGGTCGAGCGCGCCGGTCACTCGGACCCTTCGCTTCGCCTCGCCCCAGACCTGCTGGTACGCGAAATAGCCAAGGATCGTGGCGATCAGCAGGAAGATGGTCGACCGCGATTCCGGCGGCGCGGCGCGCCTCGAGGTTGGGCTCGGCGGTCCACACCAGGAAGGCCGAGACGTCCCGCGCCATCTGGTCGACCGTCGGCTTGGTCCCATCGGCGTAGGTCACCTGGCCCGTCGGTGGTCAGCGGCGGCGGCATCGCGATGTTGAGGTTCGCGAAATAGGGGTTGAAGTGCAGCCCCTGCGGCGGCTTGGCGTCCGCGGGAAGCGGCTTGCCGTGCTCGTCCCTGTACCTGTTCGGGTCGGTGAAGCCGGTAAGGAGAGAATAGACGTAGGCCGCGCCCCCCTCGCGCGCCTTGGTCATCAGCGAAAGATCGGGCGGAAGCGCGTTGTTGTTCGCCGCGCGTGCCGCGACCTCGTTGGGGAATGGCGCCGGGAAATTGTCGGACGGAAGCGCCTTGCGCGTCGCCGGCTCGCCGGTGTCGGGATTGATCGACGGCACCTGGGTCTTCCAGTCGGACGCGATCTTCTTGATCTCGGCCTCGCTGTAGCCGAGCGCCTTGAGGTCGCGGAACGAGACCAGGCTCAGGCTGTGGCAGGCCGAGCAGACTTCCGAATAGACCTGGAAGCCGCGCTGCAGTTGCTGGTTGTCGAACCGCCGAAAAGTCCGTCGCTCGCGAGACTGCAACGGCTTCGGTTCCTTGTGAAACTCCTCCGCCGCAAGCGGCGCCGGCGGGTTCTGGACGTAGGTTGCGAGGTTGCTGATCATCGAGATCAGCAGGAACTCCGGCAAAAACCGCGCCGATGAAACCGAGAATGAAACGCATCTGTCCCCTGCCCCCTTACTGGACCACGGCCGCGGCGGTCGTACTGCCCCGCGGCCTGCTTCCGGCCGGGGCCGCCTCCGCTTCCTCCCCGTGCAACACGGAATCGCTGATCGACTTGGGCAGCGGAAGCGGAGTCTCGAACGCCGAGACCAGCGGCAGGATGACCAGGAAGTGGAGGAAGTAATAGGCTGCCGCGATCTGGCCGAGCGCCGTCCGCCACCAGTTGAGCGGAGCGCCGCCGACGTAACCGAGGATCACGACGTCGATGACGAGCAACCAGAAGAATCGCTTGAAGACCGGGCGATAGGCGCCCGAGCGGACCGGCGACCGGTCGAGCCACGGCAGGAAGAACAGGAGCAGGATCGAGCCGAACATCGCCAGCACGCCCCACAGCTTGGCTTCCAGGATGAAGTCGACGGTGAAGGAGCGCAGGATCGCGTAGAACGGCCAGAAATACCATTCGGGAACGATGTGCGCCGGCGTCGCGAGCGCGTTGGCGGGAATGTAGTTGTCCGGGTGCCCGAGATAGTTCGGCACGAAATAGGTGACGACCGCATAGACCAAGAGGACGCCGCCCGCGAACCAGCCGTCCTTCGCGGTATAGAAGGGGTGGAAGGGCAGCGTGTCCTTCTCGTCCTTCACGTCGACGCCGGTGGGATTGCTCGAACCCGGGATGTGCAGCGCCCAGATGTGAAGGATCACCACCGCCGCAATCACGAACGGCAATAGGTAGTGAAGCGAGAAGAAGCGCGTGAGCGCGGCCTGGTCGGGAGCATAGCCGCCCAGCAGCCAGATCCGGATCGGCTCGCCGACGAGCGGGAAGGCCGAGAAGAAGCCGGTGATGACCTGCGCCCCCCAATAGCTCATCTGGCCCCACGGAAGCACGTAACCCATGAACGCGGTGGCCATCATCAGCAGGTAGATGACGAGGCCGAGCATCCACACCAGCTCGCGAGGCGCCTTGTAGGAGCCGTAATAAAGGCCGCGGAAAATGTGGATGTAGGTGACGATGAAGAAGAAGCTCGCGCCGTTCATGTGCGCGTAGCGGAGCAGCCAGCCGGCGTTGACGTCGCGCATGATCAGCTGGTTGACCGACAGGAACGCGCCGGAAGTCGAACCGATGTAATGCATCGCAAGAACGATGCCGGTGATGATCTGGATGGTGAGGAAAATCCCGGCGAGGACGCCGAAATTCCACCAGTAATTGAGGTTGCGCGGCACCGGATACCCGCCGCCGATCGCTCCGTAAACGACTCGCGGCAGCGGCAGCCGCTCGTCGATCCAGCGCATCAGGGGGTGCTTGGGTTCGTAGGGCCTGGCCCAGGAAAAGCTCATCGACTCACTTCCCCTTTGCGCCGATCGTCACGACCGTCGGCGATGTGAATTCATAGTCCGGCACCTCGAGGTTCTTCGGGGCCGGCCCCTGCCGGATGCGCGCCGCCGTGTCGTACATCGAGCCGTGGCACGGGCAGAAGTAACCGCCGTAAGGCCCGCGGTTCTCACCCTCGCCGATGCCGAGCGGCACGCAGCCGAGGTGGGTGCAGACGCCGAGCGTGATCAGCCAGTTCTGCTTCCCCGGCTTGGTGCGCTGGGCAAGCGTCTGGGGATCGCGCAGCTCCGACATCTTGACCGCATTGGCTTCCGCGATCTCCTTGGGCATCAGGTTGCGAACGAAGACCGGTTGCTTGCGCCAGCTGACCTTGATGCCCTGGCCCGGCTGGACCTTGGAGATATCGACTTCGGTCGTCGCCATCGCGAGGACGTCGGCCGAGGGCGCCATCTGCACCAACAGCGGCGCAAGCGCGGCGATTCCGCCGACGCCCGCGAAAGCGACCGCCCCGACCTTGAGATAATCGCGGCGACGAAGACCTTCCGCATCTGCACTTTGCGGAACCTCAGCGGACCCTGCCTTGGTGGCCATCATACCCCTTTTGTGACGCGATTGACTGCACGTGCCGGAAGGCCTGTGCGCGGGCTCGTTCCGGTGGGAACCGGCGCGATTGGCGGGCCTGATAGCGAGGGGTTCAGGGTCTGTGAAGGGGCTGGCGGGCGCGAAAATTCAACGTGTCGAGGCGCAATCACATCGGATGCGAGTAGGTCCAGACGCCGATGACGGCGATCGCCACGACAAGGATGGCCATCAAGGCATAAGCGGTCGTTCGGCGGATGTAGCGGGCTCGCCAGAGGTAGATGGTGGCCCCGAGCATCAACACGAGAATGACGACGACGGTCGGAGCTCCAAGGCTCGCCGTGTCCGTGGCAGAAGCAGGTCCCTTTGAAGTCCTCATGAGCATTCGGGTAGCAGAGCGTGGCGCGGGCCGACAATGTTGATCGAGCGGAGCGTCAAGCGGCGCTGTCCTGCAGCTTGTGGCGCTTCAAGGCATGCCGGAGCTGATCGTAGCTGAGGTTCAGCGCCGCCGCCGTGGCGCGCTGGTTGAAGCGGTTGCGACGCAGCGCATCCTCGAGGAGCTGTCGCTCATATTCGGCGACGGCACCGCGAAAATCGCTCGTTTGAGGAGACGCCGGCGCCGAATGCGCCGAGTGGACGGCGGCGGCGCTTTCGCTCGCCCTCGCTTGCCACCGAGACCAGGGCCGGGGCAACACGAACAGTCGGCGTCTCCGTCGGAGCCCAGGGCGAATGGAAAGGGTCGAAGACGATTTCGTCGACTTGCCGCTCCGGATCCTCATGCCGGTAGACGGCGCGCTCGACGACGTTCCGCAGCTCCCGCACATTGCCCGGCCACGAATAAGCTTCGAGCGCGGCGAGAGCGCGGGTGGTGAAGCCGGGCCAGTTGGGCCACTCGAGCTCGCTCGCCATGCGGCGCGCGAAATGGTCCGCGAGCAGCGCGACATCGCCCTCGCGGGCGCGCATCGGCGGAAGGGTGATCACCTCGAACGACAGCCGATCGAGGAGGTCGGCGCGAAATCTACCCTTGTCGACCTGGGCGGGAAGATTCTCGTTGGTGGCCGCGACGATGCGCACATCGACGGTAATCGGCCTCGACGCGCCGATGCGCGTGATCTCGCCATATTCGACAGCGCGCAAAAGCCGATCCTGCGCGGGCATCGACAGCGTCCCCAGCTCGTCGAGGAACAAGGTGCCGCCGTCGGCTTCCTCGAACCGGCCGTGCCGGGTCTTGGCGGCGCCGGTGAAGCTTCCCGCTTCATGCCCGAACAGCTCGGCCTCGATGAGGTTCTCCGGCAAGGCGGCGCAGTTCATGATGATCAGCGGGCCGGCCCAGCGCGTCGACAGGTGGTGAAGGCGCTCGGCAATCAGCTCCTTGCCCGTGCCTCGCTCACCGATCACCAGCACCGGGCGATTGAGCGTCGCGGCGCGGCTCGCGCGCTCGACGGCGTCGAGAAAAGCGAGGCTCTGGCCGATGAACTGATCCGCGCGCTCCATGATCCCTTCGATCCAAAATCTGCCCGACTGTTGGTGGCAAGTCCCACCATTTGGCAAGGATTTTCGCGTTCGATTCAGGTTGAATAAGGCGCTTTTCGTAGAACTCGGCGATTTTGCGCCGGATGGCATGGCTTTTGTATGGTATTGGACAGGTTTAGGCGCCTAATGTTGGATTTCGGAGTGACTGAATGAGCATCTTTTCCCGGACACGGGATATTTTCGCCGCGAACATCACCGAGATGCTCGACCGGTCGGAAGACCCGGCGAAGATGATCCGAATGGTAATCCTCGAGATGGAGGAGACGTTGGTCGAGGTTCGCGCCTCGGCCGCGCGCTGCATCGCGGACGGGAAGGAGATGCGCCGCGCGCTCTCGCGCCTCGACGAGCTGCAGCGAAACTGGACAGAGAAGGCCGAGCTCGCGCTGTCCAAGGACCGCGAGGACCTCGCCAAGGCGGCACTGATCGAGCGCCAGAAGGCCGCCGACATGGCCGACGGGCTGCGCGACGAGACCAAGGTGATCGACGACACGCTCAAGGGCTATGAAGTCGACATCACCAAGCTGCAGAACAAGTTGCGCGAGGCCCGCGCCCGCCAGAACGCGATTGCGGCGCGCTTCGAAAGCGCCGTGACCCGCGGCCGAGCCCGCGAGTTGCTAAACGGCAACCGCACCGAGGACGCCTTCTCGAAGTTCGAGCTGCTCGAGCGCCGCGCCGATTTCGCCGAAGGCCGCGCGGACGCGCTCGGAATGACGGGGCCCAAGAGCCTCGAGGAAGAAATCGCAGAACTGAAGGCCGCTGAGTTGGTCGACAAGGAGCTCGAGGCCATGAAGGCCGCGCTCCGAGCGAAGGGGAAGTAATCAAATGAATCCTGATGACGTCCTTGGATACATGGTCGGCGCGCTTGCAATCGTCTCGATCTTCGTCGGATTGCCATGGTTGATCTTCCACTATGTGACGAAATGGAAGACGGCCGCGACCCTGACCAGCGGCGACGAGAAGCTTCTCGACGACCTGCACGAGGCGGCACGACGGCTCGATGATCGGCTGTGCACGATCGAACGGATCATGACCGCAGAGAATCCCGACTGGCGGCAGCAGTGCCTGCCCGGGCGCGAGCGCAACGACGTTCGCCGCCTGCTCGTGGACGGAGAGTGAGATGCCGCCCAACCGCCACCCTCCGCGCGAACGCCGGACGAACCAGCCGCAAACCATCCCGGAACGCGGCTATGGCGAGCCCGACTTTCAGGGGGGAATGAACTACGGCGGCCAGCCGGCGAGCCGCACCCGCTTCTACCGCGACAAGGAGAACGGGAAGGTCATGGGCGTCTGCGCCGGCATCGCCGACTATACCGGTTTCGACGTCGCGCTGGTCCGCATCTGCTTCCTCGCGGCCGTGTTCATGAGCGGCGGATCGGTCCTGCCCTTCTATTTCATCGCAGGGTGGGTCGCTCCGGGCAAACCGCGCGAGCTCGACTATCGCGGCACCGAGGATCGGCAATTCTGGCAGGGCGTTCGGGCCTCCCCGGCCCGCGCCGCGCGCGACATCCGTTCGCGCTTCAAGGACATCGACCGGCGCCTTGCCGACATTGAGAGCTATGTGACGACCGAGAACCGCTCGCTCGCCCGCGAAATCGAGCAGCTGCGCTAAGCCACTATCAAGAAGGGGGAATAGACGAGATGGATCCTGAAGTTACTCAGGTTTTCGACTTCGTGATGAGAGTTCTGCCGTTTGTCGCCACCATCGTCGTGGTGGGCGTGGCCGGCTCGCTGCTCAACAACTGGCTGAGGATCAAGAACGGCTATCCACTGCAGAACAGCTGGGGAATGCCGATCCATCCCAAAACCGATCGCGAAACGATGGAGCGCGTCCGCCTCGTGACCAACGAGAATGCTCAGCTTCGCGCCGAGCTCGGCTCGATCAAGGACCGGCTCGAGACGCTCGAGCGCATCGCGACGGATCATCCGACCAGACTGGCGCGCGACATCGATGCGCTGACGATCGACAAGGGAGGAACTGCCTGATGGACGGAATCACGTCTGTGATGCTGGCGACGATCATCATCGGCCTGCCGACCGTCATGATCATGCTGATCGCCAATCGCTTCTTCAAATTCCGCGAAAAGAAGCTGGAGGTCGAAGCGCTCAACGCTGCCGAGAAAGCCGCCCAGTACGCTTCCCGTTCTAACGAACTTGAACAACGCGTTCGCGTGCTAGAGCAAATTGTCACGGACGGCGGCGCCCAGACCGCCGCGCAGATAGAGGCGCTTCGGAGCAGCCCGCAGCAAAATGTGGCCAGGAAAGCTACGGTGAGCGACGCGCCTTGATCCGAAAGGTCACGGCACCGACATTCATAGGCGCAGAAGGGGTTTCAAATCGTGTGGGATCAACCGGCAACCTGGATCTGGGTCCTTATTCCCGTCGCGGCGATCGCGATCGCCCCGTTCAGGATGTGGCTTCGCGTCAAAGAGAAGCAGATCGCATCCCAGAGCAACCTCGCGGCCGAAAAGAGCGCTCAATATGCCCAGCATATGGAACGCGTCGAACAGCGCCTGCGCGTCCTCGAGCAGATCGTCACCGACGGCGGCGCACAGACCGCCGCTCAGATCGAGGCGCTGAGGGACAAGGAGCGAATCGAGACCAGGGGTGACGTGCAATGAATCCCTTCGAATTCGTCATTGCCATCCTCTTCATGGTGTTCGCGTTCACCATCATCCGGCACAAGCTCGGCATCCCGGTCCGATCGATGCGCGAGATGCGCGGCGAACCCGCGGATTCGCAGGAAACGCTCCGGCTGCGCGAAGAAGTCACCCAGCTGAAAGAGCGGATCAAGGTGCTCGAGCGGATCACCATCGAGAAAGAGAACAGCCTCGCCAAGGAAATCGAGTTGCTCCGCGACCGCTGAGGGGCTAGGAGTCGCCTCATGGCCGGTCTTCCCGCTCTTCCCGATATCCTCGAGGAGTATCAGCTGGTGGATGCCGAGGATCGCTATCGGCTACTGATCGACCTTGGCCGTCAGCTCGAACCCATGCCCGACGCGCTCAAGACCGACGCGACCAAGGTTCGCGGCTGCTCAGCTTCGGTCTGGGTCTACCCGACGGTCGATAACGGGCGTCTTCACTTCCTCGCCGACAGCAATGCGGCGATTACAAAAGGGATCGTCGCGCTCATCCTTTCCGCGGTTCAGGACAAGCCCGCGGCGGAGGTCGCCGCCCTCAACGTTGATGAGCAACTCTCGCCTTTCGATCTGCGCAAGCATCTGAGCGCCAATCGCACCCAGGGCGTTCCGAACATGATTGCACTCGTGAAAAACACTGCCGAACGTTATTCGGCTGCGGCGTGAGCCGGTTTACTTAACCTCGATTTAGGCGGATAAGGTCCGCATCGCTTCCCCGCGGCGATCCGTGGCGTTCCCACGAACCCGGGAGGCAATACATGAAAATCGATCGACTATCGCGCGCAGGCGCCTGCGCGGCTGCTTTCGTGACCGCTTTCGGCTCCGCGCCGGCATCAGCCACCCCTGGCAATAACTTCACCCCGTCGGGCATCGTCGCCGGTCAATTCGGCAGGATCGACGTGAAGAGCGAATCCGACAAAGTGGGCCATTGGGGCATGATCCTGAAGACCAAGGACGACACCGACGTCGGCGCCGACCGCCTGACCGTCGGAGCCGGCGGTTACAGCGGCTGGCATTCCCATCCCTCCGCTGTCTTCGTAACGGTCACCCAGGGGACGATCGTGTGGACCGACGGAACCGATCCGGTTTGCCCGCCTCACACCTACCATCAGGGCGATTCGTTCATCGAGCCGGCATTTCACATTCACAACGTCACCAGCGCGGGCGGGGCGGAATTCATCGCCATCCATATCAATCCGACGGGGACGAGCGGTCCGGCGTTTCGGGTGAACGAAGACGAACCGACAAACTGCCACTAGCGTCGATCAGGCGTCCTTGCCGTTCTTGCGGTCCTCGGACCTTTTGAGAACGTCGTAGGCCGCCTGCACCTGCTTGAACCGCCTTGCGGCCTGCGCGTCCCCGGGATTTGCGTCCGGGTGCGTTTCCTTGACCAGCCGGCGGTGCGCGGCCTTGACGGCCTTGAAGTCGGCGTCGCTATCGAGTTCCAGCGCATCGAGCGCGCGCATTTCGTCACGGCTGCGGCTGCCGTCGCCCGGCCCGCCCCACTTCCATTGGGCGGATTGGCGAAAGCCGGAATTGCCCTGCTCCTCCTCGGCCGCGCGACGCGCGGCCTCGTCCGGGCTCAGTCCGGCAAAGTAGTTCCAGTTTCGGTTGTATTCGGCGGCGTGCGCTTCACAAAAGTACCAGCGATCGTTGCTATGCGGCGCTTTAGGCGCGGGTCGGTCGCCGACCTCGTTACAGCCCTCGCGGTCGCACAGACGCACCTTCGCGGCATGGCGGCCCTTGTCGCCATAGGAACGCCAGCGCGGGAAACCCCAGTCATCCGATCGATTCTGCTTCGCCATTCCCATTCCGCTTAGAAAAATTGCTCCGCCTTTGCGAGCGGAGCAATGCGCCAGAGGGCCTGTAAGCCGGGTTCTGTCCTCCGCCGAAGCTTTACGCGTAGGCGGATGTGCGGCCATTCCTCTAGGCCCCGATTTGCATCGGGGCTCAAGCAACCAACCCGGGCGCCGAGCCGGAACCAGGCTCGTGCGGCGCCCCTATTCGGTCTTGCACCCGGTGGGGTTTACCGTGCCGGTCCTGTTGCCAGAACCGCGGTGCGCTCTTGCCGCACCCTTTCGACCTTACCGCGCCGAAGCGCGGCGGTATCCTTTCTGTGGCACTGTCCCTGACCCCCGCTTTCGCGGCGGCCGCCGGGCGTTACCCGGCACCGTGGTTCCATGGAGCCCGGACTTTCCTCGCCGGAGACAAACTCCGCCGCGGCCGCCCAGCCCTCTGGCGGGAGCGATATAGATGCTCCTCCCTATTTCGTCATCCCCGCGAAAGCGGGAATGACGAGCAGGTGGTCACTGCGGCCTCGGCAGCAACAAGGAGAGCAACTTGGCGCGACACTCGCCGTCGATCACTCCATCGATGAGGTCGGGACGGAAGCGGCGCTGGAAGGCGATGACGGCCTTGTCGGCATCGGTGACGTCATAACCGAACCGCTCGAGCGCGAGGAGGAAGCCGGCGTCGGTCCAGTAAGGATCGATCAGTTCGCGCGTCGGGCTCGGAAGCGCCAGACGGCGCTTCGCCAGCGCGTGCCACGGGAACAGCTCGCCCGGATCTTCCTTGCGCGCCGGAGCCACGTCGGAATGGCCGACGATGTCGCCACGCCCGATCCCGTGGCGGTCCTTGATGTCGGCGACGAGCGGGATCACCGAGGCCATCTGCTCGTCGGGAAACTCGCGATAGCCGAACTCGTGGCCGGGGTTGACGATCTCGATGCCGACGCTGGCGGAATTGACGTCGCCCACTCCGCGCCAGCGCGACTTGCCGGCGTGCCACGCGCGCTTCGATTTATCGACGAGCCGATAGATCGTCCCGTCCTCGTCGACGAGGTAATGCGCCGAAACCTTGGCCTCGGGCGAAGTCAGCCGGTCCAGCGCCGACTGCATGTCCGGCATGCCGGTGTAGTGAAGCACGATCATCGAGACCGGGAGCTGGCGCTCGTCGAAGTTCGGTGAAGGGCGATCGATGAAATCCAGGTCCACAAGCGCAATGGCGCACGAGACGGTTGTTCGGGTCAAGCCCTCACGATTCGTCGATCCGCCCCCTGGCGCTTTTCCACCCGGCTTCCGTCTCCGACCAGTCGGTAGAGGCCGCGGGCGTTGATGTCGGCGCCGAGCTTGCTGGTCTGGCCGATGACGGTCTCGCCGGCGCCGAGCATCAGCCAGCCATCCTCGGCCATGGCCGCGGCAAGCCGCTCGAACGCGAGCGTCTTCTTCTCGGGGCTGAGATAGAGGAGCACGTTGCGACAAAGGACGATGTCGAAGTCGCCGGGATGCGGGGCTTGTTCGAGGATGTTGTGGACCTGGAACCGAACGGGCTTGCGCAACGGTTCGACCGCGCGCCAGCCGTCCGCGCACTCCTCGAACCACTTGATCATCTGGTTGATTCCAAGGCCGCGCTGGACCTCGAATTGGCTGTACGCGCCGGCGCGCGCGCGATCGACGCAGCTCGGTCGACACGTCGGTGCCGAGGATGTCGATCGTCCAGCCGCGCCATTTCTCAGGGTCTTCGGCGAACAGCATTGCGAGCGAATAGACCTCCTGGCCGGTCGAGCAGCCCGCGGACCAGATGCGAATTCGTTTCGACTTGGCACGGCGCTGAGCGAGCTCGGGAAGCGCATGGCGCTGAAGCAGGTCGAACGGCGCGCGATCGCGGAAGAAATAGGTTTCGTTGTTGAGCAACGCTTCGACGACCATTTGCGACAAGCTCGGCTCCTTGCCCATGACGAGGATGGTGATGAGTTCGTCGATCGTCCCGATCGCGCGATCGCGCAGGAGCGACGAAAGAGCGGTTTCGATTCGCCAGCGGCGACTTATCGTCAGTTGCTGGCCGGTTCGGGCCTCGAGCAGCCCGGCGAGGATTTGCGTGGAACTGTCGCTTATCTGCACTCGCGCTGCTCCTCGGTGCGCGCGGCGATGCGACGGGCGATCTTGTCGGGCGGAAGCACCGCGCTGG
This sequence comes from uncultured Alphaproteobacteria bacterium, assembly GCA_963831215.1. Lineage (GTDB taxonomy): Bacteria > Pseudomonadota > Alphaproteobacteria > Sphingomonadales > Sphingomonadaceae > Sphingomicrobium. Next base: position 28,957 of record CAWHPM010000013.1, on the reverse strand, counting down.
CGAGGCCGGCCTCGAGCACCGCGCGCGGCATGCCCCACACCGCGCAGCTCGATTCGTCCTGGGCGATGATCGAGCCGCCGCACGCGACGAGCGTCATCGATCCTTCGACGCCGTCGCGCCCCATGCCGGTGAGCACAATGCCCAGTGCGCCGGCGCCATAGATGGCGCCGACCGAAGCGAACATCGGATCGAGCGACGGCAAGCAGCCGCTGCTCGCGCGCCCATGGCTCAGGCGAACGACGGCGCCATTCTTGCCCGGCTCGAGCGTCAGATGAGCATCGCCCGGAGCGAGGAGGATGTGATCCGGCTCGAGCATCATCCCGTCTTCGGCAACACTGGCTCGCCGGTGCGCGATCGCGCCGAGCTGGCGCGCGAATACCGCCATGAAGGCGGCCGGCAGATGCTGCGTGATGAGGATGGGTACCCCGATCCGCCTCGGCAGCGCATGAAACAGGGCGCCAAGCGTATGGATGCCGCCGGTCGAAGCTCCGATCGCCAGCACCTCGATGGGGTCGCTCGGCATCGCGCGCAGTGCCGCCTGCGGCCCCTTTGCTTGTGAGGCATAGGTGGCGCCTGCCACGTCCCGCGTTGCGTAGCCGAGCGCCTTGAGCTTGCTCAGCAGGATCTCGGAGAATTTGCCGTTGAAGCGGCCAGTGCCGGGTTTCGGCATCGTGTCGGCGGCGCCGAGCGCCAGCGCGGCCACGGTTTGCTCGGCACCGTCTTCAGCGAGCGACGAGACAATCATGACCTTCGCCCCAGCCGCCGCAGCAATGATGCGCGGAATGGACTTCAGGCCCCCCGCCCCGGGCATTTCGAGGTCGAGGATGACGACGTCCACGCGGCATTCGCCGAGCGCCTCGATCGCATCTTCCGCGGTGCCCGCGACAGCGCTGATCTCGAACGCCGGATCGCTTTCCACCATCCGCGAGATGACGGCGCGGGCGACCGTCGAATTATCGACGATCATCAGCCGGATGCGCCGGCGCATCGGCGCAGGACCGGTTTGGCGGTCCCGCGATCTGGCGAGCGCCCGCTCCACGGTCGCGGACCTCAGGCGACGCCGACGAGCTGAAGCTTGATGTGGAGCGTTTCCCGATCGAACGGCTTCATCACATATTCGTCGGCGCCCGCTTCGAGCGCAGCGCGGATATGCGCCATGTCGTTCTCGGTGGTGCAGAAGACGACCTTCGGCTGGTCGCCATGCCCGCGCTGCCGCAGCAGCCGCAGGAACTCCATGCCGCTCATCACCGGCATGTTCCAGTCGAGCAGGACCACGTCCGGCATCTTGGATTTGCAGCGGGACAGCGCTTCCTGGCCGTCTCCCGCCTCTTCGACCTCGAACTCGAGCGTCTCGAGGATGTGACGCGCAACCTTGCGGATCACCTTCGAGTCATCGACGATCAAACAGCTTTTCATTGAACGCTTCCCGCTTCCCACTGACGGCCCTGATAAACGCGAACGGTAACGAAGAGCTTAAGCCGCTTTCGCCTCGGCGGCGCCGGCGATCAGGGATGCGACATCGACCAGAAGCAGCGGGCCGCTCTCGCTATCCACCATGCCCCTGGAAACCCGCTCCCAGCCGGGATCCATCGCCGCGCGGACGGGTGACGGCTCCGACAGGGCTTCGATCACATCTTCGACGAGGTCGACAATCAGCGCGTAATGGTGGCCGTCGAACTCGACCACCGCCGCCTCGCGGATCCCGTTCGAGCAATCACTGGTGCCGAGCTCAAGCGAACGCTTGCAGTCGATGACGGTCAGAACGCGGCTGCGCAGCGCCGAGAGGCCCGCGACGTGCGGCGCGGCACGCGGCACCGTGATCAACGTGTCGAGCTCGACGACCGCCTCCACCGCCGCGGCGGGGATCGCCACGCGCTCGCCGGCGATGGTCACGACCAACAGCAGCTCGTTCATTTTCCTCTCCCCGCTCCGGCCGACTTCAGCGCCATCAGCAGCCCGGCCCGGTCATAGCGGTAGATGCTCGCGTCTTTCTTGCCCGCAGCCTCCGGATCGGCGCGCAGCCAGATCGTCTGCATGGCCGCGTCATCGGGGACCTCGGCGCCTTGCGGCGCGATCACGAGGTGGGCATTGCCCTCATCCTCGTCCCCGACCACCCGATACCCGGCGGCTTCGACGATCGGGCGCAACATGTTCTGAATCCAGGGATCGTCGGTCGGCAAGCGGCAAACCAGCTGTTCGGCCGAACGCGCCGCGGAACCGACATGGTTCGCAAATAGCCAGTGGGCGTCCACCAGCTCGGCCGGCTCCCCGTTGATCAGCGACACGCCGCTGATTTCGCCCGGCCGCTCCGCATGAATGACGTCATTGTCGATCGTGGCGAAGTCGATCACTTCGGCGAAGGCGTATCCAATTTCGTGCGCTCCATCGTTGAGGCGGAACAGGCGGACCTTGCCGTCGGCAAGTTCTGCACCCGAGGCGCCCGCAAGCGGAAGGATCGCCTCGCCCACCTGCACGCGAAGCTGGCCGGCGGTGTCCTTGACGGCGCCGACCGACACCTCCTCGATTCGGTCGACCACGGCGAGGCGAATTGCTCGGCGGCTCCCGTCGAGACCGCGGAAAAGCAGCACCGGTGTCGAATGCGAGACGGCGTCCATCTTCTCGGCAATCCGGGCGGAGCGCTCCTGCGCCTCGAGCTTGACGCCGCCGACCTGCGCGATGCCCGCGGGGTCGAACAAAAGGATCGGGCTGCCGTCGTCGGCAAGCGTCGTCCCAGCGTAGAGGCCGGTCGCCATGACCGCGGGTGCGGCCGGCTTCACCACCAGCTCCTCATGATCGTGAATGCGGTCGACGGACAGGGCATAGAGATCGCCGCCGGCGGGCCGAAGTACGATCAAGGTGCGGTCCTTTTCCTCAACCGTGCTGTCGAGGCCGAGGATCTCCGCGAGAGAGACCTCCGGCACTCGACGGCCGCGGATCGTCGCCACGCCGGCGCCGCCGACATGTTCGAGCGTCACACTCTCGCCATTAGCGCGGACGATCTCCTCGATCGCCGAGCGCGGGATGGCGAAATTCTGGCCGGCGATCGAGAGCGTCAGCGCCGGGATGATGGTCAGCGTAAGCGGCACGCGAAGAGTCATGCGCGTTCCGTCGCCAAGCTTGCTGTCGACCTCGACGATTCCGCCGATACGCTCGATGTTCGAGCGGACCACATCCATGCCGACACCGCGACCCGAGATCGAAGTGACCTCCTTCGCGGTCGAAAGGCCCGCCTCGAAGATCAGCGCCAGCTGCTCGCGCGGACTGAGCTTTGCCGCGTCGTCCTTCTCCAGGAAGCCGGAGTTGAGCGCCTTGGCGACCAGCGTTTTGCCGTCAATTCCGCGTCCGTCGTCGTGGATGTCGATCAGGATCTGGTTGCCCGACTGACGCGCCGAGACCGAGAGAACGCCGATCTCGCGCTTGCCCGCCTTCAGCCGTTCCGCCGGCTTCTCGATGCCGTGATCGACGGCGTTGCGAATGATATGAGTGAGCGGATCGCGGATCATTTCGATCATCTCGCGATCGAGCTCGACGTCGCCGCCCTCGATGTCGACCAGCACCTGCTTGCCGAGCTCGGCCGAGAGATCGCGCACCATTCGCGGCAGCCCCACGAACAGATTCTCGATCCGCTGCATGCGCGTGCGCGTGATGGCGTCGCGCATGTCGGCGATGATCCCGGAAAGGCGCTCGAACGCTCCGTCGACCGGGACGTCGGTCGGACCTTCGCGCAGCCGACGGGCAAGCTCGTTGCGCGCGAGCACCATATCCGAAACCGTGCTCATCACGCGGTCGAGCAGCTCGACGGAGAGGCGGATCGTGCGCGGGGCCGAGGTTGGACGCGATTGACCTTCGGCGACCGGCGCCGCGAAAGGCGCAGCCTGGCCATCGGCGCCGGGCTCCAGGGCCTGAATCAGCGAACTGTCGTCCCCGCCCGGCATTTCCTCGCCGGCTTCGATCGCCGCGATCATCTCGCCGATGCGATCGATGATGGCGAGAACGGCGCTGACAAGCTGGCCGTCGGCCTGGCGGCGGCCGGCGCGAACGTCGGCGAGCGCGTCCTCGGCGGCATGGCTCAGTGCCTCGAGCCGCGGAAATTCGAAGAAGCCGCAATTGCCCTTCACGGTGTGGACGAAGCGAAAGATGCTATCGAGCCGGGCGCGATCGTCGGGCTCGGCCTCCCAGGCGACGATTTCTCCGCCGAGCGCTTCGAGCATCTCGCGGCATTCGGCTACGAAATCGGCAATTAGATCGTCCATCGGCCCTGGCCGCCCCTCAAGCGCTGCTTCAAGGTCGTTATGGCGGCGAGGAGTTAACGCGCCGTTATCCCTGTATCGGAAGGGTCGCCCCGATCATCAGGAACTCGCTCGACGGGTCGGACAGGCGGAGCGATCCGCCGCCGTCAGCGGCCAACTGATGGGCCAGCCAGGCCCCCGCGGCGCGCGGCTCGATCGCTCCCCTGCCGCCCGTCGCAAGCGTCTCGCGCAGGACGGGATCGAGGAGGACGCGAGACCCTTCGGCGCGGACGGCGATCTCGATGCCGCCGGGTCCCCGTTCCGCGCCCACGTCAAGCCGCCCTCCCCGCACCAGCGCATCGCCGGCGAGAAGGGAAAGATTGAGCAACAGCCGGATCGCGCCTTTGGGCAGCTTTTCATCCTCGACCGCCCAGCCGAGCTCGACCTTGCCATCGCCGAATAGGCCCTCGATCGCCGCCTCTGCCTCTCGCGTATCGATCTCGTCGGCGAATCCGCCGCCGGCGCCGAACGCGAGCCGGAAGAACTTGAGCTTGTTGGCGGTCGCCCGAGCGCTGTCCGAAAGAAGCTCCAGGCACTTCTCGCGCATGTCGGGGTCAGTCTCGTCGGCGAGGAGCTCGATCCCGTTGTTGAGCGCGCCGACCGGTGACATCAGATCGTGGCAAAGCCGCGAGCACAGCAAGCTGGCGAGGTCGATCGCGTTCACGCGGCGCTGAATGCGTCAGACTTTAACTTCACGCAAGTTGCAGCCATTGAACGGTTATGGCGCGCAACCCATCTCCCTCCCGGATGGGGGGAATTCAGACACTCGACGTGCGCCTGGACGCCGGCCATGAGGGGTGGCGGCTCGACCGCGCGCTCGCTGACGCGGTTCCGACCCTTTCGCGGGAGCGCCTGAAGGCGCTGATCCGGAGTGGAGCGGTGGAGGCGGAGGGTACGGCCGTCCGCGACCCGGCGCTCAAGGTCAAGGGTAACGAGTTGCTGCGGGTCGCGGTCCCGGAACCCGTGCCCGCCCACAACCAGGCGCAGGACATCCCGTTGACGATCGTGTTCGAGGACGGGCACCTGCTCGTCGTCGACAAGCCTGCCGGCCTCGTGGTTCATCCCGCGGCAGGCAATCGCGACGGGACTTTGGTCAACGCGCTATTGCATCACTGCGGCGGATCGCTGTCGGGAATTGGCGGCGTCGCGCGACCCGGGATCGTCCATCGCATCGACAAGGACACGTCCGGCCTGCTCGTCGTCGCCAAGACCGACGTCGCGCACGAAGGGCTGGCGAGGCAGTTCGCAGCTCATTCGATCGACCGGCGCTACCTCGCCATCGTCAGCGGCGTTCCGAGGACCGCCGCGGGCGTCGTCGACGCTCCGCTCGCGCGCTCCGCGACCAACCGCAAGAAGATCGCCATCGTCGAGGGACAGCGCGGGAAACGCGCGGTGACTCACTGGACTCGGATTGAGCTGCTCGAAGGCGCGGCGCTGCTCGAATGCCGGCTCGAGACCGGGCGCACGCACCAGGTTCGGGTGCACATGGCTTCGATCGGCCACCCGCTGCTCGGTGATCCCGCTTACGGGCGCGCAGGAAAGACGCATGGCAAGGTGTTGAAGGAGCTTGGCTTTCACCGCCAGGCCCTTCATGCCACCGAGCTCGGGTTCACGCATCCCGTTACGAAGCACAGGCTGTCGTTCTCAAGTCCCATGCCGCCGGACATGCAGGAACTGAAGCGCGCTCTTGGTGTATAATGGTCAACCGGCTAGGGCTGCGAAAAGCCCCCTTCGAAAGGGAGAAGACGACTAAGATGGCTACGCAAAAAGGGATCGTCTCGCTTCCTTCGTCCGGTGGGGAGGCCGGACTCAACCGCTATCTCGCCGAGATCAAGAAATTCCCGATCCTCAGCCCCGAGGAGGAATATATGCTCGCCAAGCGCTGGCGCGAGCATGGGGATACCGAGGCTGCGGCGAAGCTGGTCAATTCGCACCTGCGCCTCGTGGCAAAGATCGCGATGGGCTATCGCGGCTACGGCCTCCCGGTCAGCGAGCTGATCAGCGAAGGCAATATCGGCCTGATGCAGGGCGTGAAGAAGTTCGAGCCCGACCGCGGCTTCCGCGTCGCGACCTACGCGATGTGGTGGATCCGGGCCTCGATTCAGGAATTCATCCTGCGCTCGTGGAGCCTGGTGAAGATGGGCACCACGGCGGCGCAGAAGAAGTTGTTCTTCAACCTCCGCCGCATGAAGAACCAGATCGACGCGTTCGAGGAGGGCGACCTCAAGCCGCAGGACGTGACCAAGATCGCGACCGACCTCGGAGTCACCGAGGAAGAGGTCGTGTCGATGAATCGCCGAATGGGCATGGGCGGTGACACCAGCCTCAACGTCTCGCTCAAGGGCGATGAGGGCGGCGAGAGCCAGTGGCAGGACTTCCTGGTCGATTCCGGGCCGCTTCAGGACGAGATGATCGCCGAGGACGAGGAAACCCGCGTCCGGCACGACCTGCTGGTCGCGGCGATGGATTCCCTGAACGAGCGCGAAAAGCATATCCTGATGGAGCGCCGCCTCGCCGACGAGCCCAAGACTCTCGAGGAGCTGAGCCAGGTCTATGGCGTCAGCCGCGAGCGGATCCGCCAGATCGAGGTCCGCGCCTTCGAGAAGCTTCAGGCGGCGCTCTTGCGCCTCGCCGGGGAACGGCGGCTGCTACCGGCGGCCTAGCCCTTTTCCTCCGCGACCTTCGGCGCGGCCTGCGTCAGCTTCTCGCCTTCCCTTTGCTCCTCCGGTCGGTCCTGCACACTACTGTCCGCGCGCAACATTGTCGGCGGCCCATGCGCCGCGCTCACCGAGCGGCACGGGAGAGCCGGTCGTCGAATCCTTCGCGGTCTGGTGCTCGATTTCGCTGTTGAGCTCGGCGCCGAAGACGAAAGCGTAGGCACAGAAATACATCCAGCTGAGCATCGCAACGACCGCCGCCAGCGAGCCGTAGGTCGCTTTATAATTGGTGAGGTGCCCGAGGTAGAATCCGAAGGCGACCGTGAGGAGCAGCCAGGCGATGGCGGCGAACATCGATCCCGGCGTGATCCAAACCCATTTGGCGTCCTCCCGCGACGGCCCGAAACGGTAAAGCGTGGCCGCAATCGCCGCGGCGACGAGCACGAGCGCGACATAGCCGGCGAGCTTTCCGGCAAGGACGAGCCCGTGCGAAGCTTCCGGAATGAACCGCTGGAGCAGCGCGAGGGCGGCGGTACCGGCCAAAGCGATAAGCGCGACAATGAGCGCGCCGAGAGTCAGTTCGACGGCGAGCAGGTAGAAGCTGAGAAGGCTCCTCTTCTCCTTCTCCTCATAGGCGATGTTGAGCGCGGTGATGATCGCCGAGGCGCCATTGGTGCCGCCGTAGATCGCCACCAGCACCGCGATCAGCAGGCCGAGGCCCTTCGCCTTGGACGAGCTTTCGACGACGGTGAGCAGCTGCTGCGCAATGAGCGAGGCCACGTCCGGGGGAAGGACCGAGGTCAGGCTGGTCATAAGCTCGATCACCGAGCGCGGGTCCGTGACGAAGCTGTAGGTGAAGACGATCAGCCCGAGGAGCGAGAGCAGCGCGAAGAAGCCATAGAAGGCGACCCCCGCCGAAACGAGCGCGACATTGTCGTCCCACGTCCTTTTGTAGGTGCGCGCGAGGATGTCCTTCCAGGCCCGCCGCGGCATCTCTCCGGGGGAGTTGGCGTGATGACCGTAAGGGTCTTCCGATCGCGGGGAATCAGCCATTGCCAGGCGCAGCATTAGCGATCGGCGGCATTTTGTCTTCGCGAGTCGGGGCCTTCGCGGGATCGCGTCGCGTCGCTCCCGCTGGTCGATGCGCCTGTCATGTGCCGCTAACCGGCTGAGCCGAGAGGCGTTCCCGCCGGCCGGACTCGCCCCTCTTGCCAACGGCTGAAAACAGGCGGACGGTGAAGGTTTCACCGAAGAGCGCTCGGAGCGCCTTCAGCGACTCGAGCGCCCGGCAAAACGGACGAAGGGAGAGTTGCACATGGTCGACAATCGGGCTGGAGAATCCAAAGGCACTCGAGTGATCGCGCTGGTGGGACCCGCCGGCGCGGGAAAGACCAGCCTTGCCGAAGCCATGCTGTTCGCAGCCGGCGCCACCGACCGCCTGGGGTCGACGGCCAACGGCTCCAGCATCGGCGATTTCGAGCCCCGAAAGCCGCCAGCGCGGCGGCTCGACCGAACTCAACCTCTACAATTTCGACTATCTCGGCGATTTGTTCGCCTTGCTCGACTGCCCTGGCTCGATCGGCTTCTCCGCCGATGGCGCGAAGGCCTTGGCGATCGCCGATGTCGCGATCGTCGTGGTCGATCCCGATCCGGCCCGTGCGCCGCTCGCCGCGCCTGCCCTCCGCGCGCTCGACGAGCTCGGAATCCCGCACCTCGTCTTTGTCAACCGAATCGACCAGGCCCACGGCCGCGTTCGCGACCTCCTTTCCGCCCTTCAGCCGATGAGCGTGTCGCCGCTGATCGCGCGGCAGATTCCGATCCGCGACGGCGAAAGGATCAGCGGGTTCATCGATCTCGCGCTCGAATATGCGTTCAAGTATCGCGCGGGGCAGGGATCGGAACGGATCGAGATCCCCGCCGAGCTCCACGATCGCGAGCACGAAGCCCGCACGCAAATGCTCGAGCAGCTCGCCGACCATGACGACGAGCTGCTCGAGCAACTCCTGATGGACGAAACCCCCGCGCGCGAGAAGGTGCTGCTCGACCTCGCTCGCGAGACCGGCGAAAGCCTCGGCGTGTCGGTCCTGTTCGGGTCGGCCAGCAGCTCGTGGGGCGTTCGCCGGCTGCTCAAGGCCATGCGGCATGAAGCACCATCGCCGACGGCGGCGTCGAGCCCGGCTCGGAGTGACCGACCCGGCGATGTACGTGTTCAAGATCGTTCACGGCTCGGTCGGCCGACTGGCGATGGCACGGGTCCTCGGCGGCAACATCGCGGAGGGCTCCGACCTCAAGACGGCGGATGGCGACCATGCCCGCGTCGGGTCCTTGTTCAAGGTCCAAGGGGAAAAGACGCAGAAGATCGGGGAAGGCCGCGACGGCGATGTGGTCGCGGTGGCCAAGATCGATGCGATCAAGGCCGGGCAATGGCTCGGCGCGGGAAAGGTCCCGCCGCCGGTCGACATCGCTTATCCGGCGCGCAATTGCGCGATCGCGATCGAGCCCGCCGACCGCAAGGACGACGTCAAGCTGTCAGGCGCCCTGCACCGTCTGGCCGAGGAAGATGCGGCGCTGGTCGTCGAGCATGACGAGGCCAACCACGAAATCCGCCTGCGCGGAGTCAATGACGAGCATCTCAACACCGTGCTCGCCAGGCTCAAGCGACGCTTCGGCGTCGAGGTCAAAAGCCACGCGCCGACCGTCGGCTACCGCGAATCCATTCGCAAGCCGGTCACCCAGAAAGGCCGCCACAAGAAGCAATCGGGCGGCCATGGCCAGTTCGGCGATGTGATCATCGAAGTGAAGCCGCTTCCCCGCGGCTCGGGCTTCGTGTTCGAAGAAAAGATCCACGGCGGTTCCGTCCCGAAACAGTGGATCCCGGCGGTCGAGGACGGCGTTCGAGAGGCGATGACCAAGGGCCCGCTCGGCTTCGAAGTGGTCGATTGCTCGGTCACGCTGATCGACGGCAGCTACCACAGCGTCGACAGTTCCGAGCTCGCCTTCCGCCTCGCCGGACGGATCGCGATGCACGAGGCGCTGTCCGCGGCGCAACCGCATCTTCTCGAGCCGATGCACAAGCTCACCGTGGTCTGCCCATCGAGCGCGACGAGCCGGATCACCTCGGCCGTCGCCGGGCGTCGCGGCCAGATGCTCGGGCTGGCGCCCCGCGACGGCTGGGCCGGCTGGGATCGGATCGAGGCGCTGATCCCCGAAGCCGAGCTGTCGGGGCTCGAGGCCGAGCTGCGGTCGCAGAGCCAGGGCCTCGCCACTTATGAGGCCGAGTTCGACCATCTCGCCGAGCTCAACGGCCCGCTTGCCGACAAGGTGATCCAGCAGCGGGTGCCCGAACCGGCCTAGGCCTTGCCCTCCCTGCCGCGATTGCGACGGGGAGGAGCTTAAAGCGCGCGACAACGCCGTTCCCGTCGCCTAATCGCGGCCCGATGAAGCACTGGTTCAAAGACCAGCATTTCCGCTCGCTGCTCAAGAACAGCAGTTACCTCGCTTTGTCGCGGATCGTGGCGGCGGTGGCGTCGGTGGCGACGGTGTCGTTCGCGGCGCACGCGCTCGGCGTTCTGATGTTCGGCGCGCTGATCCTGATCGACAGCTATGCGCGAGCCGTCAGCGGCATCGCGAAGTTTCAGTCGTGGCAGCTGATCGTTCGCTACGGCGGACGGGCGCTCCACGGCGAACATGAGGGCTTCAAGGCCTCCACGGGCTTTGCCTTCGCCCTCGACGTCGTCAGCGGAATCGGCGGGATGATCGTCGGAGCCGCGATCCTTCCGTTCATCGCGTCGTGGGTCGACATCCCCCGCGATCAGCTGTGGCTTGCAATGTTCTATTGCACGCTTCTGCCGATATTGGCGTCGGCGACGCCCTCGGGCGTCCTGCGGGCGCTCGACCGCTTCGACCTGATCAGCTGGCAGAGCACGGCGACACCGATCAGCCGGGTGATCCTGGTCGGGATCGCTTATCTCGCCGGCGCCGGCTTCGCGGTCTATGTCGCGGCCTGGTACGTCACCAGCCTGGCGGGCGAGCTGTACGGCTGGTGGATCGCGTGGCGGGAGCTGCGCCGCCGCGGCCTGTTGCAAGGCATCCGCCCGACGCTTCGGCCCACCAGCCTTCCGGGCGCGTGGCGGTTCGCGATTCAGGTCAACCTCAACGCCAGCGTCCAGGCCGCGTGGGGACCGATCGCGCGCCTGATCGTCGGAGGACTGCTGGGCGCTGCCGGCGCCGCGCTGTTCCGGGTCGCCTCGGCGCTTTCCAACGGGGCGAGCAAGCCGGCCGACCTGCTCGCCAAGGCCTTCTATCCGGAAGTGATGCGGATGGACCTTTCGACGAAGAAACCGTGGAAGCTGATGATTCGAGGCACCGCGATCGCAAGCGGCGTCGCGTTGGCCGCGATCCTCATCCTGTTGCTCGGCGGCAAGCCGATCGTCACCTTCCTGTTCGGCAAGGATTTCCTCGGCGCCTATGACGCGCTGGTCATCCTGATGCTGGTCCCCTTCCTCAGCGTTTTCAGCTTCCCCCTGCCGCCAATGCTATTTGCACTCGACCGCCCCGACGGCCCGCTCAAGGCGCGCATCGTCGGCACGATCCTGTCTTTCCTGACGATCGCCCCTCTTTCCTGGCGGTACGGCGTGGACGGCGCTGCCGTTGCCCTGGTCATCGGCAATGTCGCCACCGTCGTCACGATGATGTGGCAGTTGCGCGGCGAGCATCGCCGCGTGCGTCGGCCGAAGCCCGTCTAGAGCGAGGGTTCTCTAAGCGAGGCCTTCAACGACCGCCACCGGCTCCCATTCTCCGAGGCCGTTGCGCTCACTGAAATCCTTCGGGAAGGGTTCTCCGGCGTTGATGCCGCCGCTGACGAAGACGGCATCGAAGCCCATGCGCGCCGCGCCAAGGATGTCCGTCTGAAGGCCGTCCCCGACCGCCAGCACCTCGTCCCTCGGCGGATTGCCGGAACGGTGCAAGGCGTGCTCGTAGATCGCAGGGAAAGGTTTGCCATACCAGGTGACCCGGCCGCCCAGCATCTGGTAGATGTCGGCCAGGGCGCCGGCGCAGGCCTCCGGAACGCCGCCATGGATGACCAGCCGGTCAGGGTTGAGGCAATGGAGATGGACGTCGCGCTCGGCAAGTTGTTCGAGCTCTGCGCGATAGGCCCGCGGATCGGGTTCGTTCTCGCGCATGCCGGTACAGGCGAGATCGGTGAAGTGCGCATCAGCCGCAATCCTGAGGCCCCTGCTCTCCAGCACCTCGCGATCATCCGCGGTTCCAATGAACCCGACAGGAGCGCCAACCGAATTTAGCGCCGCAATGCCGGCCTCGCCGCTCGTCGCGACAAAGTCGTAGCCGTCCCGCGGCAAGCCTAACCGCGCGAGCTGCCGCTCCACTGCTTCGGCCGTGCGCGGTGCATTGGTGAGAAGGACGACGCAGCGGCCCTGATTCCGCCATTGCAAGAGGCGATCCGCGGCGCCCGGATAAAGTTCGACGCCATCGTGGACGACACCCCACAGGTCGCACAGGATCAGCCGATACCTTGGATCGAGCTCGTCCCAGTAGCTCATTCGAGTCCCGCCTCTCCGAGCGCCTGCTCGATCGACGCTACCGCGCTCTAGCGCGGCCTGTCCGCGAGTGTGAAGCTTGACGATTCCTCCTCCTTCGCCTTTGCACGGGGAGACCAAGGAGTTCCATGGCCAAGAATCTCACGCGCTTCATCCTGATCGCGCTGGTGCTCGGGATCGTCACCGGGTGGCTGATCAATTATGCGATCGACGACGGCACGCCCGCTTCGGCCGCGCGGCTGAAGTCGATCGCCGACTATCTCAGCATCGTCACGGCGCTGTTCCTGCGGCTCATCAAGATGATCATTGCGCCGCTGGTCTTCTCGACGCTGGTCGCGGGCATTGCGCACATGGGCGACGTCGCGGCGCTCGGCCGCGTCGGCGTGCGCTCGCTCGGCTGGTTCATTCTCGCCAGCCTCGTCTCGCTGACGCTCGGCCTGATCCTCGTGACGGTGCTTCATCCGGGCGTCGGGCTCAACCTCCCGATCCCGCCAACGACCGCCGCCAGCGGAGTCGAGACCGCAGCCTTCAACCTCAAGGATTTCGTCTCCCACCTCGTTCCGGCGTCGATCTTCGAGGCGATGAGCAGCAACGAGATCCTGCCCATCGTCATCTTCTCGATCTTCTTCGGAGTTGCGCTCACCGCCGTCGGGGAAAAGGGCACGCCCATCGTCCGCGGCGTCGAGAGCCTCGTGAAGGTGATGCTGCAGGTCACCGATTACGTGATGCGCTTCGCCCCGTTCGCGGTGTTCACGGCGGTCGCGAGCGCACTTGCCGAGCGCGGACCGCAGATCATCGCGACGCTCGGGAAATTCGTCGGCAGCTTCTATCTCGGCCTGTTCGTCCTGTGGGCATTGCTGATCGGCGTCTGCTTCGCGATCGTCGGGCCGAGGACTCGACACCTCGTCCGTTACATCCGCGATCCGGTCGTGCTCGCTTTCTCGACCGCATCGAGCGAGGCGGCATATCCCCGCACGCTCGAAGCGCTCGATCGCTTCGGAGTTCCGCCGAGGATTGCCAGCTTCGTCCTGCCGCTGGGCTATTCGTTCAATCTCGACGGCTCGATGATGTACATGACCTTCGCGACGATCTTCATCGCGCAGGCCTATGGCATCGACCTCAGCCTGGGGCAGGAAATCACCATGCTGCTGGTGCTGATGATCACCTCAAAGGGCATGGCCGGAGTCCCGCGCGCGAGCCTGGTGGTGATCGCCGCGACCATGTCGATGTTCAGGATTCCCGAGGCGGGGCTGCTCCTGATCCTCGCGGTCGACCATTTCCTCGACATGGGCCGCTCGGCGACGAACGTCGTCGGCAATGCGGTCGCCTCAACGCGTGGTCGCCCGCTGGGAAGGCACGCTGGACATTCCGGAACCGGCGGACATCGAGCCGCCGCATGCGCCGTCGCATGTGCAGAGGACCGGTCCGGTCGAGGATCACTTCTAGCCGAAGGGCCGGTCGATGCTCGGCGGCGGCTGGGTGAAGAACTTCGGTCCCGCCTCGGTCATGTGCCAGCAGTCCTCGAGCCTCACGCCGAACTTGCCCGGGATGTAGATCCCCGGCTCGTCTGAAAAGCACATGCCGGGCGCGAGCGGTGTCGTCTCGCCGTGGACGAGGTTGATCGGCTCGTGCACCTCCATGCCGATGCCGTGCCCGGTGCGGTGCGACAGACCGGGAAGCTTGTAGCCCGGACCGTAGCCCCAGCTTTCGTAGGCGGCACGAACCGCATCGTCGACCGCGCCGGCCGGAACGCCCACCTTGGCGGCGTCGATCGCAATCTGCTGGCCGCGACGGACCTGATCCCACACCTTGCGTTGCTCGGTCGCGGGATCGGCTCCGAACACATAGGTGCGGGTGATGTCGGCCTGATAGCCGTGGACCGCGCAGGTGCAGTCCATCAGCACGATCTCGCCGCGCCGGACGCGTTGCGGCTTGTGGCTGCCGTGCGGGTAGGCCGAAGCCTCTCCCAACAGCACCAGCCCGCCGTCGTAGCTTCCGCCGAGCCGTTTCTGTGCGGCCGCGATCAGGGCGTCGATATCCGCGGGCGTCATGCCCTCGCGAGTGCGCTGCCAGGCGTAACCCAGGGAGGCGAGCATGATGTCGTTCGCGGCCTGCATCAGCTGAAGCTCGTGCTTCGACTTGATCATCCGGCAGCCGCGAACCACCGGATTGGCGCTGACGTCGCGCATCCCCGGCAACTGCCTGCGAAGCCGGTCGAGGATGAAGAAACGGTCGGTCTCTTCGAAGCCGACCGGCTGCGCCGCGACTCCGCGCTCGCGGAGGAAGTCGGCGACGAGCCTCAACGGCTCCTCGTCCTCATTCCAGGTGCGGATCTCGGCCGGGATCGACAGGCTCTCGGCCACCGACGGGCGCTCGAAGAAGGGCGTGACGATGATCGGGTCGCCCGTCGCCGGAATCACCGCGGCGGTCAGCCGCTCGGAGCGCCACCATTGAACGCCCGTGAAATAATCGAGGCTCGGCCCGGACTCGACGAGGATCGCGCCGATGCCGTCCCGCTGCATCAGCCGCTTCGCCTTGGCGATTCGCGCGAGCCGCTCGGCCGAGGAAATCGGCGGCGGGATGGGGATCGGCTTCAGGGCTTCGGCAGCCGCGGCCATGAGGCGTTCGAAGGGCAGCGCCATCGCGACAGTCGCGGCGCCGCCGCACCGGCCAGGAAGTTTCGGCGTGTCGATCATTATGCTCCCCTCTCGACGCCAATGTTGCACGGGTCCGGCCAATCGGCCAGCACGCGCGTCCCCATGTTCGATTCGGCTTTCCACGACGGCGTGAAGCGCCCCGGCGCGCGCGAGATGACGGCGATGCTCGCCGGGCTGATGGCGCTCAACGCCTTCGCGATCGACGCCATGGTGCCGGCGCTGCCCGACATCGGCCGGTCGTTCCATGTGGCGCATGAGAACGACCGCCAGCTCGTCGTCATTGCCTATTTCGTCGGCTTCGCCGCGACCCAGTTGCTGTGGGGCCCTCTCGCCGACCGGTTCGGGCGCAAGCCGATCATGGCGGCGGGCGTCGGCCTTTACGGCATCTTCGCCCTGATGTGCGCCTTCGCGCCGAGCTTTCCGGTCCTGATCGGGGGCCGCGTCGTGATGGGCGGGTCGGCGGCGGCGACACGAGTGCTCGTCGTCGCCATGGTCCGCGACCTGTTCGAGGCCGAGGAGATGGCGCGCGTCATGAGCCTCGTCTTCATGACCTTCATGCTGGTCCCGGTGCTTGCGCCCAACGTCGGCCAGCTGATCCTGCTGTTTGCGCCGTGGCGCGCGATCTTCATCGTTCTGGCGATCTACGCGGCTGGGATGATCACCTGGCCGTGGCTGAGATTGCCGGAGACCCTGCACCCCGAATTCCGTCGGCCCTTCGATTTGCGGGCGATGGGAGCGCGATGCTCGAGACCGCTGCGTGAGCCGCAGTCGCGCGGCTACACGCTCGCCATGACGGTCAGCTTCTCGGCGCTCGTCGCCTATATTTCGTCGATCCAGCAGATCGTGTTCGATTCCTTCCACGCCGGTCAATTCATCGGCCTGGTGTTCGGCTGCATCGCGGCCCCGATGGCCCTGGCATCCTGGCTCAATTCGCGCGTCGTCGGACGGTTCGGCCTGCGCCGCGTCGGCCACGGCGGAGCGCTCGCATTCCTGGTCGTGACGGCGGTCCATGCCGCGGTTGCGCTGAGCGGGCACGAAACCCTGCCGGCCTTCATCATCCTCCAGGGGCTGACGATGGCGAGCTTCGCCTTCACCTCGTCGAACCTCGGCACGCTGGCGATGGAGCATATGGCGCCGATCGCGGGCACGGCATCATCGGTCCAGGGAGTCGTCGGCACGATGGGTGCTGCCGCGATCGGCTTCCTCATCGGCCAGCAGTTCGACGGAACCGTCGTTCCGTTTGCGGTCGGCACGGCGTGCTGCGCCGCGGGCGGGTTCCTTGTGATCGTCCTCACCGAGCCGAGGCGCCTCTTCGCGCGGATTGGCGCGACGAAAGCGGAACCACTCCCTCCGGTTGCCGGAAGAAGTGGTCTAGCTCCGCCGCCCGTCAGTCGGCGGCGACGATGTCATCGTCCTCGGGTCCCGCGCCGACCATCAGCGCCTCGCCGACCTCCTCGGTCTTGCCACGGATCGCATTCTCGATCCGCCTGGCGACGTCCGGATTTTCCTTGAGATAGACCTTGGCGTTCTCGCGGCCCTGGCCGATGCGCACGCTGTCGTAGCTGAACCACGCGCCCGATTTCTCGACCAGCCCGGCCTTGACCCCGAGGTCGAGGATCTCGCCGACCTTGCTGACGCCCTCGCCGTACATGATGTCGAACTCGACCTGCTTGAACGGCGGCGCGACCTTGTTCTTGACGACCTTCACCCGCGTCGAATTGCCGACGATGTCGTCGCGGTCCTTGATCTGGCCGGTGCGGCGGATGTCGAGGCGCACCGAGGCGTAGAATTTCAGTGCGTTGCCGCCGGTCGTCGTTTCCGGATTGCCGTACATCACGCCGATCTTCATCCGCACCTGGTTGATGAAGATGACGGTGCAGCGCGAGCGGCTGATCGAGCCGGTGAGCTTGCGCAGCGCCTGGCTCATCAGCCGCGCCTGCAGGCCGACATGGCTGTCGCCCATCTCGCCCTCGATCTCGGCCCGCGGGACCAGAGCGGCGACCGAATCCACCACCAGCACGTCGATCGCGTTCGAACGCACCAACGTGTCGACGATCTCGAGCGCCTGCTCGCCGGTGTCGGGCTGGGAGACGATCAGTTCGTCGATGTCGACCCCGAGCTTCTTGGCATAAGCGGGATCGAGCGCATGCTCGGCATCGACGAACGCGGCCGAGCCGCCGGTCTTCTGCGCCTCGGCGATCGCGTGCAGCGCCAGCGTCGTCTTGCCCGAGCTCTCCGGCCCGTAAATCTCGATCACCCGCCCGCGCGGCAGGCCGCCGACGCCGAGCGCGATGTCGAGCCCGAGGCTGCCCGTCGAGATCGTGTCGATCTCGATCTTCTCGCGGCTGCCGAGCTTCATCGCCGAGCCCTTGCCGAACGCGCGGTCGATCTGGGCGAGCGCCGCTTCGAGGGCCTTCTGACGATCCATTCCGGACACTTCCACTCCGCTCCCGATGACCTTCAACTGCGCTGCCATGTCCCCTGCCTCCGTTCAAGCACCAATCATCAGCGGCCGAGCACCGCCTGTGGATGACAGTCGTATCCCATTTGTTCCATGAGAACAAGAGGAGAACATTTGCCTAGAGTCACGGTTGTGCGATGGCCGCGAGCGTGGAAGTACGATCTGATCCATTCGATCAATTCGACCTGGCGCGATCTCGCCGAAGATTTCGGATTCGATCCGCTTCCGCTGAGGTGAGGCGGGTCCCGGCTCAAGGCCGGGATGACGGTCAGGACGGCGTCACGTCCCCGGCGCCCGTCCCCGCATCGTCCCCCGGCTCCGGCCGCGTGTCGAAGACCTCGTCGATGAGGCCGAACGCTTTCGCTTCGTCGGCCTCGAGGAACTTGTCGCGGTCCATCGCTTTCTCGATCTCCTCGAGCGACTGGCCGGTGTACTTGGCGTAGAGCTCGTTCAGCCGCTGGCGCATGCGGAGGATCTCGCGCGCCTGGATCTCGATGTCGGCGGCCATGCCCTGCGCGCCGCCCGAGGGCTGGTGAACCATGATCCGGCTGTTGGTGAGCGCGACGCGCATGCCCGGCTCGCCGGCGGCGAGCAGGAAGCTGCCCATCGACGCCGCCTGGCCGATGCACACCGTGCTGATCTTCGGGCGGATATATTGCATCGTGTCGTGGATCGCGAGGCCCGCCGTCACCACGCCGCCCGGCGAGTTGATGTACATGAAGATGTCCTTCTTCGGGTTCTCGGACTCGAGGAAGAGCAGCTGGGCGGTGATCAGCGAGGACATGTGGTCCTCGATCGGGCCCGTGATGAAGACGATGCGCTCGCGCAGCAGCCGCGAATAGATATCGAAGCTGCGCTCGCCCCGGTTGGATTGCTCGATGACGATGGGGACGAGCTGCGAAACGATGTCCTGATGATCAATCACGGGAGATGGGTCCTCTTTTTTTTGCTGAGCGCCTACATCGGCGCGGAAGTGGAAAGGTTCAAGCGCCGTTGCCGGGTGCGCTGAATGACAGATAGGCGAGGCGCCGGACTTCCCTTCGACCGCGAGTGACGGTGTCGAGGATGAGTCCGGCAAAGAAACAAAGCACTGCGATGATGACCATTCCGGTGACGAGGACGGCGGTCGGGAATCGCGGCACGAGACCGGTTTCCATGTAAGTTCGGACGAGCGGGATCGCGAGAAGCATGGCGGCGATCATCAAAAGCGCGCTGATCATGCCGTAGAACAGGACGGGGCGTTCGACGCGGTAGAGCGTTCCGATCGTCTTCAGGATGCGCCAACCGTCGCCGTAGGTCGACAGCTTCGACTGCGATCCCTCGGGCCGGGCGCCGTACGCGGTCTCGACCTCGCCGACCGGCATCTTGAGCTCGAGCGCGTGGACGCTCATCTCGGTCTCGATCTCAAACCCCGCGGACAGCACCGGGAAGCTCTTCACGAAGCGGCGCGAAAAGACCCGATAGCCCGAGAAGATGTCGCTGAAGCTGCGGCCGAACAGGCCGGACAGCAGACCGGTGAAGATGCGGTTTCCGATCACATGGCCGCCGCGATAGGCGTCTTTCGCCTCGTGGACGCGGGTGCCGACGACCATGTCGAGCTGCTCGGCCAGCAGCATGTCGACCATCCTCGGGGCGGCCGCGGGGTCGTAGGTGAGGTCGCCGTCGGCCATCAGGTAAACGTCGGCATCGATGTCGGCGAACATGCGCCGGACGACATTGCCCTTGCCCTGCTGCCGCTCGGTCCTGACGATGGCGCCGGCCTCGGCCGCGATCTCTCGGGTGCGATCGCGGCTGTTGTTGTCATAGACGTAGATGACGGCGTCCGGCAGCGCGGAGCGGAACCCGGCGATCGTCGCGCCGATCGCGGCTTCCTCATTGTAGCAGGGCAGGAGGACGGCGACTTTGGTCATGGCAGCGGGTGTAGGCTGCGCGTCAGGACCTGCAAGAGTCGAAAGTCGGGCGATGCCTCGCCGACGCTCCAGGCCGTTTCAGGCGGGATCGCGAAAGCGTCGCCGGAATCGAGGCGATGCCGTTCGCCGGCATCGAGCATGGCCGAGCCGTCGAGCACGAAGCCGAACACCAACTCGCCGTCATGCGGCGGAACGCTGAAGCTGCCTCTGAGCGTGCGGACGGCGGCGAGGCCCTGCGTGGCGTCGACCATGGTCGTTTCCTGCGATTCGCCGCCGCAACAGGCCGTCCACGGCGTCTCCGCCGCGACGTGGCGCAGGAAGCGTTGACCTTCGAACGAGCGCCCTCGATCGACGCCGTTCGGCAGCTCGAGATCATGGTCCGCGAAGGTGGCGTGGAGCGCGGGCGCGCCGATCTCGATCACCTCCAGTCCGGCCGAGCTTTCGAGCACGCGGTGGCGGATCCCCGGCGGCTGCAGGACGAGGTCGCCTGCGCGCATCACGAACGGCTCGCCCTGGTCTTCGTACACGACGCGAACCCAGCCGCGGCGGACATAGATCATCTGCAGGGCAATGCGGTGGAAGTGCACCCAGTCGGCGACGGGCCCGCCCTCGGGGATGGTGATGAGCGAGGCGATGTAGCGTCCGCCGAGGCGCCCAGGGATGAGATCGCGGTACAGCATCCCCGCCCTGCCCTCGCCGGCTGACGCATCGGCTCGGCTCAGGACGAACTGCGGAGTGAACGGCGGCAAACCTTCGGGCGCCGCAGCGCCGGGATTGGTCGTTATCCTTACGGACTCAGCGCCCTTGCTGAGGACCGCGCTATGCGGGTCGTCGGCCGGGTAGATGAGGTCGAGCCGAAAGCCGTCGCGGCGGAGATCGTCGATCGCGGCGTTCAAGTCGCCGCAAACGATCTCCTGCTCGCTCAAGCCTTCCTGGCCGGCTTCTTCGACTTGGTCGCCGGCTTGGCTTCCGCCTTCCCGGCTGCCGCCTTCGCCGCGGCCTTGTTGGCGGGCTCGCTCTTCACCGGCTTGGCGGGCTTCGGAGCGTCGGACTTCTTCTCGACGACGTCGGCCTTCTTCGCCGCGGGTTTCTTCGCGGTCTTGGCCGGAGCGACCTCGGCAGTCGCTTCGGAGACCTTGGCGGCCTGCGCCTTCTTGGCCGGACCCTTCCTGGCTTTCGGCTTCTCCGCTGCGTGATCGTGGCCACAGCCCGGCCCGTGCACATGCCCCTCCTCGCTCTCGAGATCGGCCTCGAGCTGCTCGCGGGTCGCGGTCCGATCGGTGACCTTCGCCTTCGAGAAGAGGAAATCGACGACCTTGTCCTCGTAAAGCGGCGCGCGAAGCTGGGCCGCGAACATCGGCTCCTGCTGGACGAGCTGGAGGAACCGCTCGCGCTCCTTACCCTGATATTGCGAGGCCGCCTGCGCGATCAGGCGGTTCATCTCCTGATCGCTGATCTGGACACCGTTGGCCGCGCCGATCTCCGACAGCAGCAGGCCGAGCCGCACCCGGCGCTCGGCGATCTTGCGATAGTCGGCCGATTCCTGCTCGATCTCGGCAAGCGCCGCCTGCGGGTCGGCCTCATGGCTCGCCTCATGGCGAAGCTGGCCGAGGATGTTCTGGAACTCGGCCTCGACCATCGACTCCGGCACCGGGAAATCGTGCCGTCCGGCGAGCTGGTCGAGCAGCTGGCGCTTCATGTGCGTCCGCGTGAGGCCATTGAGCTCCTGCGACAGCTGGTCGCGGATCAGGCCCTTCAACTGATCGAGATCGGTCAGCCCGAGCGACTTGGCGAAGGCGTCGTCGATCTTGTTCTCGCCCGCGGTCTTCACCGCCTTCACCGTCACGGCGAAGGTCGCGTCCTTGCCCTTGAGGGTCTCGACCGGATAGTCGGCGGGAAAGGTCACGTTGACCGTGCGCCGGTCGCCGGCCTTGGCGCCGACCAGCTGATCCTCGAAGCCCGGGATCAGCCGGCCCGAGCCGAGCTCGACCGACATGTCCTCGCCCTTGCCGCCGTCGAACGGCTTGCCGCCGACCTGGCCCTCGAAGTCGATCACCACGAGGTCGCCGAGCGCGGCGAGGTGCTTCCTGGCCGCGTCGGACCAGTTCTTGGTCTGGCTGGCGAGCTGACCGATCTGCCTGTCGACCGCCGCTTCGTCCGGCTCGACCGTCAGCCGCTCGAGCTCCAGGGCATCGATCTGCGCGGGCGGCACGTCGGGAAGCGCCTCGAGGCTGACCTTGACCTCGGCGTCCTTGCCCGGCTCATATTGCTGGTCGAGCTCGACCTGCGGCTGGAGCGCCGGGCGGATCTTCTGCTCGTTGAGGAGCTGCTGGACGCCGTCCTGCACCGCGCCCTGCAACGCGTCGCCGCGAAGCGCTTCGCCGTGCATCTTGCGGATGAGGTTCGGAGGAACCTTGCCGGGGCGGAAGCCCGGCATGCGCACCTGCGGCGCGATGCGCTTCACTTCCTTCTCGACCCGAGCCTCGATGTCCTCGGCCGGAATGGTCAGCATGAAGGCGCGCTTCAGGCCCTCGTTCTGCGTCTCGACAGTCTTGATGCTCACGTTTTCAAATCCCGATGAAATCCTGTCCCGAGCGAATTCCATGCTCGGGCATCCACTGGATGCCCTGCGCGTGGAATTGGTGCGCGCGGAGGGACTCGAACCCCCACATCTTTCGACAACAGGACCTAAACCTGCCGCGTCTACCAATTCCGCCACGCGCGCGGACGCCGTAGGTGGCGCGGCCTATAACAGGCGTGGCCCGCCCTGCAACCCGATTGGGCGGCAACTGTCTGTTCTCAGGCGCGTTCGAGCCCATCGATGCAGCAACAGCCCGAACCGCAAGAGCCGCCGACAACGCCCGCTCCGCAGACGCCCGAACCGTCACAGCCCGGCCAGCCGACCGAGCCGCCGCCGGGCATCCCGACCCACGCGCCCGACATCGACGTGCCCTCGCCGCCGTCGCCGGGCACGAACCCGTCTCCGGGACCGATTTCGCCGGTGGGTTGAGTCGGATCACGCAGAGCCAGGGGTCAGAGCTGCCCACAAAGCTGATGGCAGGAATGGGTGGAAAACGGACATTCCGGCGATCGCCCGGTTTGCGGCGTCGCCGAGAGTTGAGCCAGAAATCATGGGGCTTCTGTAGCGTAGCTTTCGAGAAACCCGCATCGGGTGCAGCCCGTGATTATGATCGACGATGACACCCACAGTCATCGTGCCACCGCACTTCCCGCACCCCTTGCTCATGTGGCCCCCCTGTCCTCAGATCCGACGGCATCTTAAAGCGCCGTGGCTCCTCCAACTTAGTGAGGTTCCGACACCGGTTCGAAAGCGGACTTTAAGGATCTCTTGCAATCATTTCCGCTAAGTCGCGGGCCACGGCTGCCCGCGCACTCCGGTAAGAAATAATCGCGCCGACAATACAGACAATGCCCATGGCGATGGTTCCATAAAGGGCGACGTTGTAGGAGAGCTTGAACCCGAGCAGCTTTGTAATGCGGGTGATGTTTGGGCAAATCACCCACAACGGCAGCAGCCAAAAGATGTAACGCTGTTGGCGGCGCTGCTCAGCGGTTGGGCGAGATGGCCAGAGTTCCGGTCTTTCACGATACGCCACAGATGGTCCTCCCAGCACACCGATCCTACCGATCGAACGAATGTCTGCAATGGGTCGAAAGTGCATAAGCGCGGACCTGCGATCGGCCGTCTAGGAGGCCCTAAGCCCGCAGCCGCGCCGAGGCGACGATCGCCTCGAAGTCGGGGAGCGCGGCGTCGTAATAATGCGACCGCGCGGCGTCGAACATGACGAGGTAGAGCTGGCCGCCGACCACCGCGCCGACCACGCGGCCCTTCCGCCACAGCTCGTCCTCGTCGAGATGCTCGTAGTCGAACTGGAAGCCGCTGGTGCCGAGGAACTCGCGCGGCTGGATCGAGAGCGTGTGGAAATCCACCGTCCCGCCGCGCACGCGATAGAGGCTCTCGAGCATGGCGGCGATCTCGGGCGGGGTCATGTCGGCACGGAACTTCGGCACCTGCTGGTCGGTGGTTCGGCGCTGCCAGACCATGGAGCGGCCGCTTTTCAGCCCCGTAATAAAGGTCACCCCGTCGAGGATGGGGCCGTTGAGGGTCCAGTCCTCGACTGCCGGAACGTCCGAGAACAGCCTCGCGCGATGCCGGTTCCAGGGGCGCGGCGGCACAACCGACATATTGCCGTTGCCGACCTTCACGCGGTGCACGTTGACGGGGGAATAGGCGCTAAAGCCTGTCTCGCCCGCACCGAGGCTCGAGCAGGCGGAGACCGCCAGCGCGGCGGCGGCCACCAGCACGGCTGTCGAGACACGCTTCACTTCACCCCTCCTCACCCGATCATCTGCCGGACCCACGCGGCATCCGGCGCGTCGGGCTTCATCGTCAGATATTTCGCGAAGGCCGCTTTCGCTTCGGCGCTTCGACCGGATTTGAGCAAGGCGATGCCGTGCCAGCGCCAGGCGTCCGCCGGCGCGTCGGGATAGACGATCGCGGCGGCGTAGCTTTGCGCCGCGCGCACATCGTCGCCCTTGCGGTTGCGGAGCCGCCACACCTCGCCCTCGTAAAAACGGAGAAGACCGTCCCAACCGTCCTGGGCGAGCGTCTCGATCAGATATTGGCTCGCGCCGGGGTCGTTCAGCTTGACCTGGTCGTCGAGCAGGGTCTGGCGGATCGGCCCGATCGTCGCGAGATAGCGTGCGCGGTGGTTGTCGTACGTCCTGCCCGGCACCTTGAGCTCGAGCGCGTCAGCCCTGAGGTCGGCCATGCGCGCATCGTCCGACGGGTGGGTGTCGAACAGCGAACCGCGCCGGCGATGCTTGCCACGATAGGCGGCCGTTGCCTTTTCCTCGCCGATCAGCTGGAGCCAGACGTTGGACGCCTCCATCGGATCGTAGCCGGCCTCGGCGATCAGCTTGGCGCCCATGGCGTCGGCCTCCGACTCCATGTCGCGGCTGTATTTGAACAGCGAGAGGATCGTGCCGAGCTGGGCGAGCTGCACGTAATTACCGAGATAGACCCCTGCCCCGGCCCCGCCGACTCCGGCGACCATCGCGCCGATCGAGAAGATGTCGGTCTTGCGCCGCTGGTCGCGCCACGAGCGGATCATGTGGCGGCGCAGGAAATGGCCCGATTCGTGCGCGATCACGCCGGCGAGCTGCGCCTCGTTGCGCATCCGCAGGAGCAGGCCGGAGAAGACCACCGCGAAGCCGGTCGGGAACATGACCGCGTTGAAGTCGGGAATTCGCGCGAGATAGATTCGGAAGTCCTTCGCGGCCGGTCCGCCGACCGTGCCGATCAGATTGCGCAAATAGCCGGTGAGCTTCGGGTCGGTGATCAGCAAGTTGGAGCCCGCGACCTCTTCCTCGACCCGGTTCATCTCCTCCCACAGGCCCTTCTCGTCGGCATCGGTCGGCCTGAACCCCGGGCCGACCAGCGGCACCATGTCGGCCGGGCGAACGCGCGCGTCCGCGACGCCGGCATGAAGCGCGGCGACGGCAGCGCCGCCACCGACCAGGAGCGAACGGCGAGTAAGATCGAGGCCACGGCTGCACATCAGCGGGCCGCCTCCGCCTCGCGGACGGCCTGGCCCGGCTTCATCCGGCCCAGCAGCCGTTCGATCATCTGCGCGGCGCCTTGCGGAGTCCGCAGCTCGCCGAACTTGATTCCGGGAACCTGGCTCGCCGCGTCGACCACGTTGAACCACACCACCTCACCGGTCTTGAGATCGACCAGGGAAGCATAATCGAGCTGCTCGGCGCCGCCGACGTTGGGCGCGCAGAATCCGACGATGCACCCCGCCAGCCCGAGCACGCCGAGCGACGACTCGGCCGCGCGACGCCACCTGGTCCTCGGCATGAAGGAACAGCGCATAGTCGAAGCCGCTCTTGGCGCCGAGCTTCACGGCGTCGGATCCGAGCGTCCAGTCGAGTCCCCTCCCGCGCTTCGTCGGCAGATAGTCTCCGAGATATTTGTGCAGCACGATCGCCTGATCGACCGCGAAGTTCAGCCGCTCGACGTCGGCGAGTTCGTCCCCCGAGACGCCGGGAAGCTCGTCTCGCCGCTCGATGATCGTCACATGGCCGCCAAGCGCCGACTGCTGGGCGCGAAGCGCGGCGACGATGTTGGTTCGGGCCTGCTCGGTCCAGTCGGCCCTCGGCTCGACCATTCCGCCGGTCGTCAGCGACCCGACATGGACGTCGGGACGAAGCACGAGGAGCTTGTAGTCGCCCTGGGGCAAGGTGAACTGGACGTCGGCATATTGCCGCGTCTGAACGCATGCGCTCAGCGCGGCGGCTGACACCAAAGCGACCGCAAGATTTCGCCAGCGCATACGCACCCTTCCCCGACCGGAACGTCGGCTTCATGCCCTAATCGGCGGACAAAGAAAAGTTCGTGTTTTTAGGCGGTTAGCGTGGGCAAAATGCGGGCGTCCCGTCGAGGCAATGGCCGTCGACCGAGCCCGCCGCAAGCGGGAGCTCGATGAGCGCGGCGAGCGTCGGCATGATATCAACGGTGTCGGTCGGCGCCGTCACCGTCGCGCCCTTGAAGCCGGGCCTCCAGAACAGGATCGGGATCCGCCGGTCATAGTCCCATAGGCTGCCGTGGGTCGCGACGAAGCCGTGGCTGGTGTCGGCGATCGGCGTGACGTCCTTCTTGAGAACGACGAAGAAGTCGCCCGAGCGGCCGGGATAATAGCTCTCGCGCACCCGCTCGATGATCGACCAGCGGTCGGGCGAGCCCGTCGGCGGCGGGGTCGCGGCGATCTCCGCGGCCGTGAACACGGCCTCGACCTGCGGTTGCGCGCGATAGAATGCGACCGCGGCGTCGAGGAGCCGCTTTTGGTCGGCCGCCGGCAGGCGGTCGTCGACGTAGATGTCGCCGAAGCTGCTGTCGCCGAGCAGGCCGGGCCCCTTGATGCCGAGCTGCGCGGTCAGCTTCGCTCCCACCACGCGCGAGTTGAGCGAGGCATCAGCCCGCGCGGCGTCGGCGATCCCGGCGAGCCGCTCGCGCTCGGGGATGTCCTTGCCGCCGTGATCCGCGGTCAGAGCGACGGCATAATCGATCCCGCGGGCGTCGAGCACGCCGAGGAAATCGCCGATCTCGCGGTCGAGCTCGGTCAGCTGGAGGCACATTTCCTCGCCCTCGGTGCCGTAGGTGTGGCCGACATAATCGGTCGCCGAGAGGCTGATCGAGAGCACGTCGGGGGTCGCGCGACGCCCGAGCTGCATCTCGTCGACCAAAGCGGCGGCGAGCGCCAGCGTGTCGCCGTCCATCTCGGGCGAGGCGCGCAGCGCGGCGGCATCCCCGGCCGCGCGGGCGAACCGGCCCGATCCGACCGGCTGACCGCCGCCTTCGACCGGAACCGCGCGCGCTTTCGACTGGCAGAAGGCGGACGGGTCGAGCGGCGGGCGCGGCTGCGACAGCGCCGCGGAAATCGCGGCATTCACCTTGCCCACGACCTGAGGGACCGGCGCGGAGTCGAGGTCGGTCGTGAATTGCTTCCCGTCCCAGTACCAGCGCTGGTCGGCGTTGTGCCCGCTCATCATCACCGCCGCGCGATCCTTGCCGGAAACCGCGACGTTGCGGCTGCCGGGCGAGCGCGCTTTCAAAAGGTCGCCCAGCGTCGGTACGAGCAGATGCTCGGGCGACACCTTGTAATGGGTCGACGAGGTGCCGGGCACGCGCTCGTCCTCGGCGCAATAGACGGCCTTGTCGTCGCGCGCGATCGACTGGTCGATCCAGACGTTGCCGACGATGCCGGTCCGTGCCGGATGATCGCCGGTCAGGATCGTCGAATGGCCGGGACAGGTCTCGGTCAGCGCATGGCTCTGGTAGCCGTTGCGGAACCAGGTCCCCGACGCGAGCTCCGCCAGGCCCGCGGTGAATTGCGGCCGGTACTCGTCGAACAGGTTGGCCGACAATTGGTCGACCGAGATGACGACCAGCAGCTTGGGCGGCGGGGGCTGCTGGGCGGCGACGGGAACCGCGAGAAGCGCCGCGGCGGCGGCGATCAGGAACTTACGCATGCGGAGCTTGTACCCCGGCGAAGGCCGGGGTCCAGTCCAGGAAAAAACGGCGCGACAGCGCCCCTGGGCCCCGGCCTTGGGTCCCATCAAAGTACTACTTTGATGGGTCCCTTTCGCCGGGGAACGGTCATCCGCAACTTCGCCCGCAGCCGTTCGTTGACCAGCTTTGGATTGCCCTTGCCCGCCATCGCCTTCATCGCCTGGCCGACGAAGAAGCCGAACAATTGCTCCTTGCCGTTTCTGTACTCGGCGACCTTGTCGGCGTTGGCGGCGAGGACCTTGTCGATCTCGGCGTCGATCGCGCCGGTGTCGCTGGTCTGCCTGAGCCCGCGCTCCTCGACGATCTCGCCGGCGCCCTGCCCGGTCTCGAGCATGATCTCGAACACCTGCTTGGCGATGGTGCCGCTGATCGTTCCGTCGGCGACAAGCCCGAGAAGCTCGGCGGCGTGCTGCGGCGACACCGGACTCTGGTCGATGCTTTCGCCGCGGCGGTTGAGGGCGCCGAACAATCGGCGACGACCCAGTTCGCGGCCTGCTTCGGCTCCGCGCCCGCGTCGAGCAGCGTATCGAACCAGCGCGCGGTCTCGACCTCGGCGGTTAAAACGCTGGCGTTGTAAGGGGTTATGCCCGCTCTTCATAGCGCTTGCGCTTGGCGCCGGGCAATTCCGGAAAAGTCGAGCGGCATTCCTCGAGGAACGCCTCGTCGAGTTCGAGCGGGAGCAAATCGGGGTCGGGGAAATAGCGGTAATCGTGCGCGTCCTCCTTGGAGCGCAGCGAGGCGTGACGTTCTTGTCGGGATCATAGAGCCGCGTCTCCTGCGCGACCGTTCCGCCACTCTCGATCAGCTCCACCTGCCGCCTCGCCTCATGCTCGACCACGGCCATGACGAAGCGGACACTGTTGACGTTCTTGGTCTCGGTCCGAGTGCCGAATTCGCCGCCGGGTTTCCTCACGCTGACGTTGACGTCGGCGCGCATCGAACCTTCCTCCATATTGCCGTCGCACGAGCCGACGTCAACGTCAGCGTGAGGAAGCCCGGCGGCGACTTCGGCACCCGGACCGAGACCAAGAACATCAACAGCGTCCGCTTCGTCATGGCCGTGGTCGAGCATGAGGCGAGGCGGCAGGTGGAGCTGATCGAAAGCGGCGGAACGGTCGCGCAGGAGACGCACGCTCTACGACCCGGACAAGAATGTCACGCGCTCGCTGCGGTTCCAAGGAGGACGCGCACGATTACCGCTATTTCCCCAAGAACCCGATTGCTCCCGCTCGAACTCGACGAGGCGTTCCTAAAAGGAGGTGCCGCTGGACTTTATTTACCCGGATCCAGAGCGCAAAGAGCATGGCATAACCCCTTACAACGCCAGCGT
>CAWHPM010000012.1:0-665025 GCA_963831215.1 uncultured Alphaproteobacteria bacterium | reverse complement strand
ATGTATTGCTCGGCGCGGGCGGCGCTATGACGGAATCCTGCTCTACCCGCCCAAGTTCGGGCGTGGGCCGACGGGCGAGGTTTGGCGGCTCGAGGAGAATTTGGCGCCGTTGCTCGCCGACTGCCGCAAGTTGCTGGACGAGAACAGCCGCTTCCTCGTTCTCACCGTCTATGCGGTCCGCATGTCCGCGCTCGCGATCGGCGAGCTGGTGAGGCAGGCGTTCGTCGATCTCGGTGGCACGGTCGAAATGGGCGAGATGGCGGTGCGCGAGGAGGCGAGGGGCTTGCTGCTCCCGACCGCGATCTTCGCGCGCTGGTCGAAAGTCTAGGTCCGCGCCGCCCTGATCGCCGCGCCGGCGACGAACGGGGCTCCGGCGGTCAGAAGAAGCGATGCGGCGGCCTCTAGCAAAAGCGCGTTGGCCGCGCCGAAGATCAGCAGCGGCACCGCGAGCGGCAGCATCAGCAAGCCCGGCCAGCAGGCCCGCGCGCGGAAGGCCGCTGGTCACCGCGGCGATCGCGACCGCCGAGCGCTGCGAGGCCGGGCGTCCCGACGAGTAGCGCCAGCTCGGTCGCTCACCAGCGACCCGCCGTCCATCGCCAGCAAGGCCGAGCCGGGCACGGCGGCGATCAGCAGCAGCGGCGTGAAGGCGAGCCAGTGCGCGATGATCTTCGCACAGGCGATCGTCTCTTCGGCCATGCCGCGCAGGACGAGCTGGTCGAGCACGCCCTCGGACCGATCGGGCTCGATCAGCCGCTCGACCGGGAGCAGCGAGGCGGTGAGCGCAGCGACCCACAAGGCGCCCGGCCCAATTCGCGCCAGGACGCGCGCATCGGGTCCGATCGCGAACGGCATCAGCGCGACGACGAGCGCGAAGAACGCGATCGGCAACCACGCCGTCCCCGCAGCGCCCCCCCGCGGCGCAAGTCGCGCGCGATGAGAGCGCCGATCATTCGCCGAGCGCCAAGTTCCGCCACGTGCCGGGAAGCGGCTGATGCGAGGCGGCGAGCACGGCGCCTCCGGCCTCGAGATGCTCACCGATCAGGTGCGCAAGCCGTCCCGTCCCGTCGGGATCGAGCGCATTCAAGGGCTCGTCGAGCAGCCACAGGCGCGCGCCCGACGCGGCGACCCGCGCAAGCGCCGCGCGCTTCGCCTGGCCCGACGATAGCAGCCGCACCGGCACCGGCGCGAGCTGCGCGATTCCGAGCGCCTCCATCGAATGGTCCGGCGCGGGATTCCAGAAGTGCAATGCGCGCTTCAGTGGAAGCTCGCGATCGAGCGCGAGATTGTCGTCGGCCAGTGCCAGCGGCGAACGCTCGACCACGCCTCGCTCGGCTTTGAGAAGCCCTGCCGCGAGACGAAGCAGGCTCGACTTGCCGCTGCCGTTCGGCCCCGTGACCTGAAGCGCATTGCCGGGACCGAGCTCGAAGCCGAGGTCTTCGAACAGCAGCCTCCCGCCGCGGCGAAGGGCCACCCGCTCGAACCGTAAAAGGGCGCTCACTCGGCCTCGTCCTCGAGCGAATGCATGTCGTCGTCGGAAAAGCCGAAATGATGGCCGACCTCGTGGATCACGATGTGCGAGACAAGCCGCTCGAGGCTAACTCGAGTCGAGCGCCATTCCTCAAGGATCGGCCGGCTGTAAAGGGTGATCCGCTCCGGCAGCGTACCCGAATGGCTGACGCTGCGCTCGTTGAGCGGAATGCCCTGATAGAGGCCGCTGAGGTCCATCGGATGGTCGAGGCCCACGCTCCGCGCGGTCTCGGCGTCGGCGACCGGCTCGATGAGCAGGACGATATCGTGAAGGCTTTCGGCGAATGGGGACGGAAGCCGGTCGAGCGTATGCCGCGCAATCGCCTCGATGTCGGCGGCGTCGGGGGTTCGGCCGGCAAGGCGCTCCGCGGGAGTCATGGCTCGTTGGACTAGGGGCGCCCGTCATGCCGGGCAACCTTGCCCGTCGCGCGCTTGCCCCTTAGATGAGCCGCCTTCCAGGCTTTGTTTGGTTGTGCACCCGTCCAGGTGCGGCGGAGCGGTGGCCGAGTGGTCGAAGGCGCTCGCCTGGAAAGTGAGTATACGGCAAAACCGTATCGAGGGTTCGAATCCCTCCCGCTCCGCCATTCCTCTTTCCGGCGAGCCGCGACGCCGCGATCATCGGCGTCGCGGCACAGTCCTTACTCGTACCTCAGCGCGTGGATCGGGTTGGCGCGGGCGACCTTGACGGCGTGACCGACGACGGTGGCGACGGCGATTCCGAGCGCGATGGCGCCGGCGATCACGAACGGGACCGGAGTCAGCGGGATGCGCTGGTCGAAGCCGTTCAGCCAGTCCCGCATCAGCCACCAGGCGACCGGCCAGGCGATGACATTGGCGATGATGATCGGCTGGCTGAACTGCCAGACGAGCAGCCGGACGATGTCGCGGGTCCGGGCGCCGAGCACCTTGCGGATGCCGATCTCCTTGGTTCGCCGCTCGGCGGTGAAGGCGGCAAGGCCGAACAGGCCGAGGCAGCCGATGAGCACCGCGAGGAGCGAGAAAGCGGCGAAGATCTGCGCTTGCGCATCCTCCTTCTTGTACATCTCGGCCATGATGTCGTCGCTGAACTTGGCGCTGAACGGGACCTCGTTGGTGAACTGCTTCCACTGCCGCTCGAGCGCGGCCCGAACCGTCGCGGGATCGCCGCGATAGCGGACCATCAGCCACCCCGAGCCGGTCCGGATCTTGCGGAACATGATCGGATCGATCGGCTTGCGGACCGAGCGGAACCGGCGAGTCGCCGACGACGCCGATGACGTTGATGTTCACATTGCCGTAGTCGTCGCCGATCAACTGGCTTTTCACAACCTTGCCGACAGCGTCCTGCGGCGATTTGAAGCCGAGCTTCCGCACCGCATATTCGTTGAGGACGACGTTGACCCCGCGCTCGGCGATGGCCTTCTCGACCGCCTTGTCCTGGGGATAGGGGATCGTCATGTCGTCCATCGGGCGGTTCGCGTCGAACCAGCGGCCGGCCTTCAGGGTCAGACCCATGGCGTCGAAGAAGCCCGCTCGACATTGTACTGGCCGATGTTGACCAGCTGGTTGCTTCCGGGCGGGATGATGCCGCTATTGCTGTTGTTGTCGGTATTGATGCCGATGTCGGTGAGGCCCGCGGCCACGACGCCGGGGACGCGCTTCACCTGCTCGACAAAACCTTCGACCCTGGGCCAAAGTTGCGCTCGGCCCAGCTCCTCCATCTGGAGGATGTGATCGCGCTTGAAACCCGGATCGACGTGACGCGCGTAGACGGTCTGGCCGTAGATCACCGCGGTGCAGATGATGAGCCCGATCGACACCGCGAACTGCATGACGACGAGGGCGGCACGAAGCCGGCCCGAGCCGGGAGTCTCTGCCGCCGAGCGGTTGGCCTTGAGCACCTGCGCGGGCTGGAAGCGCGACAGGAAGAACGCCGGATAGAGGCCGCTGACGATGCCGACGATGAGGGTCAGTCCGATCGCCGGGAGCAGAATCCCGCCTTTCCGAAGTAGCTGAGCGCGATGTCCGAATCGAGGAAGGCGGCGAACGGCCGTATGAGGAGCTCGACCAGCGCCAAAGCGAGCAGCATCGCCACCGCCGAGATCAGGATCAATTCGGCGACGAACTGCACGATCAGCTGCTTGCGCGTCGCGCCGAGCACCTTGCGAAGCGCCACTTCGCGCGCGCGCTGGCTGGCCCGGGCGGTGGCGAGGTTGGTGAAGTTCACGATCGCCATTCCGAGGATCAGAAGCGCGATGATCGCGAAGGTCGTGATCGTCCGGCGGTCATTGCCTGGCGTCAGCGTCGCTTCCTGCGCCTTGCCGAGGTGAACGTCCTCGAGGTTCACGAAATGCCAATCCTGATCGTCGCCGGCGTTGTACATGATGTCGCCGTTCGGCTCGTCCGGGATGTTGCGCTTTTCCCACGCGGGCATTTGCGCCTCGATCTGGCGGACGTCGGTGCCCGGCCTCAGCTTCGCGAAGACGTAGCCGGACTGGCAGCCCCAGCATTTGGTCAGGAACTCCGGGTTGTCCGAATAGAAAGCGTTGAAATCCAGCCGGAGGAGCGCGTCGATCTTCAGGCTGGAATTCTTGGGAAGGTCCTTCATCAGCCCGGTGATCTTGAAATCACGTTTGATGCCGCGCGAAATGATCGTCAGCGTGCGGCCGACGACCTGGTCCGTGCCGAAGCGCTTGATCGCTTCGCTTCGGGTGAGCACCGCGGTCTGCGGCGCCGGAAGCGTGGTGCCGGCGATCAGCGGCAGGTTGACGACCTTGAGGAAGTCGGCGTTGGTGAACATCCAGTTCTTGGTCGAATAGGCCTGGCCGTCCTTGAGGAACACGGGCCCGTTGTCCTGCAGGTACGCGGTGCGCTCGACCTGCGGGAAATCCTTCTCGATGGCCGCCTGGGACACGTAGGTGCTCATCTGGAAAAAGCCCGGCGGCTGATCCTTGGGATGCGGGTACCAGGACTGGAGTTGGTACGTGTTCGCGACGTCCGGGATCCATTTGTCGTAGCTCTCTTCGTAGCGGATGTAGAGCAGGATCAGGATGCACGCGGCCATGCCGATGGCGAGCCCGGCGATGTTGATGATCGAATAGGTCCGGTTCTTGGCGAGCGCCCGGACCGCAACCGTCCAATAGTTCCGCCACATGATGACTGTCCTCTCCAAGAGATCGATTCCTCGTTGCTCAGGCGGCCCGACGCCGTTCCTGAAGGATGCGGCCGTCGAGCATGTTGACGACGCGGCTCGCGAAATCGGCGTGCGCGGGGGAGTGGGTGACCATGACGATGGTCGAGCCCTCCTGGTTGAGCTGGCGGAGCATGCGCATGACCTCTTCGCCGTGAGCGGTGTCGAGGTTGCCGGTCGGCTCGTCGGCGAGGATCAGCTTGGGCTCGCCGACCAGCGCACGAGCGACGGCGACGCGCTGTTGCTGTCCGCCCGAAAGCTGCGTGGGACGATGC
Source organism: uncultured Alphaproteobacteria bacterium (assembly GCA_963831215.1). Classification (GTDB taxonomy): domain Bacteria; phylum Pseudomonadota; class Alphaproteobacteria; order Sphingomonadales; family Sphingomonadaceae; genus Sphingomicrobium. The sequence continues at coordinate 660,054 of CAWHPM010000012.1, read as the reverse complement.
TTCGCGCGGTGCGCGATGCCGACCTTGTCGAGCACTCGCTCGACCCGCTCGCGACGCTCAGACGCGGCATGATTGTGATAGAGCAGCGCGAGTTCGACATTCTCGCGGACGGTCAGCTCGTCGACGAGATTGAAGCTCTGGAAGATGAAGCCGATGTTGGCCTTGCGCGTGTCGGCGAGCTGCGCTTCCGACAGGCCGGCGACTTCCTGGCCGTTGAACACGTAGGATCCGCCGGTCGGGCTATCGAGCATGCCCATTACGTTGAGCAGGGTCGACTTGCCGCAGCCCGATGGTCCCATGATCGCGACGAACTCGCCGTCGGCGATGTCGAGGTCGACGTCGTCGAGTGCGGTCGTTTCGACCATGTCGGTGCGATAGGTCTTGGTCAGGCCTGTCATGGTAAGCACAGTCGTCTTCCTTTCTCAGTCCCCGGAGCTGAAGGTCAGGCGGTCCTTGTCGGTGAGGCCGCTGTATGAAGAGGTGATCGACCTTGTCGCCGGGCTCGAGCCCGCTCAGCACCTCAATGAAGTCGCTGTTGCGGCGGCCGAGCTGGACCGCGCGCTTGCTCGCGCCGTTGCCGCTTTTGTCGACGACGAACACCCAGCTTCCGCCCGTGTCGTTGAAGAAGGCGCCGTTCGGGACGAGCAGCGCTTTCGACGCGTCGCCGAGCGTCAGCTTCGCCTGAACGGTCTGGCCGCGCTGCATCGATTGCGCCTCCGGCCCGATGAACAGAAGGTCGATCTGGAACTGCCCGTTGCGGACCTGCGGATAGACCTTGGCGACTTTCAGGCGATAGGTCCTGCCGTCGATGTCGGCGCTCGCGGTCTGTCCGATCGCTACGCGGCCGAGATAAAATTCATCGACATCGGCCTGGAGCTTGTCGCCGCCGGCGCTGTCGACCTGGCCGACTCGTTCGCCTTGCTGGAGCGACTGGCCGAGCTGGATGTCGAAACCGCTGAGCTGGCCCGTCACCGGCGCGCGAATGTTGAGCTGGCCGAGGCTATTTTGAGCAACCCCCATGCTGCTGTTGAGCGAAGCGGACGCCAGCCGCAATTGTTGCAGCTGGCTGCGTTGCAGCGACTCGTTCTGCGCGATGCTCTGCTTGAGGATGGCGAGGCGATTGGTCTGATAGGAAAGATCGTCCTTGGTGTCGTTGAAGGTCTTCATCGCGACGAAACCCTTCGCCGCCAGCGCCTTCTGGAGCTCGTACTGACGCCGCGCCTTCGCCAATTCGCTTTCGGCCTGATTGAGGTCGCGCAGGTTCGAATTGTGGGTGTTGACGAGCGCGAGCTCCTGGCTGCGCATGTTGTTGAGCTGCTGCTCGACCTCGGCCTGCTTCTCGAGCGTCGAGAGCTGCAGCTCGGCGTTGGAGAGGACCGCGAGAAGCTGCCCCTGGGTGACCTGCGCGCCATCCTCGACCAGTTTCTTCTGGACCTGCCCGCCCTCGACAGCGTCGAGATAGACGGTGACGAGCGGGGTGACCCGAGCACGAAGGGGAAGGAAGTCCTCGAATACACCCCGCTCGACCGGAGCGATCGTCAGCCGGTCGCGCGTGACCGACACTGAATTGCTCCGTGGCGCGAACAGCCAGAAGATGAGGATGATCAGCAGGAGCGCCGCGGCGCCGCCGGCGATGAGGATCCTCGGGTCGATGCGCTTGCGTTCGATGGCGCGGTCCATCGCGCCCCCGCTGACCGTTTCCGAGCGGGTCGAGCGGCGAAGCTCGACGAGACTCACTGTCCGCCTCCGAACAGTTTCTGTCCGGAAACGGACGGCGATCGGCCCCGGTCCCCGATCCTGCCGGCTTGGGCAGCCCTCTCCACGCAAGCTTCATGCCCTTGAAGCTGCAAGGCGCATGCCAAATGCTCAGAAGCTTTTTCGGGGTAGGCACTGTTCGTTTCCGGACAGCTGCGCTACAGACGTAGCGTGGCGGAAATGTTCAACCTGGCGGTGGTCGTCGACGACGACCCCGACATCACCCTGGCGGCGCGGCTCGCGCTGCGTGACATGTTCGAGCGAGTCGAGACTTTGAGCTCGCCTTCGGACCTCTTGCCGCTACTCAAGCGCGAAAGCCCCGACGCGATCCTGCTCGACCTCAACTTCGAGCGCGCCCGGACCGATAGCCGCGAGGGGCTCGAAACGCTCGGCAAGATCATGGAGATCGATCCCGATTCCGGCGGTCGTCATCATCACCGCGCACGGCGGCGTGTCGGTCGCGGTCGAAGCGATCAAGGCCGGCGCCAGCGACTTTGTCGCCAAGCCGTGGAGCAACGAACGCCTCGAGGCGACGGTTCGAAGTGCCGCGGCGCTGCGCCGAAGCCGGCTCGACGCTCGGATCGAGCGTGGCCGCGCGTCGGAGCTCGCGCAAGGCGCCGGAGACGCCGCTGATCGGCAAGTCGGTCGCCATCGAGCGTGTTCGCAAGCTGATCGACCGGGCCGCCCCAACCGATGCCAACGTTCTCATCCTCGGCGAGAACGGCACCGGCAAGGAGATCGTCGCACGCGAGATCCATCGGCTGTCGCGCCGCGCCGACAAGCCGATGGTCTCGGTCGACCTCGGCGCGACCAGCGAAACCCTGTTCGAATCCGAGCTGTTCGGTCACGCCAAGGGCGCGTTCACCGGCGCCGCGGGCGAGCGTATCGGCCGGCTCAAGGCGGCGGACGAGAGCAGCCTGTTCCTTGACGAGATCGGCAACCTCCCGCTTCACCTTCAGCCCAAGCTGCTTACGGCGCTCGAACAGCGTGCGGTCGTGCCGGTCGGGGCCAACAAGCCGATCCCGATCGATGTCCGGGTGATCGCGGCGACGAATGTCTCGGAAGATCAGCTGGCGGACGAGAAGCGCTTCCGGCAGGACCTTTTGTTCCGCCTCAACACGATCGAGATCGAGCTTCCGCCGCTCCGCCATCGGCGCGACGACATCCCGGTGCTGCTCGACCATTATCTTCGCCTTTATGAGCGCAAGTACGACCGGCCGGAACGCGAACTGCCGCCGGCCGTGCTCGAAGCGCTGATTGCGCACGACTGGCCCGGGCAACGTGCGCGCGCTCCGCCACGCCGCCGAGCGGGCGGTGATCATGGCGGAAGGCGATCGCTACAGAACCGACGATTTCCCGTTGCCGAGGCGCTTGGCGGCGGGCGCGGTCGCGACGGATTCGAGCGAGACGCTGAACCTCGATCAGCTCGAGAAGCAGATGATCGAGCGCGCGCTTAGAATGCACCATTTCAACATCTCGCTCGCCGCATCCGAGCTCGGACTTAGCCGCGGCGCGCTCTATCGACGCATGGAGAAGCATGGACTTTAGGCGCAAGTTCGAATTCGGGCTCGCCTGGCGGACGGTCGTTTTCGTCGCCGCCATCCTCCTGGTCATTGCCGCGATTCAAACGCCGGGAGTTCGCGCCGGGCTGGTGGTCGCGGCCTTGGTCGCGGTCGCGGCGCTGACGAGTCTGTGGGAGTTCATCCGGCGCACGAACTTCCTCGTCTCCCGATTCATCGAATTGGTCCGCTTCGAAGATTATTCGCAGCGCTTCTCCGACCCGAGCGGCGGCGGTTTCGACGTGCTCGGCGACACGCTCGATCAGGCACTCAAGACGCTTCAGGCGCGCCACGCGGCGGAAAGCGCGGAAGTGCGCTATCTGTCGGCGATCGTCGACGACGCGCCGAGCGCGCTGCTCGCGTTCGACGATGACGGCCGGGTCGAGGTGCTCAACAAGGCGGCCCGCCAGCTCTTCGCCCGGCAGCCGCTCAACCGCGTGGCGGATCTGGAAGCGCTGGGCCCGGAGCTTGCGGCGGCAGCGCGCCTGCCGGCAGGCACGCGCAAGATTACTCGGCTGGTGCTCGACGGGGTGCCCCAGAAGGCGATCTTCGCCTCCGCACAGGTGGCCCGGCTCGACAAGCCGGTCACGATCATGTCGATCCTGCCGGTCCAGAGCGAGCTCGGCGCGCTCGAGGTCGCGGCCCAGGCCGACCTCGTTCGAGTGCTCACGCACGAGATCATGAACTCGTTGACGCCGGTGACGTCGCTCGCTCGGACTGGCGCCGATCTCGTCGCGGCGGCCGCCAAGGGCAAGAACTCGCTCGCGGACGCGAAGAGCGCCACCGAGACGGTCGCTCGCCGCGCTGAAGGAATCCTCCGCTTCGTCGAAAGCTATCGCGAATTCGCCCAGGCGCCGGAGGTGCACCGGCGTCCGTTCAAGGCGAAGCCGTGGGCCGAGGAAATCGTGCGGCTCGCGCTCGCCAACGCCGCTGGCCGGACCATCGACGCGCGCATCGAGGTCGTTCCCAAGTCGCTCAGCGTGGACGGCGACGCCGAGCTGCTCTCGCAGGCGGTCCTCAACCTGCTTCGAAATTCGATCCGCGCGGTCGCGGACGTCGATTTGCCGATCGTGACCCTGGCGCTCTTGCGCGAGCCGACCGGTCATTGCCGCCTCGAGGTCCGCGACAACGGGCCGGGAATTCCCGAGGATCGGCGCGAGGACATTTTCCTCCCCTTCTATACGACCCACAAGGGCGGCAGCGGCGTCGGCCTGAGCTTCTCCAAGCAGGTGGCGCTCGCCCACGGCGGATCGATCGGCGCGCTCGACGCGCCCGAAGGCGGCGCGAACATTCGTCTCGTCATCTGAATTTGAACGTCGCTTCTGCGGGGCAATCGCATCCGTTCGGACCGGCGCTCCGTATCTCCTCGCGCAGCGCAATGACGCTTTGCAAAAAGGGAGCAAGAACATGGTGAGTTCTCGAATTGGACTGGCAGCGGCGGCGCTTTCGCGCTGTCGTTCGCGATGGCTTCGGCGGCCAACCCGATGGTTGGCGGAGCGCCGATGTATTCGACCCGCAACATCGTTCAGAACGCGGTCAATTCGAAGGATCACACGACGCTGGTCGCCGCGGTCAAGGCGGCGGGGCTTGTCGACACCTTGTCCGGCAAGGGACCGTTCACCGTCTTCGCACCGACCAATGAGGCCTTCGCCAAGCTGCCGGCCGGCACGGTCGAGACATTGGTCAAGCCCGAGAACAAGGACACGCTCGTCAAGATCCTGACCTATCATGTCGTGCCGGGACGGGTCACCGCGCAGCGGATCGCAGCCCTCGCTGCGAGGAACGGCGGAACCGCGACCCTCAAGACGGTCGAGGGCGAACCGCTGAAGTTTCGCAAGGCCGGCGGAGCGTGGTGGGTGATCGACGCCAAGGGAAACAAGGCGCGGATCACCATTCCCAACGTCATGCAGTCGAACGGAGTCATTCACGTCATCGACACCGTGCTGATGCCCTGAGCGGCGATGCACGACCGACGCATCCGGCGGTACCCTGTCAGCCGGACGCCGCCCGGCGGAAGGAGGCGACGATGATGAGCTCAACGGCTTATTTTCCTTCTTCCGCCGGGATGCACTTTCCTCGCGGCGGGCTAGCGGGCAAGAAGGCGGCCATGAATTGCCGGTCCGACGTCCAAGCTGGCAAGGAAGAGCTGGTCGCGATGCTCGAAGCGGTTTCGCGGGGTGACCGCGGCGCGTTCTCCCGTCTCTATCAACGCACGTCGGCGAAGCTCTACGGGATTTGCCTGCGGCTGCTCGGGAGCGAGGCGGAAGCGCAGGATGCGCTCCAGGAAATCTATGTCCTCGTCTGGGAAAAGGCCGGGAAGTTCGATGCCGACAAGGCAAGCGCCATCACCTGGCTTTCGGTCCTCGCCCGCAACAAGGCGATCGATCGCCTGCGCCGCCGCTCCGTCGCCGACGCCGCCCTCGATTCGGCTGCGGAGGTCGAGGACGACAGTCCGTCGGCATTCGAGGTCGTCGGCGAGAAGCAGGATGTGGCGCGCCTCGCGAATTGCCTCGACGAGCTCGACGAGCGCGCGCGGCAGATGATCCGCGCCGCCTTCCTCGACGGCGCCAGCTATCCCGAGCTTGCCGAGCGCGAGAGCGTTCCGCTCGGAACCATGAAGAGCTGGATCCGGCGCGGGCTGCAGCGGCTTCGGGGGTGCCTCGAACGATGACCGACGACCGCAGCCTTTCTGACGAGAGGAAAAATCTCGCCGCCGAATATGCGCTCGGCGTGCTCGTCGGCGACGAGCTGCGCCGCGCGCGCCAGCTTGCACGGACCGACCCCGATTTTCACGCCGACGTCGCGCGCTGGTCGGGGCGGCTGGCGCCGATGCTCGACGAGATCGCGCCTGCGCCGCCGCCCGCAGCCGCGTGGACCGCGATCCAGGACCGGCTGGGCGGCGACGACGGCGGCAATGTCGTGCAGCTACGCCGCTCGGCGACCCGGTGGCGCGGGATCGCCGTCGCAATGAGCGCAATCGCGGCGTGCCTGGCGATTTTCATCGTCGTCAGGCCCCTTCCTCCTGCGCAGGCGCCGGTCGAGGTTCACCGGCCCGCGCCGGCCGAGCCGATGCTGGCAATGCTCGGAGAGGATGGGAAAGGGACCAAGGTCGTGGCGAGTTGGGATCCGAGTGCCCAGCGCCTCGTCCTCGCCGTTACCGGCGACATGCCGCCGGACCCTCGTCATTCGCATGAGCTATGGGTGATCCCGGCGGACGGAAAGCCGCGCTCGCTGGGGACGATGGGGACGTCCCGCCAGATGCACATGCAACTCGCCGATGCGCTCGCGCAGCTGCTTCAGCAGGGCGCGACGATCGCCATTTCGGTCGAGCCTCCTGGCGGCTCGCCGACCGGAGCGCCGACCGGGCCGGTGGTGGCGTCGGGCGCGCTCACCAAGGCCTGAGGCTTGCATCCGCAGCGGCGCCCGCGCCGTATATAAGGGCAATATCCAAGGAGCCCTGTTGATGAGCAATGCCGCTTTTTCGCGCCGGAACTTCATCGCTGGCGCCGGTCTGTCCGGCGCCGCGCTCCTGCTGTTCGGCAGGGCGGGAAGTTCGGCCGCGGCCATGCATTTCGCGGTGACGCGGAGCGCGGCGGAATGGCGCCGCAAGCTCGGGCCGCAGCGCTACGCCGTCCTGCGCGAGGCATCGACCGAGCGGCCGTTCTCGAGCCCGCTGCTGAAGGAGCATCGCAAGGGAACCTTCGTCTGCGCCGGCTGCGCGCTTCCGTTGTTCAGCTCGGCCACCAAGTTCGAAAGCGGCACCGGCTGGCCAAGCTTCTGGAAGCCGCTTCCGCGCGCGGTCGTCACCAGGCCCGATCACGGCATGATGATGGAGCGGACCGAAGTGCTGTGCGCGCGCTGCGGCGGGCATCTCGGCCACGTCTTCGACGACGGGCCCAAGCCGACCGGCCTGCGCTATTGCATGAACGGGCTGGCGCTGAGCTTCACGCCGGCCTGAGCCCGGCTCAAGCGACGATGCGGAGCTTTCCGCGCTTGCCCGGCGCCGTGTAGCAGACGACCCCGAGCTCGGCCTGCAGCCGCTCGAGGTCGCGCTCCTTGGCCTCTCGCAGGGCCTCGGCGTAGCGCTTCTCGATCTCGGCTTCCTCTTTCGTCTGGTCGCGGAAATAAGAAATGGTGATGCGATGCCCGAAGACTTCGTCGCCGCGCAGCCTCAGCTCGGCTTCGGATCCTCTTGGAAGGCCGTCGCGCACCTCGGCCAGCTTGTCGATGAGATCGTCGAGGGACACCTGGTCCGCAATATCGACGAACTCCTTGATGCGTCGTTTCATCAGTGACCCTCCCCGGCCCCGGGGCGTTTAAATACAATTGGCGCGATTCGACGCGCAACGCATATTCTCGTCTTATCCCCAGCGAAGTTTCCCGCTTGTGAACAGTTTTGAAATGAAACCTTCAGAAGTCGATCCGATAATGCTCGCCTGCGGACGTCTGCTCTTGCAGCTAAGCCCCTCAATCGGCGGCGCAATTTCCGCTTTTGAGTGGGCCGGCGAGGGCAGCCGGGCGTCGATATTGCGCAAATGCCACACTCCGCTGGAAAAGGTTCTCGATGCCTGCTGCTTCCCCCTCGTTCCCTATGTGAACCGGATCCGGGGCGGCTGTTTCAGCTTTCGCGGGCGCACGGTGCGACTCAGCCCGAACATGGCCGGAGACCCGAGCCCGCTCCATGGGCAGGGCTGGCTCAACCCGTGGAACGTCGAGCGCGCGGACGAGACGAACGCCGTCCTGACGTACCGTCACGAGCCAGGCGAATGGCCCTGGGAATATGAGGCTCGGCAGGAGTTCGCGCTCGACGAGGACGGACTCTCGATCCGTCTCGCCTGCCGCAACCGCAGCAACGAACCGATGCCGTGCGGCCTTGGCCTGCACCCCTATTTCCCCTGCGGCCCGGATACCCGCCTCGATACGCGGGTGGCGGCGGCGTGGACGATCGACGAGCATGTCCTGCCGGTCGAAAAGGTCCCCGCCAAGGGCCGGTACGACCTCCACGACCGGCGCATTTGCGGGCAGGACCTCGACAACGGCTTTGGCGGTTGGGGCGGCGAGACGCGGATGAGCGACCCCGATTGGCCCTATGAACTTCGGCTCGCCTCGCCCGATGCACGATTCTTCCAGGTCTATTCACCGCCGCAGGGCGGGATCTTCGTCGCCGAGCCCGTGACCCACGCCAATGCCGCGCTCAACGCGCCGGAGATCGAGTGGCCGGACCTGGGAATGCGCGTGCTCGCGCCCGGCGAGGAGATGAGCCTCGCCGCGCGCCTCGACGTCGTCACCGGATAGCGGCGGTTGAAGCTTGGGAATTGCGCTTATATAGCCCGCCCTTCCTGTGAAGGGCCGCTTCCGGAGACGTGGGTGAGTGGCTGAAACCAGCGGTTTGCTAAACCGCCGTACGGGGAATTCCCGTACCGAGGGTTCGAATCCCTCCGTCTCCGCCATTCCCTTCATCGCGCTCAGATCAGCTCAACGCGGTCCTTCAGGAAACGCAGCTGGCCGTCAGCAAGGCGCGAAACGCGTTGTAGCCGCCGCTTCCGGGATGGAAGGCGTGGAAGAACAGCTGCGGGTTGCCGTCGAGCCCCGGCGCGACCGACGCGTGGCCCGGCGCGGTCCAGCTCCTGGTGGACTTGAGGAGCGGCTCGGGCTGCTTTCGGTAGGGACCGAACACATCGTCGGCGACGGCGACGCCGATGCCATAGGCCGGCGTTCCGAAATCGTTGCCGGCGTAGAACAGCCAGTAGCGCCCTTCCTGCCGCGTGCAGAACGGGCCTTCGATGAGATGCCCTTCCCAGTCGAGATCGTTGGTGAGCACGACGGTCGAAGACCCGACCAGCGAGCGCCCGTCGTCCGCGATCCGTTGCGCGCGCACCGGAGTTGTCATCGCGTCGATGATCGCGTCGGCTAGGCGATAGTCGATCAGCGCCTGCTTCACGCGTTGCCAGCTCGCCGTCGCCGCCTCGATCATGCCGGTCATCAGGAAGAAGCGTTCCATCGGCCGGCGAGTGTTCGCCCAGGGAACGATCGCCGAAGCGAAGGCGGCGCTCAGCTTGTCCTCTTCGCTTTCGAATAATCGGTCGATCAATTGCGGCTGCTCGCGCAGCAGCATCGCCAGCGGGCGCGGCCAGATGCCGTTGCGGTCATCCTTCCAGAACAGGTAGCGCGCGCCGTCGGCGTCGACGAAAATGTGGCTGTCAATCACCCCGCCGGTGAAAGGGCCGATTTGGGCGAGCTCGATCGTGCTTCCGGCGACGAGCGGTCGCCCATTGTCGGTGAACGGGCCTTCCGGGCCTGGCGCTCGCGCCAGCCCGATCGCGAGCGCATGCGATTTCTGCCGAGCGGTATAGGCGACCCAATATTCGTCGCCGACCCGGGTCATTTCGGGCGCCCAATAGTCTCCGACGCGCCGGCCATGCGCGGTCCACCGAGGCTGGCTTCCTTCGGGAAAGACGAACCCCCGGTGCTGCCAATGGATAAGGTCGTCCGAATGGAGGATCGGGAAAGCGTCCGGCGCGTCGTTCGATGTCGCGAGCAGGTAATAACCGCGTTCGGTCTTGAGCACCGCGGGGTCGCCGTAACCGGCAAGGATGGTCGGCGAGGCGTTTTCCGTGAGCAGCGGCTGCCAGTTGGGCGGAGTCTCGGGAAAGTCGATCGGGCGAGCGTAGAAGTGCGGCAAGCGAGTCCCGAAGTCGCGATGGAGGTCGCGGAAGAATTCGAAATAATGCTGCGCCTCCCGCCCGGGCAGCTCGTAATCGCGAGTCCGTCCATCGGCGGTCGCGACGCGGATCCGAACCCCGTCGTCCTGGTCCTCGACGTCGACCGTGAAAGAGGGGAAGTCGGGACCGGCCATCGGCGCGCCGATAGGTCCCTCAAGCTCCGGTGAGAACCCCTGTCGCGACGGCCTTGCGTGCGCGACAGGCATTGAAAGCGTGCGCCGGTCGTTGCACTCGCTTCGGATGAACACGTCGATTCACGGCATCGTCGACCAGCTTGCGGAAATCTACGACGAGTCCGTCGACAATCTGAGGCGCGCGGTCGCTGCCTATGTCGAGGATCGCACGCCGCCGGACGCCGACGCTCGCGCCGCCGGCGCGTTCGCTTATCCGGAGCTCCGCGTCCGATATGCGGGCAAATTCCCGCGGCCCAACGTCGCTCGCGCCTTCGCCAGGCTGACCCAGCCGGGAACCTACGCGAGCAGCATCGCGCGGCCCCGCCTGTTCCGCGACTATCTGGTCGATCAGCTCGATCATTTGAGCCGCGACTATGACGCGGCGATCTCCGTCGGCCGCTCGGCGAGCGAAATCCCTTACGCCTACGTCATCGAGAATAGCGGCATCCAAGTCGGCGACATCGGCACCGCCGAGCTGTCGCGATTCTTCCCGTCCAACGAGCTCGTCCACCTCGGCGACGAGGTCGCGGACGGCGTATGGGTGAACCAGCCGGGCCAGCCGCGGCCGCTGGCCCTGTTCGACGGGCCGCGGACCGACTTCAGCCTTGCGCGGCTGCGGCACTACACCGGTACCCCGCCGGAGTATTTCCAGCATTTCGTCTTGTTCACCAACTATGTTCGCTATGTCGACGAGTTCGTCGCGGTCGCCATCGACACGCTGCGCGGCAAGGACTCGCGCTTTACCGGATTGTCCGTTCCGGGCGCTATGTATGAGCCGGGCGAGCTGACCGACGCCGAAGCGCAGATCGCGGCGGGCCAGTGGCGCCGGCACCAGATGCCCGCCTACCATCTGATGGCCGACGACGGGACCGGAATCACCCTCGTCAACATCGGCGTCGGCCCGTCCAACGCGAAGACGATCTGTGAGCATGTCGCAGTCCTGCGGCCCGAGGTGTGGCTGATGATCGGCCATTGCGGGGGATTGCGCTTGAGCCAGACGATCGGCGACTATGTCCTAGCCCACGCCTATCTGCGCGACGATCACGTACTCGACGATGTGCTTCCGCCCGAGGTTCCCTTGCCGGCGATCGCGGAGGTGCAGAAGGCATTGTTCGACGCGACGACGACCATCACCGGCGAGGACGAGGACAGCGTCAAGCGCCGGCTTCGCACAGGGACCGTGGTTACCACCGACGACCGCAACTGGGAGCTGCGCTACGCCGCCTCCGCGCTGCGCTTCAATCAGAGCCGGGCGGTCGCGATCGACATGGAATCGGCGACCGTCGCCGCGCAGGGGTACCGCTTCCGAGTGCCCTACGGCACCTTGCTGTGCGTCTCCGACAAGCCGCTCCACGGTGAGCTCAAGCTGCCGGGTCAGGCCAACGCCTTTTACGAGCGCGCGATCAGCCAGCATCTGCGCATCGGCATCGAGGCGCTGGGCCTGCTTCAGCTCGAAGGCGAGGGGTTGCACAGCCGGAAGCTCAGGAGCTTCGACGAGCCGCCGCTGCGCTAGCGCGGGGGAGTCCGGCATCGCCGCGAGGGCGAAGGAACGCGGCGATTTCAACGCGAATTGGCACTGTTGAATTCGGCATGACTTCGCAGGCCGCGCCGAGCCGCTTAGGGACAAGAGCATGACCGATGAACAATTGCTCGCGCTCGCGCGCGCCGCCGCCGCGAAGTCCTACGCGCCTTATTCGCGCTTCCGCGTCGGCTGCGCGATCGAGAGCGTCGACGGCGAGGTCGTGACCGGCGCCAACATGGAGAATGCCAGCTATCGCTTGGGGCTCTGCGCCGAGCAAAGCGCGCTTGCCGCCGCGCAGCATCAGTTCGGCCTCGACCGGGTCGCGCGCATTGCCATCGTCGGCGGCACCGACGCCACCGTCTGCACCCCGTGCGGCGGCTGTCGCCAGGCGATCCTCGAAGCCGCTAATTTGAGCGGACGCGACGTCGACATCCTGTGCGGCAGCGGCGACGGAACGGTGGCCGAGCGGCATACGATCGGCGACCTGATCCCGTTCGGGTTCGGGCCGGCGAATCTGGCTCGGCCCGCCTAACTGTTTTCGAGGATATAGGCGTCGACGTCGCGGTCGATCGGCTTCACCCCGTCACCCGTCAGATGCTCGCATTCGAACTGGAGGAATTGCACCGCGAGGCGATGGCGCAGATCGAGATCGCCGTGGCGCCGGAAATCGGTCAGCCCTTGCCTTTCCTCTTCGTCCATATGGTCGCTGTTCGCCTTGTTGCAGGCACCGACGGCGTCGAACCATTGCGTCGAACCCAGCTCCTTGCGATCGACATCGGCGGCCGTGTCGCGGATCTCGTTATGATCCTTGATCGCATCGCGCGTCTGTTCGGTCGGGCTTTCGTGGTCGGCGCCGCGGCCGATCTTCAACAGCTCGGGGTAGAAGAAACGCTCCTCCGCCAACGCGTGCGTATCGAGCAGGACTCGCAATCGCGTCCAGACCGACTTCAACGCTTCGGTGTCGTCGGGCGAAAGCTCGTCGATCAGCGCGAACAAGCGCCGCTGTTCGATGTGGTCGTCGGCAATGAGCTGCGTGATATCCATGGCTCGGCTCCTTCATGACACAATGCTTCAGACCAGTTTGATTTCCCGTAGCCTCTCCTGGAGATAGTCGTTTGCGGTGATCGCCGGCCACTTCGGCTGCTCGGCGGCGGGCACCGTTTGCGGCAGCGCGTCGATCAGGAAATCCGATCGGAAGTGGAGGAAGAAGGGCATCGAATAGCGCGCCTGGCTCGCGCGGTCGGGCGTCGGATTGACGACACGGTGCGAAGTCGAGCGCAGCTTGCCGTTGGTCAGCCGCTGCAACATGTCGCCGATGTTGATCACCAGTTGGCCGGGCTTGGGTGACACCGGAATCCAGTGGCCGTCGCGGGTCAGGAGCTCGAGGCCTGCCTCCTCCGCGCCGAGCAGCAAGGTGATCGCGTTGATATCCTCGTGGGCGCCGGCGCGGATGTGCTCGCCGGTCGGCTCGGGTATCGGCGGATAGTGGAGCGCGCGTAGCACCGAATTGCCATCGCGCGCCGCGTCCTCGAAATAATCTTCGTCGATCTTGAGGTAGCGGGCGATCGCTTTCAGCAGCTTAAGGCCGGCGGCGTCGAAGGTCGCGAACAGCGCCTGGAACGTGTCCTTGAAGCTCGGTACTTCGGACGGCCAGAGGTTATCCGCCATGTGGTCGCGAAACCGGTGCCCCGGCGCCAGGTCGCGGCCGACGTGCCAGAATTCCTTGAGGTCGTGGGCCTTGCGTCCTTTGGCGGTCTCGACGCCGAACGGCGTATAGCCGCGCGCCCCGCCGCCGCCGGGCACGAGGTACTTGCGCTTCACCTCTTCGGGCAGCGCGAAGAAGGCCTTCGCCTTGTCCTCGGCCCTGGTGATCAGCTCGTCGGGAATCCCATGATCGGCGATGATCGCGAAGCCATATTCCTCGAAGCTCTTGCCCAGCTTGTCGGCGAATCGCTCGGGATCGCGGTCGGCATCCTTCAGCGAAACGGACGCGATATTGCCAGCGGCGAGGGTAGCCATGATCTCACATTACCGTCATGCTGAACTCGTTTCAGCATCCCTTTCTGAAGCGAAGCGGCGTCTTAAATGGCCCTGAAACAAGTTCAGGGTGACGGCCCTACGGTAGAGATCATGCCATGCGTAGCGGCATGCGCGGCATCGTCCAGCAATTCGAGCGCTTGTTCCGGCGTAGTCGCCACGAGCAGCTGATTGCGCCGTTGCGGCGACATGAAACCGCAGTTCGTCGCATGGTCGATGAAGGTGATGAGGTCGTCCCAATAGCCCTTGATGTTCAACAGGCAGAACGGCTTCTTGTGATAGCCGAGCGCGTTCCAGCTCCACGCCTCGAACAATTCGTCGAGCGTTCCGATTCCCCCGGGCAGCGCGAGAAATCCGTCGGCGAGCTCGGTCATCTTGGCTTTGCGTTCGTGCATCGTCTCGACGATGTGGAGCTCGGTGACGCTCGGGTGAGCGACTTCGATGTCGACGAGCGCCTGCGGAATGACCCCGTACACTTCGCCGCCAAGCTCGAGCACGCTGTCCGCGATCAGCCCCATAAGTCCGAGCCGCCCGCCGCCATAGACGAGCTGGATTCGCTCCCTCACCATCGCCGCCGCGGTCTCCTTCGCCGCGTCGGCAAAGGCAGGGTCGGTGCCCGGCGCGGAGCCGCAGTAGACGGCGAGCTGGTCGAGGTTCTTTATCAACTCGCCAGGCGCCTAAGATCGGCTTCGGGGCGGGCGCCGAAGTGGGAGATGACCTCGGCCGCCACGACCGCACCCAATTCGAGGCAGGCTTTCAGCTCGCGGCCTCGAAGTCTTGCGGCAAGGAAGCCAGCCGCAAAAAGGTCGCCGGCGCCGGTGGTGTCCACGACCCGCTCGACCGGCGCCGCGCGAATTTCCGTGCGTTGACCGCGCTCGGCGGCGAGCGCGCCGTCGGCGCCGCGAGTCACCACCAATGTCTCGACTTTGTGCTGGAGCATGGCGATGCATTCGTTGATGGCGCCGCGACCGGTCAGCTGACGGACCTCATGCTCATTGCCGAACAGGATGTCGACGAGGCCGGCCTCGATCATCCCGAGGACGCCGTGCCGGCGATCGCCAATGGACAGGCTTTCCGACAAAGTGAAGGCGACGGTGCGGTTCGCCGAATGGGCGATTCGCGCGGCTTCGAGCATTGCCGCGCGCGGTTTCACCGGACCCCAGAGATAGCCTTCGAGAAAGGTCACCGATGCCGAGCGGATCAGATCGGGATCGACCGCGGCGGGCACGAGCTCGTGGCTCGCGGCGGGGCAGGTATTCATCGTCCGCTGGCCGTCCGGGGTGACGAGGACCAGGCACCGGCCGGTCGGCGGCGGCGGCTTGATTGGCGGCGTTTCGAAGCGGACGCCGAGCGCCAGCATGTCATGCGCGAAGATCGCGCCGAGCTGGTCGTCGGCAACCTGACCGACGAAGGCGGCGTCGAGCCCGAGCGCGGCCGCGCCGGCCATGCTGTTGGCCGCCGATCCGCCGCTGATCTCGCGCGCCGGACCCATTGCGGCATAAAGCGCGTCCGCCTGCTCGGCATCGAGCAATTGCATCCCGCTCTTGGGCAGTCCGCGCTGCTCGAGGAACGAATCGTCGGTCGTCGCGATGACGTCGACGATCGCATCGCCGATCGCCACAATGTCGAGGGAGGATGTCACGCCCCGGCGAGCTAGCCGCGCTTCCGATACGCGGTCAACGCCGGCAGGCCGCATCCCCCGATTTGGTTGAATAGCTTCGCATTCACCGACCGTTTGCGCCGAATCGCTCCGGCTGAGCGGCGGAGCCGGCTTCCAGCGCAGGCCGAAAGGCATATCCTGAGGTCTCAAGGCGGGAGTCGGGCAAATGGCATGGCATATCGGTCGGACGGAGGCGCTTTCGGATCCGCTCGCGGCGCGCCGCAAGGCGCTCGCAAAGCTGCGTGGGCTGGCTGAGCTGGACGATCCCGAAAGCGTCGTCGTGCCCATCCTCATCGATGCGATCATCATCGCCGAAAGCTATCGCGGCGCGCGGCACGAGATCACTTTTCTTCCGGAGCTGACGCGAAGCGTCGACGCGCTGATCCGCGAGCTGAACGCGGCCGAAAAGGCGAAGGAATGGGCGGAGCCGCTCAGCGCGGCATGATCAACAGCCATCGCCGGTAAGGACCGCGTTAACCGTTATCCTTGACCAAGCGTTGAATCGATTCGGGCACAACGCACCGCAGTGGAGTCCGGGCGGCAGGTCACTCCGCCGAGTCAGCGAACAGGTGAGTGAGGGGCGAACCGCGCATCGGTCGCCTCGTCGCGCTCACGGGAGCAGACAAGGACATGAAGGTCGAAGGCCAGCTCGAAGGACGGGACGCGCGGCAGCGTTCCCCCCGCGTCGACACGCGCTTCCTCGTGTTGCTTCGCTGTGCGGCGGGCAAATTCCCGGCACGGATCGTCAACCTGTCCGCCACCGGCTTTCGCCTGCAGTGCCCGCGCTCGCTGGAGGTGGGTTGGGAAGTCACACTCGAGATGCCAAGGCGCGCCCCGGTCAAATGCGTGATCCGCTGGACCGCCGACAAGGAAGCGGGTGGGGTCTTCCTCGAACCCATCGCCTTCTAGCGAATCATCACACTCGCAGCGCCGCTGCGGCCTCCGCCTCGCGCTTCAGGTTCCTCGCGAGCTGGCTCATGCCGTTGAGATATTGCGGCGGGCAATGGACGTCGCGGTAGTCGAGCTGAGCGGCGGCGCGCAGCGTCCAGAACGGGTCGACGAGGTGCGGCCTCGCCAGCGCCACGAGGTCGGCGCGGCCGGCAGCGAGGATCGAATTGGCGTGATCGGGCTCATAGATGTTGCCGACCGCCATGGTCGCGAGTTTGCCCTCGTTGCGGATTCGGTCGCTGAAGGGCGTCTGGAACATCCGGCCGTAGACCGGCTGCTGGCCGGACCAGGTCTGGCCCGCCGACACGTCGATCAGGTCCGCGCCCTCGCGCGCGAAGGCCTCGCCGATCTCCACTAAATCTTCCGGCGTGATCCCATCGTCGCCGGCCCAGTCGGTCGCCGAGATGCGCACCGACATCGGCCGGTCGCTGGGCCAGGCAGCGCGCATCGCCGCGAAGACCTCGAGCGGATAGCGGAGGCGGTTCGCGAGGCTGCCGCCATATTCGTCTGTGCGCCGGTTTTGCAGCGGGCTGATGAAGCCGGCGAGCAGGTAACCGTGCGCGGCATGCAGCTCGACCATGTCGAAGCCGCATTCGAGGGCCATCCGCACCGACGCCACGAACTGGTCGCGCACCATGTCCATGTCGGCGCGCGTCATCGGCGTCGGAACCTGGTTCGCCGGTGACCAGCGGACGTCGCTTGCCGCGATCACCGGCCAGTTGCCGTCGTGGAGCGGAACGTCGTTGCCTTCCCACCCGAGCCGGGTCGAACCCTTTCCCCCCGAATGGCCGAGCTGGAGACAGATCTTTGTTTTCGATTGCGCGTGGACGAAATCGACGATGCGCTTCCACGCGGCGACATGCTGGTTGTTCCACATGCCGGTGCAGCCGGGGCTGATGCGGCCTTCGGGCGAGACGCAGGTCATCTCGGTGAACAGCAGGCCCGCGCCGCCCAGCGCACGCTCGCCATAATGGACGAAGTGGAAGTCGTTGGGCGTGCCGTCGACCGCCGAATACATCGCCATCGGCGAAACCGTCACTCGGTTCTCGACGGTCATCTCGCGCAGCTTGAAGGGCGCGAACATCGGCGGCGCGGCCTTATTCGACTTGCCCGCCGTCGCGCGCTTCCAGAACCAGCGTTCGACGCCTTCCAGCCATTCGCGGTCGCGCAGGCGCAGATTCTCATGGCTGATGCGCTGGCTCCGAGTCGAGCAGCGAGTAAGCGAACTGCAACGGCTCGAAGTGGGTATAGCGCTCGAGCGTTTCGAACCATTCGGTCGAGTTGCGGGCGCTGTTCTGGAGCTTGAGGACCTCGAGGTTCCGTTCCGCCTGATATTCGTCGAGCGCGGCTTCGAGGCTGAGGGCCGGGCGGTTGAGCACGTCGGCGAGCTTGATCGCGTCTTCGAGCGCGAGCTTGGTGCCGCTACCGATCGAGAAATGCGCGGTGTGCGCGGCGTCGCCGAGCAGGATGACGTTGCCGCTCGTCCAGCGTTCGCACTTGATGCGCTTGAAGTTGAGCCAGGCGGCCGAGCCCACGAGGTGCGACGCATTCGACTGCAGTGAGTGGCCGTCGAGATATCGGGCGAAGAGCTGTTCGCACACCGCGATGCTCTCGCCCTGCTTCATCCGATCGAAGCCGAAATTGCGCCACGTTTGCTCGGAACATTCGACAATGAAGGTCGAGCAGTCGGGCGCGAAGCGATAGGCGTGGGCCCAGATCCAGCCGTGCTCTGTCTCCTCGAAGGCGAAGGTGAAGGCGTCGAAGACCTTTGACGTGCCGAGCCACACGAACTTGTTCGCGCGAACGTCCATGTCGACTCCGAATGCCTCGGGCGTCGCGTCGCGGAAGCGTGAGTTGGCGCCATCCGAGGCGATGACGAGATCGTAGCCGCCGCTCCATTTCGAGTCGGCGGGATCGCATTCGGCATTGAAGTGCAGAACGACGCCGAGTTCGCGTGCCCGATCCTGCAGGATTTCGAGCAGTCGCTTGCGGCCGATGCCGATGAAGCCGTGGCCGCCCGAGGTGACGGTCTCGCCGCCGAAGTGGACGTCGATATCGTCCCAATGCGCGAACTCGGCGGTGATCGCCTTCGCGGAGGTCGGATCGTTCGCGGTGATGTTCTCGACGGTGAGGTCGGAGAAGACGACTCCCCAGCCGAACGTGACGCCCGGCGCGTTGCGTTCGAACAGCTCGATCTCGTGGGAGGGATCGCGAAGCTTCATTGAGATGGCGAAATAGAGGCCCGCCGGCCCGCCGCCGATGCAGGCGATCCTCATGCGCCGACCCCACGAGACGCGGCCATTTGCACAATCATTCGGGACGGCTGGAATCGCATCGGCGCAGCATGGCACAGCAGCCTGCCCGTAGAACAGGGGTCGTCCCGCATTGGGTCAGCGCCCTCACGGGCCGTTCTGGTGTCGATAACCGACTGTTAAATCCTCGTCAGTACATCGCGAATTCAACGAACGAGGTGAATGAAGCGTTGAGAGATTTCTTCGACCCGCTGGCGATCCTGATTGCAATCCTCCGCCATCCGCGACGGGTGAACGCGGGAGCGGCGATCGCGCTCGCGCTGACGACCGGCGGAGTCGCGCTTGCGCGGAGCGGCGGGCCGGTGGCCGGCGCCTCGATCACCGTTCCGCTTCCCGAAGCGCGGCCGCTTTTCTCGCAGGCGAGCGCGATCGAGTATCGATCGACCGGCGAGCAAGCGCGCGTGATCAACGCGTCGATGCCGTTCCTCAACGCGCCGCCGACTCCCGCCCAGCCCTTCATCCTCACCGGCGATGACAACGACCGGTCGCGCGCGCTCCTGTGCCTTTCCCAGGCCGTCTATTACGAGGCCAATGGCGAGCCCGAGACCGGACAGCGCGCCGTCGCCCAGGTCGTCCTCAATCGCGTTCGCCACCCCGCTTTCGCGAAGTCGGTTTGCGGCGTGGTCTATGAGGGCGCGGCCAGCGGCACTTGCCAATTCAGCTTCGTGTGCAACGGTTCGCTCGACCGTCGCCCCAAGCCCGGCGCGTGGCGCCAGGCCCAAACCGTCGCCCGCCAGGCCCTTTACGGCTACGTCGAGCCGTCGGTCGGCGAAGCGACTCATTACCATGCCGATTATGTCGCTCCCTTCTGGGCGCCGCAGCTGGCGAAGGTCGCCGCGATCGGGCAGCACATCTTCTATCGCTGGCGCGGCGCCTCGGGGCAGCCCTCGGCATTCACCGGGCGCTACGCGGGCGAAGCGCGGGATATGAGCGCGCAGCGCCTCGCGGCGTCCGCGGCGGAAATCGAGGGAGTCGCCGCCAAGCCGGCGTCGGCCACGACCCGCCTGAGCTACCAGATTGCGGCGCTTCTGGAGGCGTCGGCCGAAGCGCCGGCAGCTCCGGTTTCCGCCGAGTCAAAGCCAAGCTCGGCCGGCGGCGTCTAAGCCGCGCTTCACTCCACGTTGCGGACGAAGTCCTCGACCGCACGATTGAACACCTCCGGCTTCTCGAGATTGCCGAGGTGTCCGGCGCCTTCGATCAGCGTCATGCGCGCCCCCGGGATGAGCTCGGCGAGCTCAGCCGAAAGCTCCGGCGGCGTCACCTTGTCCTTTGCGCCGCACAGCACGAGCGTCGGCACGTCGATCGCTCGAGCGCGTTCGCGCTGATCGGCGAGCCAGACTGCCTCGGCGCCGATCCGATAGGCCGCCGGATCGATCCTCGCCATGGTCTCCACGACCTCGCCGCGGACCGCCGGGTCGCCGGGCTGGGCAATCAGAACGTCGACTCGCGCTTCCGCCATCGCGCGCAAGGCCGCACTGGCGGCCATCGAGCGGTCGTAGATGGCGCGACCCTCGGGATGCATGGCGAAGCTGTCGGCGAGGATGAGCGAGCACGCAGCGCTCCGCCGCGGCATGGTGGATCGCGATCGCGATCACTCCGCCTAGCGACAGGCCGCAGACGTGGGCGCGGCCGATGCCAAGCTCGTCCATGGCGGCCAGGATCGCCGCGGCATAATCGTCGCGGGTCGCGCCGTCGGGGGCGGGGTCGCTGTCGCCGTAGCCAGGATAGTCGAACGCGACCGCGCGACGAGTACGGCCGAAATGGTCGAGCTGTGGCCGCCACACGGATTTGTCGGAACCGACCCCGTGGAGGAAGACGAGGGGGGTCGCATCACCACCGCCCGACTCCTCGTAGCCGATGGCGTAGCCGTTACTCGTCGTAACCCTGGGCATAAGCACACCTTGGCAGCCGGGCACCCGCCGCGCTAGCCTCGCCGGATGACGCGAATGACGGTGAACGGCGAGGCGGTGCATTACAGGCTGGATCCCTCAACCCCGCTGCTGTGGGCGCTGCGCGATGCGTCGAACCTCACCGGCACCAAGCATGGATGCGACAGCCGCGACTGCGGCGCGTGCACGGTGATCGTCGACGGGCACGCGGTGACGAGCTGCGGGGTCGCCATCGGCGAGCTCGACGGCGCGCAGGTGACGACGATCGAGGGCCTGTCGAGCGACCGCTCGCATCCGGTGCAGCAAGCGTGGCTCGCCGAGCAGGTCACGATGTGCGGCTATTGCGAACCGGGCTTCATCATGGCGATCGCCGCGCTTCTGCAGGCGAGTCCCAACCCGAGCGACGAGCAGGTGATGGCCCTTCCGAACATCTGCCGCTGCGGCGCCTACCCGCGCATCCGCAAGGCGATCACCCGGGCGGCGCAGCGCGCAGGCGCCCCCAACTTACAAACCTGAATATACGGCTCCGAAACAGTTAAGCCTCGGCTCATCTCAAATGATGCACATGTCATGTCATCTTTTGGAAAGGTCACTGCCATGCGGAAGATTCCTCATCTCCCTGTTGCTGGCCGGGGCCGCCGTGTCGCCCGCGCTCGCGCAGGACCACGGTCGACACCACGACGACAACGACAACCAGCGCGAAGAGCGCAGCCAGGCGCGCGACGAGCGAAGCCAGGCCCGCGAAGACCGCGGCCAGGCGCGCGAGCAAGCGCGCGAGGACCGCGGCCAGGCGCACGAGCAAGCGCAGCAGATGCGTGCGCAGCGGTTCGACAACTCGGGCAATGCCGCTCGCGCTCAACAAATCGAGATGCGCCAGCGCTACCAGGAAGCGGCGCGTCCCGATCGCCGCGACTTCCAGGCGCTCGCCGAACAGCGGCGCGATGCCCGCGATGACGCGCGCGATCAGCGGATCGACCAGCGCCAGCAGGTCATCCGCCAGCGCCAGGAGGTGATTGAGCAGCGCCAGCAGGACATGCGCGACCGGCGCGAGCTTCGCCAGTCGAGTCGTCGCCCACCGGTCGTCAGCAACGTCCCGCGCCCGGGTACGCAGCCGCCGCTCCGCGTCGGCAGCGGCCATTCGAACCAGCAGCACTGGAACACCAGCTGGCGTCACGACGGCCGCTACGACTGGCGCAACTACCGGCACCACCACCGGTCGCTGTTCCACCTCGGCTTCTATTACGATCCGTTCGGCTGGGGCTATCAGCCCTTCTCGATCGGATGGCGCCTGTGGCCGAGCTATTACAGCAGCCGCTACTGGATCAACGATCCGTGGATGTACCGGCCTGCCCTACGCGCCTCCAGGCTATGTCTGGGTGCGTTACTGGAACGACGCCATCCTGGTCGATACCTGGAGCGGCACCGTCGCGGACGTGATCCCCGGCTTCTTCTGGTAGAGCCGGCAGGACCGGCCATCGAAGGGGCGTTGCGGCGATTGCCGCGGCGCCCCTTCTGCATTAGCCGCCCGCCACAGCTGTTTTCCTTCAAAGAGGCTTCCCGATGAAGTTGGCCGTTCGCCTGATCCTTTCCGCATCGCTCCTCGCTTTGACGCCCTTCACGAGTGTGGCCGCCCAGGCGCCCGCCGCCTCGCCGGCGCAAGCGAGCGCGCACGAGCGGCTGTTTCAGCTGTTCAAGGAAAGCGACGAGGCGAGCCTCAAGCGCAACCCGCTCCAGGCTCTCTACCGCGGCGACCTGCGCTACGCCGACCGGCTCGGCGACCTGTTCAGCGACGCGCACTTCCAGGCGGAAAAGGCCGCTGCCGAGCACGATCTCGCGGCGCTGCGCACGATCCCGCGCGACCAGCTGAATGCGACCGACCGCATCGCCTACGATGTGTTCGAAAACCAGACCGAGGAGGCGCTCAAGGGCTACGCGCCGGACCTGCTCGCGATCACCGAAGCGCTGCCGATGAATCACTTTTACGGGCTGCACACCCAATATCCGACGATCGCCGGCGGGCAGGGCGCGGCGCCGTTCAGGACGGTCGTCGACTATGACAATAATCTGAAGCGCAATCGCGACTTCGCCACCAACGTCGACGAGGCGATTCGGCAGTGGAAGAAGGGCGAGGCCGAAGGAATCGTCGACACCAAGCTGACGGTCCGAAACATGATCGAACAGCTCGACAATCAGCTGAAGCTGAAGCCCGAGGATTTGCCTTATTGGGGGCCGATCAAGGATTTTCCGGGATCGATCGCGCCGACGGAACGGGCGCGGCTGACCGCCGAATATCGCAATTCGCTGACCGGCACGGTCTATCCGGCGCTTCAGCGGATGCGCGATTTCCTCGCCAACGACTATCTCGCCCGTGCGCGCGACGGCCAGGGCCTCATGTACATGAAGGGCGGCGACAAATATTACCGCACGCTGATCGAGCAGACGACGACCGAGCCGCTCGATCCCGCGCAGGTCCACCAGCTTGGCCTCGATGAGGTCGCTCGGATCAACAAGCAGTTCGAGGAAGTGCGGCAACAGGTCGGCTTCAAGGGCTCGCTGCACCAATTCTTCGATTATATGCGCACCAGCCCCCGGTTCCAGCCCAAGAGCAAGGGCGAGCTCGAACAGGGCTTCGCCGCGGTGAAGCGCAAGGTCGAGGCGAAGGTCCCGCAATTCTTCTCGAAGACGCCCAAGTCCGGGCTCGTGATCCGGCCCTATCCGCCGTTTCGCGAGAAGTTCGAGGCCGGCGGAAGCTACGAGCAGGGGACTCCCGACGGCTCGCGGCCAGGCACCTTCTACTTCAACGCCTACGATCTTCCCTCACGCTTCACCTGGGAAGAGACGACGCTGTTCATGCACGAGGGCGAGCCGGGGCATCACTTCCAGATCAGCCTCGCGCAGGAGAATGAGGCGCTTCCGGCATTCATGCGCTTTGGCGGCAACACGGCCTATGTCGAGGGATGGGCGCTCTATGCCGAATTGCTCGGCTATCCGATGGAGATGTACGGCGACCCGTACCAGCGGTTCGGCAATTTGAACGACGAGATGCTGCGCGCGATGCGGCTCGTGGTCGACACCGGCATCCACTCGAAAGGTTGGACCCGCGAACAATCGATCAAGTACATGCTCGACAACAGCGGCGAATTGAAGACCGACGCGACGGCCGAGGTCGAGCGCTACATCGCGATCCCGAGCCAGGCCCTCGCCTACAAGATCGGCCAGCTGACGATCAGCCGCCTGCGCGACAAGGCGAAGGCCGAGCTCGGTCCGAAGTTCGATATTCGCGAATATCACGCGCAGGTCCTCGACACCGGCGCGCTGCCGCTGCCGATCCTCGAGAAGAAGATCGACGACTGGATCGCGGCGAAGAAGTGATGCGCGGTGACGCCTCACTCGCAATCGAAGCCAATTGTTTCATGGAAGCAGCGTCGACCCTCGCATGTCCTAGGCGGCGGTTGCCAGTGCCTCGGCGATGAGGCTGCGACTCTTGTCGATCCCATAAAGCGCGATGAAGCTGCCCATGCGCGGGCCCTGACTCGAGCCGAGCAGCGTTTCATATAATGCCTGGAACCAGCCGCGAAGGCTTTCGAACGGATGGCGCTTGCCGACTTCGAAGACCTGGGTCTGGATGTCCTCGGCCGACGAGTTTGGCGGCAGCCTCGCGAGCTCGGAATTGAGATCGCGTAATGCTTCCGCCTCCATCTCGGTAGGTGCGCGGCGCTTCAGCTCGGGCACGATGAAATCGCGAGCGTAGTTCACCGCGAGGTCAATCAATGTGTTCAGCTCGTCGCTTTCGGCGGGCTCATCCAGATAATTGTCGACATATTCGGCGAGTTTTTCGGGCGTGGCCTGTGCGCCGAGGACGCCAGCGAGGTTCAGCAAGAGGCCGTAGGTGACCGGGACTTTGGCGTCCGGCACCTTGCCGCCGTGGATGTGGTGCACGGGGTTGCCGAGCTTCTGCTCGATCGGCTGCTCGGGATATTTCTCGCGGAACTGCCAATATTCGTCGACCGCGCGGGGGATGACGCCGATGTGCAGGCTCTTGGCGCGCCTGGGCTCGCGGTAGATGTAGAAGCTCAAGGACGGCTCGCTGCCGTAGCGCAGCCACTCCTCGAGGCTGAGGCCGTTGCCCTTGGACTTGGAGATTTTCTCGCCCTTCTCGTCGAGGAACATCTCGTAATTGAAACCTTCGGGCGGGCGGGCCCCGAGGATTCGGCAGATCTTGCCCGACTGGGTGACGCTGTCGATCAGGTCCTTGCCTGCCATTTCATAATCGACGTCGAGCGCGACCCAGCGGGCGGCCCAGTCGACTTTCCATTGCAGCTTGGCGGAACCGCCGAACGCCGACTGTCGGACTCGGCTGCCGTCCTCATCGTCGAACGCGATGAGCCCGGCCTCGGCGTCGATCACTTCGACCGGGACCTGGAGCACGCGCCCACTGGCCGGCGAAATCGGGAGTATCGGCGAGTAGGTCCTGCGGCGGTCCTCGCCGAGCGTCGGCAGCATCACGCCCATGATTGCGTCGAAAGCGTGGAGGACCTTGCGAATCACGGCGTCGAAGCGACCGCTGGTGTAGCAATCGGTCGCGGACAGGAATTCGTAATCGAAGCCATAGCGGTCGAGGAATCGACGGAGCATCGCATTATTGTGGTGCGCGAAGCTGTCGTCGGTGCCGAATGGATCGGGGATTTGCGTCAGCGGCTTGCCGAGATGGTCTTCGAGCATCGCCTGGTTCGGGACATTGTCCGGGACCTTCCGGAGCCCGTCCATGTCATCGCTAAAGGCGATCAGCCGCGTCGGATTGCCTGTCAGTTCCTCGTAAGCGTGGCGGACGAAGGTCGTGCGCGCGACCTCGTTGAATGTGCCGATATGCGGCAAGCCCGACGGTCCGTAGCCAGTCTCGAAGATCACCGGCTGGCCGGCCGGCTTGCCCTCCGGCCAGCGCTTCAGAAGCTTGCGCGCCTCCTCGTAAGGCCATGCCTTCGAAGCGAGGGCGGCGGCGCGGATGTGGGGTACGTCATTCACGGCGCGCGTCGTAGCGAAGCGCGGATGCGCCTGCCACCGCCATTATGCGCCGGCGCATATCCTATTCGAGGACTCCCAGCTGCCGGTACCGCGGCAAGGTGTCGGCGAGGAACTTCGCTGCGGCCGCATCCTGTTCATCGCTATTCGCCGCCTCGAGTCCAAGTTGCGAAAGGCGATGCCCGAGCGCTGCTCCAAGCGACCGAGCGTCCTGCGCGGATTTCGAACTTCGAACCAGGCGTCCAGAAGCAGCAACTCTTCACGGCTCGCGCGAATCGCTGAGCCGAGACGGTTGGCGGCGAGATATTCATAGGGCGCGCCATCGCAAGCCGCTCGCGCGATCACCGCATTCAGGCGGTGCGCCGGTGCGGCATCGCCGGGTTCCGCGACCTCCGGAGCCAGGACGTTGGCGTGCAGGAGAAGGAGGAGGATGTGTCGCGGCCTCCACTTCGTCGCGTTGGGCAGGCGGGAAAGCTCGTCGAGTGTTCGGGGCGCATCGCGTAGCGCCTCAACGATCGGCGTGAAGACTGCAGGATCCCACGCGATCTGCCCGAACGATGTTTCGAAATTAAGCGTTCTGCCCGGTCCGGGGGACGCCGCGAGATGGACTATCAGGGCCTCTTTCGCGGCCTGATCTCCGCTCGGCTTCGCCCCTCGGCAAAAGATGTCGCGACGGAAGGCCTTGTTGATGATGAAGTCCTGCAGATCCTGACGGAGCTCGGCTGGCTGCTCGATCACTGCTTCCCGCTGCGCGGCCGGCAGAAATTCGAGGATGAGGTTGTCGGCGAGCGTGGCTGAGGCGGCATAGTCTAGGTCCGCGCGCCTGAAATGACGAACGACATCGGAGTGCCAGAAGGGCGTCCAGCCTTGGGTGAGATATTCGTGAACCAGATAATTTCTGTCCCGTGTCTTCAGCGCGTCCACCCGCGGTTTGAGGGCGGGCAAGACCTGGAACACCGGAGCGTTGGCAGATGCCAGTCGGTCGAGAAGCGCGATTGCGTCCTCGACGCCGGTCGCGTCCCCCCGGCCGCTGGACTCGTTCAACCGCGAGCTGAAATGCTGAAGCGGAATCGAGCTGAGGCAACCGGGCTGGGCATTGTAGCTTACGTAGACAAGGCCGCCGCGGGCCGTCGCGTGGGCAACGCACTGGACGACTGCCTCGCGCAACGCCGGGACCACCCAGCTCAGGATGCCGTGAAGCGCGACATAGTCGAAGGTGGCCAAATCTCGCGGCCAATCGGCGGCAAGGTCGAGAAAGTCCGCCTGCACGAAGCGCACGTTGGGAAGCCCCGCCGACTGCGCCAGGCCTTGCGCATGATCGATATGCTCGGGTTGGAAGTCGATTCCGACAAATTCCGCTTGCGGATTGGCGGCGGCGAGGAGGCATAGTCCAAAACCCTGGCCGCAACCGAGATCCAGGTAACGGAAGCGGTTCCCGCTTCGCGCGGGCGGATCGAGGCCACCGATCCAGGCGCAAAGGTCCAGCCAATCGGGTGCCATTTCGCGGTAAAAGCCATAGCTGTACGACGTCGACACGTCGTACCCGTGCGACCAGTCACTCACGTCCCAAGTCCCCGAACCATAATCCGGTCTCTAAGGACTGTTCGTGGAGGCTACAAACCTCGGTCTCGATCCGAGCAAAGCGCCTAGCCAGCGGGAACGAAACGCGTACAAGAACCAGGCCGTGGCCCTTCCAATCCCTTCTCTTCACGTCACGCATGCCGGCATCTGGCTGGCAGCCGGGGATGGCGAGGTTCGCGAGGCGAGTCGCGGCGAAGCGATCGCTCGGGCCGCCGAGACTCCGCACATCATCCTCAACGCGCCGCTCGTCGGGCAGAGGCTCGGCTATCCCGAGGTGAGCGGGCTCGACCTTCTGGAGCTCTTCGCGTTCATCCGGCCCGCGCAATTCGCGGTGCCGACGGTGGCCGGTCTCAGCCGTGCGGTCGGACACGATCCGCCCGCAAGCGATACCGAGGCGGTTGAATCGCTCCACTTGATTGCCGAGCGATTGCTTTCGATCCTTGACGATCCGGACTGGCGCGAGCGCGAAGGAGCCTGGACCGTGAATGCGACGCTGCAACGGCTTGGCTGGGGCTGGGCGCCGCTGATCGGGGCAAGACTGGATCGGCCCGAGCGCGGCGAGCGGATGCTTTTCTCGCGCCTCAAGCAATGGGATGAGGTTGGCGAACGGCCGCCGCCGCGGACGATCGGCATCGATCCGGGAGATGCGCGTGCGCGGCTCGACGCGCTCACCGGGCGCGCCGAGGCGCGCGAGGGGCAGCGCGCGATGGCGGAAGCAGTGACGCAGGTCTTCGCGCCCAAATCCGCGAAGGGCGCGCCCAACTTGTTGCTCGCCGAGGCCGGAACGGGGATCGGCAAGACGCTCGCTTATCTCGCTCCGGCGTCGTTGTGGGCGGAGCGGTCGGGCGGGACGGTGTGGGTTTCGACCTTCACCAAGGCGCTTCAGCGCCAGCTCGATGCCGAGGGGCCGAAGCTGTTCGCCGAGGCGGACGAGCGCTCCCGCCGGATCGTCGTGCGCAAGGGCCGCGAGAATTACCTCTGCCTGCTCAACCTCGAGGACGCGCTTCAGGGCGCGTTCGCGGGCCGGGCGGCGGTACTGGCGCAGCTGGTCGGCCGATGGGCGGCCTATACCAAGGACGGTGACATGGTCGGCGGCGACCTGCCCGGCTGGCTGCCGAGCCTGTTCCGCAGGGCCGGGTCGACCGCGCTCACCGACCGCCGCGGCGAATGCGTCTACGCCGGCTGCCCGCATTATCGCCGCTGCTTTATCGAGCGCGCGGAGCGGGCGAGCCGCGAGGCGGACCTCGTCATCGCCAACCACGCGCTGGTGATGATCAACGCGGCGCGCGCGCGCGAGGATTTGCCCGGGCGGATCCTGTTCGACGAAGGGCACCACCTGTTTGAAGCGGCCGACCTCGACCTTCGCGGTAACCTTCGGCGGGCAGGAGGCGATCGAGCTTCGGCGCTGGATCGTCGGGCCGGAGGGCCGTGCGCGCGGTCGCCGGCGTGGTTTGGCGGCGAGGCTGATGGATGTCGCATCTTACGACGAGGAAGGGGCAACGGCGCTGGAGACGGCGATCGATGCGGCGCGGGCGTTGCCGTCGGACGGATGGCTGCAGCGGCTGATCGAGGATTTGCCGTTCGGTCCGATCGAGGCCTTGCTCGGCGAGGTGCGCGGCGTCGTCTACGCGCGCTCGAAGGCGCAGGAGGCCGGTTACGGGCTGGAGACCGAGCTGGCCGAGCCCGACGGCGCTCTGGTGTCAGGCGCGGCCGCGGCGATGCAGTCGCTGGAAGCCCTTCACAGGCCGCTGGCGGCCTTGGCGCGGCGTCTCGAGGCCGTGCTCGAGGATGCGCCCGACTGGCTCGATTCACAGGCGCGCGCGCGGGTCGAAGGCGCGATCCGCGGGCTGTCCTGGCGTCGCGAGACGCTCGCCGCCTGGATCGCGTTGCTGGCGCGCATCGGCGGCGAGGCTAACCCCGAATTCGTCGACTGGCTCGCGGTTGAGCGCATCGACGGGCGCGAGCTCGATATCGCGATCCATCGCCGCTGGCTGGACCCGACAAAACCGCTCGCGGCGACCGTGCTCGCGCCCGCCGACGGCGTGCTGGTCACGTCGGCCACTCTCCGAGGCGGCGAGGAATGGGCCGCGGCGGAGGCAAGGACTGGCGCGGCGCACCTGCCGATTCCGGCGCGGCGGTTCGAGGCCGAGAGCCCGTTCGACTATGCGCGCTGTTCGGAAGTGCTGATCGTCACCGACGTGAAGCAGGGCGACATCGCCTCGCTCGCCGGCGCTTATGCGCGGCTGATCGAGGCGGCGAACGGCGGCACACTCGGGCTGTTCACGGCGATCCAGCGCCTCAAGTCGGTCCACGCCCGGATCGCCGACCGGCTCGCCCGCGCCGGGCTGCCGCTGCTCGCGCAGCATGTCGACCCGATCGACGCGGGCACGCTGGTGGACATTTTCCGGGACGATCCGCGGACCTCATTGCTCGGGACCGATGCGCTGCGCGACGGAGTTGATGTGCCTGGCGAGTTGCTTCGGCTGGTGGTCATGGAGCGGGTGCCCTGGCCGCGGCCGACGGTGCTTCACGCGGCGCGGCGGATGGCCTCCCAGGCCGAGGACGAACGGGGCGGAAGCGCCTACGATGATCGCGTCGTGCGGGCCCGGCTGGCGCAGGCGTTCGGGCGACTTATCCGGCGGCAGGGCGATTGCGGCGCGTTCGTGATCCTCTCCGCGGCGATGCCGTCTCGGTTGCTCAAGGCGTTCCCACCCGGTGTCCCGATCTCGCGGCTCCCTCTCGACGAAGCGATCGAGCGCGTGGAGCAGCGTCTGGCCGCCGCTCCCGTTGAGGCGTCGGAACTGGTTTAATCCTCGAGCGCGTCGGCGAGACGGTTGCGCAGCGCGATCAGGCGGAACACGTCAACGCCATGGTCTTCGCGATCCGAGGCCGCCGGTGCGGGGACAGCCGCGAGGTGCGGCGTCGGCTGCTGCGGCTCGCCAGAATTGCTTTTCTCACGAAGGACCTTCTGTACTCCCCGGACGGTATAACCCTCCTGGTTGAGCAACCGGTTGATTCGGCGGACGAGGTCGACGTCGGCCGGCCGGTAGTAGCGGCGGTTGCCGGCGCGCTGCATGGGCTTGAGCTGCGGAAAGCGGGTTTCCCAATAGCGCAGGATATGCTGGGCGACCCCGAGCTCCCGCGACAATTCGCCAATCGTCAGAAGAGCGCCGGGATCCTTTTGGCCGGCGGCTTGCAACGTCAGCCTCTCGCGATCCGGTCGCGCATGATCTGGCTGGCGCGGAAGGTCATCACGCGCCGCGGTGCGATCGGCACCTCGACGCCCGTCTTGGGATTGCGGCCGATGCGCTGGCCCTTGTCGCGCAGGATGAAGGTGCCGAAGCCGGAGACCTTGACGTTCTGCCCTTCCGAAAGCGCATGACACATATGGTGCAGCACGCGCTCGACGACGCTCGCCGATTCCGCGCGAGAAAGCCCGAGGCGGCGATGAACGACATCGGCGAGGTCCGCTCGGGTGAGCGTGCCGTTGGCGTCCATGTCGTTGTTGCTGATCCGCGCGATCCCGAGATCGGCCATGATTTTCTCCCGAGTTCGACGGCGTGCCCCCGCCGTTTCAGTTCACGTTCGTAACTAAATATCGTCCTGTCGGCAATTGGACAATCGCCGAAAATTCCAATTGTTTCAATACCTGAGCGCTGCCGCCCCCCACGTAAAGCCACCGCCCATCGCTTCCAGCACGACGAGGTCGCCGCGCTGGATTCGCCCGTCCTTCACCGCCGTGTCAAATGCCAGCGGGACGGACGCCGCCGACGTATTGGCATGTTGGTCGACGGTGACCACCACCTTTTCCGATGGAAGGCCCAATTTCTTCGCCGTAGCGTCGAGAATGCGCGCATTGGCCTGGTGCGGGACGACCCAATCGACCTCCGCCGCCGTCAGGCCCGCCGCCTCGAGAACCTCATTCAACACCCCGGCGAGGTTGACCACGGCGTGCCTGAACACTTCGCGACCTTTCATCCTGAGCTTGCCGACGGTCCCCGTGGTCGAGGGCCCTCCGTCGACGAACAGCAGGTCGTTGTGGCGGCCGTCGGCGTGGAGCCGGGTCGCGAGCACACCGCGCTCGCCATCCTCGGCGCTCAGCACGAGCGCGCCGGCGCCGTCGCCGAAGAGCACGCAGGTCGCGCGATCCTCCCAGTCAAGGATCCGGCTGAACGTCTCGGCCCCGATCACCAGCGCCTTGTCCGCATTACCCGAACGCAGCATCGAATCGGCGACCGACAGCGCGTAGAGGAAGCCGGTGCAGACCGCGTGCACGTCGAATGCGATGCAGTCGGGAATGCCGAGCGCCGCCTGGACCTTCGTCGCCGAGGAGGGAAAGGTCTGGTCCGGCGTCGCGGTGGCGAGGACGATGAGGTCGATGTCGGTCGCCGCAATGCCGGCGTGCTCCAGCGCGGCACGCGCCGCATCCGTCGCCAAGCTCGCCGTCGTCTCCCCCTCGCCGGCAAGGTAGCGGTTGCGGATTCCGGTGCGCTCGACGATCCATTCGTCGGACGTGTCGACGTCTCGCGCGAGTTCCTCGTTGGTGACCCGGCGCCTGGGAAGCGCGCTGCCGACGCCGAGCACGGCGGAGCGCCTCATGCCGCGCTCCCATTGGCGAACGCGTGCGCCCGGAAATTGTCGAGGTCCTCGCCGATCTTTCGGGTGATGTCGTTACGCACCATGCTCGCCGCGACTTGGATGGCGTTGGCGACACCCTTCGGATTCGCGCTGCCGTGGCTTTTCACGACCAGACCATTGAGGCCGAGGAACACTGCGCCGTTGTGGTTGTTCGGATCGAGGTGCACCTTCAGGAGGTTCAAGGCAGGCCGTGACAGCGCAAAGCCCGCCTTGGAGCGGAGCGAGCTCTTGAACGCACGGCGCAAGAGGTCGGTGACGAAGCGCGCGGTGCCTTCCGCGGTCTTGAGCGCGATGTTCCCGGAAAATCCGTCGGTCACCACCACGTCCACCTGTCCGCGCGAGAGCTGATCCCCTTCGGTGAAGCCGTCGAAGCGCAGCGGCAGATAGTCCGCCTCGCGAAGAAGCGCCGCCGCGGCCTTCAGCTCCTCGGTCCCTTTCAGCTCCTCGGTTCCGATGTTGAGCAGCTTCACGCGCGGCTTGGAAAGCTTGAGGACGGTGCGCGCATAGGCCGCGCCCATCACGGAGAATTGCACAAGGTTCTGCGCGTCGCACTCGGTGTTGGCGCCGAGGTCGAGCATGATGACGTCGCTTTCGCCGAGCGTCGGAAGGAGCGCGGCAAGCGCGGGGCGGTCGATCCCGGGCATGGTGCGGAGCGCGAGCTTAGACATGGCCATCAGCGCGCCGGTGTTGCCGCCGGACAATGCGGCGTCGGACTTCTCGTCCTTGACCGCGTTGATCGCCATTCCCATCGACGTCGTCCTGGCGCGCCGGATCGCCTGGCTCGGCTTTTCGCTCGCCTCGATCGCTTCGGGCGAATGGACGACGTCGGCGTCGGTCCGCAGGTTCTTGTGACGCTCCAGTTCGGCGCCGACCTTCTTCGAATCCCCGTAGAAGGTGAAGTGCAGCGACGGATCCTTGCGGAGCGCGCGCGAGGCGCCGGCAATCATCGCCGCGGGGCCGCCATCGCCGCCCATTGCGTCAATCGCGATGCGTGGGCCCGCGTTCATGCGGGTGCGGAGGCTTAAGCCTCGGTCGGGACGATTTCGCGACCGTTATAATGGCCGCAGGCCGAGCACAGGTTGTGCGGCAGCTTCAGCTCGCCGCAGTTCGGGCATTCCTGGAAGCTCTTGGCCTTCAGCGCGTGATGGCTGCGGCGCATGTTCCGCTTCGACGGCGAGGTTTTTCTCTTGGGGACAGCCATTGCGGCACCTTCGATTTCAAGTGACATCAATAAAAATTGCGACGATCTTGCGCCTCATCACTGTGGGTTCCTTTTGGGGATAGCCCACGGGCGGCGGCCGGATCGTCGCGAACCGCGGCCCCTATAGCGAAATGGGGCCGCGAGCGCAAGTCAGGCCGAGGCGCGCGCGGCGTTTCCGACGAACGGATTGGTCGCTCGCTCATGGCCGAAGGTCGACATCGGGCCGTGGCCGGGGACGAAGGCGGTTTCGTCGCCCATCGGCCAAAGCTTCTCCGTGATCGAGCGGATCAGCTGCTGCTGATCGCCGCGCGGGAAGTCCCAGCGGCCGACCGAGCCGCGAAACAGCACGTCGCCGACCAGAGCCAGGTTCGATTCGGGATGGTGGAAGACGACGTGGCCCGGCGTGTGGCCGGGGCAGTGGGCGACGTTCAGGGTGAGCTCGCCGATGGTCACGTGGTCGCCGTCGTTCAGCCAGCGCGAGGGTTCGAACGGCCGCCCGGTGATGCCGTACTTGCCGCCGTCCTCGGCGAGGCGGTCAATCCAGAAGCGGTCCTCTTCCTGCGGTCCCTCGATCGGAACGCCGAGCTCCTCGGCGAAAATCCCCGCGCCGCCGCAATGGTCGATATGGCCGTGGGTCAGCAGAATCTTCTCGATCGTCACGCCCGCCTGGGCCGCCGCCGCCTTGAGACGGGGCAAGTCGCCGCCGGGATCGACGAAGGCGCCGCGCATCGTCTTCGTGCACCACAGCAGGGTGCAATTCTGCTGGAGCGGAGTCACCGGGATGATCGCGGCGCGAAGCGGCGGTTCGGGCGGTCATTTCCAGACGTCGTCGGATGCGGGCTTGAGGGTCGCCATGGCCGGCGGCTCGTCCTTCATCGAGGCGGCGACCGCCTCGGCGCGGCGCATGACGCGCAGCACGTTGCCGCCGGCGAGTTTTGCCAAATCCTGGTCGCTCCAGCCGCGGCGGATCAGCTCGGCGAACAGCAGCGGATAGCCGCTGACGCTGTTCATGCCCGCCGGCGCACCCTCGATGTTGATCCCGTCGAGGTCGCCGCCGAGGCCGACATGGTCATGGCCCGCCACCTTGACCACATGCTCGATATGGTCGGCGATCAGACCGACGTCCGCTGTCGGACGCGGGTGCGCCTTCTCCCATTCGTCGAGCTTCGCCTTCCGGATGTCCGGCTGGCCGACGTAGAGGTCGCCAAGCCGCGCCGTTTCGGCCGACTCCTCCGCCGCCCACTGTCGATATGGCTCCGACAGATGGCCAAGGAAGAAGTTGACCATCACCACGCCGCCGTTCGCGGGAAGGCGCTTGAGAATATCGTCGGGGACGTTGCGCGGGTGATCGGCCAGTGCGCGCGCGTCGCTGTGCGAGAAGATGACGGGAGCCTTGCTGACGTCAAGCGCGTCGCTCATCGTCTCGGGCGCGACATGGCTGAGGTCCACGAGCATGCCGAGGCGGTTCATTTCGTGGACGACGGTGCGTCCGAAGTCGTTAAGGCCATGCCATTTGGGATCGTCCGTCGCGCTGTCCGCGAACTCGTTGTTCCTGAAATGCGACAGCGTCATGTAGCGCGCGCCGAGATCGTAGAACTGCCTCAGCGCCGCGAGCCTGCCGCCGATCTGGTGACCGCCTTCCACTCCGATCAGCGAGGCGATCTTGCCGGCCTTGTGGATTCGGACGATGTCGTCGGCGGTGCGCGCAAGCTCGAGGTCCTTGGGATAGGCTTTGACGAGCCGCTTCACGATGTCGATCTGTTCGAGCGTCGCGCGGATAGCGGCGTCGCCGGTCACCTCGCTGGGGATGTAGACCGACCAGAATTGCCCGCCGACGCGGCCCGCGCGGAGCCGCGCCATGTCCGTCATCAGCGGATGTTCCCGTCTTTCGGTCGCACTCGCGAGCCCCGCGACGCTCATGCCGTAATTCTCGCGCAGCTGCTCGGGCAGATCGTTGTGGCCGTCGATCAGCGGCGTCGCCTTCAAAACCCGGTCGATCCGCGCCTGAACCTTGGGGTCGATCGACTGCGCCGTTGCCAAAGCCGGAATCATCGCCAAAGCTCCCGCGAGCAGGAGGAAATGCCTCATCGTCATGGGGAAGGTTTACGAACAGCCGTCTGCCCACGCAATCGCGAAGGGGGTTGCGCATCACGCCTCAAGCCGCGAAGCATCGGTCCGATGCCTTCGTCGCGCGATATTGAAGTCCGCATGGAATTCGACCCCGAAGAGGGCATCGCCGACCTCGACCGGCATCTCGACATGCTGAAGCGCGAGGCGGACGCGCAGGGATTCAAGTTCGATCGCCATGCCGCCCGCAACGAGCTCCAGGCCGCGACCTTTGGCAAAGCGAGGCAGGCGGTCGCGCGGCTGGTCCTCAGTCCGACCGGAACGATGGCGATCGAGGTGATGGCGGCCGACTAGGCCGCGAGGGGGAACCGCAGCAGCCGGTCGGAGATCGGGACGAGCGCGGAGGCGCCGGTGCCGACCGAGCGAAGAATCTCCGGATGATGGGCGTCGAGTCCGCCGGTCAGCGCGCCGAACGCGGGCATGATGATCTTGTTCGCGGACTTCACGAAGCACCGGCGCGAGACCCGGCGGCCCTTGAGATGCAGCCGCAGCTTGGGGTGGAAATGGCCGGAGATCTCCGGACGCGGTTCGCCGGGCACCGCCTCATGCCGCAGGATGATTTCGCCCAGCTGGACCTCGTCCTCGATCCGCCCCCCGCAATGGTCGGCGAAGCCGGGGTCGTGGTTGCCGACGATCCACGTCCACTCGAGCCTCGAGGTGAGGTCGGTCAGCAGCGCGCGGGCGTTGGCCGGCAGACGGTCGCAGCCGAACGCGTCGTGAAAGCTGTCGCCAAGGCAATAGAGCCCCGCTGCGCCGGTGCGCTCGACCTCGGCGGCGAGCGCGGTCAGGGTCGCATGCGAATCGTACGGCGGAAGGAACTGGCCGAGCCGGGCGAACCAGCTCGCCTTCTCGAGGTGAAGGTCGGCGACGAGCAGCGCTTGGCGCGCAGGCCAGAACAGCGCGCCGGACGGCGTCGCCTCGAATGTTTCACCCGCGAACGAAAAGGGAACCATGAGGCCGGTCTAATCGCCGGCCGTTGCTCAGGCTAGACGGAAATTACTCGTAATCCCCGCCGGACGGGCTCGGGCGCGGCGGAGCGGCGGCGGTGAGGCGCAGCGCCTCGGCGGCCTCGCTCAGCGACGCCAGCTCCTCGGTCTCGTCTTCCTCGTCCACCCGGACCTTCTGAAGGTTGGTGACGACCGCCTCCTGCAGATGCTTGGGCTTGACCGTCTCCTCGGCGATTTCGCGCAGCGCGACGACCGGGTTCTTGTCGCGGTCGCGATCGATGGTGAGGTCGGCGCCGCCCGAAATCTGGCGCGCGCGCTGTGCCGCGAGCAGGACGAGGTCGAACCTGTTCGGGATCTTGTCTACGCAATCTTCAACCGTAACGCGCGCCATTCGTCGCTCCGCAAAGCTATTCCGCTGTCGAGGGAATATGGGATTTCAGGAAGGTGGCGGCAATAGCTTGCGGCTCGAGAAAAGTCAAGGAAAGCTGGCCCAGATGGCCGACCAAGCCTCCCCGCCAGCGACGCCGCCGCGCATCCGTGCGGAAATCGCCGGTAACCGGCTCGAGCTGATCGAGAGCGGCCAGGAGCGATTCCGGCTCCTGCTCGAGCTGATCGCGGGCGCTCAGCGCAGCGTCAAGATGCTGATGTACATGTTCAACCCGGATCGCGACGGGGACGTGGTTCGCGACGCGCTGACCGATGCTGCGCGGCGCGGGGTGGACGTGAAGCTGATGATTGACGGCTTCGGCTCCGCGGCAACGCCCAAGTTCTTCACCGACCTCGCCGAGGCGGGCGGCGACTATTGCGTCTTCAATCCCAGCTACGGCCGCCGCTACTTGCTCCGCAACCATCAGAAGCTGATCGTCATCGATGAACAGACGGTGCTGATCGGCGGCGCGAACATCGACGTGGCGTATCTCGACGACCGCAGCGCCAAGCACTGGCGCGACCTCTGGCTTCGGGTCGACGGACCTGAGGCGCTGCTCCCGAGCCGCTACTTCGACAGCCTGTTCCGCTGGTCCAAGCGGCCCAAGTCGAAGCTTCGGTCCCTGCGGCGAATGGTCGCGGAATATAATGAGTGGCGCGGACCGCTGCAGTGGAAGTTCAGCGGGCCGATGAGCGTGCGCAACAGCTGGTGGCGAAGCATCGGCCGCGACATGAAGCGGGCGCGACGGCTCGACATGATCTTCGCTTATTTCGCGCCGCCGGGCGCGATGATCCGACGGATCGGACGGGTCGGCCGGCGGGGCAGGGCGCGGATCATCAACGCCGCCAAGTCCGACAACAATGCGACCATCGCCGCCGCTCGCCACAGCTACAGCCGCCTCATCCGCCGCCACGTCGAGTTGTACGAATATCAGCCCGCCAAGCTGCACACGAAGCTCGCGATCGTCGATGACATCGTTCACATCGGCTCGTCGAACTTCGACTACCGAAGCTTCTACATCAATCTCGAGATCATGCTCAGGATCAAGGACGCCGGCTTCGCCGACGCGATGCGCGGCTATTTCGAGCGCGAGCTTGCCGACTGCAAGTGGATCACGCACGACGTCCACAAGCGACGGTCCAACCCGTGGCGCCGATTCAAATGGGCGCTGTCGCATTTCCTCGTGAACGTCATGGATTATTCGGTCACGAGGCGACTGAACCTCGTTCGGCGCTAGCCCTTGGGGGCGCCCTTGTAGGCCCAGAACAGAGTTGCCGGGGGCACGTTCACCCACTCGAACCCGCGCTTGATGGGCGCGAAGTGCGGCTGGATGAAGTCCCGAACCTTGGGGCTGAACTGATAGACGAGGAAGGCGCCGCCGGGTCGAATCACGTTCGACGTGGCTTCGGCAATGGCATCCCCGACGCCCGGCGGCAAAGTCGAAAAGGGCAGGCCCGAAAGCACATAATCGGCCGACCCGTGCCCCTGGTCGAGCAGGATCTTCTCGACGTCAGCGGCCGATCCAGTGACGGTGACGAGCCTGGGGTCGTCGATCGACTCCCTGAGATAACGGGTGAAGTCCGGGTTGGTGTCGATCGTCAACAACGTCGAGTCGGGTCCAAGCTTCTCGAGGATTGGACGGGTGAAGGTGCCGACGCCCGGGCCATATTCGACGAACAGCTTGGTGTTCGCCCAATCGACCGGGCTCAGCATCTTGTCGATCAGCACCCGGCTCGACGGGATGATCGAGCCGACCATCACCGGATTCTTGAGAAAGCCGCGAAGAAATTGCCACTGGGGGCTCGGCGAGCGGCGGTCGCGACTGCGCTGAAGGCGGCGTGAACCCTTCAACGTGCGCGCGGGTGAGGTCGACATGAATTCTCCGTCGGGAAAGGCAGGCCCGGTGCGTTGGCAAATGCGCCGCCGCTTGGCAAGGTTCCAACGCGGTTGTGCGTCGTCCGCCGACAGACACTCCGCGAAGCGCGCCATTTGCGCGACGAAGCGGGTTTGTTACGGTTTTCCGCCCTCGCGCGGATGGAGCATTCCCGGCAACACGAAGCCGATGCCGCCGAGCGGACGCGTCGCGTCGCTCTTCAGGGTTTCCTGGATACGGGAATATTCCTCGAGCATTTCGGGGGTCACCGACGCGCGCGTTTCGCCGAGAGCGATCTCGAAGTTGGCCATGGTGACCTTTCCCGCATCGAGCCCCGCGCGAAGCGCGGTGAGGCCGGCGCGGCGTACGAGGTCCTCGAGGTCGGCGCCGGTGAAGCGGTCGGTCCGCTGCGCGATCTTCTCGAGGTCGACGTCGTCGGCGAGCGGCATGTGGCGCGTGTGAATGGCGAGGATTCGCCGCCTGCCCGCGGTGTCCGGAGTGCCGACGTAGATCAGCTCGTCGAAGCGGCCGGGGCGAAGCAGCGCGGGGTCGATCAGCGTCGGCCGGTTGGTGGCGCCGATCACGACCACGTTCTGAAGCTCCTCGAGGCCGTCCATCTCGGCGAGGATCGTGTTGACGACGCGCTCCGTGACCTGCGGTTCGCCAAGGCCGCCGCCGCGCGCCGGAACGAGGCTGTCGAGCTCGTCGATGAAGATGATCGTCGGCGCGACCTGGCGGGCGCGGTTGAACAGGCGCGCGATCTGCTGCTCGCTCTCACCGTACCATTTGCTCAGAAGGTCGGAGGATTTGGTCGCGATGAAATTCGCTTCGCTCTCACGCGCCGCGGCCTTTGCGAGCAAGGTCTTTCCGGTCCCGGGCGGGCCGTAGAGCAGGAAGCCCTTCGCCGGACGAATGCCGAGCCGGCGAAAAGCATCGGGGTGCTTCAAGGGAAGCTCGACACCCTCCTTGAGCCGGGCGGCCGCCTCATCGAGGCCGCCGACGTCTTCCCAGCGGATCTGCGGCGCCTCGACCATCACCTCGCGCATCGCGGAAGGCTGCACGCGCTTCAGCGCATTCTCGAAATCCTTGAGCTCGACGGTCAGCGAATCGAGAATCTCGGTGGGGATGGTCGCGTCGCCGAGATTGATCCGCGGCATGACCCGGCGGACGGATTCGAGCGCGGCTTCGCGGCACAGGGCTGCGAGGTCCGCGCCGACGAATCCGTAGGTGCGGCGCGCGAGGTCGTTCAGGTCGACGTCCGGCGCGAGCGGCATCCCGCGGGTGTGGATGCCCAGAATCTCGCGGCGCCCCGGCTGGTCCGGAACCCCGACCACGATCTCGCGGTCGAGGCGTCCGGGACGGCGAAGCGCCTCGTCGAGCGCTTCCGGCCGGTTGGTCGCGGCGATGACCACCGTATTCTGCCTCGGCTCCATCCCGTCGAGCAGGGTCAGGAGCTGGGCGACGAGCCTTTTCTCGGCCTCGCCGGTCACCTGGCCGCGCTTGGGTGCAATCGAATCGATCTCGTCGATGAAGATGATCGACGGCGCCGACTGGGCTGCCTGCTCGAAAATTTCGCGAAGCCGGCGCTCGCTCTCGCCATAGGCCGAGCCCATGATCTCGGGCCCGGCGATATGGAAGAATTTGGCCGAGCTTTCGTTGGCGACCGCCCGGGCCAGAAGGGTCTTACCAGTGCCTGGCGGGCCGTGGAGCAGGACGCCCTTGGGAGGGTCGACCCCAAGGCGCTGAAACAGCTCGGGATGGCGCAGCGGAAGCTCGACCATTTCGCGCAAGGCATCGATCGTGTCGCGCATTCCGCCGAGGTCGTCATAGGTGACGTCGGCGCGCGGCTGTCCGTCCCCGCCGGTATATTCGGTAAGCAGCTCGACGGTCGTCTTGTTGTCGATATGGACGATGCCCTTGGGCACCGCGGAGACGACCACGAGCCGCAGCTCCTGCAGCGCGAACGCCGGGGCGTTGAGCAGCTGCCGGATGTGGTCGGGCATGTCCGCGTTCACCCGCTGGTGCCCGGTCGTCGCGACGGTGTCTCCTTCGACCAGGGGCCGACCGGCGAAGGTTCGCTGGAGCGCATCCGCCGAACCCTGCAGGCGCACGTTCGGCTGCGCCGGCGCGAACACCACCCGTGTCGCCGCCTTTGACAAGGCCTTGCGGACTTCGACGAAGTCACCCGAGCCGACGCCGGCGTTCGCGCGCTGCAAGCCGTCGAGGCGCACGATGTCGAGGTTCTCGTCCTCGCCATAGGGGCGGATCGCACGAGCGGCCGTCGAGCGCCTGCCGACGATCTCGATCACATCGCCCTCGGCGAGGCCGAGCTCGTCCATCAGCTTGTCGGGAAGCCGCGCGAGGCCGCGTCCACTGTCGGCGGGAGGCAGGCTGGCGACCTGAACCTTGCGCGATTTCACGCGATCGATCGTGTCGGCTTCAGGCATTGTGTCTCCTGTCCCGGTCCTGACCCTATAACGCAACGGCGGCGTCGCCGCGCGGGTCCACTTGTCGAACTCAATATTTGATCGCGCCCGCGATTTTGCGAACCACGGATCGCGGGGCGAAGCGCGTGCTCGCGGCGCCGACCTTGTTTATCAAGCCGGTGACGACCACCGCGCGGTTGGCGTCGAGCCCCTTGAGGCCCGCCTGGACGACCTCCGCGGCGTCCATCGCCAGCTTGTCGAACATGTTGCTTCCGCCGAATCCCGCGACCTCGCCGAACTCGGTCCGGGTCGGGCCGGGGCACAGGCAGCTGACCTTGACCCCATGCGGCTTCAGCTCCTCGTGGAGAGCTTCGCTCAACGACAGGACGAACGCCTTGGTCGCGAAATAGACCGCCATCTTCGGCCCCGGCTGGAAGGCCGCGGTCGAGGCGACGTTGATGATCCCACCCGACTTGCGCTCGATCATGCCCGGAGCGACGGCTCGGCAAAGGTCGGTGAGCGCACCGACGTTGAGATCGACCATCTGCCGCTCGCGCCCGGCGTCGAGCTCGGCGAACGGGCCGATGAGGCCGAAGCCCGCATTGTTGACGAGAATCTCGACGGTTTCGTCGTGAGCCTCGACGTCGGCGAGCAGCCTGGCCGCCGCGGCTTTTCCCGACAGATCGATGGGGACCGCGCGGGCGTTGCCGAGTTCCTTCGCGAGATGGTCGAGCCGTTCTTTCCGCCTCGCGGCGAGAACCAGAGCGTAGCCGCGCTTCGACAGCTGGCGCGCGAACTCGACGCCGAGTCCCGCCGACGCGCCCGTGACAAGCGCGACCTTCTTCACTCGCCGGCCTTTTTCACACTCGCCTTGACGATCTTTCCAGGCTCGCGCGGCGGCTCGCCCACGGGGAGCGCGTCGACATGCTCCATGCCGCTCTCGACCTCGCCCCACACCGTGTACTGGTTGTCGAGGAACGGCGAATCCTGCGTGACGATGAAGAACTGGCTGTTGGCGCTGTCCGGGTTCTGCGACCTCGCCATCGAGGCAACACCTCGCTTGTGCGGTTCGCGCGAAAACTCCGCCTTGAGATTGGGTAGGTCGGACCCGTGAAAACCGGTCCCGGTCGGATCGCCGCCCTGAGCCATGAAGCCGGGGATCACGCGGTGGAACACCACCCCGTCGTAAAAGCCGCTGTTGGCGAGCTCTGTGATGCGCTCGACATGGCCGGGCGCGAGGTCGGGGCGAAGCTTGATGACGACGTCGCCGCCGGAGGAGAGGGTAAGGTGAAGGCGGTCGGCATCGGCCATGTGATCAACTCCATGTGAAGGCTTCGTCAGGCGGGCGATTTAGGGGGCCGTCGGTGGTTGCGCCAGAGCGGCCGCGCCCATAGGAGGGCGCCACCGGGTCCAATCGAGGGAGCAAGACGTGAGCGAGAGCGAGCACATCGCCGCCGCGGCCCTGACGGATTCCCAGAATCCGGTGATGGACGAGGAGGACCGGCTGCGGCCGGACTTCGTCGAGAAGGTGCTCGACGCCGTCGAAGCCGGCGACGACGAGACCGCGCGCGAGCTGGTCGCGCCGCTCCATCCCGCCGACGTCGCCGACCTGATCGAGCTCGCCCGTCGCGACGAACGCGACGGGCTGGTGAAGGCGCTCGCGGGAATCGTCAGTCCCGACGTGCTCGCCGAGATGAACGATTTCGTCCGCGAGGACCTGCTCGACGAGTTGGAGCCGCAGCAGGTCGCGGACATCGCCGGGCAGCTCGATACCGATGACGCGGTCGCGCTGATCGAGGATCTCGACAAGGACGACCGGCAGGCGGTCCTCGAGCGGATGGAGCCCGACGACCGCGCCGCGGTCGAGGAAGCGCTCGGCTACCCGGAGGAATCCGCCGGCCGGCTCATGCAGCGGGAGCTGTGCGCGGTTCCGGAGCATTGGAACGTCGGTCAGGTCATCGATTATCTGCGCTCGACGCGGGACTTGCCCGACGATTTCTGGGAAGTTTTCGTCGTGAACTCCGGCCCACCACCCGGTGGGAACGTGCAAGCTCTCGCTGATCCTGCGCACGCCGCGCAAAACTCCGGTCGGCGAGATCATGGCGCGCGAGCAGACGCTGATCCCGGTCGACATGGACCAGGAGGACGTCGCGCTCCGCTTTCAGAAATATGCGCTCGTGTCGGCCGCCGTCGTCGATGATTCCGGTCGGCTCGTGGGCATGATCACGGTCGACGACATCGTCCACATCATCCAGGAGGAAGCGGGCGAGGACGTGCTGCTGCTGTCCGGTGCCGGCGAGGGCGACATCAACGAGCCCATCCACCTCACCGTCCGGCGGCGGCTGACGTGGCTGGTGATCAACCTCGGCACGGCGATCATGGCGGCAGCGGTGGTCAGCCTCTTCCAGGGCGAGATCAGCCGCTACACCCTGCTCGCGGTGCTGATGCCGATCGTCTCCGGCATGGGCGGTAATGCCGGCACTCAGACGCTGGCCGTCGCGGTCCGAGCAATCGCGACCAATCAGCTCACCTCGTCGAACACGCTCCGGATGTTCGCGCGCGAGTTCAAGATCGCCTTCTGGAATGGGCTCTCGCTCGGCCTGCTGGTTTGCGCCGGCGTGGCGCTGATCTTCGGTATCATCCATCCGGCGCCGAACGGGTTCCTGCTCGCGATGGTGATGGGCACCGCGATGCTGATCAACAGCCTCATCGCCGGCCTTGCGGGAATTCTCGTCCCGGTGGGGCTCGATCGATCGCGAATTGACCCTGCTGTATCCTCCGCCGTATTCGTCACCATGGCCACCGACGTGATGGGCTTCTTCAGCTTCCTGGGGCTGGCCTCGCTGAGCGGGCTCGCCGGCTAAGCCGTTGCGAATCATGGGGGAACGCGGCATCGGCTAGCGATGCCGAAGCTCCACCTGACCAAGGTCGCGTTCGCGTGTCGCGACGTCGATGCGCTGCAGCTGAGGATCGCGAACCGCGCCGTCGACGGCGAGGTACGGATCGCCACGCGCATGCGGCCGAAGCGCGCGGCGGAGCTGGTGGGTGGCAACCTCTACTGGATCCTCAAGCATCGCCTCGTCGCCGGGATCGAGATCCTGCGCTTCGAGGATCGCGAGGACGGACGCATCGACATCGTCTGCGCGGCGGAGATGTTCGCGGTCTCACCGATGCCGCGCCGCGCGCACCAGGGCTGGCGCTACCTCGAAGAGGCCGATGCACCAGGCACTGACGATGACGGCAGCGGCCTTGGCGCGCTTCCGCCGCGGCTTTACGGCAGGCTCGCGTCGCTGGCTCTGGTATAGTCGGCGAGCCGACGTTATCGGCGCTGCAACAACGAACCGGGAGACCGAGCATGAGCAGCACGTCATCGATCATTGATTCGAAGGTCGCGGAGCGGGCGATGCTCAAGCATCCTTTCTACCAGGCCTGGACCGAGGGCCGCCTGCCGCTCGACACGCTGCGCGACTATGCGCGGCAATATTTCCATCATGTCGAAGCCTTTCCGCGCGCGGTGAGCGCGGTGCACAGCGCGTGCGAGGACCGCGACGGTCGCCGAATGCTCGCCGAGAATCTCGCCGAAGAGGAAGGGGTCGACGCGGGCAAGCAGGATCACGCGACGCTGTGGCTGATGTTCGCCCGCGGGCTTGGCGAGGACGAGGCGTCGGTTCGCGCTCAGGCTTTGAATCCGGAAACCCGGGCGCTGATCGATACCTTCCGCAAGCTTTCGCGGCGCTCGTACGCGGCGGGCCTCGGCGCGCTTTATGCCTATGAGAGCCAGTTCCCGGGCGTCGCCAGCGCGAAGATCGAAGGCCTGATCGACCGCTACGGAATCGTCGGACGAGCCGACGCTGCGCTTCTTCCGCGTGCACGAAAGCGCGGACGTCGAGCATGGCGCCGTGTGCCGAGCGTTGCTCGACCGCTCTGCCCGAGGACCAGCGTGAACGAGGCGGTCGCCGCGGGCGAGGAGCTTGCCGGTGCGCTGTGGAATTTCCTGTCGGGCGTGGAAGCCCGGGCGACGATCAACTGAGGGCGAAGCTCAGCGGCAGCCGCTGACGTTCGCCGAACCACTCACCCGAAGCGTGCAGGCGGGGTCGCCG
The DNA here is from genome assembly GCA_963831215.1 of uncultured Alphaproteobacteria bacterium. GTDB lineage: Bacteria > Pseudomonadota > Alphaproteobacteria > Sphingomonadales > Sphingomonadaceae > Sphingomicrobium. Next base: position 615,138 of record CAWHPM010000012.1, on the reverse strand, counting down.
GCGAGGCGCACCGTCGCCGGCCCATTCGCGTCCACGACGGCGGTGTTGCTGACGCGGGCGGCGATGGTCGCCGCCCCCTCCGCGCCGAGCGTCGCGTCCTTGGACGATAAGGTCGAAGCGTCGAGGCTGGAGATGCCGCGGACGATCGCGGTGATCTTCCCGGCTCGGCCGCCGAGCCGGGCGCTCGCCGTCCCCATCACGCTGACGTTCAGTTGATCGACGTCCACCTCGCCGATCTCGCCGACGCCGCTGCCCTGGACCGACAGGCCGAACTTCAGCCCTTCGACGCGGTTGATCGACAGGGTGCCGGAACCGTTGAGCCAGGCCGCGCTGAGGTCGTGAGTCCCGACCGCGATCTCGACCGCTCCGACGTCCTGTCCGGGGTACCCGCCCCATGACGAGACGTTGCCGTGCACGACGAGCGTGTCGCCCTGCACGTCGACCGCGACTCGGTCGAGCGCGGCCGGTGAGCCCGATGCCCGGGCGAATGGCGCGACGCCGGTCGTCAGCTTGACCTTGAACGGCCCGTCGACGCGGATCTTGTCGAAGCTGGTGATTCCGAAATTGCGGTTGGCTGCTCCCGCGGGCGCGCCGATCGCGATCATTGCCGCGGCGAAAAGGAAAGTGCGCATGTCCGCACCTTCCCGCATCGTGGTTAAAAGCCCTTTAAGAGCAGCGCACGCTCCCCGAGCCGGCCTTGCTCACCGAGCATTTGGCGCCGCCGGTGACGTCCACGGCGCCCGATCCCATGATGCTGACATCGGCGGTGCCGGTCGCGTGCGCCTTCACGCCGCCGGAGCCCGCGATGGACACCTTGGCCTGCTGCGTTTCGACGTCCTTGGCCGTGATGTCGCCCGAGCCCGCGATTGAATAGTCGGCCGTCTGGGCCTTTCCCGCGCCCGCCTCGGCGCTGCCGGAGCCGCCGATCGACAGCTTGAGCGCGCCGACATCGACCCGGTCGACCTTGAGCGTGCCGGAGCCCGCAACCTCTCCGTCGAAGCGCGCGCCCTGGGCGTGGTCGACCTGGATGTCGCCGGAGCCGGCGATCGTCGCGCCGCTCAGTTGCGGCACGGTGACCGTGAAGTCGGCCTTGCCGCGCGTGCCGAAGCTCATGAAATGCCAGCCGTGGGTCTCTTGCGGGTGGATGACCAGCTTGTCGCCCTGGACCACGACCACGGTGCGCTCGAGCAGCTTCTCCGACCCCTTCGCGGAGACGCTCGGGTTGGCGCCGGTACGGACGGTGACGTCGTAGGGCCCGGCGACTTCGATCTGCTGGAAATTGCCGACCGGATAGTTGCGCGACACCGTGGCGCCGCCGTCCTCGTCGGCGTGGTGGCACGCGCCCGTCGCGGCCGAAGCGGCGATGACGGCCGCGGTGATGGACTTGCGGACCATGGCATTCCTCTCATGCTGTCTTACTGATGCAATACACTTGAGCAAAAGCCGCCGCAAGCCGAAAAAGAAAGGGCGCCCGGTGAGGAGCGCCCTTTTATTTTGGTCGTGCTGGATCCCCGCTTTCGCGGCGATGACGCGGTTGTTTACGCGTCTTCCTTGCTCTTGTGATGGATGAGCGCGGCCTTGTTCAGGATCTCGAGGATCTGGGCGAGCGCCGACTTCTCGTCGGTCTGCTCCATTGCGCCGAGCTCGCGCGCCAGGCGCGACGAGGCCGCCTCGAAGATCTGCCGCTCGGAATAGCTCTGCTCCGGCGCATCGTCGGGGCGGAACAGGTCGCGGGTGACTTCGGCGATCGAGGTGAGGTCGCCCGAGTTGATCTTCGCTTCATATTCCTGGGCGCGGCGCGACCACATGGTGCGCTTGACCTTCGGCTTTCCCTTCAGCGTGTCGAGCGCGTCCTTCATCGTCTTGTCGGACGAAAGCTTGCGCATTCCGACCGAATCCGCCTTCGCGACGGGAACGCGAAGGGTCATCTTCTCCTTCTCGAACCGGAGCACGTAGAGCTCCAGGCTGGTTCCGGCGATCTCGGTGCTTTGCAGCTCGACGACCCGGCCAACGCCATGTTTGGGGTACACGACATAATCACCGACGTCGAAGCTCAGCGCCTTTGTAGCCATTGCTCACCTTTCCAAATGCGGCAGTAGAGCCCGGCACCGAAGTACCGCCCCCCGAAAAACGACCATTTGGTCGTGGCTCCCCAGCCAGTCCTAAGTGGCTTCCTATGAACTTAAGGCCGCAGCTGAATCGCTGGCGGCCCCACGTGGCAATTCTATATCAGAAGCCGGCTCAAATTGCGAGTCCCAGTTGCAGCGGCGCGCTCGCGGACCCTTCACTTAAGTTATGAAGGCCCAGCCCGAGCAGCCTGATGCCGCGCGGGAGCGGGTGGAGGGCCGCGAGCAAGGCCTGTCCTGCGGCGGCGAACGCGGCGGCGTCGGGCACCGCATAGCCGAAGCTCCTCGAGCGGGTGCAGATGGTGAAGTCGCCATATTTGACCTTGAGGGTCACGGTCCGTCCGGTCACATCCGCGCGCCTGACGCGGTCCCACGCATAGCCCGCGATCCGGTCGAGCTCGGCGGCGAGGCGTTCGGGGTCATGCAGGTCCTCGTCGAAGGTTCGCTCGGCGCTCACCGACTTGTAGGGCCGGTCGGCCTTGACCTCGCGCTCATCGATGCCGCGGCAGATCCGATAGTACCAGCAGCCCGAGCTTCCGAACTGCGCCTCGAGCGCGGGAAGGCTCCACTCGCGAAGGTCGGCGCCCGTGACGATGCCGAGCTTCTCCATCTTCTTCGCGGTGACCGGCCCGACGCCATGAAAACGCGCAACCGGCAGGGAGGCGACGAACTCCGGTCCCTTCTCGGGCGTGATCACGCACAAGCCGTCTGGCTTGCGGTGGTCGGAGGCGAGCTTGGCGATGAACTTGCAATAGCTGACGCCGGCCGACGCGGTCAGCGCACATTCCTCGCGAATTCGCCTGCGGATGTCTTCGGCGATGGCGCGGGCACTGCCGAGGCCGTGGCGATCCTCCGTCACGTCGAGATAGGCCTCGTCGAGGCTCAGCGGCTCGACCAGCTCGGTGTAATCGGAGAAGATCGCGCGGATCTGTTGGCTGACGGCGCGATAGACGTCGAAGCGCGGCTTCACGAAAATCAGCTCCGGGCAGCGGCGCTTGGCGGTGACCGATGGCATCGCCGATCGGACTCCGAACGGTCTCGCCTCGTAGCTTGCCGCGGTGACCACTCCGCGGTGTCCGCCGCCGACCGCGACCGGCTTGCCTCTGAGGCTCGGGTCATCGCGCTGCTCGACCGACGCGTAGAAGGCGTCCATGTCGACATGGATGATCTTCCGGCAGGTTCGCTCGTTGCTTTGCATCGCGGCAAGCTTCTGATTAAGGCGCGCGGCCATGAACATCCACGAATATCAGGCCAAGGAATTGCTCGCGAAATACGGCGTGCCGGTTCCCGCGGGCTATGCCGCGATGAGCGTCGACGAGGCCGTCGACGCGGCCAACAAGCTTCCCGGACCTTTGTGGGTCGTCAAGGCGCAGATCCACGCCGGCGGCCGCGGCAAGGGCAAATTCAAGGAGCTCGGCGATTCGGCGAAGGGGGGCGTCCGCCTCGCTCATTCGGTCGACGAGGTGCGCGAGCATGCGGCCGAAATGCTCGGCAGGACGCTGGTGACGATTCAGACCGGGCCCGCGGGCAAGCAGGTCCAGCGGCTCTACATCACCGACGGCGTCGACATCGCCAAGGAATTCTACCTCGCGCTGCTCGTCGACCGCGAGAGCGGCCGAATCGCCGTCGTCGCCTCAACCGAGGGCGGCATGGAGATCGAAAAGGTCGCGCACGACACGCCGGAGAAGATCGCGACCATCACCATCGATCCGGCGACCGGCCTCATGCCGCATCACGGCCGCGAGGTGGCGGCGGCGCTGGGTCTCAGCGGTGACCTCGCCAAGCAGGCGGGAAAGGTGCTCGCCAGGCTGTACGATGCATTCGTCGGCACCGACGCGTCGCAGATCGAGATCAACCCGCTGGCCGTGACCGACAAAGGCGTGCTGATGGTGCTCGACGCCAAGGTCGGCTTCGACAGCAATGCGGAGTTCCGTCACCCCGACCTAGACCAGCTTCGCGACCTCAGTGAAGAGGATCCGATGGAAATCGAGGCGTCGAAATACGACCTCAGCTACATCAAGCTCGACGGGTCGATCGGCTGCATGGTCAACGGCGCCGGCCTCGCCATGGCGACGATGGACATCATCAAGCTCGAGGGCGCCGAGCCCGCCAACTTCCTCGACGTCGGCGGCGGCGCCAACAAGGAAAAGGTCACCGCGGCGTTCAAGATCATCCTGTCGGACCCGGCGGTGAAGGGGATTCTCGTCAACATCTTCGGCGGGATCATGCGCTGCGACATCATCGCCGAGGGGATCGTCGCCGCCGCGCGCGAGGTCGACCTGCGCGTGCCGCTGGTCGTCCGCCTCGAAGGCACCAACGTGCAGCAGGGCAAGGACATCCTCGCCTCGTCGGGCCTGCCGATCATCGCCGCCAACGATCTCGGCGACGCGGCGAAGAAGATCGTCGCGGAGGTGAAGTCTCCTGTGGCTGCCTGATTTCGTCACCCCCGCGAAAGCGGGGGTCCCGCTGTCTTTCTCGCGCGGGGTTGAAGAAGAGCGGGATTCCCGCTTTCGCGGGAATGACGAGTTGGAGAATTGAAGATGAAAATCCTGGTCGCGGTCAAGCGCGTGATCGATTTCAACGTTAAGCCGCGGGTCAAGATGGACGGCTCCGGCGTCGATCTCGCCAACGTCAAGATGAGCATGAACCCGTTCGACGAGATCGCGGTCGAGGAAGCGATCCGGCTCAAGGAAAAGGGCGTGGCGACCGAGATTGTCGCCGTGTCGATCGGCCCGGCCAAGGCGCAGGAGACGCTTCGCACCGCGCTCGCGATGGGCGCGGATCGCGCGATCCTCGTGCAGACCGAGGAGGAAGTGGAGCCGCTCGCCGTCGCCAAGATTCTGGCGAAAATTGCCGCCGAAGAGCAGCCGCAGTTGATCATCCTCGGCAAGCAGGCGATCGATGATGATAACAACGCCACCGGGCAGATGCTCGCCGCGCTGCTCGGTTGGCCGCAGGGCACCTTCGCGTCGAAAATCGAATTGTCTGACACGGCCACCGTCACGCGCGAGGTCGACGGCGGCCTCGAAACGGTGAAGCTCCAGCTCCCTGCAGTCGTCACCACCGACCTTCGCCTCAACGAGCCGCGCTACGCGTCGCTGCCCAATATCATGAAGGCCAAGTCCAAGCCGCTCGCGACCAAGGCGCCGGGCGATTACGGCATCGACGTCGCCCGGCGGCTCGAGACCATCAAGGTAACTGAGCCGGCCAAGCGCCAGGCGGGGATCAAGGTCGGCAGCGTCGACGAGCTGGTCGAGCGCATGCACGGATTGGGGATTGCGAAATGAGCGTTCTGGTTCTGGTCGAGCATGACGGCCGCCACATCAAGGACGCGACGCTGGCGACCGTGACCGCCGCCGCGAAGCTCGGCGAGGTGCACGCGCTCGTCGCCGGGAACAATGCCGACGGCGTCGCGCAGGCGGCGGCGAAGATTGCGGGCGTGGCGAAGGTCTATGCGGCCAGTTCGCCCGCGCTCGAGCACCAGCTCGCCGAGGCGGTTGCGCCCATCGTCGCCAAGCTGATGGACAATCACGACGCGTTCCTCGCGCCCGCGACCACCACCGGCAAGAACATCGCGCCGCGCGTCGCCGCGCTGCTCGACGTCATGCAGATCAGCGACGTCCTGTCGGTCGAGGATGCCGACACGTTCACACGGCCGATCTACGCCGGCAATGCGATTGCGACGGTGAAATCGAAGGATGCAAAGAAGGTCGTCACCGTCCGCACCACCGCGTTCGAGAAGGCGGCCGCGGACGGCGGCGCTCGGCATCGGTCGAGCAAGTCGACGTCTCGGGCGATCCCGGCGGCAGCAGCTTCGTGGGCCTCGAAGCCTCGGAGAGCGAGCGCCCCGAGCTCACCAGCGCCAAGGTGATCGTCTCGGGCGGCCGCGCGTTCGGGTCGTCGGAACAGTTCCACTCGCTGCTCGACCCACTCGCCGACAAGCTCGGCGCGGCGGTCGGCGCGAGCCGCGCCGCGGTCGATGCGGGCTACGCGCCCAACGACTACCAGGTCGGCCAGACCGGCAAGATCGTCGCTCCGCAGGTCTATGTCGCGATCGGCATTTCCGGCGCGATCCAGCATCTCGCCGGAATGAAGGATTCCAAAACGATCATCGCCATCAACAAGGACGAGGAAGCGCCGATTTTCCAGGTCGCCGACATCGGCCTCGTCGGCGACCTGTTCAAGATCGTCCCGGAGCTGACCGAGAACAGCTCTAGCTCTAACTCTAGCTCGCGTGCTCGGGCTTGCCCTTGCGCTTGGTCGAGGCCATTTTTTCGAGCTCCTTCTCGCTCATCGACATCATCGATTTCGACGCGCCCTTGAGCTCGCTTTTGGGCGTGTCACCGCGCTTCGCGGAGAGCGCCGCGCCCGCGGCTTTCTGCTGCGCTTTGGATTTGGCTGGCATGTCGCATTTCCTTTCGAGAGCCTGTCAGCAAAACGATTGAGGTCGCCGATGGCTGCAGCCTCGATCGGGAACGGTTCGGCGCGGAAAGCGCTTGGCGTTTGACCGATCGAGGGAGTCGCGTGTGAAGGTTGGAAGCAGGGTTGCGCTCGTCGCGGGCGGAGCGGGTTTTATCGGGTCGCACCTCTGCGACCGTCTGATCGCCGAGGGCGCGACCGTCATTTGCGTCGACAACTTCATCACCGGCCGCCGCGAGAACCTTCGTCACCTCGAGCACGATCCCCGCTTCATGCTCATCGAGCATGATGTGATCGAGCCGCTGATCGCGCTTCCTGACGTGGGTCCGCCCCTCACGCACATCTATCATCTCGCCTGCGCCGCTTCGCCGCCGCACTATCAGCTGAACCCGGAGCACACCCTGCTGACCAATGTCGTCGGGACGCTCAATCTCCTCAACCTCGCCTGCAGGCACGGCGCGCGCCTGCTGCTGACCTCGACCAGCGAGGTCTACGGCGAACCCGAGGTTCATCCCCAGCACGAGGACTATCGCGGATCGGTCAGCTGCACCGGGCCTCGAGCCTGCTATGACGAGGGGAAGCGCGCCGCCGAGACGCTCCTGTTCGACTTTGTCCGAGCGCACCGATGCGAGGCCCGCGTCGCGCGCCTGTTCAACACCTACGGCCCGCGGATGCGGCCCGATGACGGGCGTGTCATTTCCAATTTCGTCTGCCAGGCGCTGAGCGGCGAGGACATCACGATCTACGGCGACGGCTCACAAACCCGCAGCTTCTGCTATGTCGACGACACGGTGGAGGGACTGCTCCGGCTCATGGACTGCGATCATCCGACGATGCCGGTCAACATCGGCAATCCCGAAGAGCTTTCGGTCCGCGTGCTCGTCGATCGGATCGTCGCGCTCACGGGAACGCAGTCGAGGATCGTCGAGCGCCCGCTGCCTCAGGACGACCCGAGCCGGCGCAGGCCAGACATTTCACGGGCGAAGGCACTGCTCGATTGGGAACCGGGCATCGATCTCGAGCGCGGGCTCGAAGCCACGATCCGGTGGTTCGAGATCGAGCGGAACCGGCTTGCCGCGCCGATCTACGTTGACGCGCCCGAGTTCGCGACCGCGGCCGAATAAGGGCCCTCAAGGCCGCGGTATCTCCGGTCATTGCTATCGGACGGGAATTTCCACACAAGCTCGCCGCGCATGAATGGTGTGGCAAACAAAGTGTCGATTGCGGGTCGCGAAGCCGAGAACCTCCCGTTCCTCGGGAGGTTGCCGGCGGAGGTGCGCGAACGGCTTCTCGAAAGCGCGCGCATCGAACGGGTCGCGCCGCGCATCGAGCTATTCGCGGGCGGCGCCATCCCGACACACCTCCACATCATCCTCAGCGGGCTTGTCGAGCTGTCCTGTTCGTATGGGCGCCACGAATGCACCGCGCTGATGATGGCCGCGGGCGATGTGCTGATGCCTGCCGCGACGCTTTATTCGGAGCCCTATCTGATCTCGGCCCGAGCGCTGACCGCATCGCGAATCCTGACCATCGATGCCAAGGTCATGCGGCGCGAAGCCCGCACATGCACCGAGCTGGCGCTCTTGCTCGCCGAACTCATGGGCGGCCAATGGCGCGTAGCCTTGAAGATCATCCTCGACCTTAAATGCCGCTCGCCTTCGCAACGGCTCGCGGCGTTCCTGCTGCGGCTCCATGACGGAGCGCCGCCGGGGCTTCCGGCCGAGGTGCCCTTCTCGAAACGGCAACTCGCGTCGCGCATCGGGATGCAGCCGGAAACGCTGTCACGGACGCTTCAGACGCTGGCGGCGAACGGGCTGCATTTGCGCGGCCGCCAGATCATCGTGACCGACCGCGCGGCGGTCGAGCAATTCTGCGGACCCGACCCCTATCCCCCGGCGAGCGAGTACGAGCTTGGAGTGCATGCGCTGTGATTGCCCGCTTGGCTGATCCCCCCGGATCAGCTGCAGGCGGCAATGGTGCCCAGGGGCGGGATCGAACCACCGACACCGTGATTTTCAGTCACGTGCTCTACCAACTGAGCTACCTGGGCATTCGCCTGCGGCCCGATGGCCGTTCGAGCGAACGGCTCCCCTAGTCGCCGCCTTCGCTGCTGTCCACCCTTTCGGGATCGGCCGGCGGGCCCGGGATTCGATAGCCTTCTCCGAGCCATTTCAAGAGGTCGCGGTCCTTGCATCCGCGACCGCAAAAGGGCGCATGGTCGGGATGCTCGGGCTTGCCGCACAACGGGCATTTCTTCGCGTGGCTAGAGGGGTTCGGCATAGCCGCCAGACATGGGGAACGCGCCGTCGCCGCGCAACTCGACCGAGCCGCCAACCTGCCGCGAAAGCTGGTCGGTCCAGCCGCTGTGCTCATCGATCACTTTCGCCACCGCGGGTTGGACGACGAGCCGCTTTCCGCCCGGCGGCTCGAACGCCACCCGGCGCAAGAGCGCCCGCGCCTCGAAGGCCGCGCGGTCCTGTGCCAGCTCGATCAGCGAAGCGTGACGGCGCGGGCGCACGATCTGAAGAAGCCGAAGCCGTTGACGCTGGTTCGCTCGAACGGCTTGGGCAGCTTCCCGTCGATCGCGGTTTCGATCGCTGCTCGCGCCGCCTTGCCCCTGACGTCGGGAAATCGATCCCGATCGAGCCGCCGATGTCGAGGCGGAGGATTGCTTTGGCCGCTTCATCGGCGGCGATCATGGCCAGCCGCTCCGGCGGTAACGTGCCGTCGACGTCGATCAGGGTCATCGCCGGAGTCGGGAAATGCGCAGTTCGCCGCCATCGAAGCGCAACAATCCCGCTCCGCGCTTCCTCGACAGCTCGTCCCACCCCGCTGCCGAGCGGATTGAGAGCGCCGGGAAATGCGACTTCGCGTCGCCGGCGCGGCTCACGCGCGGCCTTGTGGGATCCTTTGCCAGCGGCCGTTTCCATGTTTCCGTTGCCCGGGATGCCTCGCGGGTGACCTGGAACGTCGAGCTCGGCCCCGTCGGTCACTCCGTGTGCGCCCTCGGGAAGCAGATATTCCTGCCCGCCCATCTCAGCGAAGGCTGCAGCCCCGATCGCTTGAGCCTTCCGAGCAGATCCCATCCCGGCGGGGACGATTCCGTCCACCAGGATGCGGGCTTCGACAATCTCGGCCATCCTCGATCCGCGCAAATCGGGTCTCGCCGATCCCGCGCTCGACGAGCCATTCAGGCAATCGGGTATCCCGCCGACTTTAAAAGCACGCGCGTCTCGGCGAGCGGCAGGCCGACGACGTTCGAATAACTCCCGGCGATGTGCCGGACGTAAACCTCGCCATAGCCCTGGAGCGCATAGCCGCCCGCTTTCCCGCGCCATTCGCCATGGCCCGCGTAATAGTCGATCTCTTCCTCGCTCAGCCGCTTCATCGCGATCATGGTCTCGACCAGCCGCTCGCGGATGCCGCAACCCGGGGCCGCCAGAGCAACGCCGGTCAGCACGCGGTGGCGGCGGCCCGACAGCAGCCGCATGCAGGCGCGCAGAGTCTCCTCGTCCTCGACCTTGGGAAGAATCCGCCGCCCGACGGCCACGACCGTGTCCGCCGCGAGCACAAGGGCGTCAGTTTCCGTCGCGGCGACTGCCGCTGCCTTCTCGCGCGCGAGGCGGAGTGCGTGCTGGCGCGGCAACTCTCCCTTCGACACGCTCTCATCGATGTCCGCGGGAACGACGGCGTCCGGCGTAACACCGATGCGGGCAAGCAGGTCGAGACGGCGCGGGCTCGCCGAGGCGAGGATCAGCCGCATCGACGATTAGCCCGTGTAGCCGGGCGGGCCTCCGCGGCCGGGCATGAAGCGATAGGTAATACGTCCTTTGGTGAGGTCGTAGGGCGTCAGCTCGACGAGTACGTCATCGCCGGTCAGCACGCGGATTCGGTTCTTGCGCATCTTGCCGGCGGTATGGCCGAGGATCTCGTGACCGTTCTCGAGGCGAACGCGGAACATCGCATTGGGCAACAGCTCCACCACCTGCCCACGCATCTCGAGCAATTCTTCCTTGGCCAAGCAAATTCTCTTTCGTCTCGCAAAAAGTCGCGGAGGCTTAGCGGCGCAAGGTGCAAATGTGAAGGCGGGCGAGACTAGATGGTAAGAATGGTCGATCCGGTGGTCCTGCGTGCCTCCAGTTGGCGGTGGGCTTCGGCCGCGTCCTTGAGCGCGAACCGCTGTTTCACATCGATCTTCACCTTTCCGCTGGCGACCATGTCAAACAGTTCGTTCGCGCTTTGCTCGAGTTGCTCGCGCGCGGCGATGTAATGGAACAAGGTCGGACGCGTGAGGTAGAGCGAGCCCTTCTGCGCGAGGAGGTTGGGCGGAATCGGCTTTGGTGGTCCCGACGCATTGCCGAAGCTCACCATCAGGCCGCGCACCTTGAGGCAATCGAGCGACCTCATGAAGGTATCGCGGCCGACGGAATCATAGACGACCGGAAGCTTCTGACCGTCTGTGATCCGGCCCACTTCCGCTACGAAATCCTGCTTCGAATAGACGATCGGATGCGCACAGCCGTGGGACCGCGCGAGTTCCGCTTTCTCGTCGGTTCCGACCGTCCCGATCACCGTTGCACCGATCGCCGCCGCCCACTGACACATGATGAGGCCGACCCCGCCGGCCGCGGCGTGGACCAGGATCGTGTCGCCCTCGTGAACCGGGAAGACGGACCGCAGCAGCATCTGGGCGGTCATTCCCTGGAGCATCATGCCCGCCGCCTGCTCGGTCGAGATGCCGTCGGGAAGCTTCACCAGGCGATCGGCGTCGATCAGCCGCTCCTCCGAATAGCCGCCGATCGGCCCCGCATAACCGACGAGATCCCCGACGCTGACATTGGTGACGTCGGGACCGACCATTCGACGACCCCAGCACCCTCGACGCCCGGCGTCATGGGCAGCTTTTGCTTGTAGAGACCGGTGCGGTGATAGACGTCGATGAAGTTCAGGCCCGCGGCTTCCTGGCGGATCCTGGCCTGGCCGGGGCCGGGCTCACCGACCTCGATCTCCTGCCACTCGAGGACGTCGGGATTGCCCGTCTTATGGATTCGGATCGCGTGCGCCACCGTCTATCCGCCTGATCGGGGACAGTCCCTTAGTCGAGGGACTGTCCCCAAACTTGATCATCAGACCGCGGCGTGAGCGGCGAGCGCGGCGAGCAGCAGCAGCGCGACGATGTTGGTGATCTTGATCATCGGATTGACGGCCGGGCCGGCGGTGTCCTTGTACGGATCGCCGACCGTATCGCCGGTCACCGCGGCCTTGTGCGCTTCGGAGCCCTTGCCGCCGTAATTGCCGTCCTCGATGTACTTCTTGGCATTGTCCCAGGCGCCGCCGCCCGAGGTCATCGAGATGGCGACGAACAGGCCGGAGACGATGACGCCGAGAAGCAAGGCGCCCACTGCGGCCAGGCCATTCTCCTTGCCGGCCACGGCGCCGATCACGAAATAGACGACGATCGGGGCGAGCACCGGAAGCAGCGACGGGATGATCATCTCGCGGATCGCGGCCTTGGTCACAAGGTCGACGGTGCGGGCATAATTTGGCCGCACCGAGCCATCCATGATCCCCGGATTGTCGCGGAACTGCTGGCGCACTTCCTCGACCACGGCGCCGCCCGCGCGGCCGACGGCGGTCATGCCCATCGCGCCGAACAGATAGGGGAGAAGCGCTCCGAGCAGCAGGCCGACGATTACGTATGGGTTCGACAGGCTGAACAGCGTGTCGAGGTTCGTGGTGACGCCGATCTGGCCGCCGAACTCCTTCAGGTCCGCCGTGTAGGCGCCGAACAGCACGAGCGCGGCGAGGCCGGCCGAGCCGATCGCATAGCCCTTGGTCACCGCCTTGGTCGTGTTGCCGACAGCATCGAGGGCATCGGTGCGGGTGCGCACGTCCTCCTCGAGGCCGGACATTTCGGCGATTCCGCCGGCATTGTCGGTCACTGGGCCGTAGGCGTCGAGCGCCACGACCATGCCCGCCAGCGCCAGCATCGCCGAGGCCGCGAACGCGACTCCAAGGAAACCCGCGAGCTGGAAGCTGGCGATCAGGCCGACGATGATGACGATGGTCGGAAGCGCCGTCGACTCGAGGCTGATGGCGAGGCCCTGGATGATGTTGGTGCCGTGCCCGGTCTGGCTGGCGCGGGCGATCGACTGGACGGGGCGATAGTTGGTGCCGGTGTAATATTCGGTGATCCACACGATGAGCGCGGTGACGGCGAGGCCGATGAGGCTGGAATAGAACAGGTCCATGCCGGTGAAGGCGCCGCTGACGCCGCCGGTCACGGCATCGACCGATCCGCCGATCTGCGTGTTGAGATCGGGGAGCGAGACGTAGAAAGCCGCGTAGATCGCGGGGATGGCGAGGATCGTCGCGGTCCAGAAGCCCTTGTAGAGCGCGCCCATGATCGAGCCCTTGGCACCGAGCCGGACCATGTAGGTGCCGATGATCGAGGTGATGATGCAGACGCCGCCGATCAGCAGCGGCAGGATCATCAGCGGCATCAGCAGCGGCGAAGCGCCGAGCGCGAGCGCGACCGACACCATGGTGATGCCGACGGTCACGACATAGGTCTCGAACAGGTCGGCGGCCATTCCGGCGCAGTCGCCGACATTGTCGCCGACGTTGTCCGCGATCACCGCCGGGTTGCGGGGATCGTCCTCGGGAATTCCGGCCTCGACCTTGCCGACGAGGTCGGCGCCGACGTCGGCGGCCTTGGTGAAGATGCCGCCGCCAAGGCGGGCGAAGATCGATACGAGGCTGGCGCCGAGGGCGAGTGCGGTAAGCGCGGTGACGACCGCGCGGTCGTTCGGCTGATAACCACCGGGGCCGGTGAGGTACCAGAACAGCACCGCGATCGCGAGGAGCGCGAGGCCGGCGACGAGGAGGCCGGTGACGGCGCCGGCGCGGAAGGCGGTCGTGAGGCCGCTCTGCAGGCTGTTGCGCGCGGCCTCGGCGGTGCGCACGTTGGCGCGGACCGAGATGTTCATGCCGATGAAGCCGGCGGCGCCGGACAGGATCGCGCCGATCAGAAAGGCGACCGCCGACAGCGGCTTGAGGAAGATGCCGATGATGACGGCGACGATGATCCCGACGATGGCGATCGTCGTGTACTGGCGCTTCAGGTAGGCGCCGGCGCCTTCCTGGATCGCGGCCGACACTTCGATCATGCGCGGGTTGCCGGCGGACATGCCGAGCACCTGGCGGCTGGTGATGATCCCGTAGAGGATGGCGATCACGCCGCAGGCGATCGCGACATAAAGCAGGTTGAAGCCGAGATTTCATGGGTTCACTTTTCCCTGTTTTCTTTAGGCAAGTGGACACGGCCGCGGAGGAGCGGCGGCCCTCAGGTCGGCGGCTTTAGGGGGCGTTTGCGCGGCTTGCAACCGCGCGAGTTGAAGGGCTTAGCGGACGAGCAGGGCGCAGGCCATCCCGCAAGCGAGACCGCTAAGGCCGATCAGCCATTGGCGGAGGGACACGCCCGCGACGGTCATCGCCCTGATGCTCAAATCCAAGCCTTTCCGGCAGTTCGACCGGATCGCCGCCGCTGGTGAGGGAAAGCGATGCCTCTCCGGCGGTCAGCGTGCCGATGCGCGTCATCCTCGTCCCTTGCGGTAAACAAAAGGTTTCGGGGTCGAGCTCCGGGGGAAGCGCCGCCAGCAGCGCATAATCATCGCCGCCGGCGGCCGCCGACATTCGCGCGGCCAGGCCGGAGCCCAGCTCGGCGATGAAAGCGCTCGACAGCGGCAGTCGATCGAGGTCGATTGTGATGACGCAGCCGCTGGCATCCGCCATCCGCCGGGCGTCGAGAAGCAGTCCGTCGGAGATGTCCATCATTGCACTCGCCTGAAGGGCGAGGGCCGCGCCGGCGTTGAGCTGGGGAATCGGCCGGCGGTAGATGTCGACCAGCGGACCGGTCGCGCGCGGGTCCGCGCGCAGGATCGCCAGGCCCGCGGCGGCGTCGCCGACGGTGCCGATGAGCCAGAGATTGTCTCCGGCTTTCGCTCCCGAGCGGTCCGGAACCCGCTCGCCCGCGCGGCCGATCGCGGTCAGTCCCAGCACCCGGGGCGCGCCTTCGGGCAGCGCGATCGTGTCACCACCGATCAGGGGGAGCGAATAGCTCTCACAGGCATGCTCGACACCCGTGAGGAACCGGTTTTCCCAATCGCCGTCGCCCGAGAGCGTCAGCGACAGCAAGGCTCCCGCGGGTGAGGCGCCTTTCGCCGCGAGGTCGGACAGATTGACGGTGACGAGCTTCCATCCAACGCTCGCCGGGGGATCGCTCGGAAGGAAATGCACGCTCTCGGCGATGGTGTCGTGGGTGATGACGAGGCCGTCGAGGACGGCGGCATCGTCAAGCAGCCCGCGCGCCTCGGGCGCTGTCGCGAACCGGCGAAGGCGCTCGATGACTTCCCGCTCGCGCATCGTTCAGGCGCGCGCCGGCCTCGCCTCTTTCGCGATGGCGTCGAGGAGGCCGTTGACGAAGCCGCTCTCGCGCTTGTCGTAAAAGGCGTGCGCGACGTCGACATATTCCGAGATCACCGATCCGAGCGGGACGTCGCCGCGCGCGATCAGCTCATAGGCGCCGGCGCGCAGGATCGCCCGCATCGGCTTGTCGAGCCGCTCGAGCGTCCACCCTTCGGCGAGCCTGGCCCCGATCTTCGCGTCGATCTCGGCGCGGCGGGCTTCGACTCCGGTCACGATGTCGTCGAAGAATTCCTGCTCGGCATCGTGGTAGGTCTCGTCCTCGATCGTGGCGCCGAGCCGGTGCTCGTGGAACTCGCGCAGCAGCCGCGCGACGGGCGTGCCCTCCATCTCCTGCTGGTAAAGCGCTTGCACGGCCGCGAGCCGGGCAGCCGAGCGCGAACGGGAACGTGCCTGAGTCATCCTGCCGCGGCACTAGCCTTGGCGTCGCCCGCAAGGAAGGGGCGCAGCGCGTTCGCAACGTCGCCCGGCGCTTCCCACGGCGCGAAATGGCCGGCGTCCGGGATTCGGACGACGGTGAGATCGTCGACCAGTGTTTCCAGGCCATCGAGCTGCATCGGCAGCAGGGCGCTGTCCCGCATTCCCCAGATCACCAGCGTCGGCACCTTCACCGTGGGGAATGCGCGCAGGAGCCAGTCGGGCAGAGGCAAAGCCAGACCGGGCGGCGGCACCATCACCTTGGCGGCCCGATACCAGTTGAGCATCGCCGTGAAGGCGCCGGGCTGCGACCATTCCGCGAGATACTGGCGCTTCTCCGAGTTGGGGATTTTCGCGACGTCGACGTGGCCGGAGAAGGTTCGGTCGAAGAACCAGTCGAAGCCTTTCGCTTCGACCAGCTTCTCGAAGCCCGGCGCTCTGAACGCGGTGATGTACTGCGAGGCGGCGCGTTGGTCCGCGCTTTCGATCAGGCTTTTCTGGAAGATCACCGGATGCGGCGCGTTGACGATCGCGAGTTGTCTCAGCCGGCGATCGCCGCGCAGCGCCGCCGCCCAGGCGATCGCTCCGCCCCAATCGTGGCCGACGAGCGCGAACTGGTCGAGCGAAAGCGCGTCGGCGAGCGCGAAAATGTCGTCGACGAGCACGCCCGTCTCGTAGGCCTCCATTTCTTGCGGCCGGTCCGAGCCGGCGAATCCGCGCTGGTCCGGCATGACGAGCAAGAAATCGCCGCTGAGCCGGGGTCCGAGCTCGCGCCAGGTGCGGTGCGATTCGGGAAAGCCGTGGAGAAGGATGACGGCGGGTTTCGACGGATCGCCCGCGACCGCGACGTTGAGGGTCACGCCGGTTCCGAGCGCGACCCGCCGAAACCCGGTCACGGATAGCTGACCGTGGTCGGCACCTCCGGAAGCGGAATGAACTCCCGATCGTCTCCGGGAATCAGAGGGAAGCGCATCGCCTTCCAGTCGTCCTTCGCCTGGTTGATCCGGTCACGCGACGAGGAGACGAAGTTCCAGAAGACGTAGCGGCGAGTCGTGAACGCCTGTCCGCCCATCAGCATCGCGCGGGCGCCGCTCGCGCTCGACAACCGCGCCTCATGGCCGGGCGCGAGCACGTAAAGCGTGAAGAGCTCGAGTCGCCGTCCGTCGAGCTGGGCCTCGCCGCCGACGAGCATGATTTCCGCGCTCGTCCGCATCGGCCTCGATCGGGATCGCGCCGCCCGTGCCAAGCTCGATATCGGCATAGATGGTCGGCGAATCGCAGCGCGTGTCGGCCGTCCCGCCCCACAATGTCCCCATCAACACGCGCGCCCGCGCCGATCCTTCCTCGATCAGCGGCAGCCCTCCCGCCGGGACATGTTCGAACGCCGGCTCGACCTCCTCGCGTCCGTCGGGGAGCGCGATCCAGGTCTGCATCCCGTAGAGGCTCGGACCTTCCGCCCGGAGCTCTTGCGGCGAGCGCTCCGAATGGACGATCCCGCTGCCCGCCGTCATCAGATTGATCGCGCCCGGCTCGATCACCGCATGGCTGCCGATGCTGTCGCGATGCTCGATCGCGCCTTCGAACAAATAGGTCACCGTCGAAAGATTGATGTGCGGATGCGGCCGGACGTCCATCCCGCGACCGGCTGGAAGTCGCGCCGGTCCAAATTCATCGACGAAGATGAACGGCCCGACCATCGTCCGCTCCCTTGCCGGAAGCGCCCGGTTCACCTTGAAATCGCCAAGGTCGTGCGTGACCGGCGTGATCGTCTGGACGATGTGGCTCTCGATCGTCGCCATCTTTACTCTCCCGGCTCGGTTGCGCGGATCGACAACGCATGGACTCTCGCGTCCATGAGCTCACCGAGCGCCGTATAGATCATCCGCTGTCGCTCCACACGGCTCTTGCCCTGAAACGCGCGGCTTTCGATGCGGAGCGTGAAATGGCTTTCGCCGGCGGGATTGTAGCCGCCGTGACCGCGGTGCTGCTCGCTGTCGTCGATTAGCTCGATGCGCGTGGGCGAAAGCGCCGAATTGAGACGGCGGAGCATCTCAGTCGCGACCGGGCCGGTTTCTCGGGAGTTCATTGCCCTTATATAATGGTGTTCGATGGCGACGAAGCAATCCAGACTGCATGGGCGCGTGGAAGGGGCGCGGGACCGGTGCGCCGTCCCCGGCTGCACCGCGCCAGGCGAGTTCAAGGCGCCGCTCCAGGCCGCGAACTTCGACGGCCCCGGCAGCTGGCGCTTCCTGTGCCTCGACCATGTCCGCGAGCACAACGCCAGGTATAATTTCTTCGAGGGCATGAGCACCGACGAGATCACGCGCGCGCAGCATCCCGCTCGCCGGATGGGAGCGGCCGAGCCGCCGCTTCGCCGGCAATGGCGCCGACCCGCCGCCCAGGTGGAGCGACTTCGCCGATCCGCTCGACGCGATCTCGGGACGGTTCGGGCGCGTGCGTGAGGCCGCCCAACCATCGCGCTTCAACCAGCCCGAACGGCAGGCATTGTCGGTGCTCGGGCTTGGCGACGACGTCGACCGCCATGCCCTGCGCCAGACCTATTCGACCCTGGTCCGCCGTTATCACCCCGACAAGAATGGCGGCGACCGCTCGCACGAAGCGCGCCTTGCGGCGGTGATCGAGGCCTATCAGCTGCTGCGGAGGTCCGCGGCCTTCGCTTAATCGCGGTCGGGCGCGCCGAGCGGGAAATAGGGACGGTACGGCCGTGCCTCGTCGACAACTCTCGAAACCACCGGATCGGCGAGCAGCCGTGCACGATAGTTGGCGAGCTTTGGGCGACCTGGTCCGATTTCTTCCACCCAGTCGGCGTAGAAAAGCGCAGGCGCCGCGGCGCAGTCGGCGAGGGTGAAACTGTCTCCCGCCACCCATCCGCCTCCGGGCAAGTTGGCCTCGAGCCAGTCATAGGCCGTGAGCAGGTTCTTGCGTCCCTGGTCGGCACCATAAGGATCGCCCATGCCTTCGGGCCGCAGCGCATGATTGACCGCCGGCTGCATGTTGCCCTGGACATGAAGATCGAAGAAGCGGTCGAGGAAGCGGACGCGCCGCCCCGCCTCGCCGTCGGGAATCCATTCGTTCGGGCCGCGGTGGTGCGCCTGCAGATATTCAATGATGCAGGTCGCTTCCGCGATCACGCGGCCGTCGTCGACCAGCAGTGGAAACTTGCCTGCCGGCCAGATCCTTTTGAGCTCGGCGTAATTTTCCTCGTTTTCCGGAACCTGTCGAAATTCGAACTCGGTCCCGTCGGCATAGAGCGGGATCAGCACCTTCCAGGTGTAAGAGGAGAACGGGTGGCCGAAGAGCTGCGGTGTCACCAGCTACCCTCCCGCATCCTTTCCCGGCGCTCGAGCTCCTCACCGCTCGGCGGCTTGGACTCGAACGTGCCGGTTTGCACCTCGCCCGCCGGCTCATAGGTCGCCATGACCACACCCGCGTTCGTGACGAAGTGATCGACGAGCTTCATCGTGCCCGCTTTTTCCGAACCGTCGAAGATGCTCTTGCCGCGGCCGAGCACGATCGGGAACGTCATCAGCATCAGCCGGTCGATCAGTCGTGCCGAGAGCAAAGCGGGGTAGAGCTGCTGCTGCCCTGAATGAGCAGGTCGCGGCCTTCGGTCTGCTTGAGATCCGCGACTGCCTTCGCAGTGTCGCCCGACAGCTTGTGGCTGTTCTCCCACTCGAGCGGCTCGTCGGAATGGGTCAGCACATATTTGTCGATGCGCTGGAATTTCTCGCCGATCGGGTCGTCCTGGTTGTACGGCCAGTAAGCGGCGAAAATGTCGTAGGTCCGCTTGCCCAGCAGCAGGTCGTACTCGCCCGTGATGACCCGCTCGAACGGGCCCATGTCGGCGCCCCACAGCGGCTGCACCCATCCGCCGATGGCGGAAGTCGCTGGTGGGGTCCTCTTCGGGGCCGCCGGGCGCCTGCATCACTCCGTCGAGCGAAACGAACACCGCGCCGGTGAGCTTACGCATCGACGCTCTCTCCGCGCAGCGCGGCTTCGATTTTCGCGATGTCGATCTTCCGCATCGTCATCATCGCCTCGAACGCGCGCTTGGCCGCGGCCTTGTCGGGGTTGCTGTTGGCCTCGAGCAGCACGCGCGGCGTGATCTGCCACGAAAAGCCCCAGCGGTCCTTGCACCAGCCGCACATGCTTTCCTCGCCGCCGTTGCCGGTGATCGCGTTCCAGTAGCGGTCGGTCTCCTCCTGGCTTTCAGTAATGACCATGAAGCTGACCGCTTCGTTCGGCTTGAAGTTCGGGCCGCCGTTGAGGCCGACGAACTCGCGGCCGAGCACGGTGAAGTCGACCGTCAACTCGGTACCCTGCTCGCCATCGGGAGAAGTCGCCGGGCGCCGCCATCGCCTCGCCGACTCGGCTGTCGGGGAACGTGGCCGCATAGAATTCCGCCGCCTTGCGCGCTTCGCCTTTGTCGAACCACAGGCAGGTGGTCAGTTTGTTGGCCATGAGAATTGCTCCTTTCATTAGTCAGACAGACTTGCGCCGCAGGACGAGAACGTTGCCGGGGCCGTGGACGGCCGCGAAGAGGAGTCCCGCGACGAACGTGAAGTGATCGATGAAAAATCCGAACTCCATAGGGTTTGCATGCCATCGGTCCGGGCCGTGGAAAGAAAAGCCCAGGAACAAGACGTAGGCGATCGAAACGATTGCCGCTTCGACGAAATAGACGCCGGTCAGGAAGGCGATCGCGAGTCCCACCTCAAAGAAGGCCGCGACCCAGGCGAGCAGGTGCGGGACCGGGAAGCCCGCACCCGCGATTTCCGCGGCGGTCGCGTCCATGCCGATGAGCGCGAACTTGAACGCGGCGGCCATGCCGAACACGAAGGCGAAGATCAGACGAGCGATCAGGATCGCGATGGTCTTCGGCACGTCGCGCATCCTACTTGCGGGGGCCGACGAGCCCGAACGGCGCGCCTTGGGGGTCGATCGCGTTCAAGGCGAACTCACCGCCGGGGATCTCCATCGGCCCGTTGAGGATCTGGCCGCTGCCCGCCTTGATCGCTTCGGCAGCTCGATCGATGTCGTCGACGCCGATATAATAGGTCCAGGAGGAGACGGGCAGTTGGGGCGGCTTGCGCATGACCGCGCCGATGGTCGTGCCGCCTTGCTGGATGAAGCGGTACTTGCCCATCTCGCCCATATCCATGTCGCCCTCCTGGCCCCAGCCGAACTGGTCGCGATAGAAGTCGATGGCCGCGTCGGGATCGGTCGTCGACAGCTCGTTCCAGCGCACGTGTTGCGGCTGGTCGGTCGAGAAGGCGTCGCTCTTGGCGTTCGGCTCGTTCGCCGGCGGGGTTGGCTTCATGATGTAGAAGGGGGCGCCCTGGGGGTCGGCGACCATCGCGACTCGGCCGACGTTCGGAATGTCGAACGGGGCCATGAAGGTCTTGCCGCCAGCCTGCTCGATCGACGCCACCGACGCGTCGACGTCATCGACATAGAGGTAGCCGAGCCAGGTCGGCCGGGCGCCATGCTGCCGCATCTCGTCGGTCAGGGGCAGGACCCCGCCGGCCGACTTGCCGTCGCTGCGGCCGACCATCCGATAGCCGTTGGGGAAGTTCGACCGGGATTCGATATTCCAGCCGACGACGGCGTCGTAAAAGGCCTTCGCGCCATCCGCGTCGGTAGTCATGAGCTCGTACCAGATGAAGTTGCCGCGGTCGCGAGTCTCCGTTCGGGCGGTTGCAACCGCCTCGTTACGTACGTCAGTCATGGTTCACTCTCCCTCGATTCGATGGGGCTCGGCGAGCTCGCGATCAGGCCGTTATCGGGCTTGCGGCCTGTTGCGCCGACGCCTGCTGCGCCGTGTCGACAATTTTCTCGAAGCCGCCCCAGAACATGCGCTTGCCGTCGAACGGCATGTCGCCTTGCGGCTGCATCCGTTCGTCCTTCATGATCTTTTCCCAGGCCTGGTCGCGGGTCTGCTTGTCCGGCCACTCGATGAACGCGAACACGACGTTTTCGCCGTCTTCGGCCTTGATGGCGCGGTAAAAGTCGGTGACCTCGCCTTTCGGAACATCGTCGCCGAAGCCTCGACCAGGCGGGTCGCGCCATATTCGCGGAAGTATTTCGCGTTGCGCTGCGCGAGCTCGCGATAGGCATCACGCTTGCTGGTCGGCACCGGGACAACCCACCCGTCGGTGTAGCGGCCGCCGCCTTCGCCTTCATCGACGATCGACTCGAAGCCGCCCATGATCATCCGCTTGCCGTCGAACGGCATGTTCTTGCCCATGTCCTCCATGCGCGGGTCGGACATCATCTTTTCATTCGTGGCGTCGCGTTCCCGCTTCGAGGGATATTCGAACCACGCGAAGACGATCTTCTCGTCCGGCCTGGCCTCGACCGCCTTGCGGAAGTCGGTGAGCTTGCCTTCCGGAACGTCGCTTTCCCACGCCTCGACATGGCGGCCGACGCCGAACTCGCGGGCGATCGGCGCGAACTCGCTGGCGTGCTTGCGATAGGCGTCCTTGTTGGCTTCGGGCACCGGGACGATGAACCCCTCGAAGTAGGTCATGCTGCTGCTCCTTCCGGTTGAGGTTGATTGGCCGCGTATGCCGACATCTGGTCAGCAAGCGCCCGCTGGAACGCGGGCCGCGATTCACCCCGCTCCACGTAAGCGGCGAGATTGGCGAATTCGGCGACGAGTTCGGTGTGTCGGAGGAAGCGCAGCGTCGTGATCATCAGCAAGTCGCCGATGGTGAAGCGGTTTCCCTCGAGCCAGGGCTTGTCGCCGAGCCAATCGGAGATGCGCTTCAACTTCAGTTTGGCAAAGTCCACGGCGCCCGGACGGCGAAGCTTCGCCCATTCCTCGCCGGTGAAGAAAATGTCGATCAGGAGCAGGTTGACCAGCGCCGGCTCGACGCTGTTCAGCGCCGCGTAAGTCCATCCGATCGCCCGGTACTTGGCCTGCGTATCGCGTGGCAGGAGCGTTTCGCTCTTCTCGCCGAGATATTGGAGGATCGCCCCGCTCTCGAAGATCGGACCTCTCCTTCATTGAGGATGGGGACCTGATCGAACGGCTGCTCCTGCAGATATTCGGGCGGGCGCTCCTGCCCGAGCAGGCGGACGCGATAGTCGAGCCCCGCCTCCTCGAGCGCCCAGCGCACTCGAAGGTCGCGGACCAAACCCTGCGCGAACTCAGGCACCCAGCGAAAGGCCGTGATCTCGATCGTTGCGTTCGGATCGACAGGCATGTTTTCCTCCTATCCTGGGACGATTACGCCGCGTCGCACGCTTCGACCGGATGCGCGCCCTTTTCGGCGAACTCCGGGTCCATCCACATCGGCGCCCATTGATGACCGTCGGGATCCTCGAAGTCGCGACCGTACATCGGCCCCCCCTTCGTCTGGTCCTCCTGCGAGACGTCGACCTTGCCGCCGGCCGCTCCTGCGGCATCGGTGATCCGATCGACCTCGGCCGGGCTCTCGCATGAGATGCACAGGAGCACCTGACTGCTGTTGTTGGCGTCCGCAATCGGCTTGCGGGTGAACGTTGCATAAAAGGGGTGAGTGAGCAGCATCACCGAGATGGTGTCTGAAAGGACCATCATCGCCGCCGCATCGTTGCTGAACTTCGGCTCGTTCCTGAACCCGATCGCTTCATAGAAAGCCTTCGACCGTTCGAGGTCCTGCGACCGGCAGGTTCACGAAAATCATTCGGGGCTTGGCGGACATCATTCTCTCCTTCGCGACTCGATTCGCTTGCTTTCTGACGCCCGAAGTTATAAATTGCAACTGTGGAGTTAGAAAAAATAACTAAACGCCGAAAAAGCGAGGAAAAAAGGCGCTACGACGACGCCTGCGGCCTGGCCCACGCGCTCGAGCTGCTCGGCGAACGGTGGGCGATGCTGGTCCTTCGCGAGCTGGCCTACGGCCCGCGGCGCTTCTCCGATCTCAAGGGCGATCTGCAGGGCATCAGCGCCAACGTCCTGACCCAGCGCCTGACCGAGCTCGAAGCGCGCGGCCTGGTGCGCAGGTCGAAGCTTCCGCCGCCCGCGTCGGTGCAGGTCTATGAAGCGACCGAGTGGGGACTGGAGGTCATTCCGGTCATCGCGTCGCTCGGCCGCTGGGCGGCGCGGAGCCCGCTTCATGATCCCGGTCTGCGGATGAGCCACGTGTCGGTGCTGATGTCGCTCCAGACGCTCATCTCGCCGGAGCGCGCTCACGGGCTTGAGGCGCGGATCGGCTTTCGCCTCGGCGAGGCCTCCTATGTGGCGACGGTCCGCGACGGACGGCTGGACGTCGAACGCCGCGACGCCCAGGATTGCGACGTCACCTTCACCGGCAGCGCGAGCGCCGTCGCCGGCGTGATTCACGGCGGCGCGCCGTTCGAGACGATTCGAGTCGAAGGAGACATGGCGCTGGCGAAGCGTTTCGTGACGCTGTTTCCATTGCCGAGCAAAGTCATGGCAAGTTGAGGCGGCGCCGCGCTTCTCCTAAGGCGAACCGATGACCGATCTTCCCAATGCAGACCCCGAGAGCCGCTCCGAGACGCTGATGGCGTCCCCCGACAAGATCGCCAAGGTGCGCGAGCTGTTCGGAGTCAATTCGGACATGGAGGTGCCGGCGTTCAGCGAGGCGGATGAGCGCGTGCCCGACCTCGACCCGACTTATGTCTTCGACCCGAACACGACGCTTTCGATCTGCGCCGGCTTCGCGAAGAACCGCCGGGTGATGGTCCAGGGCTATCATGGCACCGGCAAGTCGACCCACATCGAGCAGGTCGCGGCGCGGCTCAACTGGCCGATGATCCGAATCAATCTCGATGCGCACATCAGCCGCATCGACCTCGTCGGCCGCGACGCGATCGTGCTTCGCGACGGCCAGCAGGTGACGGAGTTTCGCGAGGGGCTGCTGCCGTGGGCGCTGCAGCACCCGGTCGCGCTGGTGTTCGATGAATATGATGCGGGCCGCCCGGACGTGATGTTTGTCATCCAGCGCGTGCTGGAGGCGGAGGGCAAGCTCACGCTTCTCGACCAGAACCGGGTGATTCGTCCCAATCCGTGGTTCCGCCTGTTCGCGACGACCAACACCGTCGGGCTCGGCGACACCACCGGCCTCTACCATGGCACGCAGGCGATCAACCAGGGCCAGATGGACCGCTGGAACATCGTCACCACGCTCAACTATTTGCCGGCGGCGGTCGAGGCCCAGATCGTGCTCGCCAAGTCGGGCGAATATGACGATCCGGGCGGGAAGGCGGTCGTCGACAAGATGATCAAGGTCGCCGAGCTGTCGCGGCAGGGCTTCATCAACGGCGACATCTCGACCGTGATGAGCCCGCGCACGGTGATCAGCTGGGCGCAGAACGCGCACATCTTCAACGACGTCGGCTACGCGTTCCGGGTGAGCTTCCTCAACAAGTGCGATGAAGCCGAGCGACCGCTGGTCGCCGAATATTACCAGCGGGTATTCGGCGAGGACCTTCCCGAGAGCGTGGTCGGGACGGCGTAGCCGAGCCCGCCGGTGGCCGAAAAGCTCGACATTTTCCGGCGTGTGATCGCGGGCGCTGCGCGAGCGATCGCGCACGATCCGGAGGTCGAGGTCGTCTTCGCGTCGGAAGCGGCGCCCGCGTCCGGCAAGACCGCGCGCGTTGCCTCGCCGGGACCCGGACTGGAACCGAAGCTCGTCGCCGAGGCCCGCGGCGCGGCGGACTTGGCCGCCCTTCGGCTTCGCCATCACGATCCCCGGCTCCACGCCCGTCTCGCTCCGATGGACGTCGATGCGCGCGCCGTGTTCGACGCCCTTGAAACGGCGCGGGTCGAAGCGCTCGGCGCGCGGGCGATGGGCGGCGTCCGGAACAATCTGCGGCACCTCACCGAAGCGCGCATCCGAAGCGACGCCATCGTGCGCGCGCGCGACGCGGAAGAAGTGCCTTTGTCGACGGCGGTCGGCCTCATCGCCCGCGAGCGGCTCAGCGGCGAGTCTCCTCCGGCTGCCGCTGCGCAAGGCTTGGAACTCGTAGCGCCATGGATCGAGGAGAAAGCCGCGGCCGAGCTCGACGCGCTCGCGCTCACGCTCGACGACCAGGCTGCCTTCGCAAAGCTGTCGCGACGGTTGCTCGAGGATCTCGACCTCGCGGCGGCCGAGGAGCCCGTCGACGAAGACCCGGACGAAGCCGGCGACGACGCCGAGGGCGACGACGGCGGAAGCGACGGTAACGCCGAGCAGGGCGATGACGAGACTCCCGGGGGTGGTGACGCCGAGATTCGCGGCGAAGAAGTCGAGGACCCCGACGCCGAGGGCGATTCGAGCCAGGAGATGGAAGCGGGCGAGGACGAGATCCGACCCCGGCGATGAGCTCAATGAGAGCCTCTTCGCGGCGCCCGGCCGACGCAATTGGGACCTGTCGCCGCCGACCGACTACAAGGCGTTCACGACCCGCTTCGACGAAACCGTCGAGGCCGAGGAGCTGTGCGACGAGGAGGAGCTGGGCCGGCTCCGGGCCTATCTCGACCAGCAGATGGGCGGCCTCTCCACCGTCGTGACCCGCCTCGCCAATCGGCTCCAGCGGCGTCTCCTCGCCCAGCAGGCGCGCAGCTGGGACTTCGATCAGGAGGAGGGGATGCTCGACGCCGCGCGGCTGGCGCGGGTCATCGTCAATCCCCGGCACGCTCTGTCGTTCAAGATCGAGCGCGAGACCGAGTTCAAGGACACCGTGGTGTCGCTGCTGATCGACAATTCAGGCTCGATGCGCGGCCGGCCGATCGCGATTGCCGCAATCTGCGCCGACATCCTCGCGCGAACGCTGGAGCGGTGCGGGGTGGCGACCGAGATCCTCGGCTTCACCACCCGCGGCTGGAAGGGTGGCCAGAGCCGCGAGGGCTGGCTGAGCGCGGGGCGGCCGCCCAGCCCCGGGCGCCTCAACGACCTCCGGCACATCGTATACAAGCGCGGCGACGAGCCTTACCGCCGCGCCCGCCGCAATCTCGGCCTGATGATGCGCGAGGGGCTGCTCAAGGAGAATATCGATGGCGAGGCGCTGTTGTGGGCGCACAACCGGCTCATCGCTCGCCCCGAAGAGCGCCGAATCCTGATGGTGATTTCCGACGGCGCGCCGGTCGACGATTCGACGGCGAGCGCAAATGGCGGCGCCTATCTCGAGCGGCACCTTCGTCAGGTCATCGAATGGATCGAGAAGCGTTCGAGCGTCGAGCTGATCGCGATCGGCATCGGCCACGACGTGACCCGATACTATCAGCGCGCGGTGACCATCATGGATGCCGAGCAGCTGGCCGGCGCGATGGTCGAGCAACTCGCGCAGCTTTTTGAGAGCGGATGAAAAGATGGGCCCGACGCAAATACGCGCGCCGGGCCCCCCTCGTTACGCGACGCGAGGGAAGTTGGTCCTTGTTAGGGACGCGACGGGAAAAAGGGGGAAACCCCGTCGAATGAAAAGCTTATGCGCGATTCGCAGCCAATCGGAGCTGAATGAGAATTGCAGCAAGCGTTCAGAAAATTATTCCTTATCAAACAGTTGCAGCCTATTTCCATTTCCGCGCTAAACGCGCGATAAACGGAGCTCCGGACGGTTGGCAGGGGGAAGGTGATGTCGCCACCCGTACGCGTTCTCATCGGATTGGCGGCGGGACTGGCGAGCGGCTTTGCCCTGGCGAGCGCTGGCGTTCACCCCGACAGCATCGTCGTGACCACCGCCGACACCATCGGCGGCTTGTGGATTGCGGCGCTCAGGATGACGATCCTTCCGCTGGTTTTCGCGCTGGTCGTGACCGGGGTCGCATCAAGAGTTGAAACGAGTTCCGCGGGCGGTGTCACTCGACTTTCGCTCATGACCTTCCTCTCCATCCTGGTCGTAGGTTCGGCCCTCGTCGCCATCGTCGCGCCTTTCCTTCTTTCCTTATGGCCGAGCTCTGCGGAATTGACCGCAGCGATTCGCCACGCGCTTTCGACGGGCACGAAACTGCCGCCGCTTCCGGGCATCGGTCAGATGCTCAAGGGATTCGTGCCGATCAACGTCATTAGCGCCGCGGCCGCCGACAACATGCTGCCTGTGGTGATGTTCGCCCTGGTGTTCGGCTTCGCGGTCGCTCACGGGCCGGGCGAGCGCCGAGCCGGGCTCGCGACCTTTTTCGAGTGGATCAGGGAGACGATGCTGGTGATCGTCGGCTGGGTCCTCGTGCTTGCCCCCGTTGGCGTGTTCATGCTCGCCCTCGAACTCGGCGCGAAAACCGGACTTGGCGCTCTCGGCGCCTTGGCCCAGTTCGTGACCTTGTCGATCGCCATGGCCTCGATCGCGATTGGCCTGGGGTACGCGATCGCGATGTTCGGCGGCCGAACGGGGCTCGTCCGATTTGCCCGGGCCGCGGCTCCGGCGCAATCGATTGCGTTCAGCACGCGCTCGTCCACCGCCACTTTGCCGGTGATGATCAAGGCCTGCGAAGGCCAGCTTCAACTGCCGCAACGCGTGACATCGGTTACGCTGCCGCTGGCAGCGTCAATTTTCCGCATTTGCGGACCGATGGCGAGCTTCACCGCGGCAGTCTACGGCGCTCACGTCTTTGGAGTTGCACTCGGCCCGGCCCAGCTTCTGACCGGTGGAATTATCGCGATCATCATGGTCGCCTCGGGCGTCGGAATGCCGGGCGAAATCACCTTCTTCGCGATCTACGTCCCGATCTTCAACAGCATCGGCGTGCCCATCGAAATTCTGGCCCTCATCGTGGCCGTGAACGCAATTCCCGACATGTTCCACACCGTCGCAAACGTCACGATGGACATGGCCGTCACCGCGTTCGTCGCGCGGATCGTGGAACGCAGAACGGTGGTGCAAGCGCCGGCGACGGAGCTGGTCGCCGGTGAGTAGCTAGGCGGCCGACCGCTCCGCAGTCTTCTTTGAAATTTCTTTCTTCAGCTTGCGGACCTTGGGGCTGAGCTTGTCGTCGCTGGTCTTCATGCAGCCAGTTGTCGAGCCCGCCGACATGCTCGACCGATCTCAGGCCGTGGGTCGACACGCGCAGCTTGACGCTCGTCCCAAGCGCATCGGAGATGAGCGTGACGTTCTGCAAATTGGGCAGGAACGTGCGCTTCGTCTTGTTGTTGGCGTGGGAAACATTGTTGCCCACCTGCCGGCCCTTGCCGGTCAGCTCGCAAACCCGCGACATGGTATCTATCCTGATTTTTCCTGGACGGAGCCTGTGGGCCCGAAGAGCGCTGCCCGTTAGCCGCTCGGGTGCCATTCGTCAACGCCGCGGGGCGGGGCAACTGAACGGCGTTCCGGGGCGTTGGTGGCGCTAAACTTCATGAAGGTGGGGTCGATGCGCGCCGTCCTCTTTGTCCTGATTATCGCCGTGCTGCTGGTTATCGGCGCTATCGTGACCGGCTTCCTCAACATCGACCAGATCCGGGGCGCGAAGGCGCCGCAGATCGCGGCCACCGGCAATGGGGTGACCGCCCGGGGCGGGCAGGCTCCGGCGTTCGAGGTCGAGACCGGCTCGGTCAAGGTTGGGAGCCAGCCCAAGACGGTTCAGATGCCCACGCTCGAAGTCCAGAAGCCGGCCGAGAACGAGGTTGCGGCGAACACCGCCAACGCTATGTGACTTCGCGGGCCCGCTCGGCTAGCCGGGCGCCATGGGGTTTCCGCTTCCCTCGCCGATGCGGCGCGCGCTCGATCTCGCGCGGGAAGCGGCGGCTTCCGGCGAAGTGCCGGTGGGCGCGGTCGTCACCCGCGGGGACGAGGTCATCGCCGAAGCTGGCAACACCATGCGCGGCTCGACCGATCCCACCGCCCATGCCGAGATGGTGGCGATCCGCGCCGCCGCCGCGAAGCTCCGTTCATCGCGCCTGGACGAATGCACGCTGTGGGTGACGCTCGAGCCGTGCGCGATGTGTGCGGCGGCCGCCGGTCTCGCGCGGATGAAGGCTGTCAGGTTCGCCGCCGAAGACCCCAAAGGCGGCGGCGTGATTCACGGTGCACGCATCTTCGCCCAGCCGACCTGTCACCATCGGCCCGACGTGCTCGGCGGGATCGGCGAGGACGAATCGGCGGCGCTGCTGCGCGGCTTCTTCGCCGATCGGCGCTAGCCGGTGTAGGGAAGGAGCCGGATTTCGACGCGGCGGTTGGCCGCCTTTTGCGTTTCGTCCGCTTCGGGGCTGTAGAGCGGGGCACCTTCGCCGAGGCCTTTCGAGGCGATCCGCGCCTTTCCCACGCCATGGCCGGCGAGATAGGTCGCGACCGCGGCGGCCCGCTTGTCCGAGAGCGCCTGGTTCACCTGCTCGGTCCCCGATGTGTCGGTGTGGGCGAAGACATCGACGTAGGTCTGGTTCCTGGTTTTCACGGTTCGCGCGATCTCGAGGAGCGTGGCGTCGAACTCCGGCCTCACCGCGGAGCTGCCGGCGGCGAAGGTCAGCTCGGCCGGGATCCGGATAACGATCGCATTGCCGAGGCGCAGGACATCGAGGCCGATTCCGGCCGTCTGCCGCCGAAGTTCCGAATCGAGCCCGGCCATGTAGGCCGGCGCGGCGGCGGCGGCGAGCGCATGGATCTTGGCGGCCTTCATCCGGGCGGCCCGCGACTTGTGCCCGCCGATCACGTCGGCGTGCAGATAAGCGGCATCAAGGCCGAGCGGAATGAACGCGGCGGGTCGCACCAGCGGCGCGGGAGGCGCGGTTCGGCATCCGGCGAGGAGCGCGATCGAACAAGCGAACGGGATCGCTTTCACGCGGCGGCGGATTGACATTGGAGCGGGCTCCCCAAAGCGGCGACAAGCAACTGAAACCGGCGTGTAGCATGGACAGTTCCGATCGCGAATCGAAGCGCTGCTTGTGAAGGGCGGCCACGCGAGGCTACATTCCGGGTCCCACGCCCATGAGCGACCATTTAACCCCCATCCCCTGGATCGACGTCGTCCTCCTCCTCGCCCTGATCGCGCTCAACGGCGTGCTGGCGATGAGCGAGCTGGCGATCGTCTCGTCGCGCGACGCGCGGTTGAAGGCGATGGCGCGGAGCGGAAGCAGCGGCGCGCAATACGCCCTCGATCTCGCCGCGGAGCCCGGCCGCTTCCTGTCGACGGTGCAGAGCGGAATAACCTTGATTGCGGTTTTCGCGGGGGCATTTTCCGGTGAAGCTCTCGGCGGCCCTGTCGCGGAGCGTCTGCAGCTGGCTGGCCTGGCGGAGGGCACGTCGCAAACCGTGGGCTTTGGTGTGGTGATCGTGCTCACCACGTTCGTCTCGCTCGTCATCGGTGAGATCGTTCCCAAGCAGATCGCCCTGCGCTCTCCGGAACCGATCGCCGTCGTTGTCGCGCGGCCGATGCGCTGGCTGTCGAGGATCGTCGCGCCGTTTGTCTGGTTGCTCGATCGCTCGAGCGTGCTCTTCCTGAAGCTGATGGGTTTGGACCGCGGAATCCAAGAACCAGGTGACCGCCGAGGAACTCCACCTCGTGGTCGCCGAGGCGCAGACCGCCGGGGTGCTCGAGGAGAGCGAACGCGCGATTATCTCGGGCATCGTCCGCCTCGCCGACCGCCCGGTCAGGGAGGTCATGACCCCCCGCACCGAAATCGACTGGATCGATGTCGGTGCAGCCCGGAGGAAGTGCGCCACGCGCTGCTCGAGACCGCCCACACGCGGATTCCCGTCGCGGACGGATCGGTCGAGAATATCGTCGGCGTCGTCCAGATCCGCGACGTCGTCGCCGCCTTGCTCGAGAATCGTCCGATCGACCTCGAACAATTATGCCGAAAGGCGCCGGTGATCCCCGATCTCATGGACGCCATGGATGCGCTCGCCGTCTTGCGCAGAGCGGAGGTGCCCCTCGCGCTGGTTCACGATGAATATGGCCACCTCGACGGGATCGTGACTCCGGGAAGCATTCTCGCCGCGCTCGCCGGGACCTTCGCCCACGACATCGAGCAAGGCGAGGAGCCGCCGCTGGTCGAGCGCGAGGACGGCAGCTGGCTGGTCTCGGGTGCGGCGAACGCCGACCTTCTCGCCGATCGGCTCGGCGTCGCCATGCCCGACGAACGCGACTATTCGACCGTTGCGGGCTTCGCCCTGTCGGTGCTCAAGCACCTGCCGGAAACCGGCGAGGTCTTTCGCCACGACGGCTGGTTGTTCGAGATCGTCGACATGGACGGGCGCAAGATCGACAAGCTGATCGCCTCGCGGCCGAAAAACGACCCGCCGAAAGCGAAGCGGCGGTCGCCTCCTAAAGCTTGCCGAACCTCTGCTCGAAGCCATCGGTGTCGTTGCGCGAAAGATAATCCGCCTGATCGACGATTCGGTCGCGCACGATGCGCCCGCGAAAGGCGCCGAGTTGATCGTCGAGGCGCTCGATCTCGACCGGCGTCAGTCCCGCGATCTGGCTGAAGCTGAAGAAGCCCGCGGCGTGGAGCGCGTCGGCGAATTTCGGTCCGACGCCTTTCAGGAGGCAAAGATCGTCGCTCGGAATGTCGCCTTCGAGCGCGCGGTGAACCGGAGCGCTGATGATGTCGCCGGTCACGTCGCTGGTCGCCGCCGCGGCCTCCCCGGCGATCCCGCGGCCTTCGCGGGCGGTCGACTGCTGCATGTGCGGGCGCACGGGCCCGCTGTCGCTGAGGCTGACTCGTTGCTTCGGCCGCATCAGGATGAACAGAAGCGCGAGCGCCACCAGCACGACGACGAGCACCCACCAATATTCGCGAATCAGATCCATTCTTCTCTCACCAGTTCCATTGCGCGTTGTAGCGGCGGCGAAGCTCGACGAGATAGGCGACGAGCAGGCCCAAAAGAAACCCCAGCAGTGCGGCGGCGGCGCCCTCGACGATCAGCGGCGGGCCGTTGCCGTCCGCTGACCACGAGGTACCGGAGACCCCGGAAATGTCGTCGACGAGCCGGACCAGTTCGCTCCGCTGGAAGTCGTCGGCGGGGCCGGACAGGAAGACGTGCCGGGTCAGCGGATCGTGATGCAAATGACCGCTGACCTGCGGGATCTGGTAGAACACCATCGTCGCCCGAACACGGCGCTCGATGTCGCTCGCGAGGCGATCGGAGGCGCCGAGCGGTCCGTGCCATAGAGTCGCGAGCAGGATCGCCGCGACCGCGCCGATGGCAAGCGCGGCATTGCGTCGGGCGCTCGGCCGGAAGCCGATCGCGCCGGCGAGGATGCCGACCGCGATGCCCGCGCCGAGCGGCGGCCAGAAGTAAGACCAGAAGGCGTTCACGCGCCTTCCCGGGCAAGCTCGCGCCAGCCGATGTCGCGACGATGGAAGCCGTCGGCGAAGTCGATCTGGTCGACCGCGCGATAGGCTCGCGCTCGCGCATTCGCGAAGGTCTCGGCGACAGCGGTCACGGCGAGCACCCGACCACCCCTGGCGATCAGCCCCCGCGCGCCGAGCGCGGTACCGGCGTGGAACACGGTGACCCCCTCGATCTGCTCGGCCGCCTCGATCTCGCGGATCAGTCCGCCGCTTTCCGGCGCGCCCGGGTACCCTCGCGCGGCGACGACCACGGTGACCGCATGCTTGTCTGCCGTCGCGGGCGGATCGATCTCGCTCAGCCGCCCCGTCGCGACGGCACATAGCAGCTCGGCGAAGTCGCCGTCGATCAGCGGCATGATCGCCTCGCACTCGGGGTCGCCGAACCGCACGTTGTACTCGATCAGCTTGGGGCCGGACGCGGTCAGCATGAGTCCGGCATAAAGCACCCCGCTGAACGGCGTTCCCGCAGCCGCGAGCGCGCGCGCGGTCGGCTGCACGATTTCGTCCATCGCGCGCGCCTGCAGATCGGCGGTGAGGACCGGGGCCGGCGCATAGGCGCCCATGCCGCCGGTATTGGGTCCGGTGTCGCCCTCGCCGACGCGCTTGTGGTCCTGCGCCGAAGCGAGCGGAACCGCCGTCTCGCCGTCGACCAGCGCGAACAGGCTGGCTTCCTCGCCTTCGAGAAACTCCTCGATGACCAGCGGCCCGTCGCCGGCCTCCTCAATGGCCTGCGCCGCGTCTTCGCGTGACATCGCCACCGTCACGCCTTTGCCGGCCGCGAGCCCGTCGGCCTTGATCACCACCGGCACGCCGAAGCGGTCCAGCGCGGCCAGCGCATCGCGGACGCGCTCGACCCTGACGTAATCGGCGGTCGGAATGGCGTTGGCGCGGCACAGGTCCTTGGTGAAGCCCTTCGAGCCCTCGAGCCGCGCGGCGGCGGCGCTGGGCCCGAACACCGCGATGCCGGCCGCCCGCAGGGCGTCGGCGACACCGGCCACGAGCGGCGCCTCGGGCCCGACGACCACGAGCGCGATGTCATGAGCCTTGGCAAGCGCGACGACCGCGTCGGTGTCGCACGGGTCCAGTTCGACGCAATCGGCCCAGCGCGCGATCCCGGGGTTGCCGGGCGCGGCGATGAGCTTGCCGCAGCTCGGCGATTGCCTAAGCCGCCAGGCGAGCGCATCCTCGCGACCGCCCGACCCCAAGAGCAATATATCCATGGACCTACCCGAAGACACGAGAGCCGGCCTGTTAGCGAACGTCGCAGCCGGCGACAATTCGCCGCCGCTCAGCGTCAGCGAACTGTCGGGCGCGCTCAAGCGAACGGTCGAGAGCGCCTTCGGTCACGTCCGCGTGCGCGGCGAGATCAGCGGCTTCAAGCGCCACGGCTCGGGCCACTGCTATTTCACGCTGAAGGACGAGAATGCGTGCATCGACGCGGTGATCTGGCGCGGCAATGCCGCCGCGCTCGCCTTCCTCCCCGAGGACGGCGCCGAGGTCATCGCCACGGGCAAGCTCACCACTTATCCGGGGCGGTCGAAATACCAGATCGTCGTCGACCGGATGGAGATTGCCGGCGAGGGCGCGCTGCTCGCGTTGCTGGAGAAGCGGCGCAAGGCGCTTGCCGCCGAGGGGCTGTTTGCACCGGAGCGAAAGCGCAAGCTGCCGTTCCTTCCACAAGTCGTCGGCGTTGTAACCTCGCCCACCGGCGCGGTGATCCGCGACATCCTTCACCGCCTCGAGGACCGCTGCCCGACGCACGTGATCCTGTGGCCGGTCCCGGTTCAGGGGGAGGGCGCGGCCGCCAAGGTCGCGGCGGCGATCCGTGCCTTTCCGACGATCGAGCCGCGGCCCGACCTCATCATCGTCGCGCGCGGCGGCGGGTCGATCGAGGATCTTTGGGCCTTCAACGAGGAAGAGGTGGTGCGCGCCGCGGCGGAATCGCCGATCCCGCTGATCTCGGCGGTGGGTCATGAGACCGACACCACGCTCATCGACCATGCGGCGGATCGCCGCGCGCCGACTCCGACCGCCGCCGCGGAGATCGCGGTCCCGGTTCGCGGCGAGTTGCTCGCCCAGCTTGGCGAGCTGGCCCATCGGGCGCAGCATTGTCTGGCAAGGCGGGCGGAGCGCGGGCGCGAACGGTTCGACTTGACCGTCTGCCGGTGGCCGCAACCGCAGGCGATCTTCGCGCCCATGGGGCAGCGGCTCGACGAGGTCGGCGAAAGGCTCCCTCGGTCGCTCGCGGCGCGTGCCGCCACGGCGCGCGGCGATCTCAACCTCATTGCGGGGCGGCTCCGCTCCGAGCTTCTCGACCAGCGCATCGCCCGCCTTGGCGAGCGGCTGACCGCGGCCTGGAAGATGGCCGAGCTCGCGCATCCCGAACGGCCTCTGGCGAAAGGCTATGTTCGGGTCACCAGCCGCGACGGCACGACTCTCACTCGCGCGCGCGACGCGCGCGAGGCGCGGCTGATGACGCTTCGCTTTGGCGACGGGAGCGTCGATGTCGGCGTGGATGACAAGCCGGGCGGGCGCGCGGTTGAGCGCAAGCCCCGGCGATCCTCATGAGTCCCCAACCCGGGCTGTTCGACCAGCCGGAGGAGTAGTCTCGAGATGCTCATGTCAGGAAGCGGCAGGGCCGCCCGAGTCCAATATCTTGCGGGAACGTTCCGGCTGCTCGCCGACGGCGACCATGTGGTTTGCGCCGTCACCGGCGCGCGCATTCCGCTGCACGAGCTTCGCTACTGGAGCGTCGAGCGGCAGGAGCCTTATATCGACGCTGAAACGAGCCTGAAGGCCGAGCAGGCGGCTCGGCAAACCTAGCGGATTCGATGCGCGCGGAACGCGCGATTGCGGCCGATCTCCATGAAATAGCTGCCGAGCGCGCCATGGTCGATCGTGACCTTGTCTCCCGTCTTCACGTCGAAGACGTCGGTCGCCTCGGTCGATTCCCACGTCGATTGCGGCTCGGCGATCGTGACCCGCACGAAGCCGTTGCCGATGCTTCGGAACGAGGCGATCGTCGAGACCAGCTGTTTCGGCTCCTCCTGCACGCTCTTGTCCTTGGAGCCGGAAAAGAACGGCAGGCCCGGGATCGAAATCCGAAAAGCGAACGGCGCGCCGCGCGCATCTGTTCGCGATCGACGATGCTGACGTCGCCGCGTTCGCTGGCGGAGGTCAGCGCGGCGACGCTTCGGTCGTAGCAGGCGAGGCGCGCCGCATCCTCCTTGATCTGCTGGCAGGCTTGCACGGAGGAGACGAGCTTCGATCCCGGCAGTCACGGTCAACGCCGGATGCGGCGCGGCTGCCGCCGCCATCGCCGCCATGATGAATTCGATCGCCATCGGTCCCCTCGCCGAACAGGAATGAGCGGACGCAGCGTGGCAGCAGCGGCGGGGATTTCAATCTGTGCCTGAAATGCAACACCGTTGAAACGAATTCGGTGTGGACCGTGTACGTTGATTGTCTCGCCCGACGTGTTTGGCCATACAACCCTTCACTAGCGTGGGACGGGGGACTGCGCGCGGATTTGCGCGGCTCTGTCGGTACAGCTCGTCGAAGGGGAAAGAAATGCGAACCAAGACTTACATGATTGCGACGCTGCTTTCGGGCGTCGCGTTCGCGGGCCCTGCGTTTGCGCAGGCGAGCCCGGCTGACACGACTCAGCCGGCGAACCCGCAGGCGCAGCCGGAGCTCAATACGGCGCCCACCGATCAAACCCCGGCGACGCAGGAGAATCCTGCGGACACCGCCGCTCAGGGTCGCCAGGACACCCAGGCCGGGTCGCCCGAGACGATCGTCGTCACCGGTTCGCGCATTGCGTCGCCGAACATCACCTCGCTCGCGCCGGTCCAGGTCGTCGGCGAGGCGGACATCGACAAGTCGGGCGCCGTCAACGTCCAGGACATCCTGACCGAGAATCCGGCGATCGGCACGCCCGCCGTTCAGCACCACGAACACGGCGTTCTCGACCTCGGGTGCGGGCGCCGCGACAATCGACCTTCGCGACCTCGGCTCGAACCGCACCTTGGTGCTCATCAACAACCGCCGCGTCGTCGGCGGCTTCGGCGGTTCGCCGATCGTCGATCTGAACGTCATCCCGACGCAGTTCATCGAGCGCATCGACATCCTCACCGGCGGCGCATCGTCGCTCTACGGTTCGGACGCCGTCGCGGGCGTCGTCAACTTCATCTACAAGCGCAACTTCGAAGGCCTTCTCATGGAAGGCCAGTACGGAATCACCGAGAAGGGTGATTATCCGCGCTATCAGATGAGCGCTACGGCGGGTGCGAACTTCGCCGGCGACCGCGGCAACATCATGGTCCATGTCGGCTATTCGGACGACAAGGGCCTGCTGTCGCGCGAGCGCAAGAACACGCGCGTCGATGACATCTCGCAATTCTTCTACACTTACGACCCCGCCGATTACTTCACGGAGCACGAGCCGTTCTTCTCGAGCTTCCCGGCGCAGGGCCGCTTCTTTACGAACGACATCGTGCCGGGTGCAGTTGGTGTGCAGCAGTACACCTTCACGTTCGGCCCGACGGGAGCGCTCCAGCCTTGCTTCACCCCCAACGGCGGCAGCTGCGGCAGCACGGTGCGCGAGCCGAGCACCCTTTGTGATCAGCGTCTATGCGATCTCAACGGGAATGGCACGATCGGCGACGTCTTGCTTCCGAGCATCGGTGGTGGAGCCGGTCCGAACGGCTTCAATCGTCAGTTCTTCAGGACGCTGTCGACGCCCGTCAAGCGCTGGCTATTCGCCGAGCAGGGCCATTTCGATATCACTCCGGACATCAGCTTCATCACCGAGGTCACCTATGCGAAGACCGAGGCGAAGACTGAAATCGAGCCGGTTCCCCTCGACGTTGCCCAAATCTATCGCCAAGACGCGCTCGCACCGATCCAGAGTTGGGTTACGCGCGCCGACGGTACCACGATCGTCGTCACCAATCCGTTTGTCCCGGGGGCGCTCGCGGCCGTAGCCACCGACCACAATGGCGACGGTCTTGCCGACATCGGCTTCGCGCGACGCTTGTCGGAGTTCGGAACGCGTCATTACACGGCGGATCGCGACTTCTTCCGGATCGTCGCCGGCTTCGAAGGCAAGCTGTTCAACGATCGCTGGAACTGGGACATCACCTATAACTTCGGCCGTACCGACGAGCAGCAAATCGCCGAGGGCGACGTCAACATCCAGAATTTCCAGAACGCCTTCGCGGCGGTTCAGGAGACGCCGCTCACCTTGCCGGGAGGCGGACCAATCCCAACGGAACCGGAGACCTGAACGGCAACGGCGTTGTCGGCGATATCGTTTGCGCCAGCCCCGAAGCTCGGGCGGAAGGTTGCGTCCCGCTCAATATCTTTGGCGCTGGAGCCCCGAGTGCGGCGGCAATCCAGTACGTCGCTGCGGAGAGCAATCACACGTTCAAGGTCACGCAGCAGGTCTGGAACGCGAACCTCTCGGGTTCGCTCATCGACCTCCCCGCGGGTCCGCTCGGCGTGGCGGTCGGCGCCGAGTATCGCAAGGAGCAGAGCGAGGAAAATTGGGATGCCTTGACCAATGCCGGGTTGCTTACCGGCAACGCGCTGCCGGACACGAACGGCTCGTTCAACGTCAAGGAAGCCTATGCCGAGGTCAACGTGCCGATCCTCAAGGATCTCCGTTCGCCAATTCGCTCAATCTCCGCGCCGCCGGCCGTATCTCGGATTATTCGACGGTCGGCTCGGTCAAGACGTGGAACATCGGCGGCGACTGGGCCCCGATCGCGGACGTCCGCTTCCGCGCCACATACGCGAAGGCGGTCCGCGCGCCGAACATCGGTGAGCTGTTCACCGGTCCGTCGCAGACGTTCCCGACCGGGCTTGTTGATCCGTGCGCGGACACCGATCCGAACACGCCAGGCGCGCAGGGAGTCACGCTTTCGAGCACCGGCACGATCGCACAGCAGTGCCTGGCTGACCCGGGCGTCGTTGCGAACATCAACTCCAATGGCGGCGTGTTCAAGCAGACGCAGCCGGACAAGCAGGGTGTCAGCGGCTTCACCTCCGGCAATCCGAACCTCGGGGCTGAGAAATCGAAGAGCTTGACCGCGGGCGTTGTCATCAATCCGAGGAGCATCGATGCGCTTCGCAACCTGGTGCTCTCGGTCGACTATTTCCGGGTCAATGTGACTGATGCCATCGCCTTCCCGAGCCGCCAGAACCTGCTTAACCAGTGCTACGCCCAAGCGAACGCCGCCGCGTGCGCGTTCATCACGCGCTTCCAGGTGCCGACTGGCTCCGCGAGCGCGGGCGCTCTGCAGTTCGTGAACTCCTCCGCGATCAACGCGTCGGTGATCAAGACTGCGGGCATTGACACGGTGCTTCAGTATCGCACCGGTCTCGGCTGGTTGATGGGTGGTCTGACCGCGAATGCTCGCGTCTCTTGGACCCACTACCTGAAGGGTTATGTGATCGAGCTTCCGGGCGACACCGAAGAACCCCTATGTGGGCGAAGTCGGCACGTCGAAGAACAAGGTCAACGGCACGCTCGCCTTCAATACGTCGAAATTCGGCCTGTCCTTCACCGGCACCTACATCGGCAAGGCGTATGAGGACGACCGCTTCCTGGATGCCTTTGGTCTTGATCACCATGCGATCAAGATCGATCCGGAGTTCTACCTTGACTCGCAGCTGAGCTTCACGCCGATCAAGAACTACGAGTTCTACGTCGGTGTGGACAACGCGCTCGACAACAAGGCTCCGAACCTTCTGTCGAGCACGACCTTCAACAACACCGGCTCGGACACGGCCGCGGCGGTGTACGACATCTTCGGTCGCCGCTACTACGCCGGCGTGCGCCTGCGCTTCTAACGCGACCGAACAAAGAAAACTGGCGGCGGGGGAGCAATTCCCCGCCGCTTTTTTTCGGTTTCGCGTTTCGAAGATTTCGCTCGAACAGCCGAGCAAACTAACTTTCGGGGAAGTCCGGCACGTCGGGATAGTCATCGAGCACCGACCCGAGAGCTTCCTTCAGGGGAGCGAGCCACTCGTCGTACGCGCGCCATTCATCCTTTTTCGCGGCATCGATCGGCTGTCTCACCTGTTCCGAGCTCGGCGTGTAGATCGCGCGAGACGTTTCGTGGAAGCGAAGGCAGGATTGCTCGAACGGCACGCCGATATAGTCGAGAAGCCTGCGCACCTCGCCTTCGGTGTCGCTCACCAGCCGCTCGTAGAAGACGCGGTGCACGCGCCCCGGTAGGACTTCGTCGATGTGCGCCATCAGCCGGACGTAATCGGCGTAAAAGCGCCCGAACCATCCCAGGTCATAAGTGACCTGCTGTCCCCGCGCGAAATGCTGCCGGAAATTGGAGACCCCGCACGCCAGCGGGTGCCGGCGCACGTCGATGATCTTCGCGTTCGGGAGGATGAGGTGGATCAGCGGCACATGCAGCCAGTTGTTCGGCATCTTGTCGATGAAGAACGGCCTCGATTGGCGACGATGAACTCGCATCAACTCGAGATATTCCTCGCCATAGGCGTGCCGTTGATCCGGGCCAAGCGCCGCCAGCCGGGCGTGATAGTCGTCGCTCCGCCGTCCGATCTCACGAGCGATCAGACCGATGTAGGCGAGCTCCTTGGTGCCTTCGATTGCCGAATGGCTGGCGAGGATCTGTTCGACCAGCGTCGAGCCCGCCCGGGTCATGCCGACGACGAAGATGGGGTCGGTCGCGAGCGATCCGCCGGCTGCCCTTTCAGCGAAGAACGCCTTGATGAACGTTCGGGATGAGACGCGGATCTCTTCGGTGACCTCGTCGGGATCGTGATCAAGTGTCCTTCGGCGCAGCTCGTTTCCCTGTCGATAGTGGCTGAACGCCGCCTTGGGCTCGCCGAGGTCCTCGAACGCCTTGCCGAGCGCGAAATGCAAGCCGATCGCTGTTACTGTCGAGCGAACTCCCGGCCAGAGCCTCGGCCATCGAGTTCAACGTCATTTCGAGTGAACTTGGCGGTCTTGAGGTTTGCAAGATTCCACCACGCCTCGCCGTTCCGGGGCGCGACCTCCACGGCGCGGCGCATCGCTTTCGCGCCTTCCTCTGACCGTCCCATGGTTTTCAGGGCGTGCCCATAGCCGGTCCATAGCTCGGGCCTCTCGGGATGCTCCTCGACCAGCAGCTGATAGAGGTTGAGGCATTCCTCGAACCGCCCGACACGGCTCAGGTTCGCCGCCTTGCACGCTTTCGCGAGAAAATGATTTGGTTCTCGTTCCAGCACGGCGTCGAGGATTTCGAGCGCCTCGGCGACCTGGCCGCGCTGCTCGAGGGCCCTTGCGAGGTCGATCCGGGCGCCGGCCAGGTCTGGTCGCACCTCGATCGCAAGCCGCAACAGGCTCTCCGCCTGTTTGGCAAAGCCGAGCGCCGTCGCCAGCCCCGCCATCAACCAGAGCGCCGGGGCGTCGTCCGGTCGCTCCAGAAGCCGCCGGCGCAGAATGATTTCCGCCGTCTCGAGATCACCTCGTTGAAGCGCGTTCGACGCCCGCGAGAGCTCGGGATCCTGGTCGGACCGACGTACTGTCACGGTGCCGAGGCGGGTCTCGAATTGCCTCGGCGATTCGACCGCGCTCGCCAATGCGCGATAGGCATCGGCGTTGAGCGGATCGCCGCGGAGCAATTCCCGCAGCTTGACCGTGGCAGTTGCCGGGTCTTCGGCGGCCGCGCTCGCCTCAATCCCTGGCGTCGAAGGATCGTTCGACAAAGAAATCTCCAATTCGCGAGCATTTAGCCCATCGGCTGCCGCACCAACAACCGGCTCCGCGAGCGCGCGCCAGCTCAGCTCCTTTCGCCGATCGGCCCCGGCGGCGAGTCGCTGCGGAACCAGCCGGTCACCGCCATCCGCTCCGCCTGCACGTAGGTCGCCACCATCGATACCGAATGGTGCTGCGGGATGGTGAAGATGTTTAGCGTGTTGAACGAAGGCTTGAACGCTTGTTCGACATTGTCGTCCGCATCGAAGAATTGGAGCAGCCCGCCCCAGTCGCGCTCCCACGTCGGGGAGAGGTTCATCACATAGGCCGCCAGTCTCCCTGTCGCGGCTTCCTCGTCGGTGTGCGCCTTGAGGAAGTGCCCGGGCTTGTACCAGGTCGCCTGGCCGTCGGCCCAGCGGATGTTGTCGAGCCCTGTCACGGTTCGGATCAACGCCAGCGTGCGTGGATTGTTGATGAACTCGTAGAAATCGAAGATCCCGAAGCGCGGCGAATTCGGGGAGAAATAAGCGGTGAGCAGCGGAAAGTAGGAATAAAGGAACTGGTATTGGCTTCGCGCCCGCTCCTGGATTCCCGCCATGATCCGCGCCGCTTCCCGACCATCGAGCTCGGCGACACGGTCCGGCGCCATTTGAACGACGTTCGCGCCGTCGTTGTAGACGAGTCCCCACGGCAGCTGGTGAAGTTCGTCATAGACGGCGCGGGCGGACTGCTCGGACAGGAAGTCGCGGATCTGCATTCGCCGCCGGCCGCGATACTCGGCGGCGAGTGCGTCGGGGTCGAGGGAGGGGTTCAGTTCGATTGCCAATGTTGACAGCTTTCGTACGAGGCCGGATCGTCCGCGCCGCCGCGAACGACGCGGCCTTGTAGGCGACGCTACCGCTCATGTCTCGGCCCGACGATCCGGCAAGCTTGATGTCCGACCCCGAATGGTTTCCCGCGCACTGGGAACGGGCGCGCGACATCGTGCGGTTCGTGCATCTGCCGCGCGAGCAACATGCGCAGCTCACCTTCCTCGCGGACGAATATATCGGGCCGCTCGAGCTGGAGGCCGCGTCCGCGACGATCGCCGAGCTGCGCGGAACGGAGGCGCCCGCGGTCCCTCCACCCCAATATATCTTTCATTCGGCCTTCGCCGCCTCGACCCTGCTGGCGCGCGCGCTCGACGTGCCCGGGGTGGTGATGGGCCTCAAGGAACCGGCGATCCTCAACGAGCTGGCCGAGGCCATGCGGTCGAATGCACTTCCCCGCGACGCCCTGGCGGCGATCGTCACGTTGCTGGCGCGTCCGTTCGCGAGCGGTGAAAAGATCGTCATCAAGCCGAGCAACGTCGCGAACCTCCTCGCGCCTGCGTTGCTCGAGCTGAACGCCGGGTCGAACGCCATCTTCCTCTACGCCCCGCTGCCGCGCTTCCTTCGATCGGTCGCCGACAAGGGTCTGTGGGGGCGCCGCTGGGCGCGCCGGCTTCATGCGCTGGCGGCGCGCGACACCCGGATCGATTTCGGCCTCTCGTCAGGCGACCAGCTCGAGCTTACCGACTTGCAGGTCGCCGCGCTGGCCTGGCTGGTGCAGCACGCGCAGGCCGTCGCGCTCATCACCGCTTTCCCGGGCCGCGTCCGGACCGTCGACAGTGAGCAGTTTCTGACGCGCCGCGCCGAGACGATCGCCGCGGTCGCCGACCATTTCGGCTTTCCGCTCGACGAAATCCGCTCACGCGAGATCGCCGGGGGTCCCGCGTTCGCAACCCATTCGAAGGAGATCGGACGCGCCTTCGATCCCGAAGAGCCACTTCAGCCAAAGGCCGCGATTCCGGTCATCGACGAAGAGATTTTAATGGTCGCGCAATGGACGCGCAGCGTCGCGGACCATGCGGGAATTCCGCTCGAGTTCGCACCGGACTCAGCGCTCACCTCGCGCGGATGAGACCGTCGGCTCGTGCGGCAGCGCGACGTCGAAGGCCACGGTCAGCCGCTCACCGCGCTCGAACGGGACCGTACCATGCCACATCCAGGAGGGGAAAAGCACGAGTCGGCCGGGTTTCGGCTCGACATGCCGCGCGCCGGGCACTGTTGGAGCAAGCGTCGACGGCGGGTCTCCCAACGAAAGCCAGCCGGCATGAGGGTCGCCGCCGTCGATCGCCTCGGGCAGCGCGATGTAGAGCGCCGAGCTGATCCAGCCTTGCGGGTGAACGTGACTGGTATGGAAGCCGGCGTCGCGAAGCCGAACCGACCAGCTGCCGGCAAAGCGGATGGGGCGATCGCGCCTCGGGCCGAGCAGGGGATGTCCGGGCACGGCCGGTGGCAGGCTCGAGACATAGGTACGTACCGCATCGACGACCGCGCCGCGGAGCGCGCGGATTCTCCGGATCGATCCGGCTGAACAGCGGGCCGTCGGTCTGCGTCCCGCCGCGAACCGACTGGTCGAGATATTCCCCCTTGGCGACATGGATCGCGCGCAGGCTGTCGGCGAGCCGGTCGAGTGGCGGCAGCGACGAAGCAAGGTCATAAACTCGAATGAGCTCGCCCCCTCGCTCGAGCCAGTCCGACCGCCGATCTCCCGTTAGCCGCCAGGCGAGCGCCGCATAGGGCCAGGCTTCGTTCGCACGCGCGCCCGAAAGCTCGGAGTCGATCAGGGGAAGCGCGTCTTGCGCGCGCCCGCTGCGCAGCAGGTGCCGGATGCGCCAGATGCGCTCGGCCCCGTCCGTCCAGCGGGCAAACAGCCGGTCGGCCTCGTCGGTTCGGCCGAGCTCGCCGGCCGCAACCGCCGCAAAGGGGACGAGCAGTTGCTCGCCGATCCCGTGCTTGCCGGCGCGGGCAATCGCCGTGTCGAGGCCATGGAAATCCTCGCGCTTGATGTGCAGGTCGAACAACGCGAGCCACAGGCGCTCGTCACGCGGCGCCGCGGCGAGCGCGCTTTCGAACGACTGGGCAATGCTCGCGATTTTGCCAAGCATCGAGCGCAGCTGCGCGAGTTGCATGTGTCCGTCGATCCAGTCCGGATGCCTGGCGAGAATGGCCGCCAGCTCGCGCTCGGCCTGCTCGCCGTTTCCGGCGGCAAATCTCGCTGCGACG
This sequence comes from uncultured Alphaproteobacteria bacterium, assembly GCA_963831215.1. Classification (GTDB taxonomy): domain Bacteria; phylum Pseudomonadota; class Alphaproteobacteria; order Sphingomonadales; family Sphingomonadaceae; genus Sphingomicrobium. The sequence goes on along the minus strand of CAWHPM010000012.1, from coordinate 570,653 downwards.
AGGCCGGCCAGAACCTGGCCATCGTGCGGCGCAAGCCGCAGCGCTTGCTCGTAAAGATGCTCGGCCGGAACGCCGGCTTCGAGAGCGGTCCGCGCGTGGCCGCGCGCGATGACCGGATCGGCGGGCGCCAACGCCACGGCCGTGCCAAACGAGCGCAGCGCGTCTTCGTGCCGGTCGAGCGCGCGTTCGAGCAATGCCTTCCATTGCAGCAGGCGTGCGGACGGCCGCGCCCGAATCGCCGCGTCAAGCAGCGGCAGCGCGCTTTCCTCCTCGCCGCATTCGAGCGCCTGGCTTGCGAGTTGCTCGAGCGCCTGGCGGTCGCGCGGTCGCGCCGTCGCATCCGCGAGCGCTTCATCGAAGCTCACAACCCCTCCGCGCCGCCCTCGCTGGCGATGAGGGCGGCAACGGCGTCGCGCTCGACCGCCGTCAGATCGGGATGCCAGACATCGAAGATGAAGACGACGCGGAGGGAATCGCTGTCGTTCATCGCCTCATGTTCGATCGTGTCGTCGAACACCAGCGCCTCTCCCGGGCTCCAGCGTGCGGGTCTCGGCCCCGACCCTGAACCAGCAGCCGTCGGGGATGACCAGCGGCAGGTGACAGACGAGCCGCGCGTTGCTCACTCCGACATGAGCCGGGATGTGGGTGTGGGGGGCGAGCAAGGAAAACATCGCGTTCGGGCCGGCGCCCGGAACGCGTGGCTGCGGCAGTCGCTCGAGCAGCGCCATGGTGCGCGGACAATGCCTTGCATTCGCTTCGACCCGGGCGCCGTTCCTGATCAAATGGATTGCGGTCCAATCGCGGATTTCGGTTGAGCTCGCGCCACTGATCGAGCGGCTGATGCTCCTCATATTGAATGTAAGGCACCAGCTCGGCGCGCTCCGCGGCCATGACCGTCTCGAGCTCTTGGCCGATCGCTTCGCTCGCGGCCTCGAGTTCGCCCAGCCACGGGCAACGCGCTTCGCGGATGGAATTCGCGCTCGCGCAGTTCGGGAAAATGGAAGTGCGTGGGCTCGCTGTGATAGACGCGCGTCCGGCGCAGGGCATTGCTTCGGAAACGCTCGATGCGCCGGCGCTCCTCCGCGTTCGCATGCTTCTCCGCTCCGCTCATGGCGGCTCTCATCCGCATTTCGCGCTCGGCCAGCCAGGCGGCGTGGCGCTGCTCCGCTTCGGTCAGGACGGAAGCGAGTTGCGGGGGCAGTTCGCCGTCGGGCCTTTGCGCCAGGGCATGGCCCCAGGCTTCGCCGGCTGCCTGCTCCCCGAGCCGCTGGAGCAGGCTTGCGCGCATGAGCAGCGCGGTGAAGTCGAGCGGGGCCAGGGCAAGCGCGCGATGCACCGACTCGAGCGCGGCGCCGGAGCCTCCCGCGCATGCGCTGCATGGCGGCGATCTTCAACCACAGCGCCGGGCTCTCCTCCCCGCGCTCGGCGGCCTCCTGGAGCAGAGCGATGGCGCGTTGAAGATCGCCCGCCGCCGCCGCGCGATCAGCCTCCAGCGACATCGAATCCGTGTCCATCACTTCACAGGCCGTAGCCGAACTTCGCCACCCACGGCGCCAGGATCGGGAGCACCGGCTCGAGGTGCTTGCGATAATTCTCCCAGCGTCCGGCAGAGCGCTTGTAGATCGGCTCGACGACCTGCGCGTAGCTGGCGGTCTTGATGTGGCCGCGCGCCCGGGCGGTCGACTTCGTGGTCGAGCACTCGCTCGTCCCAATCCAGTTCGAGGAAATCGAGCAAGGGCCGCAGCTCTCGATCACGGTCGTCGACCAGCTTCTCGTACCTGTTGACGTGGAGCGCCGGTTTGAGCAGCTCGCGCGACTTTTCGAACAGCTCGAACGACAGGTCGTACAGTTCGGCGGCGGTCTCCAGCGACAGGAAGCTCGCCATGGCGTTGTTCGGCTTGAAATTGGTGACGTAGCAGGAGAGCACGACGTCGCACGGGTGCCGCAGCGCGAGGATAACTCGCGCATCCGGGAAAAGCCTGCGAATCGCCGGGATGCTGTTCATCGACAACGGGTTCTTGTCGATCAGCAGCTTGCCGGGCTCGAGCGGGGTAAGCGACCGCGCGACCTCGAAATAGGCGTCTCGCGCTCGCTCGACGTCCTCCTCGGACGCGGCGGGTATCGCCTCGAAGCCGCCGAGCGCTTCGGTCGCTCGCATGAGCGCGGGCTCCTCTTCGAGGACCTCGGTTCCTGGATGGCTCATCAGAATGGTGTCGAGGAGGGTCGTTCCCGATCGCGGAAAGCCGACGAGGAAAGCCGGCGATGGGCGGTCGTCCACCCGCGGTGTCGGCCCACGACTTGACCCACTTTCGGGTGAGCGAATTCGCGATGCGCGCGAACCTGCTCCCGATACAGCCTGGCGCGCCCGGCAGGGTCGGAAGGATCGCTACTGATGATCGAGTTCATCCGCTCGAACGCCTCGAATGCCTCGTCGTAGCGATCGGTGCCTTCCAGGAGCTGCCCCAGCAATTGCTGCCTGCGCGCGGTCTCGAGATGATCGGGCACGTGGCTGAGCGCCTCGAGCCCTTCGGCGTAGCGCTTGGCGCGCCGGTGATCGAACGCCTTGACGAAGCTCAGCCCCTCGGCAGCGATGTCCGCGCGCTCGGCTTCCTTCACCCACGCCGCCAGTTCATCCGTGCGATTGGTTTGATCGAAGACCGTCGCCACGCCGAGGAACCCGAGCACGTTCGTGGGATCGATCTCGATCGCGCGGCGATACCCCTGTTCGGACTGCGCATGGCGATGCTGGGTGAGGTTGTGGCTCGCGAGGCCGAGGACAAGTTCGAGATCGTTCGGCGCGCGCCGAACCGCGTCCTCGAGCGCATTCAGCGCCTCCTCGTCGCGATATTGCCGCTTCAGAAGCGCGAAGAGTTCGCGCAACGGCTTCTCGTCGTTCGGGAAGTCCGCCGCCATTCGGCGAAGCTCGCGCTCGGCGTCCTGGAACTTGCCGGCTTGTTCCAGGGCGGTCGCGTAATTGAAGCGTGACGGAGCGGCTTGGGGGTTGAGGCCGACCGACCGCCGCAGCGCTTCGACCGCGCCGTCGAAGTCGCCAAGTTCGCGGCGGGCATTGCCAAGATTGTTCCAGCTCTCCCAGTCAGCGGGCACTGCGGCGACGACCCTTTGATAACATTCGACGGCGGTCGTGAAATCGCCGGTATTTTGCGCGCCGAACCCGCGCAGCCGATAGAGGCCCATTGTCCGATCGCTCGCCGCCAGCGTCTCCGGGATGATCCGGACCAGTTCGGCATAGTCACCGAGCTTGGCGAGCGCGGCCGCGAGATTGGCGGCCACCAAGGGGTCGTCCGGGCGGGCAGTCCACGCCTGCTTCAAATGCCGCGCCCCGGCATCGAAATCGCCGGCACGGCAATAAAAAGTTCCAAGCATGGCGCTGAGCGCGGCGCGATCTCCGCCGGCGGCAAGCCCACGCTCCGCGATCCGGCACGCGTCCGACAGCCGGCCGCTGCTTGCCGCGTGGACGGCGTCGCGAATGATGGTGACGGTATTCTCGTCGAGGTCGGGGGCTGTGCTCACGAGCGCTGTTTTAGCGCAAATGCGCTGGCGACGGAAGCGGTTGGACCGGCAAAGAAAAGGGCGGCGGGTCCAAGACCCGCCGCCCCAATCTGAACGGTCTTTCGTTTCCTTAGTGGCCGCGTTCCGGAGCCGGCGCCGGCGGTGGCGGCGGCGGCGGCGGTGCCGGGCAGACGTCCGTCGCCAGGATCACCGAGCCATCGGCGCAGGTCTGCGTCGCCGGAGGCGGCGGAGGCGGCGGCGGTGGCGGCGGAGGCGGCGGCGGGGGAGGCGGTGCCGAATGGCTCGGCGTGAAGTCGATCGTCGCACCGACCCAGCACCAGCCTGCCAAGCGTATCCCACACTCCCGGATAGGTGTTGTTGCTGCACGATGCGGTCGGGCAGAGGTTGGAACCCTCGCTGACCGAACCGCCGGTGGTGAACAACGGCGGGTCCTTGTCGAAGATGTTGTTCACGCCAGCCCGAAGGTTGACCCGGTTGAGCAACGTGTAGGTCGCCGCAAGGTCGAAGTAATGACGCGCCGGGACGTGCAGCGTCGGCTCGAAGTTGAATTCGCCCATGCAGGGTTTCGTTGTCCTCGAGCGTCTCGGCATCGACCTTGCCGATCATGCGCCACTGCAACGACAGCCCGAGCCCGAACGGCATGTCGAACCCTAGCCGCGCCTTGTGGCGCCACCTTGGCATCGGCGACGAACTGGCGATGGCGAAGCCGCTGCAGACCGGCCCGAAGAGACCGGCGCAATTGTACGGCTCGGTCAGGCCATTATCGACCTTATAGTTGAGCAGGTACGTGCCGTTGAAGCTGAACGACAAGTTGCCGATACGCGCCGAGCCTGTGGCTGTAGGCAGCGTTGAAGTCCAACCCGTCGGTCTTCACCTGACCATTGTTGTTCGGCGTGTCGATCACGTAGCCCGTCGGGCGTCAGCCAGATCGACCCGGTGCCCGGCGCGCGGTGAACCAGGTCGCAGGCCGGCGACTTGAACGTGGCCGTCGACTGATTGACGCAGGCGGTGACGATCGCGTCGGCTCCGTAAGCCTGGATGGCGTCATCCAGCTTGATGTTCCAATAATCGACGGTGAACGCCAACCGCGGAATGAAGCGCGGCTGGAGTACGACGCCGAGCGTGTACGTCTTGGCGATTTCCGGCGTCAGCGTCGGCACGCCGCCGAGCTGGCCGTTATACTGACCTGCCGGGTTGCCGGGCGTGCCGCTTCCAACGGTCATACCGGAGTAGACGCAACCGTAATCCGTCGCAGCCACCGGGCGCGGATTGCCGGCCGCGTCCGTCAAGCCCGCGCAGGGATCCTTCGTGCCGTCCAGACCGATGAACTGCGGCGAGAACAACTCCGCGATGTTCGGTGCGCGCACCGCGCGGTTGTACGAACCGCGGAAGCGGATGTCCCGGATCGGCGCGAGCTCGGCCTGGATCTTCCAGGTGTCGGTGTCGTACTTGCGGCCGTTGCTCAGCTCATACCACGAGTGACGATAGCCGGCGCCGATCGTGAACTCGTCGATGAACGAGTGCTGGATGATCGGGATCTGCGTTTCCGCGAAAGCTTCCCAAACCCGGAAGTTGCCGTTGATCGGAAGCGTCGGAGCTCCCTGACCGGTAAGATCGCCCGCCTGGAACAAGGCGTCCGGATGCAGCTCCAGCGCTTCGCGGCGATATTCGAGACCCGCGTTCACGCCGACGCCGTCTTCCGCCCAGGGCAGTTGCACGCCCGCCTCGCCAAGCGAACCGGTGACGTCGAAGTGGCCGATGTTCTCAGACGTCTGGCCGGTGATGAGGCCGGAGACGTTCAGATAGTTGATTGCCGCCGCCGACGGACCGTTGACGCCGAAGACATCATAGGGGACGCAGTTCGGATCGTCGCCCGTCAGGACCGAACGGCAGACCGGATCGACCACTCCCGGCGTGTTCGGGTTGTCGACGACGTCGAGCGCGCGAGTCAGGCGGGCCTGAGAGAACTCGTTCAGGTAGACCTGCTCGTAATTGACACGGCCGTACTGGAAATAGCCGTCATACGAGAAGACGTTGCTGAGATCGCCTTTGCTCCCCAGCACGCCTCGGAAGGTGGTGTGCTTGAGGTCCGCGATGCGGTTGCCGCCCTCGACGTTGCGCCGAGCGAGGAAGCCGAATGCGCGGTTGTACGTCGCACCCGTGATCGGGTCGATGAAGTTTAGCGGCGTCGTGCCTCCCAGACCGGGGCCATTGACCGCGAGGTTGTAGGGCGCGCCCACCGCGACAGGGAAGGTGCCGATGAAGCCAGTGACCAGGTTGCTTGGCGCGCAGAGTACATCGTGCACGCTCGAGCCGGGCGCGACGTCGCCGGCAGCGGATCCACCGGTCGCAGATCCGGGGGTAGTCGGAATGAGCGGATTGTCGCAGTTGAACGAGGTGGTGTTGAAGAAGTCGCCCGATGGCGCGATCTGCGCCAGCGTGCGGTCGTCCATGAACATGAACTCGAGGTACGGCTTGATCGCGTCGTTGATCTCGTAGTTCGCGAACGCACCCGCGGTGTAACGCTCGTCAGGACGCTGGAAGTGGTTCAGCGGTCCGTAGTTGAAGATGTTCGAGGGCCGTCCGACGCCGATCGTTCCCGGCCCGAGCGCGCCAGTCGTCGATGTCGTCAGTCCGCATGTCCGGGAAGAAGAAGATATTGCCCGGGAAGGCGGTCGCCGAGCCGCCGCACGCGCGGGTTGCCGCGGAAGTTGGTGTTGGTGATGGTGCAGGCGCTGTAATCGCGCGCGGCGCCGAGCACCGGCTTGACCTTGCGATAGCCGAAATAGGCCATCGCATGGCCGCGGCCGTCGTCGAAGCCCGAGCCGATCGTGATCGTTCCGTCGAACGTGCTGGCCATCCCACTTGTTGCCCGGGATCGCGAAGTTCTTCGCGTTCAGGATGTCGTCGATGGTGACCGGAGTTCCGGCAGCGAGGCCTCCACAGAACCCTTGGCCTGCATGGCCGACGCCCGCCGCGGTGCATTCGCCGACGGAGGGGTTGTGCTGGTTGTGCTGGAAGATGCTGCAGTTGCCGTCGAACCGGATGCCCGAAAAGTCGGTGTCGATGATGAAGTTGACGACGCCGGCGACGGCGTCCGCACCATAGACCGACGATGCGCCGCCGGTCAGCACCTCGACCCGCTTGACGATCGAAGCCGGGATGATGTTGATGTCGGCCGCCTGGGTGGTGCCGTTGGGGTCGCCCGGGACGAGTCGGCGGCCGTTGACCAGTGTCACGCTGCGCTTGGCGCCGAGGTAGCGGAGGTCGATCTCGGCGGTGCCGGTGGCGCTGTTCGAGAGACCGCCGTTCTGGGTCGCCGCGGCCGACGGCAACTGGCCGAGCACGTCCTCGATGCGCGACGAGCCGCTCAGCTTGATGTCCTGGTCGTTGACCACCGTCACCGGTGCGGCCGACTTCGAGGTTCGGCTGCGGAATGCGCGAGCCGGTGATGATGATTTCATTGGGACCTTGAACCGGCTGGCCCTGCGAGGACACCGACGGAGTTGGCTGCGCTTCGACCGGCCCGGAAGCGGGCGACGCGTTCGGGTTCACCGACTGGCTCTGGTCAGGAACGGTTGATTGCGATTCCTGCGCAAACGCTGCGCCGGGTGTGAACACGCCCACGAGCAACGTGGTCGCAAGCAGCTGCCGCCGCAGATTGGTCCTCATCATTCTAATCCCCTGCAAAGAGACGCGCACGTCATGAGCGCGCGTACAGAGGAAGCTTGCCCACAGTGTCGGTCCGGCGACAAGCGGCAGCCTGTGGCCGAAACGATTTTCCGGCTTGGTGTAGCAACGAAACAACAGGCGATTTTTGCGCCGCTGGGCGGCCGTCGCTATTCCGCCGCTTGGCGAATCTCGCTTGCCGGCGTCAGAATCAACTGGCCGTCGCCCTCGTCCACCCGCACCGTCGAGCCGTCGGCAATTTCGCCCGAGAGGATCTTGTCGGCCAGCGGGTCCTGCAGATATTTCTGCACCGCGCGCTTGAGCGGCCGCGCGCCATAGACGGGATCGTAGCCGACCCTTCCGAGCCACGCGCGCGCGGAGTCGGTGAGGTCGAGCCGGATCTTGCGGTCCTCGAGCAGCTTCTGCAGCCGCGCCACCTGGATATCGACGATCGGCCCCATGTGCCCCGCGCCGAGGCGGTGGAACAGGATGATCTCGTCGAGCCGGTTGAGGAACTCGGGCCGGAAGTGCGCGCGCACCACGTCCATCACCTGCGGCTCGACCTTCTCGACCGGCTCATCCTCGCCGAGCGAGGCGAGATATTGCGAGCCGAGGTTCGAGGTGAGGATGATGATCGTGTTGGTGAAGTCGACCGTGCGGCCCTGGCCGTCGGTCAGTCGGCCGTCGTCGAGCACCTGGAGAAGCACGTTGAACACGTCGCCGTGCGCTTTCTCGACCTCGTCGAACAGCACGACCTGGTAGGGCCGCCGCCGCACGGCCTCGGTCAGCACTCCGCCTTCCTCATAGCCGACATAGCCGGGCGGCGCGCCGATCAGCCGCGCGACCGCGTGCTTCTCCATGAACTCGCTCATGTCGATGCGGACCATTGCGCTTGAATCGTCGAACAGGAATTCGGCGAGCGCCTTGGTCAGCTCGGTCTTGCCGACACCGGTGGGGCCGAGGAACAGGAAGGAGCCGAGCGGCCGGTTCGGGTCCTGCAGCCCCGCGCGCGCCCGGCGCACGGCGGCGGAGACCGCTTTCACCGCATCCTCCTGCCCGATCACTCGGGCGCCGATCGTCGCCTCCATCTGCAGAAGCTTCTCGCGCTCGCCTTCCAGCATCCGCTCGACGGGTACGCCGGTCCAGCGGCTGACGACCGCCGCGATGTCCTGGTCGGTGACTTCCTCGCGCAGCATCGCGCCCTTGGCCGCGGCCTGCGCCTCGTTGACCTGCTTTTCGAGCTCGGGGATGCGGCCGTACTGGAGCTCGCCGGCCTTGGCGAGATCGCCGCTCCGCTGCGCCTGCTCGAGCTCGAGCCGCGCCGCATCGAGCTGCTCCTTGATCTTCGCCTCGGCGGAAATCTTCTCCTTCTCCGCCTGCCACCGCTGGGTCAGCTCGGCCGACTGCTGCTCGAGGTTGGCAAGCTCGTCCTCGAGCTTCGCCAGCCGGTCCTTCGACGCCTTGTCCTGCTCCTTCTTCAGCGCCTCGCGCTCGATCTTGAGCTGGATGATCCGTCGGTCGAGATTCTCGATCTCCTCGGGCTTTGACTCGACCTCCATCCGGATCCGGCTCGCCGCCTCGTCCATCAGGTCGATCGCCTTGTCGGGGAGGAAGCGGTCGGTGATGTAGCGGTTGCCGAGCGTCGCCGCGGCGACGATCGCGGCATCGGTGATGCGCACGCCGTGGTGAAGCTCGTACTTCTCCTTGAGCCCGCGCAGGATCGAGATGGTGTCGGGCACGCTCGGCTCGCCGACGAACACCGGCTGGAAGCGCCTCTCGAGCGCCGCATCCTTCTCGATATATTTGCGATATTCGTCGAGTGTCGTAGCGCCGATGCAGTGCAGCTCGCCGCGCGCGAGCGCGGGCTTGAGCAGATTGCCGGCGTCCATCGCGCCCTCGGCCTTTCCGGCGCCGACGAGCGTGTGCATCTCGTCGATGAACAGGATGATGTCGCCCTCGGCCTGGCGCACCTCGTCGAGCACGCCCTTCAGCCGCTCCTCGAACTCGCCGCGATATTTCGCGCCGGCAATGAGTGAGCCCATGTCGAGGGCGAGCAGGCGCTTGTCCTTGATCCCGTCGGGCACGTCGCCGTTGGTGATGCGCAGCGCCAGCCCTTCCGCGATGGCGGTCTTGCCGACTCCGGGCTCGCCGATCAGCACCGGATTGTTCTTGGTCCGCCGCGCCAGCACCTGGATCGTGCGGCGGATTTCCTCGTCGCGGCCGATGACCGGATCGAGCTTGCCCTCGCGCGCCGCCTCGGTGAGGTCGCGGGCGTATTTCTTCATGGCGTCGTAGCGGTCCTCGGCGCCCTGGGTGTCCGCGGTGCGCCCTCCGCGCAGCGTTCTCGATCGCGGCATTGAGCTTCTGCGGAGTGACTCCGGCCTTGGCGAGCGCGCCGCCGACGTCGGTGCCTTTGGCGAGCGCCATCGCCAGCAGGATGCGCTCGACGGTGACGTAGCTGTCGCCGGCCTTTTTCGCGACCTCCCCGGCCTGGTCGAGGATTCGGATCGTGTCGCCGTCGAGCGCGGGCGCTTGCGTTGCGCCGCTTCCGGTCACCGCCGGAATCTTCGCGACCAGCGCATCGGTCTCGCGCTTCGCGACCTTGGCGTCGCCGCCCGCAGCGTCGATCAGCCCCGCCGCCATGCCCTGCTCGTCGTCGAGCAGCGCCTTCAGCAGATGCGCCGGAGCGATCCGCTGATGATGCTCCCGAACCGCGATCGTCTGCGCCGCCTGGAGAAAGCCGCGCGCACGGTCGGTGAGCTTTTCAAAATCCATCGTTCGTTACCCCTCTTTAGTCACCGGGGATATGGTGTTGCAGAACGGCAACACAAGCCACTGGGCTTAGTGTTGCTGGCCTCGTTCGGGAGCCGATACGACCGGGCGGGGCCGGTGAAGTGGCCGGCTGCGCAACCGTCGTGGCCGGAGGAGTCGCGCGCCGGAGTCGTCTGGGCAGGGGGCAACGGCTGGCCGACGCTGGCGATGTCCTCGGGGTGGATCAGCGGCGGGCATTCCGCCGCGACCGCCGGGTCCATGTTCCAGCGACGATACTTGGTGCTGTCGACGTGGAAGCGCAGATAAGCGTAGAATCCGAGCCCGGCATTATAGAGCGCGCCATGCTGCGAATGGTCGCCGCATAATTTGCGCATCAGGGTCACGCGGTCGATCGGCCGCAGCGGCACCATGTCGATCGCGCTGTCGAGCTTGTGCGCGCTTTCCGGCGCTCCGCCGGCGCATTTGTTGAGCTGCGGGTTGCGGTAGACCGACACCGCCTCGACCGGGCCGACGGCCGGAATCACATAATCGTGAACGTAACGCAGCGTTTCGACCATGTGCGGCCATTCGTTGCTCGGCGGCACCTCGAACGGCTGTCCGCCGCATTCCTGCCACGACGTCGCCGTCCGAAGCAATTGCCACGTCGGCAGCACCCCGCCGACCTGGTTCGCGGTCAGATAATCGTTGAACGCCTTGACCTGCGCGGCCCGCCACGGCGCCGCGAGGTACCATGAGCGGTAGCCGGGCTCGTCCTGGCCGGCGGTGATGTACGGCGCGGCCGGGTTCCAGCCCCCCGGTGTCGCGAAGGGCTGTGTCGTCGAAAGGCTGGCGGAGCTACGGCGCGGGCGCAGCCACGGGCGCCGGCTGCGCCATTGCGGCGGCGGCGAACAGCATCGAGGTCAGGGCGATCAGCTTCATGGCGGGATGATACTCGCTTGCCGCAGCTTGAAAAGCGCTGAACGCCGGGCCACGTCGCAGCAATGACTCAGCCCATCGAAGTCGATCTTCCGCACAATCTCGGCAAGGACGAGGCGCGGCGGCGCATCGCCAACAACGTCCACAAGCTCCAGGAGCATATTCCCGGCGGCGCGCAGGTGCAGAGCGGCTGGGCCGGCGACCAGCTCAACCTCGACGTCGCCGCCATGGGGCAATCGGTCAACGCGACCATCGATGTGCATGGACAGAAGGTCCGCCTCAAGGTCCTTCTCCCGCCGATGCTCGGCATGTTCTCCGGAATCATCCAGGCCGCGCTCCAGAAGAAGGGCAGCGTGCTGCTCGAGGATCACAGCAAGAGCTTCATCCCTGCCCTCGCCCGATTGCTTCGCGACAGGCGGGATCCTTGCAGACAGGAGACGATGCGCCACTTCGCGATCGTCGGCTCGGGGCCGGCAGGATTCTATACCGCCGAGGCGCTGGAGAAGGCCTATGGCGATCAGGCGCGCATCGACATCCTCGACCGCTATCCGGTGCCCTACGGGCTGATCCGCTTCGGCGTCGCTCCCGACCACCAGTCGCTGAAGGCGGTGTCGAAGCGCTACGACAAGGTCGCGGAAAGCGCGGGCGTCGACTTCATCGGTAACGTCAGTGTCGGCCGCGACATCTCGGTCGCCGAGCTCCTCGAGCTCTATGACGCGGTGATCCTTGCCACCGGCGCGCCCCACGACCGCAAGCTCGGAATCTCCGGCGAGGACCTTTCCGGCGTCGTCGGCTCGGCCGAGTTCGTCGGTTGGTACAACGGCCATCCCGAGTTCACCGACCTCGACCCGCCGCTCGATGGCGCCCAGGCGGTGGTCGTCGGCAACGGCAATGTCGCGCTCGATTGCGCGCGCATCCTGTCGAAGACGAGGGCCGAGTTCGAAGGCTCGGACATCGTCGGTCATGCCCTTGCGGCGCTCGACAAATCGGCGATCCGCACCGTCACCATCCTCGGGCGGCGCGGCCCGCACCAGATCGCGATGACCCCCAAGGAGCTGGGTGAGCTCGGCCATCTCGAAGCCGCGGTGCCGGTGGTCGATCCCGCCGACTTCCCGCCGGTCGAGGCCGACGAGCCGCTCGAGCCGGGCCTGCGCAAGTCGGTAACCCTGCTCCGCGGCTTCGCCGACCTGCCGCACGGCAAGCCCAAGCGCATGGTCTTCGACTTCTTCGCCAAGCCGGTGCGGATCGAAGGCGACGATAAGGTCGAGCGGATAATCGTCGAGCGGACCGAGCTCGACGAAAAGGGTGCGGCGCGCGGAACCGGAGAAACGTACGCAATCCCCGCCTCGCTGGTAATCACCGCGATCGGCTACTCGACCTCCCCGATCGCCGACGTTCCGTTCGAGGGTGGCAAGTTCGTGAACGCGAAGGGACGCATCGCCGACCGCCTCTATGCCGTCGGCTGGGCGCGCCGCGGGCCGAGCGGCACGATCGGCACCAATCGCCCGGACGGTTACGAGGTCGCCGACCAGGTCGCGGCGGTCATGCCCGCCGGAAGCTCGGACGAGCGCGACGGCGCCAAGGGCCTGAAACGCTTGCTCGAAGCTCGCGGGGTGATGGCGACCGACTATGACGACTGGCGCAGGATCGAGGAGACCGAGGTCGCGAATGCCCGTCCCGGATCCCCGCGCGAGAAGTTCGTTCGGCACGAAGACTGGCTGCGCTGGCGCTAGCCCGACGTCCTCCGGCCAGCCGCTGCTAAGACGGCATGCGGTTGCGCTTACCTGCTCCGACGCAACCCCCATCTATCTAGCCCGCGCCTTGGCTCCCGCCGCGACCTCGTCGCACGCAAAGCGGGTTCCGGTCGGGGAGTAGCTCAGCCTGGTAGAGCACTGTCTTCGGGAGGCAGGGGCCGGAGGTTCGAATCCTCTCTCCCCGACCAACAGCATGCCGAACGTTCGCGGGACGTTCGGACCGGCAGATCGCGACCGGCGTCAAGCCAGGGTCGACCGATCGATCTCCTCGATGCGCGTGCATCCGGTCAGCGCCATGGCGACGCGCATCTCGGCCTCGATCAGCTTCAGCACATGGGCGACGCCCTGCTGTCCCGCGGCGCGAGCGCGTAAGCCCAGGCGCGCCCGATGAGGACGAAATCGGCCCCGAGCGCGAGCATGCGCACGACGTCGAGACCCGAGCGAACTCCCCCGTCCACAAGGATCGGCAGCTTTGCGCCGACGGCTTCGGCGATCGCCGGCAAAGCGCGAGCGGTGGACATCACCCCGTCGAGTTGCCGTCCGCCATGGTTCGAGACGACGATGGCGTCAGCTCCGCTGGCGGCCGCGGAGCGCGCGTCGTCGGGGTCGAGGATGCCCTTGATGAGGAGCGGCCCGTTCCACCGTGAGCGGACCCAGTCGACGTCCTTCCAGGTGACGCTGCGCATCGAAATTTCCGCTGACCCAGCCCATCAGGTCGGCCAGGACCGCTCCCGATCCCAGCAGCTTTTCGAGATTGCCCATGGTCATCGGACGGCCGCGGACGGCGACGTCCCACGCCCAGTCGGGGCGCTGCATCGCTTGCGGAAGCGGCTCCCTGGCCCGCGCAACGATCCCGAAATGCCGGCGCGATAATCGCGGTATCGCGTGCCCGGCACCGCCAGGTCCACCGTCAGGACCAGCGCGCCGCAGCCCGCCTCCTTCGCGCGCGCGATGAGGTCGCTCACGAATCCGCGGTCCTTGACGATATAGAGCTGGAACCAGAGCGGAGCGGCAGCGGCCACTTCCTCGATCGAGCAGCCGCTGAGGGTCGACAGCGTGAACGGAATGCCGGCCTGCTCGGCGGCCCGCGCGGCCTGCACCTCGCCGCGCCGGGCGTAGAGGCCCGAGAGGCCGACGGGTCCGAGCCCCACGGGCAGCGCCCAGCGCTTGCCGAGCAGCGTTGTCGACAGGTCGATTTCCGAAACGTCGCGCAGCACTCGCTGCTTCAGCGCCACCGACCGCAGATCCTCGATGTTCCGCCGAAGCGTCACCTCGTCGTAGGAGCCGCCGTCGAGATATTCGAACAGGAAATGCGGCAGCCGCGCCTTGGCCAGCGCGCGATAATCACCGACCGTTTGCGGCCCGCCTTTGCCAATTCAGGTCGCGAAGCTCGGGTCGAGGCGGTACGCCTTGCGCTTGAGCGCCGGCCAGGCGAGCAGCTTGGCCGCGAGCTTGAGCCCGATCGCGCCCTGCTGCGCCGCGACCTCGGGCGAGCCCTGCGGCGGGTTGTTGAGATTGTCGCCGGCGGAAAGCGCCATCACCTGCGCCTCGCACGCACGCTCCAGCGTGTAGAGGCGGATGAAGGCCTCGCCGACTGTCTCGCCGACCGCCATCGTGCCGTGGTTGCGAAGCAGCATCAAATTCTTCGAGCCGAGGTCCGCGACGATCCGCTCGCGCTCGTCGAGGTCGACTGCGATCCCCTCATAATCGTGATAGGCGAGGTCGCCCCGCACCAGCATCGCCGCCTGGGTCAGCGGCATCAATCCGTCGCCCTGCGCGCTCACCGCCTGACCGTGCGGCGTGTGCAAATGCATCACCGCATGCGCGTCCTCGCGCGCCATGTGCACGGCCGAGTGAATCGTGAAGCCCGCCGGATTGGTGATGAACGGCGTCGGCTCGACCGGATTGCCGTCGACGTCGACCTTGATCAGCGAGCTGGCGGTCACTTCCTCGAACATGAGGTTGTAGGGGTTCAAAGGAAATGGTGGCTCGGGCCCCGGAATCCGCACCGACAAATGGGTGAAGATGAGGTCGTCCCAGCCGTAATGAGCGACCATCCGGTAGGCGCAGGCGAGATCGACTCGAAGCTCCCATTCCGCCTCGCTGACCTTGCCTTGCATGGACGGGATCTCGACCGAGTTCGAGCGCGGTCGCCTGGCCCATGCTGGTCATGCTGTCGACGCGGTTCATGCCGGAACCTCCTGCCTATCCGGATGCGCTGCGGCAAACGCCTCGATCCGGTTCGCATTCTCCTCGGCGCGCAGCAAGGTCGGAAAATCGTCGATCGGCACGTCGAAGCGCCGCGCATTGTAGAGCTGCGGGACGAGGCAGACGTCGGCGCCCGTCGGTCCATCGCCGAACATAAACTTGCCCGCCTTGGGCGCGGCCATCGCCTCCAGCGCGCCGAGGCCTCCCCGCACCCAGTGCGCATACCAGCGGTCGACCGCCTCCTGCGGCTGGTCCATCTCGCTTTTGAGATATTTGAGCACGCGCAAATTGTTCAGCGGATGGATGTCGCAAGCGATCGTCATCGCCAGCGCCACCACGTGCGCCCGCTCGGCCGCGGCGGCCGGGATCAGCGGCGGCACCGGATAGCGGATGTCGAGATAGTTGATGATCGCGAGGCTCTGCGTGAGGCGGTGCCCGTCGATTTCGAGCGTCGGCACCAGGCCCTGCGGATTGACCGAGCGATAGTCGTCCGACTTCTGCTCGCCTTGCGCGAGGTTCACCGGGCGGCGCTCATAGTCGACGTGCTTGAGGTTCAAGGCGATCCGCACGCGATAGGCGGCGGACGATCGGGCATAATCGTAGAGGATGATCCGGCTCATGGCCGCTGCTTACTCCGCCGCAACGAACGGCGCTATCACTTCGGCCGGCACCCGGATCGGGCGGCCGAGCGCCTTGTCGATGATCGCCCATTAAGTCCGCGCCCGAACGCAGGCTTTCCCGTCGGGGCCGGTGAATTCCATCAACCGCTCCGATCGCGCTCCCCGCGGCGCGCCGCCGATCCACGTCCGCGCGGTCACCCGATCGCCCGCGTGCGCCGGGCGGAGATAGTCGATCTCGTGCCGAACCACGACCCAGTAGTAGGCGTCCTTGTGCGCGTGGGGCGCCACCGCGTCCCAATGTGCGACCGCAACCTGCTGGATCCACTGGACCCACACCGCATTGTTGACGTGCCCGAGCTCATCGATGTGCTCGGGAAGCGCGGTCAGCGCCATTTCGAAGACCGGCTTGGTCATCCCACCTGCGTCAGGATGAACCCGTAGGTCTCCGCGATTTCGTGCAGCTTGTCCCAACGGCCCGACTTGCCGCCGTGGCCCGCGCCCATATTGATCTTGAGGTACAGCGGGTTCTCGTCCGTCTTCGTCGCCCGCAGCTTCGCCGCCCATTTCGCCGGCTCCCAATAGGTCACGCGCGGGTCAGTGAGGCCGCCGGTGATCAGCAGCGGCGGATAGTCCTGCGCCTTCACCTGGTCGTAGGGCGAATAGCCGCGGATGAGGTGGAACGCGGCCTCGTCGGTGATCGGATTGCCCCACTCCGGCCATTCGCCCGGGAGTCAGCGGCAGCGTGTCGTCGAGCATCGTGTTGAGCACGTCGACGAACGGCACGTCGGCGACCACCGCGCCCCACAGCTCGGGGTCGGAGTTGACCACCGCGCCCATCAACTCGCCGCCCGCCGAGCCGCCGTTGATCGCGATCCGCCCCGCGCTCGTGAATTTCGCCGCGATCAGCCCCTTGGCGACGTCGACGAAATCGTTGAACGTGTTCGTCCGCTTGGTCAGCTTGCCGTCGAGGAACCACTTGTAGCCGAGGTCGTCCCCGCCGCGGATGTGGGCGATCGCGCACGCCCAGCCGCGGTCGAGCAGGCTGATCCGGTTGGAGTTGAAAACCGGCGGGATCGCGTGGCCGTAGGCGCCATAGGCGTAGAGGAACAGCTTGCCCTCGCCGTCCTTCTCGAACCCGCGCTTGTAGACGACCGACACCGGCACCTTCACGCCGTCCCGCGCATCGACCATCAGCCGCTCGGTCACATATTGCGAGGCGTCGTACCCCGACGGGATTTCCTGGACCTTGCGCACCTCGAGCTCGCCGCTCTTTGGGTGATAGTCGTAGGTCGTCATCGGCGTGACCAGCGACGAATAGCCGAGGCGGTAGCTGTCCGGCGCGATACTCGGGATTGCCGAGGAAGAAGGCGCTATAGCTCGCCTCGGCGAAGGGAATGCGAGTCTCCTCGCCGGCATAGGTACGCAGCACCAGCTGGTCGAGCCCGTCGATGCGGCTGCTGAGCGCGAGATGGTCGCGGTAGGCGGTGACGCCGGTCAGATAGACCCGGTCCGATCCCGCGATCACCGTCCGCCACTCTTCGGGCTGCGCGACGTCCGCTTCGGCCAGCCGGAAGTTCACATGATCGTCGTTGGTGTGGATCCACAATTTTCCGTGCGCCGCATCGACATGATATTCGCGATTGGGCTTGCGGCGGGAGATCAGGGTCAGCGGCTGCGACGGATCGTCCGCCGAGACGAACCGGACCTCGCTCGTCGCATTGTCGCCTGTCGAGATGAGGATGAGGCTCCGGTCGTGCGAGCGCCCGACGCCGACGGTGAACCCGAGTTCCTCGGTCTCTTCGTACAGCGTGAC
Source organism: uncultured Alphaproteobacteria bacterium (assembly GCA_963831215.1). Taxonomy (GTDB): domain Bacteria; phylum Pseudomonadota; class Alphaproteobacteria; order Sphingomonadales; family Sphingomonadaceae; genus Sphingomicrobium. The sequence continues at coordinate 553,371 of CAWHPM010000012.1, read as the reverse complement.
CGCCTTCGCCGGGTCGGCGCCGAGTCGATGGTATTGCGCGCGGTAGCTGCGCCAATTGTCGTTGACCTCGGTGAACACGATTCCCGCGCTGTCGCCGGTCCACACCGGCTGGCCGATGCCGACCCTGGTGACGGTCTCGATGTCCTTGCCGGTCGAAAGGTCGCGGATGCGTAGCTCGAATCGCTCCGACCCGTCGTAATCCGCCAGCGTCGCGAGCAGCTTTCCGTCGGGGCTGACCTCGAGCGCGCCGAGCCGGAAATATTCCTTGCCCTCGGCCTCGACCGGCTCGTCGAAGATCACCTCGTCATCACCGCCCCGAACCGGCTTGCGATACCAGGTCCGATACTGGGCGCCGCCCGGCTTGAACGCCCACCAGTAGAGGAAGTCGCCGTCGCGGATCGGGACCGAGCTGTCGTCCTCCTTGATCCGCCCCTTCATCTCCTCGAACAGCTGGTCGAGCAGCCCCTTGTGCGCGCCTTCCAGCCCTCGAAATAGGCGTTCTCCGCCTTCAGATAGGCGAGCACTTCCGGGTCATCGACGTGCGGATATTTCGGGATCGCGCAGCCAGTGCCACGGGTCCTCGATGGTGACTCCGTGGCGCTCGTAGCTGTACGGGCGCCGCTCGGCGGCGGGCGGGGCGGCGGTGTCAACGGGCTTGTCCATGGTGCGCTCCTTAGCGCGATGGCGCGCGGCGCAAAGAGGAAAGCCGGGCGAGCCGCGATCGTAGGTGATCTCAATTCTTCAGATGCTGCAACAGGCGCGCGCGTTGAGGTCGATCCACCTCCGCGCTCGGATCGCCGAAATAGCCGAGCGCGTGGAGGTCGACTCCCATCCTGCGCTCGAGCGCGAGGTTGCTGTCGCGGAATCGCTGCTGGATCCACTGGTAGGTCTGTCTTCCGAGCAACTCCTCGGCCGACGGCGGCGCGCCAAAAATTCGCAGGCGATTGAGTCGTTTGAGCAGCTTCTTCCTTGGCCGGTACCAATAAGGAATGTGCGCGATCACGCGCTTGTCGCTGACCGAACGGCGGGTGAAATGGTTCATCGCTCTCGCGAGCGGCAGGATCGCCCTTCGCAAGGAAGGGTTCAGCGCTTCGCTGCTCAAGCCGGACGGGCGAGCGATGCCCAAGGTCGCGCAGAAATGGTCGAGGAATTCCTCGGGCCGGTTGCGAAACTGCTCGAACGCGAACACGAACACGTTGGGCTTGCCGAACAGCGCGTCATAATGAGCGGTCAGCCGCTCGAACTCGAATTGCCGGAAGTCGAACCGCGGGACCTTGAGCGGCCGGACGTCGCCGGGATGGTGGTAATCCTCCGGGAACAAATAGCGGTGGACGGACGACGTCCCGCCCTCGCGAACATATTGGTTGTAGCAGGACGCCGCGAGCGACGGCTGCGACCGGACGAAGATCACGATCGCCGCCTCGGGAGCGATCGCCGCCAGCTGGCTCGCGATTTCCTTCGCGGCGTAGAGCGAAACGAGGCCGTTATGGAGAACGCCGGACAGGTCCTCCTCGCAGACGATGGCCGGTTGGGCGCCATCGATCCGCAGCTCGGCGCGAGCCGCGACCGGATCGAACTCCAGCGGCGATCTGGCGAGCAGCGTCCGCCGCACGAGCTCGCGCGCAATGAAGCGATGTCCGGCTACGTAGGGATAGAAGCTCTTCTGGAAGAAGGTCGTGCCCGTCTTGTGGACACCGACGTGGAAGATCGGGCGCTGCCTGGTCATCGAAACGCCGCGTGTCCCGGCAGGCGAAGGACAACATTGCGACAGCGCGCCGTTCGACTGCATTTACGGCCGGTTTGTCCATGCGCCGCTCTCGATCAAGATGAGGCTCATGCGTCCCGTCAAATGACTCGATCCGCCGACAGCGCCTCTCGGCACGGCTCTTTAACAATGACGCTCTTGAGACTAGCTGAGGACGCAAGGGAGTTAGCCCATGTCCACCTATGCCGACCGCCTGAAAGCCCTGCGTGAGCAATTGAAGGCCGAGAAGCTCGACGGTTTCGTCGTGCCGCTCACCGACGAGCATATGAGCGAATATGTCGGGAGCTACGCCCAGCGCCTCGCCTGGCTGACGGGTTTCCAGGGTTCGGCGGGCTCTGCGGTCGTCCTCCCCGAGCAAGCGGCGATCTTCGTCGATGGGCGCTACACGCTGCAGGTCCGCCAGCAGGTCAGTCCCACCGAATGGAGCTACCAGTCGGTGCCCGAGACGAGCACGACCCAGTGGCTCGAGGAGCATGCGCCCGAGGGCGCGCGAATCGGCTACGATCCCTGGCTGCACACGAGCGACTGGGTGAAGAAGGCGAAGGAAGCGCTCGCCAGCCGCGGCGCCGAGCTGGTGCCGGTCGAGCGCAACCCGATCGATGAAATCTGGACCGACCGTCCCGAAGCGTCGAAGGCGCACCTCGTCGTCCAGTCCGACCAGCATGCGGGCAAATCGGCGGCCGAGAAGCGCACCGAGATCGGCGACTGGCTCGCCAAGCATCACGCCGACGCCGCGGTCCTCTCGGCGCTCGAACTCGATCGCCTGGGCGTTCAACATCCGCGGCGCCGACGTCACCCACACGCCGGTCGCTCTGGCCTATGCGATCGTCCACGCCGACGGCACCGCCGATCTGTTCGTCGCGAGCGAGAAGATCGGGCCGGACGTCCGCCAGCATCTCGGCAATGGCGTCCGCCTCCACGAGCGCTCGGCGTTCGAGCGGGAACTGTCGGGGCTCAAGGGCAAAACCGTGGTGGTCGATCCCGAGCGCGCGGTCGCGGCGATCTTCGAGGCGCTGGAGAGCCGCCGGCGCGAAGATCCTGCCGCTCCGCGACCCGACGATCCTCCCCAAGGCGCTCAAGAACCCGGCCGAGATCGCCGGCCAGAAGGCCGCGCAGACCCGCGACGGCGCGGCGATCGCCCGCTTCCTCCACTGGATTGACGAGGAAGCGCCGAAGGGTGAGGTCGACGAGCTGATCGCCTCCGACAAGCTCGAAGTCGCTGCGCCGCGAGAGCCCCGAGCTTCGCGACCTCTCGTTCGACAGCATTTCGGGCGCCGGGCCCGAACGGCGCGATCGTCCATTACAAGTCGAGCGAGAAGACCAACCGCAAGCTCGAGACGGGCACGCTCTATCTGATCGATTCGGGCGGCCAATATGTCGACGGCACCACCGACATCACCCGCACCGTGCCGATCGGCGAGCCGACCGAGGAAATGCGTGACCGTTTCACCCGGGTGCTCAAGGGCCACATCGCGATCGCGACCGCAGTCTTCCCCAAGGGCACGCGCGGAACCCAGCTCGACAGCTTCGCCCGCCGGCCGCTGTGGGAAGCGGGTCTCGATTACGCGCACGGCACCGGCCACGGCGTCGGCAGCTTCCTCGCGGTCCACGAAGGGCCGCAGCGCATCGCGCCGGTGGGAAGCGGGCAGAGCGGCGGCGACGAGCCGCTCCAGGCCGGCATGATCATCTCCAACGAGCCCGGCTATTACAAGACCGGCGAGTACGGCATCCGCATCGAGAATCTTGTGCTCGTCGTTCCGCGCGAGATCGAGGGCGCGGAGAAGGAGATGCTCGGGTTCGAGACCCTGACCTTCGCTCCGATCGACCGCCGGCTGATCGATGTGCAGATGCTCGAGCCCGAGGAGCTGGTCTGGCTCAACTGCTATCACGCGCACGTGCTGGACAAGATCGGCCCGACGCTCTCGGGCGCCGATCGCGAGTGGCTGCAAAGGGCCTGCGCGCCGATCGGCGACTAGCGTCACTCCGCTAGAGCGGGGTCCCGCTTCCTTGGTTGAACGCGGGAGGTGGATCCCGCTTTCGCGGGAATGACGAATAGGTGCTTTATTCGACCGCTGCGTTCTTGTAATGTTCCGCATCCCGACTCGGCAGGAGAAGCGACCATGATCGGCTACGTGACGCTCGGCACGAACGACCGCGAGAAGTCGGCCAAATTCTACGATGCTCTTTGTGGCGAGCTCGGCGTGGGCCGGATGATGGACAATGAGCAATTCATCGCCTGGGGCAAGCCCGGCGGCGGGGCCGGGATCGGCCTGACCAAACCCTTCGACGGGAACGCGGCGACGGTCGGCAACGGCGTGATGGTGGCATTCGAGGCGAGCGGCAAGGATCAGGTCCAGCGGCTCTACGACATCGCGCTTGCCAATGGCGGCACCGACGAAGGCGCGCCGGGCGACCGCGGCGGCGGCTTCTACGCCGGCTATTTCCGCGATCCCGACGGCAACAAATTGAACGCGTTCGTGATGGGCGCCGAGTAGTTGGGCGGACACGGCGGATTAATTGCGCGTTTAATCCTTTGGCGATAAACGGAAATCCGGAGGCGATTCGTGATTACCGGACTGCAGCTCGTTCTCGCCATTCTTCTGCTCGGAGTCGTCATCTGGGTCGGCGACTTCCTGTCGAAAGGCATCGAGGGCGCGCTCGGCGACAAGCCGATGCGCGACCGCGACCTCTAGCCTTCCTTGTTCCTTTCTTTGTGCCAAGCGCTCGGGCTTGCGCCTTTCGCCGTTTGAGGTTGTCGCGAAGCGCCGCGGCGAGCCGCTCTTCCCGCTCCTTGTCTTTCTCAGGCATGTCATCCACATGCGCCGCGCGCCGCGGGGCCGCAACAGGTTGACGCGCACGGGGACGGCCTTCATAGGCGCGCCTCTCTCTGACAAAGTGCTGCCGTAGCTCAGTGGTAGAGCGCATCCTTGGTAAGGCTGAGGTCGTGAGTTCAATCCTCACCGGCAGCACCATTTTCACGCACAGCCAGTCCGTGGGACTGGCGAGCATGAAAATCGCGCGTTAGCGCGCCTCACGATGCGCTTCTTCTCCGATAACGCGGCACCCGCCCACCCCAAGGTGCTCGAGGCCATTGTCAGGGCGAACCGGATCGACACGGCGTATGATGGCGACGAGTGGAGCCGCCGCCTCGACGGCGCCTTCTCCGATCTGTTCGGAACCGAGGTCCGCGCCTTCTGGGTGACGACCGGTACCGCCGCCAACTGCCTGGCGCTCGCCGCCCTGTGCCCGCCGTACCGGGCGATCCTCTGCCACAAGGACGCGCACATCGAGGTCGACGAGGCGGGCGCGCCCGGCTTCTTCACCGGCGGCGCCAAGCTGGTCCTGCTGGAGGGGGAGGGCGCCAAGCTGTCGCCCGACGCGATCGACGCGGCCTGCGATCGCATCCGCGACGACGTGCACCAGGTCCAGCCCGCGGCGATCTCGATCACCAACGCCACCGAATATGGCCTCGTGTATCGAGCATCCGAAGTCGCCGCGATCGGCGAGCTGGCGTCGCGGCGCGGGCTCGCGCTGCACATGGACGGCGCGCGGCTCGCCAATGCGCTCGCCACGACCGGCGATAGCCTGGCCGACATGACCTGGCGCGCTGGCGTCGATGCCTTGTCGTTCGGCTTCGTCAAGAACGGCGGGCTCAACGCCGAGGCGCTGATCGTCTTCACGACCGATCTCGCCGACGAGATCGCGGTGCGCCGCAAGCGCGCCGGCCATCTTCTCTCGAAAGGGCGCTACCTCGCCGCCCAGCTGCTGGCGATGCTCGACGGTGATCTGTGGCTCGACAATGCCCGTGCGGCGAACGCCGCGGCTCAGGCGCTCGCCAAGGCGGCGCCGAACCGGCTGGTCTACCCGGTCGAGGCGAACGAAATCTTTCTCCAGGCGACCGCCGGCGAGGCGGCGCGGTTGCGCGCCGAAGGTTTCGACTTCTACGATTGGGGTCCCGGCGAAATTCGCCTCGTCACCAGTTGGGACCAGCAGGGCGAGCCGCTCGAGCGCCTCGCGTCCGCGATCGCCGCGCTGTGAACGAGGCTCACGAGTCCCAGCTTCGGACCGTCATCCTCCCTTTCATCGTCTTCACGGCGATTTGGGGGTCGACGTGGATCGTCATTCGCGGCCAGCTCGGGGCCGTGCCGCCGCAATGGTCGGTGGCCTACCGCTTCGCGATCGCCACCGTCGCGATGGCAGGCCTTGCGGCGTGGAACGGCCAGTCGCTCCGTCCGGCAGCGAAAGGCTGTGGCTCCCGCGATGTTCCTCGGCGTGGCCCAGTTCTGCGTGAACTTCGATGCCGTTTACCTCGCCGAACGGCACATCACTTCGGGCGTTGTCGCGACCGTGTTCGCGCTGCTTCTCATCCCGAGCAGCCTGCTCGGCTGGGCCTTCCTCGGACAACGGCCGACCGCCCGGTTCGCCTGGAGCTCTCTGGTGGCGGTTGCAGGAATTGCACTGCTGTTCATGCATGAGCTCAACGAGCACGCCGCGAGCAGCCGGCAGGTGTCAGCCGGCATTGGCATCACCTTTGTCGGAATGCTCGGCGCTTCCGCCGCGAATGTGCTTCAGGCCCGCCCGGAAATTCGCCGGTTCCCGCTATTTGCGATGCTCGCCTGGTCGATGGCCGCCGGAGCGGTTGTCGACTCCCTCATTGCCTTCGCGATGACCGGCCCGCCGGTGTTCGATCCGCGACCCGTTTATTGGGCGGGGCTGCTCTACCTCGCGCTAATCGCCTCGGTCGTCACGTTCAGCCTCTACTATCCCGTGATCCGCAGGATCGGTCCGGGCAAGACGGCTTATTCCAGCGTGATCGTCCCGATCATCGCGATGGGGTTTTCGACCTGGCTGGAAGGTTATCGCTGGACTCCGCTCGCGGTCGCCGGTGCGCTGCTCGCTCTCGGGGGCATGGCGGGCGCGTTGAGCGGCGGACGGACGCGAATCGCGGCTCCGGATGCCGCGTGATGCGTTGAGGATGCATGCCTTCGAGCGTTATCCGCCGCTTCGTTTATTGCCACGACAGTTCGGAGCTGTGGGTCGAGTTCACGACCGGCCGCCGTTACGTTTACTCGGAAGTGCCGAGCGAGGTCGCCGACACCTTCCGCTCGGCGTTCGCCAAGGGCGTCTATTTCAACACCCGGATCCGCGACCGTTACCCCTATCGCGAGGTCAGTCACGAACAGCGAACGCCACCAGGCAACGCATTCTTAAGACGGCGGCGCCAAAATCCGCGCATGGTTCCGATGCGTACGAGCTCGGTCTTCAAGAGCCGCTGGATGGCGCTGCTATGGGCGGCCGGCATCATCTGGTTCGCCATGGACGTCGCCGGATCGCAGCCGCAGGACGCGAACGCGGCCGCGAATGCTGATGACCTTAACGCCGCCGCCGCGGCGCTGAACAGCTTCTAGCCGGCGGCGCTCCATTCGATCCGTTCGATGTGCCAGCGGCGCTGCGCCTCGGTAGAGCCCGGCACGTCGTTGACTCTGCGGAGGATCACGCTCGCCGGGCGGCGATAGTCCGTGCCGTAGAAGACGACGGGCACCGTGGTGTATATCGACCCCGCGGCGCCTTCCGTTTCGCCGAGATTGCCGATCTCGAGATGGACGTCTGACCGTTTCAGCTGCTGTGCGAACTTTGTTGCGGAATCCGCATCGCCCCACAATTTCGCCGCCTCGGCAAAGCGCTGCTGCTCGATCAGCGCCCCATAATGCTGCACGACCTGCCCGGCCGCCTCGACGCTCTTGGGATCGATCGCTCCCCTGGGCTCGGGCAGGCTCGTGGCCGGCTTGGTGGGCGCGCTCGCTGGCGAGGCGCTGTTCTTGATCGCCGGTGGAGCGCTGGGTGCGGGGATTACCGGCGCGCTCGCGTTATTGGTGGGTGAATTCGGCTCGCGCTCCGGACCGCATGACGCGAGCGCAACCAACATCCCGAGACAAACCATTCTCATCCCAACACTCCTTTGCGGAACCCGTCCCGCGAACATTCGTTCGTTTCGCCAACATAACAGAGAAAAACAGGGAGAGTTTCCGATGGCTGACAACGACGGCAACGGCACGGAGCACGAACGCACGACCGTCGTGGAGACCGGCGGCGGCGGAGGCGGTGGCGGAGTTCTCGCCGTTGTGCTGCTGATCATCATCGTCCTCGTCCTGCTGTTCATCTTCCGCGGCCAACTCGGCTTCGGCGGGAAGACGACGAACATCAACGTTCCCAATTCGATCGACGTCAACGTCAACCACTGACGCTCGAAATGAGCGCGGGCGGGTAGCGAGTCCCCGCCCGGGCGCGGGCGCGGTCCAGCAGGGCCGCGCCCGTTTGTTTTTGTCTGCGCGACCGACTAACCGGCGGGCATGAGCGACGCGCTTCGGTACATGACGGGGTTCGGCGGACACTTCGCAACCGAGGCGGTCCAGGGTGCGCTGCCGAAGGGACGTAATTCGCCCCAGCGCCCCGCCTACGGGCTCTATGCCGAGCAGCTCTCGGGCACCGCTTTCACCATGCCTCGGCACGAGAACCGGCGGAGCTGGCTCTATCGAATGCGGCCCACGGCCGATCACCGTCCGTTTACCCGCTACCATTTAGCGGACCTATTCGCGCCGGGCACCACGAAGGAGCCGCTGGCTCCGAACCGTCTGCGCTGGGATCCGCCGACGGACCTGCCGGTAGGAGCGGACTTCGTCGACGGCATGGTGACGATGCTCGCCAACCGCGACCCATCGGACCTCGAAGGGGTTGCGGTCCATCTCTACCGCGCGTCGAAGAGCATGGAGCGGCGCGTGTTCGTCGATGCCGACGGCGAAATGCTCATCATCCCGCAGCAGGGCGCGCTTCGGATCGTCACCGAGCTCGGTATCGTCGAGCTGGAGCCGGGCTGGGTCGGCCTGGTTCCGCGCGGGGTGAAGTTTCGCGTCGAGGTGGATGGCGAAGCGCGCGGCTACGTCGCGGAGAATCACGGCGTCCCGTTCCGCCTTCCGGAGCTGGGACCGATTGGCTCGAACGGACTCGCCAATGCGCGCGACTTCGAGACTCCGGTCGCCTGGTTCGAGGATGAGGACGAACCGACCGAAGTCATCCAGAAGTCGCTCGGCTCGCTGTGGGCGACGACGCTTGACCATTCGCCGCTCGACGTCGTCGCGTGGCACGGCAATTACGCGCCGTGGCGCTATGAGCTGGCAAGGTTCAACACGATCGGGACGGTCAGCTTCGACCATCCCGACCCGTCGATATTCACGGTCCTGACGAGTCCGAGCGACCTTCCCGGCCGGGCCAATGCCGACTTCGTGATCTTCCCGCCGCGCTGGATGGTCGCCGAGCAGACCTTTCGCCCACCCTGGTTCCACCGCAACGTGATGAGCGAGGCGATGGGCCTCATCCACGGCGCCTACGACGCCAAGGCCGAGGGGTTTCGGGCGGGCGGACTGTCGCTTCACAACCTGATGAGCGGACACGGTCCCGACTCCGAAAGCTGGCGCAAGGCGAGCGAGGCGGAGCTCAAGCCGGCGAAAATCGAGGGGACGATGGCCTTCATGGTCGAAACCTGCTGGCCGTACCGCCCGACGCAATGGGCCATCGACCGCGCGCAGCCCGACTATGACGAGGCCTGGGCCGGATTTCCGAAAGCCAGGCTGCCGTGACGACCGACACGCTCAACAGCTGGGTCGAGAGCGCCGAGGGTAGCGACTTCCCGATCCACAACCTGCCGCTCGGCATTTTCTCTGTGGGCGAGCGGCGGCGTCATGCCGGCGTTGCCGTGGGCGATTATGTGCTCGACCTGTCGGGCATCGCGCCTCTGCTTGACGACGAGTGGATGGCAGACCTGTCGCAGCCGGTGCTCAACGGCTGGCTGGCACGCGGCCCTGGCGCGCAGGCCGCGCTTCGCGAGCGACTGCAGGAACTGCTGTCGCGACGAGCGTTATCGTGACGATGTCGAGCCCGAGCTTGTCGGTCAGACCGAGGTCCGGATGCATCTTCCATGCGTCATCGGCGATTACACCGATTTCTACGTCGGAATTCACCACGCGACCAATGTCGGCAAGCAGTTCCGGCCCGACAATCCGCTGTTGCCCAACTACAAGCATGTACCGATCGGATACCACGGCCGCGCGAGCTCGGTACGGGTGTCGGGGGAGCCGGTGATCCGGCCGAACGGGCAACGCAAGGCGCCCGACGCCAATGTGCCCGAGTACGGCCCCAGCCGGCGCCTTGATTATGAGCTCGAGCTCGGCATCTGGATCGGCGAAGGGAATGAGCTCGGCTGCCCGATCCCGATCGGCGAAGCCGCCGAGCATATTGCCGGCTATTGCCTGCTGAACGACTGGTCGGCGCGCGACCTCCAGGCGTGGGAGTATCAGCCGCTCGGACCGTTCCTCGCCAAGAACTTCCTCACCAGCGTCAGCGCGTGGATCGTAAGTCCGCACGCGCTCGCGCCGTTTCGGATGGCGATGCCGCGGCGCCCGAAGGGTGATCCAAGGCCGCTGCCCTATCTCGACGACGAGGCGGATCAAGCGAACGGCGGGCTCGCCATCCAGCTCGAGGCGACGCTCGCCACCGAGGAGATGCGGCGGCGAGGTGTCGCTCCGCACATCCTTTCGCGCGGCGCCGCCGATGCGGCGATGTACTGGAGTTCCGCGCAGATCGTCGCGCACCACACGGCGAACGGCTGCAACCTTCAGCCGGGCGACCTGATCGGGACCGGGACCTTGTCGACCGACGATCAGGGCGGACTCGGTTCGCTGCTCGAAATCAGCCGCGGCGGCAAGCAGCCGCTCGAGCTTCCGACCGGTGAAACGCGCAGCTTCCTCGAAGACGGGGACGAGGTGACTCTCCGCGCCTGGTGCGAAGGCAACGGCGCCGCGCGGATCGGCTTCGGAGAATGCGTCGGGCGCGTGGTTGGCGCGGCCTAAAGCAGCCCGAGATTCTCGCCCATCAGCCGTGTCATCGCGTAAATCCGCTCGAGCCGCGGGGTGGCGACCCCGACTTGCGCGGCGATTTCGAGCGGCGCTCCCAAAAGGGCCTCGAGCTCGATCGGCCGACCGGCCTCGACGTCCTGGAGCATCGAGGACTTGAACGCGCCGAGGCGCGCCGTCACGGCCATCCGGTCCTCGGCGGTCTCGCTGATCAGGCAGCCGATTTCCGCTCCGACCGCCGCGAGCTCGTCCATCGCCTCGGCCATCAAGGCGCGGATCACCGGGTCGTCGAGCAGCCTGTCGGCGGTCGAGCGGGTCAACGCCGACAGCGGGTTGATCGTCGCGTTGCCCCACAGTTTGTACCAGATCGCGCGGCGGACGTTCTCGCTCGCATCGCAGCGGATTCCGCAATTTTCGAAGAATGCGCACAGGCCTTCGATCCGCTCGCTTGGTCCGCCCCCAGGTTCGCCCAGAATGAGCTTGTCGGCGTGCTTCACGACCACATGGTTCGGCGCGCTTCGATAGCAGCTCGCGTGGACGACGCAGCCGGCGACCTGTTCGCTGGGAAAGGCGTCGGCGATCGTGACCTCGGGATCGACCGACCACAAAGGATCGTCGATGAACCACCACGGCACGCCGTTGAGCATCGGCACGATCTGCGTGCCGGGCCCGATCAGCGCATTGAGCTGGGGCGCGACATGCGGCAGGATCGGCGCCTTTAGCGCGAGCACGAGCAGGTCCTGGACGCCAAGGCTCGCCGGGTCCGCCGACGTCGCGACCGCGACGCAGCGTGTGTCGCCGCCGTCGGTGATGCACAGCCCTTCGCTGTCGAGCGCCGCTTGCGTTTCGCCGCGAGCGACCAGGGAAACCTCGTTACCGGCGAGCGCCAGCCTGGCGGCAATCCAGCCGCCGATCGCGCCGGCTCCGACAACGCAAATGTTCATGGTTGCGCCGATGGGCTATGATGCCGCCTCTCGGCAAGGGGGGCCTCATGCTGTTCCGTCAGCTGTTCGAGCCGCAATCGTCGGCCTACACCTATTTGATCGGATGCGAGGCGAGCGGCGAGGCGGTCCTGATCGACCCGGTGTTCGAGACCGCCGAACGCGACCTGCAGCTCATTGCGGCGCTCGGGCTGAGACTGAGCGTCACGATCGAGACGCACATCCACGCCGACCATGTGACGGGCGCATCGCGGCTTCGCGATCAGACGGGTTGCAAGTGCGCGGTGCCCGAAAGGAGCGGAGCGAGCTACGTCGATCTGCCCGTGAGGGAGGGCGATCCGGTCCGTGTCGGGTCGGTGGAAATCCGTCCTCTTTACACCCCCGGGCACACCGACGATCACCACGCCTATTTGATGGACAGCAACGGCGCTGCGCGGGTGTTCACCGGCGATGCGCTCCTGATCGACGGGTGCGGGCGCACCGACTTCCAGAACGGCGACGCGGTGACGCTCTATCGCTCGGTTCACGAGAAGATCTTCGCGCTCGCCGGCGACACGCTCGTCTATCCCGGCCATGACTATAGCCAGCGGCACGTCAGCACGGTGGCCCAGGAGCGCGAGCGCAATCCGCGGCTCGGTGGCGGCAAGACCGCCGACGAATTCGTCGCGATCATGGCAGCGCTGGACCTCCCGCGGCCCAAGAAGATGGACCTCGCCGTTCCCGCGAACCGCGAATGCGGCCGGACATGCGCCGAGGCCGCCGGGGGAGTGGTGCCGCTTGCGTGACTCGAACACGCGACCCCATCATTACGAATGATGTGCTCTACCAGCTGAGCTAAAGCGGCCTGGCTTTTCGGAAAGAAAGCGGGCGCCCCCCTAACAGCGCGCCGCGCCGCGGGCAAGCGCTCCTAGGGGCCGACAGTCTCCGGAAACATGCTTAACGCTTTGGTAACGCCGGTAGGCCATTTTCGAGGCCATCCTGGAGTGAGTGGGACCAGAGCGCGCAATGGACAGTTACCGAGAGCATCCGAGCGACTTCGACGTGCCGGCACCGTCCGAAGCGGCCGCGTCGCAGGACTTCGCCGTCGCCATCGGCAGCGACGAGCGCCGCATGCATGTGCGAGCCTATAATTACTGGGTGTCGCTGCTCGACGGTCGCGATTTCCCCTCCATCGAGGACCTCGAGCCCGCCGACGTCACCGATTTCGCGGCCAACAGCGTCCTTCTCGATTTCACCTGCAGCCGCGAGGATCCCGCGGTTCCCTACATCGGCGGCGCCATCCGCGAGGAGTGCGGCCTCGACGAAGACACGCGCACGATCGCCGACGTGCCGAGCCGCTCGCTGATGTCGCGGCTGACGGACCATTACATGCAGATCATCGCCAATCGCGCGCCGATCGGATTCGAGGCCGAGTTCGCGAACCAGCGCGGCCAGACGATTTGCTATCGCGGAATCCTCATGCCCTTCTCGTCCGATGGGGACACCATCGACTTCATCTACGGCGTGATCAACTGGAAGCGCGTCGAGGCGAACGAGGTTGCGATTACACATCTGACCACGCTTCTTGAAGCGGAGGAAGAGCAGATTGAGTCGAACGACGCTGACTCGCCACTGGAGCTGACGGATGTCGTCGGCCTGAATGAGCCGGTCGAGACCGCGTTCCTTGCCGGCGTGTCGGCCGAAATTCCTCCGGCGGAGGCTTTCGGAAACCGCCGCGGTCCATTTCTCGTGGGAGGACGGGCCGCTGGCCGACGCCGACGCCGGCGAGCTGCCGAAGGTCGACCTCGATTCGAATGCCGGCCTCGCCGACCGCTTGTGGGCCGCGCGCGAGACCGCCGATGCCGTGAAGACCGGTGAGGGTCGCACCCGCGCCGCGCTCTACCAGGCTCTGTCGCTCGCCTACGATTTCGCGCTGGCCGCCCGCGACGAACCCGAGGAATATGCCGAACTGCTCGAGGAATTGGGGATGAAGGCGCAGGCGCGGGCGCCGATGACGCCGATCGCCAAGCTCGTCTTCGGAATCGATTATGACAAGGCGCGGCTGACCGAGTTCGCCGCGGCGCTTTCCTACGCGCGCCGTCAGGACGTGGCGCTCGGCAAGTTCCAGGACTTCATCGAAAGGCAGCCGGGCGGCCTCAAGGCCCTGGTTGCCGCGGAGCGCCAGGCGCGCCGTCCCGAACCGCGCACGGACACCAAGAGCGAGGCCGCGCGCGCTCATCTGCGCAGCGCCTCGCCGATCTCGCTCGCGGACGTTCCTGCGGAGGAGGAGTTTGCCGTCGTGGTCACCCGCCGTGGGGCCGACGGACGTCACGAGCCGATCGCGATCGTCAACGACGAGGCGATCATCGAACGCGCGATCCGGCGCGCCGCCTGAATCCGCAGCGCTTCGGTAGCGCTTAGGCAGGGGACCGAGCTTCACCTAGCTCGCGGGGTTGTTCCGCCGTGGAGCGCAGGTCTATAGGCCCGCGCAAGTTTCAGCCCCCGGAGCATGTTTCCCAATGACGGCCCATTCGCGCCTGGACCCGCCGCTGGTCGAGTTCGATCCGCAAGGCGCTAACCGGACACGCACTTCCCGGCGAAACCCAGGGATTGTCGCGGGAATCCGAGCGCGAAGCGGCCGAGTTCATGGCGGATGTCGGAGCGAGGCGGCGGCGCGGCGACCTCGCGCTCAGGATCGAATTCGACGGGCGGCGAAGCCGGCCGCCGCAGAATGCGGATCGGTATCGTCAACGACGACATGCCGTTCCTCGTCGATTCGGTCGCCAATGCGCTCGCCTCACGCCAACTGACCATCCACCGACTGCTGCATCCCGTGGTTTGCGTCGATCGCGACTCCTCGGGCGAGCTGCAGCGGGTCGAGGCGTTATGCAGCGACAAGGACCGTCGCGAATTGATGATGTATCTCGAGCTGGACCGCGCCGATGCGCGCGGCCGGCAGGAGCTCGCCGCCGACCTCAAGCGCGTGCTCAGCGATGTCCGCCTGGCCGTGCGTGACTGGCGTGCGCTGCAGGCCCGGATGCGTGCGGACGCCGAGAAAGCGGATTCCGAGGGCGCTGCGCTTCTCAACTGGTTCGCCGATGGCGCGATGACGCTGCTCGGCTATCATGTCGAGAAACCCTACGAGGTCCCGTCCGAGGCACTTGGGATCTTCAGCATTCCGGGCGCTCCGACGGACGAGGGCGGCGCATTCGGAGCGATGCGATATTTCGAACGGGGCGGCGAAGTTCCGCTCATGGCGAAGGCCGAGCGGAGGTCGACGGTCCATCGTCGAGTGCCGCTCGACCTTGTCGTCGTGCCGCTCAAGGAGGGTGACAAGGTCATCGGCATCGGAGTCCATGCCGGCCTCTGGACCAGCGAGGCGTTGCGCGTCCCGCCCGAAGAGGTGCCGGTCCTTCGGGCACGGCTGAAGCAACTCGACAAGGATTTCGGATTCGATCCGAAGGGGCATTCGGGCAAGGCGCTGCGCCACGCCGTCGCGTCGCTTCCCCGCGACCTGGTGATCGCCGTCGACTATGACGCCTTGCGCGATCTGGTGATGATCGCGATGTCGCTGGCGGACCGCCCGCGCCCCGCGCTCATCCAGGTTCGAAGCATTCTCAAGGGCCAGCTCTTCACCTTCGTCTGGCTGCCGCGCGAGGAGCTCAGCACCACGCGGCGCCTCGCGATCGGCCGGCTGCTCGAAAATGAAGTCGGGCGGGAGATCACCAGCTGGTCGGTCGAACTCGGCGACGCCGACCTCGCCCTCATTCGCTACACGCAATATATCGACGAGGAAGCGCCGCCGCCCGACGCCGAGGCGCTTGATGCCGCGGTCGTGGAGATGGTTCGGGGCTGGGCGCCGGCCGTCGAAGCCGAGCTCATCGCCACGGCGGGAGGAGCGCGCGCCACTCGTCTCGCTCTCACCTACCTCGGCGCGTTCCCCGATTCCTACCGGTCGCGCAGTGCTCCCGAGGAGGGCGCGGCTGACATCGTTCGCCTCGCCGCGCTGTCCAATGACGGCGACCGCGATGTCCGCATTTCGCGCTTTCCCGGCGATGCGCCCCGCCAACTCCGACTCAAGATGTACCGCAACAATGGCCTCATTCCGCTGTCCGAGGCGGTTCCGGTGCTCGAGAATTTCGGGTTCCGGGTCCTCGAGGAGCTTCCGACCGAGCTCGCCGGCGGGGTGGGTTTCATCCACGACTTTCACGTGGAGATCGCCGCGGAGGCGGATGTCGATTCGATCCTTCATCGGATGGGGGACATCGAGCGCGCGATCGCCAACGTGCTGTGCGGGGCCGCGGAGGACGACGAATTCAACCAGCTCGTGCTTTATGCCGACCTCGACACCCAGGCTGTGGTCTGGCTTCGTGCCTGGTTCCGCTACTTGCGCCAGACGGGGAGCAGCTTCGGGCTGGTCACGGTAGTCGATGCGTTGCGACGCGCGCCCAACGCCACGCGCGCGCTGATCGGCATGTTCGTCGCCGCGCACCAGCCTTCGGCAGCGAAGCGCGATGACAAGACCGACGCCTATCGCGAAGAACTCGACCGTTCGCTGGCGAAGGTCCGTTCGATCGACGACGACCGCATTCTCCGGCGCCTGCGCGCGCTCGTGCTCGCGATCCTGCGCACCAACGCCTTTGCTCCGGCGGCCGAGGAGGCGCTCGCCTTCAAGATCGATTCGTCGCAGGTGCCCGGGCTGCCTGCGCCCGTGCCCTGGCGCGAAATCTGGATCTACAGTCCGCGCGTCGAGGGCATTCATTTGCGCGGCGGTCCGGTTGCTCGCGGCGGAATCCGCTGGTCGGATCGGCGCGACGACTTCCGCACCGAAATCCTCGGCCTGATGAAGGCGCAGCTCGTCAAGAACGCCGTCATCGTCCCGACCGGCGCGAAGGGCGGCTTTTATCCCAAGCAACTTCCGCCGATGACCAACCGCGACAACTGGCTCGCGGAAGGGACCGAAAGCTATCGGATTTTCATCCGGTCGCTCCTTTCGATCACCGACAATCTCGTCGACGGCAAGGTCGTCCACCCGCCGCAGGTCGTGATCCGTGACGGCGACGATCCTTATTTCGTCGTCGCCGCGGACAAGGGAACCGCGACCTTCTCGGACATCGCCAACGGGATCGCGCTCGATCGCAATTTCTGGCTCGGCGATGCGTTCGCGAGCGGCGGCTCGAACGGCTACGACCACAAGGCGATGGGAATTACGGCGCGCGGCGCATGGATTTCCGTTCAGCGCCATTTCCTCGAGATGGGGATCGACGTCCAGTCGGACGAAGTCAGCGTGGCGGGTTGCGGCGACATGTCCGGCGATGTGTTCGGCAACGGCATGCTCCTGTCGAAGTCGCTGAAGCTGGTCGCCGCCTTCGATCACCGCCATATCTTCATCGATCCGAACCCCGATCCGGCGAGCAGCTGGGTCGAACGCAAGCGGCTGTTCGACCTGCCTCGCTCGAGCTGGGACGATTACGATCGAAAGCTGATCTCCAAGGGCGGGGGCGTTTATCCCCGCACCGAGAAGTCAATCTCGCTCACCCCCGAAGCGCGCGCCGCGCTCGGCATCCAGGCCAAGGACGTCGATCCGGCGACGCTCATCAATGCGGTCCTGAAGGCGCCCGTCGACCTGCTCTGGTTCGGCGGCATCGGGACCTACATCAAGGCCTCGACGCAGAGCCAGGCGGACGTCGGCGACCCTTCGAACGACGTCCTCCGCGCCGACGCGGCGGACCTTCGCGCCAAGGTGATTGGCGAGGGCGCGAACCTCGCGATCACGCAGGCGGGCCGAATCGAATTCGCCGAGGATGGAGGCCGCATCAACACCGACTTCATCGACAATAGCGCGGGCGTCGACTGCTCCGACAATGAAGTGAACATCAAGATCCCGCTCAACCGCGAGATGCGGGACGGCGTCCTCAGCCTCGACAAGCGCAACGCGCTGCTCGCGCGGATGACCGAGGATGTCGCCGAGATCGTCCTCGAGGATAATCGGCTCCAGACCCTTGCGCTGTCCATTGCCGAGGCCGGTGGAGCACATTCGCTCCCGGCGCATGTGCGAACGATCGAGCTGCTCGAGGCGTCCGGCCGGCTGGATCGCAAGGTCGAGGGACTGGAGTTGAGCGAGGACCTGTTGCGGCGGGTCCAGGAGAGCCGCGGCCTCACCAGGCCCGAGTTGGCGGTCGTCCTGTCGATTTCGAAGCTCGTCCTGCAGGATGCGGCCGAAGAGCTCGAGCTGTCCGACGATCCGCTGATGGAGCCCGAGCTTTTCGATGCGTTCCCGAAGCCGATGCGCAAGGCGCACGCCGACGCCATCCGCTCGCACCGCCTGCGCAACGAAATCATCGCGACCAAGGTGGCGAACCGTCTCGTCAATCGGCTCGGGCCGGGCATCGCGTTCGACATGACGGAGGAGGAAGGCGCTTCGCTGCAGCAGGTCGTATCGGCGTTCCTCGTCGCCGAGCGGCTACTCGATCTCGAGAAGCTGTGGCAGCAGATCGAGGAGGCGGCGCTTCCCGAGACGGTCAGGATCGAGCTGTTCTCGATCGCGGCGCAAAGCATTCGAGCCCATCTTTCGGACGTGCTGCGGGCGGCGGCCGGAGAAGTGCGCATCTCGGCTCTCTGCGCCATGCTCGAGCCCGGCGTCCGCAAGATTTCCGCGGCGGCCGCCAAGCTGATCCGCTCCGAGGTTCGCAACGAAGCGGCGGCGAGGCGCGACCGGCTGCTGTCGCTCGGCGCGAGCGAGGACATCGTTCGCGGCCTTGTCCGTCTTTACGAGCTCGACGGTGTGTTCGGAATTGCCGCCCTCGCGGCTCGCCAGAAGCTCGACGAGCTCGGTGTGACCCGCGCCTACACCCGTCTCGGCGAGGCGCTCGGCCTTGACTGGGCGCAGCAGCAAGTCGCGCGCTACGTCCCGTCCGACCAGTGGGAGCGGCTTCTGACCGCGGGGCTCGCCCGCGACTTCGAGCAACTGAGGATCGAATTCCTTTCGCGTTGCCAGGGCGAGGAGCTCGACGATTGCGTCGAGAGCTGGGTCGAGCACCATGGCCCCCGGATCGACCAGTTTCGGGAGCTGATCCGGCGCGCGCGGGCCGAAGGGCATGTTAGCGCGCCGATGCTCGCGCAAATCGCGGGGCAGGCGCGAATCCTTCTCGGCCGCTGATGCGCATCGCGATCCTGGTCCCGGCGCCCGACTATCCGGAGCCGTGGGCGTGGACGTACGACCTCGAGTCGGCCGCGCTGATTGCTGCCGGCGCCGAGGTTGAGCCCATCGCCTGGACGGAGGCGGAGGACCTGTCGCGCTTCGACCTCGTCGTTCCGCTTGTCGCCTGGGGTTACCACCTGGACTATCCGCGCTGGCTCGACTTCCTCGCCCGTGCCGAGGCGAACTCGGCTGCCGCTGGTCAACCCGCCAGGCCTGCTCCGATGGAATGGCGACAAGGCGTACCTTGCCGAGCTCGGCGACGCGGGGGTGCCGACCGTGCCCACGCTTTCCGTCGAATCCTGCTGCGACGCCGATCTCGAGGAAGCGCGGCGGCGTTTCGCAAGCGACTGGCTGGTGATCAAGCCTCCGGTCTCCGCGAGCGCGACCGGCACCTATCGCCTCGGCTTGCGCGATGACTTGCCTGCGGAGAGCCGCGGCAAGCCGGCGATCGTGCAGCCGCTCATCGAGGAGATTGCGCGCACCGGCGAGTTCTCGCTGATGCTGTTCGACGGCGAGTTCAGCCATGCAGTCGTCAAACGGCCGAAGAGCGGCGACTTTCGGGTTCAGCCCCATCTCGGCGGAGTCACTCTCCCGTCCCGGCCGCCGCCCGGCGGAATAGCCCTCGCGAAGCAGGCGCTCGCCGCCGCGCCTGCCGAGGCTGGTTACGCCCGAGTCGACATCGTTCCCGACGATGAGGGGACGCTGAGGATCATGGAGCTGGAGTTGATCGAGCCGGCCCTTTTCCTCGATCACGCGCCCGACGGCGGGGCCGCGTTCGTCAGATCGATCCTGAGCGCCGCTCGAACAGCCACTGCCTGATCGCCGACGTCAGATTTGGCGGCTGATCCGCATTCAATCGCTCGGCGTCGATTTGGGCCACAAGCGCGTTGATCGGGCAATCACGCTCGCGCGCTGCGGTTTCAAGGGCGCGCCAGAAGACGGGTTCGAGGCTGACCGACGTGGCGTGACCGGCGATGAGCACCGATCGCTTCGTCGGCGGCGCGTATCCCGCCATCAGTACATGTGCTGTCCGCCGTTGATCGACAGGGTCGAACCGGTGATGAAGCCGCCATTCTCGTCGCACAGGAAGGCGACTCCTCGGGCAATCTCCTCGGCGCGACCGAGTTGGCCGACGGGGATCTTCGCGACGATCTTGCCGAGCACGTCCTCAGGAACGGCGGCCACCATGTCGGTGTCGATGTAGCCGGGAGCAATGGCGTTGACGGTCACTCCCGAACGCGCCCCTTCCTGCGCCAGCGCCTTGGTGAATCCGTGGATGCCCGACTTGGCCGCAGCGTAGTTCACCTGGCCGTATTGACCCGCCTGACCGTTGATCGAGCCGATGTTGACGATTCGCCCGTAACCGCGGCCGATCATCCCTTCGAACACCGCCTTGGCCATGTTGAAGCAGCCGCCGAGGTTGGTGTCGATCACGTCCTGCCACTTCTGACGGTCCATCCGCTTCATGGTCGTGTCGCGCGTGATCCCCGCGTTGTTCACCAGGACATCGACCGGACCCAGCTCGGACTCGACCTGGCGCACGCCGTCCTGGCACGCGTCATAATCGGACACGTCCCATTTGTAGGCCTTGATGCCGGTACGTTCGGTGAATTCGCGCGCACGCTCGTCGTTGCCGGCATAGTTTGCCGCAACCCGCATCCCTGCATCCTTGAGGGCGACGCTGATCGCTTCGCCAATGCCGCGAGTCCCGCCGGTGACGATCGCAACCCGTGCCATGATGAGCTCCCTGTTGTTGTGACGCGCGCCTATTCCTCGCGTCGCCAGCCTGCAAGCTCGCGTTCGATCAGCCGTTCGAGCATGGCGATGCTTTCGGATGAATTGTTGAGGCAGTCGAGGAGCGCGAATTGCTCGCCACCGGCGCGCTTGAACTGGCGGCGGCCGCGAATTCCCAGCTCTTCCAACGTCTCGATGCAGTCCGCCGAAAAGCCCGGTGCCGCGACTGCGACGCTCCTGACCCCCTGGGTCGGATAATGAGCGAGCGTCATGTCCGTCGCCGGCTCCAGCCACTTCGCCCGACCGAACTTCGACTGGAACGCAACATCGACATCGCGGCCCAGTGCTTTCCCGAGTAGCCGCGCGGTTTCCTGGCAATGATCATGGTAGGGATCACCGAGCTCGCGCGTCCTGACGGGCATGCCGTGGAAGCTGAGCAACAGCCGCTCCGGTTGAAAGTCGAGCCCCGTCAGCTGTCGCGACAGATTGCCGGCGAGCGCCTCGATATAGAGCGGATCGTCGTAATAAGGCGGAAGCGTGCGGATGGCCGGCTGCGTCCGCATTCGCGCAAGCACGCCGAATACCGCGTCGTTGGCCGTCGCGGTCGTCGCCGCGCAATATTGTGGGTAGAGCGGCGCGGCGAGAATGCGCGTACAGCCTTCCGTTGCCATCCGCTCGATCGCTCCGGCGATTCCGGGATGCCCGTAGCGCATCGCGTAATGGATGCTGAGGCCGGGCATGCGCTCGCGTAAGGCTTCGGCCTGTCGGTGCGCGATGACACGCAGCGGCGAACCTTCGTTGGTCCAGATCTGATTGTAGGCCTCGGCGGATTTCTTCGGTCGCGTGCGCAGGATGATCCCGTGGAGGATCGGCTTCCAGGCGAATTTCGGGATTTCGATGACCCGCGGGTCGCTCAGGAACTCGGCCAGGTAACGCCGGACGGCGCGCGCCTCGGGCGCATCCGGCGTGCCGAGGTTGATCAGGAGCACGCCGATCCTGGGCACCGGGATGCCTCGTTGATCGTCCGCCTTCATCCTCCTCCCATAGGATCGAACGGGAGCGAGCGCATCCGCTTCCCCGTCGCCGCGTGAAGCGCATTGGCGACGGCCGGTGCGACGGCGGTGGTGCCAAGCCCGCTGACTCCGCCCGGCGCCTCGCTGCTTGGAATGATCTCGACATGGATCTGAGGTGTGTCACCGAGCCGCGGCAGGCCAACGCCTCCGATCGGGCGCGCGCGCGGCATACCGGCCACCCATTCGGGCGCGGAAACCGTCGCCTGCGCGAGCGCCCAGATCAGCCCGGCCTCGATCTGCTGAGCGACGAGACCCGTGTTGATCGCTCGTCCGCAATCGACCGCCGCGACGAGCCGGTCCACCTTCACGCGCTGATCGGCGGCGATGCTCGCGCTCGCGACGAGCCCGATGTGGGACCCGAAGGCCGAGCAACCAGCGATGCCCATCGTGCTTCCTGCGCCGCCACCATCCCATTGCGCCAGCCGGGCCGCACCCTGAAGGCACCGGGCGAGGCGGCCGTTGTCCCCCAGCATCGACATTCGAAAGGCGAGCGGCTCCATGCCAGCCGCGTGGGCGAGCTCGTCGACGAAGCTTTCCGTAAAGAAAGCCAGCTCGCGCTCGGGCGACCCACGAATGTAGCCGGCGAGCAGCGGAAGGTTCGTCTTCACCGCCTCGATCTTGACGTTGGGGATCGAATAAGGCGGGATGGCCCTGTCGAGCGCGCGCTTGCCAAACGCGTTCGGCTCCTGGCTGCCGCCGAGGCGCGCGAGAGCAGACGCGAGGCCGTCCGCGGTCGCGACGCGCATTGCCCATGCCGACGTGAGTCCGCCCTCGCCGGGGAGGGCGGTCATCCGCGCCAGCGCTCCCGGCGCCACGCGGTCGTGATTCTGGCTCGACGCCTGCGACAGGCTCACCTGCACCGGCCGCTTCATCTCACGGGCGAGTTCGATTGCGATCGGCACGGCATCGGGCTCGACCGCGCGCCCCGCCGGCTCGCCGGGCGGCATCGGATAGAGGGTCCAATCGTCCGCCAAGAAGCTCGGCGCCTGTGTCGCGGCCCACACCTCGATCGTCGAGCCGGCGACCCGGGCGGTCGCGCTCAGGGGCTCGAGGCCAAAATGCTGCGACGGCGCCACGTAATAGGTGGCGGCGAGTGGTCGCGATCCGCGGACCGTCCCGTCATAATCGCCGCGGCTGAAGGATTTGTGCGCGTCGCCGACAGCGAGGGCCTGTTCGAATGAGCTTCGCAGGTTGGTCGGCGTGCGGGCGCCGCTGAACTTCGGGTCGGCGGCCTTGAGCGCGCGTTCGGCCGCCCACCAGGTGTCGCCAACGATGGCCAGCCATCCGTCGCGCGCGGCAACGTGATGGATGCCGGGCACAAGCCTTATGGCGTCGCGCGAGAAACCGAGCAGCCGGCCGCCCGGCGGCGCCATCCGAGCCGACGCGAACAGCATGTCGGCGACGCGCACGTCGGCGGCGAAGCGCCAGCTGCCGTCCGCCTTCGCCGGCCCGTCGAGCCGCGGCAACGGTTGGCTTGTCAGCCGCCCTTTCGCGGAGGATCGCAACGCCGGGCTATGCGGCGGCGTTCGGTCGGCCGCTTCCTCGGCGAGTTCGCCGAAGGTGAAGGTCCGGCCGCGGTTCATCACGAACCCGTCAGCGGTCTCGCAATCCTCCGGATCGACGTTCCAGCGATCCGCCGCGGCGCCGACCAGCATCGTTCGGGCAACGGCGGCGGCATGGCGAAGGATCGGCTCGAATGCGCGCACCGATGTCGACTCCGCGGTGATCCGGCTGGCCTTCGGCCAGCCTTCCTCCTTCGCCAGCGGGTTCGCATAGGCTGCCGACAGCGGGGCTGGCTCGACGGCGACAGTCTCCCACGCAGCGCCGAGCTCGTCGGCGACGACCTGCGGCAAGGCTGTCCAGACGCCCTGACCGGTTTCGGTCTGCGGCACGGCGACGGTGATGCGCCCGTCGCGTGCGACCTTGATGAAGTTGCCGAACGCGGTTTCCCCCCGCTCGACCGCGAGGTCGCTGCCCATGTTGCGGGGCCACAAAGCGAAGGCGACGATCAGGCCAACCCCCGCGCCGCCACCGATCAGCACTGTTCTCCGGCTGACCTTCAACGGGCGTACTGCGCCTTTAGCGCGGGGCGGTCGATCTTGCCCGTGCCGAGCTTCGGCAGCGGCGCGGCGGCGAAGATGAAGCGCTCGGGGATCTTGAACCTTGCCAGCCGTCCGTCGAGGAAAGCCCGGAGCTCGACCTCGCTGAGCGCGGCGCCGTCCTTGACGAGGACGATCGCGATCGGAACTTCGCCGAGCCGATCGTCGGGCGCGCCGAACACCGACGCTTCGGCGACGGCCGGGCAGGCATAGATCTCCGCCTCGACCTCGGCTGCGGAGATATTTTCGCCGCCGCGGATGATGATCTCCTTCTTGCGGTCGACGATGAACAGATAGCCGTCCTCATCGAGATAGCCGACGTCGCCCGTGCGCACGAAGCCGTCGGCGGTGAACAGTGCGTCCGTCGCTTCACGATTGCGCCAATAGCCCTTGATGTTCGCCGCGGTGCGAATCCCGATCTCACCGACTTCCTTGGGCGGGAGGCGGCGGTCGGTGTCGCCAAGTATCGCGACCTCGACCAAAGGTTGCTGCGCCCGGCCGGTCGATGCCGGTTTCGCCGCGTAATTGCCCCAGAAGTTGATGCACCCGGTGGCGTTCGTCTCGGTCAGTCCATAACCGAGTGCCGGCTGCGCTTCGGGGAATTCCTCCTTGAGGCGCTCGACATGGCTGATTGGCCGCGGCGCCCCGCCCGCCGTGATATCCTTTAGCGACGACAGGTCGTATCTGTGCCGGTCAGGATGGTTCATGAGCTCGAGGCTCATCGTGGGAACCCCGACGAAATAGGTGATCTTCTCTTTCTCGATCAGTCGCAGCGCCTCGGCGGCGTCCCACTTGGGCATGATCACCATGCAGCGGCCGATGACGAAGCTGTTCAGCATCACCGGCACTTCTCCGGTGACGTGGAATAGCGGCACGCTGAGCAAGGTCCGTGCTGGAGACGCCGGCGCGCGGCCTTCCTGGGTCAGCAGGCCGAGCAGCACGATGAGCCCGGTCGCGTAGCAATAGGTTCCTGTGACGACGGCGCGATGCGTCGACACCGCTCCCTTGGATTCGCCGGTCGACCCCGACGTGAAGAGGATCGTCGCATCGTCCTCGGGATCGATCCTCGGAAGTTCGAAATTGGCGTCGGCGTCGATGAGCAGGTCGGCGAGCGCCTGTTCGACCGCAAGTTCGATCGGCAGGCTGAGGATTTCGGACGCTTTGCAACGTTCCGCAATGCGCTTTGCCCGCGGCGCGTCGGCGAGGATCAGCCTGGGCTCGGTGAGGAGGATCGCATGCTCCATTTCGCCGGGTTCCCACCACCCGTTGAGCAGGGTCGCGATCCCGCCCGCCTTCACAATGGCCATGAAGGTGAGGATGCACGACGGCGAGTTGCGCATCGCGATGCCGACGCGATCGCCCTTGCCGACGCCGCGCATCGCCAGGCCCCGCGCCACCCGATCGGACAAGCGATCCAGATCGGCGAAGGTGAATCGTTCATCGCCCGCGACCACCGCCTCATTGTCGGCGTTCAGCGCGCAGAAGACTCGAAAGAACTCGGGCAGCGTCGCGGGCAAGTTCTCCACGATCGCCCGCCCGAACTCGTCGCTGCCGATGACGAGCCGCCCGCCGGGGCCGACGACCCTCGCCAGTTCCTCGTCGAAGCGGCGGTCGAGTTCGCTCGGCATGCCTCGTGTGACTTCCTTTGCCTTTGCTGACACCCGCCTTATGAGGCGCACAACAGTCAGGGGGAAGTCCTTGCAAGCCGCGCCGGATTACTCGCACTTCATGGCCTTCCCGGATCTCGGGCTCTCGCCGGTACTTTTCTCGATCGGGCCGTTCGACCTCAGGTGGTACAGCCTCGCCTACCTCGCCGGCATCTTCATCGGCTATTGGTACCTGCTGAAGCTTTTGAAGCAGCCGGGCGCGCCGCTGGCCCGGCGCCATGCCGACGACCTGGTCTTTTACGCCGCGCTCGGGATCATCCTCGGCGGACGGATCGGCTACGTGCTGTTCTACAACCTCGGCGAGTATCTGAAGCACCCGATCGAGATCCTGAAGCTGTGGGACGGCGGCATGTCGTTCCACGGCGGCGTGATCGGCACCTCGCTCGGAATCCTCTATTTCGCGCGCAAGGAGAAGCTGTCGTGGCTGAGGATCCACGACTATGTCGCCTGCTGCGTGCCGTTCGGCCTGTTCTTCGGCCGCCTCGCCAATTTCGTGAACCAGGAATTGTGGGGCGCGCCGACCACGGTGCCGTGGGCGATACGCTTCGTCGAGGTCACCCCATACGGTCCCGTGCTCGGCCCGCCGCGCCATCCGAGCCAGCTTTATGAGGCCATCCTCGAGGGCATCGTCCTGATGGGCATCCTCGCCTGGATGTTCTGGAAGACCCAGGCCCGCTACGAGCCGGGCAAGCTCGTCGGCGCCTTCCTCTTCTTCTACGGCCTGTTCCGCTTCGGAATCGAGTTCATCCGCGAGCCCGACCAGCAGCTCATTGGGTTCACGCAGGCGACCGGCCTTCACATGGGCCAGTGGCTGTCGCTTCCGATGATCCTCGGCGGCGCCTGGCTGATGTGGACCGCGAAGGGACGTCGGGTGCGCGTCGAATCCACGGCAGGGACCGCCGCCGTATCGTGACTCCGCTCGAACGCGCGCTTCGCGACCGAATTGCTGCGGAAGGGCCGATCAGCGTCGAAGCTTATATGGAAGCCTGCAATACTTATTATTACGCCACTCGCGACCCGCTCGGCGCGCGCGGCGATTTCATCACGGCGCCCGAGGTCAGCCAGATGTTCGGCGAGATGGTCGGAGCCTGCCTGGCCGATGCGTGGAACTCGCGCGGGGGCGCCGGCCGACGCCATCTATGCCGAGTTGGGCCCGGGCCGGGGAACGCTCGCCGGCGATGCGCTGCGGATGCTCCGAACTGCCGGCTTCCGGGGAGAAGTTCATCTTGTCGAGACGAGTCCGGTCCTGAAGCAGGCGCAAAGGAAGGCACTCCCCGACGCCCATTGGCACGATAATCTGCAAGGGCTTCCAGCTCGGCCGCTGTTGCTGGTCGCCAACGAATTCCTCGACGCGCTGCCGATCCGTCAACATGTCGGCGGGGTGGAGCGCCGAGTGCAGGCTGCCGCCGGCGGCCTCGCCTTCGATCGCGACGGCGAGATCGTCGAGACTTCGCCGGCTCGCGACGAGGCGATTGCCGCGGTTGCGACCTGCCTGGCAGCGAAAGGAGGTGTCGCCTTGTTCATCGATTATGGCCACGAGCGAAGCGGCCCGGGCGACACGCTGCAGGCGGTGCGCGGCCATCGCCACGCCGCCGTGCTGGACAAGCCGGGCGAGCAGGACCTCACCGCGCATGTCGACTTCGAAGCGGTCGGACGCGCCGCAACCTCCGCGGGGGCGGTCATCACTCCGGTCGTCGCGCAAGGCGAGTGGCTGCTTCGGCTCGGCATCGAAGCACGCACCCAGGCGCTCTCGCGTGCCAACCCGGAACGGGCGGATGACATAAGGGCGGCGCTCCGCCGCCTCACGGGTCCGCAGCAGATGGGCAGGCTGTTCAAGGTCATGGCCGCCCATTCGCCCGATTGGCCGGCGCCGGCGGGCCTCGCATGAACTGCCGTGACGCGATTGCCGCCGACTTGCGGGCGATTGACCGCGTGTTCCGGCAAAGCTTCTGCGACACATTCGCCCATCTCTATCGTTCCGAGGACCTTGCCGCTTTCCTCGGAAAATTCACGCCCAGGGCCTGGGCCGAGGAATTCGCCGATCCCCGCTATCGCTTCCGCGTGGCCGAGATCGACGGAGAGATCGTCGGCTTCCTGAAGCTCGGTCCATCGGAGCTTCCGATCGAAAGCGGCGCGCGCGCGATCGAATATCGGCAGATCTACGTCCTGAAGGAGCACCACGGCAGCGGGATCGCCGCGACGCTCACTGACTGGGCGATCGCCGAAGCGAGGCGGCTGGGCTTCGAGGAGCTCTACCTGACCGTTTACGTCGATAACCATCGTGCGCGGCGATTTTACGAGCGCTACGGCTTCGAGGCCGTCGGCCGTTACGACTTCATGGTCGGCAGCCATGCCGACGAGGACATCATCATGCGAAAGACGCTGTGAGCGAGGTCGAGGTCATCCGCGCGGTCTCGCTCGGCGACTGCCCGCATGGATTCTTCGGCCGGCGCGGCGGCGTGTCGGTAGGGGAGCTTGCGGGGCCTCAACGTCGGCTACGGAAGCAATGACGATCGCTCCGCCATCGACCGAGAACCGGCGTCTCGCCGTCGCGGCGGTGCTTCCTCGGGCCGAGCTTGCGACCCTCCATCAGGTCCATTCGACGGATGTCTTCTATGTCGACCGGACTTGGCCTCACGAGCAGCGCCCGCATGGCGACGCGATGGCCACAGACCGTCCCAACCTGCTGCTCGGCGTTTTGACCGCCGACTGCGCGCCGGTTCTCTTCGCGGACGCCGAAGCCGGGGTGGTGGCGGCGGCGCACGCCGGCTGGCGCGGCGCGCTTGCCGGAGTGACCGACTCGACCCTTTCCGCGATGGAGCAGCTCGGCGCGCGGCGCGAGGACATTCATGCCGTCGTCGGACCGTGCATTGCACAATCGTCCTACGAAGTGGATCAGGCATTCCGCATGCAATTCCTGGACGAGGATCCGGCCAACGAGCGATTCTTTTCGGGCGGCGCTGCGGACAAGCCGCATTTCGACCTGGAGGCTTATGTGGTTCATCGGCTGCTCGCCGCGGGGGTTGGGGAGGTCGAGGCGCTGCACCTCGACACCTACGCCGATGCCGACCGCTTCTACAGTTTCCGCCGAGCGACGCATCGCGGGGAAGCGGACTACGGCCGCCAGCTGAGCGTCATCGCACTTCGCTGACCGGCCATAAGCGCAGCTTGTCGCTCTGCCATGCCGACTTGTTTGGCGCAATCGCCGCCGGGCGCTAAGGCGCGCTCCAACCAGGAGACAGAGTTTGGCCGACGAATATGATCCGATGCCGTCCAGCCGGCGCCCGAAGCAGACGCCGACGACGATCGGCAATCACAGGCTCAGCCCCGCGACGCTGATGATGGGCTACGGCTTCGACCCGGCGCTCTCGGAAGGCTCGCTGAAGGCGCCGATCTTCCTCACCTCGACCTTCGTGTTCGAGAAGGCGGAGGACGGAAAGAGGTTCTTCGAAGGGATCACCGGAAAGCGCCCGGGCGGCGGCACCGCCGAGGGGCTGGTCTATTCGCGCTTCAACGGGCCCAACCAGGAAATCCTCGAGGATCGCCTGCAGATCTGGGAGGACGCCGAGGATGCGCTGACCTTTTCCAGCGGCATGACCGCGATCTCGATCCTGCTCCTGTCGCACGTCCGGCCCGGGGATGTCGTCATCCATTCCGGCCCGCTCTACGCGGCGAGCGAGACGATCATCGACAAGATCTTCCCGCAGTTCGGGATCAAATATATCGACTTCCCGGCCGGGGCGACGCGCGAGGAGCTCGACGAGGTTATGGCCCGCGCCAGGTCGATGGGCCGAGTCGCGATGATCTATCTCGAAAGCCCAGCCAATCCGACCAACGTGCTCGTCGACGTCGAGGCGGTCGCTGCCGCGCGCGCCGCCGCGTTCACCGGCGAGGAACTGCCGCCCATCGCGATCGACAACACCTTTCTCGGCCCGCTGTGGGCGAAGCCTCTTGCCCAAGGCGCGGACGTCAGCGTCTACAGCCTCACCAAATATGCCGGCGGCCACAGCGACCTCGTCGCCGGCGCGCTCGTCGGCAGCCGTTCAGTGATCGACAAGGCGCGGATGATGCGCAACGTCATGGGCGGCATTTGCGATCCCAATACCGCCTGGATGCTCCTGCGCAGCCTCGAGACTCTGGAGCTCCGCATGGACAGGGCAGGTGAGAATGCCGCCAAGGTATGCGAATTCCTGCGCGATCATCCCAAGGTCGAGACGGTCGGTTATCTCGGCTTCCTCGAAGAGGGTTCGCGACAGGCGGACATCTATCGCCGTCATTGCACCGGCGCGGGCTCGACCTTCTCGCTCTATCTGAAGGGCGGAGAGAAGGAGGCGTTCGCGTTCCTTGACGCGCTTCAGATCGCCCATCTTGCGGTCAGCCTGGGCGGCACGGAAACGCTCGCCAGCGCACCCGCGGCGATGACCCATTTGTCGGTTCCCGAGGAGCGCAAGGCCCAGCTCGGAATAACCCCGAACCTTGTCCGCATCTCGATCGGCGTCGAGGACGCCGACGACCTGATCGCGGATTTCGCGCACGCCCTCGACGCGGTTTGATGCCGGCGACCTAGCCCCAGTCCTCGATCGCCCAGCCGCTCTGCTCGGCGAGGCGGCGGAGCTTGCCGTGGGGGTTCACAGCGACGGGCTCGTCCGCCCATTCGAACGCGGGTCGGTCGGAGACATGGTCGGAGTAGAAGCGGACGTGGCCGTGCGAGCCTTTCAGGCCTGACGAAGCCACCCAGTCGGCGATCATCCGCATCTTTGCCGGGCCATAACAATTTTCGCCGGCAATCTTTGCCTGAACTCGATCGTCGAGCCCGATGACCGAGCCGGTACCGATGACTTCGTCGAATCCGAGCCGCCGGGCGATTGCGTCGGCGTAGAGCCGATATGACGCCGTGGCGAGAACGACCTGCCGTCCCTCGGTCTTGTCGCGGGCAATCGCCTTGCGAGCGCCGGGCCGGATGTTCGTCGCCGCCTGCCGGTCCGCGAAACTCTCGACGAGCGATTGAAGTTCTCGGCGGTGGATGCGCCTACCCAGCAGCAACTGATGGTTGACCTCCTTGAGGCGCGCCCGGTCGATCAGGCGCGTGGCGTAGGCGAGCATGGAGACCGCGACCGCCGGCAGGAATAGCAGTCGCCACGGTGCGCGCCTGATCGCGCAGTGCAGTAGGAACGGCGTGTAGGTCGGTCGCTTTGTCACCGTGCGATCCATGTCGTAGATGGCGAGGTCGCTCATGCGCGTCCCGCGAGGATGGCATCGACCAGCGCATGATCCTCGGTCTTGTCGACGTCCACGCCCGCGAGCGGGTTGGTAAGGCGCACGGCTTTGATCGACAGTTTCAGCTTGCCCCCGAGTTGGCCCAGCACTTCGTCCAGGCTGACCAGCCGCAGGGCAATGGTCGCAAGCATCAGCGGGCCGAGGATCGACATTACGCGCCATGCCTTCTTCCGGTCCTGCTCGACCGAGCGCCACAGCTCGACCGCCGGCGCCACCTGCCGGGAGCGAAGCGCGAACAGGTTTGCCCCGGTATAGGCGCCGCCGCGAAAAGGCATCCAGGTGCGCTTCGTCGTCGGAAGCCGTCGCATCAGATTCGCTTTTTCGACAACTCCGATCGCAATGTCGGCACCTTTTGAACCGCTGCAGAACTCGTCGACGGTGGCGCGATCGAGCAGCGCATGGTCCGCCGTGGTGACGAGAAGCGGCCATTCCACCGTCGCGTCGTCAATCAGGTCGAGGAGTGTCTCGGCAATCGTGCCTTGAGAACGCCGGACCGAGATCCGAGTGTCGTTCGGCAGCATCTCGGCAATCCGCCCCGGTTCCTGCGTCATCACGATGATCTTGCCGATCTCGCCACTCTCGAGGAGCGCGCGCACCGGACGGCCCACCATCGGCTCGCCGCCGACGGGGATCAGCGCCTTGAGGTCGGTGCCGAACTGTTCGGCGAAAGCGTCGCGACCGGGCCGCGAGCCCGCCAGCACGACGGCGGTCCAGCTCATGCTTCGAGCCAGGAGATGATCTTTTCGCCGCGGCCCAGGCGCTCGCTCGCCTGCGCGAGGCGCACCGCGTGGAAGATGAGGCTGGCAAGCGTCCACCAGGCGACGAGCTCGATGCCGAGGTCGGGCCGGCGGAACAGCAGAGCCGCCGACAAGGATCACCATGTTCGGGTTGCGGCGCGCGGTGACCAGCCTGAACCTGCTGTCGATGCGCCGCCAGACGTGGATCTCCAGCCCCAGCCGCTTGATGAAAATGCCCTCGATGATGCGCTGGGCGACATAGCCGCCGACGATCGTCCACAGCACCATGGTCGCGACGATCGGCTCGAGCGGCCGTCCGTAGACGGCGAGGCCGTGCAGCCATGCCCAGTACCAGAAGGGCGGATGGACGAGGTCGATGCCGTGGTCGAACACCTCGCCCCATTTCGAAGAGGCGCCCGTCACCCGCGCCAGCTTTCCGTCGACGGTGTCGAGCACCATGAAGGTGAAGCCCGACAGCACGCCCCACCAATATTCGCCGCGCCAGAAGAGGAAGAAGGCGAGTGCGCAGAGGATCCCGCCGATCAATGTCACGAGATTGGGTGCGATCCCGGCACGCGCCGCCCACCTCGTCAGATAGAAAGCGGGACGGCGCCACAAGTACAAGGTCAGCAGGTCAGTCACGCCCTTGTACGCAGCATCATAGGCGGCGCGCTCGACCGGCTCCGGATCGTCGGGATCGAGCCGCCTCACGAAAGGTCGTTCGCGCTTTCGGAGCTCCGCGTAGTTCAGTTCAGCCATTTCCGCGGGCAGCTGTTCGTAACCCTCGGGCAGGCGGCCTTCCTCGATCGCGCGAACTGCATCGGCAGCGTCACCGTCCGCTGGCACATGGATCATCACCGCTTCGTCGGCGAAGGAAAGGACGGTTCCGGGGCGGCTGCCCATGGCCTTCAGCCAAGCCGGGTCCCATGCGTAGCGCATGTTGACGAGCATCGCGGCCCGGCCCGGTTCGGCCGTGTCGGAACAGTCGAAACCCGCGTTCGCGGCGAGCCGGCGGACGCGATCGCGGGCGTTCATCCCGAACGGACGCGCGGAGTTGCTTCCCACGGCAACGAACATCAAACGGGCTTCGCTCGGCATGCGCGCCGCATAGAGACGGCCCAGGCGGCAGGAAAGGGTCTGGTTATCACCCGACTTGCCGCGCCAGCGTTAATCGCGCATCAGTCGTGTGAATGGCTGCTCCGGAAGGGCAAGAGGGGGATCATCCGCACGGCTCGGTGTACCGGGTCGCCGGCGCGCTGACGATCACGCGCGCCGCCACCACCCAGCGCGAGATCGACTCGCTCCCCGATCCGCTGACGATCGACCTGACAGACATCAACCGCATGGACACGGTCGGCGCGTGGCTGGTCTACCGCACGGTGCGCGACCGCGGCGCCAAGGTGGTCGGCGCGAGCCGGGGCGAGGTCAGCCTCCTGAAGCAGGTCGGAGAGTTCGACAAGCCGGCTCGAGTCACCCCGGAGGAAGCCGGCGGGTCGGTTCGCGTGCTGAGGGAGCTCGGCGAGTGGGTGGCGGGGACGGGCGTCACCCTTGTCGGATTGCTCGGCTTCTTCGGCGCGACGCTGATCTCTTTCGCCAACGTCATCCGCCGGCCCAAGCGCTTCCGGCTCAACGCCGTCATCCAGCGCTTCGACGTCGTCGGTGTCCGGGCGCTCGGGATCATCGGGCTGATGAGCTTCCTAATCGGAATCGTCATCGCGCAGCAGGGCTCGGTCCAGCTCGCCCAGTTCGGCGCATCGATTTACACGATCAACCTCATCGGCCGGATCACGGTGCGCGAGCTCGGCACCCTGATGACCGCGATCATGGTCGCCGGCCGCTCGGGTTCGGCCTTCGCCGCCCAGATTGGCACGATGAAGATCACCGAGGAAATCGACGCGCTGCGCACGATTGGCGTGTCGCCGATCGAAGCGCTGGTCCTTCCGCGCATCATCTCGGCAGTCGTCATGATGCCGCTGCTCGCATTCTGGTCGATGCTCATGGCGCTGCTCGGCGGCGGCGTTTTCGTCTGGCTCTCGCTCGAAATTCCGCCGATCACCTACATCCAGCGGCTCAACGAGGTGATCCCGATCACCGACTTGTGGGTCGGCCTCATCAAGGCGCCGGTGTTCGGCTTCATCATCGCCCTTGCCGGCTGCTTCCAGGGAATGCTGGTCCAGGGCAACAGCGAAGAGGTCGGGTCGCGCACCACGACCGCGGTCGTGCAGTCGATCTTCATGGTCATCGTCCTCGACGCGGTATTCGCCGTGTTCTTCTCGAACATCGGCTGGATATGACGCAGATTCCGAAGAACCTCGATCCGAGGACCGTGCCCGAAAGCTGCAAGCCGGTCATCGAGGTGCGCGGCCTGCGCAACAGTTTCGGCGAGCAGGTCATCCACGAGGACCTCAACCTCACCGTCTGCCGCGGCGAGATCCTCGGAGTGGTCGGAGGCTCCGGAACCGGCAAGTCCGTGCTGCTGCGATCGATCATCGGGCTTCAGACGCCCGACGCCGGCCACATCGACGTGCTCGGCGAGAACATGATCGGCCGCGACGAGGACGAAGCCAAGAACATTCGCCGCCGCTGGGGCATCCTGTTCCAGAACGGCGCCCTCTTCTCGACGCTCACAGTGGCGGAAAACGTCGAGGTTCCGATCCGCGAATATTTTCCCCATTTGAAGCCGCCGCTGCTCGACGAGATCGCCTCCTACAAGATCGCCATGGGTGGCCTTCCGGCGGATGCGGGCCCCAAGTATCCGTCCGAGCTGTCCGGCGGCATGGTGAAGCGCGCGGGACTGGCCCGCGCGCTGGCGCTCGATCCGGAGCTGCTGTTCCTCGATGAGCCGACCGCTGGACTGGACCCGATCGCGGCGGCGGCGTTCGACGAGCTCATCAAGTCGCTTCAGAAGCGGCTCGACCTCACCGTCTTCCTGATCACCCACGACCTCGATACATTGCACGCGATTTGCGACCGCATCGCGGTGCTTGCGGACAAGAAGGTCGTGGCGGTCGGGACGATCCCGGAACTATTGGCTTTGGATCATCCTTGGATACAAGAATATTTCAATGGACCGCGGGGGCGAGCTGCGGCCGACAGCTATGAGCAAGAGGTCACCGCTTAATGGAAACGCGTTCCAATTACGTGATGGTCGGCTCGGTCACCGTGGCGCTGCTCGTCGGCACGCTGCTGTTCATTGTCTGGCTTGCCGGGCTCTCGAACAAGACGAGCAAATGCTACGATGTCTATTTCCGCGCGGTCGGCGGCATCAACAAGGGTTCTAACGTCAGCTTTTCCGGCGTCCCGGTCGGTCAGGTCACGAAAATCTCATTGTTGCCCAACCGCCCCGAGTTCGTCTGGGTGCGCATCGAAGTCGACCAGCAGACTCCCGTGCTGGAAGGAACGACGGCGGAAATCCACAGCGTTAGCCTGGCCGGCGCCAACGAGATCCAGCTCAACGGTGCGGAGCGCGGAAGACCCGCGATCTCGCAGGTCGGCCCTCAGGGCTGCCCGGTCATTCCCGCCAGCTCGAGCGGCCTTAGCGCGCTATTGAACAGCGCTCCCGAGCTGATGGCGCGCATCCAGCGCCTCACCGAGCGGCTGACGGAGCTCCTCACCGACAAGAACCAGAACGCCATTGCCGACATCCTCGAGAACATCGATGCGACCACGGCGGTGCTGCGCCAGCGGGCGCCGGAGATGGCCGACACGCTTGCCGAGGTGCGCATCGCCGCCCGCAACGCGGGCGTCGCCGCCAACAATATCGCGGCGCTGTCGAACAACGCCAACAGCCTCGTGAACGGCCAGGGCCGTGAGGCGGTCACCAACCTCAATCAGGCGATTGTTTCGGCGCGGCAGGCCGCGGACAGTTTGAACGCCATCGTCGGCGACGCCCGTCCGGGCGTGCAGAACTTCAGCAAATCGACGCTGCCCGAGGCGAACAAGCTGGTGCGTGACCTGCGCGATCTGACGCAGTCGCTCCAGCAGGTTTCCGATCGCATCAACCGCCAGGGAATCGGCGGTGCGCTGGGGCCGAAGCAACTGCCCGACTACAAACCTGGGAAACGCCAATGAAGCTGCTGCGTAACATCGCTCCCATCGCTGCCGCGCTCGCGCTCGCGGGCTGCTCGATCGGCGGTCTCCTCGGCGGTGGTAGCAAGGCGCCGCTGACGCTGCAGACCCTGACTCCCGAGGCGGCCGACCCCGGGAACATGGTCCGCAGCGCGGCGGCCGGTCAGGCCGTGACGATCCAGACGCCAATCATCGGCAACGAGCTGCGCTCGGTCCGGGTCCCGGTGCAGCTAACTCCGACCGATGTTCAATATGTGACCGACCTGCAGTGGGTCGATACACCCGATCGCCTGTTCCAGGATCTCCTGGAAGAGACGGTTCGCCGCAGCACCAACCGCGTCGTGCTCGATCCGAACCAGGCCGGGATCGACCCCGGAATGGTGCTTCAGGGCGAGCTCGAGCGCTTCGGCTATGACGCGTCGACCGGGCAGGCAGTGGTCGCGTTCAACGGGACGCTTTCGAGTCCCGACGGGGCGCAAGTCCAGACCCGCCGCTTCGTCGCCTCGGCGCCGGCCGACGGGACGGGGCCGAGCGTGGGTCCCGCGCTGAACCGCGCCGCAAACCAGGTCGCGCAGCAAATCGCCCAGTGGATCGGCGGCTAAGCCAGGCTCTTCGTCACCTGCTCGTAGACGTCCTTGGACAGGCCGGGAGTCGCCGCGATCCGCTCGAGCGCCTGGCGCATCAGCGCTGACCTTTTCGGTTCGAACCGGCGCCAGCGACCGAGCGGAGGAACCAGCCGCGCCGCAACCTGCGGATTCAGCTTGTCCGCGGCGATGATCATGTCCGCAAGGAAACGATAGCCCCTGCCGTCCGCCGAATGAAACGCCCAGTGGTTCGCGGCGAAGGTGCCGGCGAGCGAGCGCAGGCGATTGGGGTTGGTGATCACGAAGTCGGGATGCTGGGCGAGCTCGAGCACCTGGTCGACCGTGTCCGGCCGCTGCGCCGCAGCCTGCAGCGCGAACCATTTGTCGAGCACGAGCGGGTCGTCGTGGAAACGCTGATAGAAGGCATCGAGAGCCTCCTGGCGCTCCGGAGTTTCCGTCGACACCAGCACGCCGAGTGCGCCCTGCCGGTCGGTCATGTTGTCGGCACGATCGAATTGCGTTTTCGCCAGCTGCGCGGCTTCCGCCGCGTCAGCGGCGGCGATCAGGCCGAGCGCGACAGTGCGGAGTCGCCTTACGCCCTTGGCCGCCGGGCTGAGGTCGTCGCCGGCAGCGCCATCACTGTGGTGCACTCCTAGCAGTTCTGCGCGCAGCGCCGAACCGATCGCTCCGCGCAGCCGTTCGCGCGTTTCGTGGATGGCATCGGGATCGACGACCTCCATCCGATCGGCGATCAAGCTTTCGCTCGGAAGCAGGATGGCTTCCGCCTTGAACGCCGGATCGAGCGAGTTGGACCTGAGCGTCGCCCCCACCGCGCGAATGACGGGCCTCGCGTCGGCCTCGGCGCCGGGCGCGCCCGCTACAAGGGCTCGCATCATCAGCTCCTGCATCGCTTCATAGCGCGCGAACGGATCGGTGTCCGCCTGCGCCAGCTGCTCGAGCTCGTCCGCCGGGCGTTCGGCGTCGAGGACGATCGGCGCGGAGAAACCGCGGTTGATCGACAGTAACGGCATCTCGGTCACATTGTCGAACGCGACGCTCTGCCGTGGCTGGTCGAGGATGATCAGCCGCTCGGGGCAGATCTCGTCGCCTGTCTCGCTGCCGATCAGTGAGGTTCGCAGCGGAATCGGCATCGGCTGCTTCGTGGGCTGACCGGGCGTCGGATCGACATGCTGTTCGAGATAGAGCGTGGCGGTCTTCGCCTCCGGGTCATGCTCGAGCCGGGCGCGAACCTTCGGCGTGCCGGCCTGGCTGTACCAAATCTTGAAGGGCTCGAGGTCGATCCCGCTCCCGTCCTCCAGGGCCTTGACGAAATCGTCGCAGGTCGCGGCCTCGCCGTCGTTGCGGTCGAAATAGAGATCGGTTCCGGCGCGGAACTTGTCCGCGCCCGAGCACCGTGTGGAACATTCGGATGACCTCGGCGCCCTTGTTGTAGACCGTGGCCGTATAGAAATTCGAGATCTCGATGTAGCTGTCAGGGCGCACCGGATGCGCGAGCGGGCCCTGGTCTTCCGGGAATTGCACGGCGCGGAGGACGCGGACGTCCTCGATGCGCTTGACCGCCGGGCTTCCGACGTCGGCGCCGAAGCTCTGGTCGCGGAAAACCGTGAACCCTTCCTTGAGACTCAGCTGGAACCAGTCCCGGCAGGTGACTCGGTCGCCCGACCAATTGTGGAAATATTCGTGCGCGACGACCCGCGCGATATTGTCGAAATCGGCGTCGGTCGCCGTTTCCTGGTCGGCCAGAACGTAGGCGGAGTTGAAGATGTTGAGGCTCTTGTTCTCCATCGCGCCCATGTTGAAGTCGCTGACGGCGACGATGTTGAACTGATCGAGGTCATATTCCCGCCCGTAGACCTTCTCGTCCCACGCCATCGCCAGCTTCAGACTGTCCATCGCGTGTTGGGTTTTGGGCAGGTCCGCCTCGCGAACCCAGATCGCAAGGTCGACCTTGCGGCCCGACATGGTCGTGAAGCTATCGCGATTGGCTTCGAGGTCGCCGGCGACGAGCGCGAACAGATAACATGGCTTGGGGAAGGGATCGGCCCACTCGGCCCAGTGCCGGCCATCATTCGCGTTGCCCGCAGCGATCCGGTTGCCGTTCGAGAGAAGTATGGGGAAGCGCGTAGCATCGCCCTCCACGCGAACGGAATATTTTGACAGCACGTCGGGCCGGTCGGGGAAGAAGGTAATCCGCCGGAAGCCCTCCGCCTCGCATTGCGTGCAAAGCAAACCCCCCGAGGCATAGAGGCCCATCAGCTTGGTATTGGCCGCGGGGTTGATGACCACCTCGGTCTCGACCGTGGCCCGGTCGCCAGTGACGTCGATGACCAGCTGTTGGCCTTCCATCCGGTGCGCGGCGTTTTCGCCGTTGGCTTTGACCGACATCAATTCGAGCTCGTCGCCGTCGAGCCGAAGCGGACGGTCGTGATCCCCGTTGCGGATCACCTCGAGCGTCGCCCGGACACGCGTCCGCTCGGGATCCAGGTCGAAATCGAGCCGAAGCTCGGGAACGAGCCAGTCCGGCGCCTGATAATCTTCCCTTCGTATCGCCACATGGGTCGGTGAGGGCGGCGCTTCCGGCACGATATCCGCGTCGGCAAGGGTGGGGGTTCGAACGTCAGCCATGGCAGCGACTTAGAGCGGCACCGATGGCGTCACAACCCGCCGCTGCCGATGACTCGTGCCCGAAACGAGCGTAGTTGGGCGCCGCGGCCTGCACCCATGTCGCGGGCAAAGCGTTGGGGTGGGAAGCAAGAGGAGGCTGAGACCCATGAGCGGCTTTGAAGACATTCGCGAGCATATGGACATCATTGGCGCCGACGGCGTCCATATCGGCACCGTCGACCGGGTCGAGGATAACCGGATCAAGCTGATCCGCGCCGACAGCGGCATCGGTCATGAAAAGCACCACCATTACATCCCGAAGGGTCTGGTGGCCGAGGTCGAGGGCGACAAGGTGCGCCTGTCGGCCAAGGGCGATGTCGTCGCGGACCTGTTCGAGCAGGAAGAAAGCGGCCAGCCTCTCGACTGACGCCCACCTTGATCCCGGCTTTCCCTTTCGCTCCAATGGCGACGAAGGGGAGCGAGCATGAATAGATTTCATCATTTTGGCCGGCGTGCTTGGCTTGGCGGCGTGCGGCCGATCGTCGGACGACAACGCCGCGCGCAATTCCGCCGACTAACGCCGCCGCGGCGGAAAAGCCGAGGCCTGCTTATTGCTTCTTCAAGGATGACGAAACCAAGGGTTGGGCCGCCAGGCTCGACAAGGACGGCAATGTCGTCGTCAGCGGCAAGGCCTATCGGGAAGATGCGCGCTACAAGGCGGTGCTTTCTCCCGCGACGGTCAGCGGCACCAGCGCCGAAGTCGCGCCCACGATCACCACAAACGACACCGGCTTCGCGGCGCCGGACAATTGGTGGGACGTGGTTCAGACCATCCCGAACAGTCAGGCCGTCACGACGGTCAACGTCATTTGCGGCGACAAAACGGTGGCGAGCCTGCCGGTGCCGCGAGGGAAATAAGCGCTCGACCGGGACACGAGCTTATTGAGAACAGGCGAAAAAGCGCTCAACCTGCAGCCATGAAGCGCGACGGGCTGACGGAGTTGCCGGCCGGCCGGTGGACACGCTCGGAGGACTATCTGAGCGCGATGGCGCTCAAGCGCGGCTTCCGGCGCGGGCGGCGTGCTCGTGAGCGTACGCAACCCGAATCGCCGCGCGCGTTTCTTTCGACGGTGCCATTCCTGGTCTTGCTTGCATTGCTCGCCGTCCTTGCCGTCGGGATTATGGTGACGGCGTTTCCGGGCAGCCAGCCGCTCGGGAAGCTGCCCGAGGTCAAGAAGAAAGAACTCGGAGTCGCACCGAAAGGCTGGTTCCAGGAGGCGCAGAAGGAATTCCATCACTAGCGGCAGCCGGCGTTCACCGGGCCGCAATCTTGCGAGGCACTAGGGAAGACCATGCTGAGCGGTATCCCCGTTGCACTGGCGATGCTGGCGCCCGCCGCCTCGCAAGCGCCGCCGCCGTCGCAAGCGGCGCCTAGCGCGACCAGCGAGCGCTGCCCAACCCCCGGGGCCAGCGGCGACACGATCGTCATCTGCACCGAACGACCGCAGGGTTATCGGCTCAATCCCGACGTCATGGAAGCCAAGCGCAAGACGAAGGATGCGGGGCGGCCGGTGCGGCCCGGCGGCACGGTCATCCCCGATTGCGCCCATGTCGGCCCGGCGCCGTGCGTCACCGCCGGCATCAACCTGCTCGCGGCGGCGGCAACGGCGGCGGAGATGGCGAAGCGGCTGGCCTCGGGGCAGGAGGTCGGCAGCATGTTCGAGACCGAACCGCAGCCGAGCGAATATCAGCGCTATCAGATGGCCAAGTCCCGGCGAGAGGCCGACGAGGCCGAAAAGGCGGCGCGGAAGGTCAAGGCCGCGGCCGAAGCGAGGGAAGCCCAGCAGCCCAGCGGCAACTAGCGGATGCTATCTTTGCTCAGCAGTGCCAGCCGCTTCCCGACCACCACATCCGGTCCGGATCGCACGAGGACTGACCGCGCTGCTCCTGGACCCAGCGCGGATAGGCGCGGTCCGGACGGCTGTTCCACCAGCCGTTGCCGCTGTCCGACGCCCAGTCACGGTCGTCATACGAGCTCTCAAGATCGTAGGCCCACGCGAAGGACGTCCCGTCGAGTCCCCGGCCGGGGCGGTGGACACGATTGACGCTTCCGTCGGGCAACTTGGCGTTGGGCACGCCGATGCCGATCGGGTGCGAACCGTGCTGCGCGCCCGCGGGCGCTGCCGGCAAGGTCAATGCGGCACCGAGGGCCGCGGCGACGAGCAACCTTGATTTCATGCGCTGATCCTTTCGGGTTAACCTCGCGATAAACGTTAGATCGTGAACACCGTTCCACACACGTAACGGCGCGTGCCTTCGTCCACAGGAATCTTCCGAAGCGTAATTCTTTGGTGACGCACTTGGGCTTATTCCCGATGTCATGAGCCGAGCGATCATCGCCAAATATGTGACACCGTGGAAATTCCGGCGCGAGCAGGAACAGCGGTGCATCGCCGCGCTGCGTGATCGCGACGGCGATGCGTGCAGGCGTTGCCGCCGCCCGATCCGCTTCGACTTGACGCGCGGGCACGACAAGGGGCCGAGGATCGAGCCGGTCGTCGCCCACACGCACGGCGACCCCGGTGCGCTCGAGAGCCTGTTCCTGTGCCACGGGCGCTGCAACGCGGCGGGCGCCGACCACACCGAGGAAGTCACCGAGCGCGTCCGGCGGCGGAGCGAAGCCGCGCTGTTCGCGAACGCCCGCGCGTAGCCTCCCACTGTTGGAGTCAAATTCGATCGCGTTATAAGCTCGCGCTCGACGGTTCGAGCGGGGCGAGGCGATGCCGATCGAAGGCCACGACATCTATTTCCACTTGAGAATCCTGATGGGGGTCGTGGTTGGCCTTGCCCTGACCCGGATGCTCGCTGGAGTTGCGAGGTTCCTCGCCCATCCCGGCCAGAAGCCGCTCCATGCCGCGCATTTGATCTGGGTCGCCGTAGTCATCATCATGGCGATCCACTTCTGGTGGTTCGAGTTCGGGCTGATCCGGATCCAGCCGTGGACCTTCGAGCTCTATGTGTTCGTCCTCTTCTACGCCTTTCTGTTCACTCTGATGGCGACGCTCCTTCTTCCCGACGAGATCGACGAATATGCGAGCTGGGGCGACTATTTCATCTCGCGCCGGCGGTGGTTTTTCGGCTTGCTCGCGCTGACCGCGCCGATCGACCTCATCGACACGCTCGCCAAGGGGCCGGCCTATTACCGTTCCTACGGTCCTGAATATCCGGTGCGGCTGGTCGGGCTCGTGATCCTGTGCGCGGTCGGGGCGTGGGTGAAGGACCGCCGAATCCAGATCGCGCTCGCCGCGTTGTATCTCGCCTATTTCGTGTCGTGGATCCTGCGGTCGTACCGAATCCTCGAGTAGGAAAATGCGGGTAACCAGACGGTAATCGCCTCTCGTTTAGAATCGCGCCCGTGATCAAGACGTCGAAAATCCGCCGCCGCACCGTCGAGCTGCGCCCGTCGCGAATCCGCCGTGACCCTCCTCCCGCGATCCGCGAGAGAAAGGTGCAGCCGTACCCGACCGAGCGCGAGATCTGGATCGTCGTCATCGGAGTCATCCTGTTCGCGGTCGCGATCACCGCTTTGACCATCGGGATCAGCGACGTCACCAGCCATTGAGTTGCGGGGAAGCGCGGTTCTCGTCACCTCACTTCGCCGCGGCATGGGCGAAGCTGAGCACGCGTGACAGGCGCCACTTTCCATCGGATCCGAGCGCCCAGACCATCGCAAAGCTGGCGCGGCCGGCCAGCTTTTCGGTGCCGTTCACGCCTTTGCGTTCGTAGAAACGGTGATCGCCCGCTTCCATCGCACCATAGCCGGGAATCGGATCGACCCGCAGCGTTGACCGAATGAGCTCGCGCCGGGACCGCCAGGCCTTCGGATCGGCACGCGACGCGCAATTCCGGCTGTAGTCGCGAACGAAATCGTCGGCCGAGCGGATGCCGAACCCGTCCTTG
This sequence comes from uncultured Alphaproteobacteria bacterium, assembly GCA_963831215.1. Classification (GTDB taxonomy): domain Bacteria; phylum Pseudomonadota; class Alphaproteobacteria; order Sphingomonadales; family Sphingomonadaceae; genus Sphingomicrobium. The sequence goes on along the minus strand of CAWHPM010000012.1, from coordinate 510,755 downwards.
TCGTGATAGAATTCGACGTCGTCGGCGAGCATGGCGCGAAAGCGCGGAACGTCGCATGGCCTGACGAAGAAAAGGTCGAACAGCTCGGCCTCGGCCTCGGCGATTTGCGCGGTCAGTTGCGGTTGCGGCGGAACGGTGACCGGCGCCACGGCGGCCGCGGCGGTGGTCAGCATCGCGAAGAACGGCAGCACGTCGGGCTCCTACTGTATTATCCTAATGATACAGCAGGAGCGATCGACTCACCAGAGCGGGCTGCTGGGCCGGAACTTCTCCCGGGTGGCAGTGTCGGCCATCAGGTGCTGCTTGAGCTTGCGGGTCATTACCCCGGCGCCCTCGCTGCTCATGCACACCAGCCGGACGCCGCCGCCGGGCAGGCGCTCGACGGCCGAGATCCCGACCTTTTCGGCGAGGCAGCGGGCGACGACCTGGCCTTCGTCGAGCTTGAGGAACAAGGCGCGGCTCATTTCTTGTCGCCCCGCTTGGCCGCGGCGATAGCGTCGCGGGCGTTGCTGTAGCGATAGCCGCCCCAGGTGAAGGTTTCGACCTTCACGCGCTGGACGCCGAGCCGGGCGAGCTCCACTTCGTCGATGGTGTTGTCGTTCATTCGGGGTCCTTTCGGGAAATTGGCTGGGGGCATCAGCGGCGCAGGCTTCGCGGGTCGATTCGGCTGGCGTCGGTGTCGAACTGGTCCGCCGCGGCGCGAAGCGCCGTCCCGCCCGACGCGGTGCGCGCGCGCCTGGCCAGTTGCCGGCACGAGGTCGCCTGGTCGCGCAGGCCGTCGGCGGCATCCTCGCCCGAGAGAGGCGGGGTCATGCGGCGTCGGCCATGAGCTCGCGGCGCACTTCGGCGATCCGGTCGACATAGCCGCGCGCCAGAGCAAGGTGCGCGCCGCGCGACCGCTCGCACGAAGCGCCGGCGGCCATCAGCAGCGACTTGCCGCGCCGATGATAAAGATAGTTGAGGTCCATTCGGGCTCCCTTGGCGGTAAGCGGGAGCGCGTATCGGTCTCTCAGCCGCACAGGCTTACGGGGGTTAATCCGTGCGATATGCGCTTGTAACACAGGTGGGGTGAGGGGCCTAACGATCATCCCGTCGTTTGCGGACGCGGCGCGGGTTAGCTGGATCAGGAGGAAAGCCACGACGGTGAGGACTCCGGCGGCGAAAGCGTAAACGCCATATTTCTGCGTGCGGGTGAGTTGGTCGAGCATGTTGGTTCCTGTGCGGTGCTTACGAATTCCATGTCCACAATCGACGGAGGGAGGCCAATCAGCACGAGGGGGCAGGGATTGCCCACGCCTCGCGCAATTCGGTCCCGGAGTTTCGTCCAATGCGTCGTCGCCATTCCATACTTGTCGGAAAAGAACATGGCGGCCGAAGCATGAGCGAAACTCTCCTGCCGTTCGACTCGTGTTGCGACGATAGCTTCCTGTCGTTCAGTCGGGCGTTTGAAACCACGCTCTTCAAATCCTCGAATGAGATGATATTCCTCTCGCTCGGCCCACGCCTGAATCATGTCCTCAACTGCGATTGTAGCTCCGAGCCTCTTGTCACGATTGCGCCGACGCTGATCACGCCTTCGGCATGCAAACGTTTGAAATTCTCTAAGTCGCGATCGAAGAATGGGTCTTTGTTGTTCCATTCGATCTCGAGCGCGAACGTGCCCTCATCAGTCGGATGGAAATGGTCGATCTCGTGGCTGATCGACTCCTTCTCAACGTGATCGATCATCTTTTTGATTTCGACGTTCCGCTTTCGCCACTGAAGTGTCGTAGAATCCGCTGTCTCAGTCGTTGCGTAAGCTGCGCTTCACCCCCGCCGCCGCCGACGATTTCGGTGATGGGAAGGCGCACTGTGGAGTAGCGCTTTTTCCAAATCGCTCACAACGTCAGGAAAATCGACGCCGAGGATCGCCTTGGCGTGGGAGGGCGAACTCGATCTGAAAACCAGCGGCGATCAGGCAGTCGAACATTATTCTGCCGCGACCTCCAGCGCGCTGTTGTAGTTGTAGGTGGGCCAGTCGGGCTTGTAGCTGTCGTCGGCCTGGTTGCCCCAGACGGTCCAGCCCGGGCGCTGCCGCGGCCGAACATTTCGAGGCAGCGGGCCCGAGCTGCAGTCCTCGATCAGCTGGTATTGCTCGTCGGGCTTGCGGCTGTGCTCGCGCTTGCGGGTCGGGAGGCATGTTGACCTGGCTGCGGCCGGGCGCGAGCGTGCGCGCGTTCTTGCCGCGCATGCCGAACAGCAGCAGCTCGGTGACGTTGCGGAAGTAGAAGCCGACGCCGCGACCGTCGGGCCGCCGTCCTTGCGCACCTTGTGCCAGACGATGTTCGATATGTAGTCGAACCCCCAGGCGTCCATCACCTGAAGGCCCTCGGGCAGCAGCGCGTTCGGGACCCACAGTAGAGGTGCGACGGTCGGCGGCGATGTCCTGCGACCGGCAGGGCGCAGATCTCGTCGAGCGTCATCGTGCCGTAGCGGTCGAGCCGCCGATGCTCCGGCGCCGACCTTGCCGGTACGGTTCTGGAACTGCCATGGCGGATCGGCGAGGATGGCCGAACTTCCGCCCGCGAGCGCAGGCGAGCCAGTCGACTTTATTCAACTTCTGCTGCATTCTACTTGCCACCGCTCGGTCCCGCTAGGTCGAGGCGAATCTGGCGAGAATCATCCCGAGCCACTTTGGCTCCGGACGTTGCTCAGGCTTTTTCGTGCGGAGCCATTCGGCGATGATTGGATAAGCCTGCGACCGAGCACGAGAGACAGAGCTCGAGATTCGATTCTTTAACTCGATCGAGACAGTAGGTCGTTAGTCTCCTCGGTGCCAGACCTCCGGTGTTCGCACGCCGTCCACTTCAGGAAGGAATTCATTTCCGGATCTGGAACTGCTCGAAATAGTGAGCGACGAAGATCTCATCTTCCAATATGGTCATCGGAAGCCGTCGCTGAAACATCGACAGAGGCACCGACTTCCATCCGAAGACAGAAATCGGCTTGAGCTGACCACTCTCGCGAGCACGAGCGTTGGTTTCACGGGGATGAAAAGCTCGCGCGCAATTGGAAACGATGCCAGAAAACTCTGCATATGTAGGAGTGGCAACATACTCGGCGCGTCTCAGCGCGAAACGCACAATGCGTCGACAGAGTCATCAGTTCTTCTGGCGCGACGGGATGTCCTTCTCGAAGCCGTACTGCCTTCGCGCCTGTTCAACATCGATCCAACCGAGGACCAGATCGCTGACGATCTTGAGCCCCTGATAATAGCTAATCGTGGGCATGCCCTTTGCGAAGGCTACGTACGCCTTCAGCGTTTTCACGAGTTCCTGAAAGCCGTAGCGCACGAAATTCGGCGCCGCAGGAATCGCGATCCAGCTTTCCGAAATAGTGGGTAAAGAATAGTCCGTCATTGAGGCCTTCCTGAGAGAAATAATGCTCTCGGATATACTGTCGGCCGAAATCTGCATGCCCGGATTGCTTGTCCGTCATGACCCCACACTATGTGCCACGGCCCTCCCGTGACGTGCGACAGGGCTCTCAATTGCGGCGCGCTTGTAATTGGATGTACCGATCAATCAGTTCGGTCAGATATGTTTGCTCTGCGTCCGAAAGTTTTCTTGCGCCAAAACGACGTCACCCGTCTCCGGATCGACCTTCGTCGCTTTCGCCTCGATGGGGCAGTGATCCCATTGCTTGAATTGGTGATACAGCTCTTATCTGAAACTGTCGGGCATGCTTCGCACGCCTGAGATATTTGCACGACAAGCTGTTGCCGCTTCTAAGCAAATGGTCGTTTAATGTACAAAGCACAGATCTTGTTCAGCGCCATGTTGCTGACGCCCAAGCGCAATTCCGCCGCTCGGCTAAGGACAAGTTCGCAATTGCCCGTACGTCAGCCACGGTTTGACGGGTGCTTGGCCCCGCAAATTTCGGCTGAGTCTTGGCGCATAAATGTTCCACATTTGTTCACTATCAAATCCGTGACTAGGTCAACTACTCCGCCGCCACCCCAGCCGCCTCGAACATATCCGGCCCGTCACCCGCGCCGGCGCCATCGTTCGCCGCCGCGTCCGCTTTCGCCTTCATGCGGCGGTCGAAATTGTCCCACACGCTGTTCCAATCCCCGCGCGTCGCGGCCTTCGAATATTCGGTCGCGCGCGTCTCGAAGAAGTTGGCGTGCTCGACGCCGTTGAGGAGCGGGGCGAGCCACGGCAGCGGGTGCTCGTCGACCATGTAGATCGGCGCGAAGCCGAGCTGCCCCAGCCGCCAGTCGGCGATGTAGCGGATGTACTTCTTGATCTCCTTCGGCGCCATGCCGCTCACCGGGCCCATCTCGAACGCGAGGTCGATGAACGCGTCCTCCAGCCGGACCGTCTTCTGGCAGGCGTCGATCACCGCCTCCTTGACCGCGGGGGTCAGGCAATCGCGTTCCTTCACGAAGGTGTGGAAGAGCTTGATGATGCCCTCGCAGTGGAGGCTCTCGTCGCGGACCGACCAGCTGACGATCTGGCCCATGCCCTTCATCTTGTTGAAGCGCGGGAAGTTCATCAGCATCGCGAAGCTGGCGAACAGCTGCAGCCCCTCGGTGAAGCCGCCGAACATGGCGAGCGTCTTGGCGATGTCCTCGTCGGTGTCGACGCCGAACTGCTGAAGGTAATCGTGCTTGTCCTTCATCTCCTTGTACTGGAGGAAGGCGCTATACTCGCTCTCGGGCATCCCGATCGTGTCGAGGAGGTGGCTGTAGGCCGCGATGTGCACCGTCTCCATGTTGGAGAAGGCGGTCAGCATCATCTTGATCTCGGTCGGCTTGAACACCCGGCCGTATTTGTCGTGGTAGCAATCCTGCACCTCGACGTCGGCCTGGGTGAAGAAGCGGAAAATCTGGGTCAAGAGGTTGCGCTCGTGCGGGGTGAGCTTCTGCGCCCAGTCGCGGCAATCCTCGCCCAAGGGCACTTCCTCGGGCATCCAGTGGATCTGCTGCTGGCGCTTCCAATATTCGAACGCCCACGGGTATTCGAACGGCTTGTACTGCTTGCGGGCTTCGAGGAGGGGCATCGGTCAGGCTCCTTTGGGTTCGAATATGGTGATCGAGCGGGCGGGGCGCATCCTGTTCATCTCGGCTGGCCTCCGAACAGGAGTCCGGTGAGGACCGCGCCGGCGACGGGGACGAGCCCGATGATCGCGGCGATGATCGAGACGGTGCGGTGGCGGCGGTTGCTGTGGTGGCGCTGCGCCCAGGCGAGGAGGTAGAGGCTTCCGCACGCGGCGGCGGCAAGACCGATGTCCGAACGCCAGTCCTTGAAGTTGAAATCGGTCAGCTCGCCGACGATCGTGAAGGCGCCGACCGCGGTCACCATCGCCGCGCCGGCCGCGCCGACGCGAATCCACTGCGCGCGCGTCTTGCTGACCACCAGCCGCCAGACCAGCGCGGCGATGGGGACCAGGAACAAAGGGAGGAAGAGGTAGGCGGTCATCCGCGCACCCGGACGATCCGGTCGCGGGTGACGGTCTGCGTCTTTCGGGCGCCGACCCCGAACACGACGATGCCGAGGAAATAGCCGAAATCGTACCAGCCGCCGTTGTTGGGCACCGCGTAAATCGCGACGTTCGAGACGAACAACGAGACGATCCAGGCGACCGGGAAGATGAAGCCGTGCCACAGGCCGAGGAGGAAGCCGGGCGCCTGCGGGGCGACCGCGTCCGACGCCTGCGTCGCGGCGCAGGCGCTGAGCGCAAGCGTGGTCGAAAGGGCGAGGAGGCGCTTCATCAACCTTCTCCCGCCATGTCGGCCTCGGCCGCGCTCGGATGATAGTCGAGCCCGCCCAATGCGTGGATGCCCATGATCGCGGCGACCACGAACAGGATCACCGCGCCCTGGCTGCCGTAGCCGTCGGCCCCGGAGTCGGCGGCATCGCGGCGGCGGTAGAGGACCACTCCGGCGACCATCAGCGCAACCGCAAAGGCAAGCTCGATCGTGCGCCCGGTGCTCATTGCGCAGCGCTCCCCATCGCCGCCACCTGATCGAGGCGGCTGGCATAATTTTCGAGAACCGCGGCGGTGCGGCCGACGTAGGCTCGCGCATCGTCCCAGCGCCGCTGCTCGATCGCTTCGCGAACGCCCGGCAGGGTCTTGGCGCCGTAGCCGGTCAGCGTGCCCGGCGCGTAGACGAGGTTCTTGTACCACGGGCGGCCGGGCAGGCCCTGCGGGTCGGTCAGCAACTGGTCGATGCTCGCGAGGCCGGCGTTGATCCGCGCCCGGTTCGCGGGCGGAAGCGCGTCCTCGCGGCCGAGCACCAAGTTCGCCGGCCGCCGCGGCGCGCTTCAGATGGTCGACCGCGTTCTGAAGCGGGAGCATGTCGATCAGCGGCGTGATGCCCCTGTCGATGGGCGCGACGAGCCGATCATAAGGCGCGGAGGCGAGCCTGAACGCCCCCTGCCGGCGAATGTCGGCGAGCGCGCGGTCCTTGTCGCGCTGGTCGGCGGCGAGCTTCATGACTTCGTCGAGGTAGCGCGAGACGGCGGTGGCGAAGTCGGCGTAGCGGGCGGGGATGCGCGGCCCATCGGCGGCGCGCATGACGAGCCTTCCCACGACCTTCGACAAGGCGGCGCCATAAGCCAGGCCGGGGTCGTCGAAGTGCATCACGTGATAATAAGTGTCGTAAGCCGAATGGTAGCTGCCGCCGGCGAAATCCTCGCCGCCGAAGCCGATGTTGATCGCCGGGATCCCGAGGTGCTGCACGAACGGCGAATAATCGGAGCCCGAGCCGAGCGGTCCGAGCGGAAGATCGCCGCCGGCCTTCGCCGCAGCCGCCACATCCGGCCGGACGGCGGCGGGATTGGCGTAGCTTTCGGCGAGGATGTTGGCGCGGCCGCGCTCGTCGACGGGCACGCCGGTCTGCGGGTCGAGCACGTCGCTCGCCGCCGCATCGACGAAATGCTGGAGGTCGTGGTTGCCCTCGGCATAGAGGAAGCCGCGGCCGTTATTGTCGGTGTTGATGTAGAGCAGAGCCTTGCGCTTCAGCTCATCGGCATGGGTCTCGACCCACTCGGTCGAGCCGAGCAGGCTCGGCTCCTCGGCGTCCCAGCTCGCGTAGACGATGGTGCGCGCCGGGCGCCAGCCCTGGCGGTAAAGCGCCCCGAGCGCCTTGGCTTCGCTCATCAGCGCGACCTGGCCGGTCAGCGGGTCGGCGGCGCCGAACACCCAGCCGTCGCGATGATTGCCGCGGACGATCCACTGGTCGGGAGCGGTCGAGCCCTTGAGCACGGCAATCACATCGTAGGCCGGCTTCAGCGACCAGTCGGACTTCACCGCCAGATGAACCTTGACCGCGTCGGTCCCGCCCCAGTGATAGGTCATCGGAAGGCCGCCCCGGGCGCTGCCGGTGACGACCGGCCCGCCGAGCGCGGCCAGGATCTTCGACGCGTCGGCGTAGGAGATCGGAAGCGCGGGGATCTTGAGGATGGTCGGCGCTTCGGCGCGGGTCAGGCGCTTCGCATTCGCAGTCGCGCCGACGCCGGGCGTCAGCGGATCGCCCGGGTACTGCGTCATGTCGACCACCGAGCCGCGCTGGACTCCCTGCGGCGGGCGGGCGCCGCCCTGCGGGTACGGATCGCCCTCGGCGTAGCCGTCGTCGGCGGGGTCCGAATAGATGAGGCAGCCGACCGCGCCATGCTCGTAGGCGAGCTTGGGCTTCAGTCCGCGCCAGCCGCCGCCGTAGCGCGCGAGCACGATCTTGCCCCTGACGCTGATTCCGCGCTGCTCGAGCGCGTCATAGTCGTAGGGCATTCCGTAATCGACATAGACCACGGGCGCGGTGACGTCGCCGTCGCCCTGGAAGGCGACGTAGGGCGGCAGCGCCCGGGCGAGCCGCTCCGGAGTGAGGCTCGGGTCTTGCGAAACCGGCGGCTCCTGCCCGCCCAGAACCACATGCTCGGGCGCGATCAGCTCGACGCGTGGTCGAGATCGGCGTCGGATAGAGGACGTCGAACTGCTCGATATGGGCGTCCCAGCCCCATTGCCTGAACAGCGCGAGCTGCATCTCGGCGTTGGCCTTGTCGTGCGGCGAGCCGACGTGGTTGGGCTCGGACGACATCTGCTGGAGCCACTGCTGCTGGTCGGCCGGGCTGATGAGCGCGTCGAAGCGCTGCTCGAGCGCCTGATTGCCGCTGGCGGGTGCAGCGAGGGCGGGGGTGGCAGCGAAGGCGAACGCAACCGACGAGAGAAACGCGAGCTTCATCCGCGGAAGGCGCTCCAACCGAAAGCCAGCGTTGCGAGCGTCGCGACGAGATCAAGCGCAAGCACGCCAACGACGACGGCCCCGGCGCCTTTCGCAACCCTGCGGAACTTCAGCGACCTTACTGACACGCCAGGCACTCGTCGTAGTCGGTCGTGCGAGGCGAGCTGGATTTCCTTGAGCTCGGGCGTGTTGTCGGCCTCGACGCCGCCGGCGAAACCGGCGCGCTGCACGGACTTGGAGCGCAAATAGTAAAGCGACTTGATGCCGAGCTCCCAGGCGCGGAAGTGGAGCATCATCAGGTCCCACTTGTCGACGTCGGCCGGGATGAACAGATTAAGGACTGCGCCTGGTCGATGAAGGGCGTACGGTCGGCGGCGAGCTCGATCAGCCAGCGCTGGTCGATCTCGAAGCTGGTCTTGAACACGTCCTTTTCCTCCTGGGTGAGGAAGTCGAGGTGCTGGACGCTGCCGCCCTGCTCGAGGATCGAGTTCCAGACGGTCGGATTGTCCTTGAGCTTGGGCTCAAGCAATTTCTGAAGGTACGGGTTCTTGATCGAGAAGCTGCCCGACAGGGTCTTGTGGGTGTAGATGTTGGCCGGGATCGGCTCGATGCACGCGCTGGTGCCGCCGCAGATGATCGAGATCGACGCGGTCGGCGCGATCGCCATCTTGCACGAAAAGCGCTCCATCACGCCCATGTCGGCGGCGTCGGGGCAGGGGCCGCGCTCCTTGGCGAGCATCATCGAGGCCTGGTCGACCTGCGACCGGATGTGCTTGAAGATCTTGAGGTTCCAGCTCTTCGCCATCGCGCCTTCGAAGGGAAGCCCGCGGGCCTGGAGGAAGGAATGGAAGCCCATCACGCCGAGGCCGACCGAGCGCTCGCGCTCGGCGCTGTATTTGGCGCGCGCCATCTCGTCCGGCGCTCGAGCGATGTAGTCGCTCAGCACATTGTCGAGGAAGCGCATGACATCCTCGATGAACCGCTTGTCCGTGTTCCATTCGTCCCACGTTTCGAGGCCGAGCGAGCTGAGGCAACAAACCGCCGTCCGATCAGCACCGAGGTGATCGCGGCCGGTCGGAAGCGTGATTTCCGAGCAGAGGTTGGAGGTGGTGACCTTGAGCCCGAGGTCGCGGTGATGCTTGGGCATCGCCTTGTTCACCGCATCGATGAAGATGATGTACGGCTCGCCGGTCGCCAGGCGGGTCTCCACCAGCTTCTGGAACAGCGAGCGCGCGTCGACCTTGCCGCGCTCCGACCCGTCGCGTGGCGAGCGCAGGGTGAACTCGGCGCCCTCGCGCACCGCCTGCATGAACTCGTCGGAGATGAGCACGCCGTGGTGGAGGTTAAGCGCCTTGCGGTTGAAGTCTCCCGACGGCTTCCGTATCTCGAGGAACTCCTCGATCTCGGGGTGCGAGACGTCGAGGTAGCAGGCCGCCGAGCCGCGGCGCAGCGAGCCCTGGCTGATGGCCAGCGTCAGGCTGTCCATCACGCGGACGAATGGGATGATTCCGCTGGTCTTGCCGTTGAGGCCCACCGGCTCGCCGATGCCGCGCACCCGACCCCAATAGGTGCCGATTCCGCCCCCTTTGGAGGCGAGCCAGACATTCTCGTTCCAGATTTCGGTGATTGCCTGAAGGCTGTCGTCGACGCTGTTCAGATAGCAGCTGATCGGCAGGCCGCGCCCGGTGCCGCCGTTCGACAGTACCGGAGTTGCGGGCATGAACCAAAGCTTCGAGATATAGTCGTAGACCCGCTGCGCGTGCTCGGCGTCGTCCGAATAAGCCGCGGCGACGCGGGCGAACAGATCCTGATAGCTTTCGCCCGGGAGCAGATAGCGGTCGCGCAGTGTGTCCTTGCCGAACTCGGTCAGGAGCTCATCGCGCGAAGCGTCCGTCTTCACGTCGAACCTCGGCGCATGAACCGATTTCGAGCTGCCCGACACGGTCGCGCCATCGTCGACCGGAACTTCGCTACCAGTGCTGAAATCCATCGCGCTTCCCCGTCCCTCCGCGGCCCTGTCAGGGACCGTTTGTTCTGCAATTGTTCGACTCGGAGCCATGCCGGACATCCTAGCCTCTTTTCGCACGCGACGGGGCTTTTTCACGCCCTCCCCCTGTGGAAATCGGGGACGAGCGGGCCCGTTGCCGGAATATAGGAATTCCGGCTCCGAACACTAGTGGTTGAGAGTTCCCCCTCTCGAGCTACTACCTATTGTGCCTCAACTGGAATGAGACGCAAGCGGGTAAATGGTTCGTCAACACAAAAATCCTGTGGATTTGCAGCCGCGCAACAGTTGGCCGGAATCATTCCGTCCCTCCGCCGCGAGTTGCCGTGCCCTTCGCGGTTCACTAAGCGGGGCCGCGCACAACAGGGGCAGTCATGTTCAACTGGTTTCAGTCCCTACTCCCGAGGACTGGCGATTTCTTCGGGATGTTCGAGGCGCATGCCGCGACGCTGGTCGCCGCGGCGGGCGCGCTCAGCGAGCTTGTCGACGAGCATTCGCCGCCCGAGGAATATATCGCCGAGATCAACCGCCGCGAGCACGAAGCGGACGACATCATTCGCGAAGTCCTGCGCACGGTCCGCCAGACGTTCCTGACGCCCTTCGATCGCGGCGCCATCACCTCGCTGATCGGGGCGATGGACGATGCGATCGACGAGATGCAGGACACGGCCCGAGCGATCGCGCTTTACGAAGTGACCGCCTTCGAACCGGAAATGAAGCGGATGGTGAAGATCATCGTCGAGGCGGCCGGCCTCACCGCCCAGGCCATGCCGATGCTGCGCGACATCAGCCGCAGCGGATCGAGGATCCACGACGTCACCGAAAAGCTGGTCCATCTCGAAAGCGATGCCGACATCGTTCACGCCGCCGGGCTCAAGAAGGCGTTCCAGAGCCACTCGGCGACCAGTCCGATGCAATTCATCGTCGCCCGCGAGATCTACAAGCACCTCGAGCGGATCACCGACGCCTTCGAGGATGTGGCGAACGAGATCGACGGCATCGTGATCGACCACGCCTGAACTGACGGGCGCGTGCACCAGCTTGCCCTTCCGCTGCTCATCGGCCTCATCGCCGTCGCGCTCGCGTTCGACTTCCTGAACGGCCTCCACGACGCGGCGAACTCGATCGCGACGGTCGTCGGAACGCGCCTGATCAGCCCGGTCGGAGCGGTCGCCTTCGCCGCCTTCTTCAACTTCGCGGCTTACTTCCTCGCGCTGAAATGGCCGGCGCTGCACAATGTCGCCGACACGATCGGCAAGGGCCTGATCGACAAGGACCTGATCACGCCCGCGGTGGTGTTCGGAGCGCTCGTCGGGGCGATGTCGTGGAACGTGATCACCTGGGTGAAGGGCATCCCGTCATCGTCGAGCCATGCGCTGGTCGGCGGGATCGTCGGGGCGGGCGTCGCGCATGCCGGTTTTCCCAGCATTCAGTGGATCGGCCTCAACAAGACCCTGATCGCGATCGTCGCCTCGCCGGTGCTCGGGCTGGTCCTCACCATGGCGATCATGCTGCTGACCAGCTGGCTCGGCGTGCGCGCGAGCGCGCGGGGTGCCGAGCGGACGTTTCGCGGGCTTCACCTGGTTTCGTCGGGGACGCTGTCGCTCAGCCACGGCCTCAACGACGCGCAGAAGACGATGGGCCTCATCACCGTCCTGCTTTATTCGACCGGCTATCTGCGCGGCCACTTCGAGGTGCCCAATTGGGTCGCGCTGAGCTGCTATGTCGCGATGGGCCTCGGTACGCTGACCGGCGGGTGGCGGATCATCGAGACGATGGGCACGAGGATCACCAAGCTGTCGCAGCACCAGGGGTTCAGCGCTTCGGCGGGCGCGTCGGTCATGCTGTTCGCGGCCTCCTGGCTCGGCATTCCGGTCTCGACCACGCACACCGTGACCGGTTGCGTCATCGGGGCGGGCGCCGCGCGGCGCGCCTCGGCGGTGCGCTGGGGGATCGCGGGCCACGTCGCGACCGCGTGGCTGATCACGATCCCGGCCTCGGCCATGGTCGCGGCGCTGTTCTACTGGCTGATCAGCGGCGAGTTCGTGCGCCTGGCCATTGCCGGCGCCATCCTGGCCTTGATCGGGTTCGCTGCGCGCGCGTGGCGGCTCCGGCGATGACGGGCTTGGGCCCTCGCTCTTGCAGGAACCGTGCGGCGTCGCCTGACGTCATAAGATTCTCATGAGGGCGCCAGTTCCAATCGCGGTTCGCTTGTCCATCGCCGCGCTTCTGTCGTCTTTCGCGGCACCGGCGCTTGCCGACCATATGGGTCCGAGCGGATTCGGGTCGGGCGGGGGGATGAGCGTGTTCAGTCCGGACACGCTCGACGGCGGCCATTGGGCGGCGGGCTTGCGGCTCAGTTATACTCGGCCCGACCAGCGCAGCGACGAGGTGCTCGAAGCGCTCGCCGCCGAGCACGTCCACGCCCACAACACCGACTATAATCTGAATGCCTCGGCAGGCCTCGCTTATGGCGTTTCGCACCACCTGACGATTTCGGCGGAGTTGCCGTACGTCCGGCGCGACCATCTGCGCGAAGGCGAGCATGATCATTCGGGCGGCGCGGTCGCGACCGACGTCGAGCAACTCGGCAGCGTTGCCGGCATCGGCGACCTCAACCTGCTCGCCAAATACCGGCTGACCGAAGGGCCCGGTCCGGGCTTCGCCCTCATCGGCGGAATCAAGGCGCCGACCGGGAGCACGCACAGACACAGCCCCGACGGTGAGCGGCTAGAGACCGAGCACCAGCCGGGAAGCGGGAGCTGGGACCCGATCGTCGGCGCTTCGGCATCCGCGAGCCTCGGGGCGGCGCAGCTGACCGCGAGCGCGCTCTATCAATTCTCGAGAGACGGCGCGCAACACACGCGGCTCGGCGATCGCCTTCAGGGCGGGATCGCTTTGTCGCATCGCTTCGGGCCGGCGCCGCACGCGCATTCCGGTTCGCTGAACCATCACCATGGCGACGAGCTCGATGAGGACCATGAGCACGCACATTCGAGCTGGGATGCATTCGTCGAGCTGGCCGGCGAATGGGAAGGCCGACAGCGGATCGGCGGCGAGGTCGAGCAAGCGAGCGGCGGCAAGGTGGTGTGGCTGGCGCCCGGCGCGCGGTTCAACGCGGCGTCGGGATGGTCGCTCGGCGCTGCGCTCGCGGTTCCGGTCTGGCAGCGCATTCGGGCGTCGCACCCGGACAACCGCTATCGGCTGACGATCGCGCTCGGCCGGGCGTTCTGACCTCGACGACAGCCCCGCGCGAGGGCAAAAGCGTTCGATGCGGGTGCGGAACATGCTTGGCGCGTGGTTCTTCCTTGGCGCGAGTGGTCTCGCGGCCGCCGAGCCGTCGCCGATCTGCGCCGACCGTCCGGGCAAGGCGACCGCGACCTGCACGGTGCCCGCCCGCCGGTGGCAGCTCGAGATCGGGCTCGCCGACTGGACGCTGCAGAAGGCGACAGGCGAGCGCGACAAGTCGCTGGTGCTCGGCGAGACGACAATCAAATATGGGCTCACCGACGACTCGGATATCGAGGTCGACGTGACGCCGTGGCAGCGGGCGACCAGTCGCGCCGGTGGACTTCACGACAATGCCAGCGGGTTCGGCGACCTGAACGTCCTGTTCAAGCAGCGGCTGACCTCGGCGGATGCGCCGGTGCAGGTGGCCGCCAAGCCATTCGTGAAAATCCCGACCGCGGCGCATGGGCTCGGCAACCGCAAGTGGGAAGGCGGCGCGCTGTTCCCGATCGGTTACGCCATTGCGAAGACGCCGCTCAGCCTGGCGCTGACGCCGGAGGTCGATTGGGCCGCGGATGGCGACGGCCATGGCCATCACCCGGCAATGGCACAGGTCGCGTCGCTCGGCTGGCAGGCGACCGACAAGCTGAACCTGTCCGCAGAAATCTGGGGCGGCTGGGACTGGGACCCCGACGGGACGACGCGGCAGGCGAGCGCGGACGGCGCGGTCGCCTATCTGGTCGGCAACAATGCGCAGCTCGACGCGGGCGCGAACTTCGGTCTCAACCGGGCGACGCCGGATGTGGAGCTGTACGGGGGCGTGTCGGCGCGTTTCTAATCCGCCAGCATCTTCTTCACCCCGCGCGCGGCCTGGCGGAGGCGCTGCTCGTTTTCGACGAGGGCGATTCGGACGAAGCCTTCGCCTTCCTCGCCGAAGCCGACGCCCGGGGCGACGGCGACATGAGCTTCGGTCAGGAGCTTCTTGGCGAATTCCATCGAGCCGAGATTATGAAAGCGCTCGGGGATCGGGGCCCAGGCGAACATGCTCGCCTGGGGCAAGGGGATGTCCCAGCCGGCGCGGCCGAAGCTTTCGACCAGCACGTCGCGACGCTTCCTGTAGAGCGCGCGGTTATGCTCGACGATGTCCTGCGGGCCGTTGAGCGCGGCGACCGCGGCCGCCTGCACGGGCGTGAACGCGCCATAGTCGAGGTAGGATTTCACCCGCGCCAGCGCCTCGATCAGCCGCGCGTTGCCGACCGCGAAGCCGATTCGCCAGCCGGCCATCGAATAGGTCTTGGACATCGATGTGAACTCGACCGCCACCTCCTTCGCGCCTTCGACCTGCAGGATCGAGGGGGTGGGCGTCTCGCCGAAATAGATTTCGGCATAAGCGAGGTCGGAGATGACGATCAGCTCATGCTCGCGGGCGAAGGCGACGAGCCGCTCATAGAAGGGCAGATCGGCGACGTAAGCGGTCGGGTTCGACGGATAGCCGATCACCAGTACCTTGGGGCGCGGGACGGTGTAGCGCATCGCCATTTCGAGCCGGCGGAAGAAGTCGTCGCCGGGCGCGGCCGGGATGGAGCGGATCGCGGCGCCGGCGATGATGAAGCCGAAGCTGTGGATCGGGTAGCTCGGGTTGGGCGCGAGCACGACGTCGCCGGGCGCGGTGATCGCCTGCGCGAGGTTGGCGAGGCCTTCCTTCGAACCCAAAGTGACGATGACTTCCTTGTCGTGGTCGAGCGGTGACACCGAAGCGGCGCTGGTAGTAGGCGGCCTGCGCCTTCCTCAGGCCCGGGATGCCGCGGCTCGCCGAATAGCGATGCGCGTTGGGCTTGCTCGCGACCTCGGCCAGCTTGTCGATGACGTGCTGCGGCGGCGCTCCGTCGGGATTGCCCATGCCGAGGTCGACGATGTCCTCGCCGCGCCCGCGCGCGGCGGCCTTCATCGCGTTGACCTCGGCGAAGACGTAGGGCGGAAGGCGCTGGATTCGGTAAAAGTCGGTGTCCATCGGCCGACTCATGCAGCCTATGCTGCACTGCGGCAAGCGCGGGTTCATGGGGGTGGGCTTGTGGAAGCTAATGGCAAGGATTGGGTGGAAAGCGGACATTCAATGGAGGCTATGGCGGGTCGTTATTATTCCGAAGTTAAAGGCCGCTCCGAAGCCTGCGTCCATGAACATGCGAACCATTACCACGTAAACAAGCGCCTCGACGGCGTAGTTCACCCCCCATCCCGCTACCGCTGTGACAACAAAGGCGAGCAACAGCGCCAGCATCGCCCCGAGAAGCCCCAACCGCGCTAAGAGCCAGAAGCGTATCCACGGCTGGAGGCCGCGAGGGATGAAATCATCATCTTTCGGCTGGCTCGGAAGGTAGCCGACCAGTCGGAGCCGCAACACGCCCGCTATAACCCATGCCAGCAAAGTCGCGAGCAAGGGCCACACGACGTATCCGACTACCGCGCCCATCGAGGGCCGCAGGAGATAAGCAATGCCGAGCGCGAGGGCGGCAGACCCAAGAGCCACGCCAGCGGCCACGCGGTAGATTGTTGATGTCGCAATGGCTTGCGCGGTCGCCCTCAGAATGCCGTTCATGGCGGTAGCTTATCGGTAAGGCGAATGTCTGCAATGGGTCGAAAGCTGCCATTAGCTCGCGACAGCTTAGACCGGCCCGCTCACCGAAACGTGCGCGCCGTCCGGCGTCGCGGATGCCGGCGATGTGGATGCCGTGCATTTCCTTGGGCTCGCGCGTGAATTCGACGCCGAGCTGATCGCGGCGAGCGTAAAATTCGCCGAGGTCGTCGACCCCGAAACCGAGCTCGACCGAACCGGCCGGTTTCTCGTCGGAGGCGGGATGGAGCGCGAGGACGGTGTCTCCGGTCGCGAACTCCGACCAGAAGGGCGACTGGAACTTGAGCTCGAGCCCGAGCTTGTCGCGGTAGAAGGCGATCGCGCGGTCCATGTCGGCGACATATTTGATGGCGTAGGTGAGGCGCATCGGGCTTCTCCTCAACGAGGCAGCAACGCATACGTCCGCCGGAAGGCGTGGGCCTCGGCGGCGGTGAACGCCGTTCCGGGAGCGCGCGCCGCATCCTCCGGGACGGCGGTCACGAAATAAGCGATTCCGACCCCGCGCGCACGGTCGATCCAGATCCCGCTCTTCATGCCGTAGGCGTCACCGGCATGGCCGACGAGCGTGCGCCCCTTGGTGCCTATGTCGTCAGCGCAGCCCGGAGCGACCGTCGGAATCTGCTGCGTCGCGTAGCCATAGCTGCAATAAAATCCCTTGTCGGTCACGCCGTTCGTTCCGTCGAAGCGCCAGACCTGCGTCAGCAAGGTCTCGACGGACTGCGGCGAAAGGATCCGGACCCCGTCGAGCGTCCCGCCGTTCAGCAGCATGCGGCCGACGCGGGCGAGCCCGCGCGCGGAGATGCGCAACCCGCCCTGGGGCGCGAACAGCGCGCCGTTCTCGCCTGCCTTCCAGCGCTCGAGGTCGCAGGGCTCGCCCGGGCTCACTTGCACCGGGCACGCAGGACGCGCGCCGTGAAGATCGTCCTTGAGCGGCGTGCCGTCAGGGGCGTCCAGCTCGACGGCATGCGCAACCGCCGCGTCGCTGCAGGTCGGCCAATTGTAACAGGCGTCGAGCCTCATCGGTTCGAGCACCTCGCGGCGCATCCAGACGTCGAAGCGCTCGCCCGTCACCTTCTCGACGATCGAAGCGACGATCGGGAAGTTGAGGTTCGCATAGCGGAAATATTTGTCGCCTGGGCCATGGCGCGGATCCCAGTTTTGCGGGTCGTCCATCACCGCCCGCAGCGAGCCGCCGAGCGGGATCGCATAATCGTCGTCGTGCTCGCGCACGGAACTGGTGTGCGAGAGAAGCATGGCGAGCGTGATCGGCCGGTCGGGAAAGTCGGGATTGCGCAGGGTCCATCCGAGCCAGCGCGAGACGTCGCTGGCGAGGTCGAGCCTGCCTTGCTCGACGAGCTTCATGACGCCGATGCGCGACGACGAGCTTGCTGACCGAGGCGACGCGCACCGGGTCGTCGGCGGTCACCCGGCGTCCGGATTGCGGGTCCGCGATTGCCGTTCGCAAAGCTCGCGATCTCGCCATTCCGGTCGAATGCGACCCCGACTTCCACGGGCGCAGCGGGTTCGCGTGGCACGGTCGCGCAGCCGGCCAGCAGCAAGCGCGGCAAGGACGGTCGCGGGCCGCATCCCTAGTCGCGGTATGCCGGCAAGGACCATCCCCGGCCGATCGCCGCGCTCCTCAGCGCGAACCCGGCGGCGGCGGCGATGGCGGCTGCCGGCCACGCGGCGAGGCCGGCAAGCGCCAGCGCGACGAACAGCCCGGAGGCGAGCGCCGCCGCGGTGACGTAAAGTTCGGGGCGCATCAGGATCGACGGCTCGCCGGCAAGCACGTCGCGGATGATGCCGCCGACGCACGCCGTCAGCACGCCCATCGCGAATGCGGGGACGGGCGCAACTCCATATCCCAATGCCTTGGCCGCGCCGTAGGTCGCGTAGGCGGCCATGCCGGCGGCGTCGAACCACAGCAGCGCCTTGCCCGCGAAGCGGCGGCGGCTGAGCAGCCAGACGACCAGCGCCGCCGCGATGCAGATGAGGAGCGTCGCGTTCGTATGGACCCAGAACACCGGCGCGCCGATCAGCAGATCGCGCAGCGTGCCTCCGCCGACGCCGGTCGCCACCGCGAAGAAGATGAAGGTGACGAGCGTCTGGCGCTTCTCCGCGGCGAGCAGCGCGCCCGACACGGCGAAGACGGCAATGCCGAAATAATCGAGATAGACGAGCGCGGTTGGGTTCATGGGACGGACGGTCTACATTAGCCTCATGGACGACGACCCAAAAACCGCAACCGCAATTCCGACGCTCGAGGACTGGCAGCACTGGACGCTGGTGATGGGCCGCGCCCAGCAGATGCTGATGGAGTTCTGGGCCGACCAGATGAAGCAGGGACAGGCAATGCCGGCCTGGGATCCGCGCGCGTTCGGCTTCGGCCAGCAGCCCCCGCGTCCGATCCGATGGCGCTGATGACAGCCGGCGCTCAGGCCTGGGCGAAGGGTCTCGAAACCTGGGGCAAGATGCTCGGCGGGGTGACCGCAATGCCGGCCGGCGGCGAACCGGAACGCAAGGACCGGCGCTTCGCCGCGCCCGAGTGGCGCGAGAACCCGATCTTCGACACGATCCGCCAGACCTATTTGCGGGTGTCGGACCAGTTGCTCGGCACCGTCGACACTATCGAGGGCATCGACACGACATGCGCGAGAAATTGCGCTTCGCGACGCAGAGCTTCGTCGACGCGATGAGCCCGTCGAACTTCGCGCTGACCAACCCGCAGGTGCTGAAGCGGACGATCGAGACCCGCGGCGAGAATTTGCTCAAGGGCCTCGCCAACATGCTGAAGGACATTGCGTCGGGCCAGCTGACGCAGACCAAGCCCGGCGTGTTCGAGGTCGGCCGCAACCTCGCGACGACGCCGGGCAAGGTGGTCAAGCAGACGCCGCTCTACCAGCTGATCCAGTACACGCCGGCGACGGATGAGGTGCTGAAAACGCCGGTCGTAATCTTCCCGCCGTGGATCAACCGCTTCTACATCCTCGACCTCACCCCTGAGAAAAGCTTCGTCAAATGGTGCGTCGATCAGGGCATCAGCCTGTTCATGGTGAGCTGGAAGTCGGCCGACGAGAGCATCGCCGGCGTCGGCCTCGACGATTATGTGCTAAGGGTCAGGTCGACGCGATCGACACGGTGCGCGACCTGCTCGGCGTCGAGGCCGTTCATGCGATCGGCTATTGCGTCGCCGGGACCACGCTCGCCGCGACCCTCGGCTATCTCACCGCCAAAGGTGAGGCGGACAAGGTCAAGTCGGCGACCTTCTTCACCGCGCAGGTCGATTTCAGCGAGGCGGGCGACCTCAAGCTGTTCCTCGGCGATGAAACCATGGGACTGCTCGCAGCAGCTCACCGCCGAGAAGGGCTATCTCGACGGCCGCTACATGGCCGCGACCTTCAACCTGCTGCGCGGGCGCGACCTCATCTGGAGCTATGTGGTCAACAATTACCTGCTGGGCGAGGAGCCGGCGCCGTTCGACCTGCTCCACTGGAACAGCGATACGACCAACCTGCCCGCCGGCTGGCATCGGGCCTATCTCGAGGATCTCTACAAGGGGAACAAGCTTGCGGCGAAAGGCGGGATCAGCGTCGCGGGGACTCCGGTCGACATCGATTCGGTGAAGACGCCGACCTACGTCCAGGCCGGGCGCGAGGACCATATCGCGCCGCCGCAGAGCGTGTGGAAGATCATGAACCATTTCGCGGGGCCGAAGCGGTTCGTGCTCGCCGGCTCCGGCCATATCGCGGGAGTGGTGAACCCTCCGGCAGCGCAGAAGTACCAATATTGGGTCAACGACGAACCGTGCGCCGACGCTGGGCGCCTTCGTCGAAGGCGCGACCGAGCATAAGGGAAGCTGGTGGCCCGACTGGCTCGCATGGCTCAGGAAGCAGGATGGCGAGACGGTGAAGGCGGAGGCGCGCGGCTGCCGGGAAAGGGCAAGCTGAAGGCGATCGAGGACGCCCCCGGGAGCTATGTCAGATCACGCTGAAAGCCTGACGCTTCGGCTGGCCCGGCCGGAGGAGCATGACGCGCTCGAGGATCTGCAGCGCAGGTCTTCGCTGGAGCTCCCCGAATATCGCGACCAACTCCTCGCCCACCCCGACGCGATCTATCTGCCGGAGGGCCAGATCGCGAACGGACAGGTGATCGTCGCCGAGATCGCCGGCGAGATCGCGGGCTTCGCGGCGGTGGTCGGCGGGGAGCTCGACGGGCTGTTCGTCGAACCGGACCTGTGGGGTCACGGGATCGGAAAGGCGCTGGTCGACTCGGCGATCCATCAAGCCCGCCGGCGCGGCCTTGCGCTGACCGTCATCGCGAACCCGCGCGCGCGGCGCTTCTACGAAAGCTGCGGATTCACGCTCGAGGGCGAGGAGCAGACGCGGTTCGGGCCCGCGCTCCGGATGACTCGCTAGCAGCTCTCGTATTTCCAATTCCGCCGCTTGCCTTCGGCGAGCCATTCCAGGGCATCGGCGATGCGCTTCTGACGCGTCGCCTCCTGCTTCGCCTCGGCGATCCATTCGAGATATTCGCGTTGCGCCGAGGGCGGGAAGCTATCGAGGGTGGACTTGGCCTGCGGCGCCTTGTCGAGGGCAGCGGCGAATTGGGGATGCATCGCGGCAGGCGGCTTCGGGGCGTGCTTGGTCTTGCGCGGCGCCGGGGCGCTGGTCGAGATCGCCGCCGCCTTCGCGATCATTGCGTCGAGGTTCGAAGGCAGCTGCTCGACGCTGGTGAGCTTGCCGAGCTGTCCCATCGCGCCGTCCCGGGTGTCGAAGCCGAGCTCCTGACCGCGCCAGAAATTGACGATCGCATGGGCTTTGAACGCCGCGGTGCCGAGCACGATCTTGCCGTTCCTGAGGTAGGTCGGAGTGCTCCACTTCATTCCCTCCTCGATGTCGGGAACGACCGCGTGGACGCGCTCGCGGACCTTCTCCAGGATCGGGCGGGCGAAGGGCGCCGCCTTCGCAATATAGGCGTCAATTCGCGGCTCACGGCTCACAAAATGCCTCCCCCCAGCACCAGGCGGACGATCCCCACCACGATCACGAACAGGTTGAGATTGCGGCCCGCGGTGCCGCTCGAGATCATTCCGATCACCGCTCCGATCATCGCGAGCGGCACGATCAGCCAATTGGCCCAGCCGAGGAGGGGAACGAAGGCGACGACCGCGCAGATTAGCGCGACGAAGCCGATGATCAGCGAGACGAGGTTGAACATCGGCGTTCCTCTATCATCATTCGGGCGGCTGCGGCAGCTTGGGCGCGCGCAGCATTGCCATCACGTAGAGCATCAGCGCCGCCCAGATCGCCGGAAAAGCGACTGCATGGGCGATCGTGAACTTCTCTCCATAGAGCAGCACCGCGATCAGGAACTGCAATGTCGGGGCCAGGAATTGCAGCATGCCGAGCGTCGAATAAGCGAGGCGCCTCGCGGCGGCGGTGAAGAGGAGGAGCGGCGTGGTCGAGACGACGCCGGTGAGCAGCAGAAGGGTCGTGTCGCGCCAGCTGACGCCGAGCACCGGCTGCGACGCCAGCGCGAGCCAGCCGAGCCAGGCGGCCGCCAGGGGGAACAGGATGGTGGTCTCGATCGCGAGGCCCGTCAGCGCGTCAGCGGGCACGATCTTGCGAAGCAGGCCGTAGAACGCGAACGATATGCACAACGCGAGGCTCAGCCACAGCTGCGAGAGCGCGCCGGCGGCAAGGACGCAGATCCCTGCGGCCGCGATCGCCACCGCGGTCCATTGCAGGCGGTTGAGTTTCTCGCCCAGCACGAAGCGGCCGAGCAGCACGTTGGCGAGCGGGTTGAGATAGTAACCGAAGCTCGCGGCAAGGATGTGGCCGCTCGTCACGGCATAGACGTAAAGCAGCCAGTTGAACCCGATCAAAATCGCGGTCAGCAGCAGGATTCCGAGCGTCCGCGGGCGGTTCGCGGCGGTCCGCATCTTCCCCCAGCCACGCGTCGCGGTGATGAGGATCGCGAGGAACGGCAGCGACCAGAGCACGCGATGCGCGACGATGTCGACGGCGGCAACGCTTCGAAGCGCCTTGAAATAGACAGGAAGAACGCCCCACAGTGCGTAGGCCGTGAGGCCGAGGAGGAATCCGCCGCCCGAGCCGTGGCCGGGATTGCGGACCGCCGCAGCTTTGGGGCTTTCGAGCGCATTCATTTCGCGGGCGCGTAGCGGCGGTGAGCGTTCAGTGAAAGCTTATGTTGAACGGGGCATTGGTTGAACCGGGCAGACCGGGCTGTCAGTGTTGGGGAGTGGGAAGCATCGTGTCATTCAACGGCCGTCATCGCCCGCGGCTCATGCGCGGCGCCGCCCTTCTCGCGCTGGCGCTGCTCGCCGCGTGCACCACGAAGCCGATCTTGCCGCCCGGCGTCCACCCTTCGGTCGAGGTCGGCCCGCCGCTCAAATCCGAAGCATGGAAAGCGGTGGCGACTGCGGCCGACCAGGACCGCATCGCAAGAGCGGGGCTCGCCTGGCAGGAGGCGCTGGCCGAGGCGAAGAAGAGCAACCCCGGCGACGTGAGCAAGGAGGGCAAGCTGCTCCTGCCGCGCTCCGCGCTGCCGCGGCCGGCGCCGACACCCGGAAGCTACAATTGCCGGCTGATCACCCTGGGCAAGGCGACGGCCAAGAGCCGCTCGTTCGAAAGCTTCAAACCCTTCTTCTGCTATGTCGAGGTGGAGGGCGACCAGCTGACGATCGTCAAGCAGACCGGGAGCCAGCGGCCTGCCGGACGCTTGTGGGAGGACGATGACGCAAACCGCCTGGTGTTCCTCGGCAGCCTTGCGCTCGGCGATGAGACGGCGCCGCTTGCCTACGGCGACGACGCCAAGCGGAACATGGCCGGACTGTTCGAGCGGATCGGCGCCTTCCGCTGGCGGCTGGTGATCCCGTGGCCGCAAAGCACATCCAAGCTCCAGGTCTTCGAGCTGACGCCGGTCGACTTCACTCAACAGCCGCAGTGAGCGACGCCGGACTGCTGGCCGATCCGGCAGAAGTGCGTGCCATCCTGATCGCCTCGGCCAGGGCGGGCTCGGCGATCAGCTATTCCGAGGTGCTCGAGCTGCTCGGTCATCATTTCACGCGGCCCAAGATGCGGCAGCTGTGCAAGGTGCTGGCGTTTGTCGACGACGACGCGGAGCAGCGCGGCGAGCCCGAGCTCGCGGTGCTGGTGGTGCGCCAGTCGGACGGGCTTCCGGGACAGGGCTGGTGGATCGGCGGGGCGAAGAAGCACGGCTACACGGGGCTCTGGGAGGGGCCGAAGGCGATGAAGCTGGTGAGGAAGGTTCAGGCTCGGACGTTTGAGTATTGGGCGAACCGCCCGTAAGCGCTCGCGCATGAACGAGGCGCGCACTTTCACGGTTTCCGACGAGGATGACGGAATCCGCCTCGACCGCTGGTTCAAGCGGCACATGCCGGAGGCCAGCTTTAACGTGGTTTCGCGCTGGGCGCGGACCGGGCTGTTTCGGCTGAACGGCAAGAAGGCGCCACCCGGGGACCGGATCGAGGCTGGAAACGAAATCCGCGTCCCGCCGCTCGAGCAGCCGGCGCGTGCCGGTCGCCAACAGTCCAAAGCGCAACCGCTCACCGCCGACGAGGAGAAGTTCGTCCGCGACATGGTGATCCACCGCGACGGCCATGCGTTCGTGCTCAACAAGCCGCCCGGCCTCGCGACCCAGGGCGGGACAAAGACGACGCAGCACCTCGATCGGCTGCTCGACGGACTTGCGGACGATGACGGGCCGGCCGAAGCTCGTTCACCGCCTCGACAAGGATACCTCGGGGGCGCTTCTGGTGGCGCGGAGCGCGCGCTCGGCCGGGCATTTCGCCAAGGCATTCTCCGGGCGCACGGCGAGGAAGGTTTATTGGGCGCTGGTCGTCGGGGTGCCCGACGTCGACGAGGGGCTGATCGATGCGCCGCTTGCCAAACAGCCCGGCACCGGCGGCGAAAAGATGCACATCAGCGAAGAGCATGGGCTGGCCGCGAAGACGCGGTGGCGCACGATCGACCACGCCGGCAACCGCGCGGCCTGGGTCGAGCTTCAACCGCTGACCGGCCGCACGCACCAGCTTCGCGCGCACATGGCGGCGATCGGGCACCCGATCGTCGGCGATGCGAAATATGGCGGGGCCGAGGCGTTCCTGACCGGCGGAATCAGCCGCAAGCTGCATCTCCATGCGCGGCGAATCCGGATCGATTCGCCCGACGATGGCGTGATCGATGTGACGGCGGAGCTGCCGCCGCATTTTGCCGAAAGCCTGGCGACGTTGGGGTTCAGCCCGATGGCGGGCGACAACATGCCGCTCGAGCCGACGAAAGCCTCTCCGGAATCGAGGCAGCGCAAGGTTGCTGCGGCGGCGAAGGCGCGGCGGCGCGAACGGCGCGGCGAACGCCGCGCGCGCGGGTCGCAAGGCAAGGCGAAGCGGCGGTGAACCGGCTGGCGATCTTCGACTGCGACGGCACGCTCGTCGACAGCGGCGCGACCATTTATCGCGCGCTCGCGGCGGCATTCGATCAGCACGGCCTTGAGCTTCCGCCGCCGAACGTCTCGCGCAAGGTGATCGGCCTCAGCCTTATGGAAGCGATGGCGGCGCTTTTGCCGGATGCACCGCCGGAGCAACATTTCGCGCTGGCGGAGGATTACAAGCAGGCTTTCTGGACGCTGCGCTCGGCGGGCGAGGTCGAAGAGCCGCTGTTCGACGGCGTGCTGGAGCTGCTCGACGCGCTGGAGAATGACGGTTGGCTGCTCGCCGTGGCGACCGGAAAGTCCGATCGCGGCCTCGCCCATTGCCTCGAAAGCCACGGCATCCACGCCCGCTTCGTCTCACTGCAAACCGCAGACCGGCACCCGTCGAAGCCGCACCCGTCGATGGTCGCGCAAGCAATTGCCGACGCGGGTGCATCGCCTGAGACCAGCTTCGTCGTGGGCGACACCAGCTTCGATATGGCGATGGCGGTGAATGCCGGAGCGCTCGGGATCGGCGCCGCCTGGGGCTATCACGACGCCGAAGAACTTCTCCGCGCGGGCGCCGCCGCGGTCGCGGAGCGGCCGCTCGACGTCCTCGCCGCCGTTCGGGAATGGGCTCATGGATGACGATGTCGCGCGGAAGCGCCTGGCGCTTTACACCTTGGTCCGGGCGGGCGGCCTGGCGATCTTTTTCCTCGGCATCGCCATTTTCTACACCGACTTGGTCCGCCCCGGCGGCTGGCCCCAGCTCGGCGCGATCGTCGCGATCATGGGGGTGATCGACGCCCTGTTCGCGCCGCGCCTGCTGAAGCGCATGTGGGACGAGCAGGATCGCGAGCCGCGGTGAAGCAATTCTGGAAGGATGTTTCGGTTGCGCGCGAGGGCGCGCGCTGGGCCATCCGGCTCGACGGGCGCGAGGTTCGCACACCCGCGCGCGAGCCGCTGACCGTCCCCACCGAACAACTCGCCGAAGCGATCGCCGGACGAATGGCGTTCCGTCGCGGAAGACATCGATCCCCGCGCGATGCCGCTGACGGGCCTCGCCAACGCCGCGATCGACCGCGTCGAGCCTGAGCGCTCGAGCTTCGCCGAAAGGCTTGCGCGCTACGCCGAGGCGGACCTTGCCTGCTATCGGGCGGAATGGCCGCCCGAGCTGGCCGCGCGGCAGGCGCGGAGCTGGGACGACCTGCTGGCCTGGGCGCGGCGGCGATACGACGTGGATTTTCGCACGACGACGGGGCTTCTGCACGTGGCCCAACCGCAGGCAACGGCCGAGCGATTGGCGCAGGCAGTGGCCGAGCTCGATCCGTTCTGCCTCGCCGGCCTGTCCTCGTTGGTGACTGCGGGCGGGTCCTTGGTCGCCGGCCTGGCCGTCCTCGAGGGAGCGCTCCCACCGGACGCGGCATGGAACGCGGTCAGCATCGACGATCGCTGGCAGCTCGAGCAATGGGGCGCCGACGCCGAGGCTGAAGCCGCGCTGGAGAATCGCCGGCGCGATTTCATGGCGGCGGCGCGATTCCTGGAACTGCTGGACGGATAGATCCTCTCCGTCGCGATAGCGATGGGGAGGGGGACCGGTCGCCGAAGAGCGACTGGTAGAGGGGCCGCTCGCATGTCGCTGGCCCCTCCGTCAGCGCTTCGCGCTGACACCTCCCCATTGCTTCGCAACAGAGAGGATTCGATCAGTGCGCCGGTCCGATGAGGTCGCGGACGAAGGTGACGAGGCCGATCCGGCGGGTGCGCTTCAATCGTTCGGCGGCGACGATCGCCCGGACCTGCGCCAGGCATTTGTCCATGTCGCGGTTGACGAGGACATATTCATATTCGGGCCAGTGGCTGATTTCCGCCGCAGCGCGCGACATTCGGTCGGCGATCACTTGCTCGCTGTCGGTGCCGCGGCTTCTCAGGCGTCGCTCAAGCTCGTCCATCGAGGGCGGAAGGATGAAGATGGAGACGAGGTCTTCGCCCATCGCCGCCTCGAGCTGCTGGGTGCCCTGCCAGTCGATGTCGAACAGGATGTCGCGGCCCTGACGGAGCGCCTGCTTCACCGGCGCCTTCGGAGTTCCGTAGCGGAAACCGAAGACCGGCGCCCATTCGACGAACTCGCCGTCGTCGATCATCGCGTCGAAGCCGTCATCGTCGACGAAATGATAGTCAAGGTCGTCCGCCTCGCCGGGCCTCCGGGGCCGCGTCGTCGCCGAGATCGACATGGTCACATCCTTGTCGGCGTCGAGCAGCATTCGCGAGATGGTCGATTTGCCGGCCCCGGACGGCGAGGAGAGGACGATCAGGAGGCCGCGGCGCTCGCGAGTGGGCTGGTCCATGGCCGCTCTTGCTTCGGGCGAGCCGTGCCCGTCAAGCGACCGATTGATGCAGTGCACAAAATTACCCTTGAAATGCTGCGGCGCACCCTATATTGTGCACTGCAACATAGAAACCAGGAGAACATGTGATGGCAGACGAAACCAGGGTTGAAGCCAAGGCTGCAGCCGAAGCTCCGGCCAAGGTCGCCGAGACCGTCGCCGAGACCGTCAAGACGATCGCTCAGGAGAGCAAGAAGGCCGCGACGCGCGAGCGCGCCAAGACGACCCGCCGTGTCAAGCGCGCCGCGGTTGCCGAGAAGGCCGCGACCGCCCGCGCCACCCGCCGCAAGCGTACCACCACCCGCAAGATTCGCGGCGCCGCGCGCAACACCGCCCGCGTCGCCCAGGAAAGGACCGAAACCGTGACCAACAAGAATTTCTTCAACGGCTTCAACGCCGTCCCGGCCTTCGCGCCGTTCCAGAGCCTGTTCGCCGACGCCAATGAGCGTGGCCAGGATTTCGTCAAGCGCGGCCAGAAGGTCGCCGAGCAGTTCGCCGATCTCGCCCGCGCCAATGTCGAGGCGATGGTCGAGGCGAGCCGCGTCGCCGCCGAGGGCGCGCGTTCGATCGGCCAGGGCGTCGTCGCATCGAACCGTGACGGCATCGAGCAGACGGCGGACGCGATCCGCTCGCTCGCCGAAGCCAAGTCGCCGACCGAATATCTGCAGCTGCAGAGCGAGCTCGCGCGCGCGTCGTTCGACCGCACGGTCGCCGAGACGTCGAAGCTCACCGAGTCGCTGGTGAAGCTCGCCGGCGAGGCGTTCCAGCCGCTGTCGAACCGCGCCACGGCCAATGCCGAGCGCTTCAACACCCTCGTTGCCTGACCCTCTCCCCTCCTAAGTCAGGGCAACGACTGTAGGCGGCCGCTCCCAGTTCGGGGCGGCCGCCATTTTTTTACCCTCCTGTTGCAAACTGCCGCCTTGCCGCGTTTTCGTGGCTTGCCATATCTTAGGAGCAATGAGTTCGCTTTTGATCAGGATGGCTGCCGGCCCCGACGACGACGGTCTCGACGATCTCGAGACCGGCATCGCGACGCGCACGCGGCCGAGGACCAAGAAGCCGTCCAACTATAAGGTGCTGATGCTCAACGACGACTACACGCCGATGGAGTTCGTCGTCCTGGTGCTGCAGCAATTCTTCTCGATGGGAATCGAGGATGCGACGCGGGTGATGCTGCAGGTGCATCAGCAAGGCGTCGCAGTGTGCGGAGTGTTCACCTACGAAGTCGCCGAAACCAAGGTGACGCAGGTGATCGACTTCGCCCGCGAGAACCAGCACCCGCTCCAGTGCACGCTGGAGAAGGCGTGAATCCCTCCTCTCCCTAGCAGGTGGGTGAACGTCCGAGCCCTCGCTTCGCTCGGACCCACCCCGGCCCCCTCCCTTGCAGGGAGGGGAGAACGCGGCTAAAGCGCCGCCGTGGACAGCATCTGGATCAAGGGCGGCGCCAAGCTCAAGGGCGAGATCCCGATCAGCGGCGCGAAGAACGCGGCGCTGACGCTGATGCCTTGCGCGCTTCTCACCGACGAGAAGTTGACGCTCAAGAACCTGCCCCGGCTCGCGGATGTCGATACGTTCAGCCATCTCCTCAACCAGCTCGGGGTTTCCACGTCGGTTGCGGGCGTGAAGAAGGGCGAGTTCGGGCGGCGGATGACGCTCCAGGCCGAGGATGTGGTCTCGACCGTCGCGCCCTACGACATGGTGCGCAAGATGCGTGCGTCGGTGCTCGTCCTCGGCCCGATGCTGGCGCGAATGGGCGAATTGACCGTCTCGTTGCCCGGGCGGCTGCGCGATCGGCGACCGGCCGATCGACCTTCACCTGAAGGCGCTCGAAGCGATGGGCGCCGAGATCGAGCTCGCCGCCGGCTATGTGAAGGCGAGCGCGCCGAACGGCCGCCTTCCGGGCGGCGACTTCAGCTTTCCCGTCGTGTCGGTTGGAGCAACCGAGAATGCGGTCATGGCGGCCGTGCTCGGCAACGGCCGGACGCAGCTGTTCAACGCGGCGCGCGAGCCCGAGATCGTCGATCTTTGCAACCTGCTCGTCGCCATGGGCGCGAGGATCAAGGGAATCGGCTCGTCGCACCTCACCATCGATGGAGTCGAGGGGCTTCACGGCACCGAATATGAGGTCATGCCCGATCGCATCGAGGCGGGGAGCTATGCCTGCGCGGCCGGAATGACCGGCGGCTCGCTCGACCTTATCGGCGCGCGGCCCGAGGAGATGCAGGCGACGCTCAACGCGCTTGCCCAATGCGGGCTGATGATCGAGTTCCACAATCGCGGGATCAAGGTCAGCGCGAACGGCGGCCTCAAGCCGCTGGCGCTGTCGACGGCGCCATTCCCGGGCTTCGCGACAGACATGCAGGCGCAGTTCATGGCGATGCTCTGCCTGGCACGCGGCGACAGCTTCCTCGAGGAGACGATCTTCGAGAACCGCTACATGCACGTGCCCGAGCTGCGCCGGATGGGCGCCGACGTCGACATCCACGGCCGCTCGGCGATCGTCCACGGGGTCGAGGGGATGACGGGCGCGAGCGTCATGGCGACCGACCTTCGCGCCTCGATGAGCCTGGTGCTCGCCGGCCTGGCCGCGGAGGGCGAAACCGAGGTGCTGCGCGTCTATCACCTCGACCGCGGCTATGAGCGGCTCGAGGAGAAGCTGTCGGCCGTCGGCGCGACGATCGAGCGGCGGAGCGCCGGCTAGAGCTTCTTGAAGAAGCGGACGCTGGTTCGTTCGTAACCCATGTGCCGGTAGAAGGCATGGGCGTCCGCCCGGCGGTCGTTGCTCGTCACCTCGATCAGGCCGCAGCCTTGCTCGCGGCACCATGTCTCGACGGCCTCGACCAGCATTCGCCCGAGATCGTGGCCCCGCGCGTCCTTCGCCACCACGAGGACCGGGATCCGGCCGACCGGTTTTGGCCGGTGCACGGTGACCATAGGTGCCGGCCGATGAGGCCCACCACGACCTTGCCCAAAGTCGCGACCAATGGCAGCTCGCCGGCATTCTTCAGCTTCGCGAGGTTCTTGCGGAGCGATTTTTCGTCGATCTCGTGGCCGAGGTCGTGGATCAACGCGACGAGGCGCGGCGCGTCGCCCGGCCTCGCTTCGCGGATTTCCGGTTTCGGCTTTGGCTTCGGCTTCGGCTTAGGCGGGGGAGGGACCGCCTTGCGTGTCGGCCCGCTGTCGTTGGCCGGCTCGAGGTTCACCTTGGTCACCTTGCGCTTCCTCGGCAGCACGGCGACGTCGAGCGAGGCGCCCCAGTCCTTGGCGCCGAGGTTGCGGAGGTAATCTTCAACATCCTCCGGCTTTCCCACCGGCCCCTTCGAGTCCATGCCGAAGATCGGCGTGCCGGACTTGTCGGTGAGTCCGACCTTGCCAAAGCGCCGCTTGCCCGGCGTGCGGACGCGCGAGCGGACGAGCTTGAGCCCGCGGTTGCGGGCGGTTTCGGCGAGCTGGTCGATCCGCTCGTCGCTCATAGCTGTCCAGCACATGCAGGATGAGGCCGACGAGACCGCCGACGATGGTGCCGTTGATTTGGATGTACTGAAGATCGCGGCCGACCGCAGCCTCGAGCCGGGCGGTGACGGTGCGCGCGTCCCAGCCGCGGATGGTCTCGGACACCAGTTTGACGATCGACCCGCCGTAGCTCGCCGACATGCCGACGATGGCGCGACGCGCGAACTGGTTGATGGCGGCGCGGATTTGACGATCCTTCTCGAGCGTCCCGCCCATCGACTTCAGGACTTCGCCAAGCTTGCCTGCGAGGACCGCGTCGGGGTTGCGCGCGGCGCGGATGATGGCTTCGCGCCCCTTTTGCCAGATCGCGTCGATCCACAGGCTGACCGAGCGGTTGTCGAGCAGTTGCTCCTTCATCGCCTCGACCTTCTCGCGGGTTTCCGGGCGGGTCTGGAGGTCGTTGGCGAGCTGGGCGAGCGCCTGCTCGACCTTCTGCCGGACGGGATGCGCGGGATCGGTCGACATTTCGACCGTCAGCTTCCGCAAGCCGTCGATGATCGCATCGGCGAGCCTGGCGTCGAGCCCGGCCAGCTTGAGCACCCAGTTCGCTTTCTTGTGCACCATCTCGCGGATCAAGGGCTCGTTCGCGTCGAGCGCGCGGGCGGTCCAGCGGATCGCCGCCTCGAGCATCGGCACATGACGGTCGTCATTGATCGCCGAGGCGAGCGCGTGGCCGAGGAGGGGCGCGATCTCGGTGTTGCGCAGCCGGCCGCTGATCGCGCCTTTGACGATTCCGCCGAGCCGCTCGTCGTCAAGGCTTTCGAAGACGTCGGCGATCAGGCGCGACGCGCCGGCGCGGATTCGAGTGCCTTCGCCCGCCGGGGTCTGGAGGAAGCGGCCGGCAGCGCCGGCGACGTCGAGCCGCTGCATGCGTCTCGCGACGACGGCCGGGATCAGGAAATTCTCGCGGATGAAGTTGGCGAGCGCTTCGCCGATCCTGTCCTTGTTGCGCGGAATGATCGCCGTGTGGGGAATGGGCACGCCCAGCGGATGGCGGAACAGCGCGGTGACCGCGAACCAGTCGGCAAGGCCGCCGACCATCGCAGCTTCGGCAAATGACTTCACATAAGCGAGCCACGGATATTGGGGCTCAAGCCCGCGGGCCGCGGCGAACACGGCGGCCATCAGCACGAGAAGCCCCGTGGCGACGAGCTTCATCCCACGCGCGCCGGGCTGCGCGGGGTTGAAGCGGGACAGAGCGCCGTTGGTCATCGCCCTCATGCCGGCTCAATAACCGAGCCGGCGCGAGAGTTCACTTTCACCGCG
Organism: uncultured Alphaproteobacteria bacterium; assembly: GCA_963831215.1. Lineage (GTDB taxonomy): Bacteria > Pseudomonadota > Alphaproteobacteria > Sphingomonadales > Sphingomonadaceae > Sphingomicrobium. The sequence continues at coordinate 479,052 of CAWHPM010000012.1, read as the reverse complement.
TCACTCCGCGGGGACGGGATGGCCTGCCTGGTGCGCATCGCTTCCCACCAGCCGGTGGAAGACCCGGCCGATCCGCGATTCGACCGAAATGGCGAGCGAGAAATAGGCCGGCACGAGCAGCAAAGTCAGGATGGTCGAGAAGATGAGGCCGCCGATTACGGTCACGCCCATCGGCGCTCGCCAGCTCGAATCGCCGCTCAGCGAAAGCGCGATCGGCAACATGCCCGCGACCATCGCGACGGTGGTCATGACGATCGGTTGCGCGCGCTTGTGCCCGGCCTCGTTGATCGCCTCGTCCTTCTCCATGCCGTGGTTCATCATCTCGACCGCGAAATCGACCAGCAGGATCGAGTTCTTGGCGACGATTCCGAACAGCATCAGGATGCCGATGAGCACCGGCAGCGACACTGGCTGCCCGGCAAGGTGCAAGCCGATGGCCGCGCCGAGCGGGGCAAGCAGCAGCGAGCCCATGTTGACGAATGGCGCGAGGAAGCGGCGATAGAGCAGCACGAGCACGGCGAAGACGAGCAGGATGCCGGCGAGCAACGCCATGACGAAATAATAGACCAGCTCGCTTTGCCACTTCTGGTCGCCGAGATTGAGCTTCTGGACGCCCTGCGGCAAGTGCTGGAGCGTCGGCAATTGATTGATCTTCGGCCAGACGTCGCCGCTGACGATGCCCGGCGCGAGATCGGCGCCGACCGCCGTGCGCCGGATCTGGTTCGTGCGCTGGATCGTGGTCGGTCCGGCCCCGAAGCCGATATCCGCCACCGCCTTCAGCGGAACCGAGCCGCCGCTCGACGTCGGAACCGGCAGGTTCTCGAGCGTTGAAAGGTCGCGCCGGTCATTCTCGGACAGCGAGACGCTGATCGGAATCTGCCGGTCAGAGAGCGAGAATTTCGCGCTGTTCTGCTCAATGTCGCCGATCGTCGCGATTTGGATGGTCTGGCTCAGCGCCGCCGTCGTCACGCCGAGGTCGGCGGCGAGATCGAAGCGCGGCTTGATGGTGATCTCCGGCTGCGCGAGCGAGCCGGAGACTCGCGGCGCGCGGATCCCGGGGATGGTCGCCATCTCGTCGGCGATTTTGTTCGCGACGGCATTGAGCTGAACAGGATCGTCGCCGCCCAGATAGAGCATGATGTCGCGCGAATTGTCGCCCGGCCCGCCCCCGTTCTGGCTCTGGAAGCTGGCGCGGGCATCGGGGATCGCGGCGAGCTGAGGTGCGAGCGAACGCTCGATCTCGGTGCTCGTCTGCTTGCGATCCTTCTTCCACACGATCGAGACATGGCCGTCGCCGACATTGACGCGTTCGAACGTGCGCTCGGTGTTCGGATTCTTCGCGACGATGCGGGCGATTTCATCCGCCACCACCTCGCTCTGCTTGAGCGTCGAGCCCGGCGGGAGCGTGAAATTGACGTCCGACTGGTTGACGTTGACGGCCGGCTGGAAGGTCATCGGCAAGGTTGCGAACAACACCCCGCTGAGGAGAAGCGCCCCGATGCCCGCGCCGACCATGTAGATGCGATGGTCGCGGAACAGCGACATGAGCTTGCCGCCGAAACCGGGATGCATAAGCCGGTGAGCGTGCGCCTTCGATGTGTCGAGACTCCAGCGAAGTACGCGGAGATAGGCGTGCATCCATTTGAAATCGGCGTGCGGCTGCTGGCCATGTGAACGGAGGAAATAGGCCGCGATGAGCGGCGTGATCATGCGCGCGACGAGCAGGCTCATCAGCACCGCCATCACGACCGTGAAGCCAAACGCCTTGAAGAACTGGCCCGAGATTCCCGGCATCAGCGCGACGGGGAGAAACACCGCGACGATCGCCATCGTCGTCGCCAGCACGGCGAGGCCGATCTCGTCGGCCGCGTCGAGCGACGCCTGATAGGCCGATTTGCCCATGCGCATGTGGCGCACGATGTTTTCGATCTCGACGATCGCGTCGTCGACCAGCACGCCGGCAACGAGGCTGAGCGCCAGCAACGACAGGCCGTTGAGCGTGATCCCGAGCAAGCTCATGAACCAGAAGGCAGGGATCGCCGAGAGCGGGATCGCCAGTGCCGAGATGGCGGTCGCTCTGATGTCGCGAAGGAACAGAAGGACCACGAGAACGGCGAGAATGGCGCCTTCGAGGAGGCCCTCCATCGCGCTGGTATATTGCTTCTTCGAATATTCGACGTTGTTGTAGATTTCGGCGAAGTGAACCTTCGGGTTCTCCTTCTGGATCTTGTTCAGCTCGGCCCAGACCTCGTCATAGGCGGTGACTTCGGAATAGCCCTTCGCGCGCTGGACGTTGAAGGTAACGACCTGGCGGCCGTTCTGCTTCGCGATGCTGCGCTGTTCCGAGTAGGAATCCTGGACGGTGCCGAGATCGGAGAGGCGGACGAAACGCCCGCCAGGAAGCGAAATCTCCGTTTGGCCGAGCTGGTAAGCGTCGGCCGCGTTGCCCAGCACCCGAACCGACTGCTCCGATCCGGCGATCTCGGCGCGCCCGCCGGTCGCATTGATGTTGCTCTGCCGAAGCTGCTGGTTGACCTGCGCTGCAGTGATTCCCTGCGCCTGTAGCGCTGCCGGATTGAGCATCACCCGGATGGTCCGGTCGACTCCGCCGCCGCGCGACACGGCGGCAATGCCCTCGATCCCGAGCAGCCGTTTCGACACCGTGTTGTCGATGTACCAGCTGAGTTCCTCGAGGCTCATGTCGGTCGTCTGGACCCCGACCGCCATGATCGGCCCGCCGGCGATGTCGACGCGCGTCACCTCCGGTTCGAGGATTCCCTCGGGCAGGTTGCTTCGGATCTGCGCGATCGCATTGCGGACGTCGTTGACGGCGCGGTCTGTCGGCGTTCCGATCTTGAACTGGACGAAGGTCGAGCTGGCGCCTTCGCTGACGCTGCTGTCGATCTCATCGACGCCATTGACGCCGCGAATCGCCGAACTCGATGCGCTGCGTGACCTGCGTCTCCATTTCGTCGGGCGCGGCGCCGGGCTGAACGACCGTCACCTGGGCGGCCGGGAAGTCGATGTCCGGGTTGCGGTTCACCTGCATGCTGGCGAACGAGACGAGTCCGGCGAGCATCAGCCCGACGAACAGCACAATCGGCGCGACAGGGTTGCGGATGCACCACGACGAAATGTTACGGAAATTCATAGGGACTCAACTAACTCGGGTTCGTGCCGCGGTCACTGCGCGGCGACGCGCCTCGGATGCACTTTCTGGCCGGGGTTGAGGAAGGGGCCGGCCGAAAGGACGACCGCCTCGTTGCCCGAAAGCCCCGCGGCGATGGTCACGCCGGCGTCGCTGACAGCGCCGATCTGGATGGCGCGCCGCTCGACCTCGTTGTTGCCGTTGATGACGTAGACGTAATTGCCTTTGTCGTCGCTCAGCACCGCGCTCTGCGGAAGCAGGGGCGCGGTCGTCGAGCCGGCGGTGATCTTCGCTTCCGCGTAGCCGCCTGGCCGGATCGACCGGTCGTAGGGGATCGCGATGCGGACCTCGCCGAGGCGCGACTGCGGGTCGATCACCGGCGCGACCTGCCAGACGCTGCCGGCGATGCCGTGATCGGAACCGATGGGAGTGACTTGCGCCGGCATGCCGACATGGACGTTGGCGAGATCCTGCTGCGCGAGCTGCGCGCGCATCTCCATCTTTCCGCCCTCGGCGAGCCGGAACAGCGCGCCCGATCCGGGGCTGACGATCTGGCCGAGCTCGACGTTGCGCTCGAGCACCAGCCCGGCGGTCGGAGCGACGACGTTGAGCTGGCCGATCTGGGCGCGCGTCGCGCCGAGCTGGGCTTGCGCGACCCGAACCTGTGCATAGGCCGCGTCGCGCGCCGCCTTCTTGGAATCGATTTCCGCCTTGGACACGAAGCCGCGGCCCTGGAGGGCAAGGGCGCGCTCGTAATTGTTCTGCGCGAGCGCCGCATCGGCCCTGGCGGCTTCGACCTGCGCCGCGAGCTGGGCTGCCTGCTGGGCCTGGACCGAGCGGTCGATGACGGCGAGCACCTGGCCGGCGCGGACCCAGCTTCCGGCGTCGACGAGCACCCGGACGACGCGCCCGCCCTGGCCGGCAATCCCGACCGGCTGGTCGCGACGTGCGCCGAGCGGACCGCTGGCGGTGACCACACGACCGACCTGGCTGCGGCCCGGGACCACGACGGTGACGGTCGGCATCTGACCCGCCCCCGCGGCAGTGGCGGCCGGCTGCGCCTTATCGCCGCCGCCCCTGGTGAGCACGAAGAGGCCGACCACGAGCAGCGCAAGCGCGGCGATCGCGCCGATGATGACCATGCGCCGGCGCCGGCTCGAGCGGTCGACGACCACGAGCGTGTCGGAGGAATGGATCGAAGTTTCCCGGTTCATGCTTTCCTGCCCAATGTGCCACATGTGCGCCAACCGTCGCTGGTATGGCCGCTGTATTATCTCAATAAGTCACCCCGCGCAACACAGCGCGCGCATCCCTCCGCCGCCACCGCTTTTCGACAAAGAGTGGCACTTGTTTGGCGAGCGCGCGTTGCTTCGCCCTTCATGAAGGTCGGTTGAACGACACGGTAAAGCAAGGGGAACTCGGGATGGAACATTACGGAATCATTGGCTGGATCGTGATCGGCGGCATCGCCGGGGCCATCGCCAAGCTGCTGATGCCGGGAAAGGACCCCGGCGGCTGCATCATCACCATCATCCTGGGGGTCGTGGGAGCCCTGGTTGCCGGCTGGCTCGGGCACGCTATCGGCTGGTACGGAACCGGGGAAGGCGCGGGCTTCGTCGCCGCGATCGTCGGCGCTTTCATCCTCCTGGCCATTTATCGGCTCTTCGCCGGGCGCCGCCGGCTGTAAGCTCCAGCGCCGTTCAGGAATCAGCCATTGCGCATCGCCGAACGTTGCGCATCTGTGATGAACATCTTTCGGAGATCTCCCATGCGATCCCTGTTGTTTGCGACGCTGCTTCTAGGCGCCGCGGCTGCGCCGACTTCCGCCGTGGCGCAGCAAGCCTCGATCACGCAGACCATCGCCGGGACGAGGCTCGACGTCACCGCGACTGGAGAGGTCACGCGGGTACCCGACGTCGCCATCATCACGGCCGGCGTGATCGCGCGCTCGGCCACCGCGACCGGGGCCCTCCAGGACGCGGCCAACCGGATGAACCAGGTCCTGGGCGCCCTCAAGCGCGCCGGAGTTGCCGATCGCGACATCCAGACGAGCAACGTCAGCCTCAATCCCGAATATCGTTATCCCGAGAACCAGGCGCCGCAGCTGACCGGCTATACGGCGTCGAACCAGCTCACCATCAAGTTCCGGGACATCCGCAATTCGGGCAAGATTCTCGATGCGCTGGTGAGCCAGGGCGCGAACCAGATCAACGGGCCCAGCCTCACCATCGACAAGCCCGAAGCGGCGCTCGATGAAGCGCGCGCCAACGCGATCGCAATCGGCCGCGCGCGCGCGGACCTTTATGCGCGCGGGCTGGCATGCGGGTCGTTCGGGTGGTGTCGGTCGCGGAGAACGGTGGCTATGCGGTTCCGCCTCCCGCTCCGCCGATGCCGATGATGGCGCGGATGGAAGCGGCCTCGACCAAAATCGAGCCAGGCGAGCAGAAGCTGCAGGTGAGCCTGGCGATGACCTTCGAGCTGCGATGAAAAAAAGGCCGCGCGAGCCATGCCGCGCGGCCTTTCTTTCACGATAGTTTCAAATACGCGCTAGCGGACTGTCCCGCGGCGGATGAGGTTGACGATCGCGAGCAGGATCACCGCTCCGATCAACGAATAGAGAAACGTCTCGATCGTGATTCCATTGTTCAAGGATGCGCCGCCGCCAAATAGCAGGCCGGCGATGACCGCGCCGACGATTCCGACGACGATGTTGAGGATGATGCCCTGCTGAGCGTCCGTGCGCATGATGAGGCTTGCGAGCCAGCCGCAAATACCACCGACGATCAGCCAGATGATCCAACCCATGAGCGTTCCCTCCTGTTTTCCGGCTGCCGCGGGGCGCGGCGACCGTTACGGCACCACAGACGCGTGATGCGGGCCGGTTGTTCCGGCATCGGAAGGGATTGTCCAGCGATTCGGCTCAAAATCCCGGGAAGTCCGGGATGAATTCTCAGGTGTAACGATGCGTCGGCGCTTAGTAGCGCTGCTGTTTCTCGTACTGGTCGCGGTATTGTTTGATCCGCGTGACCCGGAGGCCGGGCATTCCGCTGCGGTCGACCGCGCGCTGCCAGCTGGTGAACTCCTCGAGGCTCAACGTATAGCGCTTGCAGGCTTCATCGACGCTGAGAAGACCGCCGGCAACCGCGGCGACGACCTCGGCCTTGCGGCGCACGACCCAGCGCGTCGTCCCGACGGGCGGCAACGAATCGAGCGTCAGCGGCTCGCCGAGCGGTCCGATGACCTGGGCCGGACGAAACTTCTGGTTCTCGAGCATACTTCGTTACACCTGCTTAATCATTGCCAATGCTTGCGGCTTAAGGGGCCGCCATTGAAAATATTCTGAAACGCGCTGGTTAATGCGTTGGTTAGTCCGCCTTCTGTTCCCTTAACTTTGCGACCTCCTCAGCGAAGGTGCCGCCGAGCTTTTTCACCGCATCACGCCAGCCTTCGCCGCCCGAGAGGTAACAAGCGATCGCATCCTCCCTCGAGCGGTCGTCGGGATTCGCGCCCGAACCGAGGAGCGCGAGGAGCTCGTCAAGGCTGAGCGGGGCTTCCGTACGGGTACGAAAGTCCGTCTCGTGACGCGCCAACCTGCATCCCCTCGTTCGTTAATCCTTTGGCCGGTCTAGTCCCGAGGAGTGAAATTCGGGTAAAGAGCGCCAGGATCAGACCTCTAATGCGGATCGATTTTCAGCTCGGCCGCCCATCGGGCGATGCCAGGATCGTCGTCGCCATGTCGGGCGGCGTCGACAGCTCGGTGACGGCTGCGCTCGCGGCGCGCACCGGCGCCGAGGTGATCGGCGTGACGCTCCAGCTCTATGATCATGGCGAAGCGGTGCGACGCTCGGGCGCATGCTGCGCGGGCCAGGACATTTACGACGCCAAGATGGTCGCCGACCGCCTCGGAATCGCGCACTACGTCCTCGACTACGAAACCCGGTTCCGCTCGGGCGTCATCGACCGCTTCGTCGACGAATATGCCCATGGCCGAACGCCCGTGCCCTGCGCGAGCTGCAACCAGGGGGTGAAGTTCGTCGACCTCGTCGCCTTCGCGCGCGAGCTGGGAGCGGATTGTCTTGCGACTGGCCATTATGTCCGGCGAGTGGTTACCCAAGGTCGAGTCGAGATTACAAGGGGGCGGACCCCCGCCGCGACCAGAGCTATTTCCTCTACGGCACCACGCGCGACCAGCTGGATTTCCTGCGCTTTCCGCTCGGCCACCTGCCCAAGGACGAGGTGCGGCGGATGGCGGCCGAACTGGGCCTCGAGGTTGCGGCCAAGCCCGACAGCCAGGACATCTGCTTCGTGCCCGACGGCGATTATGCGGGCCTGGTGAAGCGGCTTCGGCCGGAAACGGAGGCTCCGGGAGAGATCGTCGATCTCGACGGCAAGGTTCTCGGATGCCATCGGGGCGTGGTCCATTTCACGGTCGGCCAGCGCCGCGAAATCGAGATCGGCGGACAGACGGAGCCGCTTTACGTGATCCGCATCGAGCCTGAGCATGCGCGGATCGTCGTCGGCCCGCGGCGAGCGCTCGCCGTCGAGGCGTTGCGCGTCGCCGACTGGAACTGGCTCGGCGAGGAGCAGCGCGATGTCGACGTGAAGGTTCGCTCGCTCGCACCCGCGGTGCCCGCCGTCCGCGACGGCGACCGGATCCGCTTCGAGCGCCCAGAATATGGCGTCGCGCCGGGACAGGCTGCCGTGCTTTACGACGGTGCGCGACTGCTCGGGGGCGGGTGGATCGCGGAAACGGCCTCGGCCGGCGTAGGCGTTCCGGATGCCGCCGCCGCTTAGCGCGGGTGTCCTGTTATTCCGCATGCGCGGAGATCGAACCGAGGTGCTGCTGATCAAGCCGGGCGGCCCGTTCTGGCGCAACAGGGACATCGGCGCGTGGATGATTCCCAAAGGCGCGGTCGAGCAGGGAGAAAGCCCGGCGGAAGCCGCGCTCCGCGAGTTCGAGGAGGAGACGGGGACGAGACTTGGCGCGCAGCCGTTCCCGTTGAAAAGGATCCGCCAGGCGGGCGGCAAGATCGTCGAGGCGTTCGCGCTCGAGGGCGATCTCGACGCCGCTGCGGTCAAGTCGAACGAGTTCGAGGTGGAATGGCCGCCCAAGAGCGGCCGCCGCGAGCGTTTCCCCGAAGTCGTCGAGGCGCGTTGGATGAGGCTCGCCGAAGCGCGCGCGATGATCCTGCCGAGCCAGCTCCCGCTTCTCGACGCGCTGGAAGAGAAGCTCGGCTAGGGCCTGAACGTCAGCGTTTGGCGGTATGTATCCACCACTGAGCGCCGGGCGTCCCGCGCCTCGCGTCTGACGGTCGATTGGGCGTCCGTTTCGCCCCGGCGGCCAAGCACGGCAGTGCCGGTGCGCACCAGCACTTCTTCTTGGGCGAGACAGGACGCAGCGAGCTTGCGCTCGAATTCGTCGACGGTGAGGCGGGCGCTGTGCGCCGCTCGAGAAGTTGCGAACAAACACTGGACGTAGGCGCCGTTCGCCTCGTCCGCGGCGGCGAGCAGCTTTTGGGGCACGGCTTCGGCAGCGAGCAGCAGCGCGGCGATCATCATAGCTGGAACTGCCCGACGATGACGGTGTGGCACTGGCCGCCAAGGATCGCTCGATCCCCGTCCAGCCTGCAATGGAGGACGCCGGTTCGCGCGCTCGCCTGGAGCGCGGTGAACTCGGCGCGGCCAAGACGCTCGGCCCAATAAGGCGTGAGCGCGGCGTGCGCGGACCCCGTGACCGGGTCCTCGTCGATCCCGAGATAGGGGACGAAGACGCGGCTGGCGACGTCGTGGTCCTGACCGCGCGCGGTCACCACGGCCATTCGGCGGATTTTGGAAAGCGCGGCGAAGTCGGGCTTCAGCGCCCGGACCGCAGCCTCGTCTGGGACCTCGATGATGACGGCGTCATTGCATCCTTCCGCGAGCCACGCGGGCGAATCCGGAAGGCCCAACGCTCGCGTGAGCTCGGGCTCGCGGACTTCCTTGAGCTCCGCGGCGGGCAGATCGAGCTCCAGGAAATCGTCGCGGCGGGCCACGATGAGCACGCCGGCGTGAAGGGTGGCAAAGCGCACGGAGTTGGTGTGGATCAGGACGTGGCCTGCAGCGAGGGTCGCATGTCCGCACAGCTCCACCTCGCTCGCCGGGGTGAACCAGCGGAGGTCGTAGTCCGCGTCGTCGCGCTCGCTCGGGACGGTGAAGGCGGTCTCGCTGAGGTTGTTCTCGGTGGCGATGGCCTGGAGCAGAGCATCGTCGAGCCAGCGATCGAGCGGCATGACGGCGGCGGGGTTTCCGGCCAGTGGTCGGTCGGCGAAGGCGTCGACCTGGAAGAAGGGAATGTTGGTCAAGTCGCGCGCTCCGTGATTTCTCGCGAGAGCAGGGTCTCGCGGTCGGTCTGGCCTTCGGGGTCGACGTGGATCAGGATCTCGGTCCCCGGGAAGCGCTCCTGAAGCGCCTCTTCGACGGCATCGAGCCGGTCGTGCGCTTCCTGCACGGTCCAGTCGGCGGGAACCCAGACGTGGAACTGGGCGAAATGATGCGTGCCGCTGCTTCGCGTGCGCAAATCGTGAAGCCCGGCGAGCTCGGGATATTCCCTGGCCGCGGCAAGGAAGCGCTCGCGCAGTCCGTCGGGCCATTCGCGGTCCATCAGCTGGTCGAACGCATGGCTCGACGCGCTCCACGCGCTCCACAGGAGCCAAAGCGCAATCAGCAGACCGAACACCGCATCCGACCCCTCGAGGCCCGCGAACTGGTCGAGACCGAGCGCGACGATGACCGACCCGTTCAGCAGCAGGTCGGAGGAATAGTGAAGGCGGTCGGCCCCGATCGCGAGCGATCCGGTGCGCCGCACGACATGGCGCTGATAGGCGATCAGCGCCGCGGTGAGCACCATCGCCGCCAGTGACACGCCGATGCCGAGCTCGGCATTGCCGGTCCGGGCGCCGCTGAGCAGTCGCTGCACCGCTCGAACGCCGATGAAGATCGCCGACACGGTGATGAGGATCACCTGCACCAGCGAGGCGAGGGCCTCGGCCTTCCCGTGCCCGAAGCGATGATCATAGTCCGCGGGCTGGGCCGCGATTCGCACGCCGAGCAGGACGACGAGGCTGGCGACGAGATCGAGTCCGCTGTCGGCGAGCGACCCGAGCATCGCGGTGGAATCGGTTTCGTAGGCCGCCCAGCTCTTGAGGCCGATCAGCGTCACCGCCATCGCAATGCTCGCAATCGCCGCGCGCGCGGTCAGCTTCGAGCGCTCGGCGGGAGTGATTGCGCTCATGGGTAGAGCAATCCCTCGGTCCAGGCCCCGCCCAGACGTATGAAGATGTGGCGTTCGTGTAGGCGGTGCGGGCGGTCGCTCCAAAATTCGATGCGCTCGGGCGCGACACGATAGCCGCCCCAGTGCGGGGGGCGCGGGACGTCCTTACCTTCGAAGCGTCGCTTCATTTCCTCGAACCGGCTTTCGAAGGTTGCGCGGCGGTCGAGCGGCCGCGACTGGTCCGACGCCCAGGCGCCGATTTGGGAATCGCGTGACCGGCTGGCGAAATAGGAATCGGCCTCCGCCCGGGCGACGCGATCGACCGGCCCTTCGATCCCCACCTGCCGGCGGAGCGTCTTCCAATGGAAGAGCAATGCGGCGCGGGGGTTCTCGGCGAGCTGCTCGCCCTTGGCGCTCTGCTCGTTGGTGTAGAAGACAAAACCTGCGCGGCCATGGCCTTTGAGAAGCACGATCCGGACGTGCGGCCGGCCGTCGGCGCCGACGGTGGCGAGCGCCATCGCGTTCGGATCGTTGAGCTCTTTTGCGCGCGCCTCCGCGAACCATTCGTCGAACAAGGCGAAGGGGTCGACCATCGCTTCGCCTCTAGCCACGCCCCGGCGGCGAAGTCGAGGTTCAGCCCGGCATCGCGGCGAAATAGAAGGCGTAGAAGACGACCCACGCTCCGCCGAGCAGCGCGAGGCGCCCGCGGACATCGAGCGAGCGGCGGAGCAAGTGCGAAACGCCGCCGACGAACAGGGCCACGAGCAGGAAGCGGGGAAGACGGATCAGCGGCGCGAGCAGAAGCAGCGAATAGTCCCGTTCCTTCGCGGCCTCGAGCGCATAGAGCTTGAACGGCGTCCCGCTGAATGACCCGGCAAGCATCGCAAGCGGCCCGTGGCGATAGGCTTCGGCGGCCCGAGCGACGAGGGCTTCATCGATCGCCGGCAGATGGGCCATCGTCGCTGCCGCGCCGACGGGGTCGCGCCCGGCCCAGAGGAAGACGATCGCCGCTCCGGCGATCGATGCAAGGGCGGCGATGACGGCCGCGAGCAGCGCCGCCTTCGTCCCGCTCCTGACGGCGATCCAGCTGATCGGCACGTCGGCGACGATGAAGAAGAGGGCGCTTTCCGCCGCCGACCAGCCCGCGACGATCCACAACGGCAGCGTCAGGCCGAGCGCGCGGACGAACAGCAGCAGCGCGGCGATGCTCATCGCTCCGCGAAGAAGTAATTCACGAGGTGATAGAAGACCGGCGCGGCGAAGGTCACCGAATCCATCCGGTCGAGCGCGCCGCCATGGCCCTCGATCATCACGCCCCAATCCTTCGCACCGAGCGAGCGCTTGACCGCCGACAGCACGAGGCCGCCGAGGAAGCCCGCAAACACGATCGCCGCCGCCATTCCGGCGGCCTGGAGCGGCGAGAAGGGCGTGATCCACCACAGGCCTGTGCCGACAAGTACGGCGAGCAGGCCTCCGCCGACGAACCCTTCGAGAGTTTTCGACGGGCTGACGTGCGGCGCGATCCTCGTCCGGCCGAACAGCTTGCCGACGGTGTACTGGAGCACGTCGGATAGCTGGACGACGGTGATGAGGAAAAAAAGCAGATAGATCGGCTTGTGCGGGCCGAGGTCGAGCATGAGCAGCGCGGGCGCGTGGCTGACGCAGAACACGGCGAGCATCAGCCCCCACTGGATCTTCGCGGTGCGCTCGAGGAAGCCGTCGGTCACGCCCCACGCGACCGACAAGACCGGAAGCAACAGGAAGGCGTAGACCGGGATCAAAATCGTCAGCATCGCCTGCCAATCGATCCACAGCAGCCAGTACTGCAGCGGCAGGAAGAGGTAGAAAGCGGCGGCGATCGCAGCGTGATCGCGCGGGTGGGTCGGCGTGAGGGAGAGGAATTCGCGCAGGCAGTAGAAGGAGATGAGCGCGAACAGCACCAAAGTCACCGGCTTGCCGACGACGAAGGCGAGCGCGAACACCAGCACCATCACCCACCACGCCTTGATCCGCGCGTTGAGATTGCGGACGGTGTCGCGACCACTCTCGCCGGTCACTCGCCGCGCGAGCAGGAAGCCGATGAGCGAGGCGGTGAGGAGGAGCCCGAGCACCCCGCCGTAGAGCCACAGCATCATCGGCTCGACCGTCGGAAGCTGGATCATGCGAGCGTCTCCACCGCCGCGCGGGCACGTTCGAGGAATTGCGGCTTGGCTTCGCCACCGGCGAGCGCGATCGGGCAGCCGAAGCGCGCGACGCAACTGATCGGGACGGGGAACAGGCTGCCCTTGGGAAGCGCCCGACGCAGGTTGTCGAGGTAGACGGGGACAAGCTCCACCTCCGGGAACTCACGGGCAAGGTGGTAAAGGCCGCCCTTGAACTTGTCGGGTAGCCGCTCGAGGCCGCGCGTGCCTTCGGGGAAGAAGATGAGGCTGTCGCCGGCGCGCAGCGCTTGCTCGAGCGGCTCGAGCGGGTTCGATCCGCGCGCATGGCGGTCGACGAGCACCGCATTCAGCACTTTCAGCGAAATGTAGCGCTGCACTCGGCCCTTTGCCCCAGTAATCTGCTGCGGCCACCGGCCGCGTCCGGCGGCGAACATCCGGAGGCAGCGCGGCCCACAGGATGATCGTGTCGAGATGGCTCGAATGGTTGGCGAAATAGATGCGCTGGCGGGCGCTCGGACCGCAGCCAAGCCACAGCCCGGTGCCCCCGACGAGGAAACGCGTCAGGCCGATGATGATCGCCGCGATCATTGTGCCTCGCGCAGCCGCTTCGCAATCCGGAGGTTGCGCCGGACGATGGTGAGCAGAGTCCCGAGGCAGATCACGCCGAGCGCGACCATCAGCCATGGTCCCGCATCGCCGCCGACGATTGCCGCGACGAACGCTGCAACAAGCCCCAGCGTCAGGACGAACATCCGATGCGGCTTGGCCTGCGGGCCGATAAAGTCCTGCGGCTGGCCAAGCGTTCCGCCAAGGAGCCGGACATAAGCGCAGAAGGCGGCGAGCAGCGCTGCGGTGAGGCCGAGAACGAGGCCAAGGCTCGGGTCGGCCGCATAGCCGGCGGCGATCAGGAGAAGGCTGTCTTCAAGCCGGTCGGGAAGCTCGTTGTAGATCGGCCCGTAAAGCGATTTCCTGCCGCCCTCGACCGCGACCATACCGTCGAGCATGTTGCACAGCAGGCGTAGCTGCACTGCCGCGGCGCCGATCAGGAAATGCCATGGCGCCGCCAAGCCGGTGACCAAGCGCGGCGGCGCCGACAATGGAAATCACGACGCCCACGATCGACACACCGTCGGCGCTGATACCGGTCGCCAGTGCCGCCCGCGCGGCGACCGCCGCCCAGGCGGTGCCCCGCGACTTCAGCGGCCGGCGGTCGGCCGCAGCCCCATCCGCTTCCATCTCGTTCCCCCTGGGCAATTCATGGCAGAGCCAACCACGCTTGAACAGCGGTCGGTTCGGAACCCATCTGGTCAGTCGGGAACTGTTACGGCATGGGAAGACAATGGCACTCGATCTCTACCAACGCCTGGGGCTGAAGCGCGGCGCGAGCGAGGCGGAGATCAAGAAGGCGTATCGCAGCCTCGCCAAGCAGCTTCATCCCGACCGCAACAAGGACAATCCCAAGGCCGCCGAGCGCTTCGCGCAGGTGACCTCGGCCTACGATCTGCTGTCCGACAAGGACAAGCGCGCGCGCTATGATCGGGGCGAGATCGACGAGGAAGGCAATCCGAAGATGCCGTTCGGAAGCGGCGGTTTCGGCGGCCATGCGGGCGGCCCCGGACCACGGCCGGGCGCGGGCCCGGAGGGGTTTGAGAACTTCAATTTCGGCGGCGCCGACGCCGCCGACCTCAGCGACCTGTTCGAGGGCCTGTTCGGCGCCGGCGGAGCGCCGAGACAGAGAGGCGGCGGCGGTCCGTTCGGCGGCTTCCGACACCGCGCGGCCGCACAGAAAGGCGCCGACGTCGCCTACCGCCTCAAGGTGCCGTTCGATGCCGCGGTCGCGCTCAAAGCCCAGCGAATCACGCTCGCCGACGGCAAGACGATCGACCTCAAGCTTCCGCCAGGGCTCGAGGACGGGACCAAGATCCGCCTCGCCGGCAAGGGCCAGGAGGGGCCCGCCGGACGCGGCGATGCCATCGTGACGATCGAGATCGGCCCGCACCGCTTCTTCCGGCGCGACGGCGCCGACATCCGCCTCGACCTGCCGGTGACCCTGAAGGAAGCCGTGCTCGGGGCGAAGGTGAAGGTGCCGACTCCCGAAGGCCCGGTGATGCTCACCATTCCCAAGGGCACCAGCTCGGGAAAGGTGCTTCGATTGAAGGGCCGCGGCTTCACCGCCCGGGATGGAAAACGCGGCGACCAGCTCGTGACCGTCGGAATCGAACTGCCCGCGAACGACGCCGCGCTCCAGCAATTCGCCGAAAGCTGGAGCAGCGGCGGCAATCCCCGCGCGAGCCTTGGCGTCTAGCCTCGAGCGCCGATGAGGGACCATTCACCGCTTTCCCCCGAGGAACGGCGCAAGCGCCTCGCAACGATGCGCGCGGCGTTCGGAACGGAGGTCGAGGAGAAGCTGAAGCCGCGCCTGACCGCGTGGGAGGTGGTGAAACGCGTCGCGATCGGCGTTTACAACGACGGGTTCATCCACGCCGGCAATCTCGCCTACCTGTCGATCGTCGCGCTGTTCCCTTTCTTCATCGTCGCTGCCGCCGTCGCGCACCTGTTCGGGCAGAGTCAGGACGCGATGCTGACCGTCACCAACGTCCTTCGCCGACTCCCGCCGGACGTCGCGGCGACGCTTCGCGAGCCGGTCGAGGAAGTGCTCACCGTTCGCACCGGGACGTTGCTGTGGCTCGGCGCGGTCGTCGGCCTGTGGACTGCGACGAGCTTCGTCGAGACGATCCGCGACATCCTGCGCCGCGCCTATGGCGTCAAATATTGCGCGCCGTTCTGGGAATATCGGCTCGGCTCGATCCTGCTGATCCTCGGCGCGGTGCTGCTGCTGATGATCGCTTTCGCGGTCAGCGCCGCGCTGACGCTCGCCCATCATTTCATCATCGAGTGGTTTCCGCTGGCACAGGACGTGGCGCACGACCTTGGACTCTATCGCCTGGTCCCGGCCGCCACGCTCTTTTTCACCTTTTACCTCCTGTTCTACGCGTTGACGCCGGCGCGCTACCGCGGGCGCCACTGCCGGAAATGGCCGGGGGCCCTGTTCATTACCGCGTGGTGGCTGGGAACGGTCGAGCTGATCGCCCCAGTGCTGAGCCTGTTTGGCGGTTATACGCGCACCTACGGAAGCCTCGCCGGGGTCATGATCGCGCTCATCTTCTTCTTCGTCGTGGGTCTCGGCGTGGTCATCGGCGCGGAGTTGAACGCGGCGCTGGCGGAAGGCGGCGCCAAGGCGCTAAAGGGCGAAATCTACACCGGGCCCTACACCGACGAGCTCGAGGTCGAGGAGCCGCAGCCCGGCGAGGACGTGGAACCGGTATTGCAACGGGAAGGGCCGCAACTTTGAGCCAGTTGATGCAGGGCAAGCGCGGCTTGATCATGGGGCTTGCCAACGACCGTTCGCTCGCCTGGGGGATTGCGCGGGCGCTGAGCGACCAGGGCGCCGAACTGGCTTTCTCCTACCAGGGAGAAGCCCTCGAGAAACGCGTTCGGCCGCTCGCCGCCGAGCTCGGCTCGGACATGCTGGTCGATTGCGACGTCAGCAGCATGGATGCGCTCGACGCGACCTTCGACGAGATCGGGAAGAAGTGGGGAGCCATCGACTTCGTCGTCCACGCCATCGGCTATTCCGACAAGAACGAGCTGCGCGGAAAGTTCGTCGACACCTCGATGGACAATTTCCTGATGACGATGAACATCTCCGTCTACAGCTTCGTCGCGGTCGCCCAGCGCGCGCGAAAGCTGATGACGCGGGGCGGCGCGATGTTGACGCTGACCTATTACGGCGCCGAGAAGGTGATCCCGCATTACAATGTCATGGGGGTCGCCAAGGCCGCGCTCGAGAGCAGCGTCAAATATATGGCGGCGGACCTTGGTCCCGAGGGAATCCGGGTGAACGGGATTTCGGCCGGACCGATCAAGACCCTGGCGGCAAGCGGAATCGGCGACTTTCGCTACATCATGAAGTGGAACGAATATAATTCGCCGCTTCGCCGCAACGTGACGATCGAGGACGTCGGCGGCGCAGGCCTGTATCTGTTGAGCGACCTCGCGTCCGGCGTGACGGGCGAGATCCATCACGTCGACGCCGGCTACAATGTCGTCGGCATGAAGGCCGAGGACGCGCCGGACATCAGCACGGTCTGATGGCCGAGATCGCCCGCCACCTCAGCATCAAAGGCAGGGTTCAGGGCGTGTTCTTTCGGGCCTGGGCTCGCGATCAGGCCGACCGGCTCGGCGTGAAGGGTGGGTCCGCAACTGCCCTGATGGACACGTCGAAGCGCATGTCGAAGGCGATCCTGCGGCCGTGGAGCAGATGATCGAATGCCTCCGCGAAGGCCCGCGCTCCGCCGACGTGGAGAATGTCAGGATCTGGGACGTCCAACCATGCGAGTTCGACGGGTTCGAGGTCCGCCACTAGTTCCCCGGCGCAGGCCGGGGTCCAAGCTGCAATGCAGCGTCTTCTGGCGCAACATTCAAAGAAAGCGCTTCGCGCTCCTGGGCCCCGGCCTTCGCCGGGGAGCTAGCCCGCGAACGGGTCCCTCACGAGGATCGTGTCGTCGCGTTCGGGCGAGGTGCTGACCAGCGCGACCGGGCAGCGGATCAGCTCCTCGATGCGGCGGACATATTTGATCGCTCGAGCCGGGAGATCGGCCCAGCTGCGCGCGCCCTCCGTCGATGCTTTCCAGCCCTTGATCTCTTCGTAGACCGGCTCGACGCGCATCTGGTCGGCCGCGTGGGGCGGAAGATAGTCGAGCTTTCGCCCATCGAGCGTGTAGCTGGTGCAGACCTTCACCGTTTCGAGCGTGTCGAGCACGTCGAGTTTGGTCAGCGCGATTCCGGTGACTCCGCCGACGGCGACGGCTTGACGGACCAGCACGGCGTCGAACCATCCGCAGCGGCGCTTGCGGCCGGTGACGGTGCCGAACTCGCGGCCCCGTGTCCCGAGCTCCTGGCCGATCTCATTGTCCTGCTCCGTCGGGAAGGGGCCCGACCCGACCCGCGTCGTATAGGCCTTGGTGATGCCGAGCACGAAGCCGGCCGCGGACGGACCGGTGCCGCTTCCGGCAGCGACCGTGCCCGATACCGTGTTGGACGAGGTGACGAACGGATAGGTGCCGTGGTCGACGTCGAGCAGCACCCCCTGCGCGCCTTCGAACAGGATTCGCTTGCCGTTTCGCCGGGCCTGGTCGAGCTCGCGCCACACGGGCCGGGAATAGGGCAGGACGAAGTCGGCGATTTCGCCAAGGTCGTTCTTGAGGCGCTGGCGATCGACCGGCGGCTCGCCGAAGCCGGCGCGCAGCGCGTCGTGGTGCGCACACAGGCGATCGAGCAGGGGATCGAGATCGGAAAGCCGCTCGAGGTCGCACAGGCGGATCGCGCGGCGCCCGACCTTGTCCTCATAGGCGGGCCCGATCCCGCGGCGCGTCGTGCCGATCTTGCCGGCGCCCGACGCGTCCTCCCGAAGCGCGTCGAGGTCGCGGTGGATGGGGAGGATCAATGGGCAATTGTCGGCGATCATCAGCAGGTCGGGCGTGACTTCGACGCCCTGCTCGCGGATTCGCTCGACCTCGGTTCGGAGCGCCCACGGGTCGAGGACCACGCCGTTGCCGATGACCGACGGGGTCCCGGTGACGATCCCGCTCGGAAGCAGCGAGAGCTTGTAGGTCTTCCCCTCGACGACCAGGGTGTGGCCGGCGTTGTGCCCGCCCTGGAAGCGGACGACCATGTCGGCGCGGCTCGCCAGCCAGTCGACGATCTTGCCCTTGCCCTCGTCGCCCCATTGAGCGCCGATGACCGTCACATTTCCCACTTGTCAGCATCCTGCAGTGCAGCCCGCGCGCCCCTAAGGGGAAGGCGGGCGAGCGTCTAGGCCTGTGACCTGACCTGCGTTCCGAAGGGATTCCTGCGTCCGTATTGGACATTATTGTAGGTTCTCGTTCTGTTCTTGATCGAGTACGCTTCGGAACAATCCGACTAGCAAGCTAATACGGGGCAATAATTGATACTGAGCCGTTATTGGACCATATTGGATATTATTGAAGTTCAATTTTTACGAGGAATGGGCGATGAGTGAAGACGGCCGCGTGGTCACTGCAAAGCTCCCAGACGAACTCGTCTCAGAAATGGATGAGGTGGCTCGTCGGATGGATAGGTCCAAGAGTTGGATCGTGCGCCATGCGGTGGCCGAGTGGTTGACCGAGGAGCGGCGGCGGTACGAATTGACGTTGGAGGCGATGAAATCGGTGGATGAAGGTGAGTCCTTCTCGCAGGATGAGATTGAAAAGCACTTCGCGGCCCGGCGCAAGGCGCGCTCCCGCGGAGCGCCACCTGCGTGACCATAAGATGGTCCCGAAACGCACGAGACGATGTTGATCGGCTCGTCGATTTCATCGCCGTTCATGATCCTGCCCTGGCGAATGAGGTCGAGCAGGAACTCGAGAAGGCACCAAAGAAGCTGTTAGACTTCCCCCGGCGAGGGTCACGGCTGGCTGTCTTCGAACCGCGTGAGGTTCGCGAATACCGGATCGGGCGATACCTCTTGCGTTACGAGTTGGTGACCGTGGACATCATTGTGCTGAGGTTCTTCCACGCGCGAGAAGAGCGCTAAGGCGTCAGCCGCGGCTCTGGTGGATCATTAAAGCTGCGGAACAGAAAAGCGCCCCGGAGCGTATTGCAATTCCGTTCCGCGCCTATGCGCGCGACGACATGAACAACGATAGGGGAAAGCCAATGAAGACCATCACCATCCTGGCGATCGCGGCAGGGCTCGGCTCGCTCGCGGCTTGCAACAAGAGCCCGCAGGAACAGGCCGCCGACAATTATGAGGCGAACGTCGACAATTCCGCGGACATGATGCAGGAAAATGTCGGAAATGCCGCCGACGAGATGACCGCCAATGCGGAAAATGCGTCGGACGCGATGAAGTCGGCCGCCGACAACAAGGCCGATGCGATGAAGAACGCCGCCGACAACAAGGCGGATGCGATGACCAACAACGCGCAGTAGATTCGAGACGTCCGACCGCTCGCACGCAGGCGGTTGGCCGAAGGGCGCCCCGGTCGGGGCGCCCTTTTCGTTATCAGAAGCTCAGCGGAACGACTTCGAGCACGCCCTGCAGTTCGTGCAGCTGCCGAGCCACCGTCGCCGTGATCGGGTCGTCGACCGCGACCAGCGCGACCGCCTCGCCCTTCTCCTTGCGACGCCCGAGGTTGAAGGTGGCGATGTTGAGCCCGTTCTCGCCGAGCCTGGTACCGAGCGCGCCGATGAACCCCGGCGCGTCGGTGTTGACGATGTAGATCATCTGGCCGGTGAGCTCGGCCTCGACCGCGATGTCGAAGATCTTCACGAGGCGGGGCGCGCGGTTGCCGAACAGGCTGCCCTCGACGCGCTTGTCGCCGGCCTCGGTGCCGACGGTGACCGCGACCAACGTGTGATAGTCGCCCTCGGCCTCGTTACGGATCTCACGCACCGCGATCCCACGCTCCCTCGCAAGATAGGGCGCGTTGACCATGTTCACCGTGTCCGACCAGGTGCGCATCACCCCGGCGAGCACGGCGCCGGTGATAGGCTTGATGTTGAGCTCGGCCGCCGCACCTTCGACCTCGACGTCGATCGACCGGATTTCGGTGCCGGCGATCTGGCCGATCAGCCGGCCGAGCTTCTCGGCCAGGCCCATATAGGGCTTGAGTCGCGGCGCTTCCTCCGCCGATAGCGAAGGCACGTTGACGGCGTTGGTGATGCCGCCGAGCAGCAGATAATCGCTCATCTGCTCGGCGATCTGGATCGCGACGTTGACCTGCGCCTCGGTCGTCGAGGCGCCGAGATGCGGCGTGCAGATGAGGCCACGGATGCCGAACAGCGGACTTGCCGTTGCGGGTTCGACCGAAAAGACGTCGAGCGCCGCGCCGGCGACGTGACCGCTTTCCAGCCCATCCTTGAGCGCGGCCTCATCGATCAGCCCGCCGCGCGCGCAATTGACGATCCGAACGCCTTTCTTCGTCCTGGCCAACGCCTCGCGGCCGAGGATTCCGCGAGTCTGGTCGGTGAGGGGCGTGTGCAGCGTAATGAAGTCGGCGCGTGAGAGCAGCTCGTCGAGCTCGACCTTGTCGACCCCCAATTCGACCGCTCGCTCCGGCGAGAGAAACGGATCATAGGCGATGACCTTCATCTTGAGCCCGTGTGCGCGGTCGGCGACGATGGAGCCGATATTGCCGCAGCCGACGAGCCCCAGCGTCTTGCCGGCGAGCTCGACCCCCATGAAGCGGTTCTTCTCCCACTTGCCGGCCTGGGTCGACTGGTCGGCCTGCGGAATCTCGCGGGCGAGTGCGAACAGCATGGCGATCGCATGCTCGGCGGTCGTGATCGAATTGCCGAAGGGCGTGTTCATCACGACGATGCCTCGAGCGCTGGCGGCTGGGACGTCGATCGTGTCGACGCCGATTCCCGCTCGGCCGATGACTTTGAGGCGGGGGAGGGCGGCGTCCATCGCGGCGCCGCCGATCCTGGTCGAGCTGCGCACCGCGACCCCGTCATAATTGCCGATGATCGCCTTCAGTTCGTCCGGCGTCAGCCCCGGCTTCTCGTCGACCTGGATTCCGCGCTCCCGGAAGATCGCCGCAGCACGCGGGTCCATCTTGTCGGCGATGAGGACTCTTGCTGAGTTGGTCATTCTTTCGTCACCCCCGCGGAAGCGGGGTCCCGCTTCCTTGATTGGTATTGAAGGAAAGAAGCGGGATTCCCGCTTTCGCGGGAATGACGCTTCTAGGAAGCAGTGCTCTCCCACGCCCAGTCGAGCCACGGTCCGAGCGCCTCGATATCGGCCGTTTCGACCGTCGCACCGCACCAGATGCGGAGGCCCGGCGGCGCATCGCGATAGGCTGCGATGTCATAGGCCGCGCCTTCGCGTTCGAGCAGCTGAGCGATCGCCTTCTGGCGGGCGCGGTTGGATTCCTGGTCCGTGCGGTCCGCGAACTGCAGGCAGACCGAGGTGTTCGAGCGCAACGCCGGGTCGGCAGCGAGATGTTCGATCCAGCCGGCCGACTGCACCCAGCGGTCGAGCGCGGCGGCATTCGCGGCGGCGCGGGCGATCAGCGCTTCGAGGCCGCCGATCCCTTCGGCCCAGTCGAGCGCGAACAGCCAGTCCTCGACGGCGAGCATCGAGGGCGTGTTGATCGTTTCGCCTCTGAAGATTCCGTCGATCAGCTTGCCGCCCTTTGTCAGGCGGAAAATCTTCGGCAGCGGCCGCGGCGCGGGCTCGCGTTCCAGCCGCTCGACCGCGCGGGGGCTGAGCACGATCATGCCGTGCGCGGCCTCGCCGCCGAGCGCCTTCTGCCAGCTGAAGGTTGCCGACATCGAGCTTCTCCCAGTCGATGTCCTGCGCGAAGGCGGCGGATGTCGCATCGCAGATACTGAGGCCGGAGCGATCGCCCGCAATCCAGTCGGCGTCGGGCACGCGGACCCCGCTGGTGGTCCCATTCCAGGTGAAGACGATGTCGCTGGCGGGATCGATCCCGCCAAGGTCCGCGATCTCGCCATAGCCGGCGGTGCGGATGTCGGCGTCGAGCTGGAGCTGCCGGGCAACGTCGGTGACCCAGCCGGCGCCGAAGCTTTCCCATGCGAGCATCGTCACCGGTCGCGGCCCGAGCAGCGACCAGATCGCCATTTCCATCGCGCCGGTGTCGGACGCCGGGACGATCCCGAGCCGGTAATCGGAGGGCAGCTTCAGCAGCGCGTGCGTGCGCTCGATCGCTTGCGCGAGCTTGGCCTTGCCGACGTTCCCGCGGTGCGAGCGTCCGAGCGCGGACGTGTCGAGCTTGTCCGCGCTCCAGCCGGGCGGCTTGGCGCACG
This sequence comes from uncultured Alphaproteobacteria bacterium, assembly GCA_963831215.1. GTDB lineage: Bacteria > Pseudomonadota > Alphaproteobacteria > Sphingomonadales > Sphingomonadaceae > Sphingomicrobium. Next base: position 456,638 of record CAWHPM010000012.1, on the reverse strand, counting down.
GGCCGGACGAAAAATAAGGCCGCTTGGGTTTGGTGTGGGGCTTCGCGCCTGATTCGATTGGGCGCACGTCGGCCGTGGCGGCAGTTGCTTCAGTCACAAGTCACTCTCCTCGCAGAGAGCTCGCGCCGCGTTGGGACGGCGTGGCCCGCGAACAGGTGTAACGGCGACGCGCCTGATGGCAACCGCCTGCGTGAAAGATTTGCCCGCGAATTGATCGAGGCGATGCTGCGGTGCACAACAGGTTGATTTTACTCGAATCGCACGGCGCGGAACGACTCACCGCAGTTACTCAGCGGTTCATCCCGCCTCGCCGACTCCAAGGTTGAATTCGTTAACCATCTCGAAGCAGTCTCGCTTCTGCCGACACGCGGGGGCAACGCGAAGCGGCTTGGGGCTGGGGAGCTCCTGACATTGGTGGAAGGGCGTAGCGCGCCTCGGCGCGCACGTTGGGAGCTTTGGAGCGGGACGTAATGACCCAGGTTTTGGCCGCAACGACGGCATTGTTCCGCGATCGCGATCTGTTCGTTCATGACGGCACCAAGCTGCGCCGCTTTCGGATTTCCGCGCCGATGCAGGCGGCCCTCGTCATTCTCTTCTTCGGTCTCGTCGCCGTCGCCGGCTATGCGACCGGCCGCCTGATCGGCCACTCGCAGGCGGGCATTGCTCCGGCCGCCGACACCCGTACGCGCCTGCTCGAACAGCGACAGGCGCTGATCGAAGCCGCGCTCACCGGCCAGAAGCTAAACCCGGCGATGATCCAGGCCGCCGCGAACAGCGGTCGTCTCGCCAACGTCGGCTCGCTCGCGCGGATCGAGCAGCAGCAATTGGAGCAGGCGGCGCTCGTCGCTCGCGCGCTCGACGTCCGCTACCAGGTTTCCGCCGCCGAGCTGGAGAAGCTTGGGATCAAGCCGCCCACGGCCGGCAGCGCAGCCGGTGTCGGCGGTCCCTTCGAAAAGATCGCCAACCCGACCTTCAAGGCGCTGTTCAACAGCTGGAAGAAGCTCGACCAGCTTCAGAACGACGTCATCGCCATTCCGTCCGACAAGCCGATCAACGCTTCGGTCACCTTCACCAGCGCTTTCGGCGTGCGTGACGATCCGTTCCATCGCGGAGCCGCGATGCACCCGGGCATCGACCTTGCCGGCGCCTATGGGACACCGATCTACGCAACCGCGGACGGAGTTGTCACCCGCGCCGGCTGGAACAACGGCGGCTACGGCAATCTCGTCGAGCTCGACCACGGCCGCGGAATCATGACCCGCTACGGCCACATGTCGGCCGTGCTCGTCCATGCCGGCGATCACGTCACTCGCGGCCAGCAGATCGGCCGCATGGGTTCGACGGGACGGTCGACCGGGAACCACTTGCATTATGAAGTGCGGATCGACGGTCATCCGGTGAACCCGATCCCGTTCATGAAGTCGACCGACTACGTCCTCGCGATGCAGAAAAGGTCCGGCTCGCCGTCGATGGACTCGGTCGGAATTGGCGGCCCCGGGGCCCAGCACTAATCGCCGATCGGTTGCCGCGCGGCCCGGCGCTCCCTATCTCGCGGACGTGAGCGAGATCAGCCTTACCGAAAATGCCGCGAAGCGAGTCGCCTGGATCGCCGAGCGCCAGTCGAAGCCGGCGATCCTGCGGCTCGCGGTCGACGGCGGCGGCTGCGCGGGCTTCACCTACAAGTTCGAGCTGACGGATACCGCGGAAGCGGATGACGCAATCGCCGAGACCGATGGCGTGAAGCTGGTCGTCGATGCCGTCAGCCTCGACCTGGTCCGCGGGTCCGCGGTGGATTTCGTCGAGGAGCTCGGCGGCGCGTCGTTCAAGGTGCTCAACCCGAACGCCCAGTCGGGCTGCGGGTGCGGAAGCAGTTTCTCCGTCTGACCTCCTCGCCCTGAGCTTGTTCCAGGGTCCATTCCTCCACCCATGCTGCTCGGCTCCGCCATGGATGCTGACACAGGTTCAGCATGACGGGCTTTGTATCTCTGGCTAAGCGGCCTCTCATGAAAATCGCCACCTACAACCTCAACGGCATCCGCGCGCGCCTGCCGCGCCTTCTCGAATGGCTGGAACGCGAGCAGCCCGACGTCGCCTGCCTCCAGGAGCTCAAGTGCGCCGACGAATTGCTGCCGATCGCCGACATCGAGGCGGCGGGTTACGGCGCGGTCTGGCACGGGCAGAAGGGCTTCAACGGGGTCGCCATCCTCGCCAAGGGCGATGCGCCCGAGCTGAGGCGCGTCGGATTACCGGGCGACCCCGACGACAGCCACAGCCGCTATATCGAGGCCGAAGCGAAGGGGGTGATCGTCGGCTCGCTCTACCTCCCCAACGGCAACCCGGTCGGCACCGAGAAGTTCGACTACAAGATCCGGTGGATGGAGCGCCTCCACGCCCACGCCGCCGAGCTGATCGAGGAGGAGCGGCCGGCGGTGCTGTGCGGCGACTGGAACGTCGTGCCGGAGGATCGCGACGTCTTCTCGGCGCGCGCCACGGCGAAGGACGCGGTCATGCAGCCCGAGGCCCGCCAGATATGGCGGCGGATCGTCCACCAGGGCTGGACCGACGCACTGCGCGCGTTCCATCCGAAGGACGAGAAGCTCTATACCTTCTGGGACTATACCGCGGGCTGCTGGCAGCGGGACCTGGGGTTCAGGCTGGACCACCTTCTGTGCTCGCCGGAGGCGGCGGACCGGCTGACTGGCGCGGACGTCGACCGCTGGGCGCGCGGCGAGGAGAAGGCGAGCGACCACGCCCCGACCTGGGTCGAGCTGGCTTAGCGAGCGACTTCTCGTAGATGCGGTAGCGGTGGTTGATGCGCGCGCCGGGCAACTCGGCGATCGACAGCATCCCCTTATTGTCCTCGAGGATCCAGCCGAACTCGCCGGTGCCGATACCGAATTTCCCGACGCAGTCGCGGCGGGTGTATTCGATCAGCATGAAGGCGAGCATGCTCGCGAGGCGCGTGTGGTGGAGCTTCCTGGCGACACCCATCAGCGGCACTCGGGCGCGCGACACGCGCGGCTTGCGCAGCCGCCATAGCAATTTGACGAAGTTGAACGGGAACAGCTCCCCGTTCAAATCCTTGGTCAGCTCGTTGATGTCGGGAATGGTGATCATGAAGGCGACCGGCTCGCCGTCGAGCTCGGCGATGCGGACCAGCTCGTTGTAGATGATCGGTTTCAGCTTCTTGCCCGGCGTAGGCAATCTCCGATTCGGTCAGCGGGACGTAGCCCCAATTGTCCGACCAGGCGTCGTTCAGGAGGTTGAGGATGACCCGCGCTTCCTCGTCGAACTTCGACTTGTCGACCATTCGGATGCGGATGCGCTCGTTGCGCTCGCCCGCGGCGATCAGCCGGTTGATCTTCGGGTCCTCCCAATGGGCGATGTCGACCTCGTAGGTGAGGAGGTCCTTCGCCTTCTTGTAGCCGGCCGCCTCGATCCAGACCGCGATATTCAGGCCGGTGGTGGCCCATCATCGCGGTCGGGTCCTCGTCGAAGCCCTCGATCTCGAGGCCCGGCTCGTCCCAGATCGACAGGCTGATCGGGCCAAGCGCCTGCGTCATCCCCTGCTCGCGCAGCCCATCCTCGGCAGCGGCGATCAGTGCGGCTGCAGCTTCCGCGTCGAGCGCTTCGAACATCCCCCAATTGCCGATGCCCTTGCCCATATGTTCCTGGACGAGATCGTCGACCTGAGCGCTGATTCGACCGACGACCTGGCCGTCGCGCTCGGCCAGCCAGAGCTGCGCGCGGGCATGCTCGAACCACGGGTTCTTGCCCGGCGTGATGAGGCCGCGGACCTCGTCCTTGAGCGGAGGGACCCAATGCGGATCGTCCTTGTAGACCTGCCAAACGAAGTCGACGAAGGCCTTGCGGTCCTTCTTGCTCTGGACGGGGCGGACAGTGACGGGCGTGCTGCTCATGGCCGGAGGGCTAGCGGGTCGCCGCGCCGAGCGCCAGTGAACAGGGTTTCAGGCAAGGGCGCCAGACGCGCTCGGTGTTCCTCATGCTATGCGATGCGCAAATCCAACGCCTCGGCGTGGCTCTTGACGCCCTCGTCCAGTCGATAGCGGCCGACCCAGTCGGAAGTGGATTCGGGCAGCCGCGAACGCTGGCGCAGCTCGCCAGCAATGGCGTCGGCGAGCGCTTGCGCGTCGCTGGGGGGCGTGAGCTTTCCGTAGGCGCCCTCGCCGAGTACCGCCCCGACGGCATCGGTCGACCTGGTGGCGATGACGGGACAACCGCAGGCGAGCGCCTCGAGCAGAACCGCGCCCTGTCCCTCCCACGCGGAGGACAGGACCAGGGCATGGGCCACCCGCAGATAAGGGACGGGGTCGGTGACATAGCCGCGAAAATTCACTCTCTCGCCGATCCCCAGAGCTTCGGCCTGGAGTTGGAGGGCGGGCAGCAGCGGACCATCGCCCAGAATGTCGAGTGTCCACGGCAGATCGGAAATCCGGGCGAGCGCCTGCAACAAGAGGGGGTAATCCTTCTGGGCCACGAGCCGCCCGACCGCCAGCAAGCGACCGGACGTGAACCGGGCCGCCTGCCTGCCCGCCGAAATCATCGGCTCGGTAATATATGGATTATGGACGAGCCGAAGCTTTGGCGCGAGCTGCGCGGATCTCCCCGCCAGCTCCTTTTGACTCGCTTCGGAGATCAAGAGGATTTCGATCGGCGCGCCGAAACGCCCAGCGATACCAGGAACGCCGCAGCGCGTTGGGCAACCGCCCCTTGTTCGGGCGCGCGACCGGATTTGTCATCTTCAATGCGAGCTTGCGCCCGCGGCGACGCACAAGCGAATGGGTCAGCACGGCCGCGACATGCATGTGGTTTCCACTCGAAACGATCACCGCCGGGCGCTCTGCGCGTACAAGCGCGACGAGTTCCGGAACGGCGAGCAGCATTGCACCGCCGCGCGATCGTTCCCTGCGCACCGCATGCAGGCGCACGCGGGCGTCGACCAGCGGCGTCGAGCACCCCATCGTTGCGCAGCACGGCCAGCGAGACCGGCACTCCAAGCCGGGCCAAACCATTGACCACGTGCATTGTCGCGCGGGCCGTCCCGCCGGTGCCGAGGTCGGACAGCAAGAACAGCACCCGCTGGCCGTCGTCGCTGCGCTTCGGCTGGTCAGGAAGCGGCATCGCAATTCAGGAAAGAAAGGATTGCATCGGTGGCGCGAGCGGCTGCTCCCGGCGTGACGTCGATCACCTCGGCGATTTGGTCGCGCTGACGCTGCTCGTACAGCGGGTGACGAGAAATCGCTGCTCGAATGGCCGCGATGGCCTCCTCAGGGGTCTCGACGACGTCCCCCAGGCCCCAGTTCGGAAAGTCGGCATTGTCCTGCCACTTCAGGCGATGGGCATTGAGGAAGACGCACGGTTTCGGCCGGCCCAGGAACTCGTAAACCTGGCTGCTCACGTCACCCACATAAATGTCCGCGCCGGAAGTGTAGGTCATGTCGTGCGACCGAGCGGAACCGAGATCGACGATGACCCGATCCGCGACCGCCATGCGTTCCCATCTGCGCCAGAGGAATCCTGGTCGCCGGCCGAACAGCTTGACGTGCGGAGCGACCACCAGATTGAAGTCGCCGGCGCGCGCAAAATGTCGGATGAGCGGTCGGGCAAATCGCTCCCACGAGCGCAACGCCCGCTTCGAATGCGGATTGAAGAGTACCACCGGCCGCTCGTTGGCGAACAGCGGGTTTTGCTCGCCCGCCGCGGGTGCGTTTCGAGCTTGGGATAGCCGGCCACCGCGTAACGGCCTTTCGCAATACGTCCGTCGGCGAGCAGCCTTCGTTCGTCATTGCGGCTGGCGAGAACCACGAAGTCGAAGTCTTCATATTTGGAGGAATAGGACGCCGCCCGGCCGCCGATCCCGTGGCTCACATAGATGAGTTCGGGCCGTGGCTTTAACCGCTGCCGCACGAACCGCACGTGGTCGGTGGGAGTAACGATTGCATCGTAGCTGGACAGCAAGTGCAGGTTTTGCGGGTGGCGCATCACCGCCGTCTTGAGGCTGCCGAAAACTCGAAGCCGCTGCGCCGCACGAAGGGCCGCCGAGGTATGAAGCAGGCGCCGCGGGACCGAGCGTGCTTTAACCGATCCCGCAAGATGCGAAATCTCCGCGAGGGACTCGGGCAAAACCGCCAGAATCTCAACCTCGACTCCGGGTCGCGCGGCAAGTTCCCAGGCGATGTCCGCGACATGATGCGCCTGATAAGCCTCTGCGCCCAGAAGCACGCCGATGCGCCGGGCGCGTCGGTCGCTTGCGGTCAACTCCGCCGGCGGTGCGGCGGGGCAGTCGTCCGCAATGGCGTTACTCCACACCTTCCCCTGCAAGTCCGTCCTCATGGGCGAGGTTCGGGGGTGCAATTCCTCACGATGTCCCACCAACGGTGATCGAGGTTGCGCCACAGGTTGAGGTTCGAGGAAAATGCCAGCAGCTCCTGATTCAACCAGCGCGAGCTTCGAGTGAGGTTGTAGCTGCCTGCGGCGGCCCACAGGCCGCCCGGCGTCTCGGCCAGCATGAATTTGCAGTGCATCGGCAGCCCGGCGGGATTCGAGAAGCGAAACACCTCCACCCCGCTCGCGGCGAGATAATCCGTGACCCGTCTCGGCGAACGGCGCTTGGTGTCTCCCGTCAGGAGGCGCACCTCGACGCCCTTCTCGACCAGCCGCGCGATGCATCGAGCAACATCGAAATCGCGCAGGTGCGATGCGGCGATCCGAAGCAGCGATCCCGCCTCCAGGGTGGATAGCCGGTCACGCAACGGATTTTGCGTGACGAAAGGCGTGAAGAAGACCTCGGCATCGAAGGTTCGGATGGGGGCATGACGGGGATGCCGGGGGGCGAGAAGGCGGCGTGGCCCGTGCAGCCGCGCGATATGCGCGGTGAGTGCCGACACCAGGTCGGGGTCAGCAAATTCGACCAGAAGATTGTGCCCCCGATCCTGATCGCCGATGTCATTTACCACCGCCGCATCGTCCGGGTCGTTGCCGGACGGATTGAAGGATCCGATGAGCGCGGTCGGCCGGGGATCGGAAAAGCAATATAATTTCAGGTGCAGGTGTAGCGGGAGGGCATGCTGGATTATGCTCAGCCCGCCGCCGATCCCGCAGTCAGGGTCGCGAAGCCGGCGAATGACGGTGTCGTTGGCTCCGGCGTGCCGCGGGCGCCCCTCCAGGCAAACACGAACGTTGACGCCGCGCCGGTGGGCTCGGACGAGCGCGTCGGCAAGCCTTTCGTCGCGGAAATAATAGGTCGCCCAGTCGATCGATCCGCCAGCACGCACCGCTTCGATGCGTTGTTCCAGCAAGTTCCGCAGAGCCCGCGGCGGAAGGTCGGGTCCGCCGAACATCACGGAAACGTCGCCCGCACGGCCAGCAGCGCAACCTGACAGCGGACGTGGGGCGCAGTACATCGATCGCCCCAATAGTCGCCAACGAATGCAGAGGCGCGTTACATTATATCCATGTTCGAACAGGACGGTGGCATGGTCGGTCGCGCATGGGCATGGATCGGCGATGACGCTGCCAATCGTGTCGGTGATCGTCACCGCCTACAACCGCGAACAATTTGTCGGTGAGGCAATCGCGAGTATTCAGCGCCAGACGCTGGCGGACTTCGAGGTCCTCGTCGTTGACGATGGCTCGACGGATGCCACCTCCGCGGTCGTGCGGTCCTTCGCCGATCGCCGCGTCCGCTTGCTGAAACATGAAAGCAATCGCGGCATCCCCGCCGCGAGAAACAGCGGGCTCGAAGCTGCGCGGGGCAAGTATATCGCGTGGCTCGACAGCGACGACATTGCCCGGCCGCGCCGTCTCGAACAGCAGGTCGGCTTCCTCGAAAGGCACACGGAGGTAGCCCTGGTCGGGGCCTGCGCGGGCAAGATCAATGCCGCCGGACAGCGATTCGGGAAAGTGCGCGTGGCACCGTTCGGCCATGACGACATCCGGGCCTGGCTGCTGTTTCGATCTGCTTTTCAGCAGTCGTCGACGACTGGCCGCGCGTCGATCCTGAAATGCTTCCCGTTCAGCCTCGAATTCCCCGTCTGCGAGGACGTCGACCTCTTCATCCGCCTGAGCCGCGATCACGTCCTTCGAAACCTTCCCGAAGTCCTCATCGATCGCCGGCTGCACGATCGTCAGACGGTTGAGACGCGCGCGGACTTGATTCGGCGGACGAAGTCTTCGCTGCAGGCCGCATTGCTTGGCGACATGGGCCTGTCGTTCGGCGCTGACGATCTTGAGCGCCACGTCAGATTGGGTTCGGGACCTTCGGGGCAGGGGGGCGTCGACAATGCATTCCTCGAATGGGCCGAAGACTGGCTGCGAAGGATCGTCGCGGCGAATGCGCTCAGCAACGTGTTCGACGAACAGGCGCTGAGCTTTGCCTGCTCCTATTTCTGGGCCGCCGCGGTGCGCAGAAGCGCTGCGGCCCTGGGGCCGCGCGCGATCGCACCCAGGCTTTACGTCTCCCCTGTCGGCCGCGGTTTGCTGACCCCGCACGCCGCCCGATGGGCGGTTCAAGCAGCAAGCTCGATCGCGAGGGCAGGCTGGCCGGGCCGGCGGCACGCCAGGCGATGATCCGAGGCTCGCCAGGAGAGACGAGGCGTTGTCGCGCCCAACTCGCGCCACTATCTCGTGGCAAACACGAGACAATCATGAACCATGCCGTCATTCTCGAGCGCAATCGCGCGGCTGCCCCGGCGCAGCCCGCCGACGTGCGCGCGACAGACGATGCCGCAATGCTGAAGGCGGCGGCGAACCTGACGCGCGACCTCAACGTGCCGAAGCCGGCGATCTACTGGGCGGACATGCTCGGCTCGGCGCTGCTCGGCTATTCGGCGCTGTTCGCGGCGATGTTCGTGCGGCCGACCTGGCTGGCGCTTGGTGTTGGCGTGGTGGCCGTGCTCGCGCTCTACCGTGCCGGCTCGTTCATCCATGAGCTGACGCACATCAAGAAGGGTTCGGTGACGGGATTCCGCTTCGTCTGGAACCTGATCATTGGCGTGCCGCTGCTGGTGCCGAGCTTCATGTACGAGGGCGTCCACAACCAGCATCACGCCAAGCGCTATTACGGGACCGCCGACGACCCCGAATATCTGCCGCTGGCGCTGATGCATCCGTGGACCCTGCCGGTGTTCCTGATCGCGGCGGCCCTCGCGCCGATCGGAATGCTGATCCGGTTCGCAATCCTCGCGCCGCTGTCCATGCTCTCGCCGAAGCTGCGGGCGCTTGTGGTCGGCCGTTATTCGGGGCTTCAGATCAACCCCAAGTTCGTGCGGCCCAGGCCCGAAGGCGAGTTCGCGCGTGACTGGGCGTGGCAGGAGGCAGCGTGCAGCGCCTGGGCGATTGCGCTCCTGGCGATGGTCGCGGCCGGCGTCATCCCGCTTCGCGCGTTCCTGATCTTCCTCGCTGTCTCGGCCGGCGTGATGTTCCTCAACCAGGTCCGGACCCTCGTCGCGCATCTGTGGGAGAATGACGGCGACCCGATGAGCGTCACGGCGCAGTTCCTCGACAGCGTCAACGTCCCGCCTCCCGCGGCCTTGCCCGCTTTGTGGGCGCCCGTCGGGCTGCGCTACCACGGCCTTCACCATCTCCTGCCGGGCCTGCCCTATCATGCGCTCGGTGAGGCGCACCGACGCTTGTGCAAGGAGCTGGAGACGGGGTCGGTCTATCACGCGTCCAGCCATCGCGGGCTCTCGCCGCTTGTCGCGAGGCTTGCCGCGCGCACCTTGACGAATCGCCGCAATTCGGCTTGAGCGCGTGCATCCGGCGGGCCCAAGTGCTCGCCGTCGTCATTTGGGCTTTTGCGCAGCCGCCCAAAGTGCTGCGTGGCCGGGAGTACCTGAGACGGCTCCCCGACGAACGAAAGGAAGATCCCATGCGCCATCGTGTTGGCGGCCGTAAGCTTCAGCGCACCTCCAGCCACCGCGCGGCCCTGTTCCGCAACATGGCGGCCGCGCTCATCAAGCACGAGCAGATCACGACGACCACGGCCAAGGCGAAGGAGCTTCGCCCCTACGTCGAGAAGCTGATCACGCTCGCCAAGCACGGCGGGCTTTCGAACCGTCGGCTCGCTCAGTCGCGGCTGATGGACGACGCCCAGCTCGCCAAGCTCTTCGACGTCCTCGCGCCGCGCTATGCCGGCCGCGACGGCGGTTATACGCGTGTCATCAAGGCGGGCATCCGCATGTCCGACGCGTCGCCGATCGCGATCATCGAGCTGGTCGACCGCGACGTCTCGGCCAAGGGCCAGGACTCCGGCCCGGTGATGAACGCGGACGAGTTCGAGGCGGCCTGAACGGCAAGTCGGCGTGGAGTGCGGAACGGCGGCGCCCCGCGCGCCGCCGCCCCGCATTCGTGAAGTCGATGTCGCGCGGCCGCCGAAATTGCCTCGACCTGCGTCCGGATCCGTTCGCAAAATTGCAGCTTGCAAGCAAGTTAACGAACGAGTGGATATCTTTAGTTAGCTAGCAAACGCAAAGACTTGCGCCCGACCCGCAGCGATCTTCCCGAGTCGTGTTGCGTCGTGAAAGCTGTTACAAGGTGCCTGACCGTCGGGGGGCGGAGGCATGCGCTATTATCGCCTCTATTTTTTCGACCGCTTCAGCGGCCACATCGACCAGTTCCGCGAGTTCGAGGCGGAAGGCGACGCTGCGGCGATCAAGGTTGCGGAGGCGTGGGGCGACGGCAGGGCGATGGAGCTCTGGAACCGCGAGCGACGCCTCAAACATTGGCAGACCGAAACTCCTCCCGCCGACTAAGCCGCTGAAATACCTTGCTGAACGGCGGCCAACGAGCGGTTCAGAACCGGTGCAGCGGCGTAATGAGATCGGCCCGAAACCACTCGTCATGCGTTTGGCCTGGCGAGTCGGGAACAGGTCAGGAGTTCAAGCCCATGAAGGCGATCACGAAGGTTCTGGCGGGCGGCGTCGCGATTGCCGCGTTCGCCGCGGCCGCGCCGGCGGCGGCGCAATATTACCCGGGATACGGTTACGGCAATCCCGGCTATGGCTATGCCGCGGGTCATCGGTTCGATTATCACGGGCTATGGTTCCAATCCCTATGGCGGCTACGGCTACAACATGCCGGGCGGGAGCCAGGCCGCGGCAAGCCAGTGCAGCGCCGCGGTCCAGCAGCGCCTCGGCGGCTATGGCGGTTACGGCTATGGCGGCGGTTACGGCGGCGGCTACGGCCGGGTGCTCGGAATCACCAGCGTCGAGATCCGGTCCGGCGGCGGTTACAAGGTGCGCGGGTCGGCAACGGCCGGCAGTGGCTATGGCTATGGCGGCGGAGCCCTTCAGTTCACCTGCCGAACGGACCCGCGCGGCTTCGTCACCGACGTGGATTTCAACAACCGCGGGTACGGCAACGGCTATTACGGAACGGCTATTCGATCGGGCTACGTCGATCCGTACAGCCCCTATGGCTATCGCCGCTACTGAAGTCGCGCGTCCGGGATGCGCCGGAGCTGACCGGCTCCGGCGCATTCCATAAATCGAGTGAAGTCGTTACCGCTAGGATCATTCGGCAGTCGAAGCTCCGATTGCTTTCCAGCTAGGTGAAAGGGTGCGCGGGTGGACAAGGGGGTCTGGGAGCGCGCGCGCCTCAAAGCGCTTTATCGCTACGGCATCCTCGATACCCCGACCGAGCCGACGTACGACGACATCGTCAAGGTCGTCAGCAGGACGCTCGACGTTCCCATTGCCGCGGTCAATCTGATCGACGAGGGCCGGCAATGGTTCAAGGCGGAGATTGGCCTCGGCGTCCGCCAAATGGAGTTGGACAACTCGATTTGCGCCAAGGCCATCCTCGCTGAGGATGTGTTCGTCGTCCCCGACACGACCAAGGACCCTCGCTTCGCATGCAATCCGCTCGTCACCGGCGAACCGGGTTTGCGCTTTTACGCCGGCATCCTGCTCCGCTCGGACGACGGGTTTCCGATCGGCACCTTGTGCGCCCTCGATACCAAGCCCCGGCCCGACGGGCTGACGCCCGACCAGATCCTGCTGATGTCCACGCTCGCGCGAATGGTGATGACGGCGCTGGAGCTACGCCGTTTGGTCCGAGGCCAGGCGCGAGCACTGGAGAGCGAAATCGCCGATCGGCTCCAGCTCGAGGAGGCGCTTCGCCAGAGCCAGAAGCTCGAGGCTATCGGCCAGCTGACCGGCGGGGTCGCGCACGACTTCAACAATTTGCTGACCGTCATCCGCGGCTCGATTGACCTGCTTCGGCGGCCCAACCTTCCGGAGGAGAAGAAGCAGCGCTATTTCGACGCCATCGCCGATACCGCCGACCGCGCGGCCACACTCACCGCGCAGCTCCTTGCCTATGCGCGTCGACAGCCCCTCAGGCCCGAGGTGTTCGATGCGGCCGAGCGAATTCGCGGGGTCGGCGAAATGCTCGGCACGATGGTCGGATCGCGCATCAGGATCGTCGCGGATCTTGGCTGCGAGCCTTGTCCGGTCAAGGCCGATCCCAACCAGTTCGAGACCGCGCTGCTCAACCTCGTCGTCAATGCGCGCGACGCGATGGAGGAAGGCGGCGAGATCAGGATTTCGATCCGCGCATGCGACGGCATTCCGACGGTTCGTGACCATCCGCCCCTCAGCGGCGATTTCGTGGCCGTGAGCGTGACGGATTGCGGCCCTGGCATCCCGGTCGACACGCTGAGCGACATTTTCATGCCCTTCTACACTACCAAGGCGGTCGGGAAGGGCACTGGCCTTGGTCTTTCGCAGGTGATGGGCTTCGCAAAGCAGTCGGGCGGCGAGGCGGCGGTCGAAAGCAAGCCCGGCAAGGGCTCGACGTTCACGATCTACCTGCCGCATGCGCCGGACGAGGCGCTCAGCGAGACGCGGCCCGCGATCCCGCTTTCGGCGAGCGGCGAGCGCGGATGCGTGTTGCTGGTCGAGGACAATCGCGCCGTGGGCGAATTCGCCGAGGATAGCCTCAACGAACTCGGCTACGACAGCCTCCTGGTGAACACGGCGGAGCAAGCGATCGCCATGCTCGAGGAGAATGCCGGCCGCTTCGACGTGGTGTTCAGCGACGTCATCATGCCCGGAATGAGCGGGATCGAACTCGCCCAGCAAATCCGCGAGCGCTGGAGCGACGTCGCGGTGGTGCTGACCAGCGGTTACAGCCACGTGCTCGCCGCCAGCGGCACCGACGGCTTCGCGGTCGTCCAGAAGCCCTACACGCTGCAGCAGCTCGACGATGCGTTGAAGACGGTGCGCGCGTAACCGCAGCGGCGCCGAACTTTACAGCCGCGCCGAAATAGCTATCCGCCCGCCATGACGGTCCAGCCCACCCAATCCATCCTCGTCGTCGACTTCGGGAGCCAGGTCACCCAGCTGATCGCGCGGCGGGTGCGCGAGGCGGGGGTCTATTGCGAGATCGCGCCGTTCAATGCGAGCGAGGAGGCGTTCGAGCGGCTGCAGCCGAAGGGCGTGATCTTCTCGGGCGGGCCGGCTTCGGTGACGGAAGCGGAGAGCCCGCGCGCGCCGCAGATCATGTTCGACAGCGGCCTTCCGCTGCTCGGCATCTGCTACGGCCAGCAAACGCTTCACCAGCAGCTTGGCGGCAAGGTCGTCTCTTCCGACAGCGCGAGTTCGGCCGCGCGTTCATCGACATCGTGAGCCCGAGCGCGCTGTTCGACGGCCTGTGGCAGGTCGGCGAAAAGCACCAGGTGTGGATGAGCCACGGCGACCGCGTCGAGACGCTCGCGCCGGGGTTCGAGGTGGTCGCCGCCTCGGAAGGCGCACCCTTCGCGATCGCCACGAACGAGGACGCCAGACGCTACAGCCTGATGTTCCACCCGGAGGTCGTGCACACGCCCGACGGCGGAAAGCTGCTCGCCAATTTCGTCCGCCACGTGTGCGGCTGCGCCGGCGACTGGACGATGGCGAGCTTCAAGGATGCGAAGATCGCCGACATCCGCGAGCAGGTCGGCAAGGGCCGGGTGATCTGCGGGCTCTCCGGCGGCGTCGACAGCGCCGTCGCGGCGGTGCTGATCCACGAGGCGATCGGCGACCAGCTCACCTGCGTGTTCGTCGATCACGGCCTCATGCGGCTCGGTGAGGCGGAGCAGGTCGTTTCGCTGTTCCGCAACAGCTACAACATCCCGCTCGTCCACGTCGATGCGAGCGCGGACTTCCTCAGCGGCCTCGACGGCGTCACCGACCCCGAGAAGAAGCGCAAGTTCATCGGCGCCGAGTTCATCAACGTGTTCGAGGAGGAGGCGAAGAAGATCGGTGGCGCCGACTTCCTCGCCCAGGGTACGCTCTACCCCGACGTAATCGAGAGCGTGAGCTTCACCGGCGGGCCGTCGGTGACGATCAAGAGCCACCACAATGTCGGCGGCCTGCCAGAGCGGATGAACATGAAGCTCGTCGAGCCCCTGCGCGAGCTGTTCAAGGACGAGGTTCGCGCGCTCGGCCGCGAGCTCGGCCTCCCCGAGGCGTTCGTGCAGCGGCACCCGTTCCCCGGGCCGGGCCTCGCCATCCGAATCCCCGGCGAGGTCACGAAAGAGAAGTGCGACATCCTGCGTAAGGCGGACGCGGTCTATCTCGAAGAGATCCGCAATGCGGGTCTCTACGATGCGATCTGGCAGGCGTTCGCGGTGCTGCTACCCGTGCGGACGGTCGGCGTGATGGGGGACTATCGGACCTACGATTATGTTTGCGGCCTTCGCGCGGTCACCAGCGTCGATGGAATGACGGCGGACGTCTATCCCTTCGCGCCCGAGTTCCTGAGCCGCGTCGCGACCCGCATCGTCAACGAGGTCAACGGCATCAACCGCGTGGTCTACGACTATACGTCGAAGCCGCCGGGCACGATTGAATGGGAGTGATTAGCCGCTAGGCTCGCTTTCGGGGGAGCGGGGCGATGGACTTCTTCAACTATGTGATGGTGCTGGCGTCGGTGATCGTCGGCCTCGCCCTCGCGCACCTGCTCCAGGGCGTCGCCAGGATGGTCCAGGATCCCGATCGCAAAAAGCTTTACTGGGTGCACCTGTTGTGGATCGTCCTCATGTTCCACAACGCCTTGTTCTGGTGGTGGTGGGAATTCGGCCTCTCGCGCCTCGGCCATTGGACGTTCGAGCTCTATCTGTTCGTCCTCTATTTCGCGGTCCTGCTGTACGTCATCTGCGCGATCCTCGTGCCGGCGAGCCTCGGCGGCTTCGCCGACTACCGCGCTTATTATTTCTCTCGCCGGCGCTGGCTGTTCGGGTTGCTCCTCCTCTTCAGCCTGCTCGATTTCGCGGATTCCGCGATCAAGGGCTGGGATCATCTGAAAGCCCTCGGCTGGACCTATGTCGCGTCGGTGGTGGTCCGGTCGGCGCTGATCGTCATCGCCTTCCGAAGCCGCAGCGAAAAGGTGCACGCGACGATCGTCATCCTGTTCATCGCGAACCTGCGCGTTCCTCGCCTTCCTGAATTTCCACACGATGCGCTGAGCGCTGGCAATTTAACGCTAAACGCCCGTTTACCGCGGCATTGACGGAGCGCGCGGGTTCCGCTGTTTTCCCGTAACGATGCAAACGGCACTCAACTCATTGCCAGTCAAATCAGCGATTGCCGCGATCGCCCTTCTGCTGGTGGCGGGGTGCGCGACATCGCCGCGCGAGGAGGCCGCGACGATCGCGCCGTCCAATCCGAGCACGGATGTTCCCTATTTGTGGACGCTCGGCAATGCGCCCCAGGCGCACAAGGACATGGTTGCCGCCTTCGGAAAGGCGGGGCTGAAGCCGGGCGAATATCTGTGGGCGACCTCGATCCCGGCGGCTGGCGAGACCCGCGTCGTCATCGACCGCATGACGCAGATGGCTTACGTCTACCGCGGCCGACGCGCTCGTCGGGGTCTCCACAATCTCCACCGCCAAGCAGGGGCACATCACGCCGCTCGGCGAGTGGAAGATCCTCGAGAAGCGGCCGTTCTACCGCTCGAAGAAGTACGGCAATGCGCCGATGCCGTGGATGGAGCGCATCGACGAGTATGGAATCGCGCTGCACGGCGGCGGGACGCCCGGCTACCCCGAGAGCCACGGCTGCATCCACCTGCCCAACAAGTTCGCCGAGAAGCTCTACGGCCTGACCAGGATCGGTACGGCGGTCATCATCGAGGGCTGAGGCCTCTCCCGGCCGGGAGGGGACCTCATGTTCCCTCAGCGCCGGTCGCGGCGGCCGCCGCTGCTCGAGTTGGTTCCCAGTGTTGCGGTGGCCACAGGGTCCGACCCCGCTGGCGTTGCGGGCGCGCTGTCTTCGGCGGCCTGGGTCATTCCCGTGGGATCGTGCGACATCCCGCTTTGCGTCATGGCGGTCCGCAGCGGCTGCGGATTGCCGTACTTCCGCCGCCGCCAATCGTCGAAATCGCGGTGGAACTGCTGCTCGCGCTCGCGGCAATAGTCCCGATAGTCGCGGTCGAGCTCGCTCATGTGACGCTCGCGCCAGGTCCGATAATGGTCTTCGGGACGAGCGCTGAAGCGGCGGCGGCCTTCCGGATAATCGCCGGAGCTTGCGTATCCGCGCTCGCGCCGCTCGCGCTCGTCGCCGTCGGGGTCGATCTCGCCGTGCGTTCCAAATCCGTCGCCGAGATAGCCGTGCGCCATGTCATTTCTCCCTTGCTCATGAACTTGGCCGAGGTCGGCCTCGCGGCTTCAACGAACAGCGGTGCGGTTCGGATGCGCGCGCACCGACCGGCGCGACGGTGCTGAACGCAGCCCAGGGTGCGTTCAGCGCTCCCCGGGACTGTGGACCGGGAGGTCGAGCCTGGTGAGCAGGCCCGGGTCATTGTCGTCGAGGTGCAGCTCGCCCTCGTGAAGATGGGCGATCGATCGCGCCAGCGCGAGGCCAAGCCCGGCGCCCTCGTCGGAGCGGCTCGAGTTCGAGCCGGCCGAAGCGCCGCAGCGCCTCCTGGCGGCGGTCGAGCGGGATTCCCGGTCCGCGATCGGCGACCTCGATCCGCAGCCTTTTGTCTCCGGGCTGTACCCGAACCGCGATCTCGCCGCCTTCCGAGCCGTAGCGGATCGCATTCTCGAGGAGGTTGCTGAGCGCCTGCGCGAGAAGCTGGCGGTGGCCGAACAGCGGCACGGCGCGATCGGGCTTGTCGAACCTCAGCGAGGCGCCGCGCTCCTCCGCCAACGGGTCGTACATCTCGGCGAGCTCGGCGGCGAGGTCGCCGACGTCGAACCAGGCGAACTGGTTGCGGCTGGTCAGCGCTTCGGAGCGGCTGATTTCGAGCACGGTGGTGAGGATCCGGATCAGCGCATCGGCGTTGCGGACCACGCTCCCGAGCAGCTCTTCCTGCTCGGCCGGGTCGCTCGTCTCGGCGGCCGCATGCGCCGCCGCGCGGAGCCGGCTCACCGGCGAACGGAGGTCGTGCGCGAGCGAATCGGTGAGCAGCCGCAGCTCCTCCATCAAGCCGCCGATGCGGTCCAGCATGGCGTTGATCTGCAACCCCAGCCGGTCGAACGAATCCCCCGCTCGGGATACCGGAACCCGCTGGCTGAGATCGCGCGCGCTGATTCGGTTGGCGACCGCCGCGATGCCCCCGATCCGGCGCGACACGTAGTGGGCGAGAACGACTCCGCACAACAGGCCGAGGAGGCCGGCAACGAACAGCGCGAGGATCAGCGAGCGCTCGAGCGTCACCCGGAACGCCACGCCTTCGCCGACGAGACGGCCGCTCAACAGCCATTGCCCTCCAGGCAGCGGGCTGAGCATGATCTGGGCCTGGTGCGGGCTCGGCTGCCCGCGCAGGCGGACGAGGGCGGAGTGATAGCCCTCCTGCATCGACGGGATCGACGGGCGCCTGGGCGAGATTGCCCTTCGAGCTCGCGCCCGCCGCGATCGAAAAGCGCGACCGCGGTCTGCGGATCGGCATAGGCCAGGGTGTCGTCGATCGCATCGTCGAGCGCCGCCTTGCCGCCGCTTCGATAAACGTCGGTGAGCACTTTCGACTGCTCGGCCACCTGCCGGTGGAGACTGGCGACCGCTTCGTCGTGCGTGCGGACGTAGATGAACCCGATCACCGCGAGGTTGGAGAGCAATGCGAGCAGCCCCGCGAGCAGCGCGATCCTCAAGGTGGTGGGCACGCCGCCTCTTTACTGCGTCACGCCTCGAGCATGTAGCCCGCGCCGCGCACCGTGTGCAGGAGCGGCTTTTCGAACCCGTCGTCGAGCTTGCGCCGCAGGCGGCTGACATGGACGTCGATGACGTTGGTGCCCGGATCGAAGTGATAGTCCCAGACCTGCTCGAGCAGCATCGTGCGGGTGACGACCCGGCCCTCGTTTCGGGCGAAATATTCGAGCAGCAGATATTCGCGGGGCTTGAGCTCGAGCTTCCGGCCCGACCGTTTCACCGTGCGCGACAAGGGATCGATCTCGAGGTCGCCGACGGTCAGCCGGTGATCGGCCGGGTCGACGCGCGATTCGCGCCGCCGCAGGAGCGCGTTCACGCGCGCGAGCAGCTCGGCGAACGAGAACGGCTTTACGAGATAGTCGTCCGACCCGCATTCGAGGCCCTCGATCCGGTCGCCGACCGAAGCCAGCGCCGAAAGGATCAGCACGGGCGTCTCGATGTGCGCCGCGCGAAGCGCCCGAAGCACCGACATCCCGTCCAGCACCGGGAGCATCCGGTCGAGGATGATGAGGTCGAAGCTGCCGTCGGTGGCGCGAAACAGCCCGTCCTGGCCGTTGGTCGCCTGTTCGACGCTGTGGCCTTCCTGGCCAAGTCCCTTGGCGAGGTATGACGCGGTTTCGCGATCGTCCTCGACCAGCAGGATCTTGCGGCCCATTGCGGCTTCGGCTCCGTTGAATTGATTCCGGCCCATATAGGTGACTCCGCACGGCGGCGGGAGCGGTTCTTCCCGCAGCGCCGTGCGGAAGTGGCCGCATCGATTATTTCTTGGCCGGCGCCGCGACCTTCTTCGAAGAGGCCTTCTTCGCCATCTTCGTCGATCTCCCGGCCTTGTGAGCCTTCTTTGACGCGGTCTTGGTGACCGTGGTCTTGGCAGTTGTCGTATTGCCCTTCGTGCTGACGGTCGTCGTCGCCTTGGTGTTGGCGGACTTGGTCGTCACCGTCTTGGTTGACGGGCTGGCCGTTTTCGCGACCGCGAGCGCAGGCGTCGCAACGATCGCCAGCGCCGCGATCGAGCTGATCAATTTCTTCATCGAAAACCTCCTCGTTCCGGCCAATATGCGCCGGCAGGGGCCTGCTAGTCCCCGCCAAGTCTCAAGCGCGTTTCATCGCCATTAAAGCTTGTTCACCAGCGCGTCTCGAATGCGCTTTGCGTCAAGTCGAGGGTCTCGCTAGGGTATCGAGCCAGACATGATTGCCCAGAAAACCCGCTACGCGCTTCGTTCGCTGCTCTTCCTCGCCGAGCAGCAGGCCGGCGCGCCGGTCCAGCTCGCGCGGATCGCGGAAACGCAGCGCGTCCCGCCGAAATATCTCGAGCTCATCATGCTCGATCTCAAGAAGGCCGGGCTGGTGAAGAGCGCGCGCGGACCCAAGGGCGGCTACAGGCTCTCGCGCGCGGCGAGCGAGATTTCGTTCGGCGAGATCGTGCGTTCGATGGAAGGGCCGATTGCGCTGGTCTCGTGCGCCAGCGTCAATTTTTACGCGCCGTGCGGCGACTGCCACGACGAGGCGACCTGCGCGATCCGACGCGCCTTCGCGATCCTTCGCGACCAGAGCACGCAGGCGCTGGATTCGATCTCGCTCGCCGAGGGCGCGCAATGGGAGGAACGGCTCGGCGTCGGTGAGTAGCGCGCTGGCTTACCGTCAACGCCGCCGCTAGAAGCCGCCGCCATGTCGACCTTCACCATCGACACCGGGACCAGCCGGGCGACCCCCTCGCCGGTTCCCGGCAAGCGCATGACGGCGCCGTCGATCCGCGCGCGCAAGGTCGCGGAGGGCGACCGCTTCCGCACCGAGCAGCCGGTCGTGATGCTGACGGCGTATACGATGCGGATGGCGCAGCTGCTCGACCCGCACTGCGACATGCTGCTGGTCGGCGATAGCCTCGGTCAGGTCATTTACGGCCTGCCATCGACGATCCCGGTGACGATGGAGATGATGTGCGCGCATGGCGCGGCGGTGGTGCGCGGGAGCTGGCACGCGCTGGTCGGCGTCGACATGCCGTTCGGCAGCTATGAAGCCTCGCCCGCCCAGGCCTTCGAATCCGCCTCGCGGATCATGAAGGAGACGGGGTGCGCCGCGGTCAAGCTCGAGGGCGGCGAGGCGATGGCGCCGACGATCGATTTCCTCACCCATCGCGGCATCCCGGTGATCGCGCACGTCGGTCTCACTCCGCAAGCGGTCAACGTGCTCGGCGGCTACGGCGCGCGCGGTCGCGAGGAGCGCGAGGCGGAAACCATCGTCGGCGATGCCAAGGCGGTCGCCGACGCCGGCGCCTTCTGCATCGTCGTCGAAGGCGTGCTGGAGCCGATTGCAACCGAGGTTGCGCGCAGGGTCGCTCCGCCGGTCATCGGCATCGGCGCGTCCGCCGACTGCGACGGCCAGGTTTTGGTGATCGACGACATGCTCGGCATGTTCGAGCGCACGCCGCGCTTCGTGAAGCGCTATGACGACCTCGCGGCGCGGATCGGGGAGGCGGCGCGCATTTATGCGGAAGAGGTGCGCTCGCGCAGCTTCCCGACCGCCGAGCAGATCTATCGGCCCAAACCGCGCCCCGAGCCCTCATCCTAGGAGAGGTTTTGGGGAGGCCTTTGCGTTTCTCGCCACAGACGCTAGACGAGCCGGCGCCAGCTTCCGTTCATCTCGGGTGGGGAAGGGGAGCAACGGCAAAAGGATTCCCAGCCCAGACCTGAAGGCACGTTGTTGGCGCAGCCCCCCGACATTTCGGAAACGTTCGTTCGCGAGGTCGACGAGAACCTGCGCCGCGATCGAGTCCGCGACTTTTTCAAGGAACAACGGCGCCTGGATCGTCGTCGGGCTGATCCTGTTCCTCGCCGTCTGCGGCGGGATCATCTGGTATCAGCAGCACCGCGTGGAGCGCGCCGAAGCGCATGTCGAGCAGCTCGCCAAGATCTACAAGGACATCGGCACCGGCAACACGTCAAAGGTGCCGCAGCAGCTCGACGATCTTGCGAACAGCTCGAGCAAGGCCGTGCGGGCGACCGCGCTGTTCACGCGCGCGGCGTTCGCGCTCGAGCAGAACGACCAGAAGCTCGCGCTCGCGACCTACAAGAAGCTGGCGGCGGACAGTTCGCTTCCCGAAGCTTATCGCAACGCCGCCCTGATCCGGCAGACCGCGCTGGAGTTCGACAAGCTTCAGCCGCAGCAGGTGATCGCCCGGCTGCAGCCGCTCAGCAAAGCCGGCAACCCGTGGTTCGGCTCGGCCGGCGAAATGACCGCGCTCGCCCTCGTCAAGCAGGGCAAGAAGAAGGAGGCGGGGCAGCTGTTCGCGACCATCGCCAAGGACAAGGACGTGCCGGACGCGACCCGCGGCCGAGCGATCCAGATTGCCGGAAGCCTCGGCGCCGACGCGAGCGCCGCACTCGGACCCCAGGCGCAGTAGGACAAGAATGAGCAAAGCCAAGAATCTCCGTGTCGCGTTCCTGATCGCAGCGGCGCTCGCGTCGGGAAGCTGCGGCATCCTGAAGAAGGGCAAGGCGAAGACGCCGGTGCTCGGCGAGCGGATCCCGGTGCTGACGTCCGAGAACGACGCCGAGGTCGATCCCGCGACGCAGGCGCTGCCGTTCACCCTTCCCCCGGCCGCGGAGAATGCCGCCTGGGCGGAATCCGGGGGCAGTGCGAGCAACTCCATGGGTCACCTTGCGCTCGGCAAGGCGCTTCAACCCGCCTTCACGGTTCAGGCGGGGCGCGGCAGCAGCCTCACCGCGCGGCTTGGCGCTCCGCCGATCATCGCCAACGGCCGCGCCTACACGATCGACACGCTCGGCGCCGTCCGCGCCTTCGACGCACGGACCGGCGCGAGCGTCTGGTCGAGCCAGACTCCGGACGTGAAGGGAAGCGAGGCCGCGATCTACGGCGGCGGGCTCGCCTACGACAATGGGCGCATCTACGCGACCAACGGCCTCGGCTTCGTCGCGGCGCTGAGCGAGCAGAACGGTGGAATCGCCTGGCAGGTCCGTCCCGGCGGGCCGCTGCGCGGCGCACCGACGGTCGCGAACGGGGCCGTCTATGTGATCAGCCAGGACAACCAGATCTACTCGCTCAACGAGGCGGACGGATCGACCAACTGGTCGCAGCCCGCCTCGCTCGAGATCGCTGGAATCTTCGGCGCCGCGGCGCCCGCGGTCGGGCAGGGGACGGTCGTCGCCGGCTTTTCGTCGGGAGAGCTCAACGGCTATCGCTACGAGAACGGCCGGCAGGTCTGGCAGGACCAGCTCGAACGGACCAGCATCCGCACCAGCGTCTCGTCGCTATCCGACATCGACGCCGATCCGGTGATCGACAACGGCCAGGTGTTCGCGATCGGCGCCGGCGGACGGATGGTTGCGCTCGACATCACGTCCGGCCAGCGTCTGTGGGAACTCAACATCGCGGGCATCTCGACGCCGTGGGTGGCGGGCGATTGGGTGTTCGTCGTCACGACCGACGCCAAGCTCTTGTGCATCTACCGGCAGAACGGACACGTCCGCTGGATCAACCAGCTGCCGCAGTTCGAAAAGCCCAAGTCGAAGAAGGGCGACATCGACTATTCCGGGCCGGTGCTCGCCGGCAACCAGCTGATCCTCACCTCGTCGAACGGGCAGGTGATCGAAGTCGACCCGGCGACGGGCAGTTTCGTTTCGCAGTTCGCGGTCGGCGCGCGGGTCGACTTGCCGCCGGTGGTCGCGAATTCCACGCTGTACGTGCTCGACGACCAGGCGAAGCTGCACGCGTATCGCTAAACCCTCTACCGCTTGCGGGAGAGGGTCGACTCGCGCGCAGCGCGAGCGGGGTGAGGGTCTTTCTTCGCGCTTTCTGACACCCCCTCACCCTTCCGCCGCTTTGCGGCTCCCTCCCTCTCCCCCTAGGGGAGAGGGGCTGCTAACGGCACATCCATGCCCCTTCCGACCGTCGCGATCGTCGGCCGGCCCAACGTCGGCAAATCCACGCTGTTCAACCGCCTCGTCGGCAAGCGCCTGGCGCTGGTCGACGACCAGCCGGGTGTGACTCGCGACCGCCGCGAGGGCGACGCCAGGCTGCTCGGGCTCGAGTTCCGGGTGATCGACACGGCGGGGTTCGAAGATGAGGATGCCCACACCCTTCCGGGCCGGATGCGCCAGCAGACGGAAGCGGCGGTGCGCGACTCCGACGCGGCATTGTTCATGGTCGATGCGCGCGAAGGACTGACCCCGCTCGACGAGGAAATCGGGCGCTGGCTTCGGGCGGAGAGCACGCCGGTCATCGTCGTCGCGAACAAAGCAGAGGGCCGCGCCGCCGAAAGCGGCATCTTCGAGGCATTCCGTCTGGGCCTGGGCGACCCGATCGCGCTCAGCGCGGAGCACGGCGAAGGCGTGGCTGACCTGTTCGAGGCGCTTCAGCCCTTCGTCGAAGGCATTGACCCCAGCCCTCTCCCGCACGCGGGAGAGGGAGAAGAAAGCGGACCGCTCAAGCTCGCGATCGTCGGCAGGCCGAACGCCGGCAAGTCGACGCTGGTCAACACGATGATCGGCGAGGAGCGGATGATCACCGGCCCGGAGGCCGGGATCACGCGCGATTCGATCAGCCTCGACTGGGAATGGGAAGGGCGAGCTGTCCGGCTCGTCGATACCGCCGGCTTGCGCAAGCGCGCCAAGGTCGAGGACAAGCTCGAGCGCCTGTCGGCCGCGGATACCAAGCGCGCGCTCGACTATGCCGAGGTCGTGGTCCTCCTGCTCGACGCGACGCGCGGGCTCGAATCGCAGGACCTCAGGATCGCGAGCCAGGTGGTCGAGGAGGGGCGCGCGCTGATCATCGCCGTGAACAAGTGGGACATCGCCGACCATGCGTCGTCGCTGTTCAACGGGATCAAGGCGGCGCTCGGCGAAGGCCTGGCGCAGCTCCGCGACGTGCCTTTGCTCACCGTCTCGGCAAAAACCGGCAAGGGCATCGACACCATCCTCAAGGTCGCGTTCGAGCTTCGCGATTCGTGGAGCAAGCGCATCCCGACCGGCGAGCTCAATCGCTGGTTCGAGGCGACGATCGAGGCAAACCCGCCCCCTGCCCCGCGGGGGAAGCGAATCAAGCTCCGCTACATCACCCAGGTGAAGTCGCGCCCGCCGAGCTTCGTCGTGTTCGGCAACCGTCTCGAGGAGCTTCCGGAAAGCTACCGGCGCTACCTCCTCAACGCGATGCGGCGCGACCTCGATCTCGGTCCCGTTCCGCTCCGCCTCGATTTCCGCGGCCGCTCCAATCCCTTCGACCGCGCCAAGGACCAGGGGCGCCGCTAAGGAGAAATTTACCCCTTTCCTTCTATTCGGTCGGAGGTGGGACCACGGCCGGAGCTCATCCGGCGTTTGAGGAGCTTGGCGTGAGCGACGAAGCTCGGGACATCGTCGACTGGGTGTATTTCGAGAAGAGCCGGACCGAGCTCGGGCCCGGATTCATCAAGATCCTCAGTTACTTCAAGGAAGACGGCGTCAAATCGATCGCCCAGATCGAGCAGGCGATGCGCGAGCAGAACACGGCCGCGCTGGTGCTCCCCGCGCATACGCTGAAGGGCGAATCCCGCCAGCTCGGCGCGGAACCGCTGGCGAAGGTCGCCGAGCTCATCGAATCGACCGCGCGCTTCTGCGTCGAGAGCCGCCGCTTTCCCGACGAGCTGGTGCCCGAGGTGGTCCAGCTACGCCGGCTGTTCGACCAGACGATCGAGCTATTCGACAAGGCCACCAACCCGCTGATGACCCGCGCCGCGCCCGGCGGGTTCGGCCGCAAGGCCGGCAACCAGAGCTTCGGCCGGATTTGACGCGAAGCGTCACCCTGAACTTGATTCAGGGTCCATTTTCGCGCCGCCTTATCCGTCTCGGAATGGATGCTGAAACGAGTTCAGCATGACGGTTGAGCGTTATTCCTCCCCCGCTTCCTCGCTCTGAAGCTGGACGTAATTCTGGATTCCCATCCGCGCGATCATCTCGAACTGGGTTTCGAGCATGTCGACGTGATGCTCCTCGGTCGCGAGCACGTCGGTGAAGAGGTCGCGGCTGACGTAATCGTGGACGCTTTCGCAATAAGCGGCGCCGTCCTTATACATCTTCACCGCTTCATATTCCGCCTCGAGATCGGCCTTGAGGATTTCCTCGACATTCTCGCCGATGCGGAGGCGATCGAGGGCCTGGAAGTTGGGCAAGCCGTCGAGGAACAGGATGCGCTCCGCGAAGCGGTCGGCATGCTTCATCTCGTCGATGGATTCGCCGCGCTCGAACTCGGCGAGCTTCTTGACGCCCCAATTGTCGAGCAGCCGATAGTGCAGCCAATATTGGTTGACCGCGGTCAGCTCCGCTTTGAGCGCCTCGTTGAGCAGCTCGATGACCTTGGGGTCGCCCTTCATTTGGATCTCCCGCGTCGCGGGAGCGGCCATGCGTCCGCGAGCGCGATCAGGTCAAGTCAGGCGACGACTCGCAGGTGCGAGCGCTTGCCCGCGCGCTCCTCGTCGATCAGCTCCTGCGCATAATCGAGGCAGCAACCGCATACCGGCTCGCAGTCCATCGTCGCATAAGCCGCCTCGGGCGTGCGCGAGCCGCGTGCGCGCCGCCTTGCGGATTTCTTCCTCGCGGATGACGTTGCAGGAGCAGACGATCATGGAGACGCAATATAGAGCTAATGCGACTTATTCGCAACTGGCTACAGACGCCGTTCCTTGCGGACCATCAGCTTGAGCCCCGACCAGGTTTCATCCACCGCGCAGACTTTCACGTCGACGAGGTCGGTATCGGGCAGGATGACCTCGCGGATTCCGTCCTCGGTAATGTCGGTGGGGACCTTCGAGGCCTTCTTCGGCCAGCTGACCCAGATGAAGCCAGACGGCGCAAGGAGAGGGCGAAGCGCGCGAAGCTTCCGTTCCAGGTCCGTGCGCGACGTGACGAAAATATGCGCTGCATCGATCGGTGCCTCGGCGGCTTCGAGGAGCTGTAGCTGCAATCCTTCGTCCGCGATTTCTTCCGCGACCCTTTCCGGCATTCCGTCGCGCCACACGCGCATGCCGTCCTTGAGCGACAGCTTCCTCGCAAGCGGAGTCCCGGAATAGCCGGAAGTCACGGCTGGTATACCAGCCCTAGCCGTTCGGCTTGTGCGTGGAGCCGTTTGTCGCGCGTCCACAATCGTCCGCCAGCAGTCAATCGAGCCGAAGCGAGGAGGTGCGCGTCGACGTAACCAATGCCTGTGCCGTTCAGCTCTTGCTCGTGGATGAATTTCAGCAACTCATCGGTGGCAGCGACGACCGTCTGCTTGATGTCCGCCACGGAGGCAATCAGCTTTCCGAGCGAACCGCTCAGCCCAAGGGCAATCTCGCCGATTACAAATGGATGAATTTGCACGCGCTTTCGCAACAACAGTGCCGAAAGACGCTGGTCGGGGCGATGCAGGTGATCGATCCAGATGTTCGTGTCTGGAAGGATCATGCGGCGGCGACCGACGATGGTGGTTCGTCACCTTCGTTGGGCGCCCATGCATCCGGATCGGACCCGCCCAAGGCTATGATGCGGCGGGCCGCTTCCAACTGGACCAATTCCTCGAGCGCGCGCCTGAGAAGCGGTCCAGTCTCTTTGATCCCCGTATAGCTCCGCGCTTTGGCAAGGAGTTCGTCGTCGATGTTCAAGGTCGTACGCATGCATCAAATATAGCACCAATTGATGCTACTTCAATGCATCAGAACTCCGGCGTCAGCTCGCTTCCCATCAGCTTGGGGAAGAAGCCCTCGTGCGCGGCGCGGAGGTCGGCGAGCGGCGCCTGGCTGATCGACGTTCCATCGGCCCGTTCAATCGCGATGTCGTCGGCCTGCCGACCCAGCCGCTGAAGCAACAGCCGACATCGCTGGTCGCGGGCGTATTTTTCGACAGCATGCCGGTCCAGGCGCTCAGTGACGACGAAGCGTCCCTGTGTTTCCCCGAATAACGACGCGGCGTGATTTTCGATTTCGCTGTCGACGTGTCCTCGAACGTTCGATAACAGACGCGCCCCAACCCCTCCAGCCAGTGCCATTTCCGTGACCGCAACCAGGATGCCCCCGTCGCTACTGTCGTGCGACCGCCGTTACGAGGCCCTCAGCGATGAGCTCGCGGACCAATTCGCCATGACGACGTTCGGCGGCAAGGTTCACCTTTGGCGGGCGGCCTTCGCGGCGGCCGTGGCTGACATCCAGCCATAGCGATTGGCCGGTCTCCGGCTTTGCGCGGGCGTTGGCGCCAATCACGAGGATCTTCTCGGCTTCGGCTTTGAATGCGACCGTCGCGCTCTTCTCCCAATCGTCGAGCAAGCCGACCCCGCCGATCGCCGGGGTCGGCAGGATTGCGAGGCTGCTGCCGTCCTCGTTCTTCGTCTCGTTGTAGAGCCAGACGTTGCCGCTCACGACCGGGAAGTCGAGCGCTCGGCAGGCCTCGGCCATCCCTTCGACGCAGCCGACGAACTGACCCATGATCTCGGGCCGCTGCGGGTTGCCGAAATTGAGGCAGTTGGTGATTGCCAGCGGCTTCGCGCCGACCGCGCAGAGGTTGCGGTAGGCTTCGGCGACGGCCTGCTTCCCGCCCTCGTAAGGGTCGGCGTAGCAATAGCGCGGGGTGCAGTCGGTGGTGATCGCCAGCGCCTTCTTCGAGCCGTGGACGCGCACCACCGCCGCGTCGCCGCCGGGACGCTGGACCGTGTCCCCGCCCACCTGCTGGTCGTATTGCTGCCACACCCAGCGCCGGCTCGCGAGGTTGGGCGAGGCCATCAGCTTGAGCAGGTCTCCGGCGATGTCGGTGCTTTCGGGGACGTCCGTCAACGGCTCGGGCGCTTTCGGGATCGCGTAAGGCCGTTCGTAGCACGGCGCCTCGTCGGCGAGCGGGCCGAGCGGGATGTCGCACACGACTTCGCCGTCGAATTCGAGCACCATGTGGCCGGTGTCGGTGACTTCGCCGATGACCGCGAAATCCAGCTCCCACTTCTTGAAGATCGCCTCGGCCTCAGGCTCGCGGCCGGGCTTCAGGACCATGAGCATGCGCTCCTGGCTTTCGGAGAGCATCATCTCGTAGGGCGTCATGCCGTCTTCGCGGCACGGCACCTTGTTCATGTCGAGCCGGATGCCGGCGCCGCCCTTCGACGCCATCTCGACCGAGGAGCTTGTGAGGCCCGCGGCGCCCATGTCCTGGATGGCGACGATCGCGTCGGTCGCCATCAGCTCGAGGCAGGCCTCGATCAGCAGCTTCTCGGTGAAGGGGTCGCCGACCTGGACGGTCGGGCGCTTTTCCTCGCTGTCCTCGGCGAAGTCGGCGCTCGCCATGGTCGCGCCGTGGATCCCGTCGCGGCCGGTCTTGGAGCCGACATAGACGATCGGATTCCCGACGCCGGTGGCGGCCGAGTAGAAGATCTTGTCGGTCTTCGCGACGCCGACGGTCATCGCGTTGACAAGGATGTTGCCGTCATAGGCGGGATCGAAATTGACCTCGCCGCCCACGGTCGGAACCCCGACGCAATTGCCGTAGCCGCCGATGCCGGCGACGACGCCCGCAACCAGGTGCCGGGTCTTGGGGTGATCGGGCCGGCCGAAGCGCAGCGCGTTCAGGTTGGCGACCGGGCGGGCGCCCATGGTGAAGACGTCGCGCAATATCCCGCCGACGCCGGTCGCCGCGCCCTGGTACGGCTCGATGTAGGACGGGTGGTTGTGGCTCTCCATCTTGAAGATGCACGCGTCGCCGTCGCCGATGTCGATGACGCCGGCGTTCTCGCCGGGCCCGCAGATCACCCACGGCGCCTCCGTCGGGAGCTTCTTCAGGTGAACGCGCGAGCTTTTGTAGCTGCAATGCTCCGACCACATGACCGAGAAGATGCCGAGCTCGACGAGGTTCGGCTCGCGGCCGAGGGCGTGGAGGATGCGGTCATATTCGTCGGGGGCGAGACCGTGCTCGGCGACCATCTCGGCGGTGATGCGGGGAGCTTCGAGGACGTCCATGCGGCGCGCTCTAGCTGCTCACTCACGACCCGTCACCCCGAACTCGTTTGGGGTCCTTTCCTTCGCTGGCGGTGAGGTCAAAAGTCGTGACGCGCGAACTTGTCGCCCGAGTAGATGAAGGTCTGCGGGCGCCCGTCGATGAGGTCGGCGAAGGACGCGCGCTCGGGCGACCAGCTTTCGGCGCCGACCCGCCATGAATTCTCGCCGATCTTGGTCAGCGGCACTTCCGTCCCGAGCCACAGGCCCCCGCCACGCTCGACGACCTGATATATGCCGAGCCACGGACTGTCGTTGACATAGCGTCCGGCGAGCTTCGCCAGCTCGGGATCGCTCGCCGCCGGCTCGGCCCTCACGCCCGCCTTCCAGTAGGTCGACGGGCCCCAGTTCGACGCCACTATGCTGGCGCCGCGTCGCTCGAACAGGAAGCTGAACTCGCGAAACGCGGCATGCGTAGTGCGGAAAATCTCGCCGCCCCAATATTGGAGCGGCGCCGATTCGCCGTTCGCCACGATCGTGAGCGGATTGCCGGACCGCACTTCGAAGGTGCCCGCGGGGCCCGAATAACAGCCCGACGTAGGAAGCGGGACTGGCGAGCGGGATTTCGAGCGATGGTGCTGCAGGTGGAAGCCGTCCTGCCGCCGCGTCGGTGAGCGCGTCCACGGCGAATTGCGTCAACGAGCGCGGACGATAGGCCGCGAAGGCGCTGATGTTCGAGCTGGCGAAGGCGCCGGCGCCGCTCGCGACATCGACGTGAAAAGACGAGGAAAAGCCAACCATCCCGCCGGTATGGTGGAGGTAGGCGCGCGTTCCTGAACGGACATGCATGAGTTCGTTGCCGTAGCGCATCCCGCGCTCGTCGCTCGGGACGGCGTGGACCGCGAACGGCGCCCGAGTTCCGGTGACAGTCCGAGGCCGCCGCGGCCTTGGGTCAGGTTTGCGATCGATCGCAGCAGCTTCGTCATGTCGTCCGCGGTCGAGCCGACGCTGTCGGCCCCGCTGGTGACGTCGACCCACGCCGCCGGCGCCAGCGGGACGCCGATGGCGAACGGGAGCCGGTCGGCCGCTTCATAGCCTTGCGCGTAGAGCGACCGGTCGTCCCCGACGATCGCGCCTCGCGTGCGGGTCATGCCGAGCGCGGCGAACATGCGGTCGTGGAGGATTCGGGCGAGGGGGTTGGCGGCCAGATGTTCGAGCAGTCTGCCGAGGAGATCGTAGCCGCTGTTGGAATAATGCCAATGCGCTCCGGGCGCGTAGGCGGTCCATAGCCCGCCTTCCGTCGAAAGCGGCGCATCGGCCGGGATGCCGGCGACATGATCGAGCAGGTGCTGGACCTGGATGGCATTGCCTTCCGGCAGGGGAGCGGCGGGGAGCAGATCGCTGACGCGGTCCGTCAGCCGCAATTTACCTTCCGCCGCCATCTGGTGAACGACGGCCGCGGTCATCAGCTTGCTGATCGACCCGACCTGAAACAGCGTGTCGGAAGCGATCTGGGCGCGCGCCTCGATGCTGGCATAGCCGAAGTTGATCACGGTGCTGAACCCGTCCGGCATGGTGACGCCCAAGGTCATGCCCGGAAGCCGGAAATGCTGGAGGTGCGCTTCGCCGTAGGACCGGATCGCAGCGAGCGCGCCGGCGTATTTCGAGTCCTGGGCGAGGGCAGGCGCGCCGAGCGAGCCGCCGAGCATCGCGCTCAACGCCCCGCCGGTGAATCCGCGCCTGCTGGTGAGCATCGGGGTTTCCGATCCGCGGGCCCCGGTCGAGGTCCGCGGACGGGTGATCAGTCGATCAGGCGTTGCAGGTCTGTGCCGGGTGGTCCGGAACGGCAATCTTCGCCGACGAGGACGTCGGCCCGCCTTCGACCGAATAGGCGCCGTCGGCCGAGGTCATCGGCTTGCCCGCTTCGGTTGCGCCGACGTGGACGGGCTCTCCATCCTTACCGGCCTTCACGTTGGCCGACTTGCCGTCGGACAGGTAGTCGACCGTGACGACGCTGTTGTCGGCGCAGCGGTAGAGCTTGGTCGCGATGCTCATCGGCGGAAGCTGAACGTTCGCGTTCGCGGCGCGTGTCCGTGGCGTTATCGCCGGCATTGCCGCCGATCGTGTGGGGCTTGTGCAGCCGGCTAGCGCAGCGGCCGCAGCAAGCGTGATTAACAGGGGGGTGCGAGTCATGGGCCCACGCATTTGCGGCCTTGTCCGTAACCGTCAAGGGCATCTTCTTGCATATCGTCGAAGTGGGACATAGCTTCGACGACCGACGATGCCCCATCACGCAGGCAACAGCGCACAGCGGATCCGCATCGGCCTTACCGGGCTGGCTTTCGCGTTCCTCCTCGTCCTGCTCGGCTCGATCGTCATTCGATCGAGCCATGACGAGCCGATGAATGCGGCGCAGGAGGCGGCCGCCAACGAGCCGAGCGAGCCGCTCGCCGAGATCGGCGTGGCGCCCGGCGCGACCGAGATGGGGAACAACAGCGTTTCGAAGAAGAAATGACTCGCGCGCGTGGGCGCGCGCTTCTCATTCTCGGCATTCTCGGCGTCGCTATTGTCGCCGCAATGGCGCTCGTGGCCACGCCATACGAGCGACCGCCGGCGCCCCTCCCGCCGCGGGCGCCAAGCGAGCGGCCGGCCTTGCTGCTGCTCACCAGCCTCCCGCTCCTGTTCGGCGACGATTTTTCGCTTCAGCAGACCGGCTCACCGGCGATGAAGGCGCTGGAGGAACGTTATCGCGTGGTGCCGATCAGCGTCGCCGACGCGGCGGAGCTCGGCAAGGGCCGGTTGCTGCTGATGGCGCACCCGCTCGCCCAGCCGGCCGAGGATCTGATTGCGCTCGACAAGTGGGTCCGCGGCGGAGGGCGCATGCTCCTGCTAGCCGACCCGATGCTCGAATGGCCGAGCGAACGCGCGCTTGGCGACCGCTTGCGGCCACCGCTGATGTTCATGGACACCGGACTTCTGGCCCATTGGGGACTGCGGCTCGATGCGCCCGAGCAGCGGGGGCCGCGACGCGAGCAAGCTCGGCGGCTTCGACGTCGCGACTCTATCCGCCGGGCAATTGTCCGGCTCGTGCAAGATCGGCCGCTGACCGGCTGGTCGCGCATTGCAAGCTCGGTCAGGGCCAACACCGTGGTCGCCGACGCCGACCTGCTCGACGTGGCCCGACTCGGCGCGCGGGCCAAGCACAATCTCGATGGAATCCTGGCCGAACTTGCCTCGCTCGAACTCGGTGATTCGGTAACCAACAGACTTATCCACAGACCGGAGAGGGCTTTGCACGACATGACACTTGGCCGCGACAGCCTTAAGGAACCGCGGAAATCCGCGATTTTCCATTATTTCCCATCATATCCCATTAAAACCCATTGTGTCCCGTAAGCTCTTGAGTTACCTACAGGGGCTGTAGCGCGGGGGGCTAACCCGTTGTTTCGAGGACTGACGCGAGCGCGTGACGATGCGCTTTCGCGAACGGGCTTTCTCGCGCTGCCAATGGGGAGTGGTTTGGTGGCGCTAGAGCATCTGTTTCAGGGCAGCGCACTGAACGCGGTCGACGCAAAGGGCCGCGTCTCCATCCCCGCATTCCTTCGCTCCGTGATCGAACGCCGCGGCGATTCGCGCACCATCGTGCTGGCCAAGCACGAGGCCTTTCCGTGCCTCAGCGCCTACGATCCCGGCTATGCGGCGCTGAAGCACGCCAAGCTCGAGCGGCTGCTCGAGAAGGAAGAAACAAATCCCGACTCCGCGCTCGACTATCAGCAGCGCAACCTCATGGCGTTCGCCGCGACGGAGGAGGTTCCCTACGACAGTTCCGGCCGCATCCTCATGCCCCCGATGATGCGGCGGAAGGGCGAGATCACTGATCTCGCCCTATTTCTTGGCGCCGGCGAGACGTTCCAGGTGTGGAACCCGCAGCGCCTTCTCGATGATCCCCGGGTTCCCGAGGATCTCAAGGACATCACCCGCTTCCGTCTCGACGAACGGAAGCCATCATGACCAGCACCGGTACGAACCAGGCCCCACATGTGCCGGTGCTGGTCAGTGAAGTGATCCACGCGCTCGCCATTGAGCATGGCGATAGCGTCGTCGACGGCACCTTCGGAGCGGGCGGCTACACGCAGGCCATGCTCGCGGCGGGGGCCGGACGAGTGATTGGTTTCGATCGCGACCCCGAGGCGATCGAAGCCGGGAAGGCACTCGTCCCGGACCCCCGCTTTACCTTGTCGAAGAGCGGTTCAGCCAGATGGACCGAGCGCTCGCCGAGCGCGGCATCGCGCAGGTCGACGCGATCGCGCTCGATATCGGCGTCTCCTCGATGCAGATCGACAGCGCCGACCGCGGTTTCTCCTTCCAGGCCGACGGCCCGCTCGACATGCGGATGTCGAAGTCGGGCCTGACCGCCGCCGAGTATCTGAATTCGGCCGACGAGGCCGAGATCGCCCGGGTCTTGCGCGACTATGGGGAGGAGCCGCGCGCCCGGGCAATTGCCCGCGCCATCGTTGCCGCACGTCCGGTCGAGCGGACCGCCGAACTCGCCGCGATCGTTCGCCGCGCCGCCGGCTTCCGCCCCGGCCAGAAAGCGACCCCGCGACTCGTACCTTCCAGGCGATCCGCATCCATTTGAACGCCGAGCTCGACGAGCTTGAGGAAGGCCTTGAGGCCGCCGAGCGCGTGCTCCGCCCGGCGGGCGGCTCGCCGTCGTCACCTTTCACAGCCTCGAGGACCGCATCGTGAAGCGCTTCTTCCGCGAGAGAAGCGGAGGATCGCCGGCCGGCTCGCGCCACCGACCCGAGCTTGTCGACCCGAACGCACCCACGTTCGAGAAGGTCGCCAAGCCGGTTGCCCCGACGGAGCGCGAGCTGGCGGCGAACCCGCGAGCACGCTCGGCACGCTTGAGAAGCGCGGTCCGCACCGCCGCATCGGCACGCAAGGGAAGGCGCAATGAGCGCTCGAAGCTTCGGCTCTTTGTTCATGGTCGCGAGCTGCGCGGGCGCGGCGCTCGGCTGCTACCTCGTGTCGCTTCGCGTCGCTTCCGAGCGCGCGGCGCTCGAGGACGTCGAGACCAGGATCGTCCTCGCCCAGCGCGACATGCGCATGATCCAGACCGAGATCGGCACCCGCGGTCGCCTGTCGCAGCTCGAGCGCTGGAACGCCGGCTCGTTCGCGCTGTCCGCGCCGGCCGCGAACCAGTTCCTCGAGGGGGGCTTCCAGCTGGCCCAGCTCGTGCAGCCCCAGCATCAAGTCGACTTCCAGGCGCCCGTGGTGCTCGCCTCGGCGCCTGCTCCTGCAAAGCCCGCGCCACTTGGGGAAGCGAGCAATGATGAAACCGGCGCGCCTGCCGCGACGACCCCCGGTGGCTTGCTGCATCAGGCGAGCCTCAAGACCGAGACGCGCGAGGTCCCGGCAAGAACGGTCGTCGCTATGCCCCAGCAGACCGTGATGAAGTCCGCGGACAAGCCGGTTACGGCGGCGAAGCCGGCTCAACATTCGTCCGCGGATAAACCGGGCCTCGCGGCCGCC
Organism: uncultured Alphaproteobacteria bacterium; assembly: GCA_963831215.1. Taxonomy (GTDB): domain Bacteria; phylum Pseudomonadota; class Alphaproteobacteria; order Sphingomonadales; family Sphingomonadaceae; genus Sphingomicrobium. The sequence continues at coordinate 422,021 of CAWHPM010000012.1, read as the reverse complement.
CAATCCCGGCCGGCCAAGGCGCCGTCGCAATCCCCGAAGAAAACGGTGGATAAGCCGGCACTTGGCTCGACCACGTCGATGACAAAGCATGTCGAGCTTGCGAAAAACGATCCGCTTGCGCCGCTTCCGGCCAAGCACGCAGGCAAACCCAAGGACTTCCTCCCGGCCGATGAACGCTCCGCAGCCCGCTCTCGTCGCGCCACGGCCCGAGCGGCTCCGACTTGTCGGGCAGCGGCGGCAGATGCTCGCCGTGATGCACCAGCGGCTGATGTTCGGAATGCTCGTCTATGCGGGCCTGATCGCGCTGATCGCGCTCCGCATCTTATATCTGGCCGCGTTCGGCGATCATGCCGGCAGGAAGGAAGGGCTCACCGCCTTCGTCCCTGATCGCGGCGACGTGTTCGACCGCGACGGTCAGCCGCTGGCGACGACGATCGACGCCTGGACCATCGCGATCCATCCGACCAAGGTCATCGGCGACAAGCTCGCACTGGCGCAGAAGCTCGCGCAGTTGATGCCGGAGCGGACCGCCGAGCAATATTTCGGCCTTCTCCGCTCGGGCAAACCCTTCTTCTATCTCCGCCGCCGCGCCCCGCCGATTTGGTCGAGGCGGTAAACGCACTGGGCGAGCCCGGATTGGCGATCGACCGTGAACCCGACCGTCTCTACCCCCAAACGACGCTCGCCGCTCACGCTCTCGGGTTCACGGGAATCGATGGCCATGGCGGTGCCGGCGCCGAACGCGCGTTCGATCCTTATCTCGTGGACCCCAATACGCGCGGCAAGCCGCTGGTTCTGTCGATCTCCAGCCGGATCCAGCAGGCGCTCGAGGCCGAGCTCGGCGAGGCATTGCAGCATTTCTCGGCGATCGGCGCTGCCGGCGTGGTCATGGACGTCCACACGGGCGAGGTGCTGGCGATGACGTCGCTGCCCAGCTTCAACCCGAACGCGCCGGGGCAAGCGACGCCAGAGCAAATGTTCAACCGCGCGACGCTCGGCGTGTTCGAGCTCGGCTCGACCTTCAAGCCGTTCACGCTGGCGATGGCGATGGACTCGGGCGTCGTGTCCGGCCCTGGCCAGATCTACAATTGTCCGCAGGTCCTGCCTGCCTACGGCCACCTCGTCCACGACACCCACCCGTTCGGCCGTCAATGCTCGGTCGCCGAGATCATGATGGAAAGCTCCAACATCGGCATGGCGCAGATGGCGGACAAGCTCGGCAAGGACCGGCAGAAGGCGTGGCTCAAGAAAATGGGATTTCTCGATCGCGTCGAGATCGAGCTGAAGGAGCGGGGCCGTCCGCTGACGCCGGGCTCCCGCTGGGGCCCGTTCGAGACCATGACCATCGGCTTCGGGCAGGGGATCGCGGTCGCGCCGCTGCAGCTGGCGATGGGTTATGCGACGCTGTTCAATGACGGCATCTATCATCCGCCCACCATCCTCAAGGTCGGGCCCGATCATCCGCTGGGGCCGGGGCGCCGGGTGTTCTCCGCCGACACCAGCTACCGTATGCGCTCGCTTCTCCGGCTGGTGGTGATGAAGGGCACGGGCCGAAAGGCCGACGCGCCCGGCTACCGCGTCGGCGGCAAGACGGGCACCGCGCAGAAGCTGATCAACGGCCGCTACAGCAACACGATCAACATCACGAGCTTCGCCGGTGTGTTCCCGATGGACGACCCGCGCTATGTGATCGTCGTGATGCTGGATGAGCCGCACGCGACCAAGGAGACCTATGGCTTCACTACGGCCGGCTGGAACGTGGCCCCGGTGGTGAGCCGGACCATCAGCCGGATCGCGCCGATGCTCGGGGTCGCGCCGAACATGAACCGCGAGCCGAACATGTCCGAAGTGCTGCCGTTCGTCCAGGAAGCTCACAAGAAGCCAGAATCAAGCAAGGACTGAACGGGTTGAAGCTGCGGGATATCGCCGAGGTCGATTCCGATTCCGAAGTGACCGGCTTTGCCATCGACCACCGCAAGGTGGCGCGGGGGAGCGTGTTCGGCGCGTTCAAGGGGGCGGTTTTCAACGGCGAGGATTTCGTGGGCAAGGCGGTCGAGCGCGGCGCGGTGGCGGTGGTTGCCCGCCCCGCGGTCGACGTCGAGCGCGTACCGCACCTTGCCGATCCCGAGCCGCGCCGCCTGTTCGCCGACCTCGCCGCGAAATTCTATGCACCCTACCCGAACACCGTCGTCGCGGTGACCGGCACCAACGGCAAGACATCGACGGTCGAGATGACCCGCCAAATCTGGCGCATTTGCGGGCATCGCTCGGCGTCGATCGGCACGCTCGGCGTGACCACGTACGACGATCAGGTGAAGACCGGACTGACGACGCCCGACATCGTCACCTTCCTCAACAATATGGCGGGGCTCGAGCGGATGGGCATCAGCCACGTCGCCTATGAGGCGTCGAGCCATGGCCTCGACCAGCATCGCGCCGAGGGGGTTCCGCTCGCGGCCGCCGCATTTACCAACTTCAGCCGCGATCATCTCGACTATCACGGGACGATGGACGCCTATTTCGAAGCCAAGATGCGGCTGTTCGATGAGCTGCTTCCGCCGGGCAAACCCGCTGTCATCTGGACCGACGATCCCAAGTCGGATCACGTGATCGAGCGCGCCGAACGGCGCGGCCACCAGCTTCTCACCGTCGGCCAGAAGGGCGAGACCATCCGCCTCGTCGGCCAGTCGGCGACCCCGCTCGGCCAGGCGCTGCTCCTCGAGCATGACGGCCGCAGCCTCAAGCTGTCGCTGCCGCTGATCGGAGCCTATCAAGCGGCGAACGTGCTGGTCGCGGCGGGCCTCGCGATGGCGACCGGGACCGGCTTCGACCGCGCATTCTCCGCCATGCAGCGGGTCGCGCCGGTTCGCGGAAGGCTGGAGCGCGCCGTCATCAGCAAGGAGGGCGTTCCGGTCTACGTCGATTATGCCCACACCCCCGATGCGCTGGAGGCCGCGATCGCCGCGCTTCGCCCGCATGTCGACGGCCGGCTGATCACGGTCTTCGGAGCCGGCGGCGACCGCGACCAGGGCAAGCGGCCCGAGATGGGCGCCGTCGCGTCGCGCATGTCCGACGTCGTCATCGTCACCGACGACAATCCGCGCAGCGAGGATCCGGCAGTCATTCGCTCAGCGATCCTGGCGGCCGCGCCTTCGGCGAGCGAAGTCCCGGGCCGCCGCGAGGCGATCGCCGAAGCGATTCGCATCGCCCGGGCCGGCGACATCATCCTCCTCGCCGGGAAGGGCCACGAAACCGGACAGATCATCGGCGACCGCGTGCTCCCCTTCGACGACGCGCTGGTCGCGCGCGAGTGCGCGGCATGAGCGCGCTCTGGACCTCCGACGAAATCGCCGCCGCGACCGGTGGAACCGCGAGCCGGTCGTTCGAAGTCACCGGCGTTACGTTCGACAGTCGCGAGGTCGGCCCCGGCGATCTGTTCGTCGCCATGCCGGGCACGATCCACGACGGGCATAATTTCGTGGACGCAGCCTTCGCGGCCGGGGCGGCCGGTGCGATCGTTTCCCAGTCTGTGAGCGGCCCCTACGTGCTGGTGGGGGATACCTTCGAAGCATTGAAGGCGCTGGGCCGGGCTTCGCGCGAGCGCAGCCGAGCGACGATCATCGGAATCACCGGGTCGGTGGGCAAGACCAGCACCAAGGAAGCACTTTACGCCGCGCTCGACCGCAACCGGCCGGGCAAGGTCCATCGTTCGGTCAAGAGCTACAACAACCACACCGGAGTTCCGCTGAGCCTCGCCCGAATGCCACGGGACGCCGACTATGCGGTGCTCGAAATGGGCATGAACCACGCCGGCGAGATCCGCGCGCTGACGCGCGCAGGTCCGCCCGCACGTCGCGCTCATCACCGCCATCGCGCCGGCGCACATCGAAAACCTCGGCTCGGAAGAGGCGATCGCCGATGCAAAGGGCGAAATCTTCGAAGGCCTGGAGCCCGAGAGTGTCGCCATCATTCCCAACGACACGCCGCACCGCGACCGGCTGGTGAAGGCCGCGCGGCATCGTGCCGAGCGGATCGTCACCTTCGGCGGTGGCGATGCCGACGTGCATGCGATCCATGCCGTCAGCGCCGAATCCGGCGGAAGCCTGATCTGCGCCGCGCTGCTCGAGCGCGAGATCACCTTCACCATTTCGCAGCGGGGCGAGCATTGGGTGTCCAACGCGCTCGCCGTCCTCGCCGCGGTCGAGGCGGTCGGCGAGGACGTCGCCATCGCCGCGCTCGCGCTCGCCGACTTCGGCGGCCTCAAGGGGCGCGGCGAACGCCACGTCATCGAGATCGACGGCGGCGAAGCACTGCTGATCGACGAAAGCTACAACGCCAATCCGGCATCGATGGCCGCGACCCTGAAGAGCCTTGGCGCTGAGCGCGACGTCACCCGCCGAATTGCCGTGCTCGGACCGATGCGCGAACTCGGCGAGCATAGCGACAGCCTCCACGGGGACCTCGCGCCCGCGGTCCGCGACGCCCGGGTCGACCGGCTCATCCTCATTGGCGACGAGATGCGGCCGCTCGCCGAGCAAGTGGTCGGAACCGTCTCGCTCAGCCTGGTGTCGGACGTCGACGAGGCAAGCGACGAACTCGCGCGCATGCTTCGGCCCGGGGACGCGGTGCTGGTCAAGGCATCCAATTCGGTCGGTCTTGCCCGGCTCGTGGAGCGAATGGTGAAGGGGATGCCATGCTCTACGTGATCGCCGACCAGCTCGGCTTCCCCGGAATCCTCAACCTCATCCGCTACATCAGCTTCCGCGCGGGCGCGGCGAGCGCGACTGCGCTCCTCATTGGCCTGCTGCTGGGGCCCAAGTTCATCAGCTGGCTCCGAGCGACGCAAGGGAAGGGCCAGCCGATCCGCGAGGACGGCCCGCAGAGCCACCTCGCCAAGCGCGGCACGCCGACCATGGGCGGCCTGCTCATCCTCATTTCGGTGTCCATCTCGGTCCTGCTGTGGATGGACCTCACCAACCAATATGTCTGGGCGTGCCTGCTGGTGACGGCGGGGTTCGGGCTGATCGGCTGGCTCGACGACTATGACAAGGTGAAGAAGGCGCACCATGCCGGCCTCTCGGGCAAGACCCGGCTCGCGCTCGAGTTCCTGATCGCCGGGGTCGCGACCTGGCTCATGGTGCGCCAGAGCGGCAGCGCGCTCCATTTGCCGTTCGTCAAGGAAACCGTCGCCGATCTCGGCTGGTTCTACATCCTCTTCGGCGCGTTCGTCATCGTCGCCTTCGGCAATGCGGTGAACCTGACCGACGGGCTCGACGGCCTTGCGACCATGCCGGTCGTGATCGCCTCGATCGCCTTCCTCCTCATCTCCTATCTCGTCGGCAACGCCAAGTTCGCCAATTACCTCGGGATCCCGCACGTGCCGGGCGTCGGCGACCTGACCGTGCTGCTGCTCGCCATCGTCGGCGCGTGCCTCGCCTTCCTGTGGTTCAACGCGCCGCCGGCCGCGGTCTTCATGGGCGATACCGGAAGCCTCGCGCTTGGCGGCGCGCTCGGCGCGATATCGGTCGCGACCCACCATGAATTCGTGCTCGCGATCGTCGGCGGGATATTCGTCGTCGAGGCGCTGAGCGTCATCATCCAGGTCGCGGTCTACAAGCGCACCGGCAAGCGCGTGTTTCTGATGGCCCCGATCCACCACCATTTCGAGCATCTCGGCTGGTCCGAGCCGACGGTCGTGATCCGCTTCTGGATCATCAGCTTCGTGCTCGCGCTGGCGGGCCTTGCGACGCTCAAACTGCGGTGATCACGGCCAAGGCCTTTGCCGGCAAGAAATATGCAGTTTACGGTCTCGCGCGATCGGGCATTGCGACGGTGACATCGCTGCTCGGCAGCGGTGCCGACGTCGCCGCGTGGGACGGGAAGGCGGAGGCGAGGCTGCGTGCGCCCGCTGGGACTTCGATCGTAAACCTCGACGAAGCGGACCTGTCGCAATTCGACGGCCTGGTCGTCACCCCCGGCCTGCCGCTTAACCGCCACCCGATCGCCCAGCGCGCGCGCGACGCGGGCGTCGAGATCATCGGCGACATCGAGCTGTTCGCCCGCGCCCGGCCCGAGCTTCCGCCGCACAAGGTCGTCGGGATCACCGGCACCAACGGCAAGTCGACCACCACCGCGCTCGTCCACCATATCCTCAAGACCGCGGGCGTGCCGACGACGATGGGCGGCAATATCGGCCTGCCGATCCTCGCGCAGGATCCGCTGCCTGAAGGCGGCGTCTACGTGCTCGAGCTGTCGAGCTACCAGATCGACCTGACGCAGAGCCTCGACTGCGACGTCGCGGTGCTGCTCAACATCACGCCCGACCATCTCGACCGGTACGAGAGCTTCGAGGCTTATGCGGCATCGAAGGCTCGGTTGTTCGAGATGCAGTCGGAGCAGTGCCTGCGATGCCTTGCGTTCCGGCCGTGCGAAGAGCCGAGCATCCGGACGACGCGATCTCGGAGGCAGCGATTAGCGTCGCATGAACCGTCGCGCTCCGCACGATCCGGTGCCATCGGCCGCCGCAGAAGCGATTGGCCTGCGCTGCAAGGCCCCCACAACGCGCAGAACGCCGAAGCGGCGATGCGTGTGCCGCATTGCTGGGCATCTGGACGAGCGTCGATCGAGAGAGGCCTCCGCACCTATCCCGGCCTTCCGCACCGCATGGAGCGCATCCGCGACCGCGACGGCGTCCTCTTCGTCAACGACAGCAAGGCGACCAACCCGACCGCCACCGCGCCGGCGCTCGCCGCGTTCGAGCGCATCCGCTGGATCTGCGGCGGGCAGGCGAAGACCGACAATCTCGACGAATGCGCGCCGTATTTCGGCCACGTCGCCTCGGCCTACACGATCGGCGAGGCGGGCGAATTGTTCGCGCGGCTCTTGTCGCCGCACATGTCTGTGAAAAACTGTGGAAAACTGGACGAGGCGGTGCGTCAGGCCGCTGCGGACGCGGAAGCCGGTGATACGGTGCTCCTGTCGCCGGCCTGCGCGAGTTTCGACCAGTTCCGCGACTTCGAGGACCGGGGGGACCAGTTCCGGGAGTTGGTGGAGGGACTATGATCAAGGGCATCTCGGGCCAGATCAAGGCGAAGGCGGCGCTGATCGACCCCAATCACTATGGCCGCTCGGACACGAGCCCGATCGGCCGCTGGTTCTGGGAGATCGACAAGGTCCTGCTTCTGCTGGTCACCGTGCTGATCGCGATCGGCCTCATCGCCGTCGCCGCGGCCTCTCCCGCGGCCGGCCCACCGTTACTCCGGCGGCAACGTCCGCTTCTCAGAGCTTTATTATTTCTGGCGTCAGCTCGCCTGGATCGCGGTCGGCATCCCGGTGATGATCGGAATTTCGATGATGCCGAGGGAACGCGCGCGCCGGCTCTCGCTGTTCGGGGCCGCATTCTTCCTCGTCCTGCTGATCTTCGTGCCGATCGTGGGCCCGGAGCATAATGGAGCGCGGCGGTGGATCGAGTTCGGCGTCGGCCAGGTCCAGCCGTCCGAATTCCTCAAGCCCTTCTTCGTCATCGCCATGGCCTGGCTGCTGAGCCTCAAGGACGGCGACAAGTCGCTTCCCGTCTACCCGATCTCGGCGGTGGTGGTCGGCGGCATCGCCTTCCTTCTTGATGAAGCAGCCCGACTTCGGCTCGACCATCATCTTCTGCTCGGTGTGGCTGGCGATGCTGGCGCTTGCCGGGATCAACATGCGCATCCTCATCGGGCTCGGGATCGCTGGCGTCGTCGGCGTCATTCTCGCTTACTTCTTCTACGACGTCGCGACCCAGCGCATCGACGAGTTCCTGTTCGGAACCGGCGACAATTTCCAGACGGCGAACGCGATGCGGACCCTGACTGCCGGCGGGCTGTTCGGGATGGGGCCGGGCGGCGGCACGCGCAAGTTCGGCCTGCCCGAGCCGCACACCGACTACATCTTCTCGGTCGTCGGCGAGGAATTCGGCCTCATCGCCTGCCTCGCCATCGCATTCCTCTACCTCGGCATCGTCGCGCGGGTGCTGATCAAGCTACTCGACGAGGAATCCTCCTTCGCGATGCTGGCGGCGGCCGGCCTCGTCATCGAGTTCGGATTGCAGGCGCTGATCAACATGATGGTCAACGTGCAGCTCGCGCCGTCCAAGGGCATGACGCTGCCGTTCATCAGCTATGGCGGGTCGTCGATGCTGGCCTTGTCGATCGGCATGGGCTTGCTGCTCGCCTTCACGCGCAGGAACCCTTATCTGACCCGCTCGCCCTATGTCGTGAAATGGAGCGGGGAGCAGCTCACCACATGAACTTCGTCCTGGCCGCCGGTGGCACAGGCGGGCACATGATCCCGGCGCATGCGCTGGCTGCGGAGCTGAAGGGCCGCGGCCACGGCGTGCTGCTCATCACCGACGAGCGCGGCGCGCGCTTCCCCGGCCTGTTCGACAGCGTGCCGGTGCAGATCCTGCCGGCCGGAAGGATCGGCGGCGGCCCGATCCAGCTCCCTCAAGTTCGTTCGTCGCGGTGGTCAAGGGGCGGCGCGAGGCGAAGGGCCTCTATCGTGATTTCGATCCGAGGGTGGTCGTCGGCTTCGGCGGCTACCCGGCATTCCCGTCGCTCCTCGCCGCGAGTTCGATGAGGATCCCGACCGTCCTGCACGAGCAGAATGCGGTGTTGGGGCGCGTCAACAGGCTGCTGGCGTCGGACGCCGTCGCGATCGGGACGGCCTATGACGAGGTCGGCCGGTTGAGGTCGCGGGATGCCGCCAAGGTCGCGCTGGTCGGCAATCCCGTTCGCGCCGAGATCGTGCGGCTCGGCGAGCTGCCGTTCCCGCCGTTCGACGAGCTCGCGCCGCTGAAATCCTCGTGACCGGCGGAAGCCAGGGGGCGAGCGTGCTGAGCGCGGTCGTCCCTGCCGGGCTCGGCCTCCTCGACCCGTCGCTCCGTCGCCGGCTCCAGGTCGTCCAGCAATGCCGGCCCGAGGACATCGAGCAGGTCCGCAAATATTATGCCGACCTCGGCATTCCCGCCGAGCTCATGACCTACATCGAGGACATGGCCGCCAAGATCGCCGATGCGCATCTGGTCATCGGCCGCGCCGGCGCGTCGACGGTCGCCGAGCTCACCGCCGCCGGCCGCCCCGCAATCCTCGTTCCCTTCGCCGCGGCGACCGACGACCACCAGACCGCGAATGCGCGCGAGATGGTCAAGGCCGGCGGCGCGCGCGCGGTCGCCGAGGAGAATTTCACGCCCGAAATGCTCGCACGCCAGGTCGAGGCGCTGTCGATGGACCCCGAAGCGCTGGCGAACGCGGCGGCCAGGGCGCTTTCGGTCGGCCGCCCGCATGCGGCGCGTGACCTCGCCGACCTCGTCGAGCGGGTTGCCGGCGGCCTTTCGCCGCTTGCCGTGGGGGCCGTGCTCAGCCCGCGTCGCCGCGCAATCGCTCCCGCAGGCGGCGTGCCGGCATGATGAAGGCCTTGGGGACCGACATCGGCACCATCCACTTCGTCGGCATCGGTGGCATCGGCATGTCGGGAATCGCCGAGGTCATGCATCAGCTCGGCTACACGGTGCAGGGCTCCGACGCCTCGGATTCCTACGTCGTCGAGAAGCTGCGCAAGAACGGCATTCCAGTCGCCATCGGCCATTCGCCCGACAATCTCGGCGATGCCGCGGTCGTCGTCTGCTCGACCGCGATCAAAGACAGCAACCCGGAGCTCCAGACGGCCGCCGAGCGCCGTCTTCCCCGCGTCCGCCGCGCCGAGATGCTCGCCGAGCTGATGCGGATGCAAAAGACCGTCGCGGTCGCGGGGACGCATGGCAAGACGACGACCACCTCGATGATCGCCGCGCTGCTCGACAGCGGCGGCCTCGATCCCGACCGTGATCAACGGCGGCATCATCAACCGCTACGGCTCGAACGCCCGCCTCGGCAAGAGCGACTGGTGGGTCATCGAGGCCGACGAGAGCGACGGCAGCTTCCTTCGCCTCGACGGCAGCATTGCGGTCGTGACCAACATCGATCCCGAACATCTCGAACATTACGGCAGCTTCGACGCGGTCAAGGACGCCTTCGTCGAGTTCGTCGAGAATGTGCCTTTCTATGGTCTCGCGGTGCTGTGCGTCGATCATCCCGAGGTGCAGAACATCATCGGCCGAATCCGCGACCGAAGGATCGTCACCTACGGATTCTCCGCGCTCGCCGATGTCCGCGCCGACAATGTCGCGCCGGTGCCGGGCGGCACCCGCTTCGACGCGCTCATCCTCGGCAAGGACGGTGAGCGGCGGACCCTCGCGATCCACGTGCCGATCCCCGGACGATACAACGTCCAGAATGCGCTGGCGGCGATCGCGGTCGCGTTGGAGCTCGGCATTTCCGATGATGCGATCGTCGCCGGGTTCGAACGGTTCGAAGGGGTCAAAAGGCGCTTTACAAAGGTCGGCGAAGTCGACGGCGCGACCGTCATCGACGATTATGCCCACCACCCGACCGAGATCCGCGCGGTGCTTTCCGCCGCGCGCGAGAGCGTGTCTTCGCTGTCCGGCACCGACGAGGGCGGCGGTGGAGGGCGCGTCATCGCGGTGGTCCAGCCGCACCGCTACTCGCGCCTCGAGGCGCTGATGGAGGAGTTCCAGAACGCCTTCAACGACGCCGACGTGGCGTTCGTGACCCCGGTCTATCCGGCCGGTGAGGAGCCGATCGAGGGCGTCGATGCGGCGGCGCTGGTCGACGGCCTTCGCGCCCACGGCCACCGCATGGTTCGCGCCGTCGACGACCTCGACGATCTCTGCAAGCGGGCTCCGCGACCTCGCCGCCGATGGCGACATGATCATCTGCATGGGCGCCGGCGACATCACCAAATGGGCCGGCGCGCTCGCCAGCGGAATCTGCGACGCGAGGGCGAGGAAATGAGCCTCATCGCGACGATGCCGCAGGTTCGCGGGCGTCTTACTGCGGATGCACCGCTCGCCCCTCTCGTCTGGTTCAAGAGCGGCGGGAGCGCCGAATGGCTGTTCGAGCCGAAGGACGAAGAAGACCTCGTCGATTTCCTTCGCGAGCTCGATCCCGAAGTGCCGGTGATGGCGCTCGGGCTCGGCTCCAACCTGATCGTCCGTGACGGCGGCGTACCGGGCGTCGTCGTGCGCCTCGGCAAGCCGTTCGCGAAGGTCGAGCGGCTCGACGAAACGGGGCTTCGGTGCGGCGGCGGGGCAAGCGGAATCCTCGTCTCGTCGAGTGCGCGCGACGCCGGCATCGCCGGCCTTGAATTCCTGCGCGGAATCCCCGGCACCGTCGGCGGCTTCGTGCGGATGAACGGCGGCGCGTACGGCCGCGAGGTCCGCGACATCCTCGTCTCGGCGCGGCTTGTGCTGCGCTCGGGCGAAGTGGTCGAATGGCCGCTCGACAAGCTCGGATACACCTACCGCCACAGCGAGATTCCCGAAGGCGCGGTCGTCATCGAAGGCATTTTCCGCGGCACAGCGGGCGATCCCGCAGCGATCGGCGCGGAGATGGACGCGATCGCTCGCGCCCGCGAGGAATCGCAGCCGCTGAGGAGCCGCACCGGCGGCTCGACCTTCAAGAATCCGCCCGGCCACAAGGCGTGGGCGCTGGTCGACGCGGCCGGCTGCCGAGGCTTTCGGATCGGCGATGCCCAAGTCTCGGAAAAGCATTGCAATTTCCTGCTGAACCTCGGTAGCGCGTCGAGCGCGGAGATCGAGGCGCTGGGCGAGGAAGTGCGCCGCCGAGTGGAAGCGAAAACCCACATCAGCCTCGAATGGGAAATTCAGCGGGTCGGGAGGGAAGGTTGAATTCTGATTTCGTCATTCCCGCGAAAGCGGGAACCCAGATTTGCTTCTTTTGCTGGGTCCCCGCGTTCGCGGGGATGACGAAGGGCGGGTGCAATGGATAAGTCGCTCCACGTCGTCGTCCTGATGGGCGGCTGGTCATCCGAGCGTGAAGTCTCGCTCACCAGCGGCAAGGGAGTCGCCGACGCGCTGCGGACTCGCGGCTGGACGAACGTCGCCGAACTCGACATGGACCGCGACGTCGCGGTTCAGCTTGCGGAACTGAAACCCGACATCGTCTTCAACGCGCTTCACGGCACGCCGGGCGAGGACGGAACCGTCCAGGGCATGATGGATCTGATGGGCCTGCGCTACACGCACAGCGGCCTCGAGACGTCGGTCATCGCCATCGACAAGGAGCTGACCAAGATGGTGCTCGTGCCCCACGGTATCCGCATGCCGGCGGGGCGGATCGTCTCGAGTGAGAGCCTGCATCAGGAAGACCCGTTGCCGCGACCCTATGTGGTGAAGCCCGTCAACGAGGGCTCCTCGGTCGGAGTCGCGATCGTCACCGACGACGGCAACTACGGCAACCCGATCGGCCGCGATGTCGAAGGGCCTTGGGGTCACTTCGATGAACTGCTCGCCGAGCCCTTCATCAGGGGTCGTGAGCTGACGGTCGCCGTCATGGCCGGCGAGCCGCTCGCGGTGACCGAGCTCAAGCCGAAGGCGGGCTTCTATGACTATGACGCAAAATATACCGACGGGCTGACCGAGCACGTCTGCCCCGCCGAAATTCCGTTAGCGATCGCGAACGCGATGATGGACATGGCGGCAAGGGCGCATCGGCTGCTCGGATGCAAGGGCGCGTCACGTTCCGATTTCCGCTGGGACGATGAGCTGGGCGACGCGGGCATCTACCTGCTCGAGGTCAATACCCAGCCAGGGATGACTCCGCTCAGCCTGGTTCCAGAGCAGGCGAAGCTCAAGGGCATTACCTATGGCGAGCTGGTCGAGCGGCTCATCGCGGAGGCGCTTCAATGACCGCCGCGCATGTCAGGCGCGGTGCCTCGGCCCGGGCCAAGCCGCGCAAGGTGGCGATGCCCAAGAAGGTGGCGAAGAAGCTGCCGATGAACCAGGCCCGCGCCAACAAGGTCGCGGGGCTCGTGTTCGGCGCCTTCATGCTTGCGATCGCGCTCGTCGTGCTGATCGCCCTCGACATTCCGGCGAAGGCCGAGCGTTCGGCGGCAGCCGCGGTCGGCCATGCCGGGTTCAATGTTAGCGGCTATCAGATTCTCGGCATCGTCCACATGGACCGCAAGCAGGTCGACGATGTCGTCAACGACGAGCTCCGCCGCGCCGGCGAGGCGGCGGGCACGCAAAAGGCGCCGCAAGCGCTCGTCGATGTCGCCGCGATCCGCGATCGCCTGCTGCGCTTCGGCTGGGTCAAGGACGCGCGGGTTCTCCGGCGCCTTCCGGATACGCTGGTCATCGATATTGTCGAGCGCAAGCCCGCGGCGCTGTGGCAGAGCCAGGGCCAGCTCGCGCTCATCGATGCCGAAGGCGTGGTCCTCGACCGCGTTCCGGTGAATCAGATGCCCGATTTGCCGCTCCTGATCGGGCCCGGCGCAAATGCTCAGGAGGAAGACCTTTCGAACCTGATGGCCAGCGTTCCGACCCTCAAGCCCCAGCTCGCGTCGGCGACCTGGGTCGGCGGCCGCCGCTGGGATCTCAATTTCCAGTCGGGCGAAACGGTCTCGCTTCCCGAAGGGGAGCAAGCGGCGCGCGTCGCGCTGGACAAATTCGCCCGGCTCGACAAGCAGAACGGGCTGCTCGGCCGAGGCATCGTCCGCTTCGATCTTCGCGTGCCCGGCAAAATGATCGCTCGCCTGCCGCAGGCCATCCAGCCGCCCAAGCCGGCTCCGCCGCGGGAGGGCTGATGGCGCAGCCCGCCGCGCAAGACCTGATCGCCGTGCTCGACATCGGCTCGTCGAAGGTGACGGCGATGATCGCGCGCATCGACGAGGAGGGCCGCCCGAACGTGCTCGGCACCGGCCAGCGCGAGAGCCGCGGAGTGAAGCGCGGCTACATCACCGACATGTCGGCGAGCGAGTTCGCCGTGCGCGAGGCGGTCGAGCTCGCCGAGCGCATGTCGGGCGTCACGGTCGAGGACGTATGGGCGAGCTACGGCGCACCCGGGCTGGTCAGCGATCTCGCCAACGTCGAGGTCGAGCTCGGCGGGCATGCGGTCGAGCAGGCCGATGTCGACGAGCTGCTCGACGCGGGCAAGCGAGCCATCGACCGCAACGGCCAGGTCGTGCTCCACGCCCACCCGGCCCTCTATACGATCGACCGCGCGCAAGGCGTCCAGCAGCCGATCGGACTTCATGCGCACCGGCTCGGAGTCGATATTCACGTCATCGCCGCCGACCCGTCCCCGCTCCGCAACATCGACACCGTGATCCGCCAGGCGCACCTCGGGGTGAAGGCGATCGTCGCTTCGCCCATCGCCGCAGCCTTGGCCTGCCTCAGCGACGAGGAGCGCGAGCTTGGCGTCGCCCTGGTCGAGATGGGCGCGGAAGTGACCAACGTCTCGGTCCATTACGGCGGGATGCTCGCCGGACTGCGCTCGGTCCAGCTTGGCGCCAAGGACATCACCAACGACATCGCCTGCGCCTTCGCGGTCCAGCGCCGCGACGCCGAGCGCCTCAAATGCTTTTACGGCTCGGCGATGACGAGCCCGCGCGACAATCATGAGATGATCGAGGCCACGCAGATCGGCGCGGAACCGGGTGCCGAACCGATGAAGATCACGCGCGCGCAGCTGATGATGGTCATCCGCCAGCGGATCGAGGAACTGACCAACGAAGTGGAGGCGGCGCTCAAAGCGCTCGGCTTCACCGGGCCCGTCGGACGCCAGGTCGTGCTGACCGGCGGCGGCGCGGACCTCAAGAATGTCGCGGATTACATGCAGGGCGTGCTCGGCCGCGCGGTCCGTGTCGGCCGGCCCGAAGCAGATCACCGGCCTTCCCGACGCGCACAGCGGACCCGGATTTCTCGACCCTCGTCGGCCTCGCCTTGCTCGCCGCGAAGGGCCGGGGCGACATCCGCGACATCGGCCCCATCGCCCGCGCCCGCCCGCCCAAGTCCATGGTCGGCCGCTTCATCGCCGCGATGAAGGGCGGCTATTAGCGCACCGACCGCTCGTGCTATCGGAAGCGCGGGCGAACGGGGGCATGGCTGGCGACGCTTGCACGGCGTTCGCGCGCTCAATCCGGTCGCGGCACTGGTGCTTCTCCTCGGCGCGTCGGTCCTCCTCAATTATGTCGACCGGGGCGCGATCGGCGTTGCGGCGCCGTTGATGAAGTCCGATCTTGGCCTGTCCGCGACTGCGTTCGGCCTCGCGGTTTCCGCCTTCTTCTGGATCTACGCTCCGGTGCAGCTCGTGCTCGGCTGGCTGTGCGACCGCTTCTCGGTCTATCGCCTGCTCGCGTTCGGCACGGTGCTGTGGTCGGTCGAGCACGCTTGCTCATGGGGTTCGTCGGCGGCTTTGCAGTCGCTGCTGATCCTGCGGCTCATGCTTGGACGTCGGCGAAAGCATCGTCTTTCCCGCGCGCTCCAAGATCATCTGCCGGCACGTCCCGGCAGAACGGCGCGGGCTTGCAAATGCCGTGGTCGCCGCCGCGCTCGGGCTCGGCCCCGCGGTCGGCACGCTTTGTCGGCGGCTCGATCCTGGCCGGCTCGGCTGGCGCGCGATGTTCATCGTTTTCGGGACTCGCCAGCGCACTCTGGCTGTTCCCGTGGCCGGCCGTCGTGCGCGACCTGCCCGACGCAGCGAGCACGCGCGAGACGCCGGTTGCCGCTCCGGAAGATCGTCGGTCGCTGGTCGCTTTGGGCGATGGGCGATCGTCCACGCGCTGCGGCAACTACGGCTTTTATTTCGTGCTCGCCTGGCTTCCGCTCTACCTTGTCCAACAGCGCGGTCTGACGATCATGCAAATGACCATGCTCGCGACGCTCGTCTACGTCGTGCAGGCCATTTCGGCGCTCATCCTCGGGAACTCGTCGGACCGCTGGACCCGCTCGGGCCGGTCGGAGGCCAGCATGCGGCGCGGAATGATGGTCGCTGAGCCAGTTGGTCTTCGCGGGCTGCATGCTCGCCATCTTCGCGGCGCACGACATCGTTACCGTCGGCGCGCTGCTTTGCATTTGCGGAATGTGCCACGCGGCGGGATCGGTCAATCTCTACGCGATCGCGCAGATGTTCGCGGGGCCGCGCGCGCATCGGGCACATGGGTCGGCGTCCAGAATTCCGTCGGCAATATTTCCGGCATCATCGGGCCGATCGTCTCGGGCATCATCATCGATCGCGCGGGTTATGGCGGCGCCTTCGCGCTCAGCGCCGCGGTCGCAGCCGCGGGCGCCTTCCTCTGGGCGTTCGCGGTTCCTGCGATCCGCCAGATCGAACTCGATTGATCCGGCGCTGCTGGATAGCAGCCGTTCGGCACACTATCATCGACCCATGCTGACCGAAGACCTGCTCCAGGACGCGCGCGGAATCGCCGACCGCATCACCGCGCTTGCGCCGAGCGATCCATGCCGAGCCCGAGCTCGGGCTCCAGACCCCGAAGACGCTCGCCAAGGTCCGCGCCGAGCTCGCCGACCTGCCGCTCGAATGGCGCGAGGGATCGTCGTGCACCGGCGCGGTCGCGATCCTCAACGCCGGCAAGGCGGGGCGCAGCGTGCTCCTTCGCGGCGACATGGACGCGCTGCCGATGGAGGAGGACACCGGCCTCGACTTCGCCTCGACCGTCAGCGGCCGGATGCACGCCTGTGGGCACGACACGCACACCGCGATGCTCGCCGGCGCCGCGCGAGTCCTCGCCGCGCGCGCCGACGCGCTGCCGGGCGAGGTCCGCTTCATGTTCCAGCCGGGCGAGGAGGGCTATCACGGCGCCCGCTTCATGCTCGACGATGGGCTGCTCGACCCGCTGCCCGAGGCCGCCTTCGCGCTCCACATCATGCCCAACGCGCCGCACGGGACGATCGGCAGCCGCGCGGGCACGCTGCTGGCCTCGGCCGACATGCTGGAGATTTCCGTCGAGGGCCGGGGCGGCCACGCCTCGATGCCGCACGACACGCGCGATCCGGTGCCGGTCGCGTGCGAGATCGTGCTCGCGCTGCAGACGATGGTCACGCGCCGCTTCAATGCGCACGAGGCGATGGTGGTCACGGTGACGCAGCTGCGACGCCGCGAACGCGCACAACATCATTCCCGAACGCGCGACGCTGAAGGGGACGATCCGCACGCTGACGCCCGATCGCCGAAGCGAGGTATGGGCGCGCAATCCGAGCGCTCGCCGAGAACATCGCCCAGGCGCACGAATGCGACGCCGACGTGACGATCACGCAGGGGTTTCCACCGACCATCAACGACGCGCGCGCCGTGGCGCTCGCCGAAGCGGTGGCGACGGGGTTGCCGCACGGCGAGTATATGACGCTTCCCACGCCGATCATGGGCGCGGAGGACTTCTCTTACGTGCTCGAGAAGGTGCCCGGCATGATGGCCTTCCTCGGAGTTGCCCAGTCGGGCGCCGACTGGCGGCATTGCTGCTCGATCCATTCGAGCCGGATGATGGTCGACGAAAGCGTGCTGCCGCGCGGCACGGCCTTCCTCGCCGGCTGCGCGACGCGCTTCCTCGAACGCGGCTGGGACTGAGCAGGATGGAAAACGATTCCGTAAGGACGCTTGGCGACAACACGCTCGTCGACGTCTGGATCGAGGGCAGGGTCGCGCGCGATCACCGTCTCGCGCCAGGCGATCGAGAGTCATCTCCAGCTAGCGGCGCACGAAGCTGCGACGATGACCGAAACCGAGCGCGGTGAATTCGTTCGCACGAACCTTGGCCTGATCGTGCGGTCGGCGACCGCATTGCTCCGCGCGAATCCCGGCTCGGACAAGATCGTCATCGACGCGGGCCAGTTGGGCGGGCCGGCATCGAGTGGCGGGGAGCGCCGGTCGGGCGGCGATCGACGCAAGGGCGATCGGCGCAAGCATAACGCCGGACCTCCCGGCGGCGTCGAGCGCCGCGGGCGCTAGCTCTATTCGGCCGCGACCGGCTGCGCGGTGTGGATCGTATCGCTGCCGACCAAGCGTCTGAAGCCGCCGCGCGATCCGCTTCTCGATCGAGATCGCGATCGAGAAATAGGACGGAACGAGCAACAGCGTCAGGATCGTCGAGAAGATCAGCCCGCCGATTACCGTGATTCCCATCGGCGCGCGCCAGCTGTTGTCGCCCGAGATCGACACAGCGGTGGGCAGCATGCCCGCGACCATCGCGACCGTGGTCATGACGATCGGCTGGGCGCGCTTGTGCCCGGCCTCCCAGATCGCCGCATTCTTCTCCATTCCGTGGTTCATCATCTCGACCGCGAAGTCGACGAGCAGGATCGAGTTTTTCGCGACGATCCCGAACAGCATCAGGATTCCGATCAGCACGAACAAAGAGATGGGCTGGCCGGCGATGTGCAGCGCAATCGCCGCCCCGAGCGGAGCGAGCAGCAGCGACCCCATGTTGACGAACGGCGCGAGGAACCGGCGGTAGAGCAGCACCAGCACCGCGAACACGAGGAGCACGCCGGCGATCAGCGCAATCGCGAAGTTGAACAGAAGCTCCGACTGCCACTTCTGATTGCCGAGGTTCATCTTCTGCACGCCCTGCGGCAGGTGAGCGAGCGACGGCAAGGCGTTGACCTTGGCCCACACGTCGCCCTCGACGACGCCGGGCGCGAGGTCCGCGCCGATCGCCAGCCGGCGCAGCTGGTTCGACCGGTTGATCGTCGTCGGGCCCGAGCCGAAGCCGATGTCGGACACCGCTTTCAGCGGCACCGAACCGCCCGACGAGGTCGGCACCGGCAGGTTCTGCAGCGTCTCGATGTCGCGGCGCGAACTTTCGGACAGCGAGACCTGGATCGGCACCTGCCGGTCGGACAGGGAGAATTTCGCGCTGTTCTGCTCGATGTCGCCAAGCGTCGCGATCCGGATCGTCTGGCTCAACGACGCGGTCGTCACGCCGAGGTCGGCCGCGAGGTCGAAGCGCGGCTTGATCGTGATCTCCGGCTGCGCGAGCTGGCTCCCGACGCGCGGCGCGCGAAGCCCCGGCACCGTTTCCATCTCCTTCGCGATCTGGTTCGCGACCGCCGTCAGCTTCACCGGATCGTCGCCGCCGAGGAACAGCATGATGTCGCGGCTGTCGGGATCGGGGCCGCCGCCGTTCTGGCTCTGGAAGCTTACGCGCGCGTCGGGATAGGCCGACAGGGCAGGCGACAGCGCGCGCTCGAACTCGGTGCTGGTGACCTCGCGATCCTTCTTGAGGACGATGTTCACCCGGCCCGTGCCGACATTGACGCGCTCGAACACGCGCTCGACGCTCGGGTCCTTTGCAACGATCGCCGCCACCCGGTCGGTCGCGGCCTCGGTCTGCTTCGAGGGTGCTGCCCGGCGGAAGCGTGATGTTGACCCGCGAATAATCGTCGTTCTGCGGCGGGAAGAAGGATTGCGGGAGCATCGCGAACAGCACGCCGCTGAGCAACGAGCGTGGCGATGCCCGCGCCGACCATGCCATGCGGTGGTCGAGCATGCTCGCTCCAGCGCGATCCTGACCAGCGACTGGGACCAGGCGGCAAACCGGCTTCGGTCGAATCCCAGCACGAGACCGGTCAGCAGCCCGATCACGATCGTCACGAGGAACGCGACCAGGGCGGCGGCGATGAACGTGCCGATGAAGGCGAAGAACAGCATGACCGGTCCTGGCGGAGCGTCGGGCGCTGCCTTCGGACCATCGATCAAGGCATTGAGCGAGGCGAGCACCACCGCCGCGCCAAGCGGAACCGCGACATAGGGAAGCCGCACGCCGGCCCGCGCGATCCTCGCGCGCCGGGCGACCGCCTTGCTCGTATCCAGGCTCCAGTTGAGGACCTTGAGGTAGAGGTCCATCCATTTCCAGGCGGCGTGCGGCTGCTCGCCGCGCGACCGCAGGAAATAAGCCGCGATCAGCGGCGTGATCATGCGCGCGACGAGAAGGCTCATCAGCACCGAAACGACCACCGTGAAGCCGAACGCCTTGAAATATTGCCCGGCGATTCCCGGCATCAGCGCGACGGGGAGAAACACCGCGACGATCGCCATGGTCGTCGCCAGCACGGCGAGACCGATCTCGTCGGCCGCGTCGAGCGAGGCCTGATAGGCCGATTTGCCCATGCGCATGTGGCGCACGATGTTTTCGATCTCGACGATTGCGTCGTCGACCAGCACGCCCGCGACCAGGCCCATCGCCATGGTCGACATGAAGTTCATGGTGATGCCGAGAAGGGTCATGAAGTAGAAGGCGGGGATCGCCGACAGCGGGATGGCCAGCGCCGAAATCGCGGTGGCGCGGATGTCGCGAAGGAACAGCAGGACCACGAACACGGCGAGGATCGCGCCTTCGATCAGCCCCTCCATCGCCGAGCGATATTGCGCCTTCGTATAGTCGACGGTGTTGAAGACCTCCGAGAACTGGACCTTGGGGTTCTCCTTCTGGAGCGCCCGCAGCTCCTTCCACGCATTGTCGTACGCCGTCACTTCCGATGACCCCTTGGCGCGCTGGATGTAGAAGGTGACCACCTGCCGCCCGTTCATCTTTGCGAGCGAGCGCTGCTCCGAATTGCTGTCCTTCACCTGCGCGAGGTCGGCGAGCTTGACGAAGCGTCCGCCCGGCAACGCGATCAGGGTCTGCGACAGTTGATAGGCGTCCTTGGCGTTGCCGAGCACGCGCACCGACTGTTCCGAGCCTGCGATCTCGGCGCGGCCGCCGGCGCCGTTCATGTTGCTCTGACGGAGCTGCTGGTTGACCTGCGCCGCCGTGATCCCCTGCGCGTTCAGCGCCGCCGGATCGAGGATCACGCGGATGTTGCGATTGACTCCGCCGACCCGCTGCACGGCGGCGATGCCGGGCGCGCCGAGCAGTCGCTTGGCGACATCGTTGTCGATGTACCAGCTGAGCTGCTCGAGCGTCATGTCGGTGGTCTGCGCGCCGATGTAGGAGATCGGCTCGTCCTCGGCGTCGATGCGCGTGATCTGCGGCTCGAGGATGCCCTCGGGAAGGTTGCTGCGGATCTGCGCGATGGCGTTGCGGACGTCGTTGACCGCGCGGTCGGTCGGAGTGCCGAGCTTGAACTGCACGAAGGTCGAGCTGTTGCCCTCGACCACCGTGCTGCTGATCTCCTCGACGCCATTGATCCCGCGGATCGCGGATTCGACCCGCTGCGTGACCTGCGTCTCGAGCTCGTTCGGCGCCGCGCCGGGCTGCGACACGTCGACCTCGGCAGCGGGGAAATCGATGTCCGGCGAGTTGTTGACCTGCATCTGGGCGAAGGAGATCAGGCCGGCGAGCATCAGTCCGACGAACAGCACGATCGGCGCAACCGGGTTGCGGATGCACCAGGACGAAATGTTCCGAAAGTTCATGCGTCGGCTTCCCTCGAGGCGTCCGCATTCCGAGGCGCGCCGGAATGCCGCGACGGTGGCCTAAGTGTATTATCCTACTAAGTCACCAAGTCAAGCGAGGCGATGGTCGCTCTGCACAGGCACAAGCGCAAGGAAATGTGCGCGAACGGACCTCGCTCCTCGACGGACGCATCAAATCGTCGCACTAGCGGATTGCCAGTCACAAGGTTGAAGCGCAATTTAACCGCTGTGCCATGAGAGGGGGCGATCATGCGCGGCGGGGGAGTCCGATGAGCGGGGAGCCGTCCCAACCGACGCCCCCTTCGATATTCCTCAGCTACGCGCGCGAGGACCGCGCGAAGGCGCAGGCCGTGGTGGCGGCGCTCGAGGCGCAGGGGCTGGCGATCTGGTGGGACGGCCTCCTTGAGGGGGGGCACGAATTCTCGGACAAGATCGAGCAGGCGCTGGCGTCGGCCGACGTCGTCGTCGTTCTCTGGTCGCCCGCTTCCGTCCATTCGCATTGGGTGCGCGATGAAGCGGCGAGCGGACGCGACCGGGGCCGAATGATCCCGGTCACCATCGGCGGGGCGGAGCCGCCTCTGGGCTTCCGCCAGATCCAGCATATCGACCTCACCAAGTGGCGCGGCGGACTTGGCGGCAAAGAGATCGAACGGCTCTATCGCGCGATCTGCAACGTCTCCGCCGAGCCTCATCCGGATTTTCGGCAGCCAGCGCGGTCCCCGCCAGTGGAATTCTCGAGGCGCAACATGATGATCGCGGGAGCCGCCGGAGTGGCGGTGCTCGGCGGCAGTCTCGTCGGCTTCACTCGGCTCACCGGGGGTTCGTCGAGAGAGATCAGCATCGGCGTGCTTCCGTTCCGGAACCTGAGCGGCAATTCGGCCGAGGAATATTTTTCCGACGGGATTGCCGAGGAGCTTCGCGCGACGCTCAGCCAGAGCAGCGACCTCGCTGTCGCCGCCGATACTTCGTCGGACGTCGCTCAGAAGAAATCGTCGGAGCCGCGCGCGATCGCGTCGGCGCTCGGCGTGACCTTCCTGCTCGAGGGCAGCATTCGCCGCGAAGCCAACATGGTCCGGATCGCGGCGCACATCGTCGACGGCTCGACCGGATTCGACAAATGGTCGCAGACGTTCGATCGCAAGCTCGACGACATCCTCGCGGTGCAGAGCGAGATTGCCGCCTTCGTCACCGACGCCCTGCTGTCCGGAATTGCCGCGGCGAAGCGTCCTCGCGATCGGCTCGGCGGGACGCGCAACAATGACGCATTCGACGCCTATTTGCGCGGACTGGCGCTGTACAAGCTCGCGGGCGGCGAGGCTTCCGATTTCGCGGCGTTGAAGGATTTCCAGCGCGCGGTTGCGCTCGATCCCAACTATGCCGTCGCGCAAGCGGCGCTTTCGCGCGCCTATACCGTCATCGCGAACGGCTACGCGCGCGCCGGTCAGGTCAAGGAATTCCACGAGAAGGCGGTGAATTCCGCCCGCGCCGCAATGCGCGTCGCGCCCCGGCTCGCCGACGGCTATTCGGCGCTCGGCTTCGTCCTCCTCAATGGTGAGCTCGACCCAAGCGGTGCGGCGGCCGCGTACCAGCGGAGCTTCGACCTCGGCTACGGTAATGCCGACATCCTCGCGTCCTACGCCAGCTTCGCGAGCCGCACCGGACGGTTTGCTGACGGCCGCGTGGCGATCGCTCGCGCGCAGCGGCTCGATCCCCTGAACTCCACGGTGTTCCGGACCGCGCGGGCTGCTCGAGCTGGATTCGCGCCACTACGACGCGGCGCTGGCCGCGCTGCACACGGCGCTGTCGCTCAATCCCGATGCGAACACGATCCATCTTGCGCTTGGCGACATCGCCTTGCTCACCGGCGATGCCAGCGCCGCGCGCGACCAATATGGAAAGGAGCCCGACGAAGTCGGCCGCCTCCGCGGACTGGCGATCGCGAACATGAAATTGTCGCAGGTCAAACAGGCCCAGGCGGCTATGGACGAGCTCAAGGCCAAATATGGCGACATCACTTATTACCAGCAGGCGCAGGTGCTGGCGCAATGGGGACGGGCGGACGAAGCGCTGACGTGCCTGGAAAAGGCGGTGGCGTCGTCCGACGCCGGAGTGGTGCGTTCGAAGAACGACCCGCTACTTGATCCGATAAGAAAAACTGTCAGGTTCGCCGCCGTCGAGCGCAGCCTCGGCTATATGTGAGTTGATTGGCAAAAAGGGGGCCAGGATGAAAAGCTTCAAGGCGATCGTTGCAATAATCGGGATGGCCCTTTGCGTCTCCGCCTGTCCCAAGCCTCAGACCGACAACACGGCTGAAGACAATGCGATGATGAACGCGGCGGCGCCGGAAGCGGCCATGCCCGAGGCGAATGCCGCCATCGAGAACAACATGGCCATGCCCGAGAACGGGGTCGACAATGGCGAGCGCACCGACACCGGCCCGCGCGGAAATCCGGGCGGCTGAGTTCGGCTGAATGGCGGGCGGCCGCTCAATCGCCGCTGCGTCATCCTCGAGGAGAAGCCATGTGGGGTTCGCTCGAGTGAAGGCATCGGCGCGACTCCTGGCCATGCCGCTCCTGCTGTCGTGCCCGCAAGCGCGCGCGGAGACCCCGCCGCTGCCGGCCGTCCAGGAAGTCGCGAGCGAGCTCGATTCGAACGAACAGGCAGGTTTCGCCGCGCTGCTTGGAGCGCTCGATCCAGCCTCCCAGACGGCGCTGGCAAACCTGCTCGGCCTCCTCCCGGTCGGGCCGCGCGGCGCGTTTGTTTCCACGTTGCTCGACCAGAAGCCCGAGCAGAGAGCCAATATCGTCGGCTTCCTGGCGCGGCTCAATGCCGAGCAGCTGAGCGCGGTCGCGGGACAGATCCTCGAGCGGGAATATTACGGCCAGCGGCAGTGGACGAACTTCTTCCAGTACGTCGGCTCCGTCGCGCCGGGCGAATCCCGGGCGAAGATTTTCGATGGTTTGGGCGGAGGCGGCGCGAACGCGCCCGAATGGATCTGGGTGGAAGCGAAGGATGGCACCGACGCGGGCTGGGACTTGTGCGCCGCCAGCTTCGACGATGCGAAATGCCAATGGTCATTCCATCCGCTGCTTCCGGGGGTCACGAACGGTGAGTTCGCGCGCAAGACGCCGTGGCAGGCGCAAATCTACATGGCGGACAAGGCCGGGGCGCCCTACTCGAACCATGAGATCGCCGAGGAATATAAGATCTTCGGCGAGCAGCTTTCGTCCAACCAGCGGCAGCATTCGTGCGGCGGTGTCTTGCTTCCCGGCAACTGGGTGCTGACCGCCGCCCACTGCGTGTGGGACGACCCACGGTTCGGTCGGTTCATCGACGAACGCCGGGTGCGGACGGGGACGCCGGATCTGACCAGCGGAGGAGCCACTTGGCGGATCATCTCGGTCGTCGTCCACGCCGGCTACAATGGTCCCAGGAAGAACGACATCGCGCTTCTCGAAGATCGCGGCCGACCGCCAGACCAGGCCCTCCGACAATCGGGAGGCGAGGCCGATTGCGCTTCCGGTCGCCAACGCCCCGGTTCCGAACGGGGCGACGCTGGTCGTCACCGGCTGGGGCGCGACCGCCCGCACCGGCATCGGCAGCCTCGCGATGCAGAAGTCCGGCAAGGCGCCGTCCGACTATCTGCTCGAAACCGAGCTGAAGAAGGCGCCGCTGTCCACCTGCAACGACAATCCGAATTACAAGAAAAAGAAGTTCAAGCTCCAGGACGGCCAGGTCTGCGCGCTCGGCGAGAATGGCAGCGACTCCTGCCAGGGCGATAGCGGCGGACCGCTCGTCTATTACGGCAAGAAGGGGCCAAGGCTCGTCGGCATCGTTTCCTTCGGCCCCGGCTGCGGCCTCGCCGACACCCCCGGCGCCTACACCGACGTCGCTTATTATCGCGGCTGGATCCTCGGCGCGATGAAGCAAGCGAAACCGAACCAGGAGATTTCCTGGCAGGAAGGGGCGAACCCAAAACCGTTCCGCTGACGCTGTCCGGTGCGCGCACGTCCGCTCATGCGCTGAATGGCCGCGATCCGGCCTTCCCCAGGTGAGTTTTTCGGGCGACAGTCTTCCCCACTTTTTTCGTCCGCGTTAACTTTTCCGCTTGGCATGCAACCCGCAATGATTTATGGATTTATCGTGGAGGCTCAACGCGTTGACGCATTGGGGGGAATTTTAGACCATGAGCATCGATTTCATCCGGCCTGAGGTCGACGAACTTCGCCCGCGGATCAGCGTGATCGGCGTCGGCGGCGCGGGCGGCAACGCCATCGCCAACATGATGCGCGCGGACGTGCAGGGGGTCGACTTCGTCGTCGCCAACACCGATGCCCAGGCGCTCAACAATTCCGAATCCGACCGCCGCATCCAGCTCGGCCTCAAGATCACGCAGGGTCTCGGCGCCGGCTCGCGGCCCGAGATCGGCCGCGCCGCCGCGGAAGAATTGCTCGAGGAAATCATCCAGGCGCTCGACGGCGCGCACATGTGCTTCATCGCCGCCGGCATGGGCGGCGGCACCGGCACCGGCGCGGCGCCGGTCATCGCCAAGGCCGCGCGCGACAAGGGAATCCTCACCGTCGAAGTCGTCACCAAGCCGTTCGCGTTCGAGGGCGCGCGCCGCTCGCGCTCGGCGGAATCGGGCATTTCCGAGCTTCAGCAGCACGTCGATACGTTGATCGTCATCCCGAACCAGAACCTGTTCCGCCTCGCCAACAGCGAGACGACCTTCAAGCAGGCGTTCGAGATGGCCGACGAGGTCCTTCAGCAGGGCGTCCGCGGGATCACCGACTTGATGGTCATGCCGGGCCTCATCAACCTCGACTTCGCCGACGTCCGTTCGGTGATGAGCGAGATGGGCAAGGCGATGATGGGCACCGGCGAGGCCGAGGGCGACAATCGCGCCATCGAAGCGGCCGAAAAGGCGATCTCCAACCCGCTGCTCGACGGCGTCAGCATGAAGGGCGCCAAGGGCGTCATCATCTCGATCACCGGCGGCGAGGACATGCGCCTGATGGAGGTCGACGAAGCCGCCAGTCACATCAAGGAACTGGTCGACCCCGACGCCAACATCATCTGGGGTTCGGCGTTCAACAACGACCTCGGCGGCAAGATCCGCGTGTCGGTCGTCGCTACCGGCATCGAGGCCGAGGTCGGCGCCCAGCCCGCGCCCGCCAAGGTGTTCAGCTTCCCCGCGCGCCAGGCCGCGCGGTTGCCGCGTCGGCACCGGCTGTCGCGGATGGAGAGGCGGAAGAAGCCGTCATGGATTCGAACGAGGACGAGGAGCTTGTGCTGGGCGTCGATGACGTTCTTACGAGCCCGGTCGGCTCGCCGCCGATCGCTCCGCCGCGAAGACGAGGACGATGGCGGGCAGGCGGCGGCTGCCGCCGGCGGCACCTTGTTCGAGCGCATGTCGAACATCGCCCGCGGTGCGCCCAAGGCGCAGATCGAAGAGGACGATTCGGGCTTTCGCCGCGAGCCGATCGACATCCCGCGCTTCCTCAACCGGCAAAACAACCAGTAATTCACTAGGGAATGATGGAGAGGGACGGTCCCCGCCGGGACTGTCCCTTTTTCGTATATTGGTCAGTTAATCCTTCACCATAAGCGCGCCTCACCGTCCACCTCGCACGGTTCGCCGTAACCGCTCTAGGCAGAAAGGTTCCGGCAAGATTCTCTGCGCAACCGGGAGGGATGATGCGGGGATTTTCGAAGATTTGGGGCGCAAGTGCGATGATCGCATGCGCCGGCGCGCTGGCCGCCGTCGCGGTTCCGGCCGCGGCGCAGGGTAGCTACTCGCCCTACAACGAGACCGCGGCCGCCGCGCTCGCGCGCTATGTCCGGGCGCTCGCCCAGGACCCCAAGGATTTCCAGTCGCTGATCGGCGCCGGCCGTGCCGCGCTCGAGCTCGGCGATACCCAGTCCGCGGCCGGCTTCTTCGCGCGTGCCGACGAGGTCAATCCGAAGAGTCCCCTCCCGCAGGAGGGCATGGGCGCGGTCCAGGTCGCGAGCGGCGATGCCAAGGCGGCGATGCCCTATTTCACCCGCGCGCAGCAGCTCGGCGCGACGCAGGCGATGCTCGGCTGCGACCGCGGCCTTGCCTACGATCTCCTCGGCCAGCAGGCCAACGCGCAAGCCGATTATCGCGCGGCGCTGAGCGGAGCCGACGGCGAGGAGGCGCGTCGTCGGCTCGCCCTGAGCCTGGCCATCAGCGGCGACAAGGCCGGCGCCATCGCGACGCTGGCGCCGCTTTCGGCGAGCGGCGATACGGTCGTTGCCCGGGTTCGCGCCTTCGTCCTCGCCCTGGCGGGCGATTCGAATGCCGCGACCACCGCGATCAATGCGGCCATGCCGGGCAGCTCCTCCAGCATCACCCCATTCCTCCAGCGCCTGCCGTCCCTGCCCGCGGGCGCCAAGGCGGCGGCGGTCAATCTCGGCATCTTCCCGGACGCGAACGCGCGGCCTCCGCTTATGCTTATGCGGCGCCGACGAGGACCGTGCCGACGACCGTCGCGATGAGCCAGACGGTCACCACGGACCGCCTCACCGGGATCGACGCGTTGCTCGGTGTGTCCGGTTCGGATCAGCCGGCGGCCCGGCAGGCGAGCGCTTCTCCGCCGGCATCGCAGCCACCTGCAGCCAGGCTGCAGCCGGTGCGCGTCGCTTATTCGGCGCCGCCGCCCACGCCCGCGAGCGTTCAGCGGACCACGACCGTCCCGAGCGCGCCGAAGATCTGGCTCGAGCTCGGGAGCGGTCAGAACGCGGACGCTTTGTCGCGCCGGTTCGATCATATGAAGTCCGACAATGAGGAGCTGTTCAAGGGCATCACCGGCTACGTGGCACAGGGTTCCGACCGGGCTCGCCTCGTCATCGGCCCGTTCCGCGGAACGCTCCGACGCCACGATCTTCGCCGACGACCTCCACACCGTCGGCATTGAGGCGCTGCGCTGGACCAATTCCGATTCCGACAGGATTGTGCCAGTCGCTGGGGAATGACCCTTCCCCCGGCGTCGCCGCCAGTCCCGCATTCTCGCGCGGCCGCCTCCATCCTGAAGACCGCTCCGGGCCGCGCGGGCCGCGCGACGCCTTCCAGCGCGATCGCGACCGAATCGTCCACAGCGTCGCCTTTCGCCGCCTCCGCCACAAGACGCAGGTCTTCATCGCGCCCGACGGCGACCATTATCGCGTTCGCCTCACCCACAGCCTCGAGGTCGCTCAGATCGGCCGTACGATTGCGCGCGCGCTCGGCCTCAACGAGGATCTGACCGAGGCGCTGTGCCTGGCGCACGACCTCGGCCACCCGCCATTCGGCCACGCCGGCGAGGACGCGCTCGACTCCGCCCTCGCCGAGGCCGGTGGCTTCGATCACAATGCGCAGACCCTTCGGATCGTGACCCGGCTCGAGAATCCCTACCCGGATTTCGACGGCCTGAACTTGAGCTGGGAGGCGCTCGAGGGGCTGGCGAAGCATAACGGGCCCGTCGCCGAACCCAGCTGGGCGCTGGCCGAAGCGAATGACGAGCGGGACCTCGAGCTCGATTGCTGGCCGGGGCTCGAAGCGCAGGTCGCGGCGATCTCGGACGACATCGCCTACGACAATCACGACATCGACGACGGCCTCCGCGCGGGCCTCCTTCAGATCGACGAGCTGATCGAGCTCCCGCTGATTCGCGGCCTGTGGGACGACATCGCTGCACGGCACCCCGGCATTTCGCTCGAAAAGCGCCAGCGCGCGCTGGTCCGCGACATGATCGGCACGATGGTCGGCGACGTGCTGGCGGAGACGGTTCGGCGGGTCCGCGATTCGGGAGTCGAGACGATCGACGAGGTTCGGTCCGCCGGACGCCAGCTGGCCGGCTTCTCCGAAAGCCTTGCAGCGCAGGAGCGCGAGCTGAAGCGCTTCCTTTATGCGCGGCTCTACGGCCTTTCGCATCTCCGGCCCGTCCGCGAGGAAGCGCAACGCGTCGTGGCCGAGCTTGCCGCCGCCTACCGCGCCGACCCCGCGCTCCTTCCCGCCGACTGGCATCGTGCCGACAGCGGCGTCGAGCAGCTTCGCACCATCGGCGATTTCGTGGCCGGGATGACCGACCGCTTCGCGATCGCACGGCACGAGGAGATCATCGGCCCGGTGAACCTGCCCGCCGACCGGTTCTGAAGCGTGACGCGCGGCATCCGCTGCGCTAGAGGGCCACGCTTTCCGTAAACCGTGGATCGAAATTGAGCCTGTACGCCCAATATGCCGCGCTCCTCGACGGAGTGCTCGACGAGCTTGTCGCCGAAGGCGTGCTCCCGGCCGGCCTCGACCGCGGACACGTGACGGTCGAGCCGCCGCGCGATCCCTCGCACGGCGACCTCGCGATCAACGCGGCGATGGTTCTCGCCAAGCCGGCCGGTACGAATCCGCGAGCGCTCGCCGAGCTCATCAAGACCAGGCTCGAAGCTCTGCCGCCGGTCACCTCGGCCGAAATCGCCGGCCCCGGGTTCATCAACCTTCGGCTGGACCCCGACGCGTGGCGCGACGAGCTTCGCACGATCCTCCGCGAAGGCGAGCGATATGGCCTCTGCACCGTCGGCAACAACGAGCGGGTCAACGTCGAATATGTCTCGGCGAACCCGACCGGACCGCTGCACATGGGCCATTGCCGCGGCGCGGTCGTCGGCGACAGCCTCGCCCGCATTCTCGAGGCGGCGGGCTTCCGGGTCACCAAGGAATATTATGTCAACGACGCGGGGTCCCAGGTCGACACGCTCGCCCGCTCGCTTCACCTTCGCTATCGCGAGGCGCTTGGCGAGGACATCGGCGAAATCCCGGAGGGCTTGTACCCCGGCGATTATCTGAAGCCGGTCGCGATCGTGCTCGCGGCGGACTACGGCGACGACATGCTCGACGTTCCGGAAGAGCAGTGGCTCCCGGCGTTCCGGAAATGTGCGATCAAGGCGATGCTGGACCTCATTCGGTACGACCTCAGCCTGCTCGACATCCATCACGACAAATTCGCCTCGGAGGCCGAGATCCAGCATTCCGGCGCGGTCGACCAGGCGATGGAGGAACTTCGAAGCAAGGGGCTCGTCTACCAGGGCGCGCTCGAGCGGCCGAAGAGCCTCGATCCCCATGACGCGTGGGAGCCGGTCGAGCTGACCCTGTTCCGCTCGAGCCGGTTCGGCGACGACCAGGACCGGCCGATGAAGAAGTCCGACGGCAGCTGGACCTATTTCGGCGCCGATGCCGCCTACCACTGGGCGAAGGCGCGGAACGCCGATCACCTCGTCAACATCTGGGGCGCCGACCATGCCGGCACGGTCAAGCGCGTCCAGTCGGCGGTGAAGGCGTTGACCGATGGGCGAGTCGATCTCGACGTGAAGCTCGTCCAGATGGTCCGCCTGTTCCGTGGCGGCGAGCCGGTCAAGATGAGCAAGCGCGCCGGCGACTTCATCACGCTCGCCGACGTGGTCGGCGAGGTCGGCAAGGACGTCGTCCGCTTCATGATGCTGACCAAGCGGGCCGATACGCCGCTCGACTTCGACTTCGCCCGGGTGGTCGAGGCGTCGAAGGACAATCCGGTCTTCTACGTGCAGTACGCTCATGCGCGGATCAGCTCGCTGAAGCGCAAGGCGGCGGGCGCCGGCGTCGACCTCGAAGACGGGGCCGATCTGTCGTTGCTGGACGACGAGGAACTGGCGCTGGTGAAGCGCGCCGCGCAATATCCGCGGGTGCTCGAGGGCGCGGCGCTCGCGCACGAACCGCACCGGATCGCCTTCTACCTCTACGACCTCGCCGCCGAGTTCCACGCCCTGTGGAACCGCGGCAACGACGATCCCGAGCGGCGTTTCCTCCTTGAAAACAACCAACAACTGTCTCGCGCTCGGCTGGAACTTGCGCTAGGCGTAGGGCAGATCATCAGAAGCGGCCTTGCGCTCATGGGCGTGACCGCCGCCGAGGAGATGCGCTGACGATGAGCGAGGCTGAGGCGGTAACCCAGGAGGACCGGCTTCCGTGGCTTGGAGAGGAAGTCGAGCCCCCGCGTGAGCACCGCACGCGCGACGCGATCGGCCTTGCGATCGTCGCGGCCTTGCTGATCTTCGGCGTGTCCTACTGGATCGCCTCGCAAAACTGGCAACGGGAGCGGGCGCAAAGGGAAGCCGCGACAATGCCGCCCGCGGCCGTGCCGCTGCCCAAGGCTCCGCCTCGCCCACGCGTCGCGGTTCGACAGCCGCATCGTCGAATCGGCACCGCGCCCACGCAGCGGCTCGCGGAGAACGAAGCCACGAGAGCGGCGCCGAAAACGCCCTCGGAAACGGCGAAGACGGTCGCGGCGCCCACGACGTCGGAAGTAGTAAAAGCGGTCGCCGCGAACGAAGCGCCAAAGGCAGCGAAGCCGGTCGCCGAATCGTCCGGGAAGCAATTGGCCAGCGGAGCGCCGCCGGGCTCGACCGGCCGCCTCGTCAGGATCGGCACTTTCGCCAGCCCGTTCCAGGCGAAGCTCGGGTGGCGGTCGATGGTTCGCGCTTACCCCGCGCTTGTTCATCTGCCCGCCGTCGTCGTCGCGACGGGCAAGTCGCAGGCTTCCTACCGGTTCCAGATCGGGACCTCTTCCCAGGCGAATTCGGAACTGCTGTGTCAGCACATGCAGCGAATCAACTATAGTTGCGGCATCGTCGGGGCCGGCTGGAAATCGAGAGCGGCCGAGCAGTGAACGACAGCCGTCCTTTCGAGGACCAGCTTCCCTGGCTTCAACCGGTCGAGGACGAGGACGAGCCTCGCGGCCTTTCGGCGCGCAAGATGCTCGCGGCGCTCCTCGTGGTCATGCTGGCCGCGCTGATCGTCGCCGCGACCTTCTTCTGGCTGGGCCGGCGCGAGGCGCCCGTCGCCGGCCCGCCCGAGCTGATCCATGCGCCGCCAGGACCCTACAAGGTGAAGCCGCCCAATCCCGGCGGGCTCGACATCAGCGCGGAGAGCGAGACGGCGTTCGAAACCAGCGCCGGCGAAGACCGCGACGCGCAGCTCGACACCAGCAAGCTTGCCGAGCGGCGCGGACGCAAAGCCGCCCGAGGCGCCGAAAGCGGACGTCGCGGCGGAGCCGGCAAAACCGCCGGTCGCCGCCGCCGAGCCTGCTGCGGCCCCGAAGGCCACCGGGGGCACCGGCAGCGTGATCCAGCTCGGCGCCTTCGCCAACAAGGCCCAGGCGGAGCGCGCATGGACTGCGCTGTCGTCGCGCTTCCCGTCGGTCGCGGCGTTGAACAAGATGATCGTCCCGTTCCCCCGCGGCATTCGCTTGCGCGCCGGCGCGGCTTCGGCGGCGGACGCCAGGCAAGTGTGCGACACGCTGAAGGCCGCCGGCGAAAACTGCTTCGTCGCCCAATAATGCAGGCGGCGATCTACGGCCTCGAGGGGCTCGCGCTGACGAATGGCGAGCGCGATTTCTTCCGCGACTCGGACGCCGCCGGCTTCATCCTGTTCAAGCGCAATTGCGAGACGCCGGACCAGGTGCTTCGGCTGACCGATTCGTTGCGCGAGCTGACCGGCCGGACCGATCTGCCGATCCTCATCGACCAGGAAGGCGGCCGCGTCGCTCGGATGAAAGCGCCGGAATGGCCCGCTTTCCCGCCGGCCGAGCGGTTCGCGCATCTCTACCGGGCCGCGCCGTCGTCGGCGATGGAAGCGGCGCGGGCGAATGCCCGGGCGATCGCGCTCATGCTTCGCGCGGTCGGCGTCAACGTCAATGCGCTGCCGCTTCTCGACGTCCGGCAGGAGGGGCGAGCGACATCATCGGCGACCGCGCGCTCGGGGTCGGACCCGATGCAGGTCGCGGCGCTCGGCCGGGTCGTGCTCGACGGCATGGCCTCGGCCGGAGTCGTCGGCATCGTCAAGCATATCCCGGGCCACGGCCGTGCGCTCGTCGACAGCCACAAGGAGCTGCCGGTCGTGACCGCGAGCGCGGAGGAGCTGGAAGTCGATCTCGAACCCTTCGAGCGCCTGTCCTCGGCGCCGATGGGGATGACCGCGCATGTCGTTTATACCGCCTGGGACCCCGATCATCCGGCGAGCATGTCGCCGACGGTCATCGACGACATCATCCGCGGACGAATCGGTTTCGACGGATGGCTGATGAGCGACGACCTCGGGATGGAGGCGCTGCAGGGCGACTTCGGCAGCCGCGCCGCGGGTGTCGTCGCCGCCGGCTGCGATGTCGCGCTCCATTGCTCGGGCAAGATGGACGAGATGGTCGCGGTCGCGAACGCGGTTCCGCCGATGAGTGAGAAAGGCGCCGAGCGGCTCGCGCGCGCGATGGCCAGCGTCGTCGACGAGCGCGACGGGCCCGATTTCGCCGAACTCGCTCGGCGACCCGCGACACGCTGCTCGCGCTCGCCTAGTTATCCCCAAGATCGTGGGCCGCTGCCTTCGCAGGGCCACTAGTCGTGGTATTATGCCCGCGTGGACGACGAGTTCGACGAGCGGCCGATCCGGCAGTCGGATGAGCTGACGCTCAACCTCGACGGGTGGGAAGGCCCGCTCGACCTGTTGCTCAGCCTCGCGCGCGTTCAGAAGGTCGATCTCGCTCAAATCTCGATCCTTCAGCTGGTCGAGCAATATCTCACCTATCTCGCCGAGGCGCGGGCGCTGAAGCTCGAGATCGCGGCCGACTATCTCGTGATGGCGGCATGGCTCGCCTATCTCAAATCCTGCCTCCTTCTGCCCAAGGACCCCGAACAGGATCCGAGCCCCGAAGAGATCGCGCTTCGCCTGCAGATGCGGCTGCAACGGCTCGACGCGATGCGCGAGGCGGGTGCGCGGTTGCTCGGCCGCGACCGCATCGGCCGCGACGTTTTCCTCGCGGCATCCCCGAGGGCCTCCGGCTGGTCCGAAAGGCGGCATGGCAGGTCCGCGACTTCGACCTGTTCGCCGCTTATGG
Organism: uncultured Alphaproteobacteria bacterium; assembly: GCA_963831215.1. Taxonomy (GTDB): domain Bacteria; phylum Pseudomonadota; class Alphaproteobacteria; order Sphingomonadales; family Sphingomonadaceae; genus Sphingomicrobium. The sequence goes on along the minus strand of CAWHPM010000012.1, from coordinate 387,844 downwards.
CGTCGTTCGCGCGCGCACCCAGCCGGCGATGCACGTCGTCCATGCGCGCGCGGTGATGACGCTGGAAGAGGCGATCGAACGGGTCGCCCGGATGATCGGCATGGCGCTCGAATGGACCTTCCTCGAGAGCTTCCTGCCGCACAGCCAGGACCCGCAGTTCCGCCGCTCGGCGCTGGCGTCGAGCTTCCTCGCCGCGCTCGAGCTCGCGCGGCGCGGGCGGCTCGAGATCGCGCAGGACGAAGCCGTTCGCGCCGATCAAGCTGAAGGCCGCGTGATGGACGAGCTGATGCGCGCCATCGAAGCCACCCTGTTCGCCTCGGCCGAGCCGCTGACCGTCGACGAGATTGCCGAGCATGTCGGCGAGGGCGATATCGAGGTCGCGCTCGGCCAGCTTGCCCGGCATTACGAGGGCCGCGGAATCGAGCTGGTCGAACGCGGCGGCCGCTGGCATTTCCAGACCGCGCCCGATCTTGCCCATTTGCTTCGCCGCACGCGCGAGGAGCCGCGCCGGCTGTCGCGCGCAGCCACGGAGACGCTGGCGATCATCGCCTATCACGAGCCGGTCAGTCGCGCCGAGATCGAAGCGATCCGCGGAGTCCAGATCTCGAAAGGCACGCTCGACGTGCTGATGGACGCGGGGTGGGTCAGGCCGGCCGGGCGCAGGGAAGGGCCCGGCCGGCCGCTGCTCTATGCAACGACGAAAGAGTTCCTGACCCACTTCGGCCTCGGCTCCCGCCGCGACCTGCCGGGGATCGACGATCTCAAGGCTGCCGGGCTGCTCGACCCGCTCGACGAGAGCGTGATGGAGTCGCTCGGACAGCTTCAACTGGAAAGCGAAGAGGAAGGCGACTAGATAACCGCCTCAAAGGAGTTTCCCTCATGGGCGGTCTCAGCATTTGGCATCTTCTCATCCTCGCGGTCCTCTTGCTGCTGCTGTTCGGCGGCAATCGCTTCTCGGCGATGATGGGAGACGTCGCGAGGGGCCTCAAGAGCTTCAAGCAGGGCATGGCCGACGAGGACGACGACAAGGTGCGCCGATATGACGAACAGCGGCGCAACGAACCGCCCCGGCAACTTCCGCGCGAGGAAGTCCGTCCGCAGGAGCCGATCGATGTCACGCCGACGCGAGAGCAGGACCCGCCGCGACCGCGCGACAACGAACCGCGCTAGATTCTAAGTAACCGGCATGTTCGGGATCGATTCCGAGCGAGCTTGCCGTTGTCGTCATCCTCGCGCTGATCTTCATCGGCCCGAAGGATCTTCCCAAGGTCATGCGCACCGTCGGCTATTGGGTCGGTCGGGCCCGCGGCATGGCCCGTCATTTCACGGCGGGGATCGAGAATATGGTCCGCGAGGCCGAGCTCGAGGAGATGGAGAAGCGCTGGCGCGAGGAAAACGAGCGCATCATGAGCCTCCATCCCGCCAGCGCGAAATATCCCGAACCTGGGAAGGCGGACGAGATGCCGCCCGCTGCGGTCGTCGTTGAGCCCTCGCTGCCGCTCGACGAGACCCAGCCGGAGGACGAGATCCCGGTCGACAAGCGGCCCCTGCCGTGAAGGACATTGACGAAACCAGGCAACCGCTGCTCGAGCATTTGACCGAGCTCAGGCGGCGGCTCCTGCTCTCGCTTGTGACGCTGGTCATATTCTTCTTCATCTGCTTCGCCTTCGCGAAGGACATTTTCTCGGTGCTGGTCCAGCCGCTGATCAAGGCCGGGCAGGGCAAGCTCATCTACACCGACGTGTTCGAAGCCTTCTTCACCCAGGTGAAGGTGGCGCTGTTCGCCGCGTCGATGCTCGCCTTTCCGGTGATCGCGACCCAATTGTGGCGATTTGTCGCTCCCGGCCTCTACGCGAAGGAGAAAAAGGCATTCCTGCCGTTCCTCCTGATGACCCCGCTCTTCTTCGCGGCCGGCGCCTCGTTCGCCTACTTCGTCGCGATGCCCTGGGCGCTGCATTTCCTGCTGAGCTACCAGGGGAATATCGGCGGCATCCAGCAGGAAGCATTGCCGGGGGTCGGCAATTATCTGACGTTCTGCACGCGCTTCATTTTCGGATTCGGCGCGGCGTTCCTGACGCCGGTGCTTCTGATGATCCTCGAGCGCGCCGGGATCGTCACCCGCGAGCAGCTGATCAAGTCGCGGCGCTACGCCATCGTCGCCGCGGCGGGCGTCGCGGCGGTTCTGACGCCACCCGACGTCGTCTCCATGATGATGCTGCTGGTGCCGCTGTACGGCCTTTACGAGTTCGCGATCCTGGCGATCCGGGTCACGCACTGGCGCGCGGCCCGCAAGGCCCGGCGCGCTTCAGCGGTGGTTGCTGTGCCCCAGACAGAAGAGGGCCCGGAAGCGCCACCGGGGGGGGGAGGGTTGGCGGTTCCGGGCCCATTTAAGCGGATAGCGAGAGCGGGGGGGCAAAAGGTCACTATCCGAACAGCATAACGCCCCTTCGTCAGAATGGGTTCCGCAGGCCCCGAACATTTTCCATTTTTTTTGGCTACTGCCGTAACGACCGGCGTTCCCCTGTCAGGCGTCGGGAAAAACCGGCAAATCGACGCTGTAGCGGCCCAGATTCCGGTCGAGCGTCGAGCGCAGCTGCTTGGCGAGCCCGCCGACGATCCGCTCGAACTGCACCTTCCCAACGGTTCCCTCTTCGTCCGGCACGAGGACCCGGCTGCTCAGCGTGAGCCGAGCGGTCAGCTCGCTCGTCCGGCGCAACGCGATCTCGATCGGCTCGGTCGGACAGTGAATCATCGCGAATTCAACGATTTCGGTGACCAGGAAAGCGACCGCCACGGCGACGTCCTGGGTGGTGTTGACCGAGTCGACCTCGAGGTCGATCCTGAGGCTCCGAGCAGCATCCGGAGCGCCGGCGCGAAGCTCGGCCGCGAGCTCGGCGATGAGCGGACGCAGCGCGATTCCACGACTTTCCTCCATCTCCGCGAAATGATTGCGGTGGACGATCGACAGGGCGCCGACCCGGCGGCTGATGCCGGCGTAGGCGGATTGCGCCTCGGGTGCGTTCGCGCTTCTGCCGTGGATGTTGAGCAGCGACGCGACGACCTGCAGATTGTTCTTCACGCGGTGATGGACCTCACGCACCAGGCGCCGCTGCCCCTCCAAAGCCCCCGCCATCTCCGAATCGGATTCCTCGACTCGCGCGACGGCCCGCGCGAATGCGTCGCGCAGTTCCTGGATTTCCTGGGACGGACCGAGCTTTTGCGGCAGGTCCAGCGTCCCGCCCGGCTCATAGCCCGTGACGGCTCGCTCGAGGCGCTTGAGCGGCCGGACCAGCAAACGGCTGACGAGCAGCCAGGTGATCAGCGCGGCCGCGATCCACATGATCAACGGAAGAAGCAGCACCAGCCGATCGTAGGTCGTCAACCGCCTGTCGGGAGCGGCGATCCGCGCGGTCAATTCTCCACGCCCGATCGCCCACTCGCTGAACCTCATGTCGAGATTGGGTGCGGCCTGCGGGTTGAGCACCTGAAGCTCGCGCGTGGCGTCGTGAAGGACGACGCTGTCGATGTCGCCGGGCGCTTCCAGGGCCGCCGTCCGCACCTCGGCCACGGGCAGGAGGGCCGTCGCCATTCCGCCGACGACCCCGACCCTGATCGCCACGGCGTCCAGAGTTGGCGCGATCTGAACCTTGATCACCCCCGGCGGAGCCACGGGCAGCGCGCCCGTCTCGCCGACGATTCCCGCGGCGCAAATCGGGTCGGCGTCGACGGTTTCGAGCTCGAAGCTTTGCGCGACTCCGGGCGCGATGGTCATCGATCGCTGGGCGCGCTCGCAGGCTCCGGCCGTACCTTCCGCCAGCGCGCCGTTCGCCGCAATTCTCAGCGCGAGCGCATCGCGCGCGATCAGGCTTTGCATGCCTTGGGCCGCGGCCCGGGACTGGTCTTCGGCCCGGCCTTTCAGGGCGGTATTGGCTTGCTGGATGCCGCTTTCGCCGAGCCACACCAGGACCAGTCCGATCGGCAACAGCACGGCGGTGAGGATGAGGAGGAGCTTGGCACCGGTCGGAAGCCGCGCGAACCGCTCGGAAGGCCTCATCGCGCGGCCTCGATGCTGTCAGATGAGCTTGCCGATGAGCTTCGCGAGATCGTCCGGAACCTGCTCACGCAGCGTGTCGTCGTAAACCGACCGGAGCGCCCGTCCAAGGTCGCCTTTCCGAGCGGTACGATCGGAAGACTTGGACTTCTTCGAGTGCCTGGAATGTCCGGCTCCCTCCGTCTCGCTTCCCTTCTTGGCACTCAACTGGTCGTCCCCCCTGCGCGGGTCCACGGCGCGCTCATACAAATCTCACTGTGCAAGACAACAACTCGAATTCCACTGCCCCGCTTCGATACGTAACAGGCCGGCCGCCGCGCAGCTTTGGAACAAGTGTCGCGGGGGGCCGGTCTCGCCATCGGAAACCAAATCGCCGGTGCTTGGTTCCACAGGCGAGCCACTTCTCTGGGGGCGATGCGGCGACGCAACAGACGGCTCTACCAGGGTTGAAACAATCACGGCGGCCCGCCAAAGACGCCGCGAATGAACATTTCCAGGGAGATTTGAAACCTATGTCCCTTGGCCAGGAACTTGCTCCGCACCTGCCCTTCTTGCGCCGTTACGCGCGCGCCCTGACCGGCAGCCAGGCTCACGGCGATGCCTTTGTCCGTGCAACGCTCGAAGCGATCGTTGCCCAGCCCGACGAATTCCCGCGCGACGTCGATCCGCGGCTGGGGCTCTACAAGACCTTTCACGCGATTTGGTCCACGGCCAACGTCGAGGAAGGGGAGGAGCCGTCGCAGAGCCCGGTCGGCGCCGAAAGCATCGCCCATGCCCGGCTGTCGCGGATCACGCCGCTGTCGCGCCAGGCGCTGCTGCTGACGGCGCTCGAAGGCTTTTCGTCGGAAGACGCCGGCTATCTGATCGACGTCAGCCCGGCCGACGTGGACTCGCTCGTCGCCGAGGCGCTCGAGGAGATCGAGCGCCAGACGCTCGCCGACGTGCTCATCATCGAGGACGAACCGATCATCGCAATGGACATCGAAACGATCGTCCGTGACCTCGGCCACAATGTCACCGGAGTCGCGGTCACTCGTGACGAAGCGGTCTCCCAGGCGCGTCAGCACCCGCCGGGGCTGGTCCTCGCCGACATCCAGCTCGCCGACGACTCGAGCGGGATTGACGCGGTGAAGGACATCCTCGCCGAATTCTCGGTCCCGGTGATCTTCATCACCGCCTTTCCGGAGCGCTTGCTGACCGGCACCCGGCCGGAGCCGACCTTCCTCATCACCAAGCCGTTTCAGCGTTCGACCGTGAAGGCGGCGATCGCGCAGGCCCTGTTCTTCGATGCGGCGACGGTGCCGGCGGTCTGAAACACGCTCGGGAACACGACTCCGGTCGGCGCGTTGGCCGGTGGAACGTTGAATTCGTGACGAGAGCATAATGGCCGATCCGCGACACTCCGATCGCCCGATTGTGGAAACGACAACCGAGGCGCGCGAGGGTTCGACGCCCGGGGTGACACGGTACGTGCTCATCGTCGGGACGGTGCTGGTGGTGATCCTTTTCCTGATCATCTTCTTGGCCGGGCGTCCCTGAGTTCCTACCTTCTGTCACGGGCAGCGTTCATGTTCGGTCCAACCGCGTGCGGCCACGGTCGCGCGCTCGTTCAGGGTGGGGTCTAGTTTGACAGAAACTCGCGAAGAGGACCGACCAGCAACCGCTTCGGCCGAGCCGGTTCCGCTGTCCGATCCCGAATTCAAGGACCAGCTCGCGGCCGTCATCCCGCACCTGCGCGCGTTCGGCCGATCGCTTTCCGGAAGCCGCGACCTCGCCGACGATCTGGTGCAGGAAACCCTCCTCAAGGCCTGGGCGGCGCGCAAGCGGTTCCAGGCCGGCACCAACATGCGCGCCTGGACCTTCATCATCCTCAGGAACCTGTTCCTCAGCCAGATGCGCCGCGCGCGATTCAAGGGGGAATGGGACGACATCACCGCATCGAAGATCCTCGCCGCCCCGGCGAGCCAGGACCGGCACATCGAGCTTGGCGACATGCAGCGGGCGCTGATGCACTTGCCGCAGCCCCAGCGCGAGGCCCTGATCCTGGTCGGCGCGGGCGGCTTCGCTTATGAGGAAGCGGCCGAGATATGCGGCTGCGCCGTCGGTACGATCAAGAGCCGCGTGGCCCGCGGGCGGGTGGCCTTGGAGCAGCTGTTGTCGAGCGGGAAGCTGCCTTCACGAAGGCAGCATAAGACCGACCCGGACAAGTCGGCGCTGCAGACGATCATGGGCGAAGTCGACGATCTCAGCCGCGACCACGATCGATAGCTTCATTCTCGCCGAGGCGGGACCCCGGCCTTCACCCGCATGACTTGCACGCGGTCAGTTCAATTTGCGCAGGATCTCGGCGAAATCGCGGTCGCACGGCTCCGACGCCGCCGCCTCGAAGGCACGGCGGAGCGCGGCGGTAATCCCGGCATGGCCCGACGACATGTCGACGCTGGATGATCCGGCGGTCCATGGCCTGCAGGTGAGGCGGCAACGCCTCTTCTCGCTCCATTTTCATAAGGCTTGCAAAACGACCGGCAACGCGGGGAAGTTTCGTGCCTGTGGCGATAAGATGTGAAAAGCTGCGATGAGTCGCCCTGACGCAACAGGTCGCGAGAGGGCACTCGCGCGAGCGCTCGAGCACTCGCCGTTTTTGCGCGAGGCATCGGCCATTTGGAGCGACCTTGCGGAAGCCTTTGTCGAGCGGGGCGCCTTTGCCGCAACCGAGATCGCGCTTGCCGTCGCGCCCGATCTGACGGTCGATCGGCGGCTTCGTCGGCAGCGCCACGCGCTGGCACTCGCCGTCGCGCTCGGCGACCTTGCCGGCGAGCTGCCGCTCGAACGGGTGACCGGCCTCCTGTCCGACTTCGCCGACAAGGCCATCGACGAAGCCGTCGCCGCGGCGATCGCCGAGCGGGCGCCCGATTCCGACCCGGAGGGATTCGCGGTCATCGCCATGGGCAAGCTCGGCAGCCACGAGCTCAATTATTCGTCGGACGTCGATCTGCTGCTGTTGTTCGATCCGGCGACCCTTCCGCGCCGGCAGCGCGACGATGCCGGCGAAGCGGCGGTGCGAATCGGTCGGCGGGTCATCGAGATCCTCCAGAAGCGGACCGAAGACGGCTATGTCGAGCGCGTCGACCTGAGGCTCCGCCCGTCGCCCGAAGTCACGCCGATCGCCTTGCCGATCGATGCCGCCATCTCGCACTACGAATTGAGCGCGCTGCCGTGGGAGCGGGCGGCGTTCATCCGCGCGCGCGCCGCGGCGGGCGACCTCGCGCTCGGGCAGCGGTTCCTCGACTGATCCAGCCTTTCGTCTGGCGTCGCTCGCTCGATTTCGGAGTCATCGACGAGGTCCGGCAGATTTCGGCGCGCATCCGCGATCATTTCGCGCAAGGGTCGCGGATCGGCCCCGGTTACGATCTCAAGCGCGGCCGCGGCGGGATTCGCGAGGTCGAGTTCTTCGTCCAGATCCAGCAGATGATCCACGGCGGGCGCGACCCGTCGGTCCGCGCCGGCGCCACGCTCGACGCGATCGAGGCGCTTCTCGGCGCCGGACCTTGATCGATGCCAAGATGGCGGCCGACCTCGCCGGCGCCTACCGGCTGCTGCGCACGGTCGAGCACCGCGTTCAGATGGTCGAGGATGCGCAGACGCATTTGCTTCCCGCCGACCGAGGCCGGGCTCGACAATGTCGCGCGACTGCACGGATTAACGAGCGGCGAAGAGCTGCTCGCCGAACTTCGGCCGCATGTTGAGCAGGTCGGACGCGTCTTCGACGGCCTCGCGCCGGATGAACGCAACGCCCTCTCCAACGACCCGGCCATCCTCAGGACAGAGCTCTCGCGACTCGGCTTCGACGATGAGGAAGCCGCCGCGCGGCATGTTGCCAACTGGCGATCGGGCAAGGCGCGTTCGCTGCGCTCGCCCGCGGCGCGACAGGCGTTCGAAGCGATGCTTCCCGCGCTCCTGCCGGCGATCGCCGCGGGCGCCCACCCGGACCATGCGCTCAACCGGCTGAGCGATATCGTCGAGCGCCTGTCGAGCGGAGTGAACTTTTTCCGCCTGCTCGAAGCGCGGCCCGCAGCTCGCGCAGTTGCTCGCGACCCTGCTCGCGCACGCGCCTGCGCTGGCCGATCAGCTCGGGCGCCGGCCGGAGCTGTTCGAGGGCCTGTTCGACGCGTCGAGCTTCGCCATGCCGCCCGCCGCGGAGGAGTTCGCGGCGCTTCTCACCGATGCGATGCGCGGGCAGCCGTACGACGTCGCGCTCGACCGCGCGCGCCGGCTCGTCAACGAACGCCGCTTCGCACTCGGAGTCCAGCTCATCGACCGCCGTCGTGACCCGCTCGAAGTGACCGAGGGCTACGCCCGGGTCGCGGAAGGCGCGCTGGTCGCCCTCGGTCAGGCGGCCGAGAGCGAGTTCCAGGCCGCGCACGGCCGCTTTCCAGACGGCGAGTTGGTCGTGCTCGGTCTCGGACGCCTCGGCGGCCATTCGCTGACCCACGCTTCCGACCTCGACGTCATCTATCTGCACACCGCGCCCGAGGGCGGCGCTTCGGACGGGCCGAAGCCGCTCGGTCCCAACGATTATTTCAACCGCCTCGCAAGCCGAGTCACGGCCGCGCTCAGCGTGCCGACAGCCTCGGGTCCGCTCTACGACGTAGACGCCCGGCTCCGCCCGGGCGGGGCCAAGGGGATGCTCGTCGTGTCGCTCGAGGCGTTCGAGCAATATCAGCGGAGCGAGGCCTGGACGTGGGAGCACATGGCGCTGTGCCGCGCCCGGCCCGTGTTCGGCTCGGCCGAGGTGCGCGCGCGCGTTTCCTCGCTGATCGACGGGATTCTTCGAATGCCGCGCGACCGGGGCAGGGTCATCGCCGATGCCGCGAAGATGCGTGCGGACATGGAGCGCCATAAGAAGCCGAGGAGCGCGCTTGACGTGAAGCTCGGCCCCGGCGGCCTCGTCGATCTCGAATTCGCGACCCACGTGCTGCAGCTGACGACGGGTGTCGGGCTGTCCACGCGGCTCGAAGAGGCGCTCGAGGCGCTCGCCGCTGATCTTTGGTTCAAGCAAATATTGTCGATGCGCTAAAGTTGCTTTCGCGAATGCTGGTGATGATGCGCCTCGTCGCGCCGGCGGACGTCAAGCCCACGCCGGAAACCTGGCAGCTCGTCGCCGAAGCGTGCGGGGCGGGGAGCTGGGACGAGCTTCTTGCCGAGCATGACGCCGCGCGGCAGAGCATCGGTGAACTGTGGACCAGCATCAAAGGGGAGGCGTGATGATCAACCAAGGCGACAAGGCGCCGGCAATCACGGTGACGGCGAGCGACGGCAGCAGCGTCGACCTGGCCGCGCCGGGGCAGCCGCTGGTGCTCTATTTCTATCCCAAGGACGACACGTCCGGCTGCACGCGCGAGGCCCAGGACTTCACCGCGCTGGCGGGCGATTTCGCGAAGTCGGGCGTCAGGGTCGTCGGCGTCTCGCGCGATTCGATGAAGAAGCACGAGAAGTTCATCGGCAAGTACGACCTCGCGGTCCCGCTCGCCTCCGACGAGGACGGCCGCATCTCCGACGCCTTCGGGACCTGGGTCGAAAAGTCGATGTACGGCCGCAAATATATGGGCATGGAGCGCGCAACCTTTCTGATCGGCGCGGACGGCCGCGTGCTCAAGGCGTGGCGCAAGGTGAAGGTGCCCGGGCCACGCCGAGGAAGTGCTGAAGGCGGCGACCACCTAGTTCCCCGGCGAAGGCCGGGAGCCCAGAAGCCCGCAAGGGCTGAAATCGTGGCCAGAACGTTCGACGAGCTTGCGCTCGCCTGGGCCCCGGCCTTCGCCGGGGACTTACCCGGCTAGGGACTTGATGATCATCGTCCAGTAGACGACATCGTCGTACATCGATCGCACCGGCGTGCGCTCGTCGAGGCCGTGCATACGGTCGTCGAGCGGCGCGATGCCCCAGCTTCCGTCCATGTCGTAGACGGGAATGCCCTGAGCCCGGAAGAAGCTGCCGTCGCTGGCGCCGGCGGCATCATCGGGAAGACGTGCATCTGCGGGCCATGGAAGTGCTGGATCGCCTTCGTCACCGCGGCGAGCACCTCGGGCCGGAGCGGCGTTGCCGGCGTCGGCACGCCGATGAAGCTCGGGTCGGGTGTGACCTCGACCTTCGGGCCCGCCATCTGCTGCAGCTCCGCCTGCACTGCCTTGGGCTGCGACGCCCGGCATGATCCGGCAATTCACGGTCGCCGTCGCGCTCTGCGGGAGCGCGTTGTCGGCATGACCGCCCTTCAGCATCGTCGCGACGCAGCGGGTTCGGGTAAGACCGACGTCGAGCGGGCTGGCCTCGATCGATGTCGGCCGCCGCGCCGTCGTTCGGATTGGCGAGCCAGCGCCGCATCGCCTGGCCGAGCGCGCTGTCGCCTTCCTGCCTTCGCCCGCTCTTCGAAATAACCGCGGTGTCGCCGGGTTGAGCATCGGCGGAAGCGGTGGTCCTGGAGCTTCTTCGAGCGCATCGGCCAGGTCGTAGATGGCGTTGTCGGGACGCGGCCTGCGAGCTGTGACCGCCGGGATTGTGCGTGCGTGAGAAAGTAGGTCTGGAAGGTCTTCTCGGCGATCGAGATGCCGCAGCCGATCGGCTTGAATTTCTCGTCGTAGGTCGCCGCCGCCGCCGTCGGCGTTGAGGCCGAACTCGGCATCGGTGACTTGCGCCATTTGGTCGCGCCGAGCGTCGCGCCGGCGCCCTGCGTCTCCTCGTCGCCGCTGTAGAAGAAGATGATGTCGCGGTCAGGCTTGAACCCTTCCGACATCAGCTTGACCGCGCGCCATGGTGGTCGCGACGTCGCCGTTCTTCATGTCGCTGGTGCCTCGGCCGTAAAAATAGCCGCCCTCCTCGCGGAACACGAAGGGATCGAATTTCCAGTCTTCCCGCTTGGCCTCGACGACGTCCATGTGGCCGAGGATCAGCATCGGCTTCTTCGTCGCATGCGGCGAGCGCCAGCGGACGATCAGCGCTTCGGTCTTGTCGCCGGGCAGCCCCTCGTAGGGCATGACATGGATGTCGGCGTCGGGGATTCCCGCGGCGCGAAACTGGTCGGCCAGCAGCTTGGCGACTTTCGGCACTTCGCCGCGATGGTGGACGCTCGGAATCTCGATCGCCTGCTTGAAGACCGCGCGCGTCTTCGCCTGCCACGCCGGCGGCAATTGCGTCGGCACGGTCCGCGGGTCGGTCGTCGCGGTCGCGGCCGACGCCGTCAGGCCGAGCACGACAGCAAGCGCAATTCGCATCGGATTCCTCTCTGAAAGATGAGTCGCCGGACGCTACCCGCCCGCGGCGCAGCGTCAAGCCATGGCGCCATGGCCCTCGGCGAGATATTCGGCGCTGCGCATTTCCTCGAGACGGCTGACCGTGCGCGGAATTCGAAGCTGCCGTCGCCCGCCGGGTAGAGGCCAGCGGGCTCGGCGTCCGCGGCGGCAAGCAGCTTCACCTTGTGCTCGTAGAGCGCGTCGATCAGCGTCACGAACCGCGCCGCCTCGTTGCGCATCTCCGGTCCCATCACCGGGATGCCGACGACGATCACGGTGTGATAGCGCCGCGCGATCGCGAGATAGTCCGCGGCTCCGCGCGGCTCGCCGCACAGGCGCTTGAACGAGAAGACCGCGACCCCCTTGAGGCTCTTGGGGACGTGGAGCGTCCGCCCTCCGCCGACGTCGATGTCCTCGGACGGCACCTTGGCGCGATCCTCGACGGGATAGTCGGTAAGCTGGAAGAAGGCCTTGCTGAGGGCCGCCGTGGCTTCCGGCCCGTTCGGCACGTGCCAAACTTCGACCCCGCTCAGGCGCTCGAGCCGGTAGTCGGTCGGCCCGTCCACCTCGACCACCAGCATGCGCCGCTCGATCAGCTGGATGAAGGGCACGAACAGCTCGCGGTTGAGACCGTCCTTGTAGAGGTCTCGCGGAGGGCGGTTGGAGGTCGTGACGACCTTCACGCCGGCCTCCAGCAACTTTCCGAACAGCCGCGACAGGATCATGGCGTCGGCGGGGTTCGTCACCTGCATCTCGTCAAAGCACAGCAACGTCGCTTCGGCGGCAATGTCCTCGGCGACGGGCTCGATCGGATCGCCCTCGTGCCGCTCGCGAGCTGACTTTCAGGCGGGCATGCGTCTCCAGCATGAACTCGTGGAAGTGCACTCGCCGCTTGGGTTCGACGTCGATGTGGGCGAAGGCGAGATCCATCAGCATCGACTTGCCGCGTCCGACCCCGCCCCACAGGTACACGCCCGACGGCTCCGGCGCGCGCGCGCCGAACAGGCGGGAGAAAATCCCACTGCCGTTGTCGATCATTCCGGCAAGCCGGTCGAGCGCGGCGACGGCACGCTCCTGCGCCGGATCGGGCTTCAGCTCGTGGGCGGCGACCAGTTCGTCATAGGCCGCGCGGACCGGTCCCGTCATGCCGGCGCGTTACGCTCGCGGATGCGTTTCAGGGTGCCGCTGAAGCTGTAGCATGGCTGGTCGTTCTGCCTGACGACCCCCTGAAGGAAGGCGTGTCCCCGGGTCTGCCTGACCAGCTCCACATGGGCGTCGAGCGGCGAGCCCGGCTGGCCGCGCGCGAGGAAATGCGTGGTGAGGTCCAAGGTCACGTAATGGCCACGGTCCATGCCCGCGCACAGGCCGCCCGCGAACATCGACATGTCGATGAAGCTCATCACCGACCCGCCGTGGAGCGATCCGCCCATGTTCATGTGCTGCTCGGTCGGGAATATCCGGCAGATGGCTCGACCCGGGCCATCGGGCTTGAACAGCAGCCGGCCGGTCGCCGCCGCGAAGCTCCCGCGCGGGAAATCGCCCCAGCTGAACCAGCCCGGATTGTCGGCATCGGGCGTCGCCCCGGTCGGGACGCCGACATCTTCCATGAGCTCGCGCTGGCTGGCTTCGTCGGTCACGCCAGTTCGACTCACGCCGCCCGTTCGGCGATCAGCTTCTTGGTCTCGGCGATCGCCTTGGCGGGGTTCAGCCCCTTCGGGCAGACGTTGGCGCAGTTCATGATCGTGTGGCAGCGATAGAGCCGATACGGGTCCTCGAGCTGGTTGAGCCGCTCACCGGTCGCCTCGTCGCGGCTGTCGGCGATCCAGCGGTAGGCCTGGAGCAGGATGGCGGGCCCGAGGAAGCGGTCCGAGTTCCACCAGTAGCTCGGGCAGCTGGTCGAGCAGCAGAAGCAGAGGATGCACTCATAGAGGCCGTCGAGCTTTTCGCGGTCCTCCGGGGACTGCAGCCGCTCGCGCGACGGGGCGGGGCTGGACGTCTTCAGCCACGGCTGGATCAGCGCATATTGGGCGTAGGCGTGGGTGAGGTCGGGAACGAGGTCCTTGACCACTTCCATGTGCGGCAAAGGAGTGATCTGCACCTCGCCCTTCAGATCGTCGATGGCGGTCGTGCAGGCGAGGCCGTTGCGGCCTTCCATGTTCATCGCACACGACCCGCAAATGCCCTCGCGGCAGGAACGGCGAAAGGTCAGCGTGGGATCGATCTCGTTCTTGATCTTGATGAGCGCGTCGAGGACCATCGGCCCGCACTTGTCGAGGTCGATGGTATAACGGTCGAACCGCGGGTTGGCGCTGCCGTCCGGGTCGTAGCGATAGATCTTGAAGGTCTTCAGCCTCCCGCCTTCCTCGGCCTTCCACTCGCGGCCGCGGGTGATCTTGCTGTTCTTGGGAAGCGTGAATTCGGCCAAGCGAGGACTCCTTGCTGTAGCGCCGCTAGCATGGACGCGAGCGCTTTTGAAAGCTTGGCGCATCGTCCGCGCGTTGGCGGATCGGTTGTCACCTCCGGCAGGCGACTCTACGCAACCGTTCATGATCCGAATCGCGTTTGTCGCAATTTCCCAAGCGCACCAATATCTTCATTGGATTCCGGCCGCGCTGGAACTCGCCCGGCGGGAGGGTGTCCGAGTGGAAGTCCTTTCGGGGAGCAGAGCGGGCCTCGACTTCGTCAGGCGGTATGACCCCGACGGAATCCTCAACCTCGTGCATTTGCCGACTCCGAGCCTGCGGCGCGACGGACTGTTTTCCCCGCCTCCCCGCTGGCTGACGCTTCGCCTGCACTGGCGGCGCTTCCAGGAAAACGACCTCGTCGTCACGACCGAGTCGACCACCGAATATTTGAAGCTGAGCACGCCGTTCGACAAGCCGATGGTGCGCATGCGCCACGGGGCCGGCGACCGCGCGGGCGGCTACCGGCGCAAGATCGCTTCGTTCGACGGGTTGACGGTCAACGGCGAGAAGGACCGCCGGCGCGTTCTCGAGATGGGCCTGATGCCCGCCGAGCGGGTCGCCGTCTGCGGCTATTGCAAGTTCGAGGCGATCTCGCCGCCCTACAACCCGTTTGCCGACGACAAGCCGCTCGCCATTTACAATCCGCACTTCGATCGGTCGGTGTCGAGCTGGCATGCCCATCATCGCCAGGTTCTGGAGGCGATGGCTCGCGTAGAGGGATGGAATTTCATCGTCGCGCCCCACGTGAAGCTCGCCAAGGGCCGGTCGCTCGGCGGCTCGGCGGCCGCCAACATCATCATCGACCCGGAAGCGTCCATTCGATCGACATGAGCTATGTCGACGCCGCTTCGGTCTATATCGGGGACGCATCGAGCCAGGTTTACGAATTCATTCGCACGCCGCGTCCTTGCCTGTTCTTCAACCTCGATCATCGCGAATGGAAGCAGGACGACCATTTCCGGCATTGGCGCTTTGGCCAGGTCGTCGAGGAAGTGGCGGAGCTCGGCCCCGCGCTTCGCCGCACCGCGGAGCTGCAGCCCGGGTTCGAGCCCGTGCAACGGGAAGCGCTCGAGCGGTCGGTCGATCCCTCGCCATTGCCGGCGTCCGTCCGGCACGCGGACGCGCTCCTCCATTTCGCGCGTTTCGGCCGGTTCAGCTGAGCAGTCGGGCCGCGCAGGCGGTTGCGGCTCGGAAGGCACCTCGCTAAGCGGGCGCCGCGTCTTGAGCGGCGACTCCCGGCCGCCGCCCACAACAATGGAAAGGTGGAAAGCCAGCCCATGGCTCGGAAGAAGATCGCGCTCATCGGCGCCGGAATGATCGGCGGCACGCTCGCCCACCTCGCCGCGATGCGGGAAATGGGCGACATCGTCCTGTTCGACATCATGGAGGGCATCCCCGAGGGCAAGGCGCTCGACATCGCGCAGGCCGGCCCGATCGACGATTTCGACGCGACCCTGAAGGGGACGTCCGATTATGCCGACATCGAGGGCGCCGACGTCTGCATCGTCACCGCCGGGGTGCCGCGCAAGCCGGGGATGAGCCGCGACGACCTGCTCGGAATCAACCTCAAGGTCATGAAAGCGGTCGGCGAGGGCATTCGCAAGCATGCGCCGGGCGCCTTCGTCATCTGCATCACCAACCCGCTCGACGCGATGGTGTGGGCGCTGCGCGAATTCTCCGGGCTCCCGCCCCACATGGTGGTCGGAATGGCCGGCGTCCTCGACAGCGCGCGCTTTCGCCACTTCCTCGCGGATGAGTTCGACGTCAGCGTCGAGGACGTCACCGCCTTCGTGCTCGGCGGACACGGCGACACGATGGTGCCGGTAGTCGAATATTCGACCGTCGCCGGGATCCCGATCCCCGACCTCATCAAGATGGGCTGGTCGACCAAGGACAGGATCGACGCGATCGTCAAGCGCACCCGCGGCGGCGGCGGCGAGATCGTCGCGCTCTTAAAGACCGGCTCGGCCTATTACGCGCCCGCCACCAGCGCGATCGCGATGGCCGAGAGCTTTCTCAAGGACAAGAAGCGCGTCCTGCCCTGCGCGGCGCACCTCACCGGCCAATATGGCGTCAACGATCTCTACGTCGGCGTGCCCTGCGTGATCGGCGCGGGCGGAGTCGAGCGGATCGTCGAGATCGAGCTGAACGACGAGGCGCGCAAGAATTTCGATGTCAGCGTCGATGCGGTGAAGGAGCTGCTCGAGGCCTGCAGGCAGATCGACAACAGCCTCGCCGAAGAGGCTGTGGCGTAATTTGTTCCCCGGCGAAGGCCGGGGTCCAGGAGCCGAAGGCTATTGGGAGCTAAGCCGTTGAACCATTCGGCGTTACTTCCGACCAGCGCGTCAACCGGGCTTTCGCCCGGCCTGGGCCCCGGCCTTCGCCGGGGAGCAACGGCATCGAATGAGCATCCTCGTCGACCGCAACACCAAGGTCATCACCCAGGGGATGACCGGCGAAACGGGCACCTTCCATACGCAGCAGGGGCTCGCCTACGGGACGAAGATGGTCGGCGGCGTGACTCCGGGGAAGGGCGGGAGCACGCACATCGGATTGCCGGTTTTCGACACGGTGCATGAGGCCGTCGCGAAGACCGGCGCCACCGCGTCCGTCATCTACGTTCCGCCGCCCTTCGCGGCGGACTCGATCCTCGAGGCGATCGACGCCGAAGTGCCGCTGATCGTCGCGATCACGGAAGGGATTCCGGTGCTCGACATGGTGCGCGTCAAGCGCGCCTTGTGCGGCTCCAAATCGCGGCTGATCGGGCCGAACTGCCCCGGCGTGCTCACGCCCGACGAGTGCAAGATCGGGATCATGCCCGGCAACATCTTCAAGAAGGGCAGCGTCGGAGTCGTCAGCCGCTCCGGCACGCTGACCTACGAAGCGGTGTTCCAGACGACCAACGAGGGGCTCGGCCAGTCGACCGCGGTCGGGATCGGCGGCGACCCGGTCAAGGGCACCGAGTTCATCGACGTGCTCGAGATGTTCCTCGCCGACGACGAGACGAAGTCGATCATCATGATCGGCGAGATCGGCGGCAGCGCCGAGGAAGACGCCGCGCAATTCCTCGCCGACGAGGCGAAGCGCGGCCGCAGCAAGCCCGTCGTCGGCTTCATCGCCGGCCGCACCGCCCCTCCGGGCCGCCGCATGGGCCACGCCGGAGCGATCGTCTCGGGCGGCAAGGGCGACGCGCAAAGCAAGATCGCGGCCATGGAAGCGGCCGGAATCACCGTCTCGCCAAGCCCGTCTGAGCTCGGCACGACGCTGAAGGAGCTGCTGGCGACAGCCTAGTTGTCCCCGGCGAAGGCCGGGGTCCAGGAGCCTTCGCGGGCACGGAGTAGCATGAACGACGACCAAGCCTTCATCCGAACCCGGGCCCGAGCTGGGAGCGGCCGAACTGGCCGGTCGAAGAGCTCGACGAGCTGAACCTCGGGCTCGATCCGACGAAATCGGCGATCGAGACGGTGAAGAAGGCGGCGGCTGACCGCGCAACCGCGGGTGGCGCCAGCCCCGACGAGGTCCGCCGCGCCGCCGACGATTCCGTCCGCGCCATGATGCTGATCCGCACCTATCGCGTGCGCGGCCATCTCGCGGCTCGGCTCGACCCGCTCGGCCTGTCGCGGATGGACGTCCCGCCTGACCTGACGCCGGCCTATCACGGCTTCACCGACGCCGACCTCGACCGGCCGATCTTCCTGTTCGGAACGCTCGGCTTCGAGCAGGCCACGGTCCGTGAGATCGTGCGCGTGCTTCAGGAGACCTACTGCGGCCACATCGGCTTCGAATATATGCACATCTCGGACGTCGAGGAGCGGCGCTTCATCCAGGACCGGATCGAAAGCGCCGAGGACACCGTCCAGTTCACCCCGGAAGGCAAGCAGTCGATCCTCGCCAAGGTGATCTACGCCGAGCAATGGGAGAAATTCCTCGCCCGCAAATATGTCGGCACCAAGCGCTTCGGCCTCGATGGCGGCGAAAGCGCGGTCCCCGCGCTCGAGGCGGTGATCAAATATGGCGGCCTCGGCGGTGTCGAGGAAATCGACATCGGCATGGCCCACCGCGGCCGCCTCAACATCCTCACCAATGTCATGGGCAAGCCCTATCGCGCCATTTTCAGCGAGTTCGCGGGCGGCGCGACCAATCCGGCGGACGTCGGCGGCTCGGGCGACGTCAAATATCACCTCGGCACCTCGTCCGACCGCGAGTTCGACGGGATCAAGGTCCATCTCTCGCTCCTTCCCAACCCGTCGCACCTGGAGGCGGTCGATCCGGTCGTCCTCGGCAAGACGCGCGCGGTGCAGACCATCAAGGGTGACGTCGAGGGCGACACGGTCCTTCCGATGCTGCTCCACGGCGACGCGGCCTTCGCGGGGCAGGGCGTCGTGTGGGAGTGCCTCAGCTTCTCCGGGCTTCCGGGCTACGGCACCGGCGGCACGATCCATTTCATCATCAACAACCAAGTCGGCTTCACCACCAGTCCGCAATTCGGCCGCTCGTCGCCTTATCCGTCGGACGTCGCCAAGGGCGTCCAGGCGCCGATCCTCCACGTCAACGGCGACGATCCCGAGGCGGTGACCTTCTGCTGCAAGATGGCGACCGAGTTCCGCCAGCGGTTCAATCGGGACATCGTCATCGACATGTGGTGCTACCGCCGCTTCGGCCACAACGAGGGCGACGAGCCGAGCTTCACCCAGCCGCAAATGTATGCGGCGATCAAGAAACACCCGCCGATCAGCGAAATCTACGCCGAGCGGCTGATTTCGGAGGGCGTCGTCGACCAGCCCTGGATCGACAAGACCAGCTCGGATTATGTCGCGCATCTCGAGGAGGAATTCGCGGCGGCGGCGTCATACCTGCCGAACAAGGCCGACTGGTTCGAAGGCCGCTGGGCCGGCCTCGCCCGCCCCGACGAGCCGGTGCTCGGTCGCCGCAACGTCGACACCGCGATCAGCGACGAGGTGCTCCAGGCTCTCGGCAAGGTCCTGACGACCGTCCCTTCCGACGTGCACATCCACAAGACGCTTCAGCGCATCCTCGACGCCAAGAAGGCGATGTTCGACAGCGGCGAGGGGTTCGACTGGGCGACGGCGGAAGCGCTCGCCTTCGGCAGCCTGATCGCCGAAGGGAAGGGCGTTCGCCTGTCCGGCCAGGACAGCGGCCGCGGGACGTTCAGCCAGCGCCACGCGGTGTGGGTCGACCAGCAAACCGGCGAGAAGTACATTCCGCTCTGCCATGTCGAGGGCGGCGGCCGCTTCGAGGTCCGCGACAGCCCGCTCAGCGAGTTCGGCGTGCTCGGCTTCGAATATGGCTACTCGCTCGCGGACCCGAAGACCCTCGTGCTGTGGGAAGCCCAGTTCGGCGACTTCGCCAACGGCGCGCAAAGCATCATCGACCAGTTCGTCGCGGCGGGCGAGGCGAAGTGGTTGCGCGCGAGCGGCCTCGTCATGCTCCTTCCGCATGGGTTCGAAGGGCAGGGGCCCGAGCACAGCAGCGCGCGCCTGGAGCGCTACCTGCAGCTCTGCGCCGAGGACAATCTCCAGGTCGCCAACTGCACGACCCCGGCCAATTATTTCCACATCTTGCGGCGGCAGATGCGTCGCGGCTTCCGCAAGCCGCTGATCATGATGACGCCCAAGTCGCTGCTTCGGCACAAGCTCGCGGTATCGAGCGCGGCCGACTTCACGGGCGAAAGTCACTTCCGTCGAATCCTGTCCGATCTCAACCCGCCGGCGGACGGCGAGACTCGGCGGCTGGTGCTGTGCTCGGGCAAGCTCGCCTACGAGCTGATGGAAGCGCGTGACGCCGGCGGCGACCTCGGCGTCGAGATTGTCCGCATCGAGCAGCTATACCCGTTCCCGTCCGAGCCGCTGGTCAAGCGCCTCCGCGCGATGCCGAACCTCGAGGCGATCGTCTGGGCGCAGGAAGAGCCGTGGAACAACGGAGCCTGGTTCTTCGTCGAGCCTCTAATCGAGCAGTGCCTTGCCGACGCGGGTCTTGCCGGCATGCGTCCCCTTTATGCGGGCCGGGAGGCGGCCGCTTCGCCGGCGACCGGGCTCGCCAAGCGGCACGCGGCCGAGCAGGCGGCCTTGATTGCCGCGGCGCTCGGCCATAGCAGCCGCGACGACGCTGTCGCGGCGCAATAAAGGAAAAGCATGGCCATTGACGTCCAGGTCCCGGCGCTCGGGGAATCGATCACCGAAGGCACGCTCGCCGAGTGGCTGAAGAAGCCCGGCGAAGCGGTGAAGGCCGACGAGCCGATCGCCAGCCTCGAGACCGACAAGGTCAGCGTCGAAGTGCCCTCGCCGGTCGCGGGCGTGCTGACCGAGCAGCTGGCGCAGCAAGGCGATAACGTCGCGGTCGGCGCGGTCATCGCGCGCATCGACGAAGGCGCGACGGCAGGCGCCGCCTCCGCTCCCGCGGTAGCTGCGGCTGAGGCCACTACTAATCCCGCCGGGGCTGGTGAAACGCCGGCGTTGAAGGGGGATTCCACTGCTCCAGTTGTCGAAGCCGACCAGGTCACGACCCTGTCACCGGCGGTGCGGCGCGCGGTCCTCGAATATCATGTCGATCCCGACGAAGATCAAGCGGCACAGGCAAGGATGGGCGCCTCACCAAGGACGACGTGATTGCGGCCGCCGAGGCGCAGAAGAGTTCCCCGACGCAGGCCGGGGCCCAGGCGCCGCAGGCGAAAGCGCCGGCGCCCGAAGAAAAGGCTCCGCCTCCTGGGCCCCGGCCTTCACCGGGGGACAGGAAAGAAGAACGCGTCAAAATGTCGCGGCTTCGGCAGACGATCGCCAAGCGCCTCAAGGACGCACAGAACACCGCCGCGATGCTGACGACGTTCAACGACGTCGACATGACCGCCGTCATAGAGGCCCGCAGCCGCTACAAGGACCTGTTCGAGAAGAAGCACGGCATCCGCCTCGGCTTCATGGGGTTCTTCGTGAAGGCCTGCGCGCTTGCGGCGAGGGACATCCCGTCGGTGAACGCCAGCCTCGAAGGCGACGAGATCGTCTATCGCGACTATTTCGACGTCTCGATCGCGGTCAGCGCGCCCAAGGGTCTGGTCGTCCCCGTCGTCCGCAACGCCCAGGCGATGAGCTTCGCCGAGATCGAGACGACCATCGCCGACTATGGCAAGCGCGCGAAGGAGGGCACCCTCGGCATCGAGGATATGCAGGGCGGCACCTTCACCATCTCCAACGGCGGCGTGTTCGGCTCGCTGCTGTCGACCCCGATCATCAACCCGCCGCAATCGGCGGTGCTCGGCATGCACCGGATCGAGGAACGGCCGGTGGTGAAGGATGGGCAGATCGTGGCGCGGCCGATGATGTATCTCGCGCTCTCCTACGACCATCGCATCATCGACGGCCGCGAGGCAGTGACCTTCCTGGTGCGCGTCAAGGAAGCGATCGAGGACCCGACTAGAATTCTTATCGACCTATAACCTGTTCCCCGGCGAAGGCCGGGGCCCAGGCGGCGCTTCCGCGCCGCTTCTTTTCTGGACTGGACCCCGGCCTGCGCCGGGGAACGAGGTGTGAATGGCTTCTGACGGATACGATTTCGACGTCCTGGTGATCGGCGCCGGCCCCGGCGGCTATGTCGCCGCGATCCGCGCCGCGCAGCTCGGGCTCAAGACCGCCTGCGCCGAGAGCCGCGAGACGCTGGGCGGCACCTGCCTCAATGTCGGCTGCATCCCGTCGAAGGCCTTGCTCCACGCGTCCGAGCTGTTCGAGGAAGCGCATGACGGCACGCTTGCCAAATGGGGCGTGAAGCCGGGCAAGGTCGAGCTCGACCTTGCCCAGATGCACGCGACCCGGCTCGAAGCGGTCAAGGGCCTGACGCAGGGGATCGAGTTCCTGTTCAAGAAGAACAAGGTCGAGTGGCTGAAGGGCCGCGCAAGCTTCGAAAGCGCCGATGCGGTGAAGGTCGGCGACCGCACCGTCCGCGCGAAGAACATCGTCATCGCGACCGGCTCGTCGGTGACTCCGCTCCCCGGCATCACCATCGACCAGGAGCGGATCGTCGATTCCACCGGCGCGCTCGAGCTTGCCGAGGTCCCGAAGCGGATGGTCGTGATCGGCGGAGGCGTCATCGGCCTCGAGCTCGGCTCGGTCTGGCGGCGGCTCGGTGCGCAGGTGACGGTCGTCGAGTTCCTCGACCAGATCCTCCCCGGCTTCGACGGCGACGTCCGCAAGGAAGCCAACAAGATTTTCAAGAAGCAGGGCTTCGAGTTCAGGCTTTCGACCAAGGTCACCAAGGCGACACGCAAGGGCGACACCGTCACGCTCACCGTCGAGCCCGCCGCCGGCGGCGCTGCCGAGACGATGGAAGCCGACGTCGTCCTCGTCTCGATCGGCCGCAAGCCCAACACCGAAGGCCTCGCGCTCGACAAGGCAGGGCTTCAGGCCAACCCGCGCGGTCAGATCGAGACCGACCACGAGTTCCGCACCAAGGTGCCCGGCATCTGGGCGATCGGCGACGTCATCCCCGGCCCGATGCTCGCCCACAAGGCCGAGGACGAGGGCATCGCCGTCGCCGAGAACATCGCGGGCGAGACCGGCATCGTGAACCACGCCGTCATCCCGTCGGTCGTCTACACCATGCCCGAGATCGCCGGCGTCGGCCTCACCGAGGAGGAGGCGAAGAAGGAAGGCGAGGTGAAGGTCGGCAAGTTCCCGATGCTCGCCAACAGCCGCGCCAAGACCAACCGCGAGCCCGACGGCTTCGTCAAAGTCATCGCCGACGCGAAGACCGACCGCGTCCTCGGCGTGTGGATCATCGCATCGGTCGCGGGCACGATGATCGGCGAAGCGGCGCTGGCGATGGAGTTCGGCGCGACCAGCGAAGACATCGCCTACACCTGCCACGCCCACCCGACGCACGAGGAAGCGCTCAAGGAAGCGGCGATGGCGGTGACCGGGAAGCCGATCCACATCTGACGCGTTGGGCTTCGCCATGGCGAAACTGAATCACGAATGGAAAATCCTGCCGCGCGGGCGGGTGAAGACCGTGGACGAGCGCATCGTCACGGTCGAGGGCGAAATCCCCATGCCCCTCGGCAACTTCCCGCGGCGGATGACCGTGGTCGGCCTCAGCCGCAACCGAAGCGCGGTCTTCAGCGCCATCGCCCTCGACGAAGCCGCGATGGGCGAGGTCGAAGCGGTGGGCAAGCCGACGTTCCTCATCGTCCCCAACGGCCACCACCGGCTCGACGCGCCCGCGTGGAAGAAGCGCTACCCGAAGCTCAAGGTCCTCTGCCCGCCCGGCGCGAAGGACAAAGTCTGCGAGGCCGTCCCGGTCGATTCCACCGATGATATCCTGGGCGACAAGGACGTGGACTTCATCACCGTCGCGGGGACCGGCGGAGCCGAAGCGGCGCTCCTTGTCCGGCGAAAAAGCGGGACCACGCTCATCGTCAACGACGTCATCGCCAATGTCCGCCACCCGCGCGGCCTCGGCGCGAGAGTGATGGCGCGGCTGTTCGGTTTCGGCGTCAAGCACCCCCAGGTGCCGCGCGTCGTCAAGCGCGCGATGGTCAGCGACAAGAACGTGCTCGCGCGGCAGCTGCGGCGATGGTCGAAAATCGCCGGACTCGTCCGCATCATCCCATCGCATGGCGACATCATCGATAGTCCGGCGCCTGTGCTCGAGCGATTGGCGGACGACCTATCCTGAGATTGCCGCCGAAACAGGCTCGACCGGCTCGTGCGTGCGCGGCGCGAGGTCTCGCTGCCACAGGCCGACGTCGACCCATTCGCCGAGCTTGAACCCGACGCCGCGATAGGTTCCGGCGCGCGACGAACCCAAGCCGCTCGTGAAGCGCGACGCTGACCGGGTTGGGGAGCGCGATCGCCGCGATCGCGGTCACGTATCCCTGCCGCACAAGCCGATCGAGAAGCTTCGAGAGCAATTCGCGTCCCAGGCCGCGGCCGCGCGCCTCCGCTGCCAGATAGATGCTGGTCTCGACCGTCCAGCGATAGGCGGGCCGGCGATGATAGGGCGAGCTGCTGGCGTAACCGAGCAGGCGGCCTTCCTCTTCGGCCACCAGCCACGGATGCAGCGGAGATTCCATCCGCGCGAGCATCTCCGCCGCGTCCGGCGCCTTCTCCTCGAAGCTGATCCGGCTCGTTTCGACGTAGGGCCGGTAGACCGCCGCGATCGCGCCGGCGTCGGCCGGCCGGGCGAGCCTGACTAGGACAGCCATCCCGTGATGAGCTCGAGCAGGCTGAGGTCGCGCTTGTCGAGCCGCGCCGGGGCGGCCGGCGGGCAGGCGAGGCAGCGCGCCTGGATGCTCGGCCCGGCGAGGATCGACCTCACCTCCATCAGCATCGCCGCGAGTTGCTGTTGGGGCCGCCGCGCGACCGAAGCGAAGGCGTCCTGCGGAGCCGCGCTCGTGTCGCTCTGCTCGCCGGCAAGCGCTTCGATCAGCTCCTGACGGAAGCTCTTGGGCGGCTCGAGGTAACGCACTCCGCGCTCGGCGCCGAGGCCGGCGAGCTCGGCCGCCTTCGCCACCGCCTCGTCGATGCCGCCGAACCCGTCGACCAGCCCAAGCTGGTGCGCGGTGCCTCCGTCCCACACGCGTCCCTGCGCGATCTGGTTGATCTGCTGCGGAGTCTTGTGCCGCGATGCCGCGACGATGCCGAGGAAGCGGCCGTAGATCGAATTGACCCCGGACTGGATCAGCTGGTCGGCCTCGGGCGAGGGCCCCTTGAGCAAATCGGGCTCGCCGGACAGCGGAGTGGTCTTCACGCCGTCGGCGCCGATGCCGAGCTTCTGCAGCGTGCCCTGAAAGCTCGGAATGATCCCGAACACGCCGATCGACCCGGTGATGGTCGACGGCTCGGCGTAGATGAAGTCGCCGGGCGTCGAGACCCAATAGCCGCCCGACGCCGCGACGCTGCCCATCGACACCACGACCGGGATCTTCTTCGCCTTGGCGTCGAGCAGCGCCTGGCGGATTTGCTCGGACGCGAGCACCGACCCGCCGGGGCTGTCGACCCGCACCACCAGCGCCTTGATCCCGTCGCGCACCCCGTCGTCGATCTCCCTCGCGATGGTGTCGCCACCGGCGGTTCCGGGGCCGGCCTTGCCGTCGACGATCATGCCCGCGATCGTCACGATCCCGATCGGGCCCTTGGGATGGGCCTCGACGACGTCCGAGACGTAGGAGCCGAGCTTGATCTGGGCGAAGCCGACATCGCTCTTGTCGCCGCCCTTGCCGCCGAGCTGTGCGAGCCGCTGCTCATATTCGCGGCGGCTTCCGACCCGGTCGACCAGGCCGCCCGCGAGCGCGGCCTTGGCCATGTCGCCGCCCGATGCCGCAACCGCGCCATTGAGGTTCGACAGGAACAGATCGACATTGGCCTTGGGCCGTGCCCGCTTCACGCTCGTTCGCCAATTGTCGAGCTCGGCCTGGTCGAGCGCCATCGCGTTCTGCTTGGCTTCGGGCGACATGTCGTTGCGGATGAACGGCTCGACCGCGGCCTTGTAGGTGCCGACCCGATAGACGTTCGCGGTGACCCCGAGCTTGTCGAGCAGTCCCTTGAAATAGAGGCCGCTTCCGCCCGGGCCGGCGATCAGCACCGCGCCGAGCGGGTTCAACCAGATTTCCGAGGCCGCCGCGGCGAGCTGATAGCTGCCGTTGGTATAGCCGATGCCGTAGGCGATCACCGGCTTGCCCGCCGCGCGAACCCGCCGCACGGCGTCGGCGAGGTCGCCGATCGCGGTCTGGCCGCCGCCGGTGAATCCGTCGAGGTCGAGCGCGACCGCCTTGACGCGGCTGTCGTCGCGCGCCTTGTCGAGCGCCTGGACGAGGTCGCGCAGGCGATATTCGCCGAGCCGGTCGCCGCTGGCGACGTCGGACCAGCTCGCGCGCGAGGGCTGCTCGACCACGCTCCCGTTGAGGTTGAGGTCGAGGACGCCGTCCTTGACCGCGGCCGGGCGCGCCGAGAGCCCGCTGTACAAGGCTCCGAAGAACAGCAGCATGAGGAGGAGGACGAGAGCGTCCTTGATCCCGACCAGCAGCTTCCAGATCGCGCGCACGAACTTCATCGAATTGGCCTCTTGTGGTTCGCGCCGTCAGCTAGCGTAGAAAGGTCCTCATTGCGACCCTCGCTCTGACGCCTAATGACGAACCCATGGACGCGGCGGCGAGCATCTCCACGACGGACCGGAATCGGGCGTGGCTCGGCGAGTTGCGGGGGACGCTCGCGCTCGCCTGGCCGCTGATCCTCGCCAACGTCACGCAGCAGGTGATCCAGGCGACCGATATCCTGCTGATGGGCAGGCTCGGCGCGACCCAGCTCGCCGCCGCGACGCTCGCCCTCAACCTCACCTGGACCTTCAGCCTGTTCCTGCTCGGGCTCCTCACCGCGTCCTCGCCGATGATGGCGACCGCGCTCGGCCGCCGCTCGAATGCGGTCCGCGACGTTCGGCGGACCTTCCGTGCCGGCCTGTGGCTGATCGCGATCGTGATGCCGCCTTACTGGCTGCTCCTGTGGCATACGGGCGACCTGATGCGCGCCTTCGGCCAGTCCGAGGTGCTGGCCCGCCAGGGGCAGAGCTTCATGCGCGCCTATATGTGGCTGGTCGCGCCGTGGCTGCTGTTCCAGCTTCTGCGCAACTTCGTCTCGGCGCTCGAGCGGCCCCGGATCGTCCTCTGGCTCAGCCTCGCCGGGATCGCCCTCAACGCGCTGGTCAGCTGGTCGCTGATCTTCGGTCATTTCGGGTTGCCCGCGCTCGGCCTCGTCGGCGGCGGGCTGGGAAGCACGATCACCTGGCTGGTCCTGTGCGGCGCGCTGATCGCGGTCACGGCGCTCGATCGGCGGTTCCGCCGCTTCCGCTTGTTCGGCCATTGGTGGCGCTTCGACCGCCAGCGGATCGCCGCGATGGTCGGGCTCGGCGGGCCGATCGGCCTCACCATGGCGCTGGAGATGGGCGTGTTCGCGCTCGCCGCTTATTTCATGGGCTGGATCGGAACCCCCGCGGTCGCGGCGCACGCCATCGCCCTGCAGTGCGCGGCGCTGACGTTCATGGTGCCGCTGGGGCTCGGCCAGGCGGCGACGGTGCGCGTCGGGCTGGCGCTCGGCCGGGGCGACGAGCCCGGCGTCACCCGCGCGGGCTGGACCTCCTGGGTGATCGGCGTCGGGTTCATGGGCGCGATGGCCGTTCTCATGTGGAGCTTCCCGCGTCCGCTCGTCACCTTGTTCCTCGACGACGTGCCGGCGAACGCGATGGTGATCGCGCTGGCGGTCAGCTTCCTCCGCGTTGCCGCCGCGTTCCAGCTCGTCGACGGCGCGCAAGTGATCGGCGCGGGAATGCTGCGCGGGCTTCACGACACCCGCTGGCCCTTGTTGTTCGCGCTCGTCGGTTATTGGGTGGTCGGCCTCGGCATCGGCGCGTGGCTGGCCTTCGCTGCGGACTGGAAAGGCCTCGGCATCTGGGTCGGCCTGGCGAGCGGTCTCGCGGTGGTCGCCGTCATGATGCTCGCCCGCTGGACCCTGCGCGACCGGCTCGGGCTGACGGCGAGGCGCTAGCGACAGAACCGCCTCAGATGATGCCGCCGGGTCGCGCACGGCGGAAAACAAAAGTGCCGGCCACCGTTGACGGATGAACGGCCCGCAACCATATGCACCGCATCGTTGGCACTCTCATGGACAGAGTGCCAGCGGCAATGTTCAACCTACGAGACGCAAGAGAGGGTTCAGACCTATGGGTTTCAGGCCGCTTCATGACCGCGTTCTCGTCCGCCGTGTCGAGGCGGATGAGAAGACTTCCGGCGGGATCATCATTCCCGACACCGCGAAGGAAAAGCCGCAGGAAGGCGAAGTCGTCGCCGTTGGCGGCGGCGCCAAGTCCGACGAGGGCAAGGTCACGCCGCTCGACGTCAAGGCCGGCGACAAGATCCTGTTCGGCAAATGGTCGGGCACCGAGGTGAAGATCGGCGGTGAGGACCTCATCATCATGAAGGAAAGCGACATCCTCGGGATCGTCGCCTGACCTTAGCGCGGCGCCGCAACGTCACGGCACAGGCTTGCCGCTCTCCGCTGACCCCAGCCTGCTCCGACGAACGAAAGGAGCCAAATGGCAGCCAAGGACGTGAAATTCAGCCGCGACGCGCGGGAGCGCATCATGCGCGGCGTCGACATCCTCGCCGATGCGGTGAAGGTGACGCTGGGGCCGAAGGGCCGCAACGTCGTCATCGACAAGAGCTTCGGCGCGCCGCGGATCACCAAGGACGGCGTCACCGTCGCCAAGGAGATCGAGCTCAAGGACAAGTTCGAGAACATGGGCGCGCAGATGGTGCGCGAAGTGGCCTCCAAGACCAACGACATCGCCGGCGACGGCACCACTACCGCGACGGTCCTCGCCCAGGCGATCGTCCGCGAGGGCATGAAGTCGGTTGCGGCCGGAATGAACCCGATGGACCTCAAGCGCGGCATCGATCTTGCCGTCACCAAGGTCGTCGAGGATCTCAAGAAGCGCTCCAAGCCCGTCTCCGGGTCGAATGAAATTGGCCAGGTCGGCAGCATCGCCGCCAATGGCGACACCATCGTCGGCGAGAAGATCGCCGAAGCGATGGAGAAGGTCGGCAAGGAAGGCGTGATTACGGTCGAGGAAGCCAAGGGACTCGAGTTCGAGCTCGACGTCGTCGAGGGCATGCAGTTCGACCGCGGCTATCTCTCGCCTTACTTCATCACCAACCCGGAGAAGATGCAGGTCGAGCTCACCGACCCGTACATCCTCATCCACGAAAAGAAGCTGTCGAACCTTCAGGCGATGCTTCCGATCCTGGAAGCGGTCGTGCAGTCGGGCCGTCCGCTGCTGATTATCGCCGAGGACATCGAGGGCGAGGCGCTGGCGACGCTGGTCGTCAACAAGCTGCGCGGCGGCCTCAAGGTCGCGGCGGTCAAGGCGCCCGGCTTCGGCGACCGCCGCAAGGCGATGCTCGAGGACATCGCGATCCTCACCGGCGGCGAGATGATCAGCGAGGATCTCGGCATCAAGCTCGAGAACGTCACGACGGCGATGCTCGGCACCGCCAAGCGCGTCACCATCGACAAGGACAACACTACGCTGGTCGACGGCGCCGGCACGCACGAGACGATCAAGGCCCGCACCGAGGCGATCCGCCAGCAGATCGAGAACACCACCTCCGACTACGACCGCGAGAAGCTGCAGGAGCGGCTGGCCAAGCTCGCCGGCGGAGTTGCGGTGATCAAGGTCGGCGGCGCGTCCGAGATCGAGGTCAAGGAGCGCAAGGACCGCGTCGACGACGCGCTTCATGCGACCCGCGCCGCGGTCGAGGAAGGCATCGTCGCGGGTGGCGGCGTGGCGCTGCTTTACGCGACCAAGGCGCTCGACGGGCTCAAGGGCCAGAACGACGACCAGACGCGCGGCATCGATATCGTCCGCAAGGCGCTTTACTCGCCGGTCCGCCAGATCGCTCAGAACGCCGGCCACGACGGCGCCGTGATTTCGGGCAAGCTGCTCGAGGGCAAGGACGAGGGCATCGGCTTCAACGCGCAGACCGAGGTCTACGAAAACCTCGCCAAGGCCGGCGTGATCGACCCGACCAAGGTCGTTCGCACGGCGCTTCAGGACGCGGCGTCGGTCGCCGGCCTGCTCATCACCACCGAAGCGGCGGTGAGCGAGCTTCCGGAGGACAAGCCGGCGATGGCCATGGGCGGCGGCGGAATGGGCGGAATGGGCGGAATGGACTTCTAGGAAGCTCGCTCAGTCCGACGAATTGGAGGGGCCGGCGGAGCGATTCGCCGGCCCCTCTTCATTGGCCTCGGCGTTGAGCATGCCCTCCGCCTCGTTGAGCTGGTCGGATTGCTCGGCGGTCGGCGGCGGCGGCCGCTGGTCGCGGCACGCCGCAAGCAGCAGGACGAGGAAAAGCAGCTGTTTCATTCGCCAGGCGTAGCACAAAAAAAGGGCCGCTCCCGGAGGAGCGGCCCTTCCTGATAGGCTTCGCGGTGAAGCTTACTGGTTGGTCGTCGCGTTCGCCGTGGCATTGTCGATCGCGTTGCCCGCATTCTCGACGGCATTGCCGGTCGCATTGAGCGCGTTGTCGGCGGCGTTCACGGCATCGTTGCTCGCGGCATTGACGTCCATCGACGCGGTGTTCTCGACGGCCGTATCGTTCGCCGCATTGTTGTCGGTGTCGTTCTTGTTGCACGCGCCGAGGCCGAGCGCGAGGACCGCAACGGTCACAATGGCAATCTTCTTCATGATCGTTCCACTCCCATAAAAGTGCCCTGGGGGGCACTACCCGGGCCTCAACGTGCGAGTCGCTCAGGCCAGACCGGCCGCAATAACTTCAATCCCTACCGTAACACAAGGGATTATTTTTACAGGATGAATTGACCATATAAAGATATCTTTATATCCTTAACTCGTGACCATCACACTTCCGCTCGCCGATCGATTCCAGGCGCTCGCCGATCCGACGCGATTGCGCATCGTCGTCCTGCTGAACCTGATGGAGCTGTCGGTCGGAGAGCTGGCGCAAGTGCTCGGGCAAAGCCAGCCGCGCGTGTCCCGCCATCTCAAGATCCTCGCCGACGCCGGGGTGCTCGAGCGGAGGAAGGAAGGCAGCTGGGTGTTCCTCACGCTCGCGGACGCGAAGCGCGTCGACCCGATGTTCGAGTTGATCGACAGCTGGGCTGATCACGCGACGCAGGCATTGTTCGCGGCCGATTGCGCGAGAATTGAAACCATCCGCGCCGAACGAGCCGAAGCCGCCAACCGCTATTTCGCCGGCCATGCGGAGGTCTGGGACCAGATTCGATCGCTTCACGTCGCCGAAAGCGAGGTCGAGCGGGCGATCGATGGCGCGCTCGACAAGCGCGGGCTCGGTCGGCTGGTCGATATCGGAACCGGCACCGGCCGAATGATCGAGCTGTTCGGCCCGCGGGCGAGCCGGGCGATCGGCATCGACCGCTCGTCCGACATGCTTCGGGTCGCGCGCGTCAAGCTCGAAGCTGCCGGCATCCAGTCGAGCCTTCGCCAGGGCGACATGTACGCGCTGCCGCTCGACGACCGGAGCGCCGACACGATCGTCATCCATCAGGTGCTCCACTACGCCCATTCGCCTGCGACGGCGATCGCCGAAGCCGCGCGCGTGCTCGCCCCCGGCGGGATTCTGCTGGTGGTCGATTTCGCCGCCCATGAACGCGACGAGCTTCGCGCGACCGATGCCCATATCCGCCTTGGCTTCGAGGACGAGGTGATGACCGGCTGGTTCGCATCGGCCGGGCTCGAAATCGACCAGATTCGGCACCTCGAAGGCGGCGAGCTGACGGTGACCTTGTGGCGCGGCGTCAAAGCGGCAGCTCGGCAGCGGAGGGCCGCGTGAACGCGTTCGAGAGCCTGCGCCTGCACCAGCCTCTGTTCGCGGAAGCGCGCGGCGACATCCGGCGTAAGCTTCGAATTCTTCCCGCCGAAGACGGAGAAGATGGAGCAGACGCTGTGGGAATTGATCAAGACCCTCGAACCGCTTCAACCGCGCTTCGTCTCGGTCACCTATGGCGCCGGCGGGTCGACCCGCGAGCGCACCCACGCGACGGTCGAGCGCATCCTCGAGGAGACGCCGCTCACGCCGGCCGCGCATCTCACCTGCGTCGGCGCCACCAGGGACGAGGTGGATGGGGTCGCTCGGAACTATTGGGAAGCCGGCGTTCGCCATATCGTCGCCTTGCGCGGCGATCCGACCGAACCCGGCTCGAGGTTCCAGCCCCATCCGGGCGGCTATCGCGATGCGATCGATCTGGTCGCCGGCCTCAAGGCCGTCGCGCCGTTCGATATCTCGGTCGCGGCTTATCCGGAGATCCATCCGGATTCGTCGACGCGGCAGTTCGACATCGACAATCTGAAGCGCAAGGTCGACGCCGGCGCCGACCGCGCCATCAGTCAATTCTTCTTTTCGGCCGAATGCTTCTTCCGCTTCCGCGACGAGGCCGCGGCATCCGGCGTCGAGGTCGAGATCGTGCCGGGGATCCTGCCGGTTTCCAACGTCGCGCAGACCCGGCGTTTCGCCGATCTGTGCGGCGCCAGCATCCCGCAATGGCTCAACGGCCTGTTCGAGGGCCTGGACGAACTTCCGGCGGCGCGGCAGCTGATCGCCGCCACGGTCGCCGCCGAGCTTTGCGGGCAGCTCTACGCCGGCGGCGTTCGCTGTTTTCACTTCTACACGCTGAACCGCGCCGAGCTCACCTACGCAATCTGTCATTTGCTCGGAGTCCGCGCCCAGCGGGAGAGTAGGCCATGACTCCGGCGCAGAGCCTTCGCTCCGAAGCCGCCAGGCGAATCCTGATCAAGGACGGCGCCTATGGGACGCAGGTCCAGGAGCGGCGTCTGCAGGAAGCGGATTATCGCGGCGGGCTCGACCTCGCGAAGGACCAGCGCGGCAACAACGATCTGTTGAACATCACCAATCCCGACCTCGTCCGCTCGATCTGCGAAAGCTTCGCCGAGGCGGGCGCCGAAATTCTCGCGACCAATACGTTCAACGCCAACGCGATCAGCCAGGCCGACTACGGCGCGGAAACACTGGTTTCGGACATCAACCGCGCGGCGGCCGAGATCACGCGCGATGTCGCGGATCGTTTCTCAACCGCGGAAAGGCCGCGCTGGGTCGCTGGCGCGATCGGGCCGACGAACAAAACCCTGTCGCTTTCGCCCAACGTCAACGACCCCGGCTTCCGCGAGGTCGATTTCGATCAGGTGAAAGCGGTTTATCGCGAACAGGTCGACGCGCTCATCGACGGCGGCGTCGACTTCATCCTCGTCGAGACGATCTTCGACACGCTGAACGCCAAGGCGGCGATCATGGCGACGCTCGAAGCTGAGCACGCGCTTGGCCGCGAGGTTCCGCTGATGATCTCGATGACCCTGACGGACCTTTCCGGCCGCAACCTCTCCGGCCACACGGTCGAGGCTTTCTGGGCGTCGGTGCGCCATGCGCGACCGGTCACGATCGGGCTCAACTGCTCGTTCGGGGCGGCGCAGCTTCGCCCGCACCTCTCCGCGCTGGCAGCGATCGCCGACACGCTGGTGATGGCCTATCCGAATGCCGGCCTGCCCAACGAGCTCGGCGAATATGACGAGGCGGCCGAGCAGACCGCTGCGCAGGTCCGCGAATGGGCTGACAACAATCTGGTGAACATCGTCGGCGGCTGCTGCGGGACGACTCCCTCGCACATCGCCGCCATTGCCGGGGCGGTGCGCGATTGCACGCCGCGCACCGTTCCGGCTCCTCGTCACGGAACCTTGCTCGCCGGCCTCGAACCGATGGTGATCGCCGCTTGAACGATGCCGAGCAAAGGCCCCTCCACCGCACTGCGGGCGAGGGCGAGGGTGAGGGTGTGTTCGAGGACACAGTCCCACCCCCGACCCCCTCCCGCAAGCGGGAGGGGGAGCAAGATTCGTCAACATTGGCGAGCGCTGCAACGTCACCGGCTCGGCGCGCTTCAAGAAGCTGGTGCTGGCCGGCGACTATGACGCCGCGGTGGAGGTCGCGCGCGATCAGGTCGAGAACGGCGCGCAGATCGTCGACGTCAACATGGATGAGGCGCTGCTCGATTCGGAAGCCGCCATGACCACGTTCCTGAAGCGTATCGCGGCCGAACCGGACATCGCCCGCGTGCCGGTGATGATCGACAGTTCCAAATGGAGCGTGATCGAGTCCGGTCTCAAGTGCGTGTCGGGCAAGCCGATCGTCAATTCGATCAGCCTCAAGGAAGGCGAGGGGCCATTCCTCGACCTCGCTCGGAAGTGCCGGTCGTACGGCGCAGCCGTGGTGGTCATGGCGTTCGACGAGGTCGGCCAGGCCGACACGGTCGAGCGCAAGGTCGCAATCTGCGAACGGGCCTACAAGCTGCTGACCGCGCACGGCACCGACGCCACCGACATCATCTTCGATCCCAACATTTTCGCGGTCGCGACCGGTATCGACGAGCACCGCCGCTACGCGATCGATTTCATCGAGGGCACGCGCGAGATCCGCCGACGCTGCCCCGGGACGCACATCAGCGGGGGCCTGTCGAACCTCAGTTTCTCGTTCCGCGGCAACGAGCCCGTCCGCCGCGCGATGCACAGCGTATTTCTCTACCACGCGATCCCCGCCGGCATGGACATGGGCATCGTCAACGCCGGTCAGCTCGACGTCTACGACCAGATCGACCCCGAGCTGCGCGAGGCGTGCGAGGACGTCGTCCTCGACCGCCGCGACGATGCGACCGAACGCCTGATCGTGCTCGCGGAGAGGTACAAGGGCACCGACGAGGCCGAGGAAAAGAAGCTCGCGGAATGGCGTTCGTTGCCCGTCAGGGAGCGCTTGTCCTACGCGCTGGTCAAGGGCATCGACGCCGACATCGTCGCCGACACCGAAGAGGCCCGCCAGCAGTTCGCGCGCCCCATCGAAGTCATCGAAGGGCCGCTCATGGACGGCATGAACGTCGTCGGTGACCTGTTCGGCTCGGGCAAGATGTTCCTGCCGCAGGTGGTCAAGTCTGCGCGCGTCATGAAGCGCGCGGTCGCGCACCTCATCCCCTTCATCGAGGCCGAGAAAGAAAGGACCGGGGCCACGCAGGGCAAGGGTCGGATCGTGATGGCGACCGTCAAGGGTGACGTCCACGATATCGGCAAGAACATCGTCGGCGTGGTCCTCCAGTGCAACGGATTCGAGGTCATCGACCTCGGGGTGATGGTGCCCTGGCAGGACATCCTGCAGGCCGCCAACGACAATGGCGCGCACATGATCGGCCTGTCCGGCCTGATCACGCCCTCGCTCGACGAAATGGTGACGGTCGCGGGCGAGATGCAGCGCCTTGGACTGAAGCTTCCGCTGCTGATCGGCGGCGCCACCACCAGCAAGGCGCATACGGCGCTCCGAATTGATCCCGCCTACACCGGGCCCGTCATCCATGTTCTCGACGCCAGTCGGGCGGTCGGCGTCGCGTCGTCGCTGGTCTCGGACACGCAGCGCGAGCCGCTGATCGCGTCGACCGCCGACGATTACGACAAGCTCCGAAAGTCGCGCGAACGGAGCGGCCAGAGCGAGCTTTCGAGCCTCGACAACGCACGCGCCAACGCATTCCCTTACGATCCATCAGGAACAGGCCCCCGCGCCGGCCTATCCCGGACTCCATCACATCGGCGATTGGCCGCTTGCCGACCTGCGCGCCTCGATCGACTGGACGCCGTTCTTCCGCGCATGGGAACTCGCGGGGACTTATCCGGCGATCCTCGACGATCCCATCGTCGGCGAGAGCGCGCGCAACCTCTTCGCCGACGCCAATGCGATGCTCGACCAGCTCATCGCCGAGCGCTGGGTCACTCCCAAAGCGACGGTCGGGCTATGGCGCTGCAGGCGCGAGGGGGACGACATCCTCGTGCTCGCGGGCAACGACTGGATGCGCGTTCCGATGCTCCGCCAGCAGGTCAGCAAGCGCGAGGGCCGCCCCAACATGTGCCTCGCCGACTTCGTCTCGCCGGACGGCGAGGACTGGATCGGCGGCTTCGCGCTCGGCATTCACGGGCTCGAGCCGCACCTCGAGCGGTTCAAGCAGACCGTCAACGATTACGACGACATCCTGCTTAAGGCGCTAGCCGATCGCCTCGCCGAAAGCTTCGCCGAGGTGCTCCACGCCGAGGTCCGCAACCGCCTGTGGGGCTATGCCGACGAGCATCTCTCGAACCAGCAGCTGATCCGCGAGAAATATGAGGGCATCCGCCCCGCGCCAGGCTATCCCGCCTGTCCGGACCACAGCCTCAAACCGGTGCTGTTCCAGATGCTCGGCGGCCATCCGGGCGAAGTCACGCTGACCGAGAATTTCGCGATGCTTCCGACCTCGGCCGTCTCCGGCTTCTATTTCGGCCACCGCGACAGCCAGTATTTCGGAGTCGCGCGGATCGGCCGCGACCAGCTCGAGGATTACGCGCGCCGCCGCGGGATTTCGGTCGAGCAGGCCGAGCGCTGGCTGCGGCCGAACCTGGATTAGTCGTCATCGCGAGTGTCACCCTGAACTTGGTTCAGGGTCCATTCCGCCAACCGCTCAGACTTCCCGGCAATGGATGCTGAAACAAGTCCGGCATCACGATAGAGGGTGACGATGCTGAGGCGGCTGATCATATTTTTTGCGCTCCTGCTCGTCCCTGCGCTTGCGGGCGCGCAACACATCACGCCCGAGCTCATCGCCGAAGGTCCGGCAACGCCCGGTCGCGACGTCGAGCTCGCGATCCACATGCGTCCTGCGCCCGGCTGGCACGGCTATTGGCTGAACCCCGGCGACGCCGGGCTGCCGATGGAGGTGAAATGGAATCTTCCGAACGGGTTCGCCGTCGGGCCGCTTCGCTATCCGGTCCCGACGCGGCTCGAGATCGCGGACCTTATGAATTATGTCTACGAGGAGGACTATGCGCTGCTCGTGCGGCTGAAGGTTCCCGCCGACGCCCGTGGACCAATCCCGATCCGGGCCGAGGCGCGCTGGCTCGCCTGCACCGATAAGGTTTGCGTCCCCGAGCAGGGCGAGCTTTCGCTCGACCTTCCCGTCGGCAGCGGAGTCCCGAACCGAGCCCGGTTCGACGCCTGGCGCCAGGCGCTGCCCCAACCGCTTGGAAGCTTCGCGCGGTTCAACGTCGTCGGTGATGATGTCCGGCTTGCAATTCCGCTCCCGGGCAATGTGAAGGTCGCCGAGCCCTACATATTTCCAGCGGTCGACGGGCTCGTGGACTATGGCGCCGAGCAGCATTTCCGAAGGAGCGGGGATCTGCTCATCGTCCATCTGAAGCACAGGCAGAGCAGGCCTCGGGAATTCGACGGCGTGCTCGCGTTCGGCGATCATCGCGGAGTTCAATTCCACGCGGTTCCCGGACGGGTTCCCCGCGGCGGCAGTGCACTCGGCGGTATCGCGGCGCACAAGACGCCGTGGGCGATACTGGGCGCGATCCTCGGCGGAATCCTCCTCAATTTGATGCCCTGCGTCTTTCCGATCCTCGCGTTAAAGGCGGTGCATTTGTCCCGTGCCGGCGGTGAGGCAGGACACGTCCGCTCCGATGCCCTCGCTTACGCCGCCGGGGCGATGGTCGGAACCGGCGCGCTCGGCGCCATCCTGCTCGCGATCCGCGCGGCGGGGTCGGAGGCAGGCTGGGCGTTCCAGCTTCAGGAGCCGCGCACCATCATGCTCCTCCTGCTGCTCGCCGTGGCGATTACCGCCAACCTCCTCGGCCTGTTCGAGCTGCCGGTGCTCGGAGGTCGTGCACGTCCGGCCGGAAGCTTTGGAACCGGCGCCTTGGCCGCGTTCGTCGCAACGCCCTGCGCCGGGCCGTTCCTCGGCGCCGCGCTCGGCACCGCGCTGCTGCTTCCCGCCGCGGGTTCGGTGCTCGTCTTCGCGGCGTTGGGGTTCGGCCTCGCGCTGCCGTTCGTCGTCGTCGCATTCGTCCCGGCGCTCCGCAGGAAGCTTCCGAAGCCAGGGCCGTGGATGCAACGGCTCCAGCGCTTCCTTGCGATCCCGATGGCCGCGAGCGCCGTTGCCGCGCTGTGGCTGCTCTATAGGCAGGGCGGGGCCGCCGCACTCGGCCTGGGGGCAGCCGCCGCTCTCGGCCTCATGTTGTTGTTCTTCGGGGCCGGACAACGTCAGCGCGACGGCCGCGGCATTTTCTGGGTCTTGCCCGCTGCGGTGGCGGTTGCCGCGGCGGTGATCGTCGTGATGCCTCGGACGACGCCGACGACGGCGAGCATGCCCGCCGGCACCGAGGCCTGGAGCGAAGCGCGCGCGGCGAGCTACGTCCGGCAGGGCAAGCCGGTGTTCGTCTATTTCACCGCCGACTGGTGCCTCAGCTGCAAGGTCAACGAGGCGACGTCGATCGACCGCGACGAGGTGCGCGACGCCTTCCGCAAAGCGGACGTGAAGGTGCTCGCCGGCGACTGGACGAATGGCGATCCCGTGATCACGCGGTTCCTCGAGAGCCAGGGCCGCGCCGGCGTGCCCTTTTACCTCTGGTACGCGCCCGGCAAGCCGCCCGAGCAGCTGCCGCAGGTCCTGACCCCGGCGATGCTCATCTCCCGCGCTCAGACGCAGCCGCGGCGCTAGGCGCGCGCTCGAACAGCTTCTTCCCGCCAACCCACGTCTCGAGCACCTGCGTGCGCGCCAGTTCCTGCGCGCTCACCTTCGTCGGATCGCGGTCGACGATGATGAAATCGGCCCATTTGCCCGGTTCGAGCGAACCGATCTTCTCCTCGGCGAAGCCCGCATAAGCGGCGCCGCGAGTGTAGGCGGACAGCGCCTGTTCCAGCGACAGCCGCTCCGTCGGGATACCATCCGCCCGGCGGCTGTCCGCTCAAGTCCTGCCGGCTGATCGCGGCGGAAAGTCCGGGGAAGGGATTGGGCGATTCCACGGGGAAATCCGTGCCGAACGCCAGCTTCGCGCCGGTTCTAAGCATCGACCGCCACGCATAGGCGCACTTGAGGCGCGCCGGATCGAGCCGCTTCTCCGCCATCAGCCGGTCGCTCGTCTGATGCGTCGGCTGCATCGAGGCGATGATGTGCGCGCGCCCGATCCGCGGCAGGTCCGTGCAATCCACGACTTGCGCATGCTCGACCCGCCAGCGGCGGCCGGTGCCGTACTTGCCGTTCAGCCATTCGTAAGTGCCGATCACCTGGGCATTGGCGGCATCGCCGATCGCGTGCGTCGCGATCTGGAACCCCCGCGCCGCCGCGGCATCCTCCATTGCGCGCATCTCGGCGTTGGAGTGCAGGCGGTTGCCGATCGTGTCCGGCTTGTCGGCATAGGGCCGCTTCAGCCACGCCCCGCGCGAGCCGAGCGCGCCGTCGGCGAAGAACTTGACGCCGACAGCCCGCAGCCGGTCGCCGTACATCCACTCTGTCGGCTTCGGAACCGTAGCGAACGGCTCGACGCCGGCCGGCAGGAAGTCATCGAGCAAATAGACCATGAGGCGGACCTGCATGCGCCCACCCTCGCCAGCGCGGCGGAAGGTGTTCCAGTCGTCGATGGTGGTGCTCATCGAACCGGCGCTCGTGACGCCGAAGCCGAGCAGGATCGCCTGCGCCTTCGCGAATGCTTCGTCGCGCTGCGCATCGCTGGGTGCGGGATCGCCTTGTCGATCAGCTCCCGTGCGGTGTCGACGAAGAGGCCGTCGATGATGTTGCCGCCGGGAAGGCGGCTTAGTAGCCGCAGTGACGCCCGCCGCCCGCATGGCGGCGCTGTTCGCAAGCACGGCATGGCTGTCGACGCGCTCGAGGACGACCGGCCGATCGGGGACGATGGCATCGAGATCGGCGGCGGTGGGAAATCTCTTGTCGGCCACAGTTCCTGGTTCCAGCCAAAGCCGATCAGCCACCGTTCGTTGGGATGCGCGGCAGCATAGGTGCGTAGCCGCTGCTGAAGATCCGCGAGCGAGCTGGTGCCCGTGAGGTCGAGGTGCAGCGCGGCGAACCCGAGGTCCATCACGTGCCCGTGCGCATCGACGAAGCCGGGAAGCAGGGTCCGGCCGTGACCATCGACAGCGTCTTCGACGCGCGACGGCAAGCGATCGGTCGGCGCGAAGACCCTGGTGACCTTACCCGTGCGGTTGTCGAAAGACAGGGCTTTGAAGCGCTGCAGCTTCCCGTCGGCGCGGACCTGGACGCCATTGATGTTCCGGATCAGCGTCGTGTGCCACCAGTCGCCGCTCGATGCAGGAAGCACGGTTCGCGGGGCGGGCGCTGCGGCGCACAAGAGCATCAGGGCGGAGGCAAGAGCGAAGGTGCGACGAAGCATGCGCGCCCATAGCATTGTTCGACCAGGCTTGAAGGGCTAGTCCGCGCGCGATGCTTGAACCTCCCACGATCGACGACATCCGCGCCGCCGCAAAGCGCATCGAAGGCGCGGTCGTTCGAACCCCGATGCTCGTCAGCAAAACCCTGTCGCAAATCGTCGGCGCCGAGGTCTGGCTGAAGTTCGAGAACCTGCAATTCACCGCCGCCTACAAGGAACGCGGCGCGCTGAACAAATTGCTGCAGCTCACGCCCGAGGAGCGCGCGCGCGGAGTCATCGCGGCTTCGGCCGGCAACCACGCGCAGGCGGTCGCCTATCATGCCAAGCGGCTCGGCATCCCGGCCACCATCGTCATGCCGGCGAACACGCCGACCGTGAAGATCACGCAGACCGCCGGTCACGGCGCCGAGGTGGTGCTCCACGGCGACATGTTCGACGACGCCTTCGCCCATGCGCGCGAGCTCGCGCTCGAGAAAGGCTACGTCTTCGTCCATCCGTTCGACGATCCGCAGATCATCGCGGGCGCCGGAACCGTCGCGCTGGAGATGCTCGAGGATGCGCCCGATCTCGACGCGATCGTCGTTCCGATCGGCGGCGGGGGGCTGATGTCGGGCGTGTCGATAGCAAGCCGCGCGCTCAAGCCGGATATCGAGCTGATCGGAGTGGAGGCCGAGCTCTATCCGTCGATGAAATGCGCGATCCAGGACTGCCACTTGCCGCTTGGCGGCGACACGCTGGCCGAGGGCATTGCGGTCAAGCAGCCGGGTGAGCTCACCTCGCGCATCCTCAAGGATTATGCGAACGACGTCGTGCTCGTGCCTGAGCGCGACCTCGAGCGCGCGGTGGCGATGCTGGTGGGGATCGAGAAGACGGTGGTCGAAGGCGCGGGGGCCGCCGGCCTCGCGGCGATGCTCGCCGAGCCCGACCGCTTCCGCGGCAAGAAGGTCGCGACGATCCTGTGCGGCGGCAACATCGATACGCACCTGCTCGCCAACGTCCTCGTCCGCGACCTCGTGCGCGAGGGACGCATCGCGCGGCTTCGAGTCGCGGTTCAGGATCAGCCGGGCGCGCTCGCCGCGATTACGCGCCAGGTTTACGAAGCCGGCGCCAACGTCATCGAAATCCGCCACAGCCGGATCTTCAACGCGCTTCCCGCCAAGGACACGGTCATCGAGGTCGAATGCGAGGCCCGCGACTCGCAGACCATCGACGATGTCGTCGCGCAACTCGAGAGAGCCGGCTTCAGGGTCGAACGCGCCGAGCTCGATTGATTCTCCAACTGACGGACAAAATTCCTGTCTCCCGGCGGGACAGCATCTCAATTCCGTCGAATAAGTCGCGCCCGAACTCTTTTCATTGGCGTTTACCAGTCGCATAAACGGCTGCGTAACCAATTGAGAGAGGTCGCGGGTGAGCGCACCCTTCCGCTTCCCGAAATTTTTTGTCACGAACCCCAGTCCGTGCCCGTACCTGCCGGGCAAGGTCGAGCGGAAGGTTTTCACCGAGCTCACCGGCCGACACGCCAGCGAATTGAACGAGGCCCTCGGCCGCATCGGCTTCCGCCGCAGCCAATCGGTCGCCTACCGCCCGAGTTGCATCGATTGCTCCGCCTGCGTCTCTGTCCGAGTGCTCGCCGGGGAGTTCGAAGCGAGCGGGACTCAGCGCAAGCTGATGCGTCGCCACGCCGACCTCGAGGTCAGCGCCTGCAAACCCTGGACCACCGACGAGCAATACAGCCTGCTTCGCCGCTATCTTGCCGTCCGGCATCCCGGCGGCGGCATGGCCGAGATGGACGAGAGCGACTTCGCCGACATGGTCGAGCAAACGCCCGTCCGAACCTATGTGATCGAATATCGTGAGCCCTCGACCGACGGTCGGCCGGGCCGGCTGGTCGGCGCCTGCCTCTCCGATCAGCAGAGCGATGGGCTGTCGATGATCTACAGCTTCTTCGATGTGGGCCCGGATTCGCGCAAGGGACTGGGGACCTACATCATCCTCGACCACATCGTCCGCGCCGCGCGCGCCGGGCTGCCTTATGTCTATCTCGGCTACTGGGTCGAGGGATCGACCCGGATGGCGTACAAGACGGGCTTCAGGCCGCTCGAACGCCTCGGCCGCGACGGCTGGCGGCGTATCGATGATGGCGGACGTCGATTCGCCGAAGAAATCGATCTCGCTTCCGTCCCGCCGCTCGCGCGGCCGACTTCTAATCGACGCCTAGCCGTTCGTCGCAAGTCTGCGCCGGGCGATCATCATCGCGCCCACCACGCAGCCGGCGAACAGCCCCGTCTCAGCCGCCCCGGCGCACAGGTGGACCAGGCGGTTGAGCACGGGTTCGGCGAACGGCCGGCTGATCTGGTCGAGCCGAAGCCGCGAATTGGGAAAGCCGCTGATCAGCAGCTCCAGGCTGCCGAGCATCAGCCGTCCGCCGAAAAGGACGATCACGACTCCCGCCACGGCGCCCCAAGCGGCTCCGAGAAGGCCTCCCCGCCGCGCCGAGGGGCTTTGCAACGCGAATGCAGCGGCAAGGCCGACGGCGGCTCCGATGAGCGCTCCCTCGCTTCCGCCGGTGATGTTGCCCGGCGAGCGGCCGACGAGCAACGTGAACGCGTCGAGGCCGAGCAGCTTGCCGAACGCGCCGACGAGTAGCCCGCCCGCGGCTCCTCCGACGACGCTCCAGGCCAATGAACCGGGCCGAGCGAAGCGCGCGATTGCAACTCCGACGCTTACCCCCGCCGCGCCGATCAGGGCGACGAGCAGCGTCACGCAAAGCAGCACGAGCAGCACCGAAAGCGCGCCCGGGCCAGATTGCAGCGGTTCCGACGCTGCGGAGAAGCCATAGATGAGCCCGCCGACCGCGCCAGCAACGCCGCCACCCACTATTCCCGCCCACAGCAGCGAAATGAATTCGCGCCAGCGCCGGGCGTCCGCGCCCAATTCCCGGACTTCGGCCGGGCTTTCCGGTTCAACCGGCTCGACCGGCGCGATGAAGCGGTATCCGTGCTTCGGCACGGTTTCGATGAAGCGCGGACGGTTCGCATCGTCGCCGAGCTTGCGCCGGAGCGTCTTGATGCACTGCGTCAGGGCTTCGTCGGTGACCGGCACGCCGCGCCACACCTCGTCGAGGAAACGATCCTTGGGCACGAGCTTGCCGCAGTCGCGCACCAAGAGCGCAAGTGCGTCGAGATAGCGCGCGTTCAGCTCGACTGCGCCATCGCCGGCGGTGAGCCTCCGCTCACGCGTGTCGAGCACGAACCCTTCGAACGCGAAGCGCGCGGTCACTTTTCAGCCAAGCCTCATCACTTGCTCATGCCTTTCAGGCGCGGTCGCCCCAAACTCCGGCCGCACAGTCATGCATGGAGGTTCGACAATGGCAAGCAAGGCAGATGATGGCGGCCGCGTTTCGTGGCGGATCATCGGATGGGCAATCCCGATGGGATTGTTGACGATCCCGCTGATCAACCAATGGCCTTGGACCCTGTCCGACTTCATTTTCGCGGGCGCGATGTTCGCGATCGTCGGCGGCCTTTTCGAGCTGACGGTAAGGTCCAGCGCCAATTGGGCCTATCGCGGCGGAGTCGCGGCCGCGCTTGCGACCAGCTTCCTGCTGGTCTGGATCAACGGCGCTGTCGGAATGATCGGCGACGAGGGCAATCCCGCCAACCTGATGTTCTTCGTCGTGATCCTCATGGCGATCGCCGGAGGGATCGCAGCCCGCTTCGAGGCCGCGGGAATGGCGCGCGCGATGACTGTCGCGGGTACGGCACAGATGTTGATTGCCGTCATCGTCCTACTGTGGCGCATCGGGGCAACAGAACCGCCGGGATTCCCGGCGGTCGCGATCCTTATCGTCCTGTCTGGCTTGCCCTGGTTCGTTTCCGCCTGGCTATTCCGAAACGCCGCCCGTGCCTCAAAAAGTGCTATGATGTCGCCCGAGTGAACCTTTGCGCCGCTCACCAGCACCGATGCGGCGGTAGGAGGCTGATCAGTGAGTGCATCCGGGACGGCGAGCCGTCCCACGACCGATGCGACAGTGTCAGGGGCGCCCGGCGAGCGAGAGCTGCTGGAGCGGGTCAA
The DNA here is from genome assembly GCA_963831215.1 of uncultured Alphaproteobacteria bacterium. Taxonomy (GTDB): domain Bacteria; phylum Pseudomonadota; class Alphaproteobacteria; order Sphingomonadales; family Sphingomonadaceae; genus Sphingomicrobium. The sequence goes on along the minus strand of CAWHPM010000012.1, from coordinate 344,186 downwards.
GGTGCGCGACCTGGACGCGTTCGAGAGGCTGTACCGGATCTACCAGCCCCGGCTGGCACGGTTCCTGACGAACCTCGTGAGGCGTCCGCAGCTCGTGGAAGAGGTGCTCGACGATACGATGATGGTGGTCTGGGATACGGCGGGAAGCTTCAGGGGGACGAGCAAGCTCTCCACCTGGGTGTTCGCGATCGCCTATCGCAAGGCGCTGAAGGCGCGCATGCGCTGGCCCGATCCGGTCGAGGAGGAAGAGCGCGATACGCGAGTTAGCAACGACGCCGCGCCCGACGCGGAGCTCGAGCGAGGTCGCCTTCGAAGTGCCCTCACCACTGCCATGAACGGCCTTTCGCCGGAGCAGCGCGCGGTTGTCGATCTCACCTATTTTCATGAGCTCGGCTACCGCGAGATCGCCGAAATCCTGAGCTGCCCGGTCGATACGGTAAAGACCCGCATGTTCCACGCCCGGCGGCGCCTAAGGCAAGCGCTTTCCGGCACGTTGGCCGACTGGCTTTAGGAGCGCGGCGCGATGCGGGACCCCGCCCTGAAACCGGTCGATCCGCACCACGACGCGGAGGAGCTTCTTCCGTGGTACGCGACGGGACAGCTCGACGGCGCGGACCTGGCATTGGTCGAGCAACACCTGTCGAGCTGTGCCCATTGCCGGCGGCAGCTCGCCTTCGAGCGGCGGATGATCGACGAGTTCGCGCAGCCTCGATCCCGAAGTCGACTCCGGCTGGGCAAGACTGAAGCGACGCATCGAACTGCAAGGGGGGCGGCGGCACCAGGACCCGTGGGCATGGATCCGCGGCCAAGCTGCCGGACTGTGGCGGGGCCTGCGCCGTCCGGCGATTGCGACCTTCGCCGTTGCGCAGCTCGCGTTCGTGGTTCTCGCCGGCGCTCTCCTGCTCTCGCTCGGCCGTCCGGACTATCGTGCGCTCGGCTCCGCGCCGCCGTCCCGAGCGGCGAACGTCATCGCGATGTTCCGTCCAGATACGAGCGAGTTGCAGTTGCGGAAATTGCTCCAGACCAATGGCGCATCGCTCGTCGATGGTCCGACGGACGCGGACGCCTATCTGCTGCGGGTACCCGACGCCTCCAGAGCGCGGGTCCTCGATCGAATGCGCGCCAACCCGCACGTGCTGATGGCCCAGCCGATCGACGGAGCGAATTCATGAGCTGGATTGGCCATGTACGGGCGTTGGCGGCTGTTGCCGCCTTGATGCTTGCCGGACCGGCAGCGGCCCAGGGTTCACCGGCAGTTGCGCCTGACCGCGAGATCCTCGTGATGGTTCAAAATCCGCTCGACCATTACCGCGCCGATGGAATGACTGGCGGGCGTTATGACGAGAACCTTGCCGGCTCCCGCGAGCGGCTCGCGCGCGGGATTGCTCGCGACCACGGCCTGACGTTCATCGATGGCTGGCCGATGCCGATGATCGGCGTCGACTGCTTCGTCATGGCGGTACCGCAAGGCCGCTCTACCGAATCCGCGGCCGACGAGCTCTCGATGGACAACAAGGTCGCCTGGGCGGAGCCGGTGCAGCTCTACCACGCCCAGGAAGCTGCCGCCTCGCACAACGACCCGCTGTATCCCGCGCAGCCGGCGGCCAAGGCCTGGGACCTCGCGGACCTGCATCGGCTGACGACCGGGCGCGGTATCAAGGTCGCGGTGATCGATAGCGGCATCCAGGCGAACCACCCGGATCTCGTCGGGCAGCTGATCGTCAATCGTAATTTCGTTTCCGGGCAGGCCGAGGTCGCCGAGGACCATGGAACCGGCGTCGCCGGCGTGATCGCCGCGAAGAGCGACAATGGCATCGGGATCGCGGGCGTTGCGCCGGGCGCCCGTCTGCTCGGGCTCCGCGCCTGCTGGCAGCAGCGCGCGGCGAACGCGACGACCGTTTGCGACGGCCTCAGCCTGGCCAAGGCATTCTACTTCGCGGTGCAGGCTAAAGCCGACGTGATCAACCTCAGCCTCAGTGGTCCGGACAGCCGCCTGTTGCGGGCCCTGCTCGACGCGGCCCTGTCGCGCGGATCGATCGTGGTGACCGCCTATGACAGCGCGAAACCGGGTGGCGGATTTCCCGCTTCGGTGCCGGGCGTCATCGCCGTATCGGACCATTCCTTCGCGGGGATCGGCGGCCACGTTTACACGGCGCCGGGCCGTGACGTGCCCACCACCGAGCCGGGCGGACGATGGTTCCTCGTCAACGGCAGCTCCTTTTCGGCAGCGCATGTCAGTGGTCTCGCCGCGCTGGTCCGTCAGCGGAAGCGCTCGGCGGACGTGACGCTCATATCGGACCGGCCGATCGGCGGCACGATCGATGCCTGCGCGACCGTGGCGCGCGTGACGAACCGCTGTGACTGCTCGTGCGGAGGCTCCCCTCTCGCGAATTCGAGGGCCGCGCACTAGTTTCTCGCCTGCGCCCGCAGCGCTGCGTTCTCGCTCCGAAACCGTCGCAGTGAACCGGTTGCCGCGCCCGAGGCACCTACAGGGGCCGCTGCGAGCGCGTACGCATTCCAAGTCAGCCCCCGTGCGCATGCGCTCCGGCGGCTCCCTCGAAGGAGTAAGCGCGATGAAAGCGAAGATAGCTTTTGCTTGGCTCCGCGGCGGTGGCGCTCAGTCCAGCGCTCGCCTCGGGCCAGAGCGCGCCGGGTAACGGACAATATCAGGGCACCGGCTATTCGCACCAGAACAGCGGCAACGCCTACGGCCAGCCGAACGAGGAATGCGAAGAGCTGATCGATGAAGGCGAGGGGTCGACTCCTGGCCACTCCGCCAGTGCTCCCGGCGGCGGATCCCCGTTCAGCGGCGAAGACAGCACGGCCGGCAGCCATTACGCGGGCTCGCAGCCGCAGAACTCGCGCAACACGGCGTCGGTATCGCAGTATGACGTCGCCTGCGTGGACCATCCGCAATAGGGTCCGCGCGCATCAGGGCCGGTTCGTCCCCTGCGAACCGGTCCTGACCAGACGAAAAAAGGCGAGGCGTCCAGACGCCTCGCCTCATTGCTCTCGAAAAAATAACGGGCGGCTTAAGCGACCGCGACCTGTGGCTCGCTTGCTTCGCCCTCGTCGGCCTCACGCAACACATAGCCGCGGCCCCACACGGTTTCGATGTAGTTTGCGCCGCCGCAGGCCAGCGAAAGCTTCTTGCGCAACTTGCAGATGAACACGTCGATGATCTTCAGTTCGGGCTCGTCCATCCCGCCGTAGAGATGGTTGAGGAACATCTCCTTGGTCAGCGTCGTGCCCTTGCGGAGCGAAAGAAGCTCCAGCATCGCATATTCCTTGCCCGTCAGGTGGACGCGGCTGCCGTCGACCTCGACCGTCTTGGCGTCGAGGTTCACGGCGAGCTTGCCGGTGCGGATGACCGACTGCGAATGGCCTTTTGAGCGACGAACGATCGCATGGATTCGCGCGACCAGCTCGTCGCGGTGGAACGGCTTGGTCACATAATCGTCGGCGCCGAAGCCAAGTGCGCGAACCTTGCTGTCCATTTCACCAATGCCGGAAAGGATCAGCACCGGCGTCGAGACCTTGGCCGTGCGCAGCTTCTTAAGCACGTCGTAACCGTGCATGTCCGGCAGATTGAGGTCGAGACAGATGATGTCGTAGTCGTACAGCTTGCCGAGATCGAGGCCCTCTTCCCCGAGGTCGGTCGTGTAGACGTTGAAGCCCTCCGTTCCGAGCATCAGCTCGATCGCTTTCGCGGTCGTCGGCTCGTCTTCGATCAGCAGCACGCGCATCGTGATTTCCCCCGTTCACGGCCGACAAGCGTTACGCGCTCTTAACGGCCTTGAAGCGTCCATTAACCATTCGAGGTCTGAAGGGAAAAGGTTAATATTGGGTAACAGGCTGGATTCCTTGAATTCGTTGCAAGGGAGTCACAATTCCATCCACCGCATGTCCACTGCTTATCCACAGCACGAAGCCCCGCGTTTGCTCTCGAAAGACGCCTCGTCCATTGGCGCAACTGTGGATCTTTCAGAGCGCATCATCTTCATCGACGGCGAGGCGATCGTCATCGACAAACCTGCCGGCCTGCCGGTCGATACGCCCCGTCGCGGCGGCGATTTCCATCGCATCCAGACTGGATGAGCTGAGGTGCGGCTTCAAACGCCCGCCGACGCCGATGCACCGCCTTGACGCCGACACCAGCGGCTGCCTTCTCTTCGCGCGGTCGCCCAAAGCCCGAGCGTTGTTTCAACGTGCGTTCGAGGCGCGGTCGGTCGAAAAATACTATCTTGCGGTTGTGGCGAGTGAACTCGCCGAGGAGGCGGGGGTGATCGACGCTCCATTGGCGAAGCATTCGACGGCCGAGGCAGGGTGGAAGATGATGTCCGATGCGCATGGGCTCGCCGCGACAACGCGCTGGCGGAGGCTCGCCGTTCGCGGTGGGTCCACTCTGGTCGAGTTCAAGCCGCTGACCGGACGGACGCATCAAATTCGCGCGCACGCACGCGAGGCGTTCGGCCGCGGGATACTCGGCGATCGCGTTTACGGCGTGCCCGGCGGTCCGATGCTCCTGCATGCCTCTCGCCTGGTGGTTCCGCGCGACGGCAAGGCGACGATCGACGTCACCGCGCCGCTTCCCGAACATTTCGGCGAGTGGGCCGATGCGGCCTGATGATTCCGCAGACAAGCCGTCAGGGGGACGGATTGGACCGGAATTGGTCGAAATTCCGGAGGACGCGCTCGGCGAGACCTTTCTCGCCGCGACCGGCCCCGGCGGGCAGAACGTCAACAAGGTCGCGACCGCGGTCCAGCTTCGCGTCGACCTGTTCAGGCTCGGCCTTCACCCCGACGCCTACGAACGGCTGAAGCAAATCGCCGGCAGCCGCGTCACCGGCGGCGGCGAGCTCCTGATCACCGCGCGCCGCTTCAGAACGCAGGAGGCAAACCGCGCCGACGCGCGCCGCCGGCTGGCGGAGATGATTGCGGCGGCGCATGTGGTACAAGCGAAGCGCAAGCCGACGCGCCCGAGCCGGGCTGCCAAGGCCAAGCGGGTGGAGCAAAAGCGCCAGCGCAGCGTGACCAAGCAAACGCGCGGAAAGGTGACGGACTTTTAGTTCGTCATGCTGAACTTGTTTCAGCATCCATGTTGGTGAAGTACAGTGAGGGTCTCGAGAATGGACCCTGAAACAAGTTCAGGGTGACGGGAAAGACGAATGTACGACTTCAAGATCGCCGCCGCCGACACCGCGACGATGTACCGCGACCTCGCGTCCGCGCTCGAGGGCCTCGTCACCGGCGAGCCGGACCCGATCGCGAACATGGCGAATGCGTCCGCCCTCATCTTCGAGACGCTGCCCGACGTGAACTGGGTCGGCTTCTATCGTAACGTTGGCGGTCAGCTCGTGCTCGGCCCGTTTCAGGGCCGGCCGGCGTGCATCCGCATCAGATACGGCGAAGGAGTTTGCGGCGTCGCCGCGGAAACTCGCCAGGTGCAACGCGTCGAGGATGTCCACGCCTTCCCGGGCCACATCGCATGCGACAGCGCCTCGAACAGCGAGATCGTCGTGCCCCTCATCCGTGACGGCGAGCTCCTCGGAGTTCTCGACATCGACAGCCCGATGACCGGGCGGTTCACCGAAGAGGACGAAGCGGGCGCCGTCAGGCTCGGCGAAATTCTTTCGAAGGTGCTTTAACTCAATTGCTCCAGCCGTTCATCGCCGAGCGAGCCGGGGATGATCATCACCGGACACGGCAACCTGCCCGCGTCATTGCCGGTGAAATTGACCACCAGCGGACCCGGACTCCCGCTCGGCGCCGCTCCCAGCACCAGCGCGGCGACATCGTCCCGGCCCTCGAGATATTCGCGCACGGTCCGCACCGGGTCGCCCTGCTGGACGATGATGTTCGCCTCCACCCCCGATTTATCGAGCAGCTCGCCGATCGCGGAGCTGACCACGCCCTGGATGCGCAGCCTTTGCTCCTCCTCGATGGCCGCCTGGACTCCGCCGAACTGCACGAAGTCCTGCGGCTCGACGATCCCGAGCACTTCCACCCGTCCGCCGGTCTTCGACGCGCGCCTCGCCGCGAAGCGCAGCGCGACCCGCGCCTCTTCGCTGTCGTCGACCACGACGAGATAGGTTCGCTTGAGATCGTCCCCCATGCGAAACGATTGCTGCGTTAAACCGCGCTTAAGCGCAAGTGAGGGGCTAGGGAATTCGGCGCAGGCTTGACCGCAACCGCCGCATTGGCTTTGAGCCGCGCACGCTTCCGCAAGGACATGCCCCATGCCGATCGAACTCAAGATGCCCGCACTTTCCCCGACGATGGAGGAGGGCACGCTCGCCAAATGGCTGGTGAAGGAAGGCGACGAGGTGAAGTCGGGCGACATTCTCGCCGAGATCGAGACCGACAAGGCGACGATGGAATTCGAAGCGGTCGACGAGGGCAAGATCGCTAAAATCCTCGTCCCCGAAGGAACCGACGGCGTGAAGGTCGGAGCGCCGATCGCGATCATGGCGGGCGAGGGCGAGACGCCTCAGTCCCTCCCCCCCCCGCGGGGGCGGGACAGCCGCCGCGCGCCGCACAAGCAGAGGCGCCCGGCCCAAAGCCGACGCAACCGGTCGGAGGCCCGCCGCAAGCGCCGGTCCAAACGCCGGCGTGCAAGCACCCGCCGCCCCCCCTCTCGGCCGCTGCCGCCTCTCCGCGCCAGGGGGGAGAGTCGAACGCATCAAGGCATCGCCGCTCGCGCGCCGGTTGGCGCAGGCGCAGAACATCGACCTTTCGAACATCCAGGGCAGCGGCCCCGGCGGCCGCATCGTCCGCGCCGACATCGACGCCGCTGTCGGCAAGGCCCCAGGCGCAGCGCCCGCTCCCACGGCGGCGGCACCGGCTGGCCACGCCGTCCTGCCGGGCGTCATCGAACAGGCGATCCCGCACGAAGCGATCAAGCTCTCCAACATGCGCAAGACGATCGCGCGGCGCCTTACGGAGTCGAAACAGCAGGTCCCGCACATCTATCTTACCGTCGACATCAACCTCGACGCGTTGCTGAAGCTCCGGGGCGAGCTCAACGCCGGCCTCGCGAGCCGCAGCGTCAAGCTCAGCGTCAACGACCTCTTGATCAAGGCGCTCGCTCAGGCGCTGATCGAAGTCCCCGAGTGCAACGTCAGCTTCGCGGGCGACCAGCTGTTCAAGTACAGCCGCGCCGACATCTCGGTCGCGGTGTCGATCCCGGCCGGACTGATCACGCCGATCATCGTCGGCGCGGAAGCCAAGACCGTCTCCGCAATCTCGACCGAAATGAAGGACCTCGCCGGTCGCGCCAAGGAGGGCAAGCTCCAGCCGCAGGAATATCAGGGCGGCACCGCGAGCCTCTCGAACATGGGCATGTTCGGGATCAAGCAGTTCGAGGCCGTGATCAACCCGCCCCAGGGCATGATCATGGCCATCGGCGCGGGCGAGAAGCGCCCCTACGTGATCAACGACAGCCTGCAGATCGCGACCATCATGAGCGCCACCGGCAGCTTCGACCACCGCGCGATCGACGGCGCGGATGGCGCGAAGCTGATGCAGGCGTTCAAGCGGCTGGTCGAGAACCCGCTGGGGATGCTGGCCTAATGAACCGGTTGATTACGTTCTTGTGATTGCAATAGTCGTTCTTGTCGCGGCTGCTGCTTATTTACTCGGTCAAAAGAACAGCGCACCAAGTCTGGCCACCTCCAACATCGTGTCGGCGCCTCGAACCACCTCAAGGACTGCGTCCGCCACGGTCCAGCCGGCTGCGGTTGCACGCGCGTCACAGCCCGTGATTGTAGGATTGGGCGGGCCTAATCTGGATGCGTGCGGCAGCAATGGGAGGGTGGTTGGGCTGAACCCCAGTGGCGACAACTTCTTGGCAGTGAAGGCCGCGCCACGGATGGACGCACCACGCATCGATAAGCTCGGACCGGGATTCGAAGTCTACGTTTGCCAGGAGTCTAAAGATCAAAAATGGCTCGGGGTCGTCTTTGAGCCTGACGGTCAGCCATCTGCGAACTGCGGCGTAACAATCCCAGCGCCATCTCCGGGTCCTTATCGCGGTCGTTGCCCGTCAGGCTGGGTGTATTCGAAGTACATCGACGTTTACGCCGGATAGCGGGATGCTTGGCCGCACGCCCCTCATCCGCGTCACCGCCATGCCGGCTGAGACCAACCCGTATGGCGGCGTGTTCGGCGGGTGGCTGATGGGTCAGATGGGCCTGGCCTGCGGCTCATTCGCGTCGCGGCGGACGCATGGGAAGGCGATCCTTGTCGCCGCCGACGCGATCAAGTTTCCCGGCGCGATGGCGGTGGGCGATGAGCTCAGCGTTTATGTCGGGCTGCTGAAGCAGGGCCGCACCTCGCTGCGGCTGAAAGCCGAAGCGATCGCGCGGCAGCGCGACGGCGACGGCGAAACGGTCGTGGCGGAAGGCGAATTCACCTTTGTCGCGCTGGATGAGGCGGGCAAGCCGCGGGTTATTCCCTCTCCCCTCGAGGGAGAGGGAGGGAGCCGCGCAGCGGCGGGAGGGTGAGGGCGTGACCGGATACACGGGCAAGACTCTCGCGAGAGCGCAGCGTCTGCGCCGAGGGCTGACCGATGCCGAGCGAAAGCTTTGGTCGGCGCTGCGCAATCGGCAACTCGATGGCGCCAAGTTCCGCCGCCAGCAGCCGATCGGTCCGTTCATCGCTGACTTCGTTTGCCAAGAGCACCGGTTAATCGTCGAAGCCGACGGTGGTCAGCATGCGAACAATCCCGGCGATGCACAACGTACCGCATTCCTCGAAAGCAAGGGTTATCGGGTTCTTCGATTCTGGAACAACGACATCCTGAGAAACCTGGATGGCGTTGCCCAAGTGATCGCAGCGGCTCTTTCTAGCCCTCACCCCGCTCAAGCTGCGCTTGAAGTCGCCCTCTCCCTCAAGGGGAGAGGAATTCAGTGGAGCACCTTATGCCTGACACCTACGACCTTATCGTCCTCGGCTCCGGACCCGGCGGCTATGTCGCCGCGATCCGCGCGGCGCAGCTGGGCCTGAAGACCGCGATCGTCGAGCGCGAGAACCTCGGCGGCATTTGCCTCAACTGGGGTTGCATTCCGACCAAGGCGCTGCTGCGCTCGGCGGAAATCTTTCATTACCTCCAGCACGCCGACGCCTACGGCCTCAGCAACGAGAAACCGTCGTTCGACATCGCCAAGGTCGTCGCGCGCAGCCGCGCGGTCGCCAAGCAGCTCAACCAGGGCGTCGCGCACCTGATGAAGAAGAACAAGATCGCGGTGCGTGATGGGCGAAGGCAAGCTCACCGGCAAAGGCAAGCTCAGCGTCACGAGCGCCGACGGCAAGACGACCGAGCTTGCGCGCCAAGCACATCATCGTCGCCACCGGCGCCCGCGCGCGCGACCTGCCGTTCGCCAAGGCCGACGGCAAGCGCATCTGGACTTACCGTCACGCCATGACTCCGCCGGAAATGCCGACCGATCTGCTGGTCATCGGCTCGGGCGCGATCGGGATCGAGTTCGCCAGCTTCTACGCCGACCTCGGCGCCAAGGTTACGGTGGTCGAGATGTTGGACCGGGTGGTTCCGGTGGAGGACGCCGAAGTCAGCGCGCAGCTCGCCAAGAGCCTGCAGAAGCAGGGCCTGACGATCCTCACCAGCGCCGGCGTCGAGAGCCTGAAGGCCGATGCGAAGGGCGTCGCCGCCAAGATCAAGACCAACGACGGCAAGACCAGCGAGCAGCGCTTCAGCCATTGCATCGTCGCGGTCGGGATCGTGCCCAACACGGAGAATATCGGACTCGAGACGCTCGGCGTGAAAACCACCAAAGGCCATATCGATACCGACCCGATGTGCCGCACCAACGTCCCCGGCATCTGGGCGATCGGCGACGTCACCGCGCCGCCCTGGCTCGCCCACAAGGCCAGCCACGAAGGCGTCACCGCGGCCGAGGCGATCGCGCAGGAGCTCGGCAACAAGGACGTCCATCCGCATGCCGACCGATCCGAAGAACATCCCGGGCTGCACCTACTGCCGTCCGCAGGTGGCGAGCGTCGGCCTGACCGAAGCCGCGGCCAAGGAGAAGGGCTACGAGGTCAAGGTCGGCAAGTTCCCGGCGATCGGCAACGGCAAGGCGATCGCGCTCGGCGAGACCGAAGGGTTCGTGAAGACGGTGTTCGACGCGAAGACGGGCGAGCTATTGGGCGCGCACATGATCGGCGCCGAGGTCACCGAGCTGATCCAGGGCTACACCATCGGCAAGACCGCCGAGCTGGTCGAAACCGACTTCATCCAGACCGTCTTCCCCCACCCGACGCTCAGCGAGATGATGCACGAAAGCGTGCTGGCCGCGTTCGGCCGGGTGATCCACATTTGAACCGCTGTCCTACACGGGTCTTCTCGTGCACAGTCGCTCCATGATGCGTGTTGATGAATTTCCTGATTCCGCCCGTTCGCCTATATGGTCACGGGAAAAGCGCTGCTCTCCGTGACCTTAGTGACGTTAACAGGGTTCGCCGGCGGATGAGCGCCGCGACCACCAGCACCCGGACGCTCGTCGTCGCGCTTCTCGCGAACCTCGGGATCGCCGTGTCGAAGTTCGTCGCGGCGGCGATCACCGGCTCCTCGGCAATGCTGACCGAAGGCGTGCACAGCGTGGTCGATTCGACCAACCAGCTGCTGCTGATGTGGGGCCGCCACGCGGCCAAGAAGCGGCCCGACAATCTTCACCCCTTCGGCTACGGCCGAGAGCTCTACTTCTGGAGCTTCGTGGTTGCCGTTCTCGTCTTCTCTCTCGGCGCCGGCGTCTCGGTGTACGAGGGTATTATCCACATCGCCCATCCCGAGCCGGCCGTCTCACCGCTCATCGCTTATGCCGTTCTGCTGATTGCCTTCTTTCTCGAAGGCTGGTCCACCATCGAGGCCTATCGCGATTTCAACCGAGCGAGAGGCAGCCTCGGCTGGTTCGACGCGATCCGCCGATCCAAGGACCCGCCGGCTTTCATCGTGCTGCTCGAGAACGGCGCGGCGATGGCGGGCATCGTTGCCGCGGCGATCGGCCTCGCGCTCGCGCAAATCACAGGCGATCCGTTCTTCGACGGCGCCGCCTCGATCGTGATCGGCGTGATCCTCGGCTTCACCGCGGCCCTGCTTGCCTATGAGTCCAAGGGGTTGCTGATCGGCGAGGCGGCGGACCCGGAGCTCGTCGCCAACTTGCGCAAGCTCGCGAGCGAGATGCCGGGCGTCGTCGGCGTGGGATATGTGCTGACGGTACACTCCTCGCCGGACCAGGTCACGGTGATGATGAACGTCGATTTCGACAATGAGATACGCGCGGCCGAGGTGGAGCGGGTGGTGTGCCGAATCGAGGAGGAATCGCGCGAGCGCTGGCCCCAGGTGCGGCGCCTCTTCGTTCGGCCGATGGAAGGCGCGGGAACGGCTGAATATTGAGGAGCGGATGATGAAAGGTATCGCGACAATATCGGCGGACCGTGGTGAACGAGGCCGCCGAGATCGACATGGTAGCACTCAAGAGAGCAGGAGAGTGGGCTGGAAGGGCGAGGAAGGCTGGGGAAGCGTCGTATCGAGAGGCCGGCGGTTGTCACGACCTCAACAAGAGAGGACGAGCTCGCAGGGGCCGATACGATCATATGCGGAAGGTCGCTTTCAGGTTCTTCCGCCGGCACTCGGCGCAGCGGCCCGAGAACACTAGACGCCGGTGGCGCACAGCCGAGGAATGGGACGGCAAGACGACGGAATAGCAGATGGCGCATCGATGCACGACGTCTCCGACCCTCGGAACGCCTCGATCCTGATCAACGTCAACGGCGAACTGAAGCCGCGGGGCGAAGCGGTCGTGTCGGTGTTCGACAGCGGCTTCATGCTGGGCGACGGGATCTGGGAGGGACTTGCGGGTCCACCAGGGCAAGCTCGGCCTTCCTCGACCGCCATCTCGATCGCCTGTTCGAAGGCGCCAAGGCGATCGCGATGGACATCGGCGTGCTCGCGCGAGGAGCTGACGCAGCGCCTTTATGAGACGCTCGACGCGAATGGCATGACCGAGGGCGTCCACGTCCGGCTGATGGTCACGCGCGGGTTCGGTCAACTCCGTACCAGGACCCGCGGGTCGTGGTCGGCGGACGCCACGATCGTGATCATTGCCGAATACAAGGAACCCGACGCGGCGATCTACCAACGCGGGCTCAAGCTCTTCACCGTCCACGTCCGCCGCGGCGATCCCGCCGTTCAGGACCAGAAGATCAACTCGCATTCCAAGCTCAATTGCATCCTCGCCTCGATCCAGGCGACGCAGGCCGGGGCCGACGAAGCGCTGATGCTCGATCCGCAAGGGTTCGTCGCGACGTGCAACTCGACGCACTTCTTCATCGTCCGCAAGGGCGAAGTGTGGACGTCGAGCGGCAAGTATTGCCTCGGCGGGATCACCCGCGGCCTGACGCTCGAGGTCGCGCGCGACGCCGGAATCGCGGCGATCGAAAAGGACTTTTCGCTGACCGATGTCTACGGCGCCGACGAGGCGTTCGTCACCGGCACCTTCGCCGGGATCGTTCCTGTCCGCGAGGTCGACGGACGCGGGCTCGAGTGCCGGGGATCGATGGTCGAGCGCTTGCAGAAGCTCTACGCCGATCGCGTCGAGCGCGATGTCGTGGAGCAGCAGCGGCCGTGACGATCCGCATCGCGATGTGGTCGGGGCCTCGAAACCTCTCCACCGCGATGATGCGCAGCTTCGGCAGCAGGCCCGACACCTTCGTTTCGGACGAACCCTTCTACGGCTGTTTCCTGAAAACCAGCGGCGCCGATCACCCGATGCGCGAGGAAGTAACAGCGGCGATGGATTGCGATTGGCGCCGCGTCATGGAAACCCTCTCCGGCGACGCGCCGGGCGGATCCCCGATCTGGTACCAGAAGCACATGTGGCATCACATGGTCGGGCCGATCGGCTACGAGGATTTCGCCGGCTTCACTCACGCTTTCCTGATCCGCCGGCCGGAGCGGATGATCGCTTCCTACCTTCGCAAGCGCGAGAGCGCCCGGTTCGAGGATTTCGGGCTCGAGCGGCAGGCCGAATTTTTCCAGCGCGAGGCGGAGCGGATCGGACGCGCCCCGCCGGTGATCGACGCCGACGATGTGCTGAACGATCCGGCCGGGGTCCTGTCGAGCCTGTGTGAGGCGCTCGGAATCCGGTGGGATCCCGCAATGCTGAGCTGGGCCGAGGGCCGGCGGACAACCGACGGACCGTGGGCGCCTCACTGGTACGGCGCGGTCGAAAGAAGCACGGGCTTTGCGCCGCCCGAGGCGGAGCCGGTCAAGCTTCCGGCCGAGGCGGAGCGGCTCGCCGAGCACTGCCGGCCCTATTACGAGCGGCTGGCCGGTTATCGGCTCACCTCATGACCGCTCCTCAGGCGTTGAGGACAGCGACGCCTTCCTTGGACCAGTCCTTGTCGACATCGACGCCTTGGGCCGCCCATTCCTCGCGGGTCCAGCACTCGACGGTTTCGATACGCGTGCCCGTGACCGCTTCGATCCGCATGCAATATCGGGTCTGCGGAGTGCCCGCCGGCGCCTCGGTCATCGGGCCCGGTTCAGGCTGCGATGCCGCCACCGGCGAAGACGCGAGGATCGCGCCCAATGCGATGACCCATTTACGATTTGCCATGTCGTTCCTCCTTGATGGTGACCCGCTCGATCCTGCTACACCCGTTGGTAGATTCCGACCAGTTCGCCACGCCCGATCGCATGCCGCTGCGCGGCGTCCTCGACGTCTTCGACCTTCGCCTTGGTTGAGAGGCCGAGCCTGTCGAGGTCGAGCGCGAACAGCTTGAAATGATAGTGGTGCGCGCCGTGACCCGGTGGCGGACAGGGGCCGCCGTAGCCGGGCTTGCCAAAGTCATTTGTCGCTTCGATGCCGAGCTTGCGGCCGCCGCCAATCGACCGCGCCGATGCCGGAATGTCGAACACGCCCCAGTGACGGAACGTGCCGCTCGGCGCGTCAGGATCGTCCAGTACCAGGGCGAAGCTCTTCGTTCCCGATGGAGGGTCGGACCACTTCAATGACGGTGTCCGATTGCCGCCATCGCAGGTGAATCGGGCCGGAATGGTCTGGCCATCTCGAAATGCGTCACTGGTCAGATTGAGATCGGCGATGGTCTCGTTCTCCACCTTTGCCCCTCTCGAAATCTGGTTGCTGGCGTGGCTGCTCGCCCGGCAGCCCGCGAGCGCCGTCACCAACAGCAATGGCCCCAGTCTCGGCCGCATCTCGGGACCCCGCATTTCAGTTGCGGAATCTCGATCAACGGCGCGAAGGAACGCAAGGTTCCGCTGCTTTCCGATCAGGCCAGACCGGCTGACCCGCCGCCTTTGTCCGAGAGCTCGTCGACATCGACGCCGAGCTGCTTCCACTGCTTCTTGGTGCGGCATTCGGTTCGCGTGAGGTGCGATCCGGTATCGTCGGCGAATTTCAGGCAATATTGCTGGATGTCGGCCGACGGCTTGCCGGCGGGTTTTGTGGCGGTTGCCGCCATGGCTGCACTCGAAGCCAGGATCAGGCCGAGACCGATTGTCGCAAGCTTAGACATTCATTCCTCCCGCTGCAGGAGCGATGATGGTGCACGGGCTCGAATTGCCGTGCCCGCAGGTTTCGACAGAGTGGAAGGCCGCATCGACGGTGACCGCTTGTCGGCTTGTCCGGCGCGTTGGTCGCTCGTCGCGGCGCAAATCGACGATGACCGATTGCGTTGCCGGAGCCGTTGACCCTTCAGCCTGGCCTCGCTATGTGGCCGCCGTCCGCGGGCATTGTAATTCACTCGCCGCGGGCAAGAGCTGAACATTGCTCGACATGCGCGTCGCCAGGCGGCCCGTAAGGCTGCTTCGGCTCCGCGCTTTTTCTGTTGAGCAAAGTAACCGCGGGGTTTGCCCGCAACGAAAGGTGAAGGGCTTCATGCCGACGATCAACCAGCTGATCCGCAAGGGTCGCGAACCGCAGAAGGCCAAGTCGAAGGTCCCAGCGATGGAGCAGAACCCGCAGAAGCGCGGAGTGTGCACCCGGGTCTACACGACGACCCCGAAGAAGCCGAACTCGGCGCTGCGCAAGGTGGCCAAGGTCCGCCTGACCAACCAGCGCGAAGTGATCAGCTACATCCCCGGCGAGGGCCACAACCTCCAGGAGCACAGCGTCGTGCTGATCCGCGGCGGGCGTGTGCGCGACCTTCCGGGCGTTCGCTACCACGTCCTTCGCGGCGTCCTCGACACGCAGGGCGTGAAGGACCGCCGTCAGAGCCGTTCGAAGTACGGCGCCAAGCGTCCCAAATAATCAGGCCAGAGTAAGCCCCGGGCGACACGTCAGTCCCGGAATCGGCTGAAGAGAGAAAAGGAATAATCCAATGGCTCGTCGTCGCCGTCCAGAGAAGCGCGAAATCCTTCCCGATCCGAAGTTCGGGGATGAGGTCCTCTCGAAGTTCATGAATTCCGTCATGCTCGACGGTAAGAAGTCGGTCGCCGAGGGCATCGTCTACGGCGCCCTCGAGACCGTTGAGACCCGCCTGAAGCGCGACCCGCTCGGCGTGTTCCACGATGCGCTCAATAATGTGAAGCCGGGCATCGAGGTCCGCAGCCGCCGTGTCGGCGGCGCGACCTATCAGGTCCCGGTTGAGGTTCGTCCCGAGCGCGCCCAGGCGCTTGCGATCCGCTGGCTGATCACTGCGGCCCGCGGACGTTCGGAAAAGACCATGTCGGGCCGGCTGTCGGGCGAGCTGATGGACGCTTCGCAGAACCGCGGCAATGCCGTGAAGAAGCGCGAGGACACCCACCGCATGGCCGAAGCGAACCGCGCCTTCACCCACTATCGCTGGTAACATTATACTGGTCACCGGCATATCCGGGGACAGCCGGGTCCGGACCCGGCTCCCCGGACATCGCTAAGGAAGATATTGAAATGGCCCGCAGCCATCCGCTCGAGCGCTATCGCAACATCGGCATCATGGCGCACATCGACGCCGGCAAGACGACGACGACCGAGCGCATCCTCTATTACACCGGAAAGTCCTACAAGATCGGCGAGGTCCACGAGGGCACCGCGACGATGGACTGGATGGAGCAGGAGCAGGAGCGCGGGATCACGATCACGTCGGCGGCGACGACCTGCTTCTGGACCGCAGGCGACGGCCCCGAGCACCGGATCAACATCATCGACACGCCCGGCCACGTCGACTTCACCATCGAGGTCGAGCGCAGCTTGCGTGTCCTCGACGGCGCGGTTGCCTGCTTCGACGGCGTCGCCGGCGTCGAGCCGCAGTCGGAGACCGTCTGGCGGCAGGCGGAGAAGTACAAGGTTCCGCGGATGTGCTTCATCAACAAGCTCGACCGCACCGGCGCGAACTTCGACATGTGTGTCGACATGATCAAGGACCGCCTCGGCGCGCGTCCGGCGGTGCTCTATCTTCCGATCGGCCTCGAGGGCCAATTCAAGGGTCTCGTCGACCTTGTCGAGAACCGCGCGATCATCTGGCTCGACGAGAGCCTCGGCGCCAAGTTCGTCTACGAAGAGATTCCGGCCGAGCTCAAGGACGCCGCCGAAGCAGCCCGCATGGAGCTGATCGAGATGGCCGTTGAGCAGGACGACGCGGTCATGGAAGCCTATCTCGAGGGCAATGAGCCCGACACGGCGACTCTCAAGAAGCTGATCCGCAAGGGCACGCTCAACTTCTCGTTCGTGCCGGTGCTGTGCGGCTCGGCGTTCAAGAACAAGGGCGTTCAGCCGCTGCTCGATGCGGTCGTGGACTATCTGCCGAGCCCGCTCGACATTCCGCCCGTGGAGGGCATCAAGCCGGACACCGAGATTGCGGAAACCCGTGCTCCGTCCGACGACGCGCCGTTCTCGGCGCTGGCGTTCAAGATCATGAACGATCCGTTCGTCGGGACGCTGACCTTCGCACGCATCTATTCGGGGAAGCTCGAGACTTCGTCGCAGGTCTCGAACTCCGTCAAGGACAAGAAGGAAAAGGTCGGGCGCATGCTGCTCATGCACGCCAATGACCGTGAGGACATCCAGGTCGCTTACGCGGGCGACATCGTCGCGCTCGCCGGGCTCAAGGACACGACGACCGGCGACACGCTGTGCGCCGCTAACGCGCCGATCATCCTCGAGCGGATGGAGTTTCCGGACCCGGTGATCGAGGTCGCGGTGGAACCGAAGACCAAGGCCGACCAGGAGAAGATGGGCGTCGCGCTCAATCGCCTGGCGCGAGAGGACCCGAGCTTCCGCGTGACGACCGATCACGAATCCGGCCAGACGATCATCAAGGGGATGGGCGAGCTCCACCTCGAGATCCTGGTCGACCGCATGAAGCGCGAGTTCAAGGTCGAGGCGAACGTCGGTGCTCCGCAGGTCGCTTATCGCGAGTATCTCGCGAAGCCGGTCGACCTCACCTACACCCACAAGAAGCAGTCGGGCGGCTCCGGCCAGTTCGGCGAGATCAAGATCAACGTGATTCCAAGCGAGCGCGGCTCGGGCTTTCAGTTTTTCGACGAGATCAAGGGCGGGAACGTGCCCAAGGAATATATTCCGTCCGTCGAGAAGGGGCTGCGCGAGACCGCCGAGACTGGTTCCCTGATCGGCTTCCCGATCATCGATTTCGAGGTCCACCTCGTCGACGGCAAATACCATGACGTCAACTCCTCGGCGCTCGCGTTCGAAATCTGCGCCCGGGGCGCGATGCGCGAAGCCGCTCAGAAGGCCGGCATCAAGCTGCTCGAGCCGATCATGAAGGTCGAGGTCGTGACCCCGGAGGATTATCTCGGCGACGTGATCGGCGACATCAACAGCCGCCGCGGGCAGATCCAGGGCACCGACAGCCGTGGCAACGCGCAGGTGGTCGAGGCGATCGTGCCGCTCGCGAACATGTTCGGCTACGTCAACCAGCTGCGCTCGTTCACTCAGGGCCGCGCGCAGTACACGATGCAATTCTCTCATTATGACGAAGTGCCGCAGAACGTCGCCGACGAGGTGAAGGCGAAGCTGGCGTAACCGCGAATTTGTAGTTATGGGCGCGCTCGCGAACGGGCGGCGCGCCCGATTTCCTAAAGAAGAAGAGGCGTAAAATGGCTAAGGCTAAATTCGAGCGCAATAAGCCGCACGTGAACATCGGGACCATCGGTCACGTCGACCATGGCAAGACGTCGCTGACTGCGGCCATCACCAAGGTCCTCGCGGAATCGGGCAAAGCCCAATACACGGACTATGCGAACATCGACAAAGCGCCCGAAGAGCGCGAGCGCGGCATCACCATCTCGACCGCCCACGTCGAGTATGAGACCGACAAGCGCCACTACGCCCACGTCGATTGCCCGGGCCACGCCGATTATGTGAAGAACATGATCACCGGCGCGGCGCAGATGGACGGGGCGATCCTCGTCGTGTCCGCCGCCGACGGCCCGATGCCGCAGACCAAGGAGCACATCCTGCTTGCCAAGCAGGTCGGCGTTCCGACCATGGTCGTGTTCCTGAACAAGGTCGACCAGGTCGACGATCCCGAGCTCCTCGAGCTGGTCGAGCTCGAAATCCGCGAGGAGCTCTCCAAGCGCGACTTCGACGGGGACAACATTCCGATCGTCTCCGGCTCGGCGCTTGCTGCCCTCGAGGACAGCAACAAGGAGCAGGGCCACGACGCGATCCTCAAGCTGATGGAAGCGGTCGACGACTGGATTCCCACCCCGGAGCGTCCGCTCGACAAGCCGTTCCTGATGCCGATCGAGGACGTGTTCTCGATCTCCGGCCGCGGCACCGTCGTCACCGGCCGTGTCGAGCAGGGCATCGTCAAGGTCGGCGAGGAAGTCGAGATCGTCGGCATCCGCGACACCCAGAAGACCGTCGTCACCGGCGTCGAGATGTTCCGCAAGCTGCTCGATCAGGGTCAGGCGGGCGACAACATCGGTGCGCTTCTGCGCGGCGTCGGCCGCGAGGACGTCGAGCGCGGACAGGTTCTGTGCAAGCCGGGCTCGATCAAGCCGCACACCGACTTCAGCGCCGAGGTCTATGTCCTGTCGAAGGACGAGGGCGGCCGTCACACGCCGTTCTTCGCCAACTATCGTCCGCAGTTCTACTTCCGGACGACGGACGTCACCGGCGAGGTTGTGCTCCCCGAGGGCACCGAGATGGTGATGCCGGGCGACAACGTGAATCTCGGCGTCAAGCTGATCGCCCCGATCGCCATGGACCAGGGTCTGCGCTTCGCGATTCGCGAGGGCGGCCGTACCGTCGGCGCAGGGGTTGTCGCGAACATCACGAAGTAATATAGGGCGCCAGCCGCGCGATTCTGGATCAGGGTCGCGCGGTTCGCTTTTTTGTTGTTTTCCGTACCCCGGCGAAGGCCGGGGTCCAGTCGGTTCGGCTAGTTTGGACTGATTGGTTGATGGGCCCCGGCCTTCACCGGGATACCGCAAGCGGCAGCTCTTTCGCATCGGTAGGGACATGGAAACGCAGAATATCCGGATTCGCCTGAAGGCGTTCGATCATCGAGTGCTCGACCAGGCGACTGGCGACATCGCCGATACGGCGCGCCGCACGGGTGCTCTCATCCGCGGACCCATTCCCCTCCCGACGCGTATCGAGAAGTTCACCGTCAACCGCTCGCCGCACGTCGACAAGAAGTCGCGCGAGCAGTTCGAGGTGAGGACGTACAAAAGGCTGCTCGACATCGTGCAGCCGACGCCGCAGACGGTCGATGCGCTGATGAAGCTCGATCTCGCCGCCGGCGTCGATGTGGAGATCAAACTCGCTTAGGCGAGTTTGCCTTTAGTCCCCGCGAAAGCGGGGATCCCGAGAAGCCAGCAAGCTGGCTGACTGGGCCCCGGCCTTCGCCGGGGAACAAGAACGAGGATACCGCCGGAGATGCACTCCGGGCTGCGTCCCCGCCGCTCCTTTAAAGGGAGCACTAGCCCAGGCGGGGCACGCAAACATTTGAATGGGCTTCACGCACCCGGGGTTGGCCCGGTGTGCCTCTGTTGAGGAGTTTTGATCATGCGCACCGGCGTGATCGCGAAGAAGGTCGGAATGACCCGCCTGTTCCAGGCGGACGGTCGGCACGTGCCGGTCACCGTCCTGCAGCTGGAAGAGTTGCAGGTCGTCGGACGTCGCGAAATGGACAAGGATGGGTACACTGCCGTCCAGCTCGGCGCGGGCAAGGCGAAGTCGAAGAACGTCGCCAAGCCGCAGCGAGCCGCCTTTGGCAAGGCCGAAGTCGAGCCCAAGGCGCGAGTTGCAGAATTTCGCGTCGACGAAGACGGACTGCTCGATGTTGGCGCGCTGATCAGCGCGGACCACTTCGTTGCCGGCCAGATGGTCGACGTTTCCGGTGTGACTCAGGGCAAGGGCTTCGCCGGAGCCATGAAGCGCTGGAACTTCGGCGGTCTCCGCGCCACCCACGGCGTTTCGGTCTCGCACCGCTCGCACGGTTCGACTGGTAACCGCCAGGATCCGGGCCGCGTCTTCAAGAACAAGAAGATGGCCGGGCACATGGGCGCGCGGAACCGGACCCAGCAGAACCTCGAAATCGTGCGCACGGACCCGATCCGCGGGCTCTTGTTCGTCAAGGGCTCGGTGCCTGGCCACAAGGGCGCCTGGCTGACGGTCAGCGACGCCATCAAGCTTCCGCGCCACGAGAACGCGCCTTATCCGGCGGGCCTCATCGACACGAAGGCGAAGATCGACGAGTCCGAGCTGCCTGCAGCCGGCCTGGTTGATGATGCCGCGGTGCACGAGATTCCGGCGCTTCCGAGCGACGAGGAAGTGGCGGCGATTGCGGCCGAGCAGGAAGCCGGCGCGGCCGCCGAGGCGGAGGCCCAGGCTGTCGCCGAGAATGAAGCAACATCCGCTCCGGCGGACGAGGCGAAGCCCGAGGGCGACGCCGCGGACGAGAGCAAGGAAGGCTAAGATGAAGGTCAAGGTTCAGACCCTTGGTAGCTCTGGCGCCGCCGGCAAGGGCGGCGACATCGAGCTCAACGACGAGATTTTCGCCGTCGAGCCGCGCGCCGACATCCTTCACCGCGTCGTCACCTGGCAGCTCCTCAACCGCCGCGCTCCGGCGCGCGCGGCCCGCGAGCGAAGCGAGGTCAATCGCACGGGCAAGAAGTTCGGCCGTCAGAAGGGCGGCGGTACCGCGCGTCATGGCGATCGCCGCGCTCCGATCTTCATCGGCGGTGGAAAGGCGCACGGCCCGCGTGCTCGCGTGTTCGTCTCCAGCCTTAATAAGAAGGTTCGTCAGCTCGGTCTCAAAATGGCGCTGTCGTCGAAGGCTCGTGACGGTCAGCTGATCGTGGTCGACAACCTCGACGTGACGGAAGCCAAGACGAAGCAGCTCAAGACGCAGCTTCAGAGCCTCGGCTTCGGCAAGACCGCGCTGGTCATCGACGGCGACGCGCTCAACGTCGGCTTTGCCCGCGCTTCGTCGAACCTCGAGAGCGTCAATCTGCTCCCGGCAGTCGGCGCCAACGTCTACGACATCATGCGGCACGAAACGCTGGTCCTGACCCGCGCGGCCGTCGAGAAGCTGGAGGGCCGCTTCAATGGCTAAGAAGCCGCAGGCCGCGGTTGACGCGCGCCATTACGACATCGTGCTCGCGCCGCACATCACCGAGAAGTCGACGATGTTGTCGGAGTCGAACGCGGTCGTGTTCAAGGTCGCGCCGAGCGCCAGCAAGCCCGAGATCAAGGCCGCCGTCGAGGCGTTGTTCAACGTCAAGGTCACGAACGTGAACACGATCGTGTCCAAGGGCAAGACCAAGCGCTGGAAGGGCACGCCCTATCGCCGCTCGGATGTGAAAAAGGCGATCGTCACCCTCGCCGAGGGACAGTCGATCGATATTACCGAAGGGGTCCGCGGCTAATGGCTCTCAAGCAATATAATCCGACCTCGTCGGCTCGCCGCGGCCTCATCCTGGTCGACAAGTCGGCGCTGTGGAAGGGCAAGCCGGTCAAGGCGCTCACCGAAGGCAAGCGCAAGACCGGCGGCCGCAACAACAAGGGTCATGTGACCTCGCGCGGGATCGCCGGTGGTCACAAGCAGAAGTACCGCATTATCGACTTCAAGCGCCGGACCTGGGATGTCGCTGGAACCGTCGAGCGGCTCGAGTACGACCCCAACCGGTCGGCGTTCATCGCGCTCATCAATTACGAGGGCGGCGAGCAGGCTTACATCATCGCTCCGCAGCGTCTCGCTCCGGGCGACAAGGTGATCGCCGGCAAGAAGGTCGACGTAAAGCCCGGCAATGCGATGGAGATCGGCCAGATGCCGGTCGGGACCATCGTCCACAATGTCGAGATGAAGCCCGGCAAGGGCGGTCAGATCGCTCGCGCCGCGGGGACCTATGTGCAGGTCGTCGGCCGCGACCGCGGCATGGTCATCGTCAGGCTGAATTCGGGCGAGCAGCGGTATATCCGCTCCGACTGCATGGCCACGGTGGGCGCGGTGTCGAACCCCGACAATGCCAACACCAACCTCGCCAAGGCGGGCCGCAATCGCTGGCTCGGCAAGCGTCCGCTGACCCGCGGCGTCGCCAAGAACCCGGTCGACCACCCGCACGGCGGTGGTGAAGGCCGGACCTCGGGCGGCCGTCATCCGGTTACCCCGTGGGGCAAGCCGACCAAGGGTGCCCGCACCCGTCACAACAAGGCGACCGACAAGATGATCATCCGGTCGCGTCACGCGAAGAAGAAGGGTTAATCCATGGCCCGCTCCGTTTGGAAAGGTCCGTTCGTCGAGCTTTCGCTCCTGAAGAAGGCGGAAGGTGCGCAGGAGAAAGGCGGCCGAGCGCCGATCAAGACCTGGTCGCGCCGCTCGACGATCCTGCCGCAGTTCGTCGGCCTCACGTTCAATGTCTACAACGGCCGCAAGTTCGTGCCGGTGTCGGTCAATGAGGAAATGGTCGGAATGAAGCTCGGCGAGTTCGCGCCGACGCGCACGTTCCATGGCCACGCCTCCGACAAGAAGGGCAAGCGCTAATGGGCAAGGCAGTTGCACCCCGCAAGGTGGGCGACAAGGAAGCGCTCGCCGTCGGCAACACGATCCGTGGCTCGGCGCGCAAGCTCAACCTCGTCGCGCAGATGATCCGCGGCCGCAAGGTCGAGGAAGCGCTCAACATCCTGAAGTTCAGCCCCAAGGGCATGAGCGAGGACGTGTTCAAGGTGCTCGCCTCGGCCGTCGCCAATGCGGAGAACAACCATAACCTCGACGTCGATGCGCTCGTCGTCGCCGAAGCGAGCGTCGGCAAGTCGATCTCGATGAAGCGGTTCATGACGCGCGCGCGCGGCCGTTCGAGCCGGATCGTCAAGCCGTTCAGCCGTATCCGCGTCGTCGTTCGCGAGCAGGAAGAAGCTTAAATGGGTCAGAAAACCTCTCCTGTCGGGCTTCGCCTGCAGATCAACCGGACCTGGGACAGCCGCTGGTTCGCAGAAGGCCAGGATTACGGCCGTCTGCTGCTCGAGGACCTCAAGATCCGCCGCTACATTCTCGAGAAGCTGCCGCAGGCGGCGATCTCGAAGGTGGTGATCGAGCGTCCAGCCAAGATTTGCCGCATCTCGATCTATGCGGCGCGTCCCGGCGTCATCATCGGCAAGAAGGGCGCTGACATCGAAAAGCTGAAGCGCGAGCTTCAAAAGATGACGAGCTCCGAAGTCAGTCTCAACATCGTCGAGATCCGCAAGCCCGAAGTCGACGCCAAGCTCGTTGCCCAGGGCGTCGCCGACCAGCTCGAGCGCCGCATCGCTTTCCGCCGCGCGATGAAGCGCGCGGTGCAGTCGGCGCTCCGTCTCGGTGCCGAGGGCATTCGTATCACCTGCGCTGGCCGCCTCGGCGGCGCCGAGATCGCGCGCACCGAATGGTATCGCGAGGGCCGGGTTCCGCTGCACACGCTGCGCGGCAACGTCGATTATGCCGAGGCCGAGGCGCACACCGCTTATGGCGTCTGCGGGGTCAAGGTGTGGGTCTTCAAGGGCGAGATTCTCGGCCACGACCCGCTCGCCCAGGACCGGCTGATGATGGAGGCCCAGACCTCCGGCGTCCGTCCGGCGCGCGAAGAGCGCGGCAACCGGTAAGGAAATAAGAGATGCTGCAACCCAAGCGCACCAAGTTCCGCAAGGCCTTCAAGGGCCGAATCCATGGCAACGCCAAGGGCGGGACCGAGCTCAACTTCGGCGCCTTCGGTTTGAAGGCCATGGAGCCGGAGCGGATCACCGCGCGCCAGATCGAGGCGGCCCGTCGCGCGATCACGCGCCATATCAAGCGTAGCGGCCGTCTTTGGATCCGCATTTTCCCGGACGTTCCGGTGAGCTCGAAGCCGGCTGAAGTCCGCATGGGCTCGGGCAAGGGCTCGCCCGAATTCTGGGTCGCCCGGGTGAAGCCGGGCCGGATCCTGTTCGAGCTCGACGGAGTCCCCGGCTACCTCGCCAAGACCGCGTTCGAGCGCGCGGCCGAGAAGCTGCCGATCAAGACCAAGGTCGTCGCCCGCCTCGGCGAGACGCTGGCGGGAGAGGAAAAGTAACATGCCTGCGATCGACGATCTCAAGCAAAAGTCCGACGATCAGCTGCAGCAGCAGCTGGGCGAGTTGAAGCGCGAGCAGTTCAACCTGCGCTTCCAGTCGGCGACCAACCAGCTCGAGAAGCCGAGTCGAGTGCGCGAAGTTCGCCGCACGATCGCTCGAATCAAGACGCTGCAGACCCAGCGCTCCAAGGCGCAAGGAGAGTAACGAGATGCCAAAGCGCGTCCTCACCGGCACCGTGGTGTCCGACAAGGGTGACAAGACGATCGTGGTCCGCGTCGAGCGGCGGGTGAAGCACCCGCTCTACGGCAAGATCATCAAGCTGTCGAAGAAGTACCATGCCCATGATGCGGCGAACGAGTTTCATGTCGGCGAGATCGTGCGCATCGAGGAATGCGCGCCGATCTCGAAGCTGAAGACGTGGACCGTCGTCGACCGTCTCGGCACCTCCAAGGCCCAGAAGTCGGATATCGCCGAGACGGAAGAGGCTTTGCCGCCGCAGCCCTCGCCGCCCGCCGAGGACAAGGCCGAGACGAAGCCTGCCGCCAAGAAGTCGACGAAGAAGGCCAAGGCCGAAGACGTCGCCGAAGCGGACGCCTGAGCAAGATTTGAGAGGATAAGGGTCGAACCATGATCCAGATGCAGTCCAACCTGGACGTTGCGGATAACAGCGGAGCCAAGCGCGTCCAGTGCATCAAGGTGCTGGGCGGGTCCAAGCGCCGCGTGGCGGGCGTCGGCGACATCATCGTCGTCAGCGTCAAGGAAGCGGCGCCGCGCGGCCGCGTGAAGAAGGGTGACGTTCACCGCGCGGTGATCGTTCGCACCGCCAAGGACATCCGCCGTCCCGACGGCTCGGTGATTCGCTTCGATTCGAACGCCGCGGTGCTGGTCAACAAGAACGAGGAGCCGATCGGCACCCGCATCTTCGGCCCGGTCGTCCGCGAGCTTCGTGCGAAGAAGCACATGAAGATCATCAGCCTTGCGCCGGAGGTGCTGTAACCATGGCTGCTGCAAAGATCCGCAAGGGCGACCGCGTCGTCGTCCTGTCCGGCAAGGACAAGGGCCGCACCGGTGAGGTCGTCAAGGCGATGCCGAAGGACGGCAAGGTGATCGTGTCGGGCGTCAACGTCCATGCGCGTCACCGCAAGCCCGACCAGGCGAACCCGCAGGGCGGCATCGAGCGCAAGGAAGCGCCGCTGCACGTGTCGAAGGTCGCGATCGCGACCTCGGACGGCAAGCCGACTCGAGTGCGCTTCGAGGAGCGTGACGGCAAGAAGGTCCGCGTCGCGGCCAAGACCGGAGAGCTGATCCATGGCTGAAGAAAAGAACGAGCAGCAGGCCGAGAACGCCGAGGTCGCGAAGGCCGGAGCGGCGCCTGCCGAAGCGGCGCCAAAGGCTGAGAAGGCCGAGGCTGCTCCCAAGGCTGACAAGGCCGAGGCCGCGGCGAAGGGTGAGAAATCGAAGAAGCCGGCGAAGTCCGACGGCTACACGCCGCGGCTGAAGGCCGATTACAACGAGCGCATCGTCCCGGCGATGATCGAGCGGTTTGGCTACAAGAACAGGCTCGAGGTGCCCAAGCTCGACAAGATCGTGATCAACATGGGCGTCGGCGAGGCGACCCAGGACAAGAAGCGGGTCGAGACGGCGGCCGCGGAAATGGAGCAGATTGCCGGGCAGAAGCCGGTGATCGCCAAGGCGAAGAAGTCGATCGCTCAGTTCAAGCTGCGCGAAGGCATGCCGATCGGCGTCAAGGTGACGTTGCGCCGCGACCGCATGTTCGAGTTTCTCGACCGGCTGGTCACGATCGCGCTCCCGCGCGTTCGCGATTTCCGCGGGCTCAACCCCAAGTCCTTCGACGGCCGCGGCAATTACGCCATGGGCCTCAAGGAGCAGATCATTTTCCCCGAGATCAACTACGACCAGATCGACAAGGTCCGGGGGATGGACGTCATCGTAACCACCACGGCGAAGACGGATGAAGAGGCGCGCGAGCTGCTGCGCCTGTTCAACTTCCCCTTCCCCGCAGAGGAGCAGCGGGAAGCCGCGTAAGCGGTTTCTCGCGTCAAGGAGAAGAACTTAAGTCATGGCGAAACTGAGTTCGATCAACAAGAACGAGCGGCGCAGGAAGCTCGTCGAGAAGCAGGCTGCGAAGTACGCGAAGCTGAAGGCGATCGCGAACGACGAGTCGAAGGACGAGACCGAGCGCCTGATCGCGCGCCTGAAGATGGCCGAGCTGCCGCGCAACGGGAATCCGACCCGGATTCGCAACCGCTGCGAGCTGACCGGCCGGTCGCGCGCTTATTACCGCAAGTTCCGCCTGTCGCGGATCATGCTTCGGGAGCTGGCCAACAAGGGCCTGATCCCCGGCGTGATCAAGTCGAGCTGGTAAGGGTTTAAAGATGGCAATGACCGATCCTTTGGGTGACCTGCTCACCCGCATCCGCAACGGCCAGCAGGCGAAGAAGGATTCGATCCTGACGCCGGCCTCGAAGCTGCGGACCCGCGTGCTCGACGTGCTTCAGCGCGAGGGCTACATCCGCGGCTATTCGGAAGAGGAGCTTGCCGGCCAGAAGGGCCTGCGCATCGAGCTCAAATATTTCGAGGGCCAGCCCGCGATCCTTCACCTGGCGCGCGTGTCCAAGCCCGGCCGCCGCGTCTATTCGGCCGCGCGCGAGCTTCCGCGCATCCGCAACGGTCTCGGCACGATCATCGTGTCGACTCCGCGCGGCGTGCTGTCGGATGCCGAGGCGCGCGACCAGAATGTCGGCGGCGAAGTGCTGGCGGAGGTATTCTGATGTCCCGCATTGGCAAGAAACCGATCGCTCTTCCCACCGGCGTCACGGCGACGGTCGAGAGCGGCATGCTGACCGTGAAGGGCCCCAAGGGCACGCTTGCGATGCAGCTTCTCGACGACCTCGTGAAATATGATGTCGCCGATGGCGAGATCCGCGTCGCTCCGCTCACCGACGCGCAGCGCAACCGCGCGGCGTGGGGGATGCAACGCACCAACGTGCAGAACCTCGTCACCGGCGTGACCGAGGGCTTCACCAAGGTGCTCGAGATCACCGGCGTCGGTTACCGCGCCCAGGCCCAGGGCAAGAACCTGCGCCTGCAGCTCGGCTACAGCCACGACGTGAACTATCCGGTCCCCGAAGGCATCGACGTCAAGACTCCCGACCAGAACACGGTCGAGATCAGCGGCATCGACAAGCAGAAGGTCGGCCAGGTCGCTGCCGAAATCCGCCGCTGGCGCAAGCCGGAGCCCTACAAGGGCAAGGGCATCAAGTATCGCGGCGAGTATATCTTCCGCAAAGAAGGCAAGAAGAAGTAGCCATGGCTCATCTCTCCCTCTTCGACCGCCGGCGCCGCCGGGTCCGTACCGCGCTTCGTTCGCGTGGCTCGGGCAAGCCGCGCCTCTCGGTCCACCGTTCGGGCCGCCACATCTACGCCCAGGTCATCGACGACGCGGCCGGCAAGACCGTCGCCGCGGCCTCGAGCCTCGACAAGGACCTCAAGGGCAAGACCGGCGCGACCAAGGACAGCGCCGCGGCGGTCGGCAAGGCCGTTGCCGAGCGCGCCACGAAGGCGGGCGTGAGCCAGGTCGTGTTCGACCGCGGCGGCTTCCTCTTCCATGGCCGGGTCAAGGCCCTCGCCGACGCTGCCCGCGAAGGCGGACTGGAGTTCTAATGGTGCAAGAGACTGAAACCCCTGAAGTCGTTCAGGAAGGCGCCGAGCCGGCGCCGACCGAGGCTCCGGCCGCTCCGGCCGAGGCGCCCGTCGTCGAACAACCGCAGCAGCCGCAGGGCCGTGGCCCGCGCGGCGGCCGGGGCCGTGGCGGACCGGGTGGTGGCCGTGACGGCGGCCGCGGTGGCCGTGGTGGCCGTCGTGACGATCGTCGCGGGCGCCGTGACGACGAGGAAGGCGGCGAGGAGCTGATCGAGAAGCTCGTCCACATCAACCGCGTCTCCAAGACGGTGAAGGGCGGCAAGCGCTTCGGCTTCGCGGCGCTGGTGGTTGTCGGCGACGGCAAGGGCCGCGCGGGCTTCGGCCACGGCAAGGCGCGCGAGGTTCCGGAGGCGATCTCGAAGGCGACCGCGGCGGCGAAGAAGGCGATGATCCGCGTTCCGCTGCGCGACGGTCGCACGCTCCATCACGACGGTCTCGGCCATTTCGGTGCCGGCCGGGTGACGATCCGCACGGCTCCGGCCGGGACCGGCATCATCGCCGGCGGTCCGATGCGCGCGATCTTCGAAAGCCTCGGGGTTGCCGATGTCGTGACCAAGTCGGTCGGCACTTCCAACCCCTACAACATGATCCGCGCGACCTTCGAGGCACTCAAGGATCAGTCGAGCCCGCGCAGCGTGTCGCAGCGCCGCGGCAAGAAGGTCGCCGACCTGCTCGGTCGCGGCGGCGCCAGTGCCGCCGAAGCCGAGGCCCAGGCCGAAGCGATCGCGGAGTAAGACCAATGGCCAAGATCAAGATCACCCAGACCGGATCGCCGATCCGCCGCGACAAGACCCAGCGCGCGACGCTGGTCGGTCTCGGGCTCAACAAGCTTCACCGTTCGGTGGAGGTCGAGGCGACGCCCGAAGTGATGGGGCAGGTCCGCAAGGTCCAGCACCTGCTGCAGGTCGAAGAGGCGGCTTAAGTGCCTGTCCCCCGGCGAAGGCCGGGGTCCAGGAGCCGCCTACCGGCGGCTGTTTTTTCTAGGACTGGGCCCCGGCCTTCGCCGGGGAACTGTGCGACAAAAGCGAAAGCGAGTGCAGGAACATGAAACTCAACGAACTTCGTGACAACAAGGGGGCGCGTCAGGGCCGCGTGCGCGTCGGCCGTGGCATCGGCTCGGGCCTCGGCAAGACCGCCGGGCGCGGACAGAAGGGCGCCAAGTCGCGCTCGGGTGTGTCGATCGCCGGGTTCGAAGGCGGTCAGATGCCGCTCCACATGCGGCTGCCGAAGCGCGGCTTCAACAACATCTTCGCCAAGGACTATGCCGAAGTGAACATCGGCGCGATCCAGAAGGCGATCGATGCCGGCAAGCTCGAGATCAAGGGCACGCTCGACCATGACGCGCTGAAGGGCGCGGGCCTGGCGCGCGGCGGCAAGGACGGCGTCCGTCTGCTCGGCAAGGGTGAGCTCAAGGCCAAGCTGGCGCTCAAGGTTGCCGGCGTTTCGAAGGGTGCGCGCGAGGCGGTCGAGAAGGCAGGCGGGTCGATCGAGCTGATCGAGCGCAAGAACCCGGCCGAACTCGCCGCTGCCAAAAAGGGCAAGGTTCGCGAAAAGAGGCTCGCCGACAGGGCGGCCGCGAAGGCCGAGGCGTAGAGCCCTTAGACAAGCGGCCTCGCGCCACTATATCGGCGGCGGGGAGGCGCTAGGCCTTTACGCCGCCGTTGGTTTTTCCGGGGAATTTTAGTCGATGGCATCCGCAGCCGAACATCTGGCTTCCAGTCTTACGCTTGCGAACTTCCAGAAAGCCACCGAGCTCAAGAAGCGGCTGTGGTTCACCATCGGCGGCCTGATCCTGTTCCGGCTGCTGTCGTTCGTGCCGGTGCCCGGCATCGATCCGGCGGCGATGGCCGCCCTCTACCAGACCCAGAGCGGCGGAATCCTCGACGTCTTCAACACCTTCTCGGGCGGCGCGCTCGCGCGCTTCTCGATCGTCGCGCTCGGGGTGATGCCGTACATCACCGCCTCGATCGTCGTGCAGCTTGGCGGAACCCTGTACGAACCGTGGAAGGCGCTCAAGAAAGAGGGGGAGACCGGCCGCAAGAAGATGAACCAGTACACCCGCTACCTCACGGTCGCGATCACGCTGGTCCAGGGTTACCTTGCCGTGAAGGGTCTGGAATCGCAGGGCGTCAAGCAGGGCATCCAGGCCGTCGTCATGCCCGGCCTCCTGTTCGAGATCGCGGGCACGGTCAGCCTCGTCGGCGGCACGCTCTTCCTGATGTGGATCGGCGAGCAGATCACCAGCCGCGGCATCGGGAACGGCATCTCGCTGATCATCATGGCCGGCATCATCGCGCGCCTGCCGCAGGGCGTAGGCCAGCTGCTCGAGGGTAGCCGGACAGGATCGATCGGCGGCCTGCTCGTCGTCGGAATCATCGTCCTCAGCATCGTGCTCGTGCTGTTCATCTGCTTCATGGAGCGCGCGCAGCGCCGGGTGCTGATCCAGTACCCGAAGCGCCAGACGGTGCGCGGCATGCAGCAGGAGCGTTCGCACCTGCCGATCAAGCTCAACACCGCCGGGGTGATCCCGCCGATCTTTGCCTCCTCGCTGCTGCTGATGCCGCTGACGGTGCTGAATTGGGCCGGCACGCGCGCGGGATCCGAAAGCAGCACGAGCGACTGGCTGGTCACGATCAGCACATACCTTCAGCCGCACGCGCCGGCCTACATGGCGCTTTACGCGCTCGGCATCGCCTTCTTCACCTTCTTCTACACGGCAGTGCAGTTCAACAGCGAGGAGACCGCCGAGAATCTGAAGCGGCACGGCGGCTTCATCCCCGGCATCCGGCCGGGCAAGGCGACCGAGGAATATTTCGATTATTTGCTCAACCGGATCACCGTCGTCGGCGCCGCTTATTTGGTGGTGATCTGCCTCATCCCGCAGATCCTCTCCGCGCAGGCCGGCCTCAACATTCAGCTCGGTGGAACCAGCCTGCTGATCGTGGTCAACGTGACGATGGACACGGTGAGCCAGATCCAGAGCCACTTGATCGCGCACCAGTACGGCGACCTCATCAAGAAGGCGAAGCTCAAGACCACGCCGCGGCGGCGGTAGCCGGTTCGGCGAGCAGGGGAGAGCGCCGACATGCTGAACATCATCCTCCTGGGCCCGCCGGGCGCCGGCAAGGGCACGCAGGCGGCGCGGCTTCAGTCCGAACGCGGCATGATCCAGCTGTCGACCGGCGACATGCTCCGCCAGGCCGTAGCCGCCGGCACGCCGGTCGGGCTGAAGGCGAAGGCGGTGATGGCGCGCGGCGAGCTGGTCAGCGACGCGATCGTCAGCGCGCTGATCGGCGAGCGCCTGGATGCGTCGGCGGAGCAGGGGGCGATCTTCGACGGCTTCCCGCGCACCAAGCACCAGGCCGCGGCGCTCGAGATCCTGCTCGCCGAGCGCGGCCGCAATCTCGATCATGTGATCGAGCTGGTGGTCGATGAAGACGAGCTGGTGCGCCGCATCGTCGGTCGCTTCACCTGCGCCAATTGCGGGGCGCCCTATCACGACGAGTTCAAGGAGCCCCGAACGCCCGGTGTGTGCGACGTCTGCGGATCGACCGAGTTCAAGCGACGGCCCGACGACAACGAGCAGACCGTGCGCACGCGGATGGCCGAGTATCGCGCAAAGACGGCGCCGATCCTGCCCTATTACGAGGAGCGGGGTCTCGTTCGCCGAGTCGACGGGATGGCCTCGATCGAAGAGGTCGCCGCCGAAATCGACGCAATTCTGGACGCCGGCGCCTAGCTCGGGCATCCTTCGGCTTGACCGGAGGGGCCGATGAAACAGCTTGCAGCATTGCTGGTCCTCGTCGCCGCGCCGGCTTCGGCCGAGGTGGTGAGCGCGTCCGCGAACGGGTTCGAGGTGCGCGAGACGGTTGCGCTGGTGGTTCCACCTGACGTCGCCTTCAGGGCCTTCGGCGATCTCCCCGCCTGGTGGGACCCGGAACATACTTACAGCGGCGATCCAGGAACCTGCGCCTGGAGCTGGTCCCCGGCGGCTGCTTCTGCGAGCGCATCCCGAAGACCGGCGGCGGGGTCGAGCACATGCACGTCGCGTTCGTCGATCCCGGCAAGCGATGTGATGACCGGCCCGCTCGGACCTTTGCTCTATGAGGCGACAACCGGGGTGATGGATGTACGGGTGACGACGATCGCCGGAGGCTCGCAACTCACGCTCGACTACAAGGTCGCGGGCTTCGCGAACGGCGGGGCCGACAAGCTCGCCTCGGCGGTCGATGCGGTCCTTGCGCGAACAGTTGAAACAATTCCGCACCTACGCGACGAGCAGACCGCGCACCTAGTCGCGCTCCAGCGTGACGAACCGGAACGGCGGATTTTCGCCAGGATGGTCCTCGCTGAATGTCTGGCGCCAGCTCGCGGATTTCCGCGGGTCGGGCATGAAGGTGTCGCCCTCGATTTCCGCCAGCACCTCGGTCAGCTCGAGACGATCGGCGAGCGGAAGGAACAAGGCGAAGATGTCGGCCCCGCCGATGACCGAAACCGGCTCTCCTCGCGCGAGCGCGGATCGCGTCTTCGACCGAATGCGCGACTTCGGCGCCTTCGGCCCGCCATTCGCGATCGCGAGTCAGCACGACATGGCGGCGGGCCGGAAGCAGACCGGGCAGGCTGTCGAAGGTCTTGCGTCCCATGATCATGACGCTTCCCATCGTCAGCGCCTTGAAGCGCTTGAGGTCGGCGGAAATGTGCCACGGCAGCCTACCGTCACGGCCGATCACGCCGTTTCTGGCGCGCGCGACGGCCGAGGGTGATGTGAGGCCTGTCCATGATGGTCCTTTGACGCGGGCACCGGCGCGTGCCAAGCGCCGAGACATGACGGAGGGGCAAGCGCGGCTGATTGCCGAGGCGACACGCCGGCTCGGGCCCAAAGGGGTCGTTACCGATCCCAGGCGATATCGATCCGTGGCTGACCGACTGGCGCGGCCGCGTCCACGGCGCAGCGCCGGCCATGATCGCGCCGGCTTCGACCGAAGAGGTCGCCGAGATCGTCACGCCTCGCCGCCGAGCATCGCGTGGCGCTGGTGCCGCAGGGCGGCAATACCGGCATGTCGGGGGCGCCACGCCGCCAACCGACGGGTCCGCGCTGCTCCTGTCGATGCGCCGGATGAACCGCATCCGCTCGGTCAGCGCCGAAAGCCGGCTTGCGGTCGCCGAAGCGGGCGTGATCCTCGCCAACCTGCACGATGCCGCGCACGAAGTCGGCATGCGCTTTCCGCTGACGCTCGGCGCGCGCGGAAGCTGTACCGTCGGCGGACTGACTTCGACGAACGCAGGCGGCACCCAGGTGCTGAGGTTCGGGACCATGCGCACGCTCGTCGCCGGGCTCGAAGCCGTGCTTCCCGACGGATCGATCCACAACGGCCTGTCCGCTCTCAAGAAGGACAATCGCGGCTACAGCCTCGACCAGCTGCTGATCGGCGCGGAAGGCACGCTCGGGGTGATCACTGCGGTGGCGCTCCGGCTCGTGCCCGCGCTGGCGGCTCGCGCGGTCGCCTGGGTCGGGGTGGAGAGCCCGCAGCGCGCGCTCGATCTGCTTCGCTTCCTCGAAACGCGCACCAACAGCATCGAAGGGTTCGAGCTGGTGCCGCGAGGATTGCCTTCAGCTCGTGTTGAAGCACATCTCCGGAATGCGCTCCCCGCTTCGCGGCAGCCACCCCTGGCACGTGCTCGTCGAGGCGACGACGTCGAGGACTGCGATCGACGTCGAGGGTCAGTTGCAGCGGTTGCTCGCCGATGCGCTGAAGACCGGGATCATCGGCGATGCGGTCCTCGCCGCCAGTGAGACCCAGGCCGAAACCTTCTGGAAGATCCGCGACAGCATTTCGGAGGCCGAGCGCGCCGAAGGGCAGACGCTGGCGCACGACATCTCGGTCGCGGTCGCCGACATGCCGCGCTTCCTCCTCGATGCGACCGGCGGGTCGAAAGAGGCTTTCCCCGGCGTGACCGCGAGCGGCTTCGGCCACCTGGGCGATGGCAACATCCATTTCCATGTCCGCGCCGGCAGCCACGCCGCTCCCGATTGGTACGAGCGCGAAGGCGGCGAGATCACGCGCTACGTCGACGACCTGGTGACCGAGGCCGGTGGCTCGATCTCGGCGGAGCACGGGATCGGCCAGTTGAAGCGTGCGGAGTTCGCCCGCCTTGCGTCGCCCGCGCGCGTGCACGCGCTGCGAGCGATCAAGCAGGCGCTCGATCCGCTCGGAATCATGAACCCGGGGAAGTTGATTCCTTAGCGGTAGTGAGCCTGCGGCGCCAGCGCTACCGGCACCTGGCAAGTGGCGCCCGCCTTGTGCCTCAGCATCGGTGATCAGCAGTGCGGCGGCTTTCAGTCCCGTCGGTTGCTGGCCGCCAGTGCGAGTATCCGACGCTGGCGCAACCTACGAGCGTCGGCGCCCTATCGGCAACGTATCGGCTGAATCCTCGGACTGTCGCGCCGACTCTTAATGTCGAGTCTCCACTCGACTGCACGATGCGCGGTCGTCGGCGCACGTCGATGGCATGGTTCAGTCACGACTTCTTTCGCGACCATTCTTGCTAGGCGACGTGGGCTCCTGACCATTTGTCGGACCGGCGCGTCGTCGCGAATGCGGGATCACAATCATGCGAGCGCATTACACCTGCTCGGTCACGCGATCGGCGCTATCGCTTCGCCGGCGTCTGATCCTCGGCATTTGGCGCGCCCGGCAGGATTCGAACCTGCGACCTCAAGCTTAGAAGGCTCGTGCTCTATCCAACTGAGCTACGGGCGCGTCCCGGCATCAACTAACCGCAATTGACGCCGAGCGGAACCGCGCTAGCCTTCGTCGATGAAAGCCGAAGGGAGGGGTTGCGGCACGTCGAGGCGCGATCGCTGCACGGCGCGCGCTTCCGCTACTTCGACTTCGTCATGGTCGCTTTCGTGGTCGTGCTCCTGCTCTCGAACGTGATCGGCGCGGAAAAGCGCTCTTTTCTCGATTTGCCGGGCATTGGCGCCTGGCCGTTCGGCGCGGGCATCCTGTTCTTCCCGATCTCCTACGTCATCGATGACGTGCTGACCGAAGTGTACGGCTATGCGCGCGCCCGGCGCGCGATCTGGGCCGGGTTCGGAGCGCTTGCGTTCATGGCGCTGATGGAATGGACCGTGGTCCATTTGCCGGTCGCGGAAGGATGGACCGGGCAGGCGGCGTATGAGCGCGTGTTCGGGTCGGGATGGCGAATCATCCTGGCTTCGATGACCGCCTTCTTCGTCGGCGATTTCCTCAATTCGGTCGTGCTCGCCAAGATGAAGATTTGGACTCAAGGGAAGCATCTGTGGACCCGCACCATCGGCAGCACGGTCGTCGGCGAGGGCGCGGACAGCCTCATTTTCTACCCGCTCGCCTTTTACGGCATGCCCGACTGGCCGGTGAGCGCGCTCGGCGCGGTGATGCTCAGCCAGTTCGTGCTCAAGGTGAGTTGGGAGGCGCTGCTGACTCCGGTCACCTATGCGGTAGTCGGCTGGCTCAAGAAGCGCGAAGGGGTCGACGTGTATGACGTCGGCACCGACTTCACGCCGTTCACGCTGGACGAGTGAATCTAGGCGTTCACGGTCTCCAGCAGACCCTCGAACAGCCGGCGTCCGTCCGTTCCCCCATGCGCCGGCTCCACGACGCGTTCCGGGTGCGGCATCAGCCCGAGGACGTTGCCGGCGTCGTTGAGGATTCCTGCGATGCTGCGCGCCGAGCCGTTGACGTCATCGAGGTAGCGGAAGGCCACGCGGCCTTCGCCTTCGAGCCGATCCAGCGTCGCTTCGTCGGCCTGATAGTTGCCGTCATGATGGGCGACGGGGAAGACGATCTCCTCGTCCGAATCATAGCCGCTGGTGAACAGGCTCTGGCTGTTCTCGACCCGGAGTGGCACGTTGCGGCAGACGAAGCTCAGGCCGGCGTTGCGCATCAGGGCGCCCGGCAGCAATCCGGCCTCGGTCAATACCTGGAAGCCGTTGCAGATGCCGATCACCGGGACGCCGCGCGCGGCCGCGTCCTTCACCGCCTGCATGACCGGCGAGCGAGCCGCCATCGCACCCGACCGAAGATAATCGCCGTAGGAAAAGCCGCCCGGTATCCCGATGAGGTCGATGCCCTCTGGAAGCTCGCTTTCGCGGTGCCACACCATCGCCGGCTTGCGGCCGGTCACCTGCTCCAGCGCGACAGCAAGGTCACGGTCGCAATTGGAGCCCGGAAAAACAATGACGGCGGTCTTCATGCGGTCTCGAGCCGCTCGATCCGGAAATTCTCAATGACCGTGTTCGCGAGCAATTTGCGACACATGTCTTCGATGTCCGAATCGCTGGTTCCTTCGGCGAGGTCGAGCTCGATCAGTTTTCCGGCGCGGACGTCGTTGACGCCGGCGAAGCCGAGGCCCTCGAGCGCGTGATGGATGGCCTTGCCCTGGGGGTCGAGGACCCCGTTCTTGAGCGTGATGAAAACGCGCGCCTTCATGAAATCGCCCTGCATGCTTTTTCTGCGGTGCCGCCCCCTATGGCTGCGGTGCCGAAGGGGGGCAAGCTTTACCGTCCGTTTACCTTGACCCGGGAGAATGTGCGACGACCGGTCAGTTTTTCACCGGTGCTCGGGGAGGATTCGCATGGTCGGCGGCTTGGCAATTGCCATGTTCATCGCGCTGGTCGGCTGGGGCGCGCGCTATTTCGGCTGGGAGGATCCGGACGGAAAGGTGCAGCTCGCGCTCGTCACCACGTTCATCCTCGGCATCATCGGCGGGTACAAGGCCAAGGGTTGACCGCCTCCCCGCGATCGTTCGCGCGACTTGCAACCATGTCAGCAGCGCCGTAGCGGCGTGGCCGGAGGCGCGACATGGAAGACGTGATCGACAAGGCGACGACGAGCCCAATTTCCACCCGCAAGCATGGCGATGTGTTGATCGTCCTTTCGAACAACCCGCCGGTGAACGCGCTCTCGACTCCGGTCCGGCAGGGCCTGGTCGACGCGATCGAGCAGGCGGAAGCCGACGACAGCGTCAAGGCCGTGGTGATCGCCTGCGAGGGCCAGACCTTCTTCGCCGGCGCGGACATCACCGAATTCGGCAAGCCGCCGCAGCAGCCGTGGCTTCCGATGGTCGTGGATAGGATCGAGAATTGCTCGAAGCCGGTGGTGGCGGCGATACACGGGACCGCGCTCGGCGGCGGGCTCGAAGTGGCGCTGGGCTGCCACTACCGGGTCGCGGACAAGTCGGCGAAGCTCGGCACGCCCGAGGTGAAGCTGGGGCTGCTCCCGGGCGCGGGTGGTACGCAGCGGCTTCCGCGCGTCGCGGGCGTCCGCAAGGCGCTCGAAATGACCGCGACCGGCAACCCGATCGACGCGAGGCAGGCGTTCGACTGCGGTCTGGTCGACCGGATCGTCGAGGGCGACTTGATCCCGCATGCCGTGGGTTACGCCGAAGAGGTGCGCGACGTCCGCCCGATCCCGAAATCGTCCGGGCGCCAGGATCGCATCGGCGATGCCGACCCAGGCGTCTTCGATCAGTTCCGCAAGGAGAATGCGAAGCGCTTCCGCGGTTTCGAGGCGCCGCTCAAGAATATCGACGCGGTCCGGATCGCCTGCGAAAAGCCGTACAGCGAAGGCGTCATCGAAGAGCGCAAGCTCTTCATGGAGCTGATGGGCGGCGAGCAGTCCGCGGCTCAACGCTATTTCTTCTTCGCCGAGCGCAAGGCGAACAAGATCGAGGGACTGCCGGACGGCACAGAGCCTCGCCCTATCGCGCAAGGTCGGCGTGATCGGTGCCGGAACGATGGGCGGCGGAATTTCGATGAACTTCCTCAGCGCGGGAATTCCGGTGACCATCGTCGAGATGGCTCCAGAGGCGCTCGACCGCGGCACCGGCCTCATGCGGAAGAATTACGAGGCGAGCGCCGCCAAGGGAAAGCTGACCGCCGAGCAGGTCGAAAAAGCGATGGGCTTCCTTCAGCCGACACTCGATTTCGCCGCGCTCGCCGACTGCGATCTCATCATCGAGGCAGTCTATGAAAATATGGACGTGAAGAAGGAGGTGTTCGCCCGCATCGACACAATCGCCAAGCCGGGCGCGATCCTTGCATCGAATACGTCATACCTCGACATCGACGAGATCGCGGCGAGCATCTCGCGGCCGGGCGACGTGGTCGGCATGCATTTCTTCTCGCCGGCCAACATCATGAAGCTGCTCGAGGTCGTGCGCGGCGCCAAGACCGCACCCGACGTCCTCCTGACCGCGATGCAGATCGGCAAGAAGATCCGCAAGGTGCCGGTGATCGCCGGCGTCTGCCACGGCTTCATCGGCAACCGAATGCTGATGCCGCGCCAGGTTGAAGCGACCAAGCTGCTGCTGGAAGGCGCGACGCCAAGCCAAGTCGATCGCGTCCACGTCGAGTTCGGAATGCCGATGGGGCCGTTCCAGATGGCCGACCTCGCCGGAGTCGACATCGGCTGGCATCGCGACCCCAACCGGATCGAGAACGTCCGCGACGCACTGTGCGCGATCGATCGCTGGGGCCAGAAGAAGGGCGCCGGCTTCTACGATTATGATGAGAAGAGGCGGCCGACGCCCTCGCCGGTGGTCCAGAAGATCATCGAAGATTTCGCGCGGAAGCAAGGCGTCGAGCGCCGCGAGATCAGCGACGAGGAGATCGTCGAGCGCACGCTCTACACGATGGTCAACGAGGGCGCGAAGATCCTCGAGGAGGACATCGCCCAGCGCGCGTCCGATATCGATGTCGTGTGGGTCTACGGCTACGGCTGGCCGGTCTATCGCGGGGGGCCGATGTTCTGGGGCGACAGCGTGGGGCTGCAGAAGATCGTCGACGGCTTGAAGCGCCAGGAAGAGCGGATGAAGCCCGAGTTCGGCTTTTCGAAGCTGCTGCTGGAGAAGGCGGAGAAGGGCGAACGATTTACGCGGTAAAAGCTCCTCCCCACGCCTAGCGGCGTAGGGAGGAGCCTTTCTCCTCCTCCAGCAACATCAGCATCGCGAGCGCCACTGCCGCGATCGCGGCGCTGGTGAGGAACGTCGCGGAGGCGCCCTCGCGATCCCATAGCCAGCCCGCTCCAAGGCTCGCGAACAGCGCGCCGACGCCGGTCACGAAATAGAAGGCGCCAAAGCTCGTCGCGCGCATCTCCTTCGGCGCGCTGTCGGCGATCATCCGTGCGAAGATGCCCTGCGTCAGCGCCATGTGCGCGCCCCACAGCGCCGTCCCGATGATGAGGCCGGCAACGCCGTTGGTCTCGGCAAGCACGAGGTTGCCCGCGATCAGCATCGCCATGCCGCCGAGCAGGATCGAGCGCGGGCTCATCCGGTCGCTGAGCGCGCCCGCCGGATAGGCGAGGACCACATAGGCCAGGTTGAAGATGGCGAGCGTCAGCGGCGACATGGCTTCGCTAAGGCCGATGTCGATCCCCTTGAGGATCAGGAACGCTTCTGAAAACCGGGCGAGCGCGAACAGGAAGCCGACCTGCAGGAGGCGCCTGGTTTCCTTGTTGAGTTGACGGAACCCCGCGAAGAATGCCGACCGCTTTGGCGGAGCGAGCCGCTGTTCGGGTTCGCGCAGCACGAGCCACGCCAGCAGAAAGGAGATCGCGGCGGGAATGACGGCGATCCAGAAAACCTTGCGGATATCGCTGGCGAGGAGCGCCATGAGGCCGATGGCGGCGAGCGGAGCGATCAGGGCGCCGACGGTGTCGAGCGTCTGACGAAGGCCGAACGCGCGGCCGCGAACCTCGGGCGAAGTCTCGTCGGCGATCATCGCATCGCGCGGCGAGCCGCGAATGCCCTTGCCGACGCGGTCGGCGAAGCGGGCGAGCATGATCAGCGGCGCGCTGCCGGCGAGCGGGAACAAGGGCTTGGACAGCGCGGCAAGACCGTAGCCGCCCATGATCCACGGCTTTCGTCTGAAACTCCGGTCCGACAGTCGCCCGGAGAAAAGCTTGGCGAAGCTGGCCGTGGCTTCCGCGATCCCGTCGATCGCGCCCAGCGCCGTCGCGGGAAGGCCGAGCACCAGCGTGATGAATGCCGGCAGCAGCGCGTGATAGATTTCGCTCGACAGGTCCATGAACAGGCTGACGAAGCCGAGAACCCAGACGTTGCGGGGAAGGGGCACGCGGGTTGCCATGCGTCGTCATTGCTTGGGCGGCGCGACGAAGCAATCCGGTTCGCGCCTCGCGAGCCTGATTCGCTTCGTTGGTAACGACCCAATCGAGCAATATTGCTCAACGAAGAATATTTGCTAGACTGCAAGAGTGATCGGGGATTCGACACCAGAAGCGCTTGCATCGCGGTTTACCGGAGTCGCGCAGATGTGGGTGGTCGAGGGGGCCGGAGAACGCGCCGACCGGGCGCGGCGCCAGCTGCTGTCGGCGATCGGCTCGAGGGAACCGGCGACGCTCAACGACGTGGCCAAAGCGGTGGCGCGCGGCGCTCCCGCGGTCAGCCGGTCGGTCGACAGTCTCGTCCGGGTCGGCCTCGTCGAGCGCACTCAGGACCCGGATAATCGGCGCCGCCTTGCATTGCGGCTGACGCAGAGGGGCCGCGAGACACTGGCGACGCGCGCGACGCGGAACGCCAGTCTTCAGGGCAAGCTCGAACGCCTCGCGCAGAGCGAACTGCGCGCAGTCGAGCGCGCGATCGAGATCCTCGAACGCGGCCTGTAACGGTCCGTTCAGACGTCATGTTGCATTGCAACAAGGCGCCTGTTCATGTAGGGGCGCCGCTTCAAATTTCGGGAAAATATGATGAACCTGCGTAACGTCGCGATCATCGCGCACGTCGATCATGGGAAGACGACTCTCGTCGACCAGCTCTTCCGCCAGTCGGGCACCTTCCGCGACAACCAGCGCGTCGAGGAGCGGGCGATGGACTCGAACGACCTTGAGAAGGAGCGCGGGATCACCATCCTCGCCAAATGCACGAGCGTCGAATGGCGTGGGACGAGGATCAACATCGTCGACACGCCCGGCCACGCCGATTTCGGCGCCGAGGTCGAGCGCATCCTGTCGCATGGTCGACGGCGTCATCCTGCTGGTCGACGCCGCCGAAGGCCCGATGCCGCAGACCAAGTTCGTCACCGGCAAGGCGCTCGCGCTCGGCCTCAAGCCGATCGTCGTCGTCAACAAGATCGACCGCCCCGACGCGCGGCCCGCCGAAGTGCTCGACGAAGTGTTCGAGCTGTTCCTCAACCTCGAGGCGAGCGACGAGCAGCTCGATTTCCCGACGCTCTACGCCAGCGGCCGCGCCGGCTATGCGGGTACCACCGACGACGTCCGCGATCGGGCGACCTCACGCCGCTGTTCGACACCATCGTCAGCCATGTTCCGCCGCCGCGGGTCGACGCCGGCCCGTTCCGCATGCTCGCCACCTTGCTCGACCGCGACCCGTTCCTCGGGCGAATCCTCACCGGCCGCATCGAGAGCGGCAAGCTCACCACCAACATGCCGATCAAGGCGCTCGACGTGAACGGCAATGTCGTCGAGGAAGGGCGGGCGACCAAGGTCTTCGCTTTCCGCGGCCTCGAGCGCGTGCCCGTCGACAGCGCCGAAGCGGGCGAGATCGTCGCCATCGCCGGGCTCATCAAGGCGACCGTCTCCAACACCTTCGCCGACCCGTCGGTCGCAGCCCCGCTCCATGCGCGGCCGATCGACCCGCCGACGCTGGCGATGAGCTTCTCGGTCAACGACAGCCCGTTTGCCGGCCGCGACGGCGACAAGGTGCAGAGCCGGGTCATCCGCGAGCGCCTCGAGCGCGAGGCCGAGGGCAATGTCGCGATCCGCGTCACCATGGCGGCGGACAACGACAGCTTCGAGGTCGCCGGCCGCGGCGAGCTCCAGCTCGGCGTGCTGATCGAGACCCTGCGCC
This sequence comes from uncultured Alphaproteobacteria bacterium, assembly GCA_963831215.1. Lineage (GTDB taxonomy): Bacteria > Pseudomonadota > Alphaproteobacteria > Sphingomonadales > Sphingomonadaceae > Sphingomicrobium. The sequence continues at coordinate 302,085 of CAWHPM010000012.1, read as the reverse complement.
GCGAAGGCTTCGAGCTCGGCATCAGCCGCCCCCGCGTCCTGTTCCGCGACGGGCCAAACGGACGCGAGGAGCCCTACGAGACCGTCGTCGTCGACGTCGACGACGAGTTCAGCGGCACCGTCATCGACAAGATGGCGATGCGCAAGGCGGACATGACCGACATGCGCCCCTCGGGCGGCGGCAAGACGCGCCTGACCTTCAGCGCGCCGAGCCGCGGCCTCATCGGCTACCACGGCGAGTTCCTGTCCGACACGCGCGGCACCGGCATCATGAACCGCCTGTTCGAGCGCTACGGCCCCTACAAGGGCCCGATCCAGGGCCGCCAGAACGGCGTGCTCATCTCGATGGAGCAGGGTCCCGCCGTCGCTTATGCGCTGAGCGCGCTCGAGGACCGCGGCGTGCTGTTCGTCTCGCCCGGCGAGATGCTCTACGAAGGCATGGTCATCGGCGAGAACGCCAAGACCCAGGACCTCGAAGTGAATCCTCTGAAGTCCAAGCAACTCACCAACTTCCGCGCCTCCGGCCCCAAGGACGAAGGCATCCGCCTCACCCCGCCGAGGCGCATGAGCCTCGAGCAGGCGATCGCCTACATCCAGGACGACGAGCTGGTCGAGGTGACGCCCAAGGCGGTGCGGATCAGGAAGCGATTCCTCGATCCCCACGAGCGCAAGCGCGCGGCGCGCAAGCTCGAGGCGGCGTAACGCCTGCTGAGATCAGAGATTGGTGGCCGCGATGATCGGTCCGCCGGGCGCGCTCTGTATCAGGAGGGCGGAGCGGAGGTTGGGATCGCGCGCAGATGGCAACCGCAGCACGGTTTCGGCGCCGCTCCACCTGCCGATCGCCGACAGCGATCGCACGACATTCCGGTGCGCAATGGTTTTTCCGCCATTCTCACCGGCGCGGATCGGGACGTTGATCACGCGCGGGTCATAGCGCACCAGCCAGATCGTTGCGGGATGCCTCGCGGGTCCCGGCCCGATCAATACTTTGCCGCCGGAAGCCCGGATTGCCGGCCCTCCGGATCCCCGGTCCGCGGCGCGAATGGCCGAGATCAGCCGGGCTGCGTCGCCGCCATTGGTGACGACCCGCCCGTTGATGATGGTTTGCGGCGTGGCGACGCCTGCGCGGCCCGCAGCGCGGGCGAAATCCCACTGGCGGCTGGTAAATTCCGGCCGGGCGAACGTGTCCTTCCAGCCGAGCTGGTCCCAATAAGTCACGGCGAAGGTCAGCGCGAGGACGTCCGGCCGAGCGGCAATCGCATTGATGTTGGCGATCGCGGGCGGGCAGGATGAGCAACCCTGGCTCTGATACAGTTCGACCACCGTCGGATGGGCGCGATCGTTGGCGGCGGCGGAGTTCGGGACGAGCCCCAGGGTGCCCAGCGCGAATATTGCGGTAACGGCCTTGTGATGCACGATCGAGCCCTCCTGAGGGACGAGAAGTCCTGCTCCTTATACGGAAATGCGGCAGGCGCAGATGCGCGAAAGGCCGTGATCCGAGTGGCGCGCAATGAGAGAGTGCCGGCGATGCAAGTTTGCCTGTTGCTTGGCCGGAACGGTCTGTCAGAGTGGGCGAACGACCGTTCGGGGGGATCAAAGATGCGCAAGCTTTTCCTTACAGCAGTGGCTGCAAGTCTATCGGCGCAAGCCGCTGCGCAGGATCAGGGCGCGACCTTATATTCCAAAGGTCACTTCACGGGGTCGAGCATGACGATCGCCGGGCCCACCACCAAAATGACACCGTTTCAGGTGAAGAGCTTGCGGATTCCGTCGGGCACCGTGTGGGAGCTGTGCAGCGGGAATACGTTCACCGGATGCGAGCGGTTCAGTGAGTCGAAAGCGGCGATCGCGCGGACTGTGCGCTCGGTGCGGCCAGTTGCGCCGCCGATCGCCGAAAGTGTCGCGGTTCCGGGACAGGGACCGGTCGCCGGATCGGGGCCGTCGCTGCGCGGTCTTGCAAGCGAGTTTTTCGTCGTGCCCGCGCAAGATGGCGCCCGTATCGAGGTGAGCGACAAGGAAGCCGGCGCGGCGTCCACGGCGGCCACAGCCTTTTGTCGCACGCACGGCTGGCGAATGTCGGTGTACGAGCGCGTTCAGACGATAAGTGGTCGGACTTTCCTGGCCGACGTCCTCTGCGTCAACGAGGATCGTTGAGACACTTCCGGCGACGAAGGGCACGGGTCATTTCGAGCCCGCGCTCATTTCCTGGATCTTTCGCCACTCCTCGTCGCGGACGGGAGCGACGGACAGCCTCGACTGGCGGATGAGCTCCATCCCGGAAAGCGCCGGCTCGGCCTTGATCTCGGCCAGCGACACCGGGTTGAGGGAGCGCACGGGCTCGACCCGCACGGAAACCCAATTCGGATCCCTCGAGTCGGGTTGCGCCGCGCGGGTGACGCGCATGATCCCGACCACCGCCTTGTCGGACATGCTGTGGTAGAAGAATGCCTCGTCGCCCTCTTTCATGGCCCGCAGGTGAAGGCGTGCGGCGTTGTTGCGGACGCCGTCCCATTCGGTGGCGCCGTCGCGGACGAGATCCGCCCAGCTGTAGCTTTCGGGTTCCGATTTCATCAGCCAATAGGCCATGTGCGCGAGGCCCTCCTGTCCCACTTTGGTTACATCGCCGACGAGCGGAGAGGAATGCCCGTCGAACCGTTGCGAACGACTGTGGATAAGTTCGAAAAAACTGAACAATTTGAAAGAGTTCCGAATTCCATCACGAGTCGCGCACGGTTCACCGCCGATGAGTTGGACTCGCGGTAAACATAACTTATCTGGATTTCAGCAATTGAGAGCGAACGAGCCGAAGGCCACTGATAGCCGGGCTCGAGAGGCAAGACGGGCAACCCCCGCTGGATCCAAGCGCGCAGCGAGCGCCTCCAGCGGGCCGCCCGCCAGCAAGGGCAAAAAGCAAAGTGGTAAAATTGTTCGGCGGACGCGTTGCGTCCGCTCTCGTAGCTATTTCCGTGCTCGGCATCGGATCGAGCGCGAACGCCGAGGCCACGCAGGTCACACCGGTGAGCTTCGACTTGAAGTCCGCGCCGAGCGCCGCGACGACGCTCGCAAAGCCGGTCGCCGCCGCGACGACCGCAGTGGCGACCGCCGCCGGCAACATTCTTCAAGCCCAGCCGGCGCAGTCGGTGACGCTGAAGCTCGATTCGTCGATCGCGACCCAGGCCCGGTGGCTCTACAATGGCGGCTGGCCGCTCTACGCGCTGGTCGACAAGTTCGCGACCAACGCCCCGCTCGACGAGCAGACGAACTGCCTCGCGACCGCGGTCTATTTCGAAGCGCGCGGCGAGACCGTGGAAGGCCAGCTCGCGGTCGCCCGGGTGGTGATGAACCGTGCGGCGTCCGGCAAGTATCCGACCGATTGGTGCAGCGTCGTCAAGCAGCCGTACCAGTTCTCGTTCGTTCGGCACGGCCAGTTCCCGGCCGCGAATACCGATTGCGATGCCTGGAAGCGGGCGGAGGCGATCGCCGAGCTCGCGGTTGCCAACGTCGTGCCGAGCCTGAGCCAGGACGTGCTCTGGTACCACGCGGATTATGTCGCTCCGTCATGGAGCAACAATCTGCAGGAAGTCCAAAAGATCGGCGCGCACATCTTCTATCGCGCCTGATCCATCAGGCTTTGCGGGGTTGAATGAGGCGCCCTGGACGTTCCGTCCGGGCGCCTCGCTCGTTTCGGCGCAGCGGAGATTCCGTTCGCCGTTAATCGCTTTACCGGGGGATTCGCACGGAATTCGTTGTGAGCGACCATCGATATGTGGAAAACCGCCAAGGATTTCCGCAACTTCGGGGAGGGCTCGCGGGTGCTTAGGATCTTGATCGTCGAAGACGATTCGCAGCTGGCAATCACGCTCAAATATCTGGTTGAGGACAATCCGCGCTATCGCGTCGTCGCGACGGCCGACGACGCGGACACGGCGATCGCGGCGGCGGAGGAGCATGATCCGGACCTCGTGCTCCTCGATCTCCACCTCGCGCATGGCACCACTGGATTTCCGGTGGCTGTCCGGCTCAACGATCTTGGCGTGCCGTGCCTCTTCGTCAGCGGGAAGGCGCCGCGCTTTCCAATGCCCGACCTCGCGCTTGGGTGCCTGATGAAACCCTTCACCGCGGAGGACGTGCACCGCTCGCTCGCGATGGCGGAGGATCTGCTTCGCGGGCGCGAGACGCTTCGACCCAAGCTGCCCGAGAACCTTACGATCTATGAGCCGCTGGAGGATGTTGCCTCGCCCGAGCACGGCTTCATTCCGTCCAAGCCCTCCTTGCGGACTCGGTTCGAGCATTGGATTTCCGGTCACCAGCACTAGAGCGGGCTCGCGGCGCCTGCTAAGTCTGAGCGCATGAGAAAATTGCTATTCTCCAGTGTGTTCGCGCTCTGCGCGGCACCCGCCATCGCCGCCGATACGGCTCGCTGCGACGCGACCGCGTTCACGCTCGGCAACCCCGCGCCAGCCCCGAAAGACGTTGCGAAGCCGAAGCCGCCCGCGAAGCCGGCGACGGCTCACGCCGCGCCCACGCCGGCGAAGCCGAAGACGACGACGCGGCTTTTGTCGACGTGCAAGGACGGGAAGGCGAAGAAGCGCGGCTAGAGCCGCATCAATCCCCGGCGCGGTTCGCGCAGCCCCATCGTATCGTGGGTGAGGGGCGCTCCGGCATCGAGCAAAGCCTGGCGGCGGCCCTTGATCTCGACGCTGCGCTGGACGTCTTCGAATCTCAGGAGATCCGCGAAGCAGGCGTGTGCGAGCGTCCGCTCGACGAACGCGGTCGTGCGCGGCCACCGCTTCGCGTCTGTTTCAAACCCCGCATAAGCGCCGTTGCGGAAGAAGCTGGCGATCGCGATGTCCGCCACTCCGATCCCTCCGAAAAGGAAACCCTCGGCGGGCAATTGCGGCTCGAGATAATCGAGCGCGGCTGGAATTTCCTCGTTGATCGATTTGGCGATCCGTTCCTGGTCGCCGGGCTCGCCCCAGACCAGCGGGTGCACGATCTTCTGGTAGAAGAGCCCCCAGATGAACAGGTCGCCGAGCCTACTGTCGGCGAACTCCTCGAACCAGCGCGCCCTGGCGCGCTGCTTTGGCTCGGCGGGCCATAGAGGATGGCCTTCGTAAACATCGTCGAGATAGGCGCAGATGACCGAGCTGTCGCTGATCGAGAAATCGCCGTCGATCAGCACGGGAATGCGCCTTAGCGGACTAAGGCGCTCGAACTCATCATTGCCGAAGAAGGGCGTGATCGGATCGACCTCGTAGGGCACGCCCTTGAGGTTCAGGCAGGCGAGGACCTTGCGGACATAAGGGCTGACGAAGCTGCCGACGATGCGGATCATCGGTTCGGCAACTGCCTCGTTTTGAAGTGCGCGGCAACCGCCGCGAGAAGTAACGTTGAGGCGTGCTAGTCGCCGAGGGCGCGCGCGCCGGTGTTGATCCAACGGTCGAGCGTTGCAATTTCGGCCTCGCTCAGCGGAACGCACTTCAGGCCGGGCCGCCGGGTCCGCGCCTGCGCCTTGCGGGCCGGCCGCGGGATCGTTCGGAGCGCGGAATTCGACGTCCACGGTCCTTTCAAAGCTGAGACCGCTTTGGTTGTCACGGACCCAGGTGACCGAGCCGCGCACGTCGGTGCCGTTGCGCTGGAGCAGGACCTGGGTCCCGTCGCTGAGTGCCGGCCCAATGACGAGCGCGCCATCGGCGGAAAGATTTGCGAGCCGGGACGGCGTCGCTTCGCCGCCCTGCTCGACCGTCGCCGACAGCATGACCTTGACGCGATCCGTGCGGCGGCGTTCGACTCGGGTGATCATCTTCGCGTCTCCGGAAACATGAGAAGCGAACCTTTATCACCCGGCGTAGCGGGCAAAAACGCGCCCAGCGCGACTGTGCCAGGAAGGCACAGCCTGGCTCATTCGATCCAGTTGAACAGCGCGATCACTTCATCCCTGGCCGCCTGCGCGACCTGGGCGTTCGCACTGCACGGGCTGTCGGGACGATCGATGAGGTCGAGGACCGCCTGCCGCGTCCGCTCGAGCCTTTCGGGATCGACCGCCGCGGCGTTCAGCAATAACGTCAGCGTGAGCCGAAGCGCGAGCATGCGCCCTTCCGCCCCGCTCGGGCTCGACAGTCGCAGCGAGTCCTCGACCAGGAGCTCGAATATCTCGCTCGTTGCCACCGGGATTTCGCCGGATGACAGCTCGCGGAGCACCTCGAGCTTGACGGCGAGGTCGGCGACGCTCGTCGCGGGTGCCTTGATGAGATCGTCGAGCGCCGCGCCGTCGCGGCTGCGCAGCTGCTTTTCGATCGAAGAATTCCTCGTCGCCCTTGAGCTCCAGCCAGGCGGCGAGCTCGGCCTGGGCGCGCCGGTAGGCGACGTAGCGGTCGCGCATCGCAGAGGAAATATCTGGGCGCACAGCCGCGGCCTCGGCCCCGGCGGGCTGCCTCTCAGCCATCGGAGCGCGGCCGAAGGTTTCGCTTCAGCGACCCCGCGGCCTTGTGCATCGCGCGGAGAGCCCGGACGCGCCTCAGCCGCCACCGCGGCGCGACCAGCAGGCCATAGGCAAGCCAACCTCTTGCCGTGCGCCGGTGTGCGGCGAGGTGGTAGATCGATCGCGATGCGTTTGTGCGCTCGAGCTTGTAGGGTTCCTCGCCGCTGAGATAATCGAATTCGCGAACTCCCCGCTCCCACGCGCTTTGCAGCGCCTGATAGGTCAGGATTGAGCCCGCGCGCGTGTGACCGAACCGCTCGTCATAGGCGCATTGATAGTGCCACACGCGGTCGTCCATGACGAAATCGATCTGGAACGCGACCGCATGCTCGTCGACGAACGCCAGCCACAATTCCATCTCGCCGCGCGAGCCAAGGATCTCGAAGGCGCGCTCGAGCAGCTCGCGGCCGGGTCCGGGTTGAAGGCGCGTGGATTGTTCGCGGCCTTTCCACGAATGCGCCTCGATCCTCGAGACTTCGCCAAGCCGCGCGATCGCTTCCTGCCCGCGGAAGCATTCCGCCTTGTGGCCGTCGCGGGAGAAACGCCGGCTTCGCTTGCGCATCTCGCGAAGCCAGCTCGGTCCCGATTTGTGGAACGATTCCCAGTCGCCTTCGGCCTTGCAATGAGGCGCGCGAATCCATTCGGTCAGCTGCGATCGAACCCCGGGCGGAAGCGGGCTTTGATGCAGGCCGGTGTAGGAATCGGTGAGTTGCCGGAGCAAAGCGATGTCCCACTCGCCGCCGAGGGCAAGCAGACGATCGAGCATGGATTGCTCGAGCCCATCAACCTCGGGAGCGCAGAGGAAGCCGAGATAGTCCGAACGATCATCGGCGATGAAACGAAGCACCCGAAGGCCTAGTCGATTCTCGATGCAGAGCGGCGCAATCGCAATGAGCTTGCCCGCATCGCGAAGCGTCAGGATGAACGGCTCCGAGGGTCGCTGCTGCGCCAGCCAGCATGCGTGCGTCCAGGCATGACTGAGGAACGGGTTGCGAGGCTTGCTTCGGAGATAGAGGTCCTTCCATTCCGGCCCAAGCAACTCCAATCCTTCGCTGGTGCGAATGATCTCGAGAGTCGCCGCGCCTCCCGTGACGCCGGCATCGGTCTTTACGGGCAGTCGCGCCGTTTCATGCGCCGGACGGCGCGGGGAATTCCAGGCCAAGGCCACCGAAGCGGGAATCGTCTGTCCTCCACCGCATCCATTCACGAGACATGTTCGCGCGACGAAGCGCGGCCGTTGGAGCCGCGCTTGCGCACATTCAGCCGCGCTCGAACGGCGCGATGTAGGTCGTCAGTGCCGTCCACATCGAAAGCACGCCGCAATCGCTGGTGAGCGATACCGGCATTCCGGCCGTGAAGGGCGCCCGATAAGGATAGCAATCGAAGGTGTTCGAGGTCTGCAGGCACAGCTTGCCGGCATCGGCCGTCCAACTGGCGTTGACCACGGTCGCGCCCGTCGGCGAGCTGATGCGAGCCACTCCGCCGTTCTCGAAATAGACGGTGTTCATGACGCCGTTCGTCTGCACCTGCACCTGCTGGCCGGCGATCTCGGAGCCCGGAACCCACTGAGCCGATGCGGCTGAACCGGCCGACAGCGCGGCCAAAGCAACAAGAGTTCTAATAATCACGACGCCCTCCACGAATGCGCGTTTACAGATTATTAACCTTCGCGTTAACGGCCGCTCCGAGTCAAGCACCCCATATCCTCGAATGTGCCGATCCGGGACAGTCGATGGCGAGCGTCTACAAGCTTCCTAACCCCGCGCATATGGATCGTAGTTGACGATTTATTAACGGGGTCACATGACCGGCGCGATTGCTCGAAGCAGGGTTCAAGACAAACCCGCATTTTTGCTGGTCGGCGACTCTATCGCCGAGCCGATTGTTGCCGCCGTTCCCGAACGACTATTTCCGCGATCGACCGAACAGCTGCGGATCACTCTTTATTCATTGCTGTTCCTGACGGACATCGCGCTGATCGCGGCCGCCTTTCTCGGCGCCGGTGCGATCCGGCTCGGATCGCCGTTCGAAGCGCAATCGATTCGAACCGCGGCAGTGGTGATCCTGACCTTCACCGCAATCGCCGCCCACAACCGCGCTTACTCGATCCGGGCCCTCCAGCGGCCGGCGCACGGTGCGGTAAAGGTTGCCGAAGCTCTGGGCTATGCGATTGCGGTCGCGATCGCGCTTCTGTTCTTCACCAAGGCGAGCGACCAGTTCTCGCGCGCGATCTTTGCAGAAGGCACGATCCTCGCGATCGTCTCGGCCGTGTCGGGTCGGCTGCTTGCGGGCGCGCACTTCCGGCGCAAGTACGCGGGCACGTTCGTCAATCGCCTCATCATCCTCGACGGCGTCCATCTTCCGGCTTCGGACGGCGAGGTCGTGGTCACGGCGCGGCAGCTCGGCATCGCTCCGGACGATGATGATCCGATGCTGCTTGATCGCCTAGCCCGGTCGATCGAGGGCTGCGACGCCGTCGTCGTCGCGTGCGCGGCGCACCGCCGTGCGAAATGGTCGCATGCGCTGAAGTCGGCGGCGGTGGACGTTGAGATCGTCACGCCCGAGCTCGACCAGTTCGAGGCGATCGGACTCGGCGATTTTCACGGGCATCGGACTCTGCTCGTCAGTGCTCGGCCCCTCAACGTCCGCGATCGCCTGTTGAAACGCGTGCTCGACCTCGCGATCGCGCTCCCGGCGCTCGCCGCACTTTCGCCGATCCTGCTGCTGGTCGCGATCGCGATCATGGCGGAAAGCGGCGGTCCGGTGCTGTTTCGCCAGCAACGGGTCGGACGCAACAACCGGCTGTTCGACCTGCTCAAGTTTCGCAGCTTCGACCATGCCTCCGCCGATCCGACCGGAGCACGCTCGGCGAGCAAAGGCGACGAGAGGGTGACGCGGGTCGGCAAGTTCCTCCGCCGCACCAGCATCGACGAGTTGCCGCAGCTGATCAACGTCATCGCCGGTGACATGAGCATCGTCGGGCCGCGTCCCCACGCGCTCGGCTCGACCGCCGAGGACGCGCTGTTCTGGAAGATCGACGCGCGCTATTTCCATCGCCATGCGGTAAAGCCCGGAATGACCGGCCTCGCCCAGATCCGCGGTTTTCGCGGCGCGACGGTTCGTCGGCACGACCTCACCAACCGCCTTCAGTCGGACCTCGAATATCTTTGCAACTGGACGATCTGGCGGGATCTGAAGATCATCGTCGCAACGTTCGGCGTGATCCTTCACCCGAACGCCTTTTGAGCCTGGCGCTGCGTGACGGGCGCAATGATCTCGACTGGCTGCATCTTTTTCGCGCTGTCGGCCCTGACCGCGGATTCGGAGCCCAACGCACAGGGAATTGTGCTCACCGGCGATGTGACCTGGCCCGGCACAAACGGCGCCGCGACCATCTATGTCGCGCGAAGCGGCGACGTCCTCACCCTGCGCGGCTCGGTTCCCAGCGCATCGATCGGTCCGGCCACCGTCCGCGATTCTGTATCGGGTGATTTACGTCGGCCGCCCGGCGGTCGTCGGGCGTTTCGCGGTCGAGGGGCTCAGCGCGCTGGTGACCTACTCCTGCATTCGCGCGCACGCGGATGTCGTCGTCGTTCGCAATACGCACTGCGCGATGACGGACGGCCCGCAGAGTGGCAGCGTCAACATGCCGTTCGGCTTGAACATCACTGCGGCGAAGACCGTTCTGGTCGAGGACAGCAGCTTCGACAGCTTCCAGTGGCGAGCGCCCGCGAACCGCTATTGGAACGGGGATGGAATCACGATCGAAGCCGGTGTCGCGGGCGCGCAGTTCCGCCGAGTGACCGCCAACGACAATACCGATGCGGGCTTCGACGTCAGGCCGTTCGCGCTCATGTCGGACGTGTCGGCATCGGGCAATTGCCGCAACTTCCGTTTCTGGTCCGGCGGCGACGTCGGGACTTTGACGACGGGCGATGCGATCAAGCGCGGCGGCACGAGCGCCTGCTCGGGCATTTGGCTGAACGGATCGGCGAGCGGGCCGCGGCCGACGCTGCACATCCGCAAGCTCGTCGTGCGGATGACTCGCCCGGCCATGATCGTCGAGGTGGAAACGGGGCCCGCGGACATCCAGATCGACGAATGCGATATCGAGGCGCCGGCGGGCACGACGATGATCACGTTCGAGAGAGGGGCAGGCGAGGTTCGCCTCGGGCGCGGATGCGATCTTCCCAAGGCTTAGGCGCTTTTCAACCAAGCTTGGGCATCTTGCGCGCGGGCGGCGGCCGCCGTCCCGCCCGCGCGTGCTGTCAGGGGGTTGCGAACGAATGACGTCCGGTCCGACCTATTATGAATTCTTTGGCGTCAGTCGGACGGCTTCGGCCGAGCAGATCAGGGCCGCCTATTTGTGGCTCATGAAGCAATATCATCCCGACCTCACGGACGAGTGCGACAGGAAGCGCGCCGCGGGTTATGCGGCGCTCCTCAACCGTTCGTACGACATCCTCAAGGACCCGCAGAAGCGCGCGAATTACGATGCGTGGCTCGACCTCGATGTTCGCAGCCGTGGCAAGGCGAAGGTCCGCCGGGCGCTGCTGACCGGCTCGATCCGGCGGACGCGCGAATTGCGGTGGGACAGCTCGTCGAAGGGCGCGGCCTTGCTTGCGGCCTTCGTCCTGCTGCTCGTCGGCGCGGCCGCGACGCTGCCCGGCACCTCGCTCTTCCGGCTGCAGCCGGCGTCAGCCGCGGCGAACAATCTTGACCCGGGCATGGCGGTCGACCTCGACGATTCCGGCGTTCGCAAGCAGGTCCGCCGCGCGATCAACACCCGGTCCGACGATGCCGAGGACGCGAGCGAGCGGTGCTTCGCGGCAGCGCGCGACCAGGCCAGCGTGATCCGCGCGGAAATGTGCATCGTGTTCGACGACGCTTATCTCGAGTGGAACCAGTCGGCGGCCGACGTGCTGTCGCGCCCGACCTATTTCAACGATGCGGTCGTCCGCCTGCGTCATCGAAACGCGATGGCTGCGGCGGGTTCGTTCAACGAGGCCCGGCTGATGCAGCTGCGGCAGCGCACGCTGAACACGCTGCTCGCCGAGATCAGCTCGGAGGTCAGCTCGAGGGCGGAGACGGAAAACGAGTTCGCGGGCGGCGTCCAGGCCAAGTAAATGTCCCGGAGAGGGACACACACGGCAATTTTTCCGTCTTTTGCGTTAACAGCAAATTAAGTACAAATTGGTGCGAGGGAGCAATTGTATGAAGAAGATACTGTTCGCGTCAGCTTCACTTGTTCTGCTTGGCGCACAAGCAAATGCGCAAGTGCGTCCGCAGGACTGTCGGCCGGTGTTTCCGGTCGTCGACGAGGTTGCCCAGATCATCCCGCCGCCGGAAGTGGCTCCGCCGCCGGTGATGGTTGAGAAGCGCCGGCTGGAGCCGCGGTCTTCATCCCGTTGGTTTTCGTTGCCGGCCTGATCGTGGTGACTCGCGATCACGACCACCACCACCGAACGGTGAGCCCGGCCTGACGTTTCAAGGAAGAGTACGCTCCTTTGGGCCCGCTTCGTGCGGGCCTTTTTTTCAAACTCGGACGAGCTGCTGCACGGCCTTGCGATATTGCGGGAGGATTGCCGCGATGATCGCGGCGTAAAGCAGCGCCGCGGCGCCGCACAACGGAGTGATCACCAGCAAGCTGGTCGGATTGATCGCGTAGAAGAGAATCGCGGCAGCGACGCCCATGACGGCCGCGCCGATGACCGGCTTCGCCAGCGCGCGGATGTGATCGCGAATCCCGATTCCCGCGACCCGATCGACGAGGTGGATCTGGAGCGGAACCAGCATGAGGGCCCTCAGGCTATAGGCGAGCGCAAGCCACCTCAGCCCATGCGAAACGGTCAGGACGGTCACCAGCACCGTCGTCCCCAGATCGAGCAGCGCGAGATGGCGCTGCCACCTTATCCGCCCGCGTGCGGCAAGGAGCGCAAGCACGAATCCGTTGATCGCGAAGGGAAGCGCCAGCGGGAGCAGCATCGGCGCAATCATCCCGGCATCGCGCCATTGGGGGCCGAACAGCGCGGGCACCAGCCACGGTCCGGAGACGGCGTATCCGACGAGAGCGGGGACCGACACGATGGCGCATTGCTGAAGCATCGACAGATAGGCGACCTTCAGCTGCTCGCGATGATCCTGGAGTCGCGAGAAAGTCTGCAGCGCGACGGTTGCGAACGGGCCGACGATCTGCGGTCCGATCAACTCCGCGCAGCGCCACGCGACACGATAGGAGCTCAGCGCCGCGGGGCCCATGACGCGCGCGACGCCGAGATCCTGCGCGCGGAGGCTAAGAAGGGTGACGACCTGAGCGAGCCCAAGGTCGATGCCGTTCTTCAAATAGCGCCTCGCCTCCGCGAAATCGAAGGCGATGCCCGGCCGCCAGCGATAGGCGGACCAGGCGAGGACGGTGCAAACCAGCTCACGCACGATCCGCTGCAGCACGAGTGCCCAGATGCCCGCGCCGAGAAGGGCAGCGACGACCGCACACGTGCCGCCGATCAGCCCGGCGAGCACGGATCGGACCGCAAGCGTCTTGTGCCCGAACTCGCGCAAGCGAAGCGCCATGTGCGTGTTGCCCGCGCCGCTGAGGATCACCGGGATCGTCAGCCAGGCGAGGACGGCGGCGAGTTGCGGCGCGTCGAATGCGCGCTGGGCGAGCGGCGCCAGGGCGAGGATCAGCACGGAATAAGCCGCCGCGAGGAAAATGTTGGTCCAGAAGATCGTGTCGAGGTCGCGGCTGGACAGATCCTTTGCGCGCGCGACCCGCTGCGACACGCCCGCGGTCGCGAAGTTGCGGCCGATGTCCATGAAGACGAAGGCAATCGCGAAAGTGCCGATCGCCGGCTTGTCGAGCAGCCGCGCGAGCATCACGAACACCGCGAACGAGAACAACTGGTCGCCGGCAACCTGCCCCATCGTCCACACGATGGAGCGGAGCGTCTGCCGCTTCAGCTGCCGAGCGAAGGCCGGCGGCCCCGGCTCGTCGATGGTTTCCGGATTCTGCGTCATGGCGGTTGACCGAAGATAGAGCATGGAAGTTACCGAAATGACCAATTCCGGGCCTGCGAAGACGTCGCCTGGAATGCCTCAAACCGGGACAATCCCGAGAAGTCGTTCAGCCCCGCGCGCTTCAATGCGTTAGGCGTCCCCCCTGGTCACCAAATCTCAACGCCGCTCTGCCAGCGTCACCGGGCAGGCCGCGCCGGATCGGGGAATCATGAAGCGGAATATCATTTTCATCGCGACGGCCGCTCTCTTCGCACTAGCGCTCGCGGTCGGCGGCGCGGGCGGAAACTTTCCGTTGCTCGAGATGGTCCTGGACCTTGCGGCCCTCGGCGTGGCCGGCGTGCTGGTGTGGAAGCCCGGCCCGGAGCGGCTGACGCCGATCGCACGCTGGGCGATGGCGCTGATGGCCGCGATCCTCATCCTGCCGCTACTTCAGCTCGTGCCGCTGCCGCCGAGCGTTTGGCAGGCTTTGCCGGGGCGCGAGCTCCCGGCGCAAATCGACGCCAGCCTTGGCCTCAATATCTGGCGGCCGCTGACGCTCGATATCGAGGGGACGGTGAGGGCGGTTCTGAGCCTGATCCCCGCATGCGTGATCTTCGCCGCGTGCCTTCGCCTTCACTCGGCCGAGCGCGGCAAGCTGTTGTTGATCGTCGGCGCCTTCGCCCTCGTGAACGCGGTCCTGGGGATCGCCCAGCTCGCGACGGGCGGATCGATGACGCCCTACCCATCGTCGCATCTCGGCTATCCGATCGGCCTGTTCGTCAACCGCAACCACAATGCGGTCTTCCTGTTGCTCGCGATGCCGGTCGTCGCCGCTCTCGCCGCGCGGCGGATGCAGGGCGCCGATTCCAAAATCCCTTACATCGTCGGCACTTTGGCCGTGCTGACGATCATCGGAGTCGTCGTCATCGCGACGACTTCGCGCATGGCGCTTGCGCTCCTCCCGCTGGCGCTCGTCGGATCGCTTGCGCTGCTGTTTTTCCGCCAGTCCTTCCTGCGCATCGCGGTCCCCTCGACGCTCGCGCTCGGAGCGGTCGCCGCGACCATTTCGTGGGTCGGCGGCTTCAATCGCAATGTCGCGCGCTTCTCCTCGCTGCACGACGGGCGCTTCGATTATTGGGACGACGTCTCGTGGGCGCTTCATCACTACGGCCTCGCGGGCACCGGCTTCGGAAGCTTCGTGCCGGTTTATCAGACGGCCGAAAGCCTTTCGGGAATCTCGCCGGCGATCCTCAACCACGCGCACAACGACTTCATCGAGATCGTGCTCGAGGGAGGCCTCCCCGCGATCGCGTTGCTGCTGGCCTTCTTCGCAATCTTCGCCACCGCGGCGATCAAGCTGATGCGCAAGCGCTTCGACTTCAACCGCGCCTCGCTCGGCCTGGCGGCGGCGCTCGGAATCATGCTCGTGCTGATCTTCTCGCTGGTCGACTATCCGCTGCGAATGCCGGCGATCAGCTGCACCTTTGCAATCCTCTGCGCCTGCTTCCTTCCGACTCCGATTGCGGTCGCGCCCGGAAGGGAAGTCGCGCCTGTCGAGTGGCGGCGGCGCCTTCCCTTTCCGCGGCTGGCCGGGGCCGGCGCATGTGCAATCGCCGCATTGTTCGTCCTTCAGGCCGGCGCCTCTGCCTCGAACATGCTTTCCGACGATTATTCGAGCGCGCGCGACTGGGCAGCCTGGTCGACGGCCGCGCATGAAGCGCTCGCGGCCGACGCGCTCGGGGCTTCGCATCCTGAGCAGGCCGATGCGGAAGCGCTCGATGCGCTGCAACTCTCGCCGATCGATGCGATCGCCGTTCGCACCGCGGGCGTGGTCCGAATCTTGGGCGGATCGGCCGCTCGCGGCAATGAGCTGATGCAGATCGCCACGACGCTCGGCTGGCGCGATCCCGTCACGCAGGTTTGGGCGATGCAGGCCAGCAAGCGCACGGGGGAACCCGAAAAGACGATGCAGCGCGCGGAAGCGCTGTTCCAGCAGGAGCAGTTCCTGGCGCCGTCCCTTGCTCTGCTGCTGCAGGACGCTCCCGACGGACCGACCGCGCGCGCGCTCACCCAGGCACTGGCCGAACGGCCGATCTGGAGAGCGAACTTCGTCAAGGCAGCGGCGCAATTGCCGCCGGCTTATGTCGAGAAGCTGACCGAAGTCGCGTCGGCGCTGAATTGCGGGTCGGCGCCGCTGTCGGTCGACGAGGCGCAGCCGCTCTTCGATCGCTTGCTCGCCGCCGACGACCCAGGGCAGGCGCGCATGTTGTGGGCCGCCGTCCGCCGCGGCGGCTTGATCGCGAACGGCAACTTCGAGGCGGTGAGTTCGCGCAACGGGGCCGAGGTTCCGAGCGACTGGGACATCGGCGACGAGGATGTGGCGACCATCGCGACCCAGGCGCCGGAATTCCCGGGCAACGGACGGGCGCTGCGGATCTCCTCGGGCGCGCGGGCAGGCGGAGTCGTCTCCCAGCGCCTGATGCTGGCTCCTGGAGCTTATTCGCTGACCTTCCGCGCGCGCAGCGGCGAGGGCGCATCGGTGCCCCTCCGCTGGCGGCTTCGCTGCTCGGCTTCGGATGCAAGTCAGATCTCGCCGGAACAGCCGGCGATCAGCTCGAAATGGCGGGAATTCAGCGCCAGGTTCATTGTGCCAAATCAGGACTGCGCGATCCAAAGGCTCGCTCTTGAACGGCCCGGTGATATGCATCCGCCGGAAGTGTGGATCGACGACGTGAAGTTAAAGCCGGCGATCCAATAGTCGTTAACCAATAGAGCGCCAACGAAATAAGCGATCCAAGAGTCCGTTTGACGCCAGTGAATCCATGAGGTGCTTGAGATGAGGTATGTCGGGACGGCGTTTTTCTTGGCGATGATTGCCACGAGCGCACTGGCGAAGCCAGCGGCGTCGCATCTTCCGAGCGGGTCGGCGGCTTATTCCGTCATTCCCGCAACAACCGCCACCGCGAACAAGACGGTTGGCGAATATCGCATCGGTGCCTTGGATTCGCTCGACGTCAGCATTTATCAGGAGCCGGAACTCTCGGCCAAGGCGCTCCAGGTGGATGCGTCCGGCCAGATCGCTCTCCCGCTTGTCGGGACGGTGCAGGCGATGGGCAAGACCCCGGCGGAACTGTCGAGCGAGCTCGAAGAGATGCTGGGGACCAAATATCTGCGCAATCCGCAGGTCACGGTCACGGTCGCGGCGTCGGTGTCCCAAAAGGTCTCCGTGCAGGGCGAAGTTGCCGAGCCGGGCGTCTTCCCGCTGAGCGGTCCGACCACGCTGCTTGGCGTCATCTCGATGGCGAAGGGCGAGACCGACGTCGCGAGCCTGAAGCAGGTCGTCGTGTTCCGGACGGTCAATGGAGAGCGGATGGGCGCGATGTTCGATGTCGCGAGCATTC
Organism: uncultured Alphaproteobacteria bacterium; assembly: GCA_963831215.1. Taxonomy (GTDB): domain Bacteria; phylum Pseudomonadota; class Alphaproteobacteria; order Sphingomonadales; family Sphingomonadaceae; genus Sphingomicrobium. Next base: position 285,211 of record CAWHPM010000012.1, on the reverse strand, counting down.
GCCGCGGCGAGGCCGCGGACCCGGTGATCCAGGGCAACGACATGGTCGTCGTCGGCTCCTCGGGCGCCAAGAAGTTCTGGAAGGGCGTCGTCAATGCCGCGCCGGTATTCAGCATTTTCCGGCCGTTGTCCGGCCTGTAAGGGAGAGCGAGCGTGACCGATATCGGTTTCGAGGGATTTGACCGGCGCCGCCAGACGCTGCCGATGGTTCGCGGCGACGCGATGATGCTCCGTCCGGAATTTGTTTACGAGCCCGAGACGTCGTCGGAATTGCTCGACCTGCGCAAGATCTGGTCGGCGATCTGGCGCCACCGCCTGCTGGTCATGGCGATCGTCGCGGTCACGCTCGCGTTGGGCGTACTCGCACTGTTTCTGGTCCATCCGACCTTCCGCGCGTCGGCGAGCGTCGAGATCGAGGACCAGGCGGTGAAGGTCCTCGGGACCGAGGACCGGCCAGCCTCGTCGGGGAGCCAGGACACCGACCGACTTCTCCAGACCCAAATCGACATCCTGAAAAGCAGGGCACTCGCGGAGCGCGTCGCCGACGGCCTGAACCTCGCCGGAAACAACAAATTCCTCGAGGCGCAGGGCGTCAAGCCCAAGGATCCGATCCGTCGTGAACAGGTGATCCAGGCGCTGCGCGACAACCTCGTCGTGTCGCTCCCGCGGAATTCGCGCGTGGTCCCGGTCGAGTTCGACAGCGCCAACCCGGGGCTCGCGGCGACCATCGCCAACAGCTACGCCGACAATCTCATCGCCGGCAACCTGCAGCGCCATTACGACACGTCCAGCTATTCGAAGGACTTCCTCCAGAACCAGCTGACGATCACCAAGGCGCGGCTGGAGCAGTCGGAGCGGGCCCTCCTCGATTACGCGCGTTCGGCCGGGATCGTCGATCCGAGTGCGGGGGGCGGCGCACCGGGCGACCCGAGCAACAACGCGCCGCATTCGCTCACGAGCGCGAGCCTGATCGAGCTGAACCAGTCGCTCGCCGCGGCGCGCGCAACGCGCATTCAGGCGCAGGGACGCTGGCAGCTCGCAGCTTCGACGCCCCTGATGAATCTGCCCGACGTCCTCAGCAACCCCGCAATTCAGCAACTCGCGCAGAAGCGGGCCGAGCTGGAGGCGCAGTATCAGGAAGATCTTCAGCACCGGATGCCGGGCCACCCCGTTGTGCAGCAGGAACTCGCCGCGCTGAACGCGCTCGACAAGCAGATGAACTTGCTCGCGGCGGGCATCCGAAACTCGATCCGCAACCAGTATCAGACCGCGCAGGCACAGGAATCGCAGCTCGAGCGCACGGTCAACGGCCTGAAGGGCGACACACTGGCCGAACAGTCTCTCGGAATCCGCTACAACATCCTGAAGCGCGAGGTCGACACCAACCGCGAGCTCTACAACGGGCTTCTCCAGCGCTTCAAGGAAGTCAGCGCCGAGGCGGGCGTCACCTCGAACAACATTTCGGTCATCGACCGCGCCGAGCCGCCGCTTCTGCCGATTTCCCCCAATCCGAAGGTGAACATCATCCTGTCGCTGCTCGCCGGCCTGGTCATTGCATTGGCTACCGTTGCAGCGCTCGAAACCTTCCGCGACGGTGTCAGGGATCCGGACGAGGTCGAGCAGCGCTTCGGCGTTCCACTCCTCGGCGTGATCCCGCGCTTGAAGGGTGCCGACGCGTTCGTCCAGCTGATCGACCTTTCGTCGGATATTTCCGAAGCGTACCAGACGGTCCGAGCCTCGGTAGAGCTGTCCTCGGAAAACGGCGCGCCGCGCACGCTCGCCGTCACCAGCAGCCGGGCGGGCGAAGGCAAATCGACGACGGCCCTGGCAATGGCGCGCGATGCCGCCGCCGCCGGCCGCAAGGTGCTCCTGATCGACGCGGACATGCGGCGTCCCTCGGTGCACAAGCTGCTCGGCCTCCAGAAGATCCCGGGCCTCAGCAACATGCTGACGCAGCAGATGCCCGCGAGCGCGGTCATTCATCCGACGGAGACCGAAGGTCTGTTCGCGATGCCGGCAGGCCCGAAGCCGCCGAGCCCGGCCGAGCTTCTCGGCGGCGCCGGATTCCGCGCATTGCTGACCTACCTTAAGGGTGAATACGACCAGATCATCATCGACTGCCCGCCGGTCCTCGGCCTCGCCGATGCGCCGCGGCTCGCGTCGATCGTCGACGGGACGATGATGGTGATGGAAGCGAACCGCTCGCACCGCGGCGCGATCACCGCCGCAATGAAGCGGCTGGCGGCGGCACGCGCGAACATCATCGGCGCCGTGCTGGTGAAGTTCGACCCGAAGAAGGCGGACACGTCGGCGAGTTACATGCTCGATTATTATTCTTACGGGAAGGCGGAAGATGAGGACTTCCCGGCCGGCCAGCTTGCAACCGGTTGAAGTCGCGAAGGCTCCACTGCGGCCGCTAACTCAATTCGCCACCTACGTGACCTGTGAAATCTCCCGACGGATTTACCGCTGGAGCCGGTCGAGCTTGCGGATCGAGCAGCGATCGAGGCGGCTCGAGGCGGAGCTTGGCCGACGACTTCCCCGACCCGGCGTCGGCATGCCGGTTGAAGAGCTCGATCCGGCGCTTGACCGGCGCCTCGCCCCGTTGCGGAAGGCGGATTGCGAGCTGGTCATTGCCGACTTCGACCAGAACGGCGCCATCGCATCGCGCTTTGGCGACATAGCGGGAATCGCCACGATCAGCCGCGACAAGTTCATGGACCGCAGCGGCTGTCCGGTCCTTCTGGTGGACCTGAACGGCCGGCTGGGCGTGCGCAAGGAATTCCGCAATCGCGGCCGCTTCGTGCAGGAGCTCGAGGCGCTGCTGCACCTCGAATCCAGCGCCTGTCCGGTTCCGCAGCTGATGAACGTCGACTGGCAAAAAGGCTCGATTACAATCACGTTCGTGCCGGGCGATGTCGTTCGGGAACTGCTCGCAGAGGCGGGCGCAGACATCCGCGACCGCGACATCGACGGCTCCTACACCAGGGAGGTCGACAGGCAGCGCATTCGGAGCGGCCGGGAGCTCGTGCCGAGTGTCCTTTCGAGCCGCCACATCGAGGGTGTGGCCGCCGCCCTCAATTCCATCCATGCCGCCGGATTCGTTCTCGAGGACGTGAAGTTCGGAAACATCATCCTCAAGGCACGAACCGGAGAACCCATCTTCGTCGACCTGGAGCGCGCGCTTCCCGTCGCGTCGCTACCGCCACGGCTTGCCGATCACCTGCGCCAGATCGACTTGCGCAAGTTTCGCGACCATTTCGGCGACGCGCGCTGCGCATGAACGCGCTTCGCCATTCGTTCGCGAGCTCCGCCCGGCCCCAGTCGGGCAAGCGACGGGTCCTATTCGTGATCAACTCGCTGGCGGGCGGCGGCGCCGAACGGGTGATGGCGACGCTCCTCGACAATTCGAAGGAATGGCTTAGCCAATACGACATTGCGCTCGCGCTGCTCGACGATGGCCCCCGCGCCTTCGAGCTTCCCGGATGGCTCAGGATCATTCAGCTCGACTGCAAGGGAGGGATGCGGTCGAGCATTTCGGCGCTCGACGCGATTGTTGGTGACTATCGGCCTGACGCGACGGTCAGCTTTCTCACCCGCGCCAATCTCGTCAGCGGCATTGCGATGATGAAGCGCGGGAAACCGTGGATCATCAGCGAGCGGACCAGCACGCCGGCGCATCTCGGCGGTCGGGCCCGACAGCTTGCGACGAAGATGATGATGCGCGCGATCTACCCGCGCGCGACCCGGGTCATCGCGGTCTCTGGCGGAGTCGCGAACAAGCTCGAGCGCGGCGCCCGCGTGCGAGCGCGCCGCATCGACGTCATCCCCAACCCGGTCGATCTCGGCGCGCTCGAGGCCGCATCGCGCCAGGACAGCGAGTTCGGGCTCGACGAGCCTTACATCGTCGCCCTGGGCAGGCTGGTGAGCGTCAAGAACTATCGGATGCTGATCGAGGCGTTTGCGAAATCGAACCTGCCTTGCCGGCTGGTGATCGCGGGCGACGGGCCGGAGCGGGCGGCGCTGGAGACATTCGCGTCACAGCTCGGCATCGCCGATCGCGTCGTGATGCCGGGGTGGCTGCCCAATCCGTATCCGGCGCTCGCTCGTGCGAGCCTGTTCGCACTGAGCTCGAACGTCGAGGGATTTCCGAACGCGTTGGTCGAAGCGCTCGCGCTTGGAGTCCCCGTCGTGGCGACCAACTGTCACGACGGCCCGGCAGAGATTCTGGCGGGGAGCAGCGTGGAGGAGGTGACGGGCATAACCGCCACCGATGCCGGCATCCTTGCGCCCGTCGGCGACCCGCTCAGCTATGCGCGGGCGATGCAGCTCGCCTTCGACGAGTTCACGTCGCGCGGCAATGGTCGCGGGGGGCCGCAAGCGCGCCGGCGATTATTCGGCGGCGTCGATCGCCGCGCGCTACTGGGACCTTATCGAGCGGGTGCTGGAAACGGCGGAGCCGCGAGTGGCCAGCTGAGCGTTCGCTCGCTCGCTGCCCGCGTGGTCAGCGCGCCTGCGATCTTTGCCTGGCGCGCTTTGGCGATCGTGTAGCCCGACAGCAAGCCGTACAGCATATTCCCCTCGACCTGCCAGTGCGCCATCGTCGCAAGATTGAGGACCAGGAAGCTCAAATGGCCTCCGAGCAGCAGGTTGCGAGAACGTTCGTCGGTGGTCCAGGCAAGCCAGAACATCGTTCCCCACAGCATGAGGATCGCCGCCACGCCGGCGATTCCCAGCTCGTAAAGGAATGAGATCAGCGTGTTGTGGGCGTAGTTGGGCATCTTGCCTTCCCACGAATCCGGCCCGAACCCGATCAGCTTCTGCACCGGCGCCGCATCGGCATAGGCATAGATATAATTGCTCCAGATATACGGCCGCGAGGAAAGCTCCTTGCGCTCTTCCCAGGTAAAGGTTTCGGGCGGCTTGATCAGGCTTGTGCCGTGCGAGATGGCGGAGAGGTCCGAGAAGCGGTCGGCCTGGAGCGTCGCCCCGACCCCCAAGAGCATCAGCCCGGAGACGACGATCAGCAGGCGCGCCAGCGACCGCTGGCTTGGCTCGAACGCGCGAGGCAGCGCGGTGAACAGCGCGACCATCGCGATCGGCAGGATGCCCAGCATCGTGGTTCGGTAATTCGCCAGGAAAATCGAGAGCAGCGCGACCAGGCAAATCGCGAAGCGGACACGCTTTCCGATCTGGCCTGCAAATATTGCTACGAAGAAACCCGTTGCGGCGATGAGCGAGAAAAGCTCCTCGTGATAATAGCCGCCGATATAGCTCAGCGAACCGTCGAGCTCGCCCGATTTGGGGATGCCGAGCGCGATCGATGCGACTTGATAGGTAAGCGGCTGGATGAAAACGAGGAGCAGTCGCCGAAGAACCGACGAGCCCCCGGTCTCGAGAGCCTGCCACAATGCGACCGCGATCAACGCAAAGGTCGCAAAGCGGGTGATCGGCTCGAACGCGTTCATCGGCATTCGATTGATCACCGCGCTGACGAACATGCACCCGCAGATCAGGGCGACGGGATAGAAAGCCCTGGACAGGAAGCGGCGCTTCTCGAGCAACAGGGTTCCGGTCCCGATGATCAGAAGCGATCCGAGAGCGACCCATTTTATTCCGGGGATCGCCTCGTGATAGGTAAATTCGTGAAGCGAGCTCAGCGTGTACCGAAACCAAAAAGCGAACATCAGGAAGCGCGCCGCGCGACCTCGCGTTCGCATGATGAAGTAAAGCGTCAGCGCAGCGAAGATGCCGGTCGCGGGCAGGAGGAACCAGCTCGGAAGCGGGGGGCCAGCCAGGTCTGCATTTCCAAGCACTGCGTTCGCCTCGCGTCACGGGGGTATCCCACGAAGCAGAGCCAGTCCCTGGCCAGCGGATCAATCGCGACGAATTTCCTGTGCCAATAAAAGACAAGGCCATCGGCGCGTTTGATTGCAGGGCGAAGAAAGAATCTTTGCATATCCACTCTATCGTCACGCCAATCCTTGCGGGGCTCGATCCTGATGTGCGGAATTGTAGGTTTGATCGCTGGCCGCTCCGGCACACCCGGCCTCATCGAACGGCTGGTGGATCCGTTGGCCCATCGCGGACCCGACGACCGCGGGACATGGGTTGATGCCGAGGCCGGCATTGCCTTCGGGCATCGGCGGCTGTCGATCGTCGACCTCTCGCCGCTCGGGCATCAGCCGATGCACTCCTCCGATGGCCGCTGGGTCATCACCTACAACGGCGAAATCTACAACCACCGCGAGCTTCGCGCGCAGCTCGACGCGGCGCAACAGGGCCCGACGACGGGATGGCGCGGCCACTCCGACACCGAGACCCTGCTTCAGGCGATCGTCGCCTGGGGGCTCGATACGGCGGTCGAGCGCGCCGTCGGAATGTTCGCATTCGGCCTGTGGGACCGGGCGAACCGCAAGCTCTTTCTCGTCCGCGACCGCTTCGGCGAAAAGCCGATTTACTACGGCTGGGTCGGCGGCGACTTCCTGTTCGGCTCCGAGCTGAAGGCACTCACCGCGCACCCGCGGCTTCGACAACGAGATCAGCCCGCAATCCCTCACAGCTTACGCGTCGCGCACCTATGTCCCGGCGCCGCTGTCCATCTACCGCCGCCTGTTCAAGCTGATGCCGGGCTGCATCCTCGAAGTCGGCGCAGGGGCGGCCGACGCGCCGCTCGACGAACCGCCCGCGGAAGACGAGCGCCACGGGCTCGCTCCGCATGCGCCGCTACTGGTCCTACGGCGACGTCCTCGCGCAAGGCGCCGCGCATCCGATCACCGACGAGCAAGCGGCAATCGCCGAGCTCGAACAAGCGTTGGGCCGCTCGGTCGCGGGGCAGTCGATGGCGGATGTTCCCGTCGGCGCATTCCTGTCGGGCGGGATCGACAGCTCGACCGTCGTCGCGCTCTATCAGAAATATTCGAGCGTGCCCGGTGCGCAGCTTCACGATCGGGTTCGACGACGCGCATTTCGACGAGGCCGAATATGCGCGCGCGCGTGGCCCGCCACCTCGGCACGGTTCATCACGAGCAACGCGTCACGGCGAGGGAAGCGGCCGAGGTCATTCCGCTCCTGCCCGCCATGTTCGACGAGCCGTTCGGCGACTCCTCGGCCATCCCCACGTTCCTCGTCAGTCGCTTCGCCCGCCAGCAGGTGAAGGTCGTCCTCAGCGGCGACGGGGGAGACGAGTTGTTCTCCGGCTATCGCCGCCATTGGCAGGCGCTGGCGATGTGGAAGAACCTTCAACGCATTCCGGCCGGCGCGCGTCGCGCCGGAGCCGCGGCCGCAAGCTTCATTCCCTTCAAATTCTGGACCGGCATCGACGCGCTGATGAACAGCTCGCGCCGGAATCCTCTGTCGGGAAAGGTCTACAAGGGCCTGAGAGTGGGGGCGTCCGTCCGCACCTTCGAGGATCTCTATTGCAGTTATCTGCAACAATGGGCGCTCGAGGAATCGCCCCTCGTGAACCCGGCCGGTCCCCTGCCAGCGTTCCCGATGGACCCGGGCTTCGCGGCTTCGAATGCGACCCGGATGAGCTATTGTGACGCGCTCGCCTACCTGCCCGACGACATCCTCTGCAAAGTCGATCGCGCGTCGATGGCCGTCAGTCTCGAATTGCGGGTTCCGTTCCTCGACCACCGGGTTGCGGAGGTCGCCGCGCGGATTCCGATGTCGATGAAGCTGCGCGGAAACAGCGGCAAATGGATCGTCAAGCAACTCCTCGGCCGCCATTTGCCCGCCGAGCTTTTCGAACGGCCGAAGTCGGGCTTCTCACTCCCCATGAGCGAATGGCTCAGGGGCGACCTCCGCGACTGGGCGGAAGACCTACTGAATCCTTCGCGGATGCGGCAGGAGGGCTATTTCGATTCCAAGCGCATCCAGGCGCGCTGGCAGGACAATCTCGCGGGGCGGCGCAACGCTTCGAGCACCATCTGGTCGATCCTCATGTTCCAGGCATGGCTGCGCGACGCCAGGTCGAACCGGTGCTCGACGGAGGTCCGGCAACATGCCGCGTGACGGCACGCTTGCCGGCGAGCGTTCGCTCCTGTGCGTGCTCGGCATGCGCGGCATCCCCGGCGTGATGGGCGGCGTCGAATTGCATTGCGAAGAGCTGCTGCCGCGCGTCGCTCGGAACATGCCCCACGCGCGCATCGTCGCGCTTGGCCGCAAGCCATATATCGGCGCGGAAGAGCGGACGTTTCGCGGCATCAAAGTGGTGCCGCTCCCGTCGCCGCGCAGGCAGAGCATCGAGACGCTCGTGTCGAGCTTCCTTGGCATTCTCTACGCGCGCCGGATCGGCGCGAAGGCGGTGCACATCCATGCGGTGGCGTCCGGACTGATGGCGCCGTTGGCCAGGCTGTTGGGGATGAAAGTCATCCTGACGATCCACGGCGCCGATTATCAGCGCGCGAAATGGGGTCCGGTTGCGCGCATCATCCTACGGCTCGGCGAACGGTTCGGAATCAACAGCGCAGACGCAGTCATTTGCGTCGCGCCGACGCTCACGAAGCGCCTCCAGCAAAAGTATCAGCGCCGAGCGGAAAGGATCACCTTCGTCCCGAATGGCGCGCCGCCGCTGCGTGCTGAAGGCAATGAGACGCAGCTGCTGAAGCAATTCGGGCTCGAACGCGGTAATTTCCTCCTCGCCGTCGGCCGCATCGAGCCGGGGAAGGGTTTCGACCTTCTCATCGATGCATTTCGCCGGAGCGCAACCACGCGCAAGCTGGTGATCGTCGGCGCCGCGCAGCACGGGGCGGAGTTCGCCGCAAAGCTCATGAGGTCGGGCGACGGACAGGTCGTGTTTGCGGGGCTGCAGCCTCGCGAGGTGCTGGCCCATTTTTACAGGAATGCCGCGCTCTTCGTGCTTCCCTCGCTTCATGAGGGGTTGCCGATCTGCGCGCTGGAGGCGGGATCGGTCGGTTGCCCGCTGCTGCTGAGCGACATTCCCGGCAATCGCGACCTCGGCCTGCCGGACGCGCATTATTTTGCGTCCGGGGACGTCGACGCCCTTAGCCGCGCAATCGACGCGCCGACGGAAACCTATTCCGTGACGCCGGACATGTTCTCCGCGTTCGACTGGCAACAGATCGCCGACAATACCGCTGCGATCTATCGTGCTGTGATCCGCCAGGCCGCACAACGTGAGGTCTATGCCCCAGCCTAAATATCGCATCGGCTTGCTGGTCGACGGGCTCGAGGCTCCCAAGTGGGTGCGCGATCTGGCGGATTGGGCGAGGGCTCACCCGGGGATCGAGCTTGCCACGCTGATCGTCTGCGCGCCGCCGCGCAGCACCCCTCTCGACAAGCTGCTTCAGCTGGAGACGAAGTTCCTCTGCCGCGGGAATGAATACCGCTCCTATGCAGCTCTTAGCCCGATCTGGGATTGTGCCGCGCAAACGATCGACGGCGGCGACGTCAATCAGGTGGCGCGACTGAAGCTGGATGCGATCGTTCGCTGCGGGCGTGCGATCCCCGACTCTGCGCTCCTTGACGCCGCGAAGGACGGAATCATTTCCATTGTAGCAGGAGCGCGGGGAGACGGCTTCGCCGAAGTGATCGGCGGCCGGCCGGAAACGCCATTCTCCATCGTGCGGCTTCGCCGCCCGCGCGAGCGGCCGGATGTCCTGTTCAGGGGTAGCATTGCGACGGCGCTGCTTTACTCGTGGAACGTCATTGCGATTTAGGCCCGCGCTTTTCAGTATCTGCGGCTGACGTTGGAGCGCCTGGCGTGCGGAAATGTCGAAGCCGTCGCGGACATGCCCGCGACCACGTGTCCGTCCAAGGCGAGCGACATGCTCACCTACGCGGTGCGAACAGCGTATCGAAGCGCGGGTAAAGTTCTTCGGCGCGCGCGGCGCAGGGAATTCAACTGGCAAGTGGCGTTCGCGCGGCAGACCTGGTCGGAATGCAGATTCGATCAGGCGAACATCATTTCAAATCCGCCGAATGCGTTCCTTGCGGACCCATTCACCATCACCGTCGACGGCATCGACTATTTGTTCGTCGAGGAGTTTCCGTTCGACACGCGCAAGGGCGTGATTGCCGCCTACCGGCTCGAACGCGACACGGCCGAGCGGATCGGCGTGGTCCTGGAACAGCCCTACCATTTGTCCTTCCCCTTCCTGTTCCAGCACAAGGGCGAGGTCTACATGGTGCCGGAGGGCGGGGGCGGCCGGTCGGTGAAGCTATACAGGAGCACGAGCTTCCCGACCGGCTGGTCGGAGGTGAAGACGCTTCTCGCCGACGTGCCCGCGGTGGATACAATCGCTCTTCGAGCATGACTTGCGCTGGTGGATGCTGACGACCATCCAGGGCCAGGGCCCGGCGCTCAACAACGCCGAGTTGCACGCTTATTATGCCGACGATCCGCTCGGCGACTGGAGGCCGCACGCTCAGAACCCGATCGTCATGGACGCCGGCAAGGGCCGCAACGGCGGCTTCGTCAGAGACAAGGGCGGCAGGCCGTGCCGGGTGGCGCAGAGGCCGGGCTTCACCTTCTACGGCGCGGGATCGGCAGTCTATCGGATCGACGAGCTCACGCCTGACACCTATCGCGAGACCTTGCTGAAAGAAGTCCGGCCGAGCTTCTTCCCGAAGCTCGACGGGACGCACCACGTCCATTGCGCGGGCGGGCTGACCGTCTTCGATTTCATGCGCGTCGAGCGGCCCGGCCGAAGCAGCAAGGGACGGGCGCCGCGGCGGTCGGATCGCATTGCAGGGGCCGTGATTCTAACTAGTTGTTCAACTAGCTGAATACCCGAGATGAATTCTTCAACGATCGAAGAGCTTTGACTCTAAAAACGGTTCGATCGAGTTCGAAGAGTTGGCCTTTTATCCCAGGTCGCATCCCTTGGATGCGCTTATCACAGATTAAATTCTGGAACTCCCTCAGCGGGAGGAAATTTTGTGAGCTTCGTGGTTTCTAACGCGCTGCGGGTTATTCGCGTAGTGGGAGTTTCAATGCGGCGAATCCTCATCGGATTGATCGCGATCGTGATCGTCATTGCGATCGTTGCAGCGTCGATCTGGACTATCAGGGGACGCGCGCCGGTTCCCGATGCCTTTTCAACCCAAGTGAACCTGGCCAAGGCTATTCCCGCAGCGGCCGCCTCTCCGCACGACGATGGCAATTGGACGATGCCGGCCAAGGACTACGCCGCCACCCGGTTTAGCGGCCTCAACGAAATCACGCCGGCCAACATCGCCGCGCTGAAGGTCGATTTCACCTTCTCGACCGGTACCACCGAAGGATTCGAAGCCCCTCCGCTCGTGGTCAACAACACCATGTACGTCGTGGCCCCGTGGCCGAACAATGTTTTCGCGCTCGACCTTACGAAACCCGGAGCGCCGGCGAAGTGGGTATACAAGCCCAACCCTGCGGCTGCCGCGAAAGGCGTCGCTTGTTGCGGTCCCGTCAATCGCGGCGCCTCCTATTGGAACGGGAAGCTGTTCCTGAACCTTCTCGACGGCAACACCGTCGCGGTCGATGCCAGTAGCGGGAAGGAAGTGTGGCGGACTAAGCTCGGCGACATCCAGAAGGGTGAGACCATCACCATGGCGCCGCTCGTCGCCGAGGGGAAAGTTCTGGTCGGCAATTCGGGCGGAGAAATGGGCGTCCGCGGGTGGCTTGCCGCTCTCGACGCTGACAGCGGCAAGGTCGTGTGGAAGGCATACAGCACGGGGCCCGATCGGGATGCGCTGATTGGGCCCGGCTATCGGGCACCTTACGCCCAGGACCAGGGCCGCGACCTGGGAGTCACCAGCTGGCCGCCGGAAAACTGGAAGATTGGCGGAGGGACCGTCTGGGGCTGGATCAGCTACGATCCCCAGCTCAAGACGATCTTTTATGGGACGTCCAATCCCGGGCCCTGGAATCAGGAGCAGCGGCCCGGTGACAATAAATGGACGGCCGGCGTCTTTGCTCGCGACGTCAACACCGGTCAGGCGCGCTGGTTCTACCAGAGCACGCCGCACGACCTGTACGACCATGACGACATCAACGAGATCGTGCTGGTCGATTATCCGGTCGGTAACGGCCGGCGAATCCCGGCGCTGATCCGGCCGAGCCGCAACGGCTATTTCTACGTTCAAGACCGGCGCACCGGGCGGGTCCTGTCGGCGAAGCCGTACGGCTACGTCAACGTCTACAAGGGAGTCGACCTGAAGACCGGCCGCTTGATCCCCGTCGGCGGGATGGAGCCAGTGCCGGGTCGCGCCGTGCGCAATATCTGCCCGGCATCGCCTGGCGCGAAAGACTGGAATCCGTCGGCGTTCAGTCCCGTCACGGGCCTGATCTACATCCCGCACCTGAACCTCTGCCAGGACATGGGCGTCACCAATGCCAACTATATTCCCGGTACGCCGTTCGTCGGCGCCGACGTCAAGATGTATCCCGGTCCCGGCGGCAACCGGGGCGTGTTGACCGCCTGGGATCCGGTTGCCCAGCGCGCAGTGTTCGAGATCAAGGAAGATCTGCCGCTGTGGAGCCCGGCGCTGGCGACCGCGGGCGGGCTCGTTTTCTACGGGACGATGGATGGCTGGTTCAAAGCGATCGACGCGCGCACCGGCAAGCTTCTGTGGCAGTTCAAGACCGGCAGCGGGATCATCGGCCAGCCCATCAGCTATCGCGGGCCCGACCACCGCCAATATATCGCCGTACCCTCCGGAGTTGGCGGCTGGGCCGGTGCGATCGTCTCGGCGAACCTCGATGCTCGCGACCCGACCGGAGCTCTCGGATTCAACAATGCCGTGAAGGACCTGCCGAAGCGCGTTTCGGCGGGCGGAATGGTCTATGTCTTCGCGCTTCCGAAATAGGCTTGCCTTCGGCGCCGCGCTCGCGCTGCTTGCCGGCTGCGACCGAGATTCGCGCGACTCCCGCGGCAAGCCGCTCGCCGAAACCATTCCGGGGAACGGCTCCAGCCCAGATACGATCTTCCCTGGAAACCCGGGTCCTGCGCCACTGGACCCGCGTCTCGCGGCCTATGGGCGCAACGCCTTCGCGATCGCGCAGGGCCAGCAGCTGTACAATCAAATGAATTGCGTCGGCTGCCATTCGCACGGCGGTGGCGGAATGGGCCCGGCGCTGATGGACGCGCAGTGGCGTTACGGTGGCCGGATCGACCAGATCGCGGCGACAATCGCAGACGGGCGGCCGAACGGGATGCCGGCCTGGCGCGGCAAGCTCACCAACCAGCAGATCTGGCAGCTCGCTGCTTACGTTCGCACCCTCTCAGGCCAAGAGCCCAGGACGCGGTCAGCGCGCGCGCCGACGAGCTAAGCAACACGCCGCCGCAGACCCAGACCAGGCGCGAGCGGGTCGAATCATCGGAATCGGCGCAGCAATGATGGCGCGGGGGCGAATTCTCGGGTTGCTTCTGTTCGGCCTTGGCGGATGCTCCGGAATGCAGACGAGCCTTGGCGGCCAGGGCGCGGACGGCGCCGGCTTCATCCGCCTGCTCACGATCTTCCTTGCAGTCTGCGCGGTCATGTATTTGCTCGTCCTCGCCGCCCTCGCCGGCGCCCTCACGAGACGCCGCAATGCCGCGCTGACGGTCGATCGCAAATCGCATCACGCAAGCTCAACGCTGGTGCGATCAGCGCTCGTGGGCTGGGCGGCGTTGATCGCGATCGGGCTCGTTGGGCTGACGTTCGCAAGCTTCCTCGAGGACCGCTCGGCCGCGGCGCGCGCAGACCACCCGCAGCTGACCGTAAAGGTCATCGCGAACCAATGGTGGTGGGACGTGATTTACATAAACCCGGACGTCTCCCAGATCGTCCATACCGCCAACGAGATCCATTTGCCCGTCGGGGTGGAAGCGGAAGTGCAGCTGCAGTCTCGCGACGTCATCCACAGCTTCTGGGTGCCCAACCTCGCTGGCAAGCAGGACCTCATTCCTGGGCGAACGACCGACATCCAGTTACTTCCGACCAAGACCGGACTTTACCGCGGCCAGTGCGCTGAATTCTGCGGGATGCAGCACGCGAACATGGCAATGGTAGTGACCGTCGAAAGCAAGGCGGACTTCGCCCGTTGGCTCGACCGACAAAGGCGTCCGGCGTTCGCCCCGGCTTCTCCGCTCGAGCTCGCCGGCTATCGTTACGTCACGACGCGCGAGTGCAGCAGCTGCCACAATATCGCCGGCACTCCGGCAAGCGGCCAGGTCGGGCCGGACCTCACGCATTTCGCGAGCCGCCGGACGATCGCCGCGGGAACGCTGCCCATGAACCGCGGCAACCTCTATGGCTGGGTCGCGGATCCGCAGTCGCAGAAGCCGGGCAACCAAATGCCGACGATCGGCCTCGGGCCCGACGAGCTGCATGCAGTCGTCGCTTATCTCGAGAGACTGAAATGAAGCGCCCTCGCAAGAACCAGCGGGTGCTCCGCGATGGGCCGGACCTCACGGGTGCCGAGCTCGCTCGCAGGCTCGAAGCCACATGGGCCCGCCCCGACGGGCTAATCGGCTGGCTAGCAACGGTCGACCACAAGGAGATTGGCCGCCGCTACATCGTCACCGCGCTCTTGTTCCTCGCGGCCGGCGGCCTGCTCGCGCTGCATATGCGATTGCAGCTGATGTTCCCGGACAACGACGTGATGGGCCCCGGGCTCTTCAACGAGATCTTCACCATGCACGGCACGACGATGATGTTCCTGTTTGCTGTGCCGGTGATGCAGGGCGTGCAGATCTATCTGACGCCGATTATGGTCGGGACCCGGGCGATGGCTTTCCCGCGGCTCACCGCCTTCAGCTACTACATGTACTGTTCGGCGGCCTGTTCCTGTGGAGCGCGCATTTCCTCCGCTTCGGGCCCGGACGCCGGCTGGTTCACCTACTTGCCGCTGGCCGGGCCCGAATTTGGCATCGGCAAGCGTTCCGACGTCTGGGCGCAGACGATCACCTTCACCGAAGTCGCTGCGCTCGCAGTCGCCGTGACCCTCGTCGCAACCATCCTGAAGCAGCGCGCGCCGGGCATGACCCTGGCGCGGATGCCGATCTTCGTCTGGGCGACTTTGGTCACCTCGCTGATGGTGATCTTCTCGATGCCAGCCGTCGCGTTGACATCGGCATTGCTGCTGTCCGACCGGCTGGTCGGGACCCAGTTCTTCAACCCCGTCGAGCACGGCGACCCGCTGCTGTGGCAGCACCTCTTCTGGTTCTTCGGCCATCCCGAGGTTTACATCATCTTCCTTCCCGCGACGGGATTCGTCAGTGAGATCGTCGCGACTTTCTCGCGCCGCTCGATCTTCGGCTATCCGATCGTCGTCCTGTCACTTGTCGGCACCGGTATCCTGGCCTTCGGCCTGTGGGTGCACCACATGTTCGCGACCGGGCTGCCGCGCGTCGGTTACAGCTTCTACACCGCCGCAAGCATGGCCGTGTCGATCCCGACGGGTCTCCAGATTTTCTGCTGGATCGCGACGATGTGGGACGGCCGCCCGCGACTGCAGGTGCCGATGCTGTACGTCATCGGTTTCATCATCACCTTCGTCATCGGCGGACTGTCCGGGGTGATCATTGCCGCTGTGCCGCTCGACCTGCAGGTTCACGATACCTACTTCATCGTCGCGCACTTCCATTATGTCCTGATCGGCGGCGCCGTATTCCCGCTGCTCGGAGCGATCACTTACTGGTATCCGAAGTTCACCGGGCGCCTGATGTCCGACCGGCTCGGCAAGATTGGATTCTGGACCATCTTTCTCGGATTTCAGTTGGCATTCTTCCCGATGCACTTCGCCGGGCTGATGGGTATGCCGCGGCGGGTCTATACCTATCCCGCGGGCATGGGCCTCGAGCTTCCCAACCTCCTGTCGTCCATCGGCTCCGCGGTCGTTGCGATTGCCGTGCTCCTGTTCGTCATGAACATGGTGTGGTCGTTTTGGGCGGGACGGTCCGCGGGCCCGAATCCGTGGGATGCGCCCTCGCTCGAATGGGCGACGGCCTCGCCGCCACCGTGGTACAACTTCGCCCATATTCCTGCGGTCGATAGCCGCACTCCGCTGTGGGATTCCGAGGGCATGCCCGTCGTCCATGGCCTCCGTGTCGACGATCGCGAGCTGCTGCTGACCAGCGTCATATCTGCGGCGCCGGATGTTCGAGAGCCGAGCGCGATTCCGAGCATCTGGCCCTTCATCGCCGCCGTCGCCACCGCTATCATGTTCATCGCGTCGGTGTTCAGCCCGTGGGCGCTGATCTTCGGTATCCTACCCATCGCCGCGGCGCTCGTCGCATGGTTCTGGCCAAAAACTCCGGGACCCTATGCGGAGCCTCAGATCACATGACTCCGCCGCCGAGCTTCACGCAGGACCTGTCCGAGCTGCCGGATCACGCCTTCAGCTACCGCAGCCTGACATGGTGGGGAGTCGTCGGGTTCATGGTGATCGAAGGCACGGCCTTCGCACTCACCATCGCCGCTTACTTCTTCCTCATGAGCCACGAGCAGCATTGGGCGCCGCAACCCTTGCTGCCGCCTGGGCTAGTCGCCGGCACGCTATTCACGATCATTCTTCTGATGAGCGAGATTCCCAATGCGATGATCAAAAAGGCCGGTGAAGCTGAGGATGTAGGTGCCGTCCGTCGCCTCATGCCGGTCATGGTCGCAATCGGCGCACTTCTGCTCCTGATCCGTGGCTTCGAATTCAATTCGCTCAACGTAATGTGGTACTCGAACGCGTACGGCTCGATCATTTGGGCGCTGCTCCTGCTGCACACGACCCATGTCGCGACGGATTTCGGGGACACCGTCGTGTTATGGCTGTTGATGCGCACGCCGCATGGCGAAACGCCCCGGCGCCTGGTCGATACCGACGAAAATGCGCTTTACTGGCGGTTCGTCTGGCTGAGCTGGATCCCGATTTACGCGCTCATCTACTGGGTTCCGAGGCTGTTCCGATGAAGCGGTCGAGCGAAGTTGCCGACCTGTTGAGGCCATGGGCCGGGCTGATGGTCGGGCTGATCGCGCTGGGCATCGCCCATCAGTACGGCTCGGACGGCATCTTCGACGATTGTGCCGCAATCAGCCCGGGCCCCTTGCTGATCGTGTCGACGCTCGCGGTCGCCGCAGCGGCGGGCGGCGCCTTCCTGTCATGGCCGGTCTTCAGCAGCGACTTCGAAGCTCCGGCGCGCAAGGTGGTCGCGGCCATTTCCATCGGCACGTCGGCGCTATTCATCCTTGCCATGATCCTGCCGATGGTCGCCGCTGTGGTGATCCCTCCGTGCTTCCAATGATCCGGACGATCCTCTTGCTCGTATTCCTCGCCAACGCATCGGCTGCGTCGGCTCATGGCGGTGGACACGGGGAACATTCCGGCTGGACGCTCGACCCTTGGGTAATCGTGCCGCTGGCACTGTTGCTTATCGTCATCCTGGTCGGCCGCGAACGCCTCGGACGCCGCGCCACGGGTGGACCTCGCGCGCCGTGGATGTTCCTCAGTGGCTGGGCCGTACTCACCTTGTCGCTGGTTTCCCCCCTTCATGAAGCGGGTGAGCGCAGCTTCACCATGCATATGATCGAGCATGAATTGATCATGCTGGTGGCGACCTTTCTCCTCGCCGCGTCAAGGTCGGGTGGGATTCTCGCCTGGGGCCTTCCCGCGCCAATTCGCGGGTGGCTCGGCGGGGGGTGGAAAGCGCCGCTCGCCTCGCTGTGGCGGCAACTGACCGAGCCGGTCACGGCGAC
Organism: uncultured Alphaproteobacteria bacterium; assembly: GCA_963831215.1. Taxonomy (GTDB): domain Bacteria; phylum Pseudomonadota; class Alphaproteobacteria; order Sphingomonadales; family Sphingomonadaceae; genus Sphingomicrobium. The sequence continues at coordinate 267,539 of CAWHPM010000012.1, read as the reverse complement.
CGTTATCCAGGCTATGGTCATGTGGGCGTGGCACGCCCCAGCGCTGTTCGACCGAGCGCTCGACAGCCGCGGCTGGCACATCGCTCAGCATATGAGCTTCATCATCGCCTCGCTGCTGTTCTGGTCGGCGATGCTGAATCCGAGGCGCGGCGGCTACCTGCTTTCGGCCGCGTGCCTGTTCCTGACGTCGCTCGTCGAAGGCGCTCTTGGCGCGTTGATGGCCCTGTCCCAAAGCCCCTGGTACGCCGCATACGCGGTGATGGGCATGTCAGGCATCGGCCTCGATCCGACGACCGACCAGCAGCTCGCCGGCCTGGTCATGTGGATCCCGGGGGGCCTAGTCCACGGCGCGGCAGCCTTGTGGCTTCTATACCGATGGCTGAACAGCGAGGGCGGTCATGCCATACATGTCCGCTAGCAAAGGTGCGGCGGTGATGGTCGGCCTGGCGGCCACCGCCTTCGTCGCGGGGTTCGTCATCAACGACGTCGACGATCGCCGCGACCTCAGGGCGCATGCGGCTGCAAGCGTCGGAGGCGATCCGTCGAGAGGCGAAGCGATGTTCATCCAATACGGCTGCGGGGGCTGTCATCGCCTGGCGCACGTACGCAAGGCGAGCGGCGTGGTCGGGCCGTCACTCGACGGGATCGCTGTCCGCGAGATGATTGCCGGCAAGCTCAACAATTCTCCCGACAATCTCGAACTATGGATTCGCAACCCGCAGGCGGTCAGTCCCGGCACCGCAATGCCCGACCTCGGCGTCGGCAAGGGCGACGCGCGCGACATCGCGGCCTTCCTCTACACGCGCACGGGTTAGCAGCTCACCAGATGTCGTTGATCGTCGCGGCGACCGTGACCAGGCTCGTGACAAGAACCAGAAGGAGCGTCCAGGTGGCCCATCTCGGCCACAGGATCCGCTGAGCAGGATTAGTCATCGGTGCGCAAACGCTACCGGGTCCGGTCGGTTTCGCTTCGCCCGACAATGACTGAGTTCACGATCGACGCGGCGGACCTCCTCCCACGCGATTTGCCTTCCCCTCCGCGACGCGGTCCAGCGCTCGATCAGGCTGGCGGGCCCGCACATCAGGCCAGTTACCCGGCCACCCTCGCAATGCACCTCGTGGACTTCGACCGAGCCGGTCGCCATCTGTGGTCCGCACCTCTTTGTCGCGCAGGTCGGACAGCCGCATCAATATGCTCCTTTCCGCGGAATCCATTGGCCAGCTTTCACTTCGCTCCTGTCGAGGCCGAGTTCTCTCGCGGCATATTTGAGGCGCACTGCGGCGCCTATCGTTTCGATCTTATTGAACGGCACGCGAGCGACATGGTCCCCGACGATGACGCTGACCAGCTTCATCGCCCAGCCTGGGAGGCGTCCGCTGTACGCCCCGGGGCCGACCAGCAGGGCGTTTACCTTCAGCGGCTTGCCTGGAGCGCCGGTAAACTCGACGTCGTCGACGATCCCGCAATATTTGCCGTCCTTGTCGAGCAGCGGGAGATCGAGCAGCTCGCTGACCAGCTTTATCGGGCCGTCGGGCCTCATCCATTGCCTCCCGAAGTCAGCAGGTAGAGCGGAAGGGCCGCAAGCGCGGCGATGGTGACCACGGCGAAATAGAACCAGCCGAGCGTCTTGGCGAACCGGCCGTTCGCATACTCGCGCATCAGCTTCCGGTCGCCGGAGAGGACCAGCAGCGGAAGATAGGTGAGGGGCAGCACGAGGATCGAAAACAATATGGCGAACTCGACCAGCGTCATCACGTCGATTCCGCTGAGGACGATGGCCAGCGCAGCAACGAACAGCAGGATCCACGTGATCGTGAAGCGTGGCGCTTCCCACGGTTTCTTGTGCCGGCCCCAGCGCCAGCCGAAGAATTGCGCGATGGAATAAGCATTGGCGAGGCAGGTCTCGACCGCCGCTCCAGCAACGGCGAAAAACATACCGAGCAGCGCCAGGATCAGCCCCCATTTGCCAAAGGGGATCGCCGCCTCAAGTGCGATGCTCCCGGGAATCACGGGATCGACATTGGCGGGGCCGAACAGCAGCGCCGAGTTGGACAGGATCGCAATCGCGAGCGTCGACCCGAGTCCCATGCCGAGGATGCTCGTCAGCCGGTTGGTCAGCATGTCCTTTGGACTTCATTCCTCCTCGATCCCCCCGGACGAGTAGAAATAGACCTCGTAGGGAAACATCACCGCGCTGATGATCGCGACTTCGAAATAGGCGAATGTCAGCAGTTCCTTCGTACTGAGGCCGGCCGGTACCTGCGGGACGAAGCCTTTCGCTATATCTCCCCATGGGGGATGGTTGGCGAAGAGCGCGATCACGAAGACGATCATGAACAGGCCAAGGATGCCGTAGGTGCGCTCGATCCACTTGAACGGAAGCACCCAGATCGAGACGACGAGAGCCAGGGTCATGAGGGCCGCGACGAGCAGATACGGCGCTCCGGTCAGATAGTTGAGGATCAGTGCGACGCCGCCGACTTCGGCCGCGCAAGTGATAAGGTTGCTGACGATGGACGCTGCCAGGACGACCAGCCCGAGCTTGAGGCCGAGCCGATGACGCATCAGGTTGAAAACCGGCTGCTTGGTCACCGCCGCGACCCGACCGCTCATCTCCGAGAAGGTCATGATTTCAATCGTCGCGAATGCGAACCCCCAGATGAGAGCGTAGCCGAAAGTCGACCCGGCCTTGGCGGCAAATACGAGCTCGCTGATGTCGACGAAGCCGCCGACGGCAGTCATGATCCCAAGCGTCAGCTCAAGCGGATTCAAGTGCGTCCTCGATTTTCTTCAAGCGCTGGGCGTGCGCCTGCAGCCTATCCGGCGCGGCGTCCGGAGCTTCCGATAGCAACGCTTGCATTTCCCTGCCGTAAGCTGCGTCCGGGCGGCTTAGGGACGATTGCGCCGTGCGTAGTTCGTCCTGGAGCCAATGATGCATGGCGTCGGCATAGGTCACCGTCACCTTGCCTTCTTCGGACTGCCGGTTGACCAGCGCCCACTCGGCTGCGATCGACCGCGCTTGTTTGATGTATTGCAGGTCCGCCGCTGGCCCTTTCGCGCAGCCTGCAAGTAGCGCAAGAAAGAACAATGGCTTGCCGTTCATCCGAGCGAAACCGGCCTGATTGCCCACTGTTCCATCGAACGGGACAACCGAGCCCCCAAGACGGGGTATGCTGACACGTCGCTCCGACGAAGACACTGGTGAATCAGAGTTGGGACGACGAAATTTGAGTCAGCCCCCACGCAATTCGACAGTCGGATCGCACGATGGATGCCCCGCGTGGATTCGAACCACGATTGACGGAGTCAGAGTTCGTAGTCTTACCATTAGACGACGGGGCAGCTTGGGAAGCGGCGGGATAGAAAGCGCGCTATTCGCTGTCAACGCCACCGCCGATCCCGCTGCGCACTTGCCCAACCCCATAAAATTGTGATTAAAACCGCATCAAGTCAGCCGCTCACCTTTCGGGCGGTGAAGGACAGGAACGGGCGTGTGTCATGGCGCAGGGTGTCGCCAGTGCGCCGGCCCTGCAGCAGAACTATCGCGAGCAGGGCGGGCCAGCGGATCAGGGCTCCTCGCCGAGGCGTGAGCCGCATCGTCACACTTATGGAGCGATCGACCTCGGCACGAACAACTGCCGGCTGCTGATCGCGCGCCCGAGCGAGGGCGGGTTCACCGTCATCGACGCCTTTTCCCGAATCGTCCGGTTGGGCGAGGGCCTGGCGCGCTCGGGCGAACTTTCTCAGGAGGCGATGGACCGGGCGGTCGGCGCGCTGTCGATCTGCGCCGACAAGCTGAGGCGCCGCAACGTCTCCCTGTCGCGGTCGGTGGCGACCGAAGCCTGCCGGCGAGCGAAGAACGGCAACGAGTTCGCCGAGCGGGTCCGCGACGCAACCGGCATCGTCCTCGACATCATCGAGCCCGCCGAGGAGGCGCGGCTTGCCGTCCTCGGCTGCCACAAGCTCCTCGAGCCGGGCGACGGACCGGCGCTGATCTTCGACATTGGCGGCGGCTCGACCGAGCTCGTGCTGATCGACCAGGAAGAGGGAACGCCGAGGATCCGGGCCTGGTGGAGCGCGCCCTGGGGTGTGGTGTCGTTGACCGAGAGCGAGGGCAAGGAAGCGCTCGAGGGGCCCGATCGGGTTAAGGCGTACAAGCGCATGCGCGAGCGCGCGCGACGCGCCTTCGCGAACTTCGCGACGATGCTCCCGGAGGCCCGCGAGGGCATTCGCCTGCTCGGCACCAGCGGAACGGTGACGACGCTCGCCAGCGTCCACCTCGCTTTGCCTTGCTATGACCGGCGCGCGGTCGACGGCCTCCATGTGCCGATCGAGGCGATGCAGAACATCAGCGCGCATGATCGCGGAGATGGACTATGAAGAGCGCTCGTCGCTGCCCTGCATCGGCAGCGAGCGCGCCGACCTGGTCGTGGCGGGCTGCGCCATCCTCGAGGCGATCATGGAAATATGGCCCGCCAGGAACCTTGGCATCGCCGACCGCGGCATCCGGGAAGGAATCCTCCGCTCGCTGATGGCGCGCGATGGATGGAGGCTTTGAAACGGCTCAAGACCGCCAAGGGCCGCAAAGTCTCGTCGACCCGCTGGCTGGAGCGGCAGCTCAACGACCCCTACGTCAAGCGGGCCAAGGCGGAAAATTACCGGAGCCGCGCCGCCTACAAGCTGATCGAGCTCGACGAGCGGTTCGGGTTTCTCAAAGGCGTGAAGGCGGTCGTCGACCTCGGGATTGCCCCCGGCGGCTGGAGCCAGGTCGTTCGCCGAAAGGTGCCGCAGGCGCGGGTCGTCGGAATCGACCTGTTGCCCACCGATCCGCTCGAAGGCGTCGTCATTCTGCAAATGGACTTCATGGACGACGCCGCGCCCACGCGGTTGAGGGAGGCGCTCGGCGGTGAGGCCGACCTCGTCCTTTCGGACATGGCCGCGAACACGGTCGGCCACCAGCAGACCGACCATTTGCGAACCATGGCCTTAGTCGAAGCCGGCCTGGAATTCGCGCGCGAGGTGCTTCGGCCGGGCGGCGCCTATGTCGCCAAGGTCCTCGCCGGTGGCGCCGACAACCAGCTCGTCGCCGAGCTCAAGCGCAGCTTTTCGTCGGTCAAGCATGCCAAGCCCCCGGCAAGCCGCAAGGACTCGAGCGAGTGGTATGTTGTCGCTCAGGGTTTCAAGGGCGCCTAGCTTGCCTTCTTGCGCGCGGCGTCGATCGCCTGCTTGAGCGTGTCGTACCCCACCGCGCCGTTCATCACGCGGTTGCCGATGACGAAGAGTGGCGTGCCGGTTGCGCCGAGCTGGCCGGCGAGCTGGTAATTGCGCGCGATCTCGGCCTTGATCGCCGCATCGTCCTTTGGCTGCGGCGAAATACCCGCGGCCTGCGCTGCTACCCCGATGGTCTCGGGCGCGGGCCGTCCGGCCGCCCACAGCGCATCATGGAACTTGCCGAACCGCCCCAGCTGCGACGCTCCGAGCGAGAGGCGCGCCGCCGTCAGGCTGTCGGGGCCGAGGATGGGGAGCTCGCGATAGACGACGCGCAGGCCCTTGTCCTCGTGCAGGAGACGGTCGATGGTCGGGTTGCTCGCCTTGCAATAGGGGCAAGCGTAATCGAAGAATTCGACGAGCGTGACGTCCGGCTTGGCGGCGCCCCTCCACGAGCTCGCGAAGGGCGTTTCGAGGGCCGCGCGGTTGGCGGCGAGGATCGGCTCGTATTGCGCGTCGCGAAGCGCATCGGCGGCATCGGTCAGGATTCCGGGATCGGCAAGCAGTCCCTGCCGAACGACCTTGCTGCTGAGCACGCCGGGAAGCGCGAACAATAGAGCCGCAACAGTCAACAGCGATCCGACCGCCCCTCCGAAGAGCGCCGCAGTGAAAATTCCCGTTTTGCCCGGCGCGGCGGTCGTTTCGGTCACTGGTCTTTCGGGTCCCGGTATTTCTTGTCTTTCTTGGCCAGCTCGGCCCGGGAGACCATGGCGATATCCTGCGCCCGAAGATAGTCCGGAGTTCCCGGCGGAATGCCCTTCATCGCGGCCTGCGCATTCGCGAGGGCGTATTTCGGGTTGCCTTCGAGGTTGTTCCGCTCCGCCGTCGCGAGCATTGCACGCGGCTGGTCGCCCTCGTGATCGTAGATGATGCCGAGCTGGTACCAAGCGAACGGATCCTCATTGTCGCGATTTACGGCCACTTTCAGGATCTGCTTGGCTTCGTCGAAGTTCTTCGGATCGTTGGTCTCGACCAGCGCGTGACCCAACATCGCCGCGATCATGGGCGCATTGCCGGAGCGTTCCGTAGCTTCCCTCAACGGCGCGAGAAGTCCTTCGGCTTCCCGTCTTCGAGCAGGATCTGGCCCTTCAGCTCGAGGAAGAAGGGATCGTGGGGATCGACCGCGAGAAGCGCATTGGCCTCCTGCTCGGCCTTATCCGGATATCCGCCGAGATGGTAGGCATAGGCGCGAGCGTAATGCGCGGGAATGCTCTGGTCGCTTTCGGGATATTTGAGTGCCGCCTGTCTCGGATTCACGAACCCGAGAAGCTTCGCTTTCACCCGCTGGTATCGAGCTTCCAACGAGGGATCCACCGGGTTGCCCCAGGCCGGGTCGCTCTTGAGCTTCTGCCCGAGCGCCTGGATACGCTCCGACGAAAGCGGATGGCTGCGGTCGAAACTGTCCTTGTCGTAGACGGCGAGGCGGTATTCCTGGTTCTGCAGCTTGCCGAAGAAATCGATCAACCCCTTGCCGCTGATGCCTGACTTCGAGAGCAGGCGTGACGCGGTGGCGTCGGCGGTGGCTTCCTGGGCGCGCGTGAAGGCAAGCAGATCGCCGACCGCCGCGCGCTGGCCGGCCATCATGATCCCCATGCCGGCCTCGCCGGCGCCCGCGGCGATCGCCGCAGCTCCGAGCACCAGCGACAGAATGCTGATCCCGGTGGCGGCGCGCTCCCCGCTCGAGCTTCTGATTGCATCGCCGGCGACGACGTGTCCCAATTCGTGGGCGACGACGCCCTGCACCTGGTTGACGTTGTCCGCTGCCTCGATGAGCCCCGATTGCAGATAGACGGTCTGCCCTTGCGAGACGAAGGCGTTGATCTCGGGGTCGTTCAGCAACACGACCTTGACGCTGTTCGGATCCAGGCCCGCGGCCCTGATCAACGGCGCCGACATGTCCTTGAACAAAAGCTCGGTTTCGGTGTCGCGGAGAACCTGGGGCCCCGAATCATCCTGCGCGGATGCAGGCTGCAGCCCCGCGACCGCCAGCAGCAGCGCGAGCATCAGCATGCGGATGAAGCGGGAAATCGGCGACGTCACCGACGCCGATTACCACTTTCCGCGCTGAACGCCGGATGAAAAAGGGAGCGCGCGGTCACCCGCGACGTTAGCCGAACGTCCGCTGCCACCATCCCCGGCGCGGCTCACCCGCCGAATCAGCCGCGGTATCGTTGTTCGCTGCGGGCAAGGGGACGGGTTCGGGAGCGGCCTCGGCCATCGCCGGCTCTTCTGCAGCCTTGCTCCGGCGCTTGCGCGGTGCTTTCGCGGGCGGCGCCTCATCGGCGGGCGCCGCGGGCAGCGGCTCCGCGCCGGTGGGCTCGACGACGCTCTGGTCCGCTTCCGCTTTCTTCGACCGGCGGCGTTTCGGCTTGGCCTTCGAGTCTTCGGCAGCGGCAGTTGCCCCGATCGGCGGCTCGTCCTCGACGGGACGCTCGACCATAGGCGAGCTGTCGGGCTCGACGGCGGGCCCGCTCGCCGGTTCGGCGACGGTTTCGGTGCTCTTGCCGCCGCCGCGCCGGCGTCGGCGCTTGCCGGGTTCGGGCTCTGCGGCCGCGACGGGAGACTCCGCCATCTGTTCGTCAGGCTCGGCGGCAGGCTGCTCCTCCGGCTGGGCGGGACCTTCGCCTTCGGCGCCTTCGCGCCGGCTGCGTCCGCGGCCACCGCGCCGACGGCGGCGACGCCGACGACCCTGCCGGTCGCCCTCGGCTTCTTCCTCGCGGTCGTCGCTCGTGGCCTCGCTCTCTTCCTCATCCGCCTCAAGGAACTCGTCCTCGGGTTCTTCGTCGACCGGTGCGACTTCAACGCGCGGCGGCGCGACAGGGCGAGCCCCGGAGCTGTCGACCGTCATGCGCGCGCCCTCGAAGCTCTCGTCGATCAGGATTTCGACGGAGACGCCGTAACGCTGCTCGATATCGGCAAGCTCGGCGCGCTTCTTGTTGAGCACGTAGACCGCCGCTTCCCGGCCTGCGCGAAGGCAAATCCTCTCGCCGCGGCCGCGCGCGGCCTCGTCCTCGATGATCCTCAGCGCAGACAATCCGGCGGAGGCGGCGGTGCGCATGAGACCGGTGCCGTCGCAATGCGGGCATGGCTTGGTCGAGGCTTCGAGGACCCCGGTGCGCAGCCGCTGGCGGCTCATCTCCATCAGGCCGAAACTCGAGATCCGCCCGACCTGGATGCGGGCGCGGTCGTTCTTCAGCGCCTCCTTCATCGCCTTCTCGACCTTTCGGACATGGCTGTTCTGCTCCATGTCGATGAAGTCGATGACGATAAGGCCCGCCATGTCGCGCAGCCTCAGCTGGCGCGCAATTTCCTGCGCCGCCTCGAGGTTCGTGTTGAACGCGGTCTGCTCGATATTGTGCTCGCGGGTCGAGCGACCCGAGTTGATGTCGATCGATACCAGCGCTTCGGTCGGATTGATCACCAGATAGCCGCCCGACTTCAGCTGGACGATCGGCTGGTACATGGCGCTGAGCTGGTCCTCCACGCCGGAACGCTGGAACAGCGGCGTCGTCTCGCTGTGCAGCTTCACGCGGCGAACGTGGCTCGGCATCAGCAGCTTCATGAAGCCGCGCGCCGCCTTGAAGCCTTCCTCGCCCTCGACGACGACTTCCTCGATCTCGCGGTGGTAGAGGTCGCGGATCGCGCGCTTGATGAGGTCGCTGTCGCGATAGATCAGCGCCGGCGCCGTACTGCCCAGAGTCCGATCGCGGATTTCGTCCCACAGGCGGGCGAGATAGTCGAAGTCGCGCTTGATCTCGGTCTTGGTGCGCTGGAGGCCGGCGGTGCGGACGATCAACCCCATGGTCTTGGGCAGGTTGAGGTCCGACATGATGGATTTGAGGCGTTTGCGGTCGGCGCCGTTGGAAATCTTGCGCGAGATGCCGCCGCCGTGGCTGGTGTTCGGCATGAGCACGCAATAGCGCCCGGCAAGCGACAGATAGGTTGTAAGGGCCGCGCCCTTGTTGCCGCGCTCTTCCTTGACGACCTGCACGAGCAGCACCTGGCGGCGCTGGATGACGTCCTGGATCTTGTAGCGGCGGCGCAAGTTCTGACGCTTGCGACGAAGCTCGTCGGCAGCGGATTCGTCGACCGGAGAGCGGTTGGAGCCTGTGCCGGCTTCCTCCGTTCCGCGCTTCGGCTGTCGGCTTCGGCCTCGACGTCCGCGTCGCCGGCGTCGTCGACATCTTCGTCGAAATGGTCATCGCCATTGCCGTTGTCGAACTCGGCGGCGCGCAGCCGCTCCTCCTCCGCCGCGTGCTCGGCCTCTTCGCGCAGCAGCGCTTCGCGGTCGGCTTTTGGGATCTGGTAGTAATCGGGGTGGATTTCGCTGAAGGCCAGGAATCCGTGGCGATTGCCGCCATAATCGATGAACGCCGCCTGGAGCGACGGTTCGACCCGGGTGACCTTGGCTAGATAGATATTGCCTTTGAGCTGCTTGTGCTCGGCGGATTCGAAGTCAAACTCCTCGATCCGGTTCCCTTTGACGACCGCGACCCGGGTCTCTTCCGGGTGGCGCGCATCGATAAGCATGCGCATGGACATTGAAATTTCTCCGGGCGCGCGGGTTCAGCGGTCGTCCGCTCCGGCGCGCAATGATTAGGGCCTCGTTGCCCGCGTACTGGCGGGTTGTGATGGCAGGATGATTGGAAAGCGTGTCTGCTCGAGGAGCCATCCCGCGAGGGCCCGCGGGGAACGCCGCTTCATCGATGATCGGACGAAGGGCGTTCTGTGGCGTCATTCAAGCTTCAACCTTGTGGAACCGCGGCGCGTCGCACCGCCCGCGGCATGAAGTCCCCGACGGAAGCCGGAGATTGAGCCGAGTTAGCATCGCGGAGTCCGACCCGCAACCTCCGCGACCGCGGAATTTCGCGGGAAATTGCAGAAGGAGTTGGCTCTTGGAGCTTTGCCGCGGCTCTTCGGTGGCTATAGCAGCATCCGGTGGTGGAGAAGGCTTCAACTCTGGTGATGTTCGGCGCGACGGGCGACCTTGCCCGCCGAATGCTCATTCCGTCGCTCTATGGCCTCGACGCCGACGGCCTGCTCCCACCCGACCTCAGGATCATCGGCACGGCGCGGACCGACCTTGACGACAAGGCCTTTCGCGAACGCGCCGATGAAGCGCTGAAGGCACATTCGCCGGCGGGCTTTTACGCAGACGGCATCGCTCAGCGCTTTCTGTCGCGGCTGCAATATGTGCCGCTCGACATCAACGACTCGGACGGTTTCGCGCGTTGGCCGAAAGGGTCGGCGATCCCTGCCACGGCGTCGCCATTTTTCTCTCGACCGCGCCCTCCCTCTTCAAGCCGACGATCGACGGGCTGGAGGCCGCGGGTCTGGCCTGCCCGACCGTCCGGATGGCGCTCGAGAAGCCGCTTGGAGTCGATCTCGATTTCCAGCCGGGAAATCAACGACGCGGTCGCTTTGGCCTTCCCCGAGGACCGCATCTTCCGGATCGATCACTATCTCGGCAAGGAGACGGTCCAGAACCTGCTCGCCCTGCGCTTCGCGAACTCGATGTTCGAGCCGTTGTGGAACAGCGCCCATATCGATCATGTCCAGATCACGGTCGCGGAGACGATCGGGCTCGAAGGGCGCGGCGATTATTATGACCAGGCCGGGGCTCTGCGCGACATGGTGCAGAACCACATGCTCCAGCTCCTCGCGCTGGTGGCGATGGAGCCGCCGACCGACTTCAATGCGACGGCGGTGCGCGATGAGAAAGTGAAGGTCCTGCGGGCGCTTCGTCCGATTTCCGCCGCCGACGTCGAAGCCAGATTCGGTCACCGGCCAGTACACGCGCGGCGCGATCGACGGGAGCCGGTGCCCGGCTATGCCGAGGAGATCGGCCATGAGAGCGCGACGGAAACCTTCGTCGCCGTGAAGGCACATATCGACAATTGGCGCTGGAAGGGTGTCCCCTTCTACCTTCGCACCGGCAAGCGCATGCCGATGCGCGACACCGAAATCTACATCCAGTTCCGCGACGTGCCTTATTCGATCTTCGCCTCGCGCGGCGCGACGACTCGGCCGAACAAGCTGATCATTGGACTTCAGCCGGAGGAAAGCATCGAGCTGCGCCTGATGGCGAAGACACCGGGCCTCGACCGCCACGGCGTCAGGCTGCGCGAAATCCCGCTCGATATCGGCCTCGCCAACGCCTTCAGCGAATATCGCCGCCGCATAGCCTATGAGCGGCTTCTGCTCGACCTGATCGAAGGCGACCCGACCTTGTTCGTCCGCCGCGACGAGGTCGAAGCGCAATGGGCATGGATCGACCGCATCCGCGCGGCCTGGGCCGAGAGGGGCATGATTCCACGTCCGTACGCGGCCGGCACCTGGGGCCCTTCGGCCGCCATCGCGCTGACCGAGCGCGACGGCATCAGCTGGCACGAGTAAGGCAAGGCGAATGGCTCTTAACCCCGCGATCGCCGGTGTCACCGACCGGATCATCGAGCGCTCGAAGCCGACGCGGCGCCGCTACCTCGAGCTGATGGCCGAGCAGAAGGAGCGGGGGATCGACCGGCCGCGCCTGTCGTGCGGAAATTTCGCGCATGGATTTGCCGGCGCCGGCGCCGATCAGGCCGCGATCCGCGACCTTCGTGGACCCAACATCGGCATCGTCACCGCCTATAACGACATGCTCTCGGCCCACGCGCCCTATGCCCGTTATCCCGAGCAAATGAAGATTTTCGCGCGCGAGGTCGGCGCGACCGCGCAGGTCGCGGGCGGCGTTCCGGCGATGTGCGACGGGGTCACCCAGGGCCAGCCCGGGATGGACCTGTCGCTGTTCAGCCGCGACGTGATCGCGATGGCCACGGCGGTCGCGCTCAGCCACGGAATGTTCGAGGCGGTCGCCCTGCTCGGCATCTGCGACAAGATCGTGCCCGGCCTTCTGATCGGCGCGCTGCGCTTCGGTCACTTGCCGATGCTTCTTGTGCCGGGCGGACCGATGCCGTCGGGCCTTCCGAACAAGGAGAAGCAGCGCATCCGCCAGCTCTATGCGGAAGGCAAGGTCGGCAAGGACGAGCTTCTGAAGGCGGAGGCGGCATCCTATCACAGCGCGGGGACCTGCACCTTCTACGGCACCGCGAACTCCAACCAGATGATGATGGAGCTGATGGGCCTGCACGTGCCCAATGCCGCCTTCATCAATCCCGGAACGCCGCTTCGGCAGGCGCTGACCCGCGCCGCGGTGCATCGTCTTGCCGACGCTCGCCCGAAGCGGCGAGCGTCCGCTGAGCCGCGTCGTGGATGAGAAAGCCATCGTGAATGCGATGATCGGGCTGCTCGCGACCGGCGGCTCGACCAATCACTTCATCCACTTGCCGGCGATCGCGCGGGCGGCGGGGATCGTCATCGACTGGCAGGATTTCGCCGACCTTTCGAGCGTCGTGCCGCTGATCGCGCGCATCTATCCCAACGGGGCGAAGGACGTGAACGACTTCCAGGATGCGGGCGGGATGGCGTTCGTCCACTATACGCTCGGCCGGCAGGGCCTGTTGCACACGGATGCCTTGACGGCCGGCGCGGAGTCGATGGACGCGTGGATCGGCAATCCCGAGCTCCACGGTGACGAGCTGATCTGGAAGAGCGCGGAGGATAGCGCCGATGTCGACATGCTGCGCCCTGCTTCTGACCCGTTCCAGGCGGACGGCGGGCTGAGGCTCGTCACCGGCAATCTCGGCCGAGCCGTGTTCAAGACCAGCGCAGTCGACGAGGAACGCTGGGTCGTCGAGGCGCCGGCGCTCTGCTTCTCCGATCAGAACGAGGTGCTCGACGCGTTCAAGGCCGGCGAGCTCGATCGCGACTGCGCGGTCGTGGTGCGATTCCAGGGGCCCCGCGCCAACGGAATGCCGGAGCTGCACAAGCTTACGCCCGCGCTCGGCGTGCTTCAGGACCGCGGCCATCGAGTCGCGCTGATCACCGACGGGCGGATGTCGGGCGCAAGCGGCAAGGTGCCGGCGGCGATCCATGTCTCGCCCGAAGCGCTTCCCGACGGCCCGCTGGCCCGGGTTCGAGACGGCGACCTCATCCGTCTCGACGGTCACAGTGGCAGGCTCGAGGCGTTGGGCGTGGACCTTGCCGCCCGAGCCCCTGCGAACTCGCCCCCGCCCCCCATCGGAACTGGTCGCGAGCTGTTCGCGCTGATGCGCCTTCATGTGAGCGAGGCGGAAGCCGGGGCGTCGGCGATGCTCGCCGCGATGGAAGGAGAGCAGGGGCGAGAAGGGCGCATGACGATCGACGAGATCATGCGGGTTGCCCCGGTCATCCCGGTTCTCGTGCTGAGCGGTGAAGGCGATTGGGCGAAGCTCGCCGAGACATTCGTCGGCGCCGGCCTTCCGGTGCTCGAGGTGACGTTGCGGACGCCCGTCGCTCTCGATGCAATTCGGGAGATGAGCAGGGTTCCCGGCGTAATTGTCGGTGCGGGAACGGTCCTCGATCAACGCCGGCTTGGCGAGGCTGTGGAGGCCGGAGCGCAATTCATCGTTTCGCCGGGCTTTACCGATACGCTCGCGAAAGCCGTCGAACGGTCGGGTCTGGCCTACCTTCCCGGTATTGCGACAGCGGGGGACATCATGCGGGGCCTCGAGCGCGGCCTCGATCGTTTCAAATTCTTCCCCGCCGAAGCCATGGGCGGCATTGCGGCGCTCGGGGCGCTCTCCGCCCCGTTCGCCGATGTTCGTTTCTGCCCCACGGGTGGTGTCCGTGGCGACAATGCCGCGGATTGGCTGGCCCAGGAATCGGTGCTCTGCGTCGGCGGATCCTGGCTCTACCGGCATGGCGACGGGATGGACATGGTGGCGGAGCGTGCGCGGTCGGCGGCAGGCCTGCGAACCGAAATAGCCTGTTAACCATGTTCCATTGATATTATTGGCCGGATCAAGGGCTTGGGGCTTGGAAGTATTGATGAGCAGGGGACGGGTGATCGCGGGAGTGGCTGCGGCGGCGCTTGTCGCGCGGTACCGTCCTGTTCGCGTTCGCCGGACGCAGCGGCGCCGCCGCTCAATCGAGCCTGACCGTCGATGTTCCCGCACCGGTGACCGACATGATCTACGCGGCGCCGGAAGCGCGTGGGCGTCCCATCGTCGTGATCGACGCCGGCCACGGCGGCCGCGATCCCGGCGCGGCCAGCGTCTCGGGACAGGTCAACGAGAAGGATCTGACGCTCGCGCTCGCGCGCGAGTTGCGCGACGATCTCGTGAAGCGCGGCCGAGTCCGGGTCGCAATGACGCGGAGCGACGACCGCTATTTGACGCTCGACGAGCGGGCGGCGGTTGCCCGCCGGCTGAATGCCGCTTTGTTCGTCTCCCTGCACATGGACAGCGCGCCAAATCCGCTGGCTCGTGGGGCGACCGTTTATTCGCTCTCCGATGTCGCCTCGGATGCAGAGGCCGCCCGGCTCGCCGCGGCCCAGAACGCCGGCGCGGAGTCGGCCTCGTCGGGAAGCTCGATTCAAGCCCTGCTCTCCGACCTCGGGATGCAGGCGCAGATGCGCGCGTCCGCCGATCTCGCCGCACGGCTGGTCGGCAAGGCCGCGGGGCGCGTCGAGCTGCGACCGAATCCTCATCGCTTCGCCTCGTTCCACGTGCTTCGCCGCGCCGAAACCGCGGCCGTGTTGTTCGAGGCGGGGTACATCAGCAACGCCGACGATGAGGTGTTGCTGCGGACTCCCGAACAGCGCTCGAAGATCGCGCTCGCCCTTGCCCAGGCCGTCGAAACGGACGTCGCGGCGCACGCGCGCCATTAACCGGCTTTCCGCACCAGCCACGACAGGCTAGATGCACGATCGAATGAAATTCGAGCGTCTGACCGTCCCCGCCTGGCCGCTTCCCGACCTCGTGGCCTTCAACGAGAGGGTCCACGATTGGGTCGATCCATGGTGGCGGCGTCGTTGGGTCCGGCTGGTCACCTGGGCGGGCGCCGCCTTGTTCGCGCTCGTTGCGGCAATGTGGATCTATTTCGCGGCGGGGCTTCCGTCCGCCCAGAGCCTGCTCGCCTATCAGCCGCCGCTTCCGACCAACGTCCGCGGCTACGACGGCGATCCGGTGCAGACCTTCGCTCGCGAGCGGCGTGTGGACCTGTCCTACGACGAATTCCCGCCGCTCGTCGTTCACGCCTTCATTTCGGCGGAAGACAAGGGCTTCTTCCATCACCACGGCATCGACTATGCAGGGTTCGTCAAGGCGGTCTTCAACTACACCACGCATTTCGGCCGGGGAGGCCGCGTCGCGGGCGGTTCGACCATCACCCAGCAGGTGGCCAAATATCTGCTCCGCGACAGCAGCTACAATGTCGGGCGCAAGGCGCGCGAGGCGATCCTCGCGTTTCGCCTCGAGGACACGCTGAGCAAGGAACAGATCCTCGAGCTCTACCTCAATTCGATCTTCCTCGGGCGCAATGCCTACGGCATCCAGGCGGCGGCGCGCGCCTATTTCGACAAGGACGTGGATGAGCTGACTTTGCCCGAGGCCGCGTATCTTGCGATCCTCCCCAAGGCTCCGTCGAACTACGACCCGGTGCGCGCGACCCAGAAGGCCCTCGACCGCCGCAATTACGTGCTTCGGGAGATGTACAACAATGGCTACATCACCGAGGATCAATGGCACACGGCCGCGGCGAGCCCGCTCGGGACGATCCGCTATGGCAGCAACGAGAAGTTCCGCCAGCAGGGCGGCTACTTCATGGAAGAGGTCCGCCGTGAGCTGATCAAGCAGTTCGGAGAGGACGCGAAGAACGGCCCGAACAGCCTCTATGCGGGCGGGCTGTGGGTTCGCTCGTCGATGGATCCCAGGATGCAGGATCCGGCCGCCAACGCGCTTCGCAATGGCCTGGTGAAGTTCGGCGGAGGCGGCGGCGGCTGGAAAGACCTCGGCATGACCATCGACCTCAGCAAGGATTGGGCCGGCCAGCTCGATCGAACCCCGGTCGGCACGGGGTTTCCCGACTGGCTGAAAGCCGTGGTGCTCTCGAAGGCCGGCGCGGCGGCCACCATTGGCTTCACGAACGGGTCTACCGCGACTCTACCCGCGTCAGGCGCGGCGATGCCGGTCCGTGGCGTCGGCGGGACTGCGTTCAACAGCCTCAAGCCGGGCATGGTGATCATCGTCAAGCAGTCGTCGCCGGGCAGCTATGCGCTGAAGACGGTTCCGGCGATTTCCGGCGGCATGCTCGTCGAGGAGGTCCATACCGGCCGGGTCCTGGCAATGCAGGGCGGGTTCGACGTGCTCGGCTCGGCTTACAACCGCGCGACTCAGGCGCTCCGGCAGCCGGGCTCGGCATTCAAACCGATCGTGTACGTGACGGCGCTTCAGAACGGCTTCACGCCGGCGACCATCGAACTGGACGCGCCATACTGCGTCGATCAGGGGCCGGGGCTTCCGCAGAAGTGCTTCGTCAATTTCGACCGTCGCTCGGCCGGGCCGCATACTCTGCGCTGGGGCCTCGAACAATCGCGCAACCTGATGACCGTCCGGGCTGCTGCAAATATCGGGATGCCCAAGATCACTGACACCGCGCGCAAGCTCGGGGTCGGCGATTATCCCAACTATTTGTCGATCGCGCTCGGCGCCGGGGACACCACGGTGCTGCGTCTCGTCAACGCCTACGCGATCCTGGCGAACCAGGGACGCTCGGTGAAACCGACGACGATCGACTATGTCGAGGACCGCGACGGCAAGGTCATCTATCGCACCGACGGCCGCTGCGCGCTGATGGGCAATTGCAACGCCCCCGACTGGAATGGCGGATCGATGCCGCGGCCGCCCAGTCGGACCCGGCAGCTGGTCGACGCCATGGCCGCATTCCAGATGGTCCATGTGATGGAAGGCGTGATCATGCGCGGCACCGCAACTGTCCTCCGCGACCTCGATCGGCCCTTGTTCGGCAAGACGGGAACGACCAACGGCCCGACCAACGTCTGGTTCGTCGGCGGAACGCCCGACATCGTCGCCGGCGTCTATCTCGGCTATGACAATCCGCGGCCGATGGGGGGCTGGGCGCAGGGCGGCCGGATCTCCGCGCCGATCTGGAAGGAATGGGCACTGACCGCGCTCAAGGACCAGCCCAAGGTTCCGTTCGTCGCGCCGCCGGGAATCCGTTGGGTTCGCATCGATCGCGCGACCGGCAAGCCCGTGTTCGGCGCCTTTCCGACGACGGAGGACCCCAAATCGCCGGTGATCTGGGAAGCGTTCCAGCCGCAGACCGAAGCCGTTCACAGCGGACGGAGCAGCTTCGGCGATCCTTACAGCGTCGAATATCTGCAGCTCTGGCAGCAGGCGGGCCAGGCCGCGCAAGCCCAGCAATCTCAGCAATCCGAGCAGCAGCCTGCGCCGAGAAGGGCTCCACAACCGCCCCGGCCGGTCGCCACGGTGCCGGCAGCCTGACGGCTTGCCAACCCAGAACGCGCTTTAGTAGCGCTCCTCCCGAGAGGTTTCGAACATGCGCGCCGAAGCGCAGACCCATATCGAGCAGATCAATGCCGCGACTGCGTTGTTGCGCCGCTTCCTCGATTGGGACCGGGCGCTGAAGCGCCTCGACGAGCTCAACGCCAAGGTCGAGGAACCGGCGCTGTGGGACGATCCCAAGGCGGCGCAGGAAGTGATGCGCGAGCGGCGCCGGCTCGACGAGGCTATCGGCGCGACTCGAACCCTCGAGCGAGAGCTCGCAGAGACGTCCGAGCTGATCGAGCTTGCCGAGAGCGAGGGCGACAACGACCTCGTCGAGGACGGCATTCGAAGCCTCGCCGAGCTCGCCGAGCGTGCCGATCGCGACAAGGTTGCCGCGCTCCTCGCGGGTGAAGCCGACGCCAATAGCGCTTATGCCGAAATCAACGCCGGCGCGGGTGGGACGGAAAGCCAGGATTGGGCCGAGATGCTCCTCCGAATGTACACACGCTGGGCGGAGCGGCACGGCTTCAAGGTCGAGATGATCGACCACCATTCGGGCGAGCAGGCGGGGATCAAGTCGGCGACGATCCTGGTGAAGGGCGAGAATGCCTACGGCAATCTGAAGACCGAAAGCGGGGTGCACCGCCTCGTCAGGATCAGCCCCTATGACGCGAACGCCCGGCGCCATACGAGCTTTTCGAGCGTGTGGGTCTATCCGGAAGTCGACGACGACATCGACATCCAGATCAACGAAGCCGAGCTTCGGATCGATACCTATCGGGCCTCGGGCGCGGGCGGCCAGCACGTCAACACGACCGACAGCGCGGTGAGGATCACGCACATTCCGACCGGGATTGTCGTCGCCTGCCAGAACGAGCGGTCGCAGCACAAGAACCGCGCCTCGGCATTCAAGCAATTGAAGGCCCGTCTCTACGAAGCCGAGCTTCAGAAGCGGGAGGCTGAAGCGAGCGCCGCCAATGCCGCCAAGACGGACATCGGATGGGGGCACCAGATTCGGTCTTACGTGCTGCAGCCGTACCAGCTCGTGAAAGACCTGCGGACGGGTGTGACCTCCACCGCTCCCGGAGATGTCCTCGACGGCGACCTGGACCGCTTCATGGCCGCGGCCCTTTCGCAGCGGGTAACGGGTGAGACGGTCGAGGTCGAGGATGTGGAATAGGCCGGCCGCTCTAGCGGCTCTCCTGCTGCTCTCCTGCCGCGAGCAGCCTCGTCAGCCGCAGTTCCCGCCCGCCCAGCGCGATGTCGCGCCGATCGTCGGCGACGCGTTTTCCACCGAAGACGCGCGCGATCGCCTCGGCGAGGCGGAAGAGGTGATGCAGCTTGCCGGGGTCCGACCCGGGATGTGGGTCGCCGATGTCGGCGCCGGTCAGGGCTATTATACTGTGCGCCTGGCGCGGGCCGTCGGGCCGAAGGGAAGGGTGCTCGCCGAGGACATCCAGCCCGATGTTACCGATCAGCTCGCCGAGCGGGTGCAGCGCAAACGGTTGGACAATGTCGCGGTGAGGCTCGGCACGCCCGACGATCCGCGGCTCCCCGCGGCGACGTTCGACCGGGTCTTCCTCATCCACATGTACCATGAGGTCGCGTCGCCCTACGCCTTCCTGTGGCACATGCGCGAAGGAGTGAAGCCGGGCGGGCTGGTCGTGGTGGTCGAAGCCGACCGGCCGGTCAGCCGCCACGGCATGCCGCCCGCGCAGCTAAGATGCGAGTTCGCGTCGCTGGACCTGCGGCCCGTCAAGTTCGCGACGCTGGCCGGCGGCGAGGCCTATTTCATGGCATTCCGGCTGGCGGGCAATCGGCCGCCTCCGGAGTCGATCCGGCCCTGCAAGGCCTAGAGATAACCGAGGCGCCTCATGCTGGTGCACTGGTCGCCGGCGAAGACTAGATGATCGAGCAGCTTGCAGCCGAGCGCCTCTACGACGCCGGCGAGGCGCCGGGTCGCCCGCAGATCCGACTCGCTCGGTCGCGCAACCCCGCTCGGATGGTTGTGCGCGAGAAGGATGGAGGCGCTGTCGTGCCGAGCGGCGTCCACGACAATCTGGCGAAGCGGGAGATCGAGACCGCACATATCGCCAAGGTGGCGCGATAGATGCAGGCACCGCGCCTGCTCATCGAGGTGGGCGACCCAAAGACTTTCCAGAGCCGGGTCCTGTTCGACAAAGCAGCCTGCGAAGAACTCTCGTGCGGCCACGAGGCCGGTGAGCTTGAGCGGGATATCGGCACGCTGACAACGCACATCATTTGTCTACCTGAGGGCGCGCCGGGGGACGACTAGAACCGCATCGGTTGTCGGGTAACCTGTGTCCATTTCGGAGAGATGCATGACGCAGCGGCTCCGCAGGCAGAACCTTGATTTGGAAGCGGTTCTTCGCAATGCAATGGCAAAAGCCGGAGGCGTTGGCCGGCGCCGAGGTCGATACCATGCAGCTAAACGATCCATTGACGAAGCTCCCCGTCCGCTTCGATGCGGAACGGCTCGCGGCGGAGGTGGCCGCGCTGCCGCCGAGCGCGTGGACTCCTCATCCAAGCGGCTATGCCGGCAATGAGGCGGTGCGGCTGGTGACGCCGAACGGTCAGGACACCGACGCCTTGTTCGGTCCAATGGCCGCCACCGAGCATCTACTTCGCTGTCCCTACGTGATGAACTCGATGGCCGGGCTTGGAGCCGTGTGGGGACGCAGTCGGCTGATGGGCCTCGCGCCGGGATCCGACGTGCCCGGCCATATCGACGTCAATTATTATTGGCGGACCCACATCCGGGTGCACATTCCGGTCATCACCAATCCCGGCGTGGAGTTCACCTGCGGCGAGCAGACCGTTCACATGAGGGCGGGCGAGTGTTGGGTACTCGACACGTTCCGCAATCACACGGTCGTCAATCGAGGGGCGGAGCGCCGGATCCATCTCGTCATCGACACCGTCGGAGGGCAGCGGCTGTGGGATCTCATCCGCCAAGGCGAATCAGGCGCCGCACCACGCAGCGAGATCGTGCCACCGTCAGGTGGCGGCGGCGAGCTCCAGTTCGAGCGCAGAAACGCTCCCGAGGTAATGTCGCCCTGGGAGCTCAAGTGCCACATCTCCGATCTGCTCGGGCGCACCCAGGCAGGACCCCGTCTCGAGCAGGTCAGGGCCTGCCTCGATCGCTTTACAAGCGGCTGGGCGGCCCTCTGGGCGCGTTTGGGTGACGATGCCGAGGGCGTCCCTGATTATTCTGATCTGATCGACAGCGTTCGTGATCAACTTGCCGCGATCGGCGGCGCGCATCTCCTCCTTTCGAATGACCGGCCGCTGTACTTCGCGCTCGACGTCATCGTGTTCATCAACGCGACCGGCCATGGGCCGGGCCGTGCCCGCCGGGTAGTTTTCAGCCGGGAGCCGGCGCCAATCCCGGTTGGAGCCTAAAGCCGCGCAAGGTCTTGCGGTGCTGGAAAATAGGATTATATCGGCGACATCCGAAAATAGACGGCTCCGCCGCACGGTGACGTGCGCCCGGGGCTTTTCCCGTCCTCTCCGGGACAGGGTCCGGGTTGGCGCACGGACCGAACGCATTGGAGAGGGTCGCGGGGCAGCGCTCCATCATCGTGCATCGGCGAAGGCCGGTGCCAGAACTGGATCCCGGCCGTCGCCGGGATACACGGCGTAGCGCGGGGCCAGCACCTGCGCTTCGCATAGCGCAGGGAAGCACATGGCCACCAAAGCGATCGACGCACCACGCAAGACCACGGCGTCAACGACGAAGCAGCGGCGTATCCGCAAGATCTTCGGCAACATCCACGAAATCTCCGAGATGCCCAACCTCATCGAGGTCCAGCGCGAGAGCTACGAGCAATTCCTGCGCTCGGACAAGAAGACGGGCTATGTGTCCGGCCTCGAGAAGACTCTGCGCTCGGTCTTCCCGATCATGGACTTCGCCGGCACCGCGCACCTCGACTTCGACCATTACGAGCTCGAAGATCCGAAGTATGATACCGACGAGTGCCGCCAGCGCGGCCTCACCTATGCGGCGCCGATGCGCGTCACGCTGCGCCTGACCACGTTCGAGATCGATCCCGAGACCGAGGCCAAGTCGGTCATCGATATCAAGGAGCAGGACGTCTACATGGGCGACATGCCGCTCATGACGATGAACGGCACCTTCATCATCAACGGCACCGAGCGGGTCATCGTTTCCCAGATGCACCGCAGCCCCGGCGTGCTGTTCGACCACGACCGCGGCAAGACCCACGCCAGCGGCAAGTACCTCTTCGCCGCCCGGGTGATCCCCTATCGCGGCAGCTGGCTCGACTTCGAGTTCGACGCCAAGGACATCGTCAACGTCCGCATCGACCGCAAGCGCAAGCTGCCGGTGACGGCGCTGCTGCATGCGCTGGGCCTTTCGAGCGAAGAGATCCTCAATACGTTCTACAACCGGGTCAGCTATTCGCGCGGCAAGAACGGCTGGCAGATCCCCTATTCGGCGGAGGCCTGGCGCGGCCAGAAGCCGAACTCATGACGTCGCCGACGCCGACACCGGCGAGGTGGTGTTCAAGGCCAATGAGAAGATCACGCCGCGGCGCGCCAATCAGGCGTCCAAGGACGGCCTGAAGAACGTCATCATCCCGACCGAGGAGATCTTCGGCCGCTTCTCGGCTTACGATCTCATCAACGAGAAGACCGGCGAGATCTACATCGAGGCGGGCGACGAGGTCAGCGAGGAAAATCTCGCCAAGCTGGACAAGGCGGGCGTGAAGAAGCTCGAACTGCTCGACATCGACTTCACCAATACCGGTCCGTGGATCCGCAACACGCTCAAGGCCGACAAGAGCGAGGACGGCGACAGCGCGCTCGCCGACATTTACCGCGTCATGCGCCCTGGCGAGCCGCCGACGCGCGAGACCGCGGACGCGCTCTTCTACGGGCTGTTCTTCGATCCAGAGCGCTACGACCTTTCCGCGGTCGGCCGGGTGAAACTCAACATGCGCCTCGGCCTCGACGTCGAGGACACGGTCACGACGCTCCGCAAGGACGACATCATCGCGGTCGTTCAGGAGCTGGTGAACCTCAAGGACGGCAAGGGCGAGATCGACGACATCGACAATCTCGCCAACCGTCGCGTCCGGTCGGTCGGCGAGCTTCTGGAGAACCAGTATCGCGTCGGCCTGCTCCGCATGGAGCGCGCGGTGAAGGAGCGCATGAGCAGCGTCGACGTGTCGACGGTCATGCCCAACGACCTCATCAACGCCAAGCCGGCGGTCGCCGCGGTGCGCGAATTCTTCGGCAGCTCGCAGCTGTCGCAGTTCATGGACCAGACCAACCCGCTTTCGGAAGTCACCCACAAGCGCCGCGTCTCGGCGCTCGGGCCAGGCGGCCTGACCCGTGAGCGCGCGGGCTTCGAGGTCCGCGACGTTCATCCGACCCACTACGGCCGGATCTGCCCGATCGAGACTCCGGAAGGTCCGAACATCGGCCTCATCAACTCGCTCGCGAGCTTCAGCCGAGTCAACAAGTACGGCTTCATCGAGAACTCCGTACCGCAAGGTCGTCGACAACAAGGTGACCAATGAGGTCGTCTACCTCTCGGCGATGGAAGAGGCGAAGCATACGATCGCCCAGGCGAACGCCGAGCTGAACAAGGACGGCACCTTCGTCGAGGACATCATCTCGGCGCGGCGCAACGGCGAATTCCTGATCGCTCCGCGCGACCAGATCACGCTGATGGACGTGTCGCCCAAGCAGCTCGTCTCGGTTGCCGCTTCGCTCATTCCGTTCCTCGAGAATGACGACGCCAACCGCGCTCTGATGGGCTCGAACATGCAGCGTCAGGCGGTGCCGCTGCTCCAGGCCGAGGCGCCGCTGGTCGGCACCGGCATGGAAGAAACGGTCGCGCGCGATTCGGGCGCCGCGATCGCGGCTCGCCGGTCGGGCGTGATCGACCAGGTCGACGCGGCCCGCATCGTCGTTCGCGCCACCGGCGACCTCAAGCCCGGCGAATCCGGCGTCGACATCTACACGCTGATGAAGTTCCAGCGCTCGAACCAGAACACCTGCATCAACCAGCGTCCGCTGGTGAAGGTCGGTGACACGGTCGAGGCGGGCGAGATCATCGCCGACGGTCCGTCGACCGAATACGGCGAGCTCGCGCTCGGCCGCAACGTGCTCGTCGCGTTCATGCCGTGGAACGGGTACAATTACGAGGACTCGATCCTGATCTCCGAGCGGATCGTGAAGGACGACGTCTTCACCTCGATCCACATCGAGGAATTCGAGGTCATGGCCCGCGACACCAAGCTCGGGCCCGAGGACATCACCCGCGACATTCCGAACGTCGGCGAGGAAGCGCTTCGCAACCTCGACGAGGCCGGCATCGTCTACATCGGCGCCGAGGTCGAGCCGGGCGACATCCTGTGCGGCAAGATCACGCCGAAGGGCGAAAGCCCGATGACCCCGGAGGAGAAGCTGCTCCGCGCCATCTTCGGCGAGAAGGCTTCGGACGTCCGCGACACGTCGCTCCGGCTCCCGCCGGGCGTCAGCGGCACCGTCGTCGAGGTCCGCGTCTTCAACCGTCACGGAATCGACATCGATGACCGCACGCGGGCGATCCAGACCGAGGAGAAGGAGCGGCTGAAGAAGGACGCCGACGACGAGCGCGCGATCCTCAACCGCGCCACCTTCTCGCGTCTGAAGGAGATGCTTCAGGGTCAGGTCGCGACGGCCGCGCCGAAGGCCATCAAGAAGGGCTCGACCCTCGATGAGGCGACCCTCGAGGGCGCGGATCGCCACGAATGGTGGAAGATCGCGGTCAAGGACGACAAGCGCCAGGCCGACCTCGAGGCGCTTAAGGGTCAGTATGACGAGGCGGTGAATGCGATCCAGCATCGCTTCCAGGACCGCGTCGGCAAGCTCGAGGCCGGCGACGAGCTGCCGCCGGGCGTGCTCAAGATGGTCAAGGTCTTCGTCGCCGTGAAGCGCAAGCTGCAGACGGGCGACAAGATGGCCGGCCGTCACGGCAACAAGGGCATCATCAGCCGCGTCCTGCCGATCGAGGACATGCCGTTCCTCGAGGACGGGACCCATGCCGACATCGTGCTCAATCCGCTGGGCGTGCCGTCGCGCATGAACGTCGGGCAGATCTTCGAGACCCACCTCGGCTGGGCCGCGCGCGGCCTCGGCAAGCCAGATCCAGGAGATGCTCGAGGGCATCCACGAGCGCGGGCAAGGACGTCGCCGGCAAGGACGTCAAGGCGGTCCGCGCCAAGCTCAAGGAAATCTATGGCGACGCCTACGCCAAGGATATCGATGCGCGCGACGACGAGAGCGTGATGGAACTGGCGTCGAACCTCACCGCCGGAGTCCCGATGGGCACGCCGGTGTTCGACGGCGCCCGCGAGCCCGACGTCAGCGCGATGCTGGAGAAGGCGGGGCTCGACACGTCGGGCCAGGTCACCCTGTTCGACGGCCGCACCGGCGAGCCGTTCGATCGCAAGGTGACGGTGGGCTACATGTACATGCTGAAGCTCCACCACCTCGTGGACGACAAGATCCACGCGCGCTCGATCGGCCCGTACAGCCTGGTCACCCAGCAGCCGCTGGGCGGCAAGGCGCAGTTCGGCGGTCAGCGCTTCGGCGAGATGGAGGTGTGGGCGCTGCAGGCTTACGGCGCCGCCTACACGCTTCAGGAGATGCTGACGGTGAAGTCCGACGACGTCGATCGGCCGGACCAAGGTCTACGAGGCGATCGTCAAGGGCGACGACACGTTCGAGGCCGGCATTCCGGAGAGCTTCAACGTGCTCGTCAAGGAGATGCGCAGCCTCGGCCTCAACGTCGAGCTGGACAGCGTTGAGGATCCCGACGCGGAGCCGACCGCCCTCGCCGCCGAGTGATATCACTCCCTCTCCCCCTCGCGGGAGAGGGCTGGGGAGAGGGGCCTGTGATCCCTCTCCTTCCCGCGCTGACCGTGGCCCTCCCCTCCCGCACACGCGGGAGAGGGGCAAGGAGGAAGAAAAAATGAACGAACTGACGAACTTCGCGAACCCGATCGCCAAGCCGGAAACCTTCGACGAGATCCGCATCGGCATCGCGTCGCCCGACAAGATCCGCAGCTGGTCCTTCGGCGAGATCAAGAAGCCGGAGACGATCAACTACCGCACGTTCAAGCCCGAGCGTGACGGCCTGTTCTGCGCGCGCATCTTCGGTCCGATCAAGGACTACGAATGCCTGTGCGGCAAGTACAAGCGCATGAAGTACAAGGGCATCGTCTGCGAGAAGTGCGGCGTCGAGGTCACCGTCTCGAAGGTCCGCCGCGAGCGCATGGGCCATATCGAGCTCGCCGCGCCGGTCGCGCACATCTGGTTCCTGAAGTCGCTGCCGAGCCGCATCGGCCTGCTGCTCGACATGCAGCTCAAGCAGCTCGAGCGGATCCTCTATTTCGAGAGCTATGTCGTGATCGAGCCGGGCCTGACCGCGCTCGAGAAGTACCAGCTTCTGACCGAGGACGAGCTGCTCGCGGCGCAGGACGAATATGGCGAGGACGCCTTCTCGGCCGGAATCGGCGCCGAGGCCGTCAAGCAGATGCTGATCGACCTCGACCTCGAGGGCGAGAAGGAGGCGCTGCTCAAGGAGCTCGCCGAGACCAAGTCGGAGCTGAAGCCCAAGAAGATCATCAAGCGCCTCAAGGTCGTCGAGAGCTTCCTCGAGTCCGGCAACCGGCCCGAGTGGATGATCATGGAAGTCGTTCCGGTCATCCCGCCGGAGCTTCGCCCGCTGGTGCCGCTGGACGGCGGCCGCTTCGCGACGTCGGACCTCAACGACCTCTATCGCCGCGTCATCAACCGCAACAACCGCCTGAAGCGGCTGATGGAGCTGCGCGCCCCGGACATCATCGTCCGCAACGAGAAGCGCATGCTCCAGGAAGCGGTCGACGCGCTGTTCGACAACGGCCGCCGCGGCCGCACCATCACCGGCGCCAACAAGCGTCCGCTGAAGTCGCTCTCCGACATGCTCAAGGGCAAGCAGGGCCGCTTCCGCCAGAACCTGCTCGGCAAGCGCGTCGATTATTCGGGCCGTTCGGTCATCGTCACCGGTCCGGAGCTCAAGCTCCACCAGTGCGGCCTGCCGAAGAAGATGGCGCTCGAGCTGTTCAAGCCGTTCATCTACTCGCGCCTCGACGCCAAGGGTCTCGTCGATGACCCTCAAGCAGGCGAAGAAGTGGGTCGAGAAGGAGCGCAAGGAAGTCTGGGACATCCTCGACGAGGTGATCCGCGAGCATCCGGTGCTGCTCAACCGCGCGCCGACGCTCCACCGCCTCGGCATCCAGGCGTTCGAGCCGGTGCTGATCGAGGGCAAGGCGATCCAGCTCCACCCGCTGGTCTGCGCCGCGTTCAACGCCGACTTCGACGGCGACCAGATGGCCGTGCACGTCCCGCTGAGCCTCGAGGCGCAGCTGGAAGCGCGCGTGCTGATGATGTGCACCAACAACATCCTCTCGCCGGCGAACGGCAAGCCGATCATCGTGCCGTCGCAGGACATGGTCCTCGGCCTCTACTACCTCAGCCTCGAGAAGGATGATGAGCCGGGCCAGGGCATGATGCTGAGCGACATGGCGGAGGTCCACCAGGCGCTCGCCGCCGGCGCGGTCACGCTTCACACGAAGATCATCAGCCGCGTTCCGCAGACCGACGAGGCAGGGCAACAGACTACATGAAGCGCTTCGAGACGACCGCCGGGCCGAATGCTGCTCGGCGAAACTCTGCCGAAGAGCCACAAGGTGCCCTTCGAGACCGTCAACAAGGTGCTGACCAAGAAGGAGATCGGCGACGTCATCGACATCGTCTATCGCCACACCGGCCAGAAGGAGACCGTGCTGTTCGCCGACGCGATCATGCAGCTCGGCTTCCGCCACGCGTTCGCGGCGGGCATTTCGTTCGGCAAGGACGACATGGTCATCCCGGCAGGCGAAGGAGGACCTGGTCGAGGATACGCGCACGCTCGTGAAGGATTACGAGCAGCAGTATCAGGACGGCCTGATCACCCAGCAGGAAAAGTACAACAAGGTGATCGACGCCTGGTCGCGCTGCGGCGACCAGGTCGCGAGCGCGATGATGAAGGAGATTTCGGCAACGCCGAAGCGCCCCGACGGGCGCCAGGCGGACCTGAACTCGATCTACATGATGGCGCACTCCGGGCGCCCGCGGTTCGCAGGCCCAGATCAAGCAGCTTGCCGGCATGCGCGGCCTCATGGCCAAGCCGTCGGGCGAGATCATCGAGACGCCGATCATCTCGAACTTCAAGGAAGGCCTGACCGTCCTTGAATATTTCAACTCGACCCACGGCGCCCGCAAGGGCCTCGCCGATACGGCGCTCAAGACGGCGAACTCGGGCTACCTGACCCGCCGCCTCGTCGACGTGAGCCAGGATGCCGTGATCATCGAGGAAGATTGCGGCACCGACCGCGCGCTCGAGATGCGGGCGATCGTCCAGGGCGGCGCGGTCATCGCGTCGCTCGCGGACCGGGTGCTGGGTCGAACCACGGCCGAGGACATCGTCGATCCCAAGTCGGGCGACGTCGTCATCGCCGAGGGCGAGCTGCTCGACGAGGCAATGGTCGCCAAGATCGAGGAGATCGGGCTCCAGGGCATCAAGATCCGCTCGCCGCTGGTCTGCGCGTCAAAGCAGGGCGTGTGCGGCAAATGCTATGGGCGCGATCTTGCGCGCGGCACGCCGGTCAACATCGGCGAAGCGGTCGGAGTCATCGCCGCCCAGTCGATCGGCGAGCCGGGCACCCAGCTGACGATGCGGACCTTCCACATCGGCGGCGCGGCGCAGCTCAACGAGCAGTCGAACCTCGAGGCGCCGGTCGACGGCACCATCGAGTTCCGCGACATGCCGACGATCGTCGATCCGCGCGGTCGGCATCTGTCGCTGTCGCGCTCGGGCGAGATCGCGATCCTCGACATGGACGGCCGCGAGCTTTCGACGCACCGCGTGCCCTACGGCGCGCACCTGCTGTGCGAGAGCGGCCATATCGTCAGTCGCGGCGACCGCATCGCCGAGTGGGATCCATCGTTCAGCCCGGTGATCACCGAGAAGGCCGGTACGGTGAAGTACCAGGACCTGATCGAGAACCGGACGATGACCGAGCAGCTCGACGAATCGACCGGAATCACGCAGCGCGTGGTCACCGAAGACACCGGCAGCAAGTCGAAGAAGGAGGCTTTGCACCCGCGCCTGACGCTCACCGGCGACAAGGCGAAGGAAGCGGGCGTCTATCGCCTGGCTTCGGGCGCGATCGTCGCGGTCGAGGACGGGCAGCACGTCGAGGCCGGCGAGGTGCTGGCACGCATGCCGCGCGAAGCCGCGCGTACGCGCGACATCACCGGCGGTCTGCCGCGCGTTGCCGAGCTGTTCGAGGCCCGCAAGCCGAAGGAGAATGCGATCATCGCGAAGGTCTCCGGCAAGGTCACCTTCATGCGCGACTACAAGGCGAAGCGTAAGATCGCGATCGTGCCCGAGGACGGTTCGGAGCCGGTCGAGTATCTGGTCCCCAAGTCGAAGATGATCGAGGTCCAGGAAGGCGACTTCGTGAAGCGCGGCGACAATCTCGTCGGCGGTTCACCCGATCCGCACGACATCCTGGAAGTCCTCGGAGTTGAGGCGCTCGCGGAATATCTCGTGAGCGAGATCCAGGAGGTCTATCGACTGCAGGGCGTGAAGATCAACGACAAGCACATCGAGGTGATCGTTCGCCAGATGCTGCAGAAGGTCGAGATCACCGACGGCGGCGACACGACTCTGCTCGCCGGAGAGCAGGTCGACCGCGACGAGATGGACGAGACCAACGCCCGGCTAGAGAAGAAGCAGAAGAAGGCCGAAGGCAAGCCGGTGCTGCTCGGCATCACCAAGGCGTCGCTCCAGACCCGCAGCTTCATCTCGGCCGCCTCGTTCCAGGAGACCACGCGAGTCCTCACCGAGGCCGCGGTCCAGGGCAAGGTCGACACGCTGCAAGGCCTCAAGGAGAACGTCATCGTCGGCCGGCTCATCCCGGCGGGAACGGGCGCGGGCATGAACCGCCTGCGAGTTGCGGCTTCGGCGCGCGATACGGCACTGCGCGCCGCCCAGCGGCGGATGGAGGAAGCGCTGATCGCTCCGGATTCGGCCGAGGAGCTTCGGGCCGCCGAGCTTGCGCGCAGCCCGCGCGAGGACACGGCCGGCGTCGGCGAGGACCCGCTCGCCGAGGTCGCGCCGAGCGGACATGGTCTCGACGCCGACGCCGGAGACTATCTTCAAAGCTAAGGCTTAGGAGATCGCTCGAACAAAAAACCCCGCCGGAGCGATCCGGCGGGGTTCTTTTTTGCGCTTCCGCGCCGATGGTCAGCAGCGGCCGCCGTGCATCGCATTCTCGGTGCAGTTCGCGGCCGAGCCGACGTCGCTCGCCGCCCCACGCACCGTATTGCATGCCGCGATGGCCAGGCACGCCCCAACCAGCACAACAGACATCAACCTTTGAATCATTCCCGTTCCTCTCACATGATTTCGGAACGACAATGAATCACCTCAAGCCTGTCTGTCTACTGAACCTTATTTGCAGTTCTGGCCGTTCATCGTGTTCTCGGTGCAATTCGCGACCGAGTTCACGTCCTTGGCGGCGCCGCGAACGGTGTTGCAGGCCGCGACCGCCATGGCGATCCCGATCAGTGCAACGGTTGCAATCTTCTGAAACATGACGCTTTTCCTCTTCGAGCTAGGGTCGCGATCAAGTCGCGTTATCGACGGTGTTGGCGACCGAATTCACGTCTCTCGCGGCGCCGCGCACGGTGTTGCACGCCGCAATCGCAAGAGCGGCGCCGAGGATCGCCACGGTGGTCAACTTGTGGAGCATTTTCTTTTCCCTTCTGACGGGGGTTCCTAACGCCGCGCCGCGCGAAGGGTTCATTGCACTAACGTTATTTCTTCAGACCGCGACCGGCGCCGAAATATGCGGGTGGGGATCGTAGTTCTCGAACGCGAAATCGTCGCCCTCGTACTCGAGGAGCGATTGCCCCCGGTCCTTGATCACCAGGCGAGGCAGAGGGCGCGGCTCACGACCAAGTTGCAGCCGGGCCTGGTCGAGATGATTCGAGATAGAGGTGGCAATCGCCGCCGGTCCATACGAACACTCCGGGCTCCAGTCCGCACTCGCGCGCCAGCATGTGCGTCAGGAGCGCGTACGACGCGATGTTGAAGGGAACGCCGAGGAACATGTCGGCGCTGCGCTGGTACAGCTGGAGGTTGAGGCGACCGGCGGCGACCTGCGTCTGGAACAAGCAATGGCACGGCGCGAGCGCCATCTTCGAAATCTCGCCGGGGTTCCAGGCGGTGACGATCTGACGTCGCGAATAAGGGTCCTTGCGGATCAGCTCGACGAGGTTGGCGATCTGGTCGACGCGGCGTCCGTCGGCTGTTTCCCAATCACGCCATTGCTTGCCATAGACCGGGCCGAGGTCGCCCTGCTCGTCGGCCCACTCATTCCAGATGCTGACCTTGCGCTCGTTGAGCCAGCGGACGTTGGTGTCGCCGCGGAGGAACCACAGCAATTCGATGATGATCGACCTCAAGTGCAGCTTCTTGGTGGTCAGAAGCGGGAAGCCGTCGCCGAGGTCGAAGCGCATCTGCGCTCCGAACCAGCTGAGGGTGCCGGTGCCGGTGCGGTCTTGCTGCTCGACTCCTCGGTCGAGGATCAGCTGCATGAGGTCGAGATATTGCCGCATTCGGTCATCCTAATCGGCGGTGCGGAAAACGGAAAGCGCATGGGCCCCGGAAACCGTTGCCGCCGAAATCGTCAGAATTTCCTGGATGAATTGGAGGCTATCGTACATTTCCGGAACCGCGACCAACAAGATGTTGCGTATGGGACCCACCAAATGAACCCGGATGAATTGATCGAGGCGCGATATGCGGACGGCTACCTGGCGCTCGAAGACGGCCTTTGCCTTCATTATCGCGATTATCCGGGCCCGGCCGATCAAGCGCCGCTGCTCTGCCTCCACGGGCTAACGCGGAACGCGCGCGACTTCGCCGACTTCGCCGAGCGCCATTCTCCCGCATGGCGTGTGATTGTCGTTGATTTCCGCGGAAGGGGCCTGAGCGACTATGACCCGCAACCGGAACGCTACACGCCGCTCATCTATGCCAACGATGTCATCGCGCTTCTCGATGAGCTGAAGGTCCCCCAGGCGGTGTTCGTCGGAACGTCGCTCGGAGGACTGGTCACGATGGCGGTCGCCGCATTGGCGCCGCAGCGCATTGCCGCCGCAATCCTCAATGACGTCGGCCCCGACGTCGCGGCCGGAGGCGTCGATCGCATTCTCAATTACGTCGGCAAGGACCGGCGCTTCGCGAGCTGGGACGAGGCGGGAGCCGCGGTCGCGGAGATCCAGCGCGCATCGTTCGAACGCTACGGACACCAGGATTGGGTGGCGATGGCGAAGCGCAACTGCCGCGAGGAAAATGGCGAAATCCGCTTCGATTATGACATGGCGATCGCCGAGCCGTTCAAGACCAAGGGACCGACGCCCAATGTCGATCTATGGCCTTTGTTCGCGGCGCTCGCCCAGAAACCTTTGCTGGTCATCCGCGGTGAGAAGAGCGATCTGCTGACTGTCGAGACCGCCGCGAAAATGGGAAAGGTCGCGCCCGGCATGAAGCTCGCGACGGTTGCCGGCGTCGGTCACGCGCCCGAACTCAACGAGCCGGAAGCGGCCGCCGCGATCGACGCGTTCCTCGGAAGTCTCTAGCGCACAAGAAAAGGGCGGCCCCGGCCGGGACCGCCCTCTCGTTCCCCGGCGTTCGCCGGGACCACTCGTTGCGGACTGCTTGGTTACTTCAGCTCGACGGTGCCGCCGGCGTCCTCGATCTGCTTCTTGATCTTCTCGGCTTCGTCCTTGTTGACGCCTTCCTTGATCGGCTTCGGAGCGCCCTCGACCAAGGCCTTCGCCTCGCCGAGGCCAAGGTTGGTGATCGCGCGGACTTCCTTGATCACGTTGATCTTCTTGCCGCCGTCGCCGGTTAGGATGACGTCGAATTCGGTCTTCTCTTCGGCGGCCGGAGCAGCCGGGCCACCCGCGGCCGGGCCGGCAACCGCGACCGCAGCCGCGGCCGAGACGCCCCACTTCTCTTCGAGGGCCTTGGCGAGATCCGCGGCCTCGAGGACAGTCAGTTCGGAAAGCTGGTCGACCAGCTTGGTAATGTCAGCCATTTGATACTCCTTGGTGGGCCTTCGGCCCCGGTTGTCGTGCGTTGATGAAAAAGCTTTGAGGCTTACGCGGCTTCCTTGGCGGCGTAAGCGCCGAAGACCCGGGCCAGCTGGGCGCCTGGCTCGTTGATCGTGCGGGCGATCTTGCTCGCGGGCGCCTGGATGAGGCCCACGATGGTCGCGCGCAGTTCGTCGAGCGAGGGCAGCGCAGCAAGCGCCTTGATCCCGTTCACGTCGAGGACCGTGTCGCCCATCGCGCCGCCGACGATCTCGAACCTGTCGGTCGTCTTGGCGAAGTCGACGGCCACCTTGGCCGCCGCGACGGGGTCTCCGGATGTGGCCAACGCGGTCGGGCCTTTCAAAAGGTCGCCGATCGGCTTGTAGCGCGTATCCTCGAGCGCAATCAGGGCAAGTCGGTTCTTCGCAACTTTGAACTGGGCGCCGGCGTCGCGCATCTTCAGGCGCAGGTCCGTGGACTGCGCCACCGTCAGACCGAGGTTGCGGGTGACCACAACAACGCTCGTCTCGGTGAAGACTTGCTTCAGCTCATCGACCAGATCGGCTTTTTGCGAACGATCCATGCCAACTCCAAAATTCCGCCCGGATTGTTTCCGGACGAGGTTCAACACAGCCGAGGCGAGCCTCGGCAGCTTTGTCCGTGGGGCTTGGATCTGCGTTGCGATGCAACGCACGACGGACCGCAACAAGCGCTCCGAATGATTCCTGTCCCCGTCTAGGCTGCGGATTAAGCCGTTTGCCTGTAAAAGGCTCGACGGCAGCAGCTGTCTCGGACGGTTGCGGAAGCCGAAGCTCCCGCGAACGCGCGCCTATAGCGCATTTCTAAGCCTAATCAACCGCGTTCGGTCGGCGAGGACACGGCCTCCGGTGCCCGCGTCGGCCCAGCCGGCCCGGAGACAGCATGCGTCGCCAGCCACGCCTTCGTTTCCGACTTGATCCTCGGCTCGGTGGCAAGCCTCACCCGAATGAGGTTGATCGCCTGGTCGATCGGCTTCCGGTCGCTGCTGGCAATATGGGCGTTCGCATAAGCGTTGAGCTTGGCGATGGTCGCCGCGTTGTGGCTTCCCGAGGCAATGCGGCCGATGAAGCGCGACTGCGCCGAGAGGTCCACGAATTTCTGGACCTCGGACCAGTGCGCCAGCACGAAGTCGAGCGCCAGGTCGGGATGACGACCCGCGACGGCGCTGATCATCCCGGCAGTCACGGTCTTTCCTGGCTCATCCGTGATTGCGAGCTCGAGCGCGCGCCGTGCGAGCTGCTCGTCTTTGGCGACCCCGAGCAGCGAATAGAGGTTCTGCCGATCGGTGGCGCCGGAGGCGTTGCGCGCCATGGCGTGGAGCTGCTCCCACGTCGCCGCGTCGGCATTCACCGCGATGATTCCGAGCCACGTGTTCTTGAGGCCGCCTGCGACCGCATTGGGGTTCGTCTGCAACGCCGCGAACAACCGCCGTGCTTCCGAATTCACCTTCGGATCGCCGACAATGCCGAGGCTTTCGATCAGCTGCGGGCGCAGCGTCGTGATCGTTGGCTGCTCGCCAGCCGCGGGTGACAGGCCGATCTTCGCCAGTACGGGCGCATAGCGTTGCTCAATGAGTTCCGCGATCTGCCGCTGCGCCGCGGAATCGCCGTCAAAATCGCGGTAGAGGTCGGTCCAGCGGTCGTTGCCGAGCGCCACGAGTTCCGGCCGCGCCGATGACGGGATGGCGGCGGCGAAATCGAGGCCGATGCGCATCGGCTGATAGCCCGCTTCGGAAAGCTCGAGCTGATCGCTGACCAGCCCGTATTCGTCGAGGGGATCGATGCGGGTGAAGTTCGCACGCAGCTGTTCAGCCGCCGCGGCAGGGTAGAGACTTCGGTAATAGCCGGTCTGCCCTGCATTCACGAGCAGCGGACCGCAGCCGGGCACGGTCACCTGCGTCTCGCGGCCGGAGGTCACCGCCGTCACGGGCTGCCCGCCCACGATCGCCACGCGCACGGGGACGTGCCAGCTGAGGGCCGTGAACGAGCCCGGTTGGCGGTCGGCCGAGAATTCGTCCTGGATCAGCGTCACGTGGCTCTGCCCCGAATTGCAGGTGACCGCCCCGACGCGGATCAGTGGAACGCCGGGCTGAAGCGTGAAATCGTGCGCGATTTGGGTGAGGCCCTTCGCTCCGGCCGCTTCGGCGGCCCGCCACAGGTCGTCCGTGCGCGTATTTTGATAGGCGTGCGCGCGGATGTACGCCTGAATCCCGCGCTGCCAGATGTCGGGCCCGGCATAGCCCTCCAGCATGTTGAGGACGGATTTGCCCTTCGAGTAGGTAATTGCGTCGAATGCCTGGTTGGCCTGCTCGACCGTGCGAACATTCTGGACGATCGGATGGGTGGTGGTGAGCGCATCCTGGTGCATCGCTCCTTCGCGCGCGCCGACGGCGCCGAACTCGGCGCCCCAGTCCGGATGGAAATGTTCGGTGGCTTTGCTCGCCATCCAGCTTGCGAAGCCCTCGTTGAGCCACAGATCGTCCCACCACGCCATGGTCACGAGGTCGCCGAACCATTGGTGCGCCATTTCGTGCGCTTCTACGGAGAAGATCGCCTGGCGCTCGCTCTCGGTAGTCACCGCGGGATCGTCGAGCAGCACCCGCTCGAAGGTGAAGATCGCGCCCCAGTTCTCCATCGCACTGAAAAATTGCGACTGGCCGGGACCCGCGACGTTGTCGAGCTTGGGAAGCGGGAAGGGCGCGCCGAAATACTGGTTGTAATAAGGGAGGATCTGGGCCTCCGCGTCGAGCGCGGTGCGCGCCTTGGCCTCGTTGCCACGGCCCATGACGATGCCGACCTCGGTATTCCCGGCCCTCTTCGTGATCCGGCCGAACTCGCCCGCGCCGAAGAACAACAGATAAGACGACATGGTGGGGGTTGTCTGGAAAGTGACTTCCTTCAGGCCATTACCGCACATCACGGCTTGATGCCGCGGGCATGTTGCTGACCGCCATCTGCCCTACCGGCACCCGGACGGTAAGGTCGAAGGTCGCCTTGTAGTCGGGCTCGTCCCAGCTGGGGACGAACCGCCGCGCGTCGGCCGGCTCGAACTGCGTGAAGATCGCGCGCTTCTGGACGCCTTCGGGATTCTTGTAATCGAGCGCGAAGAGGCCGTTCGCCTGGGTGTTGATCTTGCCCGAATAAGTCGATGTCGAGGCGGTAACGGCCCGGGCGATCGTCCGGCGCGAAATTTGAAAGTTGCCGTTTGCGCCTCGTCATCGATCGAAACCTTGGCCGTCAGCGGTGCTCCGCCCCCGGCCAGCGTCGCCGTTCGCGAAGTTCGAGATCGGCGGCGTTGAGGACCAGCTTCGCCGTCGGCTTGGTCACCTCGAGATCGATCCTCGACGTTGCCGTCGAAAGTCAGCGTCTCTTCGTGCGGGGTGATCGCGATCGCATAATGATGCGGGGCCGCGGTGCGCGGCAGCTGCGTCGGCAAGCTCGGCGTCGACGGTGTCGGCTTGCCGCGGCACGCGCGCCGACCGAGGCGCTGAAGCGACGAGCGCCGCCGACGCGAGAAGAGCTGCAACGAATTTCATGGATACTCCACTCGAGGTGCGGCGGAAACGCTAGCCGCTAGCGCCGCTTAACCGCGGCCCGACGTTCGACGGAAAGCCGCCCGCGCTCGACGAAAAAGAGGCCCGGACGAGCTGTCGCTCGCCCGGGCCGTCTTGCTCCCCTGTTCAAGCGAGGGTTGCTTACTGACCGCGCTCGCCGCGCTCGACCGGAGCCGGCGGAGGCGGCGGAGGTGGAGGCGGCGGCGGGCAGGCGCGCGTCGCCGCGATCACCGAGCCGTCCGGGCAGGTCTGCGTCGCCGGAGCCGGGGGTGGCGGAGGCGGCGGCGGCGGTGGCGGGGGCGGCGGCGGTGCGGCCGAGCCGAAGTTGTACACCAGGCTCGCCAGCAGGCTGTTCGAGGTGAACTTGCTGCTGTCGCTGAAGGTCGCGGTACCGGATTCGCACGGGAACGTCGCGCCCGTCGGTCCGCAAGTTCCCGTGCCGGTGAAGGCGAAGGAATTGCGAGCATTGTGCGAGCCTGCGTGGAAGTAGCGGTACTTCAGGCCGATATCGATGTTCGGGCTGACCGGCGCGTAGACGCCCGCGATCAGCTGCCAGGCGAGCTTGCCATTGCTCCGACCAAACTGGTGCACGCTGGCATAACCAGCACCGCCGCCGGCATAGCCGCCGATCGAGCCGTTGCCGCCGAAATCGATCAGCGCGTTGGCCATGGCCGAATAGACGCTGGCCGAACCGCCGTTGCCGAAATCGCTATCGGTGGTGAAGGTCGTGCCGGCGCCGGTGTTGATCGCGGTGACGATCGTCTCGCCCGGATTGAACCCCTTCGCCTTGGCGTGCTTGTAGCCAAGCTCGCCCTCGAGGCGGAACATGCCGAAGTCGTAGCCGCCGATGAAGTCGACGTCGCAAGCCCTTCGTAGCGTTGAGTCGCCGATGGTCGTGCGGTTGAAGTCGACGGCGTTGGCGTGCCGGTGAAGTCGACGCTCGCCGGAGATATGCTGCGACTTGGGGAAGAGGATCCCGCCCTCGATCCCGACGTAGCCGGCATTGTCCGTCGTCGCGGCCGCCGGGACGGCGATCACGAGCGCGGCGATGCCCGCGAGAAGATATTTGCGCATAGGATGGCCTTTTCGTTGTTGGTATGCCCGACCTCCGAACAAGCCCTTCGCGACTTTGTTTCATGAATTTGGCAAAGGCGGACGACGCTGTGGATAAGTGCTGGCGCGCATAGGACCACAGGCGCGACGCGTTGCCGCACTGCGGCAAATCGAAAGGAAAGAGGCCGGGACATCGCTGCCCGGCCTCCACATTTCCACTAATCGCAAGGCTTTCAGGCGCCGGCGATCTGTTCCAGGTCGACCTTGACGCCCGGGCCCATGCTCGAGCTCACGGCGACCTTCTTCACGAACTTGCCCTTCGCGCCCGACGGCTTGTTCCTGATGATCGCGTCCATGAAGGCGTCGAAATTCTCGCGAAGGTCGCTCTCGGAGAAGCTCGCCTTGCCGATGCCGGCGTGGACGATTCCCGCCTTCTCGACGCGAAATTCGACCTGGCCCGACTTCGCGTCGGTGACCGCCTTTGCGACGTCCATCGTGACCGTGCCGAGCTTCGGGTTGGGCATCAGCCCCTTGGGGCCGAGCACCTTTGCCGAGGCGGCCGACGACGCCCATCATGTCCGGGGTCGCGATCACTCGGTCGAAGTCGATCTGGCCGCCCTGGATCCTCTCCATCAGGTCCTCGGCCCCGACCACGTCCGCGCCGGCGGCGGTGGCTTCCTCGGCCTTCGCACCCTTGGCGAACACCGCGACGCGGACGGTCTTGCCGGTGCCCTTCGGGAGCTAGACGACGCCGCGGACCATCTGGTCGGCGTGGCGCGGGTCGACGCCGAGGTTGAGCGCGACCTCGACCGTCTCGTCGAACTTGGCGGTGGCGTTGCCCTTGACGAGCGAAAGCGCCTCATCGACGCCGTAGAACTTCTCGCGATCGACCGCGGTGAGGGCCTTCTGCCGCTTGGTGAGCTTCGCCATCGTGCTCAGCCCTCCACCACGTCGAGGCCCATCGCGCGGGCGCAGCCTTCGATGATCTTCGCCGCGGCGTCGAGGTCGTTGGCGTTCAGATCCTTCATCTTCACCTCGGCGATGTCGCGCAGCTGCGAGCGGCGGATCGTCCCCGCGCTGACCTTGCCGGTCTCGGCCGAGCCCGACTTGATCTTCGCCGCCTTCTTCAACAGGAAGGAGGCCGGCGGGGTCTTGGTGATGAAGCGAGAAGCGCGGTCCGCATAGACGGTGATCACCGTCGGGATCGGAGCGCCCTTCTCGAGCTCCTGCGTCGCGGCGTTGAACGCCTTGCAGAACTCCATGATGTTGACTCCGCGCTGACCGAGCGCGGGGCCGATCGGCGGGGCGGGGTTGGCGGTGCCGGCCGGCACCTGCAGCTTGATATAGCCGGTGATTTTCTTTGCCATGTCACTCTGTAGTTGCCGAAAGTGTCTTCGAGGGCGGTTCAAGTTTAGCGGTCCAAGCGAACGCCGAAGCGCCCTCCCGCATGATTTCCAATGTGCTCGGAAGGCGGCGCCACTACACGAAGTGGGAACAGGCTGCAACTTCTGGTAACGGCCGCGGCGGGAAGGTATGCACCAGGGGGTTTCGCATGAAGCGATACTCATGTTCGTCACGCTTTTCGGCACTGCTCGCCGCCGATCCGCGACCGCCGCCGCAGGCCAAGCCCATGAAATGGATGGACGTCTCCGGCGCCGGGCTTCCGGCGGGCGCGCAGATGGCGGTGCTCTCGGGCGATCCCGGCAAGGCCGGGATGTTCAAGATCCAGATCAAGATGCCCGCCAACTACGCCGTCCCGCCGCACCACCACCCGACCGACGAGGTCGTCCGGGTCCGCTCGGGCACGCTCAACTACGGCATGGGCGACAAGCTCGACAAAGGGAACGCCGGCCAGCTGACCGACCCCAAGACCCATATCACGATGCAGTCGGGCATGAACCACTGGGTCTTCACGACCGAGCCGACGCTGGTCGAGGTGAGCGCGATGGGCCCGTTCGCGATCACGTATGCCGATCCGAAGGACGATCCGCGGAAGTGAGCGGAGCATTAATCCGTAAGGCCGTTCCGATGGTCCCCCTCCTTCGAGTAAATGCTTCGCAGGGAGCGAGGTCTTGCGGGGCTACTTCACGCGTTCGACCTGCTCGAACTCCAGCTCCACCGGCGTCGCTCGCCCGAAGATCTGACACCGAGACCTTCACCCGGCCGCGGTCGAAGTCGAGCTCTTCGACGGTGCCGTTGAAGGTGGCGAACGGGCCGTCGAGGACCTTGACCGCGTCGCCGATCTCATAGTCGACGTTGATCTTCTGCTTGGGCGAGGAGGCGGCTTCGGCCTCGCTCGAGAGCATGCGCGCGGCCTGGGCGTCGGGGATCGG
Source organism: uncultured Alphaproteobacteria bacterium (assembly GCA_963831215.1). GTDB lineage: Bacteria > Pseudomonadota > Alphaproteobacteria > Sphingomonadales > Sphingomonadaceae > Sphingomicrobium. The sequence goes on along the minus strand of CAWHPM010000012.1, from coordinate 227,681 downwards.
CTGGGGCTTGCCGCCGGGGCCGAGGAAGCCGGTCACCTTCGGCGTGTTCTTGACGAGGTGGTAGACCTGGTCGTTCATCTCGAGCTTGGCGAGGACGTAGCCGGGCATGAACTTGCGCTCGGCCTGGACCTTCTTGCCGCGCTTGATCTCGGTCACGGTCTCGGTCGGGACCTCGATCTGCTCGACGAAGGGGGTGAGGCCCATGCGGTTGGCTTCGCTGTGGATCGCGTCGCGGACCTTGTTCTCGAAGCCGGAATAAGCGTGGATGATGTACCAGCGGGACATGCGTCTGTGACCTAACCAAGGAAGCTCAGGAGATATTTGACCGCGCTCGAGAAAGCGGCGTCGACCCCGAAGAAGAAGACGCTGAGCAAGATCGACATGATCAGCACCATGATCGCGGTCGCGACGGTCTCCTTGCGGCTCGGCCAATAGACCTTGGAGGTCTCGGCGCGGACCTGACGGATGAATTCGCCGGGGGAGACTCTTGCCACTGTTCTTCTCGAGTTGCGGATAGAAAAGCGCCCCGCGGGCCTGAACGGCCGGCGGGGCTGGGGGTCACTTAGCGGCGCGGGCCTGAGTCTTCAAGGCATGCAAGTGGTTCGCTAAAGATAAGGTCCGCCTCCGCTGCTTTTGCGCTATAGCACAGGTTAGTGCCGGGAATTGCTCAGCGGGGGCTCGGGCATGGGGGTGGCGTTGCTGGGCTGGGCGTTGGCCGCGGGGGCTTCGGCCGCTTCGCCCGCCCCGCCGCCGCCCCCAGACGATCCATCGACGATCATCGTCACCGGCGAGCGGGTCAAGCGCTCGCTACGCGATACCGCCTCCAGCGTGTCCGTGGTAAGCCAGCGCGATATCGAGGCCGCCTCGGCGGATCGGGTCAAGCAGATGCTTGAACTCGTCCCCAACGTCCAGCTCGGCAACGGCAGCCAAGGCCCGGCGATCCGCGGCCAGGACACGACCGGCGCGTTGGTCGCGCTGCCTGCTTTCCTCGGCGGCAACCGGCCGCGTACGACGATCGTCGTCGACGGCCGGCGCGAGACCTACAACGAGTTCGTGTTCGCCGCCGCCCCGGCGTGGGACCTGAACCGGATCGAGGTGTTCCGAAGCCCTCAGACGACAACGCAGGGGCAGAACTCGATCGCCGGCGCGATTTTCGTCTATTCGAATGACCCGACCTTCGAGCCTGAGCAGCGGGCGCGGGCGATCGCGGGCAATTATCACACCGGCGACGTCTCCGCGCTCGTGTCCACGCCGCTCTCGGGCGACGTCGCCCTGAGGGTCGCGGGCGAAATCCGCTACAGTCGCACCACGAGCCGAATTGCCGACCGGATCGAGGGCGGCGACCCCAATCACGACGTCTACGGCTTTGTCCGAGGCAAGCTGCTGGTGCGGCCGCGCGGAATGGCGGACACGCGGCTGCTCGTCACTTATTCGCACAATCAGTCGCAGGCGCCGCAAGTCGTCGGGCTGACCGCCCCGTTCAAGAAGCGCCGCGACTTCGAGCGGCTTCTATGGCACGTTCAAGATCAACGTCGACGCGCTGACGGCGGCGTTGCACCAAATGATCGCGGGCGACCTCACCGCCGATGTGATCGTCACCGGCGGCGACAGCGATTCGCGCAGGCTCGCCTTTTCGGGTTTCGGCCAAGTCCACAACCAGGGCCGCGACTGGTCGGCCGAAGCTGTCCTGAACTGGTCGCCACAGGGGCCGTTCGGGTCGTGGCCGGAACCAGCCGCACGCACCTCAAGCTGCGGCAATTCATCAATCTGTCGCGCCTGAGCGGCGCGATCGGCAGGTTCGGCGACGTCCAGGATTCCGTCGGCCTGTTCGGCGAGTCGAACCTGGTCGTCGCGCCCGGCCTTACCGTCACGGCGGGGCTGCGTTATCAGCAGGACCGGCAGAATCGCGACGGAGCCCTCACAACGACATTCGGCAGCGTCCCGCTCGACTTCGACCGGACCTTCCGCGCCTGGCTTCCCAAGCTCTCGCTCGCTTACGACTTCAGCCCGGCGGCGCGCGCCGGGCTGCTGGTGCAGCGCGCGTATAACCCCGGCGGGACGACCCTGCGCTTCGATATCGCCAGGCCAGACAATTTCGAGGCGGAGAAGCTGTGGGACTATGAGCTTTTCGCGCGCGCGCGGCTTGACGACGGCTTGAGTGCGTCGGCCAACCTCTTCTACTACGACATGCGTCACGCCCAGCGCCTGAAGGGCATCATCGTGACCACCTCGGACGGGCTCGAAGTCGGCTTCGCCGATCTGTTCAACGCCCCCAAGGCGCATAGTTACGGGGCGGAAATCGAGCTCGACTGGCGGATGCGCGACAATCTCTCCGCGCGACTGTCGGCCGGCCTGTTGCGCACCAGGCTGGTCGACGCCGGGCTCGATTATCCGGAATTCACCGGCAACATGTTCGCGCGCTCGCCGCATCTGAGCGCCGCGGCCGCGATCGACTGGGACGCGAGCCCGCGGCTGCGTTGGTCGGCGCAGGCGCGCTACCACAGCCGATATTTCGCCGACGACGTCAACTCGGCCGAGGTGCGCGTCCCGCGCGCGTTGATCGTCGATACGCGCGCCGAATACCGCTTGGGACGCGTCACCGCCTTTGCCTATGCGCGCAACCTGTTCGACAAGTTCGCTTTGGTGGACCGGTTCGACAACGAAGCCGCAAGCGCCGAGGATCCGCGCATGGTCGGGGTCGGCCTCGAAACCCGATTCTAGGTCCCGATTCTAGGTAATGCCGAGCTGATAGTCGGGCTTGATCCCGCGCTTCGCCCAATATTGGGTGAGCCCGATGCCGTCACACAGCACCTTGAAGCGCGGGTCGGCGCGAAGTGGCGCGAGGGGCGGCGTGAACAGCCAGGGCGAGAATCGCCATCCGGTGCTCCTGATCGGTGGCGGCTTGGCTGGCGCCTGGGAGCGGAGCTCGATCGGTCGGCGGAACAGCAGGAGGCCGTTCGCAATCTCGAAGGCATCATCGACGTCGCCGAGCACCGAAAGCACCTCGACCGCGAAATTGGAGAGCCCCGGATTCCGCCTGGCCGCTTCGAGGTTGGCGCTGCGCGCGGCCGCGATGCTCGCTGCGGTGCGTTGGTCCAGAGCCCGAAGCGACACCCGCAACAGCGAAATCATTTCGGGCGAAAAGTCCTGGGGCCTGGTCCTTGCGTCATCCAGCATGGCGAGCGCCGCACGAGGTCTGCCAGTGAAGGCCAGGATCATGAACCGCGCGAACCGCACGGAGGGGTGCGAGGGCCAAATTTGGATCGCGTTGTCGATGACCCTGTCCGCTTCCGCCGTCCGCCCGAGAATCCACAGCAATTGGGCCCTTGGGAAATTGTTGGCGGCGGCAAGCGGTTCGATGGCGAGGGCGCGCTCGATCAGAGCAAGCGAAGCGCGACTTTGCCCCGTCGACTGAAGGAAGCCCCAGAGCAGGCGCATCACCAAGGTGTCCGCGGGAGCGGTGGCGAGGATCGCCCGCAACCGATCTTCCGTCGCGGCGAAATCCAGCATCGATCCATGCAGCACGGTCAGCGCAAGGCGGGCGTTCGGTTCGCTGGGATCGATCGCAAGCGCGGCGCGCGCGGCGCGGTCGGCGCGCAACATTGCGTCGTCAGCTGCGCGGGGATCGCCGTAAACCGCTTCCGAACAAGCGAGAAGCCCTTGAGCCCTGGAATCGCCGGGCCGCATGGCCACTGCCCGTCGGAAATATGCCGCGGGATCGGCAGTGGGATCACCGTAACTGAGCGCCTGCCGGCCACGATCCATCAGGTCGTCGAACTGTCGTTCCTCCTGAGAGCGGCGAATCCCCCAAAGGCCCAATGCCCCCGTTCCCGCCGCCACCAGCGCTCCGGCAATGACCGTTCGCCTCGGGATCCGGCTCCCATCGGCGAGCAGGATGCCGCTCGGCTGCTCCGGAAGATCAACCTCTCCGACCAGCCGGTATCCCGTGCGAGGCACGGTCTCGATCTCGAAACTTCCGCCGGCGATGTCGGCGGCGATCTTCCTCACGGCGCCGATCGCGCGGTTGAGGCTGTCGTCGCCGACATAGACGCCGCCCCAGCACCGGTGAAACAAGGTATCGCGGGTGACGACCTGGCCGGCGGCGTCGGCGAGGACGACGAGCACCTGCATCACGCGCGGCTCGACGTCGGCGGTGCCGCCCGGTCCCGCGATCGTCCGGCTCGACGGGCTGATCGCCGCCAGACCAAGCGTGAAGTCGGGCCGCCCGGCAAGCTCCGCCGTCGTCATCAAGCCGTCAGCTGCAATCCGAACCGCGTCATTCACCGGCGCTGCCCCCCGATCATCGGCAAATCATCGGCAAATCGTCAGATCATCATCATCCCATAGTACCGACGAGCAAGGCAACCTCTCGGGCCTCGAATTTCGAAAAGGAGGCCAAGATGTTTACGCCAATTCTACTGTCGTTCGCAATCGCCGCGAGCGCTCCGGGCCAACAGCCGATTACGGTCGTCAGCGATGCCCCGAGGGTCGTCATCCCGCTCGCCGACTACGACCTCGGCCGCGCGAGGGACGTCGTTCGCCTGAAGCTGCGGATCCGCGCCGCGGCAAGGGAAGTCTGCGAGGGCGCGGAGGGCTATCGCGGGATCGAGTATCTCGTGGCCATCGCCTGCGTGAAATCCGCAGTCGCCGGCGGCAAGGCACAGCTCGACAAGGTGCTTGCCCAGAGCCCCTCGGCAACCGGCCTCACGACTGCGATCGCCATTACTTCTCCAGCCAATTGAGAGGCGCGCCCTCACTCGCAAGCCCCGGATTCTCGCCGACGGCATGAGCGCCGTCGGCAAGCCTGGCGGCTTGCGGGGGGCGGCCGCGGAGCGCGTGGCGTCAATTCCACCTCCTGCCCCGGCGAGCGGCTCTTGCTGTTTCACGATAGAAGGTCCGACCGTTTTGGTCGCCGTTCCAGCCGCAGTTCCGCGGCTTCGCGCCGGGCGTTCTAGCGGATGGCAGGAGTGGAGGGACTCGAACCCACGACCCTCGGTTTTGGAGACCGATGCTCTACCAACTGAGCTACACTCCTAGGCCCGGATGGCGAGGTAGCGACGGCGGTTCAGGCGCGCAAGGTCACTTGACGAGGGGAAGGCCGATCCAGCTGCCGTTGCCGCCGGTGAACACCTTCTGCGTCGCGGCGCGGTAGTCGCTCGCCTTCGCGAAGAAGATGTTGGGGACGAAGGTCTGCGGGTTGCGGTCGTAGAGCGGGAACCAGCTCGACTGGACCTGGACCATCAGGCGGTGGCCGGGCTGGATGACATAGTCGACGCTGGGGAGCGGGAATTCGTAGGTGAGCGGCGCGTTGGGGGTGAGCGGCCGCGGGTGCGCGGGGTCGGCGCGGTAGCGCCCGCGCATCACGTCCATCGCGATCGCGAGCTCGTAGCCGCCCATCTCGGGCTTCTGCGGGTATTGGGAGGGATAAACGTCGATCAGCTTTACGACCCAGTCGCTGTCGGTGCCGCTGGTCGAGGCGACGAGATGAACGAGCGGCGTGCCCTTGAGCGACAGCGGCTGGGTCAGCGGCTCGGTCTCGTAGGTGAGGACGTCGGGCCGCGCCTCGGCGAAGCGCTGATCGTCCTCGAGCCAGATAGCGCCAGGTCGAGCCGGTCGACCAGGGCGAGATGTTGGGGCGCTGGCGATAGGTGACCGGGCGCGCGGGGTCGGAGACGTAACTGTCGGACGAGGGCGCCGGCGGAGCGGCGAAGCCAAGGCTCTTGCCGGGCGCGAGATAGAGCGGCGTCAGGCCGGCCGGACAGCCGCTGGCGCAGGCTTGCGGCCAGTCGTCGAGGCGCTCCCAGCGGTTGGGTCCGACCTCGAACGCCGTCACGCGCGCGATGTCGGCGGGTGGGCCGCCCTTCAGCTGCTCGTCGAGGAAGGGCAGGAGCAGGTTCTCGCGGAACCACTTGCCGGTGTCCGAGCCCCAGTCGAGCGGCCCGAGCGTCGATGCGGCGCCGTTCGCTTCGCCGTGGTGCCACGGGCCGAGGACGAGATGGGCCTTGCCGCTCGCCTTCACGGCGTTGAAGGCGGCGGCGGCGCCGTAAATGTCCTCCTGGTCCCATTCGCTGTCGACGAACAGGGTCGGCACGGTGAGCGGGCTGGCGGCGAGGATTCGGTCGACCGCCTGGTCCCGCCAATATTCGTCATAGTCGGGGTGCTGGGTCAGGCGCACCCAGAAGGGCAATTGGTCCATGCCCATCGCCTGGCCGTAGGCGCCCGCCGAGCCATAGCGGAGGAAGGTCGCATAATCGTCGTAGCCCTGGCTGAACCAGTCCTCGTCGGACTTCCTGCTCGCCGTCTGGCCGTAGACGTAGCTGATCATCTCCTGCCGGAAGGCGCCGTTGTGGAACCAGTCGTCGCCTTTCCACACGTCGACCATCGGGTTGATCGGCACCGCGGCCTTGAGCGCCGGGTGAGGGTTGACGAGGCTCATCAGGGTCGTGAAGCCGTCGTAGCTGGTGCCGATCGTGCCGACACGGCCGTTCGATTTCGGGCACGTTCCTGACCAGCCAGTCGATGGTGTCCCAGGCGTCGGTCGAATGGTCGACCGCGGTCGGGTTGAGCGGACCGCGCAGGGGCCGGTTCATCACATAGTCGCCGCCCGACTTGTACTTGCCGCGTACGTCCTCGAACGCGACGATGTAGCCGGCGCGCACCAGCTCGGCCGAAAGCGGCGAAAGGATGTTCTCGGGGAGCGGCCCGAGCGCTCCGTGCGACGTCGCCTTGTCCGCCGAATAAGGCGTGCGGTCGAGCATGATCGGATATTTGCCCGGCGCGGCGGCGGCTCCCCGCGGGATGATGAGGACGGCGTAGAGCTTAACCCCGTCGCGCATCGGGATCATCACCTCTCGGCGGACGTACTGGAAGCCGGCGCGCGGCGCGGAAAAGCGCCGGGGAACGTCGCCGCCCTTGGGGATCGGCGGGACGGTCGGGCGGAAGTTCGTCGGAATGTCGCCACCCGGCTGCACCGCGACCGCGACATGGCTTTCGGCGAGCACCGGCGCGGCGGCCAGCAACGCGACCGCGAGGACAAGGCTCTTCAACGCCATGCGACGCTTCATACAGCGGAAGAAGTGGAGCGGCAACTTGCGGATAATTATTCGGGAGCCGCGCAAAGGATTTCGCGCCGGGCCGCGTCTCATGGTTAGTGCGGGTGATCTTGCTCGCAAGTCGCAGAAGGAGCTCTCATGGATTATCGGTTTGCAGGTCTCGCGATCGCTTTGACGGCATCGCTTGTTCAGCCAGGGACGGCGGTCGCTCAAACGGCGCCGACCGCCAGCATCGCCGAGATGGCGACGACGCCGCTGGTGCGGGTCAATATCTCGGAATCGCTGAGGACTCCTCCGGACGAGGCGAGCATTACCGTCGGGACCCAGGCCAAGGCGTCGACCGCCACCGCCGCTGTCGCCGCGAACAAGGTGAAGACGGAAAAGCTGCTCGCGACGATCCGGGCGGCCGGGATCCGCGAGCGCGACATCCAGACTCAAGGGATCCAGCTGCAGCCCGACTATCGCTGGGACAATGAGCCGGGCGGGCGCGGGCACCAGACGCTGATCGGCTATGTCGCGAGCAATTCGGTGCAGATCAAGACGCGCGAGATCGACAAGCTGACCGCGTTGCTCGATGCGTTGACCAAGGCTGGCGCGGATACCGTCTACGGTCCCAATTTCGCGATCTCGGATCCGGCGCCGCTGCGGCGCGAAGCGCGAAGTCCGCGCCATGGCGCGAGGCCAGGCGGAAGCGACCGAATATGCGCGCAACAACGGCTTCACTTCCGTCCGCCTGCTGTCGGTCGAGGAGGGCGTCTCTTATCGCGGCACCGACATCGTCGTGACCGGCTCGCGGATCAGCAACGCCTCGGCGCCCCCGCCGCCGCCACCGCCCGCCGCGCCCGAGCGCGACGGGGGCATCGTGGCCCCGGGACAGCTTGAAACGGGGGTTACGCTGAACCTGCTCTACCGCATGGAGCGGTAAGGCGACGGAGAGCGCCCGCGCGGGCTGACCTCGGTCAAGTTACGGCATCGGCCGTTGCGCGGCGGCGCCAATGATGATTGGTTCGCTCTTCCGTAAAAAGAGGGGAAAGTGATGCGCAAATCGATCGCGACGGTCATGGTTGGAGCGGCCGCCGTCTCATTGTCGCTGGCCGGCTGCAACAAGGCGAGTGCAGGCGCCGACACCGAGAGCATCAGGCAGAAGATCAAGGCCGACGAGACCAAATGGAATAAGGATTTCAAGGCCAAGGATACCGAGGCGCTGGCCGAACATTATGCGGACGACGCCTATTTCGTCGCTCCAGGCGTCACTGCCGAGGGTTCGACCCCCATCCGGCAGGTCTTCGCCAATGCCTCGACCGATCCCGCCTTCGAAGTCCAGTTCTCGAGCGACAAGATCGGCGTCGCCGCGTCGGGCGACCTCGCTTACGCGCGGGGCAAGTTCACCGAGAAACATACCGACAAGAAGACCGGCAAGGTGATGACGGGCAGCGGGTCCTACATCACCGTGTACAAGAAGCAGGACGACGGGAGCTGGGTGGCCGTCGAGGACTTCGCGGCCGAGGATCCGTCGTCGGTCAAGGCGGTGCCGCCCGAGGCGCCGCCGACGCGCGCGAAGATGGTGTCGTTCTAAAGAGCGAGGCGAGGATGATCAGGGAAGCCGGCCGCGAGCGATCCACGCGGCGCCGGCTCCTACGGAATGCTCCGCTTGCCACTTGGGGCCGAGCCGGATCATCGGCGCGCCGCAGCGCTTGCAGAAGCTCTTCACCTGCAGGTCGCTCAAGTCGAGCTGCGAACGGCGCGAAGGCCGATGGCCTCGCAGACGGCACATGATGCTCACGACAACTGCCCCCGAACGTGAGTTGTCCAGCCGACGCTGTAGATGCGCCTGACGGTCAACGAAAGTTAAATCGGCGACAGGTCGGCCTCTACATCACGGTAGTGAGTCCCGGCGACGCCGGACTAGTTCGTGCTCGCGCGCTCAGGCGGCGATGTCGTAGGGCTGGATTTCGCCCGGTCAGGTAGAGCGTCCGCGCCTTGGTCCGCGACAGCTTGCCCGAGCTGGTGCGGGGAAGCGTGCGGGGCGGGACGAGCTCGACGACCGGGGTGATTCCCGTGATCGCGCGAACCCGCTCGCGGATCTCGTCGCGCAGGCGGCCGCGTTCCTCGTTGTCGGAGACGCGGCAATGGACCAGCACCGCCGGCGTTTCCTCGCCCGACGGGCCGGTGATGGCGAAGGCGGCGATATCGCCGGACTTGAAGCCGGGCAGCTGCTCGACCGCCCATTCGATGTCCTGCGGCCAGTGGTTGCGCCCGTTGATGATGATCATGTCCTTGGCGCGGCCGACGATGAAGATGTAGCCTTTCGACAGATAGCCCATGTCGCCGGTGTCGAGCCAACCGTCGGGGCTGAGGCACGCGCGGGTCGATTCTTCGTCGCGGAAATAGCTGTGCATGACGCTCGTTCCGCGGACGAATACCTTGCCGATCCCGCGGTCGGGAAGGGTTTCTCCGGCCTCGCCGCGAATCTCGATCTCCATGCCAGTCACGGGACGGCCGCAATTGACGACCGCGCGGAAGCGTTTTGGGCGATCGTCCTCCTCCGAGGTTCCGCCGGACAGCTCGTTCTCCTCGACGAGCTCGAGCCGGATTCCCTCGCCGGGCGGCATCAGCGACACCGCAAGCGTCGCCTCCGCAAGGCCGTAGCTCGGGCAGAAGGCGCTGGCCTTGAAGCCGGCGAGCGCGAAGCAATCGACGAAAGATTGCATCACATCGGGCCGGATCATGTCGGCGCCGTTGCCCGCGATGCGCCAGCGGGACAGGTCGAACCGGTCCTCGGCACGCGTCTGCGAGCTCATCCGCCGCGAGCAAATGTCATAGCCGAAAGTCGGCGAGTAGCTGACGCTGTTTCCCGGGTTGCGCGTGATCATGTCGAGCCACGCAAGCGGACGGCGGGCGAAATCCTCGGTCTTCAGATAATCGACCGACATCTGCATCGCGACGGGTGACAATAGGCAGCCCACCAGTCCCATGTCGTGATACCACGGCAACCACGAGATGACCCGGTCAGACTGCTCGACCTTCAGCTCAAAGCCGTGCGAGTGGAGATTGTCGAGAAGCGCTCGATGGGTCACCGCAACGCCGTGCGGGAAACGGGTCGAGCCGCTCGAATATTGGAGATAGGCGATGTCGTCCGGCTCGGCCCTGGCGAGCTCGGTCGCGGCCGGCTCGACGCCGCCGAGCGTTTCCCAGGCACGGGAAACGATGGCCGCCTTGTCCGCGGCGTCCTTGCAGAACTCGGCGAGCTCTTCAGGATAGAGGAACAGCGACGCGTCGCAGCTTTCCAGCTGAACGACGAGCTGGTCGACATAGGCGCCGCGGCCGCCGAAGCTGGTCGGGAGCGGGAGCGGCACCGGCCATGCGCCGGCATAAACGGCGCCAAAGAAGCAGGCCGCGAAATCCGCGCCGGTCTCGGCGACCATGGCGACACGATCGCCGGGCTCGATGCCCAGCGCGATGAAGCGGCGCGCATGGCCGAGCGAATCCTCGCGCAGCTCGGCGTAGGTGTAGCTCCGCTCGAGCGTACCTCGAGCGTCGTGGAAGTTGAGCCCGCGGCGGCCCTTCGCGGCATAGTCGAGCGCTTCGCCGATCGTGTTGAAATCGGCGAGGCGTCGCGGCTGGCTGTCGACGGTTGGGGTGGCGCCCGGCGGGGCAAGCTCGTTCGTCACAGAGGCGTTGCGTTCGAGCACGCCGTCCCTTCCCTGGCTGTTCAACTCTGGCGCGACCGCTTTGTGGTCGCAGGCAGTTCCTGATGGTCGGGGACTGTGGCACAAAAACGGCGCGATGACACGCTCACGGTCCCGACGCGCCCCCGTCCCGCTCGGCACGAAGCAGCTGGAGGAGCTCGCGCTGCGCTATGTCGGCAGATATGCGACCAGCCGGGCGAAGCTGACCGCCTACCTCGCGCGCAAGGTCCGCGAGCGGGGCTGGAGCGATGAACGCGAGCCGGATTTCGATGCGCTCGCGCGGCGCTTCGGCGAGCTCGGTTATGTCGACGACGCAGCTTATGCGCTGTCCAAATCGCGAACGCTGAGCAGCCGCGGCTTCGGCAAGCGCCGGCTCGACGAGAAGCTGCGGGCGGCGGGGATCGGCGAAGACGACAGCGTCGCGGCGCGCGAGCATGCAGACGGCGAGGCGGTGGACTCGGCAATACGCTTCGCCGAGCGCCGCCGCATCGGCCCTTTCGCAAGCACGCAAGCCGACCCCAGGCAGCGCGAAAAGGCGGTCGCGGCGATGGTCCGCGCCGGGCATTCGTTCGGGATCGCCAACCAGATCGCCCGCATGCCGCCGGGCGCCGAGGTGGATCGCGACGATTTGCGCGAACGAAGCCGCTGACCCTACCGAAAGTCGGTTTCCCGACACTGGTTCCAGTGATAATGAGACTCGATGGTAGGCGTGCTTGTCAGTCTGGCCGAAGAGGGGGCGCGGCCCGTCGTGGAGTCCAACAACGATCCGGTGCAGGCGGAACTGCCGTCCGTCACGGGACGCGTGAAATGGTTCGATGCGACGCGGGGTTTCGGGTTCCTCGTCAGCGAGCAGGTCGATGGCGACGTGCTCCTGCACTTCAGCGTGCTCCGCGAGCACGGACGCCGAAGCGTTCCCGAAGGCGCGGTCATCGAATGCGTGCCGGTCCGGCTCGAACGCGGCCTTCAGGCCAAGCGGATCATTTCAATCGACCTCACCTCGGCCTTGCCGCAGCAACCGCGCTCGTCCATTCCGGCGTCCGAACGGGCCGATCGCAAGGCGCTTGCCGACGCGGCCGGCGAATTCGAGCCGGTGGAGGTCAAATGGTTCAATCGGGTTCGCGGCTATGGTTTCGTCAAGCGTCCGGACGAGCTGGGCGGCGAGGACGTCTTCGTGCACATGGAGACGGTGCGCAACGCCCACCTCGGCGAGCTCCAGCCGGCGCAGAGGCTCGAGGCGAGAATCGCGCCGAGCTCCAAGGGGCTGACCGCCGTCGAACTACGCGCGTCGGGCGAATCGCTGGACTAGCGTTCGCGTTCGTCGCGTTCGCGGCGTGCAGCCCGCAAGCTCCGGCGCAGAATGCTCCCGCCGACGAACGAACGCCGCAGACGGGGCTGCGCCGGGTGCAGCTGACGATTCGATCGGCGACCGGCCCGCACCAATTCATCGTGCAGGTCGCGGCGACTCCGGAGCAGCAGGAACAGGGCCTCATGTTCGTCCGGTCGCTCGGCCCCGACGAGGGCATGATCTTCCCCTATCAGCCGGCGCAGCAAGTCTCGTTCTGGATGAAGAACACGCTGATCCCGCTCGACATCATCTTCGTGAGGACCGACGGGACGATCGCGCGGATCACCAACGCCAGGCCGATGGACGTCACGCCCTTGCCCTCCGGGGAGCCGGTGGCGACGGTGCTCGAGATCCGCGGCGGACGCGCGGCCGAACTCGGCATCAAGGACGGCGACTTCGTCAGCTGGACGCCGCTGGAGGTTTAGGACGCCGGTACGGATTCCTTCGCTCCCTTGCAGGGGGGAGCGGAAGTTGGCACAGGCACGCACCCATGGGCTTCTGGTCGAAAACATTCACCTGGTGGAACGGGGCGACGTGGGGCACCGCGCTGTTTACCCGCCGCTTCGGTTCGGAGGTCGGCCGCGACGAGGCCGGGAACGTCTATTACCAGGACAGGAAACGGCCCTGGCGGCGCTGGGTGATTTACAACGGGGCCAATGACGGCAGCCGGGTCGAGCCGGGCTGGCAGCTGTGGCTTCGCGGCACGATCGAGGATTTGCCGGGGAAGGCCCTGCCGCCGGTTCGCAAGTTCCAGATGAAGCCGACCCCCAACCTCACGGGCACGATGGAGGCGTTCCGCCCCGACGGCGCACTCGGCAGCGGCAGGATCAGGCCCGCCTCGACCGGCGATTACGAGCCGTGGATTCCCGAACAAGCGTGAGTAGGCTCGCTGCACCGCTCTTGATTGCACTCGGCCTCGCTTCGTGCGGGCGCGGCAGCCAGCAGCCGCAGCAGAACTCGGCGCGGCGGGCCGCAAGGTGGCCGCGACGGCCGCAGGCCAGGGCGGAGTGACTCCGATGGCCCAGCGCGTCGCCGTTCTCGGAATCCTCAACAAGCGCAACGGGATCGTCCAGAACGTGACGCTCCGACCCGGCCAGTCGGTGCGGTGGAAGGACGCGATCGTGCGCCTTCGCGCGTGCGAGACGACCGCGCCGTGGGAGGAAGAGAAGCTGACCGGGGCGTTCGTCCAGCTCGACGTCCAAAAGCCCGACAAGAGCTGGAACCGCGTGTTTTCGGGCTGGGTTTACAAGGAATCGCCGTCACTCAACGTGGTCGAGCACGCCGTCTACGACGTCTGGCCCAAGAGCTGCGCGATGACGTACCCGGCCGCGCCGTCGTCGCCCGCCGCGCCGGCAAGCTCGAGCAACCTGTCGAGCGCGAGGAAATCGGGCCCGGCGCCGGTGGGCGCGGCGAAGCCCTCGACCAGCACCGCCGGCTCCAGCTCCCGCGCCGGCCCCCGTCACCGGTCCGCCGAGCGCGGCGGAGAGCAACGCGACATAAGCTTCGCGCGTGACGCTGATCGCGCCGAGCGAGGCGAGATGGTCGGTCATGAACTGGCAGTCGAGCAAGGTGAAATTCCCGACCTTCAGCCGCGCCACGAGCCAGGCCAGCGCGACCTTCGAGGCATCGGTCGCGCGGCTGAACATGCTTTCGCCGAAGAACGCGCGGCCGAGCTTGACCCCGTAGAGGCCGCCGACAAGATCGTCCGCTTGCCAGACTTCGATCGAATGGGCGTGGTCCAACTCGTGGAGCGCGCGCATCGCGCGCTCGAGCTCGGCGTTGATCCAGGTTTCCTCGCGGTTCGCGCAGGCCGCGATCACGTGCGCGAAGTCGCGGTCGTGGGTGACCCTGAACCGACCCAAGCGAAGGGTCCGCCGAAGCGAGCGCGAGAGATGGAAATCCGCGAGCGGGATGATCGCCCGGTTGCGCGGCTCGACCCAGTAAAGCTCGTTCGCTTCGCGACCGTCGGCCATCGGGAAGATGCCGCTGGCATATCCCTGCAGGAGAAGACGCGGGTCGAGGCGACTCATGACCACATCATCCGTCATTCGCGCGAAAGCGGGAACCCAGTCCTTGCTTGTTGCGCTGGATCCCCCGCTTTCGCGGGAAGACGAGCTAGAGAATCTCCCGCACCTTGTCCTGCGGGCGGCAGAGGCGGACGCCGTTAAGGGTTTCGACGATCGGGCGCTCGATCAGGATCGGATGCCTGATCATGGCGTCGAGGATCTCATCGTCGCTGACATCACTTCGATCGAGTCCGAGTTCGCCGGCGAGCGGCTCCTTGGCCCGCAGCCCTTCGCGCGGGCTGATCCCGGCGCGCTGGTAGAGGGCCTTGAGCTCCTCTTTGGAGGGCGGATTCTTGAGATATTCGCGGATCCACACGTCGCAGCCCAATCGCGCAGGATGTCGAGCGTCTTTCGCGAGGTTCCGCACATCGGGTTGTGATAAATCGTGGCTTTCATGGCTTCCTGTTCCTGGTGCGAATACAAACGGTTAAACAAGGATTTAACCCAAGGGCGACGCTTTCTCCCGCGAGCATCGTCGCGGCGGCGGAACGATGAGCCGCAATCGTCGTTCCTGCGCATGTGACATGCACCGCTGTGCGGCGGTTTGTGCTGCGTGCGGCGCATGTTCCAGCAGCTCAACAGAACGGGAGAAAGAGCGATGCGTAAATCTATCCTAGCCCTTACGCTGGCAAGTACTGCGGCCCTCGCGGCGTGCACGTCAAATCCGCGCATGAATTCGGACATTGCCGAGGGCGCGGCGGTCGGTGCGGCCGGCGGCGCGGTGGTCGGTGCGGTTGCGCCGGGCATCAGCACCATCGCCGGTGCGGCGGTCGGCGCGGCGATCGGCGGCCTCGCGGGCGCAGTCTGGGCCGACAACAACAACGACGGCTATGTCGACGGCTATGTCTACAACGGCCAATATTATGGCGGCCCGCCGTCGGGCTATGACCCGACGACCCACGCGGTGCTGACCGGCGCTCTTGGCGGCGCGGCCGTCGGCGCGGTTGCCGGCGCGGTCCTTCCGGGCGTCAGCCTTCCGGCGGGCGCGGTGATTGGTGCCGCGGTCGGCGGTCTCGCCGGCGCGATCTGGGCCGACCGGAACAATGACGGAATGGTAGACGGATACGTCTACAACGGGCAATATTATCAGGGTGGCCCCGCCGCCGCTCCGATGCCGGCCCCGGCTCCGACCTATTCGGCTCCGGCAGCGAGTGGCGAACGCGGCTAACACGCGAAGCCAGTATCGGAGAACAGGTGACAAGTTTGCGTAGTGAGTGCACCGGCCATTGGCCGGTGCACTTTTCTAAGACAGGCGGAAGGCTTGCCGCGGCGCTGTTGGCCGCGTCGGCCCTGCTCGCGCCCCAGGCCGCAGCCGCGCAGCCGATTTCGACCACGCCCGCCGCCTCGGCGGCCGCCGTGGCCGCTCCCCAGCCAAGCCAGAGCGTCGCCGATTTCTACAAGGCCCGCAAAGGCGCTCTCCTGTGGCTCTCGCCCGCGGCGGGCGATGCCGCGCAGCAGCTCATGAGCTTGCTCGGCAGCGCCAATATCGACGGGCTCAGCCCGCAGAAATACTTCACGCCGCAGCTTGCCGCGACCCTGCAAACGGCGCACGTCAAAAACAAGCGCAAGGATATCGAGCGGGCCGACCAGGCGCTTTCGGAGGCGTTCGTCGCTTATGTGCGCGACCTCCGGCAGGATCCCGGAGTGGGCATCACCTGGGTCGATCCGCAATTGAAGCCGACGCCGCCGACGCCGCTCGCGGCGCTGCTCGAAGCGTCGGCCGCGCCGTCGCTTTCCCAGTATGTGCATGACCTGGGATGGATGCATCCGTTCTACGGTGAGCTTCGCCGAGCAATCGCCGAGCATCAATATAGCGACGACGACAAGCGGCAGGTGCTGGAGCTGAACCTCAAGCGTACGCGCATCCTTCCGGCGGGAAAGCAGCGCTACGTCCTCGTCAATGCGGCCCAGCAGCGCTTGTTCATGTACGAGAACGGCAAACAGGTCGACGATATGGTCGTGGTCGTCGGCCAGACGAAATATCCAACGCCGATGCTCGCCGCCTACATCCGCTATGCGGCACTCAACCCTTATTGGTACGTGCCGCCCGATCTCGCCTGGGACGACGTCGGCCAGTTCGTGAAGAAGCAAGGTTTCGGCTATTTCGAGAAGATGGGCTACGAGGAGGTGTCCGACTGGTCCCGCAACGCGCAGGTCCTCGACGCGACCAAGATCGACTGGGATTCGGTGCGCGACGGAAAGACCCAGATCCTGCTTCGTCAGAAGCCCGGCCCCGAGAATTTCATGGGGCGGATCAAGTTCATGTTTCCCAACCAGTTCGGGGTCTACCTGCACGACAATCCGCGCCGGAACCTGTTCAAGGAATTGGTCCGCTATTTCAGCGGCGGCTGTGTCCGGCTCGAGGATGCGTGGCGCTTGAGCAAATGGCTGTTCCATCGCGAGCTAACGTGGGAGGGCCACGGCACCGAGGAGCCGGTGATGCTCGACCAGCCGGTGCCGGTCTACATCACCTACATGACCGCGGTGCCCGACGGGCAATCGATCGCTTATTACGACGACGCCTATGGCCGTGACAAAGCGCGGGTCGCGGACAATGGCGATGCCACGACCAGCGCGGGCCCGGTAGCGAGGCGCTAAAGGCGACTACAGCCGCCACGTCGCGACATATTGCAGCTGATAGGGGATCGGGCGTCCCTGGTCGTCGAGTGCGGGTCTGAACCGGAGCCGGGCTTCGATCAGCGGGCACAGGCGCGTCGGTCGATTCCCGCATCGCCGCTGGAGCGAACCACCCGGCAGTTGCTTGGACGCTTCCATCTGGCTCCGACGCGCAACGAAACCATCGCCCGGCCCGCCGACATTCGACCCTGGGTGAGCGAGCTGTAATCGCCGCGCGAGAGGTTGCGGACGAGCTGGGCGGGGGTGAAGCGCGAGGTGTCGCCGGACCCTCCCCCGCCCGGACCGTTGCCCGAACCTCCAGCGCCGGTACCGTTGCCCGCGTTGGCCGCACCCGACGAGGGCGCGCTGCCGGTCCCGGCGATCTTTGTGGCAGGGAGCGGTGACGGGACAGGGATCCGCGGCGGGGGAGCGACCACCGGCGACGGCTCCGCCTTCTTCGCGGCGGCGCCCTCGGGTCTCTTCATCGCTTCGTGCGGCCGTGGTTGAGGCGGCGGAGGTGGAGGCAGGGGCGGCTGTTCGAGGTTGAACGTCTTCAGCCGCTGTACGGCCTGGCTCACCGATCGCACGTTCAGTCCGGTGAGGATTACGAAGGCGAGCGCGAGATGGACCGCGACGACTGCAGTGATCGCCTTGGCCTGGTCCGGCCCTTCAGCAGTTCCGCGATAGCTCGACAAAGCATCTGTCCTGCCCCGAGAAACGCATTTGGAGCGCTGAAGTTTTCCTAGGCCTCGGAAGTGAAGTCGGCGTTCTTCCGCTCCGGCCCGATCGCCGTCCAGAACGCGATCAGAAGCGCCATCGAACCGCCGAAGATCGCCAGCGCGAGGCCGTAATTGTTGCCCTGGCTTTCGGCGATGCGGGCCTGGAACACGGCATTGCGCGACATGATGAGGTTGCCGAGCTGATAGGCGAAGCCGGGAAGAGGGCCCGGGCGCCGGGCGGCGCGAGCTCGTTGAGGTGGACCGGGACGATGCCCCACGCGCCCTGGACCGCGACCTGCATCAGGAAGCCGCCAAGGCCGAGCAGCAACGGCGTCGCGAGAAGGCCCACAGCGGGATGATCGGCAAGGCGAGAAGGCTGGCGAGGATGATCGTGCGCTTCCTTCCCAGCCGTTCCGACCATATTCCGAAGCCGATCCCGCCGACGATCGCGCCGACGTTCATGATCGCCGTCAGCGTGCCGGTGAGGTGCGTGTCGAAATGATGCTGCTGCTGAAGGAAGGTGGGGTAGAGATCCTGCGTGCCGTGGCTGAACGCGTTGAACGCCGCCATCAGCACGATCATGTAGAGCGCGATCTTCCAGTGGCGGAACAACTCGGCGATGGGCGTCGCGCGGCGCCTTGCCGCGCCGGCCTTCGAACACCGGGCTCTCCTTCACGTGGATCCGGATGAGGAGGACGAGCAGCGCGGGCGCGACCCCGACCATGAACATGCCGCGCCAGCCGATCGTGTCGAACAGCAGGAAATAGACGAGGCTGGCGACGAAATAGCCGGACGGATAGCCGCTCTGGAGAAGGCCCGAGACAGGGCCGCGCAGCCGCGCCGGAATCGATTCCATGACGAGGCTCGCCCCCAATCCCCACTCGCCGCCCATCGCGACCCCGAAGAGGAAGCGGAGGATGAGCAAAGTCGTGAGCGACGGCGCGAAGCCCGAGGCGAACTCGAACAGCGAAAAGAGGATGATGTCCGCCATCAGCACGGGGCGGCGGCCGAAATGCTCGGCGAGCCAGCCGAACAGGAACGCGCCTATGGGCCGCGCGGCGAGCGTCCAGAAGATGGCTACGGAAACCGCCTCGATGTCGGTGCCGAATTCCGCCGCGATGGCCTTCAGCATGAAGACCATCAGGAAAAAGTCGAAGGCGTCGAGAGTCCAGCCGAGATAGCTCGCCCAGATCGCGCTCCGCTGCGACGGTTCCAACGATTTCAGGTCGGCGATCAGGCTCATTCGGCGGCTCCCCAATGGTCCGGGACTGTGCCCTCGCCGAGTCCGCACGGCAAGCGGCCGAGAATTGGCCTATGGAACAGGTCGTTTCGGACCCGCGTTCGGAGCCGCAGGGACATCATGCAAAGTTTCGACAGCTTTTTCATGGCGGGATTCGAGTGCTCGTCGCACCGGCGTCGGGACGGAGTGCGCCTCGACCTCATCCGGGCGACGGGTCACGACAAGCACGTCCTCCAGGATTACCGCCGGTGCAAGGATCTGGGCTTCGGCACGGTCCGCGACGGGCTTCGCTGGCATCTCATCGAAAGGGCCCCGGGCCAATATGACTGGTCGAGCTGGCTGCCGGCGCTCGAGGCGGCCGAGCAGCTCGGGATCGACGTCATCTGGGACCTGTTCCACTACGGCTCGCCCGATCACGTCGACCCGGCCGCGCCGGACTTTCCCGAGCGGTTCACCGATTTCGCGCTGGCGGCGCTGGAGCTTCAGCAGTCGATCAGCAAGCATCCGCCGGCGGTCTGTCCGCTAAACGAGATCAACTTCATGGCCTGGGCGGTCGAGGTGGGGTATTTTCCGTGCCCTGGCGCCGAGGAGGTAGGCTGGTTCAAGCGCCAGCTCATCCGCACCGGAGTTGCGGCGGCCCGCGCGATCCGACGTAGGTGGCCGGCGACGACCATCATCTGGGCCGAACCGTTGATCCACGTCGCTCCGCACAACCATCGGCGATCGAGCGTGCGCGCCGCCGAGCGAAACCGCAACGGCATGTTCGAAGCCTATGACTGGATCATCGGCAAGACCGAGCCGGAACTGGGCGGCGACCCCTCGCTGGTCGACCTCATCGGGCTCAATTACTACCCGCACAACCAATGGTATCTCGAAGGCCCGACAATCCCGATGGGCCATCACGAATACCGGCCGCTCGCCGACATGCTGGTCGAGATGGCGGAGCGATACGAAAAGCCGCTGATGCTCTCCGAGACGGGCGCCGAAGGGACGGCAAAGCCGTCCTGGCTCCACTATGTCTCGAACGAGGTGCGCGAGGCGATGCGCCGCGGCACCGACATTCGCGGTATCTGCTGGTACCCGATCACCGCCTATCCCGGCTGGGACAATTCGCGCCACGCCGAGACGGGCCTGTTTTCGACGATCGTCGCGGACGGCAGCCGCCACGTCGACGAACGCCTGCTCGCCGAGTTCGAGGCGCAGCGCGAGCAGTTCGCGGCAATGGGAAAAGTGGCGAGGCCGCGCGTTCGCGCGATCAGCTGATCGGCGCGCGTTGCGGTTCGTGCGACGGAGTGCCGACCCACGGCCATCCGTCGTGCCATTCGATCCGGTCGATGAGGAGGATCCGGCGGCTGTTGATCTCGTCCTCCTGAGCCTGACGCGGGCGCTCAACGTCGATCGCGTGATAGACGATCCAGAAGTCGCCCGCCCGGTCCTCGGCGATGCAATTGTGCCCGGGCGCGAGCCAGCGGTCGTTCTTGAAGAGGATCAGGCTGTGGGGCACGCCCTTGGCCTGTTCGAGCGTTTCGAAGGGCCCAATGGGACTGCCTGACCGAGCGACCATCACGCCATATTCCGCGTCCGGTCCGCAGCAATTGTCGCCCGAATAGAAAAGATAAAAATAGTCGTCGCGGTGGATCAGCCATGCCGCCTCGACCAGGCGGGGAAAGCCGCCGTTCCTGCCGTTCGGCCAAATGAGGTCGACCGGCGCGCTGTCCGGGCGCGAACGACAGGCGGTCGGGCGCCAGCTCCTGAACCCTGATCGGCTGGAAGCCCGAGCCCCAGTAGAGCAGGTGCTTGCCCGTCGCCGGGTCGTCGAAGGCCATCGGGTCGATATATTCGAAGCCGGCGCCGAGGAGCAGCGGCATGCCCATGTCGACGAACGGGCCCGCCGGGCGGTCGGACGTGGCGACCGCGAGCGCATGGCCGCGCTCGTGATGGTGGCAGGCGTCGGGCGTCGCCGAATAATACATGAAGTAGGTCGAGCCATCGAAGATCACGCTTGGCGCCCAGAAGTCCTGCGTGGTGGCCGCCCAATCCGGTTTCTCGGGAAGCGCGTCGCCGAGATATTCCCAGGCGACGAGATCGGCCGAGCGGGCGACCTGGATGTTGATCCACGTGTCGTCGTGCAGGGTCTGCGTCGCGTAAGCGTAATAAAAACCGTCCGGCGCGAGGATCACCGCGGGGTCGGGAAAATCGCGGTCAAGGATAGGGTTGAGGTAGAAGCCGTCGGAAGTCTCGGCGGCGCCGACGGGCCCGTCCGGGAAGGGCTCAGGCGAAGAGAAGTCATCACGCATCCAGCGGTCTTATGCGCTCGATACCGCACCACGCTAGTGTCTGCTTTCGACCCATTGCGGACACTAGGGTTTGTTGGAATGCTCGTCTGCTGCAGCCAAGAAGTTCTTGGACAGCGCGTGATAGACGCCTTCTCGACAAATCAGTCGTGATGCCGCTCGGGCTATGAAGGCTGCTGCCATCAGCGGAACGACCATCGAGTGGTCGTTTGTCATCTCCGTGACGATCACGAAGGACGTGATCGGAGCTTGGACGACACCGGCGAAGTAGGACACCATTCCAAGGAGCACGAGCGCGGCCACTGGTGTTGAGGGGAACAGTGCCGAAAGGTTGAAGCCAATTCCGGCACCGACCGCGAGCGACGGAGAGAATATCCCGCCTGGGATGCCGCTGATGGAAGCGAGAGCAGTGGCCGTGAGCTTGAGCGCGCCGAACGACTGAGGCAACGCTACGTTACGGTCCAGTAGCGGCCTGACCTGAGCGTAGCCAGTTCCATAGATGGTGTCGTGCGAGGCCAAACCACATAACGCAACGCCTAAGCCACACAGCGTCGCGAAAATGATCGGATGGCGCTTGATGACGCAACCGACTACGCCTGGCAGGCCTCTCCCGAACTCGATCAATATCCGGCTGAAAACCCCGCCAAGCAATCCGCCGACCACGCCGCAAACGGGCACGGCGAGCCAGCCGATCGGGCCGAGTTTGGCCGAGGTCGTGCCGAAATATGTATAGTCACCAAGCAGCGCCAATGACGTCAGTCCGGCGGCGACGATTGCGGCGATTAGGAGCGCGCTCGTCTTCTCCTCAAATGCCCGGCTCATCTCCTCGATCCCGAACACAATGCCCGCCAGTGGTGTGTTGAAGGCCGCTGCGACCCCAGCGGACGCACCTGCGAGGATAAGACCTGCCTGACGTCGCGGCGACAGGCGTCCGACCGCGAACATGATCGACGCCCCGACCTGCACCGTTGGTCCTTCGCGACCTATTGAGCCACCGCAAAGCAGTCCGAACAGCGTGAGCAAGATCTTACCGAAGGCGATCCGGATCGAAACGAGCGCGCCGCGAGACCTTCGATCGACCAGATGCCTCGCAGCAATCGCCTGTGGGATGCCGCTTCCCTGCGAGTTCGGGAACACGCGTCGCGTAAGATACGCGATGATTGCGAAGCCCAGCGGAGTGACGACCAACGAGATGTAACGCGAACGCTGAAGCAGGATCCGAAAAGCTGCCTGAGCTTCGTCTGCCATCAGGGCGAGAGCGACAGCCGCGGCTCCAGTGAGCACACCGCCAAGTAAGAACACGAGCTGTCGCTGCGTCCGGGCCGAATGCAGCCGTAAGCGTCGTGAAAAGAGAAGTGGCAAACGAATTCATGAGCGCTCGTCGTCTAATCAGCGCCGTCGCGTCTGGCTAACGGAGTGTCCGCTTTCCACCCGAAGTTGCCGTCCAACGTCGACCCATTCCTGCCATTAGCGAAGCGTCTGCTCACGGCCGGCGTCTGTTAAGGCTGCTCCCGCGCGGCGCCCCTCTCGCAGATCTCAGCTGTTTGCAGCCACAGTTCTTTTCCCGGCGCCTCCTCCTTGGCCATGTGTCTGCAAAAGCGCGCATGTTCCAACATCCGCTGGCGGGCGGCCGCGCGTAGGCTGTCGCTGTCCTCGATGGTGAACGGGTCGATGGTCGCTCGAACCGCGCAAATCTTGTTGACCGGGAGTGTGGAACCCCTCGCATACTCGCGGATGACCGCTTCACTTGGCGCACGGTAGAGGCAGTAGAGAATGTCGTCTGTTGCGTAGCTGTGTAGCCAGTGGATTTGGGGGAACTTCTCCTGTTGGACCGCCCAAGACAATCTTGAAGTCTGCTTGAGGTCGCTCACGTCGAGCGAGCCAACAGCGGGCATTCTGCGCTCGATCAGAAACTCTGGCATGTCGTCAGCCCCTTAGGTCGGTGCTCGCCTAACCCCATGTAACGTAGCTGCTCGCAAAATGCTGCGCTCAAATGGCAGCTTTCCACCCATTCCTGCCACCAGCCGCAGCTACTCCGCGTTCTGCGCGAGCCACTGCTCGAGCCATTTGATCGTATAGTCGCCGGCGAGGAATTCCTCGTCGCGGACGAGCTTCTGGTGGAGCGGGATCGTCGTCTTCATTCCCTCGACGATGAATTCCTCGAGCGCGCGCTTGAGGCGGCGAATGCAGCTTTCCCGGTTGGAGCCGTAAACGATCAGCTTGGCGATCATGCTGTCGTAGTAGGGCGGGACCTTGTAGCCGGTATAGAGGCCGCTATCGACGCGGACGTGCATGCCGCCGGGCGCGACGTAATTCTTCACCAGGCCAGGCGAGGGCGCGAAGGTCTCCGGATCCTCGGCGTTGATCCGGCATTCGATCGCATGGCCGTGGAGGTGAACCTGCTCCTGGGTGCAGCTGAGGCCCTCGCCCGACGCGACTTGGATCTGCTCGCGCACGAGGTCGATGCCGCTGATCATCTCGGTCACCGGATGCTCGACCTGGAGGCGGGTGTTCATTTCGATGAAGTAGAACTCGCCGTCCTCATACAGGAACTCGATCGTGCCGGCGCCGCGATAGCCCATGTCCGCCATCGCTTTGGCGACCAGCGACCCCATGCGGTGCCGCTCCTTCGGCTTGAGAGCCGGTGAAGGCGCCTCCTCGAGCACCTTCTGGTGACGACGCTGGAGCGAGCAGTCGCGCTCGCCGAGGTGGATCGCGCCTCCCTTGCCGTCGCCGAATACCTGGAATTCGATGTGACGGGGATTGCCGAGATATTTCTCCATGTAGACGGTGTCGTCGCCGAACGCGGAGCGCGCCTCCGATGCGGCCTGGCTCATCAGGCTTTCGAGCTGGTCCTCGTCGGGCACGACCTTCATGCCGCGCCCGCCGCCGCCCGACGCCGCCTTGATGAGGACCGGATAGCCGATCTCCGCGGCGAGCGCCTTCGCCTGCTCGATGCTGGTCAGCGGCCCGTCGGAGCCGGGGACGAGCGGCAGGCCGAGCCTGGCCGCGCTGCGCTTGGCCTCGATCTTGTCGCCCATCGTCCGGATATGCTCGGGCTTGGGCCCGACCCAGATGATGCCGTGGCTCTCGACAATCTCGGCGAACTGCGCGTTCTCGGACAGGAAGCCGTAACCGGGATGGATGGCGTCGGCGTGGACGATCTCGGCCGCCGAAATGATGTTCGGGATGTTGAGATAGGAATTGGTCGCCGGCGGCGGGCCGATGCAGACCGTCTCGTCGGCGAGCCGGACGTGCATCGCGTCGGCGTCGGCGGTCGAATGGACCGCGACGGTGCGAATGCCCATCTCATGGCAGGCGCGGTGAATTCGGAGCGCGATCTCGCCGCGATTGGCGATCAGCAGCTTTTCGATCGGCCATCAGCCGTACTCGATGACGACCAGCGGCTGATCGTATTCGACCGGCTGGGCGTCCGCGACCAGGATCTTCCTGATCTATGCCGGCCTGCGGGCGCGGTGATCGGGTTCATCACCTTCATCGCCTCGACGATCACAAGGTGTCGCCGGCCTTGACGCTCGCGCCGACCTCGATGAACGGCGTCGCGCCCGGCTCGGCGGACAGGAAAACGGTGCCGACCATCGGCGACTTGACCGTGTCACCGCGCGACTCCGCTCGGGTCGCCGACATCCTCCTTGCCGGCGTCGGCGGGGCGCTGAGCGCCGGCGCGGCGACCGCGGCGCGGGCGCGGCGATGCTGCCGCGACGACCGCGGCGGCTCGCGCGCGACCTCGATCCGGCGGCCGTCCTCGACCTCGATCTCGGTCAGCTCGTTGTCGTCGAGCATCTCCGCGAGCTCGCGCACCAGCTCGGTATCGATCCGCATCGGACCGTTCTTCTCCTTCGGAGGTGCGGCCATCTCAATCCCCTTCGAATCTGGCTCTTGGCCTGGCGCGCCGCTCCCTGCAGAGGCGCGCCGCCGCGTCCAGTGCAAGCACATAGCCGAGCGCGCCGAGGCCGGCGATCGTTCCGCGCGCGACCTGGCCGACAGGCTCGCCGGCGGAAGCCTCGCGCGCGTAGGGGTTGGACAGATGCACCTCGATCACCGGGACTGGATACGCCTTGACCGCATCGTGCAGCGCGACCGAGGTGTGCGTATAGGCGCCCGGCATTGAGGATCACCGCCTTGGCGCCTTGGCATTCGCCTCGTGCAGCCAGTCGACCAGATGCCCTCATGGTTCGACTGGCGCATGTCGAGCGTGAGCTCGAGCGCCTTGGCGCGCTCCTCGAGCCTGCCGCCGATGTCGTCGAGCGTGTCCGAGCCGTAGATCTCGCGGCTCGCGCGGTGCCGAGCAGGTTGAGGTTGGGCCCGTTGAGGACGAAGATGGTGGCTCGCCATTTGCGCCGCTACGCGCTGGACCTTCACGATCGGCGCTTTCGTCAATGACCATCGACGACACCATCTCGATCCGCGTCAACGGCGAGCACCGGCGGGTTGCCGGCGGGATCGAGCGTGGCCGATCTGGTCGCCCGAGCTCGGGCTCGACCCGCTGCGCGTCGCGGTCGAGCGCAACCTCGAGATCGTGCCGCGCTCGACGCTTGGCCAAGTGATGCGTCGAGGATGGCGACGATTACGAGATCGTCCATTTCGTGGGAGGGGGCTGATTTGACGCGAAGCAGGATTCGACGGCGGACACCTGGACCGTCGCCGGACGCACCTTCGCCTCGCGGCTGATCGTCGGCACCGGCAAGTACAAGAGTTTCGAGGAGAATGCCGCCGCGGTCGAGGCCTCGGGCGCGGAGATCGTCACGGTCGCGGTGCGGCGGGTGAACATCGCCGATCCCAAGCAGCCGATGCTGACCGACTTCATCGACCCGAAGAAGATCACCTACCTGCCCAACACCGCCGGCTGCTTCACCGCCGACGACGCGATCCGGACGCTCCGGCTGGCGCGCGAGGCGGGCGGGTGGAACCTCGTGAAGCTCGAGGTGCTGGGCGAGGCCAAGACGCTCTATCCCGGACATGCGCGAGACTCTGCGCGCGACCGAGGTCCTGGTCAAGGAAGGCTTCGAGCCGATGGTCTATTGCGTCGACGATCCGATCGCCGCGAAGCAGCTCGAGGAAGCGGGCGCGGTCGCGATCATGCCGCTGGGCGCGCCGATCGGCTCGGGGCTCGGCATCCAGAACCGCGTGACGATCCGGCTGATCGTCGAGGGCGCGAGCGTGCCGGTGCTGGTCGATGCCGGCGTCGGCACGGCGAGCGACGCCGCGGTGGCGATGGAACTCGGCTGCGACGGCGTGCTGATGAACACGGCGATCGCCGAGGCGAAGGACCCGGTGCTGATGGCGCGCGGCGATGAAGGCGGCGGTCGAAGCCGGACGCCTGTCCTACCTCGCCGGGCGGATGCAGAAGCGGCGCTACGCCGATCCGAGCAGCCCGCTCGCTGGATTGATTTGAGACGTATATACGCGTGCGAAAGACGTCCGCAACGTCCCCGGTCTGACAATCGAGGATTGGACCTAGCCTACTTCGTCGCCGTCACGATGTGCGCCGACATGGGCGCGTCGATTCCGTCCGGGCCTTCGAAGCGGCGAAAGGCCTGCTCCACCGCGGCGAAGACCTGGTCGAGGCTGCCGGGCTCACGGTCATCGACCTCGACGCCCATCGGCGTTCCGTAGCAGAGCGCGGTCGCGGCATCGTGCGCCGACGGGCTTCGGCTTCGCTTCTCGACGGTCTCGATCTCGACCGTGTCGAAGCCGGCGTCGTGGAGGTCGGACTCGATTTTCGCGGTGTCGTGGTAGCTGAACGGGCCTTCGCGCATGAATAGCGGCGGATCGTCGGGGAACAGGGCGATCAACACCTGCTGCGCGGCCTCGGTCAGCGGGTTACGCTCGATGGCGTCCCAGATGGCGAGGAGATAATGGCCGCCGCCGCGCAGGACGCGATGCGCTTCGGAATGGGCGCCACCTTGTCGGGGAAGAACATCGCGCCGAACTGGCAGACGACGAGATCGAAGCTCGCGTCCTCGAACGGAAGTTGCCTGCGCATCCGCCTGCTGAAAGCGCACACCGTCCGGCCCGATCCGCTCGGCAGCGACGTCGAGCATCGGCTGATTGAGGTCGGTCGCGACGATCTCCGCGTCGGGGAGCGCTGCGTGGAGCGCCCGTGTCACCACGCCGGTGCCTGAAGCGGTTTCGAGGATTCGCGCTGGCCGCAACTCGCGCGCGCGTTCAGCGAGCTCGTCCGCGTAGGGCTGAAAGATGAGCGGCACCATCAGCCGCTCATAGCTGGCGGGAACCGAGCCGGCGAAGCGTAGCTCCTGGTCTTTCATCGGAACGGCCCCTTCGAGTCTTTCGTTTCGCCCGGGAGTGATGAGTCCATGACAGACTTCCAATCCGAGCGCGAGGCGATGGTCGAGCGGCAGCTGCGGCGCCGTGGAATCACCGAACCCCACATCCTCGATGCCTTTCGAGCAGTGCCGCGGGAAGCCTTCGTCGGCACCAGCCATGCGCATCTCGCGTATGGCGATCATCCGCTGCCGATCGAGGCGCAGCAGACCATTTCGCAGCCCTATATCGTGGCGCTGATGATCCAGGCGGCGCGGATCCGGGAGGGCGACACGGTGCTCGAAATAGGGTCGGGGTCCGGCTATGCGGCCGCCGTCATCAGCCGCATCGCCAAGCGCGTGATCGGAATCGAGCGGCAGCAAGAGCTGGTCGAAGTTGCGCGCGCGCGGCTCCGGCACCTCGGCTACGACAATGTCGAGATCGTCGAGGGCGACGGCAGCAAGGGCTGGCCCGACGGCGCGCCCTACAACGCGATCCTCGCCGCGGCGAGCGGAAGCCACGTGCCGCAACCGCTGATCGACCAGCTCTCGCCCGGCGGGCGGATCGTCATGCCGCTCGGCGATCCGGGATGGGTCCAGGAGCTGGTCAAGGTGACGAAGGGACCGGGCGACAAGCTGGTCCGCGAGAACCTCGGCGGGGTCCGGTTCGTTCCGCTTATCGGGGAAGAAGGGTTCAAGGATGCTTGATACAGAACTCGACACACTGCCGCGGCTGATTGCCGATGCCGCCGAGCCGCTGCCCGACATCGACGACGAGCGCTTCGGGAGCCTTCTTCGACCGCTTCGGCGATGCGCGCGTCGTTTGCCTCGGCGAGGCGAGCCACGGGACGAGCGAATTCTACCGCGCCCGCGCCGCGATCTCGCGCCGGCTGATCGAGCGCGCATGGGTTCAACATCCTCGCGGTCGAAGGCGATTGGCCCGATTGCGCGACGGTCGACCGCTATGTCCGCCATCGCCGCTGGCGCGACGGCGAGCTCAAGGCGTTCGAGCGCTTCCCGATGTGGATGTGGCGGAATGCGGAGGTCGACGCGTTCGTTCGCTGGATGCGGAAGCACAACGGGAACCGCGCCTATGAGCGGATGTGCGGTTTCTACGGGCTCGACCTCTACAACCTCAGCGGCTCGATGCGGGCGGTCATCGACTTCCTCGAGCAGGAAGACCCCGAGCTCGCGAAGCTCGCGCACCGGCGATACGGCTGCCTTGACCCGTGGGCCGAGGACCCGGCGATCTACGGCCGGCACTCGCTGCTGGAGGGCTATGCCCGCTGCGAGGTCGGGGTGATCCAGATGCTGCAAGACCTGCTTCAGAAGCAGGTCGATTGCTTCGGGCCGGAGTGCGACGAATGGCTCGACGCGGCGGCGAACGCGCGGCTCGTGAAGGACGCCGAGGCCTATTACCGCGATCATGTACCACGGCTCGGCGGAGAGCTGGAATCTGCGCGACACGCACATGTTCGACACGCTGAACATGATCCTCGACGCCAAGGGGCCGAACTCGAAGGCGATCGTGTGGGCGCACAACAGCCATATCGGCGACGCGCGCTTCACCGACATGGGCATGAACCGCGGCGAGCTGAACATCGGCCAGCTGGTGAAGGAGAAATGGGCCGCGCGCGCGCGGCTGATCGGGTTCGGGACGCATACGGGAACGGTCGCCGCGGCGGACGACTGGGACGAGCCGATGAAGGTCAAGCGCGTGCGGCCGTCGCTGCCCGAGAGCCATGAGCGGATGGCGCACGACAGCGGCGTCGCCGCGCTTCCTGCTCGACCTCCGCGAAGGCGAGGTCGGGCGCGAGCTGCGCGAGGCGCTGGCGCGAGCCGCGGCTCGAGCGGTTCATCGGCGTGATCTACCGGCCGGAGACCGAGCGCTGGAGCCATTACAGCGAGGCGATCCTGCCAAAGCAGTTCGACGCTTATGTCTGGTTCGACGAGACCAAGCGCCGTGACACCGCTGCCGGGCGAAGCACGGCCGGGCGAGCATCGCGAGGTCGAGGAGACCTATCCGTTCGGGCTTTAGCTCCTCCCTGCGAGCGCAGCTCGTGGGAGGGGACCATCGAGCGAAGATTCGACGGTGGAGGGGTTGGCGCCGACCCCTCCACCACTGTCTTCGGCAGCGGTCCCCCTCCCCATCGCTGCGCGATGGAGAGGAGCTTTAGGCCTTCGCCCGCTCCCTCAGCTTCGTGATCGTCGTCGCGTTGCTGATCTGCTCGACGTCGGTCTTGCAGTGGAGGAGGCGGATGCCTTTGCGGTTGAGGGCTTCGTCGAGGGCGGGGGCGAAGGCTTCGGTGGTTTCGACCGTCTCGGCCCAGCCGCCGAATGCGCGGGCGAGGGCGGCGAAGTCGGGGTTGGCGAGTTCCGTCGCGCTGATTCGCTCGGGATATTCGCGCTCCTGGTGCATCCGGATGGTGCCGTAGCTGCCATTGTCGACGAGGATGACGAGCAGGTCGGCGCTATATTGCGCGGCGGTCGCCAGCTCCTGGCCGTTCATCAGGAAGTCGCCGTCGCCGGCGACGCAGACCACCGGCCGGTCCTTGAAGCGGATCGCGGCGGCGACCGCGGCCGGGAGGCCGTAGCCCATCGTCCCGCTGCGTCGGCGCGAGCTGGGTCGGCATCGGGCCGTAGCGCCAGTAGCGGTGCCACCAGCCCGAGAAATTGCCGGCGCCGTTGCAGATGATGGTGTTGTCCGGAAGCTTCTCGCGCATCGCTGCGACGCACGGACCGAGGTCGAGCTTGACGCCTTCACGCGGCTTCGGCTCGGACCAGTCGAGCCATTCCTTGTGCGCCTCCTCGCCGGCGTGAGAACGGACGAGGTCGGGGTCGATCCACTCGTCGACCATCTCGGCGAATTCGCCCATGTCGGCGCAGATCGGGAGGTCGGCGTGATAGACTCGGCCGAGCTCGTTGGGGTCGGGGTGGACGTGGACCAGCGTCTGGCCGGGATGGTCGGGCGTGATGAGCGTGTAGCCGTCGGTGGTCGCCTCGCCGAGGCGCGGGCCGACGGCGAGGATCAGGTCGGCGTCGCGGATGCGCTGCTGGAGCTTGGGGTTGGGCCCGTAGCCGAGCTGGCCGGCATAGACTCCGCAAGTGTTGCAGATCGCGTCCTGGCGGCGGAAGGCGGCCGCGACCGGGATTCCGTAGCGAAAGGCGAAATTGGCGAAATGGTGCGACGCGCGCGGGCTCCAGTCGGCGCCGCCGACGATCGCGACGGGGTTGGTCGCGTCCTTGAGCAGCTCGAACATCGCCTGCACGGCGCCGGGGTCGGGCTCCTCGGCGAGCGGCGGGACGCGCGGGCGGTCGGGCACGTCGACCTCGTCGCGCAGCATGTCCTCGGGCAGCGCGAGCACGACCGGACCGGGCCGGCCGGCGGTCGCGACGCGGTAGGCGCGGGCGACATATTCGGGGATGCGCCGCGCGTCCTCGATCCGCGCCGCCCATTTGGCGATGGGAGCGAAGAAGGCGGGGAAGTCGATCTCCTGGAAGCCCTCGCGGTCGCGGTCGCCGCGCGCGACGTCGCCGATGAACAGGATCATCGGGGTCGAATCCTGGAAGGCGACGTGGACGCCCGCCGCTGGCGTTGGTCGCGCCCGGACCGCGGGTGACGAAGGCGACGCCCGGGCGGCCGGTCATCTTGCCGTCGGCGTCGGCCATGTAGGCGACGCCGCCCTCCTGCCGGCAGACGATGGTGTCGATCTCGGGCGTGTCGTGAAGCGCGTCGAGCACCGCGAGGAAGCTCTCGCCCGGCACGGTGAAGATGCGGTCGCAGCCCTGGATGCGAAGCTGGTCGACGAGGATGCGGCCGCCGGTGCGCTTGGTCATGGCCGAGCGTCTCAGCTGCGCACACTCTTCCACGTCACCCCCGCGAAAGCGGGGAGTCCCGCTGCCTTTGCAACCGTGGCAGAAGGAAGACGGGATTGCCCTCGGGACGTTCCCGCTGTCGCGGGAATGACGAAGTTCAGGCCTGATGCACCGCCTTCACCACCTGATAGCTCTCCAACCCCTCTTTCCCGCCTTCGCTGCCGAAGCCTGAGTCCTTGACCCCGCCGAACGGCGTGTCGGCGCCGCTGATGGCGAAGGTGTTGATGCCGACCATGCCGCTTTCGACGAGGTCGCCGATCAGGTTCGCGCGGCGGCCGTTCTCGGTGAAGGCGAAGGCGGCGAGGCCGTAGGGCAGGCGGTTGGCCTGCTCGATCGCTTCCTCGAACGTGTCGAACGGGCGCGACACCGCGACCGGGCCGAACGGCTCGTCGTTCATGATGTTCGCTTCGTTGGGCACATCGGCGAGCAATGTCGGCTGGAAGAAGAAGCCGCCGTCGCCGCGCTCGCCGCCGGCGAGCACGCGCGCGCCCTTGGCCTTGGCGTCCTGCACGAGAGTCTCGATCGCATCAGGGCGGCGGCTGTTGGCGAGCGGGCCCATCTTCACGCCGTCGTCGAGGCCGTTGCCGACCTTCACCTTGGCGGTGCGTGTCGCGAAGCCCTTCACGAAGGCGTCGTAGATTCCGCGCTGGACGTAGAAGCGGGTCGGCGAGACGCAGACCTGGCCGGCGTTCCGGAACTTCTGCGGGACGACCATGTCGAGCGTCTTTTCGAGGTCGCAATCGTCGAAGATCAGCACCGGCGCGTGGCCGCCGAGCTCCATCGTCACGCGGGTCATGCTGTCGGCGCAGAGGCGCATCAAATGCTTGCCGACATTGGTCGAGCCGGTGAAGCTGACCTTGCGGATGACGCTGGCTGGCGATGAGCGTCTCGCTGACGAGCGCCGAATCGCCGTGGACGAGCTGGGCGACGCCGTTCGGAATGCCCGCGTCGGCGAGCGCGCGGAACAGTTCGGTGCCGACGCCGGGGGTCTCGTGCGGCGGGCGCGAGATGACCGTGCAGCCCGCGGCGAGGGCGGCGCTGACCTTCTTGGCGAGCAGATAGATCGGGAAGTTCCACGGCGTGAAGGTCGCGGTCGGGCCGACCGGCTGGCGGATCACTCGGCTGAGCTGGCCCGCGGGGCGGACGAGGGTGCGACCGTAGTCGCGCTTGGCGTCCTCGGCGTACCAGTCGAACAGTTGCGCGGACGCGAGCACTTCCAGCTTGGCTTCGCCGACCGGCTTGCCCTGCTCCTGGGTCATCGTCCGGGCGATGAGGTCGGCGCGCTCGCGCATGAGCGCCGCGGCCTTGTGCAGGATCGCGGCCCGCTTCTCGACGTCGGTCGAGCGCCACTCGGGCCACGCGCGCTCCGAGGCGGCGAGCGCCTCGTCGAGGTCGGCCTTGGTCGCGTAAGGGACTGCGGCGATCGGCTTGGCGTCCACGGGGTTGACGACGTCGTGGCAGTCGCGGCCTTCGCCCGATTTCCACACGCCGTCGATGAAGAGCTGAAGCGAGGTTTCATATCCCATGTCGGCGCAGATAGGCTTCGCTTGCTGCGCCTGCAACGGCTCGCTACGCCTGCTGACAAAGGAGCAAGTATGACCAAGCAGGAACTCGTCCAGCGCATGCAGGAGAACAACGCCTGGGTGCCTGGCAAAAGGGTGAAGATCGACTTCGGCGGCGAGGGCGCGATCATGCTCGATGGAGCGGCCGAGCGGATCACCGAAGAGGACGGCGCGGCCGATACGACGATCAACGTCGGCTGGGACGACTGGCAGCAGATGGCGGCGGGGCAGCTCGACGGAATGACCGCGTTCATGATGGGCAAGCTCAAGGTCGAGGGCGATATGTCCAACGCCATGCAGCTCCAGGGAGTGCTGGCGAAGCTCAAGGGCTGATCGTTGGCCGACGGCGAACGCGATCTGGCGCGGCTGCTCGCCGCGCTCGCGCCGATGCTGTCGGACGAGCGCTATTCGTTCGAGACGACCGATCTTCCGGCCTTGGACGCAGCGACCTTTGCGCTGGTGCGCGAGGAGGAAGGCGTCACCGCGATCCGCGTCAGCTCGGCCGGGGAATGGGCGCGGATCAGCCTTCGCGCGCATTCCAGCCTTGCGGCGGTCGGCCTGACGGCGATGCTTTCGACGGCACTGGCGGACGCCGGCATCAGCGCGAACATGATCGCCGGCCTTAATCACGACCACATCTTCGTGCCCTGGGAACGGCGCGGCGAAGCGCTGGCGATCCTGTCGGAGCTCGGCGGTTCGCATTTGCCGCCAGCCATTTCGTCGAATGGCAATTGAGTCATAGTACGATTTAGGGCAACGGCCCGGTAGAAAAAGGGGGAACCGATGCAGATATTGCCTGGCATATTCGCCGCACTGGCGATGTCATCGACCGCCGCGCTGGCGCAGCAGGCGGCGAGTCCGCCGGCCCCTTCCGCCGCGCCGTGCGCCGCGCCTGAATTTCACCAGCTCGATTTCTGGGTCGGGAACTGGGACGTCTATCCCACCGGCAAGGACAAGCTGGTCGCCCACAGCCTGATCGAATCCGTCTACGGCTGCGGGATTCGCGAGAACTGGATGCCGCTCAGCAACCAGCCCGGCGGCTCGCTCAGCATTTACGTGCCGGCGGAGAAGCATTGGGAGCAATTCTGGATCGATTCGGGCGGCACCCGTGCGACGTTCAGCGGGGGCTGGAACGGCAAGGCGATGGTCATCACCGGCAAGTGGGCCGGCCCGCTGGTGCGGATGACGTACAGCAAGAATGCCGACGGCTCGGTGCGGCAGTTCGGCGAGCAGTCGACCGACGAGGGCAAGACATGGGCTCCTTCGTTCGACTTCACCTATCGTCCGTCGACGCGAGCGAAATAAACCGCGCTCGCGACATTCTCGTGGCCGGCGCTGTCCGCCGCCGACCCCCAACCCTCACGCTCGACCGACGCGAATTGACTCGCTGACTATCCCGCGCTGGTGGGGGACGCTGCTCAGGCGGGCCGAAACTGGCGGCAGGCTGCCGCGATGCGTTGTCGGTAGACCAGCGCGCCTTTCGGCGTCGGGTGGACGCCCTCGATGGTCAGGTTGCCGGTCGCAGGCATGACGAACTCTGCGCCGACCGCCTGCGCGGTTCGTCGCACGAATTCGGTTTCTTTGGGCGCGAGCGGGATGCCGACGAGGATAAGCTTGTGGCCGTGAAGCGCTGAGAGGAGCTCGTGAAAATCAGGCTCGAAGGCGGGATTGTCACCGTGATGGAAATAATTCCGACCGGTCTCGACGATGATCGTCTTCGGCTTCAATTTGGGGATCGCGAACCTTGCAAGCGCCAGCTCCACGGGGACCGTCGAGCCGCCTACGGATGCGTTGAACGTCCGTCCGCAGACCCCGTAGAGAAAGGTCGATTCACTGATGCTGTCGCCGATGACGAGCGTATCGACCGGGCCCGCCTGCGCGATCTGGTTTCGGACGTAAGCGGCCCTCGTGGCGGGATAATATGCGTCGATCGCCGATCGCCAGTGGAAAACCCCGAATCCCAAGCCGGCAGCCGCGCCGGCAAGAAAGCCGGGCAGCACCCAGAACGCATGTTTCATCCTTACGCCAATCGACTCACAAGCGATCCGAGCGGAGCGCGTACTAACATCAGTCAATCACAAGTCAAAACAACACAGATTGATCGGACCGGGCGCTAGCTCCGTGCGCAGTGTCGCGTTTCGCACCAGCCATTCTTGACCCTTACGGCGGCGCTTCTATGGGGCGCACATGCAGAAAGTCTATCCCGACGCACAAGGCGCGCTCGACGGGTTGCTGTTCGACGGCATGACGATCGCCGCCGGCGGCTTCGGCCTGTGCGGAATTCCCGAGCGGCTGATCGATGCCGTCGTCGCGAGCGGGGTGAAGGACCTCACGATCGCGTCGAACAATGCCGGCATCGACAATGAGGGGCTCGGCAAGCTGCTTCGGACGAAGCAGGTGAAGAAGATGATCTCGTCCTACGTCGGCGAAAACAAGGAGTTCGAGCGGCAATTCCTCGCCGGCGAGCTCGAGGTCGAGTTCACGCCGCAGGGGACGCTTGCCGAGCGGATGCGTGCGGGCGGGGCGGGGATCCCCGGCTTCTACACGAAGACGGGCGTCGGGACGCAGGTCGCCGAAGGGAAAGAGGTCAAGGCCTTCGACGGCGAGGATTATATCCTCGAGCGCGGCATCCGCGCCGACCTCAGCATCATCAAGGGCTGGAAGGCGGATGAGACGGGCAACCTCGTGTTCCGCAAGACGACGCGCAACTTCAACCTGCCGGCGGCGACTTGCGGGAAGGTGTGTGTCGCGGAGGTCGAGGAAATCGTTCCGGTCGGCTCGCTCGACGCGGACTGCATCCATCTGCCGTCGATCTATGTGAAGCGCCTGATCCTCGGCTCGCCCTACGACAAGAAGATCGAGTTCAGGACCGTGCGCGAGCGGGAGCCGGCGTGATGTCGCCTGTTCCCCGGCGAAGGCCGGGGCCCAGGAGGCGCTTTCGCGGCTCTTTTTCTTTTGGACTGGACCCCGGCCTTCGCCGGGGAACGGAGGAAGTGAATGGCGACGGCGGTGAAATCAAAGGCTGGACCCGCGACCAGATGGCGGCGCGGGCGGCGAAGGAGCTGCGCGACGGCTATTATGTGAACCTCGGAATTGGGATTCCGACGCTGGTCGCCAATCATGTGCCCGAAGGCATGACCGTCACGCTGCAGAGCGAGAACGGAATGCTCGGCATCGGGCCGTTTCCTTATGACGACGAGGTCGACCCCGACCTCATCAACGCCGGCAAGCAGACCGTCAGCCAGCTTCCGCAGACCAGCTTCTTCGACAGCGCGACCAGCTTCGCGATGATCCGTGGCGGGCATATCGACCTTGCGGTGCTCGGGGGCATGGAAGTGAGCGAGAAAGGCGACCTCGCCAACTGGATGGTGCCGGGCAAGATGATCAAGGGCATGGGCGGCGCGATGGACCTCGTCGCCGGGGTCAAGAAGATCATCGTCGTGATGGAGCATGTCTCCAAGAACGGCGACCCCAAGTTCATTCCCGAGTGCACGCTCCCGCTGACCGGCAAGAACGTGGTGGACATGATCATCACCGATCTCGCCGTGTTCCAGCGGCCAGACCATGACAGCCCGTTCAAGCTGGTCGAGCTCGCGCCCGGCGTGACGCGGCGAGGAAGTGCGCGAGAAGACCACGGCGCAATTCGCCGAGTGAGCTTCATGAAGACCATAGCGGCGGCCGCCTCGTGCAGGCCGCGTTCTGGGCGGCAGCGATCTTCACGCTCGTCATGGCCCTGATCCCGCACGTGCCCGAGCCGCCGGTCGGATATGGCGACAAGATCGAGCATGCGGTGGCCTTCGCGACGCTCGGCGTGCTCGGAAGTTTCGCATATCCGCGGCTGTCCGCGCGTGCGGCTGATCGTCGCGCTTTCGCTGTTCGGAGCGTTCATCGAGCTCGCCCAGGCGACGCCGCTCATCCATCGCGACTGCGACCCGCTCGATTGGGTCGCGGATACGCTCGCCTGCGTCCTTGTCGTCGTCGCGATCCACCGCTGGCGCGCCGCGCGGCGCTAGCGTTGCGTCCGACCGCCGCGGCTCCTATCTGCGGGCGCAATTGCACAAGGGGATCGCATGACCCAATTCGACGACCGCGAGCGCGCTTTCGAGACCAAGTTCGCGCATGACGAAGAGATGAAGTTCCGAATCACGGCGCGCCGCAACCGGTTGCTCGGCGAGTGGGCGGCGCGGCAGATGGGCCTCTCCGAAGCGGAGACGGAATCCTATGCCAAGGACGTGGTTCGCTCCGATTTCGAGGAAGCGGGAGAGCATGACGTCATCCGCAAGGTGCTCGGCGACCTGACGTCGGCGGGTGTGGACTGCGACGAGAGCAAGGTCGTCGATGCCCTGCGCAACAAGGAAATCGAGGCTCGGCGCCAGATCATCGAGAGCACCAACCTCTGATGCCGATGGCCGCGAGCCAGATCGAGGCGCTGATCAAGGCGGCCATTCCCGATGCGCAAGTGACGATCCGCGACCTCGCCGGCGACGGCGATCACTACGCCGCGCGCGTCGTCAGCGAAACGTTCGCGGGAATGAGCCGGATCCGGCAGCACCAGATCGTTTATTCGGCGCTCGGGGGACGCGTCGGGGGAGAGCTTCACGCACTGCAGCTCGAAACCGCGGTGCCCGAAACGGAGACGAACAGTGAGTGACCCCAA
Organism: uncultured Alphaproteobacteria bacterium; assembly: GCA_963831215.1. Lineage (GTDB taxonomy): Bacteria > Pseudomonadota > Alphaproteobacteria > Sphingomonadales > Sphingomonadaceae > Sphingomicrobium. The sequence continues at coordinate 190,281 of CAWHPM010000012.1, read as the reverse complement.
ATCCCGCATCGACCAGCTCGTGAAAAGCAACGAGGTCGTGCTCTTCATGAAAGGCACGCCGCTGTTCCCGCAGTGCGGCTTCTCCAGCCGAGCGATCGCAATCCTCGACCGGCTTGGCGCGCAATATGAAACCGTCGACGTGCTCCAGGACCCTGAGATCCGTCAGGGGATCAAGGAATATTCGGAATGGCCGACGATCCCGCAGCTGTATGTGAAAGGCGAATTCGTCGGTGGGTCGGACATCATGATGGAGATGTTCGAAAGCGGCGAATTGAAGGACCTGCTGGGCGCGGATGCCTGAAAAGAAGAAGGGGCGGAGCAGGGGACCAGAGAACCGCTGCAGCCGCCCCTTCGTGGCGTGGAACCAAGTGGACGCGGTTATAGTAGCAATGCGCGTGCCAATTCGAAGAAATGCCGGATTTTGGCGATTTAATCGGCGGACCAGGAAAGGGCGGATCGGACTTGCGTAAAATTTTCCGACACGGCGCGTGCCTGTCGCCGATGGCACTTTGCCCCGCTTGCAGGGTTGGGAAGCGGTGAACCTTTACGCTCCTCATTTTTCGCGGCCGTCCGGAGCGAAACTGTTCTGCGACCTGACTCAGAGCTGGTCCGACGTCGGCGGCGGGGTGCGGACCTATTTGCTGCACAAGCGACGGCACATCCTCGAATCGACGCCGCACAGCCATTTGCTGGTCGTGCCGGGAACCAGCGACGAGGTCATCGAGGAAGACCGGGCGATCACGGTGACGATCGCGTCGCCCCGGGTCCCCGGCAGCCCGCACTACCGGCTGATGCTGCGCACCGGCGCGGTCCGCTCGGCCCTGGAGCGGTTCCGCCCCGACCTCATCGAGTGCCAGGACGCCTACAATCTGCCCTGGGCCGCGATCGGCTATCGGAGACGCCACCCGGAGACCGCGCTGATCGCCGCCTACATGACCGATTTCCCGACGGTCTATGTCGAGCGGCCGTTTTCCAGGTTCGTGGGTCGGCCCGTCGCCAGCTTGTGTTCGCGCATTTGCTATTCGTATTGCGGGTTTCTCTACCGCCGATTCGATTCCACCTTCGCGCTTAGCGAGAACGGCGGCGCGGCGAAGCTGCGTTCGCTTGGAGCCGGTAACGTCGATGTCGTGCCCCTCGGCGTGGAGCTGGGCGAATTCGGCCACGGCCGTCGCGACGAGCGTCTTCGCAAGAAGCTGGGGCTCACGCCGGAGCAGCCGCTGCTGGTGTATGTCGGGCGGCTCGACGGGGAGAAAAAGCCGGATCTGGTGGCGGAGGCGTTCAGGCGCTTGCCGGCGGCGCTTGGCGCGAAGCTCGCACTGATCGGCGAGGGGCCGCTGAAGGCCGAAATCGCCGCGCTCGGCGACGATCGCATTGTCATGCCCGGCTATTGCAAGGATCGCGCAGAGCTCGCACGCTGGCTGGCAAGCGCCGACATCTACGTTTCCGGAATGGCCGACGAAACGTTCGGGGTTTCGATCCTCGAAGCGCAGGCGTCGGGGCTGCCGGTCGTGGGAGTCGCCGCCGGCGCGATGATCGACCGCGTGGACGATACGACCGGTCGGCTCGGGCCGATCGGCGATGCCGCGGCGATGGCTGCGAACATCCTTGGCGTTTGGAATGGAGACCGCCGCGCAATGGCCGAAGAGGCGCGGACGCATGCGCTCCAATTCAGCTGGGACAGCAGCATGGAGGCGCTGTTCAGCCGCGTCTATCCGGCTGCGTTCGGCCGGCGTGCCGAGCAGGTTGGCGCTTCGCCGGCGGCTGCGGCAGTCCCGGCCTGATCAAGAGTATCGGGGGCATGGACGCGCCCTATGCCAAGCTGGAGCAAGTGCAGCCGGGAATCGCGCGAGTGCTTGCGCATAACCCTTCGGCCTTCACTTACTACGGCACGCAGACCTATCTCGCCGGCGAGCGCGAAATCGCGGTGATCGACCCCGGCCCGCATTTGCCCGAGCACCTCGACGCGCTCGAGCGAGCGGTCGGCAAGCGCAGGGTGGTCGCCATCATGTGCACGCATACCCACCGCGATCATAGCCCCGCTGCCCGGCCGCTCGCCGAGCGCATGGGCGCGCCGGTGATCGGCTGCGCGCCGCTCGCGCTCGAAACCGTAGGGCCACGCGCGGATGCGTCGTTCGACGGAGATTATTCGCCGGACCGGGTGCTCGAAGACGGCGAAGCGATCGAGGTCGACGGCAAGCCGATCGTCGCAGTAGCGACGCCGGGCCACACGTCCAACCACCTTTGTTTCGCTTATGGCGACGCCTTGTTCAGCGGCGATCATGTGATGGGCTGGTCGACGACCGTCGTCGTTCCGCCGGACGGCGACATGGCCGCCTACATGCAGAGTCTCGACAAGCTCCGGCAGCGCGGGGATGACGTCTATTTTCCCGCGCACGGGCCGGCGGTGAGAAATCCGCAACAATATGTCCGGCACCTGATGGGTCACCGGATGCAGCGCGAGAAGCAGATCCTGAGACTGGTCGGCGAGCGGCCGCGGCCAATCCCGGACATCGTCGTCAACGCCTATCCGGGGCTCGACCCGCGGCTGCTTGCGGCGGCCGGCGGCTCGGTGCTCGCGCATCTTCTGGACCTTCAGCGGCGTGGCCTCGTTGAACAACAGGGAGACGAATGGACAACCGCCTGAAGACCCTGCTCGCGCTCGCCGCAATAATCGTCGCGTTGATGTTCGGCTTGCTCATCGGCGTCGGCACCGGGATCGCCGACCGCATCTTCGGCGGTCCGGATCCGAAAACAATCGCGACCGCGAGCCTCGAGTCCATGCGCGCGCAGAACCGGCTCATCGTCTTCGCGGCCCGTTACGTATCGGTGGTGACGAGCGAGCAGGAGCGGCTTGGCGGCCTGGTGAGCTCCGAGCGCACTTTGATCCTGCCCGGCGACGTGCGTTACGAGCTCGACCTGTCGAAGCTCCAGCCGAACGACGTCGAGCTGGGACGGCTCCGCGCACACCCTCACCGTCGAGCTGCCGCAAGTGGAGGTCGCCGGACCGGACGTCGATATCAATTCGGTGAAGGAATATGGCAGCGGAGGCGTGCTCTCCGCGCTGACCAACGCGACCGAGCAGCTCGATCAGGCGAACCGCGCGCGCGCCGTCGCCGACCTGCGCAAGCAGGCGACCGCGGCGGTGCCGATGCAACTCGCGCGGCAGTCGGCGCGCGTGGCGGTCGAGCGCAGCTTCGCGATGCCGCTCCTCGCGGCCGGGTTCAAGAACGTGAAGGTCGTCGCCCGCTTTCCCACCGACGGCACGCGGGAGCCTAGTTACATCGACCTTTCGACCCCATATGACCAGGCGATCAAGGAAGCGGAGCGCCGGCGCGCGGCCCGGGGACAGAAATGACGGTTCAGACCATCAGCTTGACGGGCCTCGACCTGCTGGCGGAGATCGCGCGGCTGAAGCGCGAGCGCAACGCGGTCATCCTCGCGCATTATTATCAGAAGCCCGAAATCCAGGACCTCGCGGACTTCGTCGGCGACAGCCTGGATCTGTCGCGCAAGGCAGCCGAGACGAATGCCGACGTGATCGCCTTTTGCGGGGTGCGGTTCATGGCCGAGACCGCGAAGATCCTCTCGCCGGAAAAGACCGTCATCCTTCCGGACATGGATGCCGGCTGCAGCCTCGAGGACAGCTGTCCGCCCGACCAATTCGCGGCGTTCCGGGCGGCGCACCCGGACCATATCGCGCTGACCTACATCAACTGTTCGGCCGCGGTGAAAGCGCTCAGCGATATCATCGTCACCTCGAGCAGCGCGCAGATCATCCTCGACCAGATCCCGGTGGACCAGAAGATCATCTTTGGCCCCGACCGTCACCTCGGCGGCTATCTCGCGCGCAAGACGGGGCGCGAGATGCTGCTGTGGCCCGGCATCTGCATCGTCCACCAGGCCTTCAGCGAGACCGAGCTCCTGAAGCTGAAGGCGGAGTATCCGGACGCTCCCGTCGCCGCTCACCCCGAATGCCCGCCGCATATCATCGAGCACGCCGATCATGTCGGCTCGACCAAGTCGATCCTCGATTTCGCGCTCACCAGTCCCGCACAGACGATCCTGGTCGCGACCGAGCCGCACATCATTCATCAGATGGAAAAGGCAGCGCCGGGCAAGACCTTCATCGGTGTTCCCGGCGGCGACGGGAACTGCAACTGCAACATGTGCCCGTACATGGCGCTCAATACGCTCGAGAAGCTGTACGTCGCGCTTCGCGACCTCGAGCCGAGGATCGAGCTCAGCCCCGAAGTCATCGCCAAGGCGCGCGTGCCGCTCGAGCGGATGCTGGAGATGGCCGGGCGGACCGTCGGACAGGGCGATGTCGGAAGGCCGATCGTCGATCACCCCGAAGATATCGATCCCGCCATCAGCGGCGACTAACGGCGGTGGACGCCGGCCCGAATTCGCCCCTAGCTTCCGGCAACGGGAGGCTCGCGCATGAAAGCCAAAGTCCTCATTTGTCTCTCTGCCCTCGTCGCCGCGGCGCCCGCGGCGGGAAGTCCGGCGGCGGCGTCCGGATTTACGGCACGGCTCCTCGCCGCGCAGAACGCCTTGCGGTCGCAGGCCCGCGTTCCTCCGCTGGTGTGGGACAATGCGCTGGCGGCGGGCGCCGCGGTTTGGGCGCAGCAGCTGGCGCGCACCGGCGTGTTCCAGCATTCCGACCGGCATGCGCGCCGCGGCATCGGCGAGAACATGTGGTACGGAATGCACGGCGCCTACAGCCCCGAGGCGATGGTCGGGCTTTGGGCGGCCGAGAAGCGCAACTTTGTTCCCGGCATCTTCCCCAACGTCAGCCGGACCGGAAACTGGTACGACGTTTCCCATTACACGCAGGTGATCTGGCCGATGACCCAGCGCGTCGGCTGCGCGGTCGCGACGAGTGGACGCGCCGATTATCTCGTCTGTCGCTACGCGACCGCCGGGAACATCGATGGACGTCGCGTCCCTTAAGTCCGCGTTCCCCGATAACCCTTAGGTAACCTCCCTCGGCGCACATTTGGCGCGTGAGGATGATCCGTTTCACCAAGGCTGTGCTTCTGGCGGCCCTTTTCGGCCTGTGCGGACCTGCGCATGCGGTTCCGACGGACCTCGCGAGTCAGATGCCGGCGCGAATCCTTGCCGCGCATAATCAGGTGCGGGCGGAGGCGGGCGTGCCGCCGCTCACCTGGGATCGGGCGCTCGGCGATGCCGCGGCGAACTATGCGGTCTATCTCGCGGTGACGAACAGCTTCCAGCATTCCGACCCCAGCAATCGCGGCGAAGCCGGCGAGAATTTGTGGATGGGGACGCGGGGCGCCTTCAGCTTCGAGGCCATGGTCGGCGGCTGGTCATCCGAACGGCGCGACTTTCTGCCCGGCGTGTTCCCGGCGGTCAGCCGGGCGGGCAGTTGGGAGAAGGTCGGCCATTACACCCAGATGGTGTGGCCGACGACGACTCAAGTTGGCTGCGCGATCGCGTCGAATGCGACGACCGACTATCTCGTCTGCCGCTACTCGCCGGCAGGCAACGTCATGGGGAGGCCGCTGTTCTCGACCGCGGCCGCGGCGGCGGGCAAGCATGGCCGAGGCGCCAGCCGCTAGACCCGCGTCGCCTCCGCCTCGATCGTGCGGGTGCCCGGATGATGCTTGTCGAGGTGCCCCTTGATCATCTTGAGATTGCGCGTGTTCGAGCGAAAGAAGAAGTCCGGCACGGCGCCGACGAACGGGATCAGCCCCAACAGCCAATCGAAGCCGACGTTTCCCGCCATTCTCGACAGCTGCCATTTCGACATGCCGACGTTCTTGCCTTCCCAGACGATGTAGGCGCCAAGCGCCGCCGCGGCGATGTCACCGACCACCGGCACGACATCGAGGAGCACGTCGAGCCCGACGGGCTTGTTGATGCCCGGGATGACGATCAGCCGCTCAAGCACCCGCTCCATCGCCTCGACGCGCTGGCGCACCGATTGCGGGTCGGTTCCGACGGACGGAAAGGGAAGCCTCTCGTCGATCCGCATCCTGCTTCAATCTCCGCCTGAAGGTCGTATCTCCAGGTCGGTGAGCGTGTGGCGGGCGTAACGGTTCCCCGCGAAGTTCTGGATGCGCGCGGAGACCAGCGACCAGCGCACCGGGGCGGCGATCGGCATGAACAGCTGCCCGGTGTCGATCAGCGCCGCCGCCTGCGCGAGCAGGGCGTAGCGCTGCGCAACGACCGGCGTCTGCCGCGCCGCGTCCATCAGCTCGTCGGCGGCCTTGTCGCACACCGCCACGACGGTGCAGCGGAAACGGCGAACGAACCATGCCGCCGAGGTCGATGGCGAGACTTCGTCAACGATCACGAGGTCGGCGGCCGACGGGCCCGCCGCACGTTCGACGGTGAGGCCGAGCTGGCCCCAGTCGCGCTGCAGCAGCCGAAGCAGCAGTTCCGCCCCCGGGCCCTCCGGAAGCGCGATGCGGATGGTCGGCTTCGGATTATCGGCGAAGAGCCGGCTTGCTTGCGCCTTGAGGCCGGCGATTCGGTCGGAATAGGCCGTCGCCGCCCAGGCCGGAGGGTTGGCGATGGGCAGGCCATCGAGTCCCGGCTCGAGCAAGGTCGCCCGCGGGGCAAGGCCGGGCACGCCGAGCGCCGCAACGAACGTATCGCGGTCGATCGCCTCGCTGAGCAGCTGGCGAACCTCGGCTTTGTCGAGCCGCCCGCCCGAGCGGACCGGAACAAGCCCGAACAGGCCCGAGGCGGGATCGAAACGCAGGCTGTTGCGCGGCAGCTTCGCGCGCTGGGCGAAAGGCAGGTCGGCGAACGTCCCGCCCAGCACCAGGGCCGAATCCCCCGCCGCGAACGCGCGGACCGCATCCGGCGCCGCGGCACCGGCAAGCAGCAGCTGCTGACGCTTCGTGGTCTCGTCGTCGGGAGAAACGATGTCGCGGCTGAGCCTGACCTCTCCGCCGGGCTCGGGCGTGGCGGTGAAGGGGCCGGTCCCCTGGCCGTTGCGGAGAATCGCCATCTGCGGCTGCGCGAGCATGGAAAGAAGGTCGGGACGAGGCGCGACGAGGCTGATTTCGATCACCCGGTCGGTCATCGCCACGATGTCCTGAATCGCGCCAAGATTGTCCTTGAGGCTGTTCCTGCTCCGGCCGGCGAGGTCGCGCTTCAGGACCCGCGCGACCTGCTCGGCGGTGACCTTGCGGCCGTCGGACCAGTTTCCCGACGCGAGGCGGAAGATGTAGCTGACGCCGTCGTCGCTGACCGTCCACCGCTCGGCGAGACCGCCGACGATGTTCCCCGACGGGTCGAACCGGACCAGCCCCTGGGCGGTGTTGGCGAGAAGCACCTGATCGGGCACGGTGAGCGGACCTTCGGCAGGATCCCGCAGCGTGGGCGCATCGCCGATGACGACGACTTTAGGCATGCCTTCGGGCGGCTTGCGGCACGCCATCGGCGAGATTGCCAATGCAGCGACGGCGGCGAATGCGGCGAGACGAGCCATTGCGGCGGTTTACCCGCAAGGGGCGGTTCAGCAAGTCTCTGGATATATCGTCCATACTGTATTAGTGACATAAAGCAGTCGGGATTTCGAGGGTGGTCGACAGGGACGGGATCTGGAGTTGCGGCGGAACGCCGGTCGAGGAGCTTCCCGACCCGTTCGCGTTCCATCCGCCGGTGCACGACTCAGGGGCAGTCCCCGACGAAGGGACTGTCCCTTCCAGGCCGCGCCGCCGCCGCTGGCCGATCTACCTTTATACGATCTCCGCGCTTCTTTTCGCGACGCTGCTGTGGCTCGTGGTCACGGCGCCGCTCTCGCGGGCGCTCGAGCCGCTCCAGGACCCGGCGCTCCTGCTCCAGTCCGAAGACGGGCACGCGATCGCGCGGCGGGGGGCGGTCAAGGAAGCGCCGGTCGACGTGACGAAGCTCAATCGCGTGACTCCGGCCGCGTTCGTCGCGATCGAGGACCGGCGATTCTACAGCCATTGGGGGATCGATCCGCGCGGGATCGCCCGCGCGATGGTCATGGACCTTCGCGGCCGCGGCTTCCGTCAGGGCGGAAGCACGATCACTCAGCAGCTCGCCAAGACCAACTTCCTGTCGGGCGACCGAACGATCAAGCGCAAGGCGCAGGAAGTGATCATCGCCTTCTGGCTCGAAGCCTGGCTCTCGAAGCAGGAGATCCTGTCGCGATACCTGTCGAGCGTCTACTTCGGCGACGGCGTCTACGGCCTTCGCGCGGCGGCGCACCATTATTTCAATCGCGAACCCGAGGACCTCACCCTTTCCCAGTCGGCGATGCTGGCCGGCATGGTGCAGGCTCCCTCGCGGCTCGCGCCGACGCACAACCTCACCGGCGCGCAGAAGCGTGGCAGGCTCGTCCTCCAGGCGATGGCCGATACCGGCGCGATCGATCGATCGCGGGCGCGCTCCGCCACTCCGGCACGCGTTGCGGTCCGTTCATCCAGCGTTCCGACCGGATCCTATTTCGCGGACTGGGTCACGCCGTTCGCGCGGCAGGCACAGGACCCCGACTTCGGCGAGGTCAAGGTGCGGACGACGCTCGATTGGCGGCTGCAGCGGATTGCCGAGCGCGCGGTCGCGCGCGCCCCGGCGGGCGCGCAGGCGGCGCTCGTGGCCATGCGGCCCGACGGCCGCGTCGTCGCGATGGTGGGCGGCAGGAGCTACGCGCAATCGCCGTTCAACCGCGTCACGCAGGCGCGTCGCCAGCCCGGGTCCGCGTTCAAGCTGTTCGTCTATCTCGCGGCGCTGCGGTCCGGCTGGAAGCCCGACAGCAGGATCGAGGACAGGCCGATCACGATCGACGGCTGGACGCCCGAGAATAGCGACCGAGTCTACCGCGGGAAGATCACGCTGCGCGAGGCGTTCGCGCGCTCGAGCAACGCGGCGACGGTGCGGCTGTCAGAGGAAGTCGGGCGCGACAATGTGATCCGCGCGGCCCGGGACCTTGGCATCACGACGGCGCTGTCGGCGAGCCCCAGCCTTCCGCTCGGAACTTCGGGAGTCAGCCTGCTCGAGCTGACATCGGCCTATGCCGCCATCGCCAGCGGACGCTATCCGGTCGTTGCCCGCGGTCTTCCCGAATCCACGGCGCCCGAGGGCCTGTCCGGCTTCTTCCACGGCGGCGGCTCATTGGACGCGCGCCGCGACCGCGCGCCGATGCTCGACCTGCTCTACGCCGCAGCAAATGAGGGCACGGGCCGGCGCGCGGCGCTGTGGGTGCCGACGTTCGGCAAGACGGGAACCACCCAGGACAACCGCGACGCATTGTTCGTCGGTTTCGCCGGCGACCTCGTCGTCGGGGTCTGGGTCGGTCGCGACGACAATAGGTCGCTCGGCAAGGTCAGCGGAGGAACGGTGCCGGCGCAAATCTGGCGCGGATTCATGAGCTCGGCGCTGACCGTCGACCATTCGGCGGGGCCGCCGATTCCGAGCCGTTTCGGACGGCCGGAACCGCCCCGCTCGCAAAGTCCCCTGCCGGCGGACTGGAGCGATTCGACCAAGCCGTTGCGCGATATCGCCCACCGCCTGCGCGAGCTGTTCGGCGCCCGCGACAGGTAGTTAACGTAAGTTCATGTTGGACGGGCCAAATTTAAGTTTTTGTCAACCACATCGGCCGAAAATCCAGGTCAGCCTACGCGTGTTGGGTTTGCGCAGGCGGGAATCCTTTTTCCCGTGCTCGGAGCCATGTGGGAGACCCGAAATGGCGAAGTTCGTGAAGCTGATCAAGAATGTCGAGGGCGCGACGGCCATTGAATATGGCCTGATCGCCGCGCTTATCGCTGTTGCCGCCATCGGCGCGATGCAGGGCATCGGCAACAAGCTCAACTCGACGTTCAACAACGTGTCGAACAACCTCAACTGATATCGGCTGGAGGTGGGAGAAGCGGCGGTGCCCCAGGTGCCGCCGCTTTTTCTTCGCCGGTCGTGGCTCCAATGCCGCTTCCGGTTGTTGGAGTGGGCGCGGGAATGACGTTTGTGCTTGCGATAAGGGCATTGTCCGGGCTTGCCGCGTTGGCGCTGGCCGCCTGCGCATACCATGCCCGCGCCGCAGCGCCGCTCTACGACCCGGTGATCCTCAACATCGGCATCAACTGCCAGTGGAAGCAACATTGCGAGCACAAGCAGCGCGACGCGATGAAGGATGCGGGCCAATTCATCGCCGCCAGGCATCCGCCGCTGTGGAAGGTCCACATGTGCAACCGGAACGCCCGCCGCGCGACGGCGCGCGTCGATTGGGTCGGTTTCAACTCGTGCATCCGAAACAGTCGCCTCGGGCAGCCCGCCCGCCGCCGCTGAGTTCTTCACGATTCTTTTGCGGAAAGGCCCGGCAGTTCGGGGCTGCCGGGCCACCACTAGTGGTCGGACTCGCCCTTGAGGCAAAGCTGAGCGCCCGGGGGACGAGTCACCCGGCGACCATAAACGGATACTAACTAAAGTGAAGGGCCAGGAGCGCGTTGTCTCACTCCGAAACACAACTTCCCGGCCGAAGGGGTTGGTGGAGCCGAGGGGGATCGAACCCCTGACCTTCGCAATGCCATTGCGACGCTCTCCCAGCTGAGCTACGGCCCCACGTCCTTCAAGCAGCGCCTGTAAGCGAACTTTCCCCGGCTGGAAAAGGGGAAATCATGTTCGGCGCCGGATACCTCCTAAGTTTCGTCGTCCTCGCCGCCGGTCTCGACACCGAGGTCGTTGTCACCGGTTTCGAGGTCGACTTCCTCGTCGGCGCTCGGCTCGGCGTCCTCATCGACGAGATCGTCGGCGGCGAGATCGTCATCGGCCTTCTCGGGCTCCTTGGCGACCGGCGCAGCCTCGAACGCGAGGGGCTGCTTCGACTTCAGCACCGGTTCGGGCATGAAGTCGGTGCCGCACTCGATGCAGTGGACCGGGTCCTCCTTGCCGAGGTCGTAAAAGCGGGTCGAGCACTTGGGGCAAGTGCGCTTGGTGCCCCATTCGGGCTTCACCATGAGGGTTTTCACTCCAGTAAATCGTGTCGGTCGCGGGCCCTGCCCAGCGTTCGGGGCCGCGCCTTGCCATAGGGATATGGCGCTGTCAAAGCACCGCGCTTGGCACAGGATATGGGGTTGGATTCCGCGACGAAAAGGGCACTCGTGATCGCGGTCGACGGGCCGGCGGCGAGTGGGAAGGGGACGATCGCGCGCGCGCTCGCCCGGCATTTCGGTCTGCCGCACATGGATACCGGCCTCCTCTATCGCGCGGTCGCGCTCAACCTGTGGCGATGGGGCGGCGATCCGGCGAACGAGTTCGAGGCGCTGCGCGCCTGCGGCGACATCGGCTTCGACCCCGACGATCCGGAGCTGCGGAGCGAGCCGGTCTCGCAATTCGCCTCCGCGGTCTCGATCTATCCGTCGGTGCGCTCGGCCCTCCTCAAGCGACAACAGGATTTCGCGGCCCAGCAAGGTGGAGCGGTGCTCGACGGACGCGATATCGGCACCGTGATCGTTCCCGATGCGGACGTGAAGCTGTTCGTCACCGCCGCGCCGGAGGTTCGGGCCACGCGGCGCCTCGGCGAAGTCGAGCAGCGTGGCATGCACGCGCATTACGCGGACGTGCTGGCCGACATTCGCGCCAGGGACGAACGCGATTCGACTCGGGAGGTGGCGCCGCTTCGCCCCGCCGCCGACGCGATCATCCTCGACACGAGCGAAATCGGAGCCAGCGAAGCGATCGCCGAGGCGGTACGGCTGGTCGAGCAGCGGATGGCTGCAAGGGTGCGGCCATAACGGAAGTTGATGTAGGATAATCTTCACTTCTTCCTGCGACATTCGCCTCCGCAAAAGGTGGACAGAAGTGAAGCGGGGAAGAAGCAAGGCCGTTCGCATCGCGAGCAGCCACGTCATTACGACCTGTGCGACGATCGCGGCATTGCTGCTGTTCGTGGCGCTCGGCAGCCGGGTCCTCCCGGCGGCGCTCGGCTTCGCGCGCCTCGGTGAGGGCTCCGGCCCGCTCGAGGTCGCCTTCCTGCTCAACATCGCGCTGATCCTGTTCGGCTGGCGCCGCTCAAAGGACCTGAAGGAAGCGCTCGACGCCTACGAAATGGCCGAGCGGCTCGCCCAGCGCAATGCGAATACCGATCCGGGCACCGGCCTCGCCAACCGTCGCGAGCTGATGCGCTCGATCGCCGACATGCTCGATGCGAAGACGGCCGCCGTCCTGCTTCTTCTCGACCTCGACCTGTTCAAGCGCGTCAACGACCTTCACGGCCATGCCGCGGGCGATCGCGTGCTCAAGGCCGTCGCCGAGGCGCTCGAGAAGAGCGCTCCCGCCGGTGCCTGCTGCGCCCGGACCGGCGGCGACGAGTTCGCGATGCTGTTCGCGACCGACAGCGGCAGCGCCGCCGAGGAAGTCGCGCGCCAGATCCAGCAATGCCTCGCCGCGCCGGTGTTCGTCGAGGGCGCGCAACTCCAGGTTTCGGCTTCCATCGGACTCGCGTTCCTCGATCATCGCGACAACGAGACCGGCGCGCTTCGCCGCAGCGACGTCGCCCTCTATGCCGCCAAGCGCAACGGCCGCAATTCCTTCGCCTGGTTCGACGAGGTGCTGGAGCTCGAGCTATCCGACCGGCTGAAGCTCGAGGAGAACATCCGCCTCGGGATCAAACGGGGCGACTTCGTGCCCTACTTCCAGCCGCTGATCGATCTTGCGACGCAGGATATCGCGGGCTTCGAGGCCCTCGCCCGCTGGCGCTCGGCCGATGGCTCGGTGCTCGATGCCGAGGCGTTCATCGAGGCCGCCGAGCGGACCGGACTGATTGCTCCGTTGACGCTGAGCATCATGGAGCAGTCGATGCGCCAGGCGCGCGACTGGCCCGCGCATCTCAAGCTCGCGGTCAACGTCTCGCCCGTACAGTTCCGCGATCCTACGCTCGCCGAGCAGGTCCTGAAACTGCTGGCGTCGACCGGATTCCCGGCGAACCGGCTCGAGATCGAGATCACCGAGGCTTCGCTGCTCGAGGACCGCGACCAGGTTCTGACGATCATGGCGAGCCTGAAGAATGTCGGAGTGCGGATCTCGCTGGACGATTTCGGCACCGGCTATGCCAGCCTGGCCCAGGTCAACCGGCTGCCGCTCGATCGGATCAAGATCGACAAGAGCTTCATCACGACGATGGTGAAGAGCCAGCGCACGGCGGAAATCGTGAATACGATCGCGGCGCTCGGCCACACCCTCGACGTGCCGATCAGCGCCGAGGGCGTCGAATCCGAGCAAATCCGCGCCGCCCTCGAGCAATTCGGCTGCTCGGAAGCGCAGGGCTGGCTGTACGGTCGCGCGGTCTCCGCCGACGCGGTGCGTACCTTCCTTCGGATGAGCGATGCGGAAGTCGGTCCGGAGCAGGGCCACGCCGCGGCGCCTTCCAAGCTACGCCGCAAGGGCTGACGTCCTTCAACCTTCGACTGCTCGCATCCTCGAGATCATTGTGCTGAGGTTGGGCCGCTGGCCCTGCGCGAGGAGGCTTGCGCGGAACAGCCGTCCGAGCAGCACGATCTCGACCGCCGTGAAAATGGCGAGGACGATGCCGGTGCCGATCACCTCCCAGGTCGGAATCCCCAGCCCGAGCCGTGCAAGCACGCCGAACGGCGTCCAGATCGGGACCCACGTCAGCACCTCCATGAGCACGCCTCCGCTGTTGCCGCCGACCACCGCCTGCATCAGGATCGAGATCGGCAGGATGATGAGGAGCAGCACCGGCATCAGATAGCCCTGCGCGTCGCGCATGGAGTCGCTCATCGCGCCAATCGCAAGGAACAGGATCGCGATCGCGACATAGCCGACGACGAAGAAATAGAGCATCGCGATGATGGTCCCGACCGACGTCAGGGGGTCGAGCGCGGGGCGGATGAGATCGGCGATCGCGCCCTGCGTCGCATAGGCCGCGAACACGCCACAGCCGATCCAAACCGCGATCATGAACAGGCCGACGCCGGCGGTGCCGAGCAGCTTGCCGTACATGAGCTCCTCCGGGCTGACGCAGGCGAGGACGGTTTCGAGGAGCTTGTTCGAACGTTCCTCGACCGTGCCCTGGAGCATCCAGCTGCCCGACAGCATCAGGCTGATCATCAGCAGATAGGCGGCCGCGAGCGGCAGAATCGAGCGGACCAGCATCGCTTCGCGCGCGCCGCCGCCCGGAGGCGGGGATGAGATGGCGAGCGACGACGTGATCACGTTGGCGCCCCGAGCGGCCGTGGGCGAGAGGCCTTGCTCGGCGAGGAAGCGCAACCGCAGGTCCCGGGTCAGCACATCCTGGATCGTCGCGATGAATTGCGCCGGCGGCTGCCGATTGGCCCAAAGGCGCGCGAGCGGGCTTTGCCCGAAGCTCGCCGGGATGAAAATGACATAATCGACCGGCCTGGCATCCTTGTCCGTGGGCTTGAGGATCGGCTTCAGCGCGGCATCGAGCCGTTCCTCCGAGACCCCCTGGAGCGAGGCCGGGGCAGGCGCCACCTCATAATCGGGCTTCGGCGCCTCGTACTCAGGCGTGTCCTTGGCCTTCACCCGCGCGATTTTCGCCTTGGCCGACGCGACCCCGCCCTCGGCAATGAAGCGCTGGATGTCGGCGTCGCCGTACCAGCGGTCGTGCTGCGACCAGAGCGCCGCCGGATCAGCCTTTTCGAGATGGTGCCGCTGAACGTAGCGCGACAGATCGTTGAGCGCTTTCTGATCCTGGTCCCGCTTCAACCTCTGCTCGAGGGCATGCCCTTCGTCCCCGCCGCTTTGGTCGATGATCATCACCCGGTCGGGCTCGTCCTTGTCGATGAGCTGCGGCGTGATCGCGCCGATCACCAGCGACAGCGGGATGATCAGGAGCGTCAGCCAGAAGCTGCGCATGCCCGCGATCTGGCGGAACTCGCGCGCCGCGACGAGGAGGATCTTGTTCATGGGTGCGCCTCCGCCGAGCCGACGATGTGGACGAACACGTCGTGGAGGCTCGCATGATATTGTTCGAAGCGCCGCAGCGGGAATTGCTCGGCGACGCAGCGCTCGAGCAGGTCGCCAGGGGCAATTCCGGGTGTGAGACGCACGTCCCACCGGCGCCAGCCGGGCTCGGCCTCGCCGAGGTCCTCGGCGCTTTCGACGCCGGCCAGCTTCGACGGATCGTTCCGGGCGATCAGCGCGAGCCGCGCCGGCAACTCGCCGCGCGCTTCCTCGAGCGTTCCCTCGAACTTCTTGCGGCCTTTGGCGAGCAGAAGCAGCCGGTCGCACAGTCGCTCCGCATGCTGCATGACGTGGGTCGAGAATACGACGGTCGATCCCGCCGCCGACATCCGCCGGATTTCCTCCTCGAGCAGTCCCTGATTCACCGGATCGAGTCCCGAAAAGGGTTCATCGAGGATGAGAAGCCGCGGCCGGTTGACGAGCGCGGTCGCGAGCTGGACCTTCTGCGCCATGCCCTTCGAGAGCTTGTCGACGGTCATCTTCGAATTCGCGGCAAGCCCGAAGCGGTCGAGCAGCGCCGCGCCCTCGCGCTTCGCGTCCGCTGGCGCCATGCCCTTGAGGCGTCCGAAGTAGGCGATGGTGTCGAGCGCGGTCATCTGCCGATAGAGGCCGCGCTCTTCAGGAAGGAAGCCGATATCCGGCGCATTGGCGCGTCCGGGGGCGCGGCCGAGAACCTCGATCCGCCCGCTGGTCGGCCGGATGATGTCGAGCACCATGCGCAGCGACGTCGTCTTGCCCGCGCCGTTGCCGCCAAGAAACCCGAACACCGATCCCGTCGCGACCGCAAAACTCAGATCGTCGACCGCCAGGACCTGGTCGAAGCGCTTGCTCACGCGCTCCAGCGTCAACACGCTCAAATGATTGTCTCCCACCCCCGAACTCACTCGACCTTAGGGGCATTCGTCCGCGCCGCAACAGCCCGCAGCGTCGATTGTCGACGGTCAAAAGACGTTCGTCGATCGGTGCCGACTTTCGTCAGCTAGCGAATGTTGCTAACTCTTGTAAGCTGTTGCGAACCCGAAATATTCGAGACCCGGTTTGCTTCCGCGTACGGGGTCATTTCTCAATGAGGGTGAGGATCGTGAAGAGGGAGCGGCGTGGCGAACGCGCTCGGCGGATCGAGCTTGAACAGGTGGTGGCGCTCGTCACCTCCGACGGCGATGGCCTGACGGTTCGGCTGAAGGACTTGTCGCGCAACGGCTTCAAGATCGAACATTCGGGCGAGGACCTCGTCGTCGGCGAGATCGTGACGATCCGCACATCGCGCTCGGAAGCGCGCGCCCAGCTCCAGTGGGTCACCGAGCTCGAGGCGGGCGGGGTGTTTATCGACGAGGCGCAGCCGCCGCGCTGATCCTTAGCGTTTCGCCGATGGCCAGCGCTCGGGGCTGCCGAGGATGCGTCGCTTTCGCAGAGGTGGCTAAGCAATCCATGCCACGCGCACGTCAGTTTTGTGGGCGCTGGCGCTGCGAGAAATCGCAGCATCAGTTCACCACTTAGTCAGGATTTGGCCCTTCTGCCTTGTTTTCGAGCACTTTGCCGGTGCGCGCATCGACGCCGACTTCGAAGGTCTTGCCGTTGTTCGAGATATCGAACGAGTAGCGTAGACCTGTCCCACCGCGCTCCTTCTCGAGCTCTTGGTCAGTAATGACTCCCGGGTGCGCGCGGAGGGCACTCCGTCGGGCGTGCGCCAGCGTGATCTTCGCCATGGGAAGAAGTTCTGCGCCAGCAAAGTGTGCTTGGGAACGGCCGCCACCGCGCCGCTCGCCGCGACCAACGCCGCAGCAAAGCCCAGAATCAGGTTTCGCATTTGATTTCTCCAATTGCACAACGTTCGAGAGATCGTTCTACGTTGGCCGGCTTAACCCAAGCTGCAGAAAAAATTGGAATTTCCCAATCCCACGCACAGGAATTATCGCATTTCTTGGAGGCGCCGCGCGGACGATTTGACCGAAGGTGCCGAGATTATCGCCGGCAATTGCACCTTGGCTATCTGCGAGCGGCGGTGGAGATCGCTTCGGTTGATCTCGCCGCCGGGATCTCGTCGTCCAGCTTGTACACATCTTCTGCAAAGGCGATCTTTTCCCCGTCGGGGCGCGCCGTCAGGTAACTGACGTAGATCGGCACGCCGGCGCTGATCCGCACATTTTGCTCTGCGTCGTCGCTTGGCACCGGCGGCTCATGACCGAACAGCCATTCCGCCAGTTGCTGCGGACGTTCCACGCGCACGCAGCCGAGGCTGAGGGTGCGCTTGTCCTTCGCGAACAGATCCTTGTGCGGAGTGTCGTGCAGGAAGATGCCATAATCGTTGACGAACCCGAACTTCATCTTGCCCATCATGTTGTGGGGGCCGGTGAGCTGGCGGATGTGGGCCTCGACGTCGCCGGCGGCGACGGCCTTCCAGTCGATGCTGGTCGGATCGACCGGTTCTTCCTTGTCGCCGCCAAACGCGGCAACGGTCTCGTAGCGGGCGGCCTTCAAATAAGCGACGCCGCGCTTGAGCACGATCGGCGCGACCTTCCGCTTCGCGACGTCCTGCGGGATGTGCCAATAGGGGTTAAACGTCACGTACCAGATCTTGCCGGCGAGAAGCGGCGTCGGGAAATCGGGCTTGCCGACGATGACCTTCATGGTGTCGACGACATTGCCGTCCTCGAGCTCCATCAACTCGGCATTGGCGACATCGACGAGGATCGCGCGCCCTTTCGCGGGTATCAGGCGCAGGCGGTCGAGCGTGGCGCGCACGTGCGGGTCGTCCTGCTGCCCCGTCGCCAGCGCATTATCCCGAAGCGCCGCGTAGAATGGATTGACGCGGGAAACCTCGTCGACGTGCGCGGCGAGCGACGGCGCGGCCCATGCCTCCGCGAGCACTGCGCTCGCGGCGGGCGGTTGAAGCTGGAGCGCCGGATCGCCGTAGCTCACTTCGTCGACCGGCCGCTTGAGCGCCTGGACATAGCGAACCCAGGCGGCGGAGATCATCTGGTCGTCCGCGGGAGTTCCGCTCGCGAGCTCGGTCTCGACCGAGGCGGCCAGCGCCGGTCCGTCGGCAAATCCGTCGATGTCCGAATGTTTCAGGACCTCGACGAACTTCGCTGCCGCCGCGCGGGTATCCGCGCTCTTGAGCCACAAGAGGGCGCCCGGGCGCGAAGCATAGAAAGGTCCGACATTGCTATCGGCGGCGGGGGCGGGTGACGGCGTGGCCGTGGCGGTGGATGGGGACGGCGTTGTCGGCGCGACGTCCTGCCCGAGCGCCGGCGCCGCCAGCACCATCGCTCCAGCCGTCACCGCCAATCCCAACCAACGCATCTCGCTCATCCCTGTTTACGGCGAGTAACCCTCCCTCGCGTTAACTCATCATGCCTTGGCTTGGGGAGGGCTTTTCGCTCCCCGGGCCCGAATTGATTGCCGTCAGTTGCCGCCGTGCGACACGATCGACGCCGGAACCGACAAATCGGCGAGGAAGACCGGCTTGCCGTCCTTGTTGCCGGGCGGCGAGTAACGGCAGATCAGATAATCCCAATCGGCAGCGAAGATCGCGCAGCCGACGCGAGTCGTCGTCGGCCACACCATCTGGGTATAATGCGCAATGTCTTCCCACTTGCCGGTTCGGCTGACGTTTGGGAACAGGCCGGGCGTCAGAAGGAGCTTTTCGCGGCTCCAGAGATCGACCAGCTGCTCGGCGCCGAGCGTGCCGTGGAAAGCCATGGCGAGATTCTCGCGCTCGCCGGGACGGGCTTCACGCGGCGAGTGAACCAGCTTGCGAAGACTTGCGAGCACGGGCCCGTAGGACGCCGCGTCGGCGGCAAGCTTCGAATCCCAGACGAGCGCCGGAGCGCCGACGGCCGCCCGCTCGCGGTTATGGGCGGCGAGCAGGCGCTCGGCGAGCGTTCCCGTGGCGCCTTCGAGCCGCTGGCCCGCCGCCGGAACCGCGCCGAGCAAGGCGATCACCGCAAAGAGAATGCGCACCGAATGCATCGCCCGCACCCTCGCGAAAAGAGGCTAAGCTTGGATGATCGGCGATGGTTAATGCCGGCATTGCGCCTGCGTGTCGGCGCTGCGACAAGCGCATCGATGAGCGCCAAGGTGACCGTTCGGACCGCCCGTCTCGACGATGAAGACGCGCTTGGGCGGCTCGGGAGGATGCTCGTCGAGGAACATCACGAGTTCGATCCGAAGCGCTTCCTCGCGCCGCTTCCGAGGCTGCGCGAGCGCTACGGACAATTCCTCGTGTCGCAGATCAGCCGGAGCGAAATGGTCGTGCTCGTCGCGGAGCGCGAGCGGGAGGTCGTCGGCTATGCCTACGCCGGGATGGAGGGGAATGACTACATGGCGTTACGCGGACCCGCAGGAGTCCTCTACGACCTGGTCGTCGATCCCGCCCACCGCCGCCAGGGAATCGGAACCGCGCTGCTCGAGGCGGCGCTGGGGCGATTGCGGGAACTGGGTGCGCCGAGGGTGCTGCTGTTCACCGCCGAGAAGAACCACGGTGCCCAAGCGATGTTCGAGGGCGCCGCGTTCCGCCGCACGATGATCGAGATGACGCGCGAGCTCTAGCTGCTACTTGCGCTCGCTCGAGCCCGCCGTGGGCGCGAGGAACGTCACAAGATCCCACTCCGCGTGGATGCTGACCAGCAGCAGCGCCATCAGCGCGGCGGCGACCGCGCTAGCGCTCCAGCTCCGCTCGCAGAGCACGGCGAGCGCCGCCGCGCCGAGCCCGACATATGCGGTTCCCGGAATGATGCCATACCACCACATGTCGAACAGGCTGTCGGCCCCGGTGATTCGATGCCGGGCGATCCCGACCGCGCTTCGCACTCCCAGCAAAATCCCGAGCAGCGCCAGCGCCCCGGCCGTGATCCCGAACGCGCGCGGCGTAATGGTCGGCGCGATCGCCGCGCCGCTGAGCACGAGCACGACCCCGAGGTGCCACACGATCGGCGAGCTGTAGAGATGCTTGCCGCGCTCCGTGTCGTCCCGCTCGCGCCCGGCGGTCAGCGTCACGACGACGAACATCAGCCCGATCAGCGCCGCGGCCGACGGCCCGACGATCAGGTAGAAATTCTCCCAGCCCTCGAACATTCGTCCTGCCCATAGCTCAGGCGCGCAGAGCGCGGCAATTCGCTCGCAGCTTGCCCTCCAAGCGCTCCTCTAAGCTAAGGGCGCGGCCGTCCGGCGGGCGCTAGGTCGCTCGCGGCAGCCCGTCCTTTGGCGAGCGCGTACGGTGCACCGGATGAATCCGGCACCGGACGCGCTCTTTTGTCATGGCGCGCCGCCGACGAACAGCCGTCCGAAGGACGCCGCGCCGGCATGGTGCCCACGCGGCAGTGCATTTGACCAGGTCCGCATGTGAAGGTCCGCCACGGTGGCGGCCACGCGGCAGGCCCGATTGAACCGAAAGACACAGACACCCATGGCGACCACCACATTCCCGACCCGCGACGATTTCGCGGCCCTCCTCAACGAAAGCCTTGGCGGCGAGAACGAAGCCTTCGAAGGCAAGGTGGTGACGGGCAAGGTCACGGGCATCGAGAATGACATGGCCGTCATCGACGTCGGCCTGAAGAGCGAGGGCCGGGTCGCGCTGCGCGAGTTTGCCGCGCCGGGCCAGAAGGCCGACATCAAGATCGGCGACGAGGTCGAGGTCTACGTCGACCGGGTCGAGAATTCGGCCGGCGAAGCGATGCTGTCGCGCGACCGCGCGCGCCGCGAAGCCGCATGGGACAAGCTCGAGGGCGAATTCTCCGCCGGCAACCGCGTCGAGGGTGTCATTTTCGGCCGGGTGAAAGGCGGCTTCACCGTCGATTTGGGCGGCGCCGTCGCCTTCCTACCGGGCAGCCAGGTCGACATCCGGCCGGTCCGCGATGTCCAGCCCCTGATGGACGTTCCGCAGCCCTTCCAGATCCTCAAGATGGACCGCCGCCGCGGCAATATCGTCGTGTCGCGCCGCGCGATCCTTGAGGAAACCCGCGCCGAGCAGCGTTCGGGCCTCATCCAGAGCCTCGCCGAGGGCCAGGTCATCGAGGGCGTGGTGAAGAACATCACCGATTATGGCGCCTTCGTCGACCTCGGCGGAATCGACGGCCTGCTCCACGTCACCGACATTTCCTACAAGCGCGTCAATCACCCGTCCGAGATCCTCAACATCGGCGACACGGTGAAGGTGCAGATCATCCGCATCAACCGCGAGACCCAGCGCATCAGCCTCGGCATGAAGCAGCTCGAGAGCGACCCGTGGGAGGGCGCGTCGACGAAATATCCCATCGGCGGCGTGTTCCGCGGCCGGGTGACCAACATCACCGAATATGGCGCGTTCGTCGAACTGGAGCCTGGGATCGAGGGCCTTGTTCACGTTTCCGAGATGAGCTGGACCAAGAAGAACGTTCACCCGGGCAAGATCGTCTCCACCTCGCAGGAAGTCGACGTCAAGGTGCTCGAGGTCGACGAGGAGAAGCGCCGGATTTCGCTCGGCCTCAAGCAGGCGCAGCAGAACCCGTGGGAGGCGTTTGCGGAGGCGCACCCGATCGGCTCGACCGTCGAAGGCGAGGTCAAGAACGCGACCGAGTTCGGCCTGTTCGTCGGCCTCGAAGGCGACGTCGACGGTATGGTCCACATGTCGGACATCGCCTGGGGCGTCTCGGGCGAGGAAGCCCTGCAGCTTCACCGCAAGGGCGAGAGCGTGACCGCGCAGGTGCTCGACGTCGACGTCGAGAAGGAGCGCATCAGCCTCGGTATGAAGCAGCTTGAGGGCGGTGGCGCGGGCTCCGGAGCCGGCGCGGCCGCCGGCGCCGCGGCCTCCGCGGGCGGCGGGGTCAAGAAGGGCGACGTCGTCACCGTCACCGTTCGCCAGGTTCAGGATGCAGGGCTCGACGTTCAGGTCGGCGACGACGGCGCGGTCGGCTTCGTCAAGCGCGGCGACCTCGGCCGCGACCGCGACGAGCAGCGCGCTGAGCGCTTCCAGGTCGGGCAGAAGTTCGACGCCATGGTGATCGGCTTCGACCGCTCGAAAAAGCCCAATTTCTCGATCAAGGCGATGCAGATCGCCGAAGAGAAACAGGCTGTCGCGCAATACGGATCGTCGGACTCGGGCGCGTCGCTCGGCGACATCCTCGGCCAGGCGCTGAAGGAAGCCCAGGAGTCCAAGGCAAAGAAGAAGAAGTAGCTGGGAATGCGGGCGTTTCCGTTGGGAACGCCCGCGCTCATCCGAGGTAAATCCTTCTTGCGCGACACGCTCTTTCCTGACAGCCTAAGGCCCAAGCGGTCCCATCAGGGGCGGGGCCGAAAATCCTAGCGGGGTGCCGATGATCCGTTCCGAATTGGTGCAGAAGCTGTGCACCGACTTCCCCGACCTCAACCAGCGCGAGGTCGAAGGCGTGATCAGCGCCATCTTCGATTCCATCACCGACCAGCTTGCCCAGGGCGGCCGCGTCGAGCTTCGCGGCTTCGGCGCATTTTCGACGCGACAACGCGACGGCCGGGTCGGCCGCAACCCGCGCACCGGCGAAGCGGTGTCGGTGGACGCCAAGCGCGTGCCTTATTTCAAGCCGGGCAAAGAGATGCGCGAGCGCTTAAACCTCAAGGAAGCGATCGCCGAATAGCCCTGCCGTCGCTACCGTCGCGGGGCCCTTGAGGAGCGGACGTGGCGGAACGGTAGACGCTGGGGACTTAAAATCCTCTTCCCGTGACGGGAGTGCGGGTTCAAATCCCGCCGTCCGCACCATCGCGACGCGCAGCCTGTCCGGGGGACAGGCGAGCATCGCGATCCGAGCGGAGCGAGGCCGCCGACGCGCAGCCTGTCCGGGGGACAGGCGAGCATCGCGATCCGAGCGGAGCGAGCCCGTCGACGAGGCCGTGCTAACTAAAGCAAAATATTAAGCGTTGCGCCTGTACTCGGGCAATGTGGCGAGTGGGGCGAACTCAAGAGTGCGTGAAAGGCGCCCGGGCGTACTGAGCGCGCGGCGCGATGCGGTGGTGCTGGGAGTCCTCATCACCGCGGTACTCCTGCTGATCTGGAACGGCAGCACGTTTTTCCATCGTATTCAGATCGAAAGCGCCGGCTTCGGCGCCGACGTCCGTGTCGCGAGCACGGCACTGATGCTGAACGTCGCACTGATCCTGTTCGGCTGGCGTCGCTATGTCGACCTCCAGCACGAGGCCGAGGCGCGCGCCGAGCAGGAGAAGCGGGCGACGGTTCTGGCGACGACCGATCCCGCGACCGGCCTCTATAATCGCAAGGGCTTTGCCGACCGCGCCGCGCAGCTTTGCGCGGAAGCGGGTGCGCGCAGCGACAATCTCGTCGTGATCTCCGTCCAGATCCATCGCTTCAAGTCGGTCAACGACCAGCATGGCTATGAGGTCGGGGAATGGCTGCTGAAGTCGATCGGCGCGGCACTTCACGCCGAGCTCGGCAAGGAAGCCGTGATCGGACGATTGAGCGGCGACGAATTCGCCGTCGCGCTCGCGCTGCCCATCGGTCCAAGCGATCGCGGCGAGGGAATTGCGGAAACGATCTTGCGAACGGTCACCAAGCCATCGGTCCTCAACGACCGAATCATCCAGGTCGGCGCGTTCGCCGGGATCGCCACGACTCCCGCGGCCGACGCCCGCATCCCCGACGTCCTGCGCCGCGCCGATATCGCCATGGACCGCGCCCGCAGCGGCCGCATTGCCCGGCCGGTCTGGTTCGACGAGGGGATGGAGCGCGCGCTGATCGCCCACGGCGAGATCGAGCAGGGGATCCGCTTCGGGCTCGAGCACGGCCAGTTCGTCCCTTATTTCGAGCCTCAGGTCGATCTGGCCAACGGGGAGATCGTCGGCTTTGAGGTTCTCGCCCGTTGGAACCACGCATTGTCCGGAGTGATCGGTCCGGACGTCTTCATCCCGGTCGCGGAGGAGATCGGCCTGATCGGCCGTCTCTCCCAGCAGATCATTTCCGAGGCGCTTCGGGAAGCGGCGGAGTGGGACCCGGAGCTCAAGATTTCCGTCAACATCTCGCCGTCGCAGCTTGCCGACGGCTGGCTTGCGCAGCGCATGGTGCGCATCCTCGCCGAGACCGGGTTTCCGGCGGAGCGGCTGGTGATCGAAATCACCGAAAGCTCGCTGTTCGCAGACATGGACATGGCGAAATCGATCGTGACCAGTCTGAAGAACCAGGGCATCAGGCTGGCGCTCGACGATTTCGGCACGGGCTTCTCGTCGCTCGCGCACATCCGCTCGCTGCCGTTCGACATCATCAAGATCGACCGCAGCTTCGTTACCAACGTCAACGCCAAGCGCGAGAATGCCGCGATCATTCGCGCGGTGACGACGCTCGCCGCCGCCTTGTCCGTACCGGTCTGCGTCGAGGGCATTGAGAACGAGGACGCGTACAACGCCGTCCTTCGCCTCGGCGGGACGATCGGGCAGGGCTGGTATTTCGGCAAGGCGATGACGGCCGAGCAGGCCCGCGAGCTCCTCGCCGCGCACCGCCGCGCGAACCAGCCGGCGCTCTCGACCGCCGCCAACGGCTAAGCTTCAGATCGACCGGCCGATCCTCTGTCCCACGCCGGGACGGCAGGATCGCGAGCGCATATCGTGAGTTCAAACATGGTAAAAATCGCGTTAAGGATTTTGCCATGCAGCTCGCTCGGCCCGCATTCGCTCTTCATCCGAAGCTCTTCGGAAGGGGACGAATGTACGAGCTATCGGCACCGCCATCGCCGCCTTCGATCGCCATCTCCGATGACCTGAAGTTGTTCGCGATCACGTTCCTCGCGGGTTTCGCCTTCGTCTCGGTGCTGATTAGCTGAACCCTCGCCAGCTAGTCGCAGGCGAGGTGCAGTTTCCACCCGAGCCACGCTGAAACGAGACACATCGACGCGACGAGCAGAAGCTGCCCGATCGGACCGACGCCCAAGCTCGACAACCCGAAGGCGATCAGGGCGCCGACGACCATCGCGCCCGAGTTGACGATGTTGTTGGCGGCGACGGTTCGCGCGGTTTCCGCCTTGGGTACCGTGGTCGTCAGGAAAGCGTAGAGCGGCACGACGAACATTCCCCCGGTGATCGCGACTCCGAGAAGGCAGAGGATCATCGGCCACGCCATCGGATTGAAAAGGAAGTTCCCGAGCGTGGTCAGGTCGGGGCCGTGCCTGCTCCACGTCAGAGCGACGAAATGAAGCAACAGGACGAAGACGCCCATGGCGATCACCGAGGCCGGCGCGAAGCGGGCCGACACCTCGCTCTTGAGCAGCCGATTGATGGCGACCGATCCGATCGCGATGCCGATCGAGAAGATGGCGATGAACAGGCTCGCGACCTGCTCGTTCGCGCCGAGCACGTTCTTCACCAGCGGCGGGAAGATGATGATCAGCACGGCGCCGATGGTCCAGAAGAAGCTGATCGCGAGGATCGCCAGGAACAGGCGGCGGATGTGCATGGTCGCGCTCACGAGCTGAATCGAGGCGTGGACGATGTGCCAGGTGATCGGCAGCCGTTCCGCGGCGGGCGGCGCGGGAGGGACCTGGCGTCCGGCGAGGAAGCCCAGCGCCGCAAAGCCGAGAACCGCGGCCGCGGCATATTGCGGCCGCGACGCGAGGACTCCGGCGAGGATCGTGCCGAGCAGGATCGCGATGTAGGTGCCGGCTTCGACGAGCCCGGTGCCCCCCAGCACTTCGTCGCGGCTGAGGTGTTGGGGAAGGATCGCATATTTGATCGGCCCGAAAAAGGTCGAGTGGATGCCCATCGCAAATACCGCCGCGAGCATCAGCGGGATGTTCGAGAGCATCAGCCCCGCGCCGCCGACGATCATGATCAGGATCTCCGCGAACTTGATGATCCGGATGAGGCGCGCCTTGTCGTGGTCGTCGGCAAGCTGGCCGGAGAGCGCCGACAACAGGAAGAAGGGAAGGATGAAGAGCGCTTGCGCGATCGAGCTGAACTGGAACTCCTTCGCCGGGTTCTGCAGCAGCTGATAGGTGACGAACAGCACGACCGCCTGCTTGAACAGGCTGTCGTTAAAGGCTCCGAGGAACTGGGTCGCGAACAGCGGAACGAAGCGTCGCGAGCGCAGCAGGTGGGCAACGTTCTGGATCAAAGCCTAAGCGCGCACGGTTTCATCGACTTGGGCAGGGCATAGCCAGCTTTGCCGAAGCCGCCAAACTCTATAACGCTTGGCGGCAACAATGCTGTCGCTGCCGAACCTGCTTACGCTTTCGAGGATCCTCGCGGTCCCGATCCTCGTCTTCCTGCTGTGGCGCCCGGCGCCGCTCGATTACGCCATCACCTTCGTCCTCTACTGCATCGTCGGAATCACCGATTATTTCGACGGTTATCTCGCGCGGGCGTGGGGAAGCATCTCGCGGCTCGGCCAGTTCCTTGATCCGATCGCCGACAAGATCATGGTCGGCGCGGTGCTCGTGATGCTGATTTCGAGCCGCAAGGCGAACCCGGTGCCGGAGATCGCGGGGTTGCACCTCATCCCCGCGCTCGTGATCCTGCTCCGCGAGATCATCGTGTCCGGATTGCGGGAGTATCTGGCGGGCCTCCAGGTTTCGATTCCGGTCAGCGCGCTGGCCAAATGGAAGACGACTCTCCAGCTCGTCGCGCTGGGCGCGCTGATCTTAGGCGGCGCCCTGCCGCACCAGCCTTGGGTGCACCTTGTCGGGATCGTCTGCCTGTGGGCGGCGGCAGCGCTGACCCTGATCACCGGATATGACTATCTGCGGGTCGGCATCCGGCATATGGACTAATCGATTCTGCTGGTCTGTCTGACCGAGTAATCTCGTTTCCATCGATCAAGCGGCGCGACTAGCGGTGCATCAGCAAATCGACATTGGAGGGATTCTCATGGACGCGAAAACTGGTGAAATGGGCTGTCCGGCCGATCGGCCGACCACCGTCCGCTCCCTTCTTGGCCGGACCAACCGCGATTGGTGGCCGGAGTCGCTTCCGCTCGACATCCTTCACCAGGGCGGCGTGACGCCAGACCCGATGGGCGAGGATTTCAACTACGCCGAGGCGTTCGCGAAGCTCGATTATCAGGCGCTCAAGCGCGACCTTACGGCGCTGATGACCGACAGCCAGCCGTGGTGGCCGGCCGATTATGGAAACTATGGCCCCTTCTTCATCCGCATGGCCTGGCACGCAGCGGGAACCTACCGCACGGGAGACGGACGCGGCGGCGCCAATTCGGGCAACCAGCGTTTCGCCCCGCTCAACAGCTGGCCGGACAACGGCAACCTCGACAAGGCGCGGCGGCTGCTTTGGCCGATCAAGCGAAAATACGGCAAGACCATCAGCTGGGCCGACCTCTTCATCCTGGCCGGAAACGTCGCCATCGAATGCATGGGCGGGCCCATCTTCGGCTTCGGTGGAGGGCGGAAGGACATCTACGAGGCCGAGCGCGACGTCTATTGGGGCGCCGAGGAGAAATGGGTCAGCGAAGGCGCGGAAACGCGCCACCAGCCCGAGCGCGAAAGGGAGCTCGAGAACCCGCTGGCCGCGGTCCAGATGGGCCTCATCTACGTCAATCCCGAAGGCCCCGGCGGCAATCCCGATCCGCTTCAGTCCGCGCGCGACATCAAGATCACGTTCGAGCGGATGGCGATGAACCATGAGGAAACCGTCGCGCTCACGGCCGGCGGCCATACGTTCGGCAAGGCCCATGGGGCGGGCGACCCGAGCCTGGTCGACGTCGCGCCCGAGGGCGCCGACATCACGCTCCAGGGTCTCGGTTGGGCGAGCGGCCACGAGAGCGGCTTTGGCGAACATACGATCACCAGCGGGATCGAAGGTTCGTGGGTCAACACGCCGACGCAATGGTCGGAGAACTACTTCCGGCTGCTGCTCGATTATGAATATGAGCTCGTGCGCTCGCCCGCGGGAGCGCAGCAATGGCAGCCGATCAACCAGAAGCCCGAGGACATGGCCCCGGCGGCGCACGATCCGTCGAAGCGCGTGCCGACGATGATGACGACGGCCGACATGGCGCTTCGGGAGGATCCGGAGTTCCGCAAGATCTCGGAGAAGTTCCGGAACGACCATGAAGCGTTCAAGGACGCGTTCGCCCGCGCCTGGTTCAAGCTGACCCATCGCGACATGGGTCCGAAGGTGCGGTATCTCGGGCCCGAAGTGCCGGAGGAGAATCTCATCTGGCAGGACCCGGTCCCGGCCGGCGCAATGCCGTCCGATGCCGATGCCTTCGCGTTCCGGTCGAAAATCCTCGATGCCGGGTTGAGCATCGGCCAACTGGTCAAGACCGCCTGGGCGGCGGCGTCGACGTATCGCCGGTCGGACCATCGCGGCGGCGCCAACGGCGCGCGCATCAGGCTCGCTCCGCAGAAGGATTGGGCCGTCAACGAGCCGGAGGAGCTGGGCCGAACCCTCGCCAAGATCGACGAGCTGCGTGGACCGCTCTCGATGGCCGACGCGATTGTCCTTGCCGGGACGGCGGCGGTGGAGAAAGCGGCGCGAGACGCGGGCTTCCGCGTCGAGGTTCCGTTCACCGGCGGACGCGGCGATGCGACGCAGGATTGGACCGACGTGGAGAGCTTCTCGGTGCTGGAGCCGGCGGCGGATGGCTTCCGCAACTACCTCAAGACCAAGCATTCGGTAAGGACCGAGGAATTGCTGATCGATCGAGCCCAACTGCTCGGGCTGTCGGTCCCGGAAATGACGGTCCTGCTCGGCGGCCTTCGCGTGCTGGGAGCCAATTACAAGGACAGGCCGGAAGGGGTATTCACCGCGCGCAAGGGCCAGCTGACCAACGACTTCTTCGTCAACCTCCTCGACAATGACACCATGTGGGAGGTGATTGACGAGAGCGGCGACGAGGAATTCATCGGCTACGACCGCGGCGGCCGGCAGGAGAAGTGGCGAGCGACGCGCACCGACCTCATCTTCGGGTCGAACAGCCAGCTCCGGGCGACCGCGGAGGTCTATGCCGAGCGCGGGAACGAGGAGAAGTTCGTCCGCGACTTCATCAAGGCCTGGACAAAGGTCATGAACGCCGACCGCTTCGACCTGCCGCAAGCGCACAAGCCGGCAGAGCCCGTCGGCATCGCCGAGCCCGAAATGGCCGAATAGTCAGGCTGTGCGAGGGGTCGTGCTCAGCCGCACGACCCCTCGAGCTCCCTTTGCTCAGTCGAAGCGAGCAACGGGCTCGAGGTCGGGGATAAGGTCGCGCGCGATCCTGCGCAGCGTGGCAGCCAGCATCTGGAACTCGTTCTCGCGTGGGCTCGACCGGCGCCAGATCAACGCGATGCGCCTGAACCCGTGATCCGACTTCAGCCGCTTCGCATCCACCCGCGTACCCTGGAGGATGCCGGTTTCGATCGCCATGCCCGGGATGAAGGTCAGCCCGAGGCCGTTGTCGACCATTTGCACCAGCGTGTGCAGCGAGGTGCCCATCATCGAGGCGTTGGCGCGGATTTCCGGCCGGTTGCACGCGGAGAGCGCGTGGTCCTTCAAACAGTGGCCGTCCTCGAGGAGAAGAAGGCGGTTCTCGTCGATCGTCGCGGCATCGATGGAGCGCTCGCGGGGACCCTCGCCGGGCGGGAAGGCGACGTAGAGCGGGTCGTCGAACAGCGACGCTGAATCCACTTCCCCGCAGGCGAAGGGCAAAGCGAGCAGCACGCAATCGAGCTGGCCGCGATGGAGCGCTTCACAGGCCGCGGCGCTGGTTTCCTCGCGCAGGTAGAGCTTGAGGTCCGGCCATTCGTTGCGCAGGCGCGGCAGCATCGCGGGGAGCAGGAAAGGGGCAATCGTCGGGATGACGCCCATCCGCAGTTCGCCATGGAGCGGCTGTCCCTCGGCGCGGGCCATCTCCGTCAGCTCCTCGGCCTCTCGCAGGACGCGGATCGCCTTGTCCGCGATCTTCTCGCCGAGCGCCGTGAACCGCACGAGGCGGCGCGTGCGTTCGACGAGGGTGACTCCAAGCAGCGTCTCCAGCTCGCGCAGGCCGGCCGAGAGCGTCGATTGAGTGACGAAACAGGCGTCCGCCGCCTTGCCGAAGTGCCCGTGACGGCGGAGCGCCACCAGATATTGAAGCTGCTTCAGGCTCGGGAGGTGAGCCGACATTTAATCGATGGATCCAATCACTGGCTCCAGCATAATGAACCTGAGCGATTATTGCCAGAAGTCGCTTCCTAAGCGGTGAGCAACCTGACCGCCGAGAGGAGCAGGGTGATCGCGAGCACCGGACGCAGCACCGAATCCGACGAGCGGGTCGCGAGAAGGCTTCCGACGATGATGCCGGGGATCGAGCCCGCGAGCAGCGCCAGCATCAACGAGAAATCGACCGAGCCCATGAGCCAATGCCCGATGCCGGCGATCAGCGTCAGCGGCACCGCGTGCGCGATGTCGCTGCCCGCGATGCGGGCGACGGGAAGCTTGGGGTAGAGGATCAGCAACGCCGTCGTGCCGAGCGCCCCGGCCCCGACCGAGGTGATCGAAACCAGGACGCCGAGCGCAGCGCCGAGCAGCACCGTCCACTGCGTCGTTCGGCGGTCTTCCATCGCGTCGATGTGATGGCCGGCCCAGGAAATGATCCAGGGGCGGAAGAAGACGGCCATGCTGGTCACCAGGAGGGCGACGCCGAGCAGGATGTTGAGCAGGAAGGCGCTGTTCGCGCCGCTGACGCCGAAATATCCCATCAGGACGAGCGTCACGATCGCCGCGGGAACGCTCCCGCAGGCGAGGCCTCCGACGATCTTCCAGTCAACCGTATGCCGCTTGCCGTGGACGGCGGTGCCGACGCTCTTTGTCACCGACGCATAGAGAAGGTCGGTGCCGACGGCGGTGGCGGGATGAAAGCCGAACAGGACCACGAGCAGCGGAGTCATGAGCGACCCGCCGCCGACGCCGGTCATGCCGACCAGCATGCCGACAAGAAAGCCGGCTACCGAATAGAGCGGATGATATGCGGAAAGGATCGGCCGCCCCCTAGCTCACCGGATTGGAACGTGGCGGCGGTGCTTTGCGGAGGCCGCGTGGCTTTGCAAGCGTCTCGAATACTCTAGCCGATCACTCGGCATAAATTTGCCGCCGAGTGGCAAAGAAGCAACCCATTGTCCGAAGTGCGCTCGCACCTTAGATTATGCCGGCAACGGCACAGGGAACGAACGCGCTTGCAGTCCGGGCTGATCGCCTACCTCGATTCCGTCAAAGCGCGCGATCCCGCGGCGCGGTCGCGGTGGGACGTTATTTTCTATCCCGGGCGTCTGGGCGCTGGGTCTGCACCGCCTTGCGCACTGGCTGTGGGAAGGTCGGCTCTATTTTGCCGCGCGCCTGATCAACCATTTCTCGCAATTCCTCACGTCGATCGATATCCATCCCGGCGCGAAGATCGGCGAGCGTTTCTTCCTCGACCATGGCTTCAGCGTGATCGGCGAAAGCGCCGAGATCGGCGACGATGTCACGATTTACCAGCATGTCACCCTCGGCGGCACAAATCCGACGACCGGGGTGGGCGGCAAGCGCCATCCGACCATTGGGTCCGGCGTCGTGATCGGTTCGGGCGCTCAGGTGCTGGGTCCGATCGAAATCGGAGAGGGTGCGAAGATCGGCGCCAATTCGGTAGTCACCAAGGATGTCGCGCCAAGCTCCACGGTAGTCGGCATTCCGGCAAGGCCCGTGCCGGTCGATG
This sequence comes from uncultured Alphaproteobacteria bacterium, assembly GCA_963831215.1. Classification (GTDB taxonomy): domain Bacteria; phylum Pseudomonadota; class Alphaproteobacteria; order Sphingomonadales; family Sphingomonadaceae; genus Sphingomicrobium. The sequence goes on along the minus strand of CAWHPM010000012.1, from coordinate 158,726 downwards.
CCGTGCACTACAGTCCCGGGTTCATGGCCTACGGGACGCCGTGTGGCGAAGACGTGGACCCCGTACGCGCGCGGCTCGCGGAGCTCGAGAGCGAGATCGCCGAGCTTCGGAAAGAGCTCGCGACGGTGAAGGCTGCGCGTCAGCGGCGGCCGGAGGTCAAGAGCGCTTGAGCGTCATCGCGCCGTTCCCTCCCGTCTGGGACCGGCGCCCAATTGCCACCTTCGATCGCAAGGAGCTGCAGCGGATCATGGACCTTTACGGTCGCATGGTCGCCGCCGGTCATTGGCGGGATTATGCGCTCCGGATCGATCCCGATGTGGCGGTGTTCGCGGCCTACCGGCGACATAGCGAGCGGCCCGAGATTCGGATCGAGAAGCGTCCCGCGCTTCGGGCGAAGCAGGGAGCATTTGCGTTGGTCGGCGAGCATGGCGCGGTGCTGAAGCGAGGCAACGAGCTTGCGCCCGTGCTCGCCCCTCTCGAACGCCGGCTCATGCGGCTGGTTGGCTGACCAAGTTCGTGGAGCTGCACATCAGCGTGCATTGAAGACCCGTCGGCCGCCAGTCGCGGAAGAATTCGGCCTTGAGGTGGCGAACCGCCGCAGCGATGATCGCGTTGCCGGTGTTCTTGCTGGCAGGCTCGATCGCGCCGGGGCCGCCAACTTCCTGCCACTTGAGCATGAATGCGCCCAAATCATCGATTGCCCATGATACGCGCAGTCGACCCGGATCGACTGACAAGCGCCCCATATTTTTGGGCGTTGGTGCACAGTTCATGGATAATCATGGCCAGCGACTGGGCCGATGAGGACAAGAGTTGAAGGTCCGGACCGTCGAACTCGATCCGGTCCCGCACGGCTCCGAGTTCCTGATCCATCAAAGCCCGCAGATCGATGTCGTTCCAACGCTCCTCGGTGATGAGGCTGTTGGCTTTCGCGAGCGCCGCAATCCGGCCTTCCAGCTCGGAGCGATATTCCTCGACGGTGCCGGCCTTGGTCAGGCGAACGAACTCTGGATGAGCGTGAGAAGATTGTTCGATCGGTGATCGACCTCGCGCGCGAGCAATGACAGGCGCTCCTGCGTCCTCTTTTGCTCGCTGATGTCGACCAGCATGTTGATTGCGCCGACACATTCGCCTTCGGCATCCAGGATTGGGGTCGGAAATGCCGCGAGGTGGACGCGCGAGCCGTCGGGCCGCTCCGCTATCGCCTCCTCGCCGCGGAGGATACGCTTTTCCCTCAGCGCGACGGCCAAGGCACTTCCGTCGTGGGGCAGGGGCTTGCCATCAGTCGTGAACAGCTTCCAGGTGACGCACCATCGGTCATCGCCGAGGACGGGGATCCGTCCGGAAAGATCGATGCAGGCGCGGTTGAAATAGGTGATCCGGCCGTCGCAATCGGTGGTGTAGATGGCCGCGGGCAAATCCTCGAGGATCTCGCGATAGCCGATTTCCCTCTTGCGGAAGGCGTCGACGGCGGCGTGCAGAACCTGGACCTCGGCCAGCCCGGGGGATGGATTCGATGACACCACAGCCTCCTTTGGAGAGCGGTCCTGGCCCGCCGGAACGCGGCGGCGTTCTTATGTGCACTTGTAGATAGACATGGGGCAAAAGTCTGCGCACTTGTGCACACAAGGCAACTCGATCGAACATCCGATGCGCCGATAAGCCGGGGTGGGATTATGAACGTTCAGTCGATCGACGCTGCGCATTTCGCGAGCGACGGCAGCGGAAACAATTTGCTTCGCGCGCTGCGCGACGAGGACATGGCGCTGCTTCAACCTTTCCTGGGGGAATGGGAGGCCACTAGAGGCACGGTTTTGTACGAGCCCGGTGACAACGTCGATTGGGTCTATTTCCCCTGTGGCTCGAGCATCATCTCATATCTCGTCGTGCTGGAGGATGGACAGGCGGTCGAGACCGCACTGATCGGCCGCGAAGGCGCGGTCGGCGGAGTCGTGAGCCAGGGGCGGCTTCCCGCTTATGCCCGCGCCCAGGTGCAATTCGGCGGACTTTTCCTGCGGATGCGGTCGGTGGACCTGGAGCAGGCCAAGTTGCGCTCGCTTACGCTGCGCCATCTGTTCGCGCGATATGCGGACTGCGTGATGGCGCAGGTTTTCCAGTCCGTCGCGTGCAATGCGACGCACTCGATCGAGCAGCGGACCGCCAAATGGCTGAAGGCCGCCATGGACCGCACCGGTGATCATGAAGTCCCGCTGAGGCAAGAGCAGCTCGCGGAAATGCTCGGCGTGGGTCGCAGCTACATCAGCAGAGTGATCCAGAAACTGAAGAAGCGCGGCTTTCTGAACACTCAGCGTGGCCGACTGCTGGTCACCGACCGGGTTGCGCTCGAGGGACTGGCTTGCGGCTGCAATTACTCCGTGCTGATGCATTTCGAGGATGTGCTGAGCGGCGTTTATCCCTCCGAAGAGGAACGCACCGCCGCCTAGCGCGGAGCATCGCTTCGCTCAGACGGCTCCCTGGCTCGCGACTGTGCGATCGAGCGTCGGCAGCCGTTCCTGAAGGCTTGACGGCAGACGCGTGACGATGAGCCGGCGGGCCTGGTGCCAGTAAGCCGAAAGCAACAGCAATGCGGATCCGATCACCAGCGCCGTCAGCGCGACGTTGAGCTCGACCGCGCCGACCTGCTTGAACAATTCGGTGAGCGCGTAAAGGACGTAGGCGAGCGCCGAGACGAGCAAGGCGCGACGGTCCACCGCGAGCGCCGTCAGGCCGAACAGAACGTACAGGCCGACCACCAACAGCGCCTCGCCAGCACTGACGCTGCCGCTGTTGAGACCGAGCAGCGAGAAGATCGGATGAGCGATCATCGGCGCGGCGAGCAGGTGCAGCCAGAAAGCGACATCCGAGCGGCGGGTGATGCGCCCGCGATCGGAGCCATCCCACCACATGGCGAACAGGAACACGCCGATGCCAAGGAGCAGGACGAAACTGAGAATCACGTTCTTCGCGCTTTCGCTGTCGCCCGGCCGGATGATTGCGATCACGATCGCGAGGAACAGTCCCGCAACGGCCGCTGCTCCGGCGGCGACGGTGATCGGGACGTGGAAGCGGCGCCAGTGAAGCCAGGCGGCGCCGGCGGCGATGGCCGCGCTCACGCCCCCGACAAGGGCGCCGAGAAGCTGATCGTTCTCGCTGAAGCGGTCGGGCCCGATAATCTGAGCGAGCAGCAGGCCCGAGGTGACGAGAACCCCTCCGACGAATGCCAGAAGTAGCAGGATCGACGGCAGCGCCATTCGGCGGCGCGCGGTGAAGAAGAGCGCCAGTGCCCAGGAGGTCGCTGCGATCGCCAGCGGGGCGACGAAACTCGGTCCGGCCTCGCCATGCTCGGAGATGACAAGCCCGGTCGCCTGGCCGATGCTTTGACCGATCCAGCCGACGGCGAACAACAGGATCGCTGCGGCAATCGAGACGAAGATGTCGTTGAAGCCGGTGATGAGCCGGAATTGTTCCTCGTCGGGAATGACGGTCGAGCGTTGGCGCTCGATGTGCGCGCGCAGCGCGTCGGCGGCTTCGGCGGTCATCGCCCCGGAAGCAACCGCGTCGTCAATATCCTGCTGGCTGTACATGGCCTCTCCTCCCGAGAATCGGCCGGACGATAGTTCGACTGTATTATAGTGTCAATACAGCAAGTCGGAGAGCAGGGTGCTTCCGCCGCTGGAGTCGAGCCGAACGGCAGTCCAGAAGCGGGACGGCGCAATCGGAAAGTCAACACTTATTTTGAACCCGATGTGGCTTTGCCGCGTTGAGACCAGCAAAAGAGATTTAGAAGGTTTCTGAACATGATAACCCGGTTCCTGGCCGGCGCCGCCGCTGCGGCGCTGATGGGCCTGTCTGTGCCCGCTTTCGCGGCGACGAATCCCGAGCTTCCCGGCGCGGCTGTTCAGGGCTCTTCATCGGCGGCACAAGCCGTCGACGCCTTCTACGCGAGCCGAGGTGGCGCGCCCTTATGGCTGCGGAACGGCGCCGACAGCTCGGCGGCGCGCGAATTGATCGGCGTGCTCCAGCGCGCGCCGCTTGACGGCCTCGAAAGCGGCCCCGCGCTTGCGACGCAGGCGCAGGCGCTGATGGCGCGCGCCCAAGGTGGCGACAAAGCCGCACTCGGCGCGGCCGATCGGCTGCTTTCCGCGGCATGGGTGAGCTACGTCCAGGCTCTTCAGCAACCGCCGAGCGGAATGATCTATGCCGACTCGTGGGTGAAGCCGAGGCACGACACACCCTTGCAGATCCTGGCGAGGACGGCAGCGGCACGGTCGCTCACCGGTTATGTCGGCTCGGTCTCGCAGGTGAACCCGCTGTACGCACAGCTCCGCGATGCGGCGTGGGCCACGATGCAGGCCGGCGGTGGCGCCGTGGATCCGCGCGTGCTGATCAGCCTCGACCGCGCGCGCGACATGCCGTTCCAGAACAAATATGTGATGGTCGATACCGCTTCGGCCCGGCTGTACATGATCGAGGACGGGCGGATCGCGGGCTCGATGAAGGTCGCGGTGGGCAAGCCCGGCGCAAAGACGCAGACGCCGATGCTGGCGAGCACGATCTATTATGCGACGCTCAACCCTTACTGGCATGTCGGGCCCGAGCTCGTCCGTTCGCTGATCGCCAAGAACGTGCTCGAGCAGGGGCTCGGCTACCTGCAGCGGCAGGGCTATCAGGTTATGTCCGCCGATCCCGGCGATGACACGCTGCTCGATCCCGCCAAGGTCGATTGGCACGCCGTTGCCGACGGCAGCCTGCAGGTTCGGGTGCGCCAGCTGCCGGGCCCGGCGAATTCGATGGGTCACGTGAAGTTCGGCTTCCCGAATGCTTACGACATCTATCTTCACGATACGCCAGTGAAGGAACTGTTCGCGCAGGATGACCGGACGATCAGCCACGGCTGCATCCGGCTCGAGGACGCCCAGCGTCTCGCCGCGTGGATGATGGAGCGCGACCCGCAGACGGCATCGAATGCGCCGGAACAGAATGTCGCGCTCCCGACGCCGGTGCCGATTTACGTCACCTATCTGACGGCGCAGGCGCATGACGGGCAGCTTAGCTTTGTCGACGATATTTACGGGCGCGACGCGCGGGCCATGCAGGTCGCGGCGCTACGGTAACCGCAAGCTGATCCGCCCCCGCCACCGTTGTCGGTAGAAGGGGCGGAGCGATCCTTTTAGACCGACACGTCGTCCATTGACGTCAGCTTCGGGGTTGGAACTCCGTTGGTCTTAAACTGCTCGGTCAATTCCGACTTTCTTGCAGCGAGCTGCTCGCCGAGCGAGTCCATGTCGAGGCCGGCCTTGCGCGCCTGAGCGAACAGGCCCTCCATCCGGCGCTCCTCCTCTTCGACGTGATGCTCGATCTCTTCCTGAAGCACTTTGACCTTGGCGTCATAGAATTCGTCGCTCGGTCCACCGTTCATGATCTCGGCGATCAGGACCTTGGCCCCGTCGTGCTCGACGTAGCTTTCCTTCAGCAGATCCTCGTCGACCTTGCCTTCGCACGCGGGGTAGAAAATCTCTTCCTCGATCTGGGCATGGACCGATAGATCAAGGCAGATCTCTTCGGCTAGACTCTGCTTTCGGCCGTCTCCGCTCGCCTTTTCGAATTTTTCGAACAATTCCTCGACGGTACGGTGATCCTGCTTCAGGAGCGCGATCGCATCCTGCTGTTTTTCGGCCATGATTCTAACTCCTGGGTGGGTTCTTCGCAGCGAAACCAACTGGCCGCCCCGGATGTTCCTGATCGGCATGAGCCGCGATAAAGTTACCATCCCCGCGCCAACTGGAGTCGACATCAAGGCGATCGGCTACCTGACCTCCATCGCCAGCGTCCTGTTCCTCGGCGCCGTCGCCTGGACCAAGGAGAATCCGCCCGGCTGGTATTATCCGGCGCTGATCATCGGCATGGCGACTTCGATCATCGGCATGGGCTTCCGCTACGCCGCCCACCTCCGCCAGAAGCGCGAGATCGAACGGGCGAAGACGGAGGCCGAGGAACGCTAGCGGCGGCGGTCGGCGCTGTCTCCGCTGTCGCTCGGGTCCTCGTCGGCGGCCGCGATCGATTGCGCGGGCGACTTGTCGAGCTCCATCCAGTCGCGGAAGGGGAGGTGATAGACCATGTCCATCACCTCGAACTCGAGCCCGCCCGGCTGCCACGTATCGCTGTTCCATAGCGCGACGACGCCGGTCTTCCTCTTGGGGTCGAACAGGATGAGCGAGCGATAGCCCCTGATCCCGCCGCGGTGTCCGACGATCCGATGGCCGGCATAATCGTAGCTTCGCCAGCCATAGCCGTACCAGGCGGTCCCGACCCGCTCGAGGAACTTGCGGAGTCGCCCGCGTTCGCCGGGAGTCACCACATAAGGAGCGTGGATCGTGTCGAGGACCTTGGCGTCGAGGACGTCGGGCATCTCGCCCATTTGAGCTTCCATCCACAGCGCCATGTCCTTGATGTCGCTGTTGATGCCGGCGGCGCCGGGGACCTTGTAATAAGTGTCGTCGATCGGCTCGGGCCGACGTCCCGCGCTGTGCGGCTTCGCCCAGCTGCGGTTCGATTGCAGGCCGGCCATCGAGACGCTGCCGCTGGTCATTCCAATCGGGTTGAAGAGCAGCCGCGTGACCGCCTGCTCGTAGGGCATGTGCGTGGTCCGGCTGACCATCTCGCTCGAGGCATCGTAGGCGACGTTCTGGTACGACCAGCAGGTGCCCGGCTGGCAGATGGCATTGAGCTGCGACAGGCTCGAACGGAGGAAGCTCGGGTCCTGTCCTTCTTCGAGTTTGTTGTCGTAGGCGTTCCGATATAGCCCGAGACGATGCGACAGGAGGTCGCCGACGCTGGCGCGATATTCGTTCCCGGCAGGCAGCTTGAGGTCCGGCGCATAATCGGCGACCGGCGCGCCGAGGTCGATCTTGCCTTGCTCGGCGAGCTTCGCGACCATGGTCGCGGCAACGCCCTTCGACGTGGAAGCCCAGCGGAACACGGTTTCGGGGGTGACCGGCTCGCCCGAACCTTCGAGGGTCGTGCCATAGCCCTTGAGGAACGTGATCCGGCCGTTCTCGACGATGCCGACCGCCATTCCGACCATGGCCGGCTTGTGCATCAACTGTTGGATCCGGGCGTCGATCAGCTTGTAGTCGACATCGCGGCGCGAGGCGGGGGAGACCGAAGCGAGCTTGAGGTGTGCGGCCGCGATTGCACGATGGCGCGGCTCGGCCTGCGGTCGCATCGCAAGGAGCGATGCGCCCGTGACCAGAACGAGCGCGCCAAGCCCCAGCTTGCTGATCGTCTTCAAGAAACCTTTCTCCCCACCCTCAACACAGGTGTGACGGGCAGGGCCCCCTCGCTCAACGCCGATGCCGGGCGCCATGCGATGAACCAACTCTGTCTTGCGACGAACGGGCTTATGGCTATGAACACCCCGCGGCTTGTGCGCCGGCGGGAGCGCGATGGAATGCAATTCCTGAAGACATTGTTCTGGGTGCTGGTGGCGGTCGTCGTCGCGCTCTTCGCGAGCCGCAACTGGACCCCGGTCACGCTGAACCTGTGGGACGACATCCAGGCCGACGTCAAAATTCCGGTCCTGTTGCTGATCTTCTTCCTTTTGGGCTTCCTTCCAACCTGGCTGCTGATGCGAACCCGTGTGTGGACGCATCGCCGGCGGATCGATGTCCTGGAGCGGAGCCGCGCGCCGACGGTTGCCGCGCCCGCTGCCGCCGTCGTCGAGGATGGAGAACCGACCGAATGAGCCAGATTTTCGTCGCCCTCGACACGCAGGACGTGCACCGTGCGGCCGCGATTGCGCGCGATGTCAGCGGAATCGCCGCGGGCGTGAAGCTCGGCCTGGAATTCTTCTGCGCGAACGGGGACGAGGGTGTGCTCCGGATTGCCGAGCACCAGACGCCGATCTTCCTCGACCTCAAGCTCCACGACATTCCGAACACCGTCGAGAAAGCCGTGGCGGCGCTGGCTCATCTCGAACCGGCGATCCTCACGGTCCACGCTTCGGGCGGCGGGGCGATGATGGCAGCCGCGAAAGCCGCGGCTCCGCCGAAGACCAAGGTGGTTGCCGTGACCGTGCTCACCAGCCTGGATCGGGACGACCTGTTCAGGCTGGGCGTCGACTATTCGCCCGCGACACAGGTCGAGCGGCTGACCGGCCTCGCACGCGAGTCCGGCGTGGACGGCATCGTCTGTTCGGGCGTCGAAGTTGCGCGCGCCAGAGAAGCATGGCCGGATGGCTATCTGGTCGTGCCCGGAGTGCGGCCCGTAGGGGCGGACGTCGGAGACCAGAAGCGGATCGTAACCCCTGCCGAGGCAGTCAACGACGGCGCGTCGGTGCTGGTGATCGGCCGGCCGATCACGGGCGCGCCCAACCCGCGCCGTGCGATCATGGACATTGCGGCATCGCTGGCGCAGAGGCCCGCCGAAGCGAGGATTTGACGATGAGTTGGCTGAGCCGCGTCCGCAGCGGCATCCCGTTCCTGCCCAAGCGGCAGACCGCCGAGAATTTGTGGCACAAGTGCAGCAAGTGCGGGACAATGGTCTTCGTCAAGGAATGGGAGGAGAATTACAGCGTCTGCCCCCGCTGCAACTTCCACGACAGGATCGGGCCGAACAAGCGCTTCCATCAATTGTTCGATGCGGCCGAATATGAGCTGTTGCCCTCGCCCGAGGTCCGCGAGGACCCGCTGCGGTTCAAGGACACCAAGCGCTACACCGACCGGCTGAAAGCGGCGCGCGCAGCCAACGGCGAGCGCGACGCACTGGTCAATGCGCGCGGCCGGATCGATGGCCACAGGGTTGTGGTCGGCGTTCAGGATTTCGCCTTCATGGCCGGATCGATGGGGGTTGCGGTCGGCGCGACGATCGTCGCGGGAATCCGGGCCGCGATCGCCGACAATTGCCCGTACATCCTTTTCACCGCGGCCGGTGGTGCGCGGATGCAAGAGGGGATTTTGAGCCTGATGCAGATGCCGCGGACGACCGTGGCGCTTCAGGAGCTGAAGGAAGCGGGTCTGCCCTACATCGTCGTGCTGACGGACCCGACGACGGGCGGGGTCACGGCGTCGTACGCGATGCTCGGCGACGTGCAGATCGCCGAGCCCGGCGCGCTGATCGGCTTTGCCGGCCAGCGGGTCATCGAGCAGACCATCCGCGAGAAGCTCCCCGAAGGGTTCCAGCGCGCCGAATATCTGCTCGAGCACGGGATGATCGACATGGTCGTCTCGCGTGGCGACCTGAAGGAGAAGCTTGCGCTCCTGATTTCCTACCTCGCGCCGGAGGCGAAGGAAGCCGCCTGATGGCGGACTTCGCGCGCTCGACCAATCCGCAAGTCCAGGCGCAGCTCGATCGACTGTCGAAGATCTCGCCCGCCGGCGACCGGCTTGGGCTCGAGCGGATTTCGGCGCTGCTCGAGCGGCTCGGCCGTCCGCAGGATGCGCTGCCGCCGGTTTTTCACGTGGCGGGCACGAACGGGAAGGGCTCTACCGTGGCCTTCCTGCGCGCTGCGCTCGAGGCGAGCGGCCACAGCGTCCATGCCTTCACAAGCCCGCACCTCGTGCGCTTCAACGAGCGAATCCGGATTGCGGGGCGGCTGATCGAGGATGAGGCGCTGGCGCAAATCCTATCGGAGGTGATCGACGCGGGCAGCGGGATCGAACCGAGCTTTTTCGAGGTTGCGGCCGCGGCGGCATTCCTGGCCTTTGCGCGAACACCCGCCGATGCGTGTATCCTCGAAGTCGGTCTCGGTGGGCGGCTCGATGCCACGAATGTCATCGAGCAACCGCTCGTCACCGGAATCTCGAACCTTGCGCTCGACCATCAGCAATTCCTCGGCGATGGGCTGCCGGACATCGCCGGCGAGAAAGCGGCAATCGCGAAGCGCGGCGTCCCGCTCATCACGCAGCTCTACCCGCCGGCGATCGGCGCGCGGATCAAGCGGGTCGCACGCGAGCGGGGAGCGGTGTGGATGCCGCGGGGCGGCGCGTGGGATGCGATCGTCCGGCACGGGAAGCTTCGCTACCACGACGAGCGCGGCGCGCTCGAGCTTCCGCTGCCACGTCTGCCGGGGCGGCACCAGGCGATGAATGCCGCGCTCGCGATTGCGATGCTTCGTCATCAGGACGTGCTGCGGGTGCCCGCGCCGGCGCTGAGCGCGGCGATGGGGTGGGCAACCTGGCCGGCGCGGCTACAGCAGCTCGCGCCGGGCCCGCTGGTCGGGAAGCGCGAGGTGTGGCTCGATGGCGGTCACAACCCTTCGGCAGCGCGTCAGGTCGCAAGTTTCGTCAAGCACCGCTTCGACGACGGGCGCCCGCTGCATCTGGTGTTTGCGAGTCTCGCGACCAAGGATCCCCCGGCAATGCTTCAACCGTTCAAGGGGATGGTGGCGGGAATTCATGCGGTGCCGATCCCCGACCATGCCTGCTTCACGCCGAGCGACCTCGTCGAGATCGCCGGCGAGCTGGGCTTTGCGGCCGACGCCCATGACGATGTCGAGAACGCGCTTCGGTCCGCGCCCATTGACGCCCGAGTGCTGATCTTCGGCTCGCTCTATCTCGCCGGAGCCGTACTCGCGGCGAATGGCGAGGTTCCCGACTAGCGCGTCGCCGGTTTTGCGTCGTCGACGCTCGGAACCACCGGGTCGCCGGCGCGGCGGCGGCCCTCGGCGGAGACGCGCCACCATTCGAGGAGCACGAAGAATACGGCAATGAGTCCGGCGGCGGCGGTCCAGCGGAACACGAGCGCATAGCCATATTTGTCGAAGCTTTCGCCCGCGACACCCCGGCCGAGCGAGCCGACGAGGAAGGTAAGCGACGAGAGCAGCGCGTATTGGACCGCGGTGAACTTCTTGCTGATGATTCCGGAGAGATAGGCAACGAAGGCGGTGAGGGCGACGCCGGTTGCGATATTCTCGTAACAGATGGCGACCAGCAGCCGCACCATGCGGTCGTCCGCTCCCAACAGCCCCAGGAGGTTGTTGAGCCGCAGCGCATGGGTGAAGGCGTCGATGTTCGCGCCGCCCTCCGCCAGGTCGGCGTAAAGCAGGTTGCCAAGCGGGGTCACGGCGGCGCCGATCAGGACGGTCGGGAACCGGCCGATTCGGCCGAACAGATAGCCGCCAAGGCTGATCCCGATCATCGTCATGAAGATTCCGAACACCTTCGACGCAAAGGCGACCTGGTCCTTCGTGTAATGGAGGTAATCGAGGTAGAAGGGGAAGGCGAAGCTCGACCAGATATTGTAGCAGAGCGCGTAGGTCAGGATGAACCCGATGATGATGAGGACGCCCCAGCGGAGGCGCTCGGAAAGCTCGGCCAAGGGCAGGACCAGCGCGCCATAGATGTGGTTCATGACGGCACGGCCGCCGACAGGGCGCGGCTGCCCTTCCCGTTGGACACCGCGGCCATGAGCCTTCAGCCAGTTGACCGCCGCCGCGACGATCAGCGGCACGAACACGGTCGCGACGATGATCCACGGCCCGACGTTGGTGGTGAACTCGGCGACCGATGGGGCCGCCGTGCCTGCCTGTTGTGCGGCGAGCATCGAGATCATGAAGCCGGCCAGCGAGACGATGGCCCAGAGCCAGCAAAGTCCGACCACGACGAGCGCGATGAGCCGGACCGATGCGCTGATCTCGCCCGGTTGCTCGAGACCTTGCTCGATTACGTCGCGCGGAGGTCGCTGCGTGTCGGGCGCGGTCAGCGCAATGACCATCAGCGCCACGACGAGGGCGGCCATGACGAAATAGACGGTTCCCCACGGAATTCGCGCGGCGAGGAACAGCGCGAAAGCACCGCCGACGATCGAGGCGGTGCGATAGCCGAACTGGTAGACCGCGGAGAGCAGCTCGACCGGGGTCTTCTCGTCGGCGACATCGATGCGCCAGGCGTCGACCGCGATGTCCTGAGTCGCCGAGGCGAAGGCCCCGATCACCGCGAAAATTGCGAACCAGCCGATGCTGGTTGCCGGGTTGGTCGCTCCGAGGCCGATGAAGGACAGGATCAGGAACGCCTGGCAAAACACGATCCAGCTCTTGCGCCGGCCGAGCTCGCCGAGAAGCGGCAGCTTCAGCTGGTCGACAAGCGGCGACCACAGAAACTTGAAGGCGTAGCCGAGCCCGATCCAGGACAGGACGCCGATGGTCGCGAGGTTGATCTTGGCATCGCCGAGCCAGGCGTTGAGCGTGCCGATCAGAAGCGCAAAGGGAAGCCCCGAAGAAAAGCCGAAGGCGAGCATGGTCGCCGACTTGCGCGTCGCGAGCGCCGCCTTGAGCAGCTTCCAACCCTTCGGCCGCTGGCCCGCCATGAATTTCCCTCCCTCGCTCCCGTGAACCGAAACCTTAGACAGGTTTCACGGGCTGCCTAGCCCCGGGATGAACGCGGCGGGACCTCGCTACTCGGCTTCGTCGATGACAATGAACAGTTCGACGCCTTTTGGCGGCTTCACTTTCTCGCCCTGAAGGTGGCGGTCGACGCATTCGATCGCCTTGCACAGCTGGCGGTCGGTGTAGGGCTTCATCACGCAACCGACCGCGATTTCCGCTGCGGCGGGGTGGGAATGGCCGGTCGCAAAGAGAGTGGGGACGCCCTTCGCTTTCGCCGCCCGAGCGAGGTCGATGCCCGTCTGGTCCTTGCGAAGGCGGACATCGCTGAGGATCAAATGGATTTCCTCGCGCTCCAGCACGGCGAGCGCCTCGTCGAGGTCATCCACCGTCGCGACGACCTCATAGCCCGCGTCGCCGAGCGTGTTTTCATTGTCGAACGCGGTCAGCGGCTCATCCTCGACGATGAGGATACGCTTGACGATCTGCTTACGCTTCCCGAACAGCATCTTTGGTCCCAACCCATGAATTCGCCTTCGCAACGAACGACCAAGCGCCGAGTGCCGCGCCCGCGTCACCAACGCCGCACTGTGTCCGCCGCGCCACAAGAAGCGGGAGGCGGACCGCAGCGCATCGCCAAGCTGCTCGCCCGCGCCGGAGTCGCCTCGCGGCGCGAGGTCGAGCGAATGATCGCCGAAGGGCGCATCGCGCTCAATGGAGAAAAGCTCACTACGCCGGCGACGCTGCTCGAGGACTTGAGCGGGGTTTCGGTCGATGGAAAGCCGGCGCGGCCTGCAGCGGCGACCCGGCTGTTCCGCTTCTACAAGCCGCCGACCACGCTCACCGCGGAACGTGATCCCAAAGGGCGAGCGACGATCTACGATCGCCTGCCTTCCGGCCTTCCGCGGGTGATGCCGGTGGGGCGGCTCGACTTCATGACTGAGGGGCTGTTGCTGCTGACCAACGACGGCGAGCTCAAGCGGCAGCTGGAGCTTCCGCGGACCGGGGTCATCAGGACCTACCGAGCCCGAGCCTATGGGCGCGTCAGCCAGGAGCAGCTCGAGCAGCTTGCCGAGGGGATCACGATCGACGGCATGCACTACGGGTCGATCAACGCCAACCTCGAGCGTCGGACGGGCAGCAATTGCTGGATCGAGATGAGCCTCGCCGAGGGCAAGAATCGTGAGGTGCGACGCGTGCTCGCTCATCTCGGGCTGCAGGTCTCGAGGCTGATCCGAACGGCTTACGGGCCGTTCACGATCGAGAGGCTGGAGCCGGGCGACGCCGATGAGATCGAGCCAGGCGAGCTGGAGAGGTTTCGCAAGACGCTCAAATGAGAATTATCGGCGGCGAGTGGCGGGGGCGGGCGATCGAAGCGCCGCCGGGATCGGGCACGCGTCCGACCGGCGATCGCGTGCGCGAGACGCTTTTTTCGATGCTCGCAAGCCGGCTCGGAAGCTTCGAGGATTTGCGAGTGGCTGATCTTTTCGCGGGGAGCGGCGCCCTGGGGCTCGAAGCCCTGTCGCGCGGGGCGGCCAACGCGACGTTCGTGGAGAATGAGGCAAAAGCCAAGGCGGCAATATTGCGCAACGCGGAGAAACTCGGAGCGACAGCGCGCGTGCACGTGATCACAGCCTCGGCGCTGGCGCTGCCGCGATCTGGGCCGTTCGACCTCATCGTCGCGGACCCGCCCTACGGCGACGGTTCGGGCAATGAAGTGGTGGAGGCGATCGCCAAGGCGGATTGGCTTGCCCCTGGGGGTTGGCTGAGCGTCGAGACGCGCGGCGAGGACTCGGTCGCGCCAGGCGGATTCGAGCTCGATACGACGCGGCAGATCGGGCGGGTGCGGCTTACGCTTTTGCGCCGCTCGTAGCCGCTTTCCGAATTTCCTCGAGCTCGGTCCCGAGCCGGCGCCCGACCGCGGCGGCGGCGGCCTTTCCGGCTTCCTTCACCGCTTTCCCGGCGCGCTTGCCGCGACTTGCGCCGCCGCCGCTGGTGAACCCATGTTCGGCAAGCGCCGCCAATGCTGCGGTCGCCGCGACGGCGACGAGCTCGGCGACGAGCGGGCTCTGAAGAAGCTTGATGAACGCGTCACCCATTCCTTCATGCGAACCGGATGCGGCATCGTTTGCGGGCCGGCGGGCGACCGCGGTCCGGGCACTGGACTTCTTCTGGCTCGTGCTGCTGCTCTTCGTCCCGCTCTTGCCGGTCGCCTTATTGGCCATGTTGTTCTCCTGGGAGTGCACTGTTCGGACGCTCAACTCATGGCGCGATGAGCGTATCCCGGCTCGCAATCAACCGCGCTCGATACGAAGAACGTCGTGGCGATCACGCGCCGATGAACACCGGGGTTCCGACGTCGGTGACCGAGTAGAGCTTCTTTGCAAAGGCGCTCGGCAACCGGACGCAGCCGTGGCTGGCGGGGTGACCAGGATTGTAGCCCGCGTGCATGGCAATGCCGTGGCTTTCGAAGAACTGGGCAAACGGCATCGGCGCGTTGTCGTACTTATTGGAGTGATGCATCGGAGTCTTGGTCAGCACGGAGAAGACTCCGGTGGGCGTCGGCTTGTCGTCACGGCCGCTCGAGATCGTGCTGGCGGCGACGAGCGTGTCGCCGCGGTAGAAATAGGCCATCTGGTCCGAGAGGCTCATGACGACGCGCTCGGGGCCAGCGCTCTCCGGCACGTCGCGCCACACATACTGCCCGGGCTTCAGCATCTTCGGACCGAAGGCGTCGAGCATGTCGATGCGCGCCTGGGACGCCAGGTCGCTCGCTTCCATCTGGGCTTCGTAGGTTTCCAGCGCCAACGCCGGCGTAGTCGCAATGGTGGTCGCAAATACGCACGATCCCGTCAGCGCCAGCGCAAGGGCTAGCTGCTTCATTTCACACACCTGATTTTGTCTATTGACTTTTGCTGCAAAAATGCGCGGGGCCCGATTCGGGTTCCTTCCTTCGGTTCGATCGGCGCCCGAACTCGATTAACCTTCGTTTCAATTGGACGTCTTGCCTAAGGCGCTTTCCGCGATTAGCTGCGCCGCGACGACTCCGTCACTGCCGACAGTGACCACCGTGACGGCGCCGCCCACCCACGAACCTGCCAATCGGGGCGGACGTGGCGCAGCAACGGGGTTCTCGATCCAATGCACAAGACAATCACGGCGGCGCTAGCCGCAACATCGATCTTTGCGCTCGGCGCCTGCAACAAGCAGGCGAACTCAAACGAGGCATCGGCGAACACGAACGCCTCGGCTCCCGCGATGGCGGGTGACATCAACGGCACCTGGAAAGCCGACATCAACAGCGTTCAGTTCGATACGAAGCCCGACGAATATCTGCTGACCGGTGGCACCTATTCGTGCAAGTCCTGCACACCGGCCTATTCTGTTCCGGCGGACGGCGCCTTCCACCCCGTGAGCCTCCCTTATGCCGACAGCGACGCGGTCAAGGTCGTCGACGACCATACCGTCGTCGAGACGTCGAAGAAGGGCGGAAAGCAGGTCGGTGAATCGACCACGACGGTGTCCGCCGACGGCAACACCTCAACCACGAAGTTCACCGACACCTCGACGCCGGGCTCGCCGAGCACGGGCGAATATACGGAGACCAGGGTCGGGCCGGCGCCGGCCGGAGCGCATGCGATTTCGGGTCAGTGGAAACCGGCGAAGCTGTCGAACTTCAACGACGCGGCCCTGACCTTCACGGTGGCTGTCAATGGCGACACCTACCAGTCGAGCTCGCCGGACGGCACGTCGTTCGAAGCGAAGATCGGCGGCGGCGACGTCCCGATCAAGGGCGACATCGCGGGGACGATGGTCTCCGTCGCGAAATCGGCCGACGGCTATGAAGTGACCCGCAAGCGCGACGGAAAGGTCGTGGGGGTCACGACCTATACGGTCGGAGCCGACGGCAAGCTCAACGCCGTCAACCAGAACAAGATGAACGGCTCGACGACCCGCTGGAGCGCCGACAGGCAATCGTAATCAGGCACGGGCGGCTCACGCATTCGCGCGAGCCGCCCGTCAGCCGTTGCGAATGCTTCGATCAAGGCGACGTGTCGTTCCTAAGCTGCGACTTCCAGGTATTCAGTCGTTGAAGTGCTCGGCGTGGGTGCCGGTCCTGACAAAGATCTATGCTTCCGCCTTTTCCGGCTTTCTCATCGATCTCTGTAAATCAACAGGAAATCCCCGCCGACGTGGCATTCGCGGTAACCCGACCATTCTCCTTTGAGCGGATGGTCGAGCCATTCCGCGCAAGGGATGCGTGCGCCGTCCAATCAGGAGGAGCATGACCTCACTTGAGGTGGTCCATGTCGAATGCGCCTGAGCGTGAAAGTCGCTCGTAATCTTTTTGGAAAGCCTTGGTGTAATCGCATGTCCGGGGGAAGTTCGCTCGCCTCGCCTTGGCACTTAGCCATCATCAGATTGCTGCGATCAAATCCTTGCCCTTGGCCGGATCGCGCCTTGCGCGCGCGGAGGATGGCATGCGCTTCCCGCATCGCGGCGCGGGTCTCCGCATTGGGAATCTTCAGTTCCAGAGGGACCGGCCTGTTCGGCAACGATCCGCTTGTAGAAAAGGCGCACAGCATCAGCCGCCGTGAGACCGATCGCATCCAAGCACGCGCATTGCCCTCGGCTCTAAGTCCTCGTCCATTCGGACGTGCAGCATCGAACTCTGTCCCAGTGCGGCCATGTATCTCAATTGAGATACAAATTCAAGAGCTGACACTCACGAAGCTGTCGAGCACCTTCTTGCGACCGGCTTTTTCGAAGTCGATCTCGAGCTTGTTGCCTTCGATCGCGGCGATGGTGCCGTAGCCGAATTTGCCGTGGAACACGCGCTGGCCGAGGACGAGATCGGTACGGCCCTGGTTGCCGAGGCTGACGGCGGACGCGCGTACTTCCGCTGGCGGTGGGCTGGTCCACCGGTTTGCCCTCAACCCGCTCGCGCTGGAGCGCGAGTCGCCCTCTCCCTTCAAGGGAGAGGGGTTGAGTTGGCGTATCCCTCTTTGAAAGCCGGGGCCGCGGGTGCTGGCGCGCATGGACTGGGCGGGACCGAGATGCGCGAAGGGATCTGCGCGTTCGGACCATTGGGCGCGCCACAGGCTCTCGCCGCCGGTCATCGTCGTCTCTTCCTCGATGTGCGCCTTGGGCAGCTCGGCGAGAAAGCGGCTGGGAATGGAGCTGGTCCACTGACCGTAGATGCGACGGTTGGCGGCGTGGAGTATCGACGCCCGGCGGCGGGCTCGGGTGATCGCGACATAAGCGAGGCGACGCTCCTCCTCGAGGCTCGCGAGGCCGCCCTCGTCGAGTGAGCGCTGCGAGGGGAACACGCCTTCCTCCCAGCCGGCGAGGAAGACGGTGTCGAATTCGAGGCCCTTGGCGGCATGGATGGTCATGATCGTCACCTTCTCGCCGCCGCGCGCCTCGTCATTGTCCATGACCAGGCTGACATGCTCGAGGAAGGCGCCGAGCGTTTCATATTCTTCCATCGCGCGCGTGAGCTCGGCGAGGTTCTCGAGGCGGCCCGCGGCTTCGGCCGAGCGGTCGGCCTGGAGCATCGCGGTATAGCCCGATTCCTCGAGCACGATGCGCGCGAGCTCGGAGTGGGGGAGGGTCGCCGCCATTTCGCGCCAACGGCCGACGTCGGCGACGAATTTGCCGAGAGAGCGGCGGGCCTGCGAAGTGAGCTCGTCGCTGTCGAGCAGGTGCGCCGCCGCAATCAGCAACGGTTCCTGGGCCTGTCGAGCCTGCTGGTGGATCGTGGCGACCGCCTTGTCGCCGAGCCCCCGCTTGGGCGTGTTGACGATCCGTTCGAAGGCGAGGTCGTCAGCCGGGGACTGGATCAGCCGCAGGTAAGCGATGGCGTCGCGGATCTCGGCGCGCTCGTAAAAGCGGAATCCGCCGATGATCTGGTAGGGCAGGCCGATCGCGATGAAGCGCTCTTCGAACTCCCGGGTCTGAAACTGAGCGCGGACGAGGATCGCCGCATCGTCGATTCCGAGGCCGTTGCGGCAGAGCTGCTCGATCTCCTCGCCGACTCGGCGTGCCTCCTCGGGGCCATCCCAGACGCCGATAACGCGGACCTTTTCGCCGTCGCCGGCGTCGGTCCAAAGCGTCTTGCCGAGCCGGCCCGCGTTATGGGCGATCAGGCCATCCGCCGCGGCAAGGATGTGGCTCGTCGAACGGTAATTCTGTTCGAGGCGGATGATCTTCGCGCCCGGGAAGTCCTTCTCGAAGCGGAGGATGTTGGCGACCTCGGCGCCGCGCCAGGAGTAGATCGACTGGTCGTCGTCGCCGACGACGCACAGGTTACGGCGCGGCTCAGCGAGGAGCCTCAGCCATTCATACTGCGACTGGTTGGTGTCCTGATATTCGTCGACGAGGATGTAGCGGAACCGTTCGCGATAGGCGGCGAGGACATCCGCGTGCTTGCGGAAGATGACGAGCATGTGGAGCAGGAGGTCTCCGAAGTCGCAGGCGTTGAGGGTCTTCAGCCGTTCCTGATATTGGGCGTAAAGATCGGCGCCGCGGCCGGCGGCGAAACCTTCTGACTCGCCGGCGTCGACCTGGGCGGGGGTCCAACCGCGATTCTTCCAGCGGTCGATGAGGCCGGCAAGCTGCCGCGCGGGCCAGCGCTTCTCGTCGAGGTTCGCGGCCTGGATGAGCTGCTTGAGGACGCGCAGCTGGTCGTCGGTGTCGAGGATCGTGAAGTTGGATTGCAGGCCCACGAGCTCGGCATGGCTTCGGAGCATCCGCGCCGCCACCGAGTGAAAGGTGCCGAGCCACGGCATTCCTTCGATGACTCCGCCGGAGATCGCCGAGACTCGCGCCTTCATCTCGCGCGCCGCCTTGTTGGTGAAGGTGACGGCGAGGATCTGGCTCGGCCACGCCTTGCGCGTGGCAATGAGGTTGGCGAGACGCGCCGTGAGCGCCGCGGTCTTTCCCGTTCCTGCGCCGGCCAGGACCAGCACCGGGCCTTCGGTCGTCAGCACGGCCTCGCGCTGGGGCGGGTTGAGGCCCTGCAGGTAGGGGGCGTCCGACAGCGGGACTGGCAATTCAGGCACGACGTCGAAGTAAGCGGAGGGGAACGGAACGGCAACCGACGCGCACTCTGTTTTGCAAGTCGTCGAAGGTTTCTCCGATTTTGCCCGATATCCCCGTTATCCACAGGATCGAAAGGCGAATTTTTCGCTTTCCCGACTCGGAGCAGCTGTGCATGGTGAGCAGGTGATCGGGACGGCGGTCCCGGCCTCTTTCAGGAGCCGGCAACGGCAACAGGAAGCGGCAGGTGACCAAAGGTCCGATCTCCGCCGGCAGGCAATGATAAGAGCCTTCGGGTTCTGATTTGAGCCAGCTGGTATGAGGCGCCGGAAGAGTCGGCTTTCTCTAGCGCGACGCGGCTCGGAGCACTTCGGTGCGGAGAGCAAAGCGGAACGCGAAGAGTGACCGACCCAAGAAGGGCCGCGGAACATCGAGTGGTTTTGGCTTTGCAGGGACCTCGGTTCCGAAAGCCGGGCCGGAACGGTCGAACGACCAGCGAACCTTCGGGCCGCGCAGTCGAGTAGGTCGCCCGGCTCCTCGCAAGAGGGAGCGGTTCGATAGGAAGCGACGCCTGAGCTGGTGAGCCAGGATCGAGAAGCGGGGTCACACACCGGTTTTCCGGAGCGGGATCCAAGGTCAATCGAACACCGGCATATCCTTCGCTCGGCGCAGTGGGGGCTGGCAGCAATGCCGGCCCCCATTTCTGTTTGGGCACATTTCGCTCGCAGAGCGGCTCCGGCGACGGCGCTCGCGGACGATCACACTCCCGACGAACACCACAACTCCGATCGCCGCCGGCGGCGATGCTGCCGCGCCGGAACGGCGCCCGTCGCGCCGCTCGCGAATCCCGCCAGCCATCCGAGGCCGCCGTCCGGACTGCTCGACCGGTTCTTTGACGGCGCATGGAAACCAACCTCGACCCGCGCGTTGGGGGGTGCAGGTTGGCGGCGGCAATCGGGTCGCCGGAGCGGCGGGACCACCCCGCAAAGTCGTACTTTGCGGGGACCCCGATGGCGGGCGCGAAGGAATTTGAAAGTGCTCAAGCTTGCCGCCTTGCTCGTGGCTTCGGCCGCGACCCTCGCCGCCACTGCCGCCACCGCAACCTCGACCGACACCCTGGAGTCGAACTCGCCGTGGTGGGAGAAGGTCACCGTCACCATGGACGGCAACGGCAAGCCCGAAGCGTGCCGCTACGAGAACAGCATGAAGCCGGCCGACAACCAGGCCTGCGACGTCGATGCCGGCCCGGCCTCGATGGTCGGCAAGGCGTCCGCGCCCAAGGGCGAGGTCACGCGGATCACCTTCGAGCGGCGCTTCACCCCGGGCGCGCAGCCGGCGAAGCCCGAACTCGAGACCGGCGACACGATGCTCGGCGGCCAGGTCATGGCGCTGGCGATCGACGCGCGCGGCGCGGTCAAGGGCTGCAAGGTGGTCGCCCAATCGGGCGCGATGCAGCCGGCCTATAGCTGCGACGACGCGACCGCGGAGAAGTTCCAGGCCAGCGTCGGCGGCGCCCAGCCGGCCGAGCGCCAGGGCTATATGACGATCATCGTCTACGGGCACAGCGAGCATATGGTCTGATCTCACGCGGAGACCCCGGATCAGGTCCGGGGCAGGCTGCGGAGACGCGGAAAAGAAGGGCCGCTCCGTCGGGGCGGGTAGCTTTTCTGTGACGGCTAGTCCTCGGCGGGTCCGAGTCGTTCAAGCTCCGCTTCAAAGCGCGCCAGAGAGTGCAGCGGCGTCGATCGGGGTCAGCATCTGTTTCAGCGCCGTGAAACGGCGCACCTGCCAGCCGAGCAGCCGCGCGCTCCACAGGGTGAACCTTGGCCGCGGCGAGCATTTCGACCATCGCCAGCAGCTCCCGACCGCGCCTTCTCGTCGCTCGACAGGCGGGGTCGCGAGGGAGGTCAATCGGGATGACGCCCTGGCGATCGTCAACGGCGGCGCCACGCTTCATTCGAATCCTTCCGCGCAAGTTTATCAATGGCCCGCCCGCTTCGCCATTGCCTAAGCTAAAAATTGCCCCAGGAGAGCGGTCAGCTTCTCGCGGTGGCGGGTTTCGCATTCCCAGACAATTAGGATGGTCCAACCGCTCCCGGTTAGAGCATCGAAGTTGCGCGCATCGCGCTCGCGGTTCCCTTGCACCTTGGTCCGCCAATACTCCGCGTTCGTTTTTGGCTCGCGAGCCTCCCCCGCTTACAGTCGTGCCCATGCCAAAAACAGCCATGGACGAAAATTGCTTTGCGGCGTGATGCGAAAACGAGGTCCGGCTTGCCTGGAAGCGTAGCCTTGTGGAGCCGATAGCGATAGCCGAGCGCCGTGACCGCCTGCCGTACGATCATTTCGGGCGACGTGTCGCGCGACCGCACCGCATGATTGAGCTCCGGTCGATTACTCTTCTCCTTGATCCCCCTCGACCGGCTCTGCGAGATTCAATAATTCGCGGTGGTATTTTTGGAGGCGCTGAAAATGTGCCTGTATCGCGACGGCAATCTCAGGCGAGTTTTTAACTGCGAGAAAGTGACTGACGATTTGCGAATAGTGCTCGGCTTGGCGTGGTAAACGGAGTGCCGGATCACGCTCTCCTGAATTTCGCTATCGGCCATAACCTGAATAATTTCGACGGGTTCCGGAACATCTATCGGCTCCGGCGGAGCCGGCGGGACGCGGCCATTCATCAAAGCCGATTCGGATGAAAAGCATGGAAGAGGGCGTCTTCGAGCGGCGTGATTACCGCCGGATCGTCCACCGGGTATGCCCAAACGAAAGCGATTTCCCAGACGTCAATTTGTCGGTTCGCGATGATGTCGGAGCGTGCCGAAGTCAAATGCCGGTTTACGCGCGCCCGAATGCCATCGCGCGATTGAACCGACGTACAGGGGCACGCCATCAAGATCACAAAGAACATAACAGCCGATCTTGTTCGTCAGCTTCCTGACTTGCTTCCGACGAAAATCGAGGTTGATCGCCAACTGATGGCTCGCCCTAGGCGGCTAATGCGTCGTCGTTGCGGCCCACCACGCCGAGGATCGGCTCGAGCAGTTGCTCGGCAACGTAGCGAACGACCGGAACGCAAACGCCGTCGCCGGCGACGTCGCGATACGCCTCGTTGTAACGGTCCGGCAGAATGTAGCTATCATCAAGGCCCATGAGCCGAGCAGCTTCGCGGGGCGAAAGAAGGCGCGACCGCGTTGACCGGCCCTCGACAACGACAATCGCTTGGCGGCTCGGCCATCGCCGGCGTGCGCAGGCAGCCGGCGACGTTGTCGAAACGCACCTCGGCTCGCTGACGCTTGACCCCGTATTCGTCGACCCTGGTCCGTTTATAGACGCCACCGACGCGGCGCTTCACGACTCGACGAGCTTGGTCGATCTTTGTTAGATGCAGGGGAGTCATCATCGCGAGCAACCGCTTCGGTCTCTGCATTCGAATGCCAACGGCAATGCGCCGGCCTCTCTTCGATTAAGTCGCAAAAGCCGATGTTTCGGGGCGGCGGCTTCGCCAACCCCCACCAGTGCCATTGAGCCTTAGTTTTGTCGCGAAGTAGTGCCTGAGCAGTGCGAAGGGCTGCGGGATGCCAGAACTCATCGGCTTCCTGCGCCATTCCGACGGGGAGGGGCACGTGAGCAACGGCGACGAAGAACAGCCGCGGGCGGCTCTGCGGGACAAAATGCTTGGCGTCGATCACGACCGCGCCGTAGCGATAGCCAGCCTCGGAGAGAGCGTTGCAGATTGCTTCGAAGTCGCGGCCGTCTCGCGATGTGATCGCGCCGATGACGTTCTCAAGTACGATCAATTTCGAGGCGCGATCCTCCGCCGCAAGATCGGTCATCAATCTCCAAAAAGGCCAAAAGGTGCCAGATAGCGTCATGACCTCGGATGAGGCCTCGCCCAGTCCTCGATACTTACCGGCCAGAGAAAGGTCCTGGCATGGAAATGACGCCCACGTCAGGTCCGCCCGCCCTCTCAATTGGGCGGTCGTCACATCTGCGACGTCACCGCACACGAAATGATCGCCTCCCCAATTCGCGGCATACGTGCGCGCTTTCATCTTATCGAAATCGTAGGCAAAAACGCAGCGCCAGCCGCCACCGAGACCCACTCGCGCCATACCTCCGCCGGCGAAAAACCCATAAAATGTGAGCGTGCGTTCCACCGTCCCGCCATCCTTCTCGCCATCTTTTAGTGGCTCGGCGTTAATTGGGAAGAGCGCATCGAAGCGTTTTTCGAGAGCACGAATGGAAAGGGGATGTTCCATACTGTGTTCCCTTACCGTTCTCAGTGGAACATTAAAAGAACATAGGCGGTCAAGCAAGTTCCTGGACAGGCGCTACATGAGAACTGGCTCAACCCGCCCGATCTCGCCGTGCGCGAGCCGGACGTGGCGCCCGCCTATCCCGACGAATCCTTCCCGAAGGACGAGGAAGCGGGACAGGAACTCAAGAAGCCCACGCTGACCAACCTTCACAACGCCCGGCCGCAATGGCCCGCGAACGCCCATGCCGCGCTCGATGAAGCGGTGCGGAGGCGTACGGTTGGGGAGAGGATTGGCGCGCCGGTGTGCTGACGGACGACGGGATCCTCGCGCGGCTCTTTCGGCTGAACCAGGAGCGGGCGAGGGCGTAGGCGTAGGGTCCGCTGGCGACCTCCGCGCAAACCGAGGTCATCATCAGGAAAACAGGGGGGGGTCCCGGCGCAAGGTCGGGATGACGCTGGTGACGTCGCTTTGGTCCCCTCCCAACGCGAATATTAACCTATCTGGAAAAAAATCCTTGACAGCGTGACGCTGTTTCGGTACACGACAGGAACAGTGAGGAATTGCGAGTCGGGCCGGTCACTCCATGGGGTGGCGCGGCCCGATGTGATTTCTGGGTTCCCGCGTTCGCGGGAATGGCGAGAGGGGCGCGCGCTGGGCCTCCGCGGCCACATCGCGGGGATCCCACGCGGGGATGATGAAGGACGTAGCGTGCCGAGGAAGAAGGAGATGACGCTGGTCGCGGCGAAGAAGCCGCAGATCAAGCAGCAAGCGAAGCGGGATTGGTCGAAGGCCAAGGCGGAGGCATTCCTGAGCGTGCTCGGCGAGACCTGCAACGTCAGCGAGGCCTGTCGCCGAAGCAAGGTGCCGATGACGGTCGCCTACCGGCGGCGCAAGATGGACGCGGCATTCCGGGCGGAGTGGATCGCAACGCTCGGCGCGGCTTACTCGAGACTGGAGCTGGTGCTGCTCGAACGGGCCTTCAACGGCACCGTCAGGTCGGTCACCCGCCGCGACGGATCGGAGGAACTGATGCGCGAATATCCCAACCATATCGCGCTCAGGCTGCTGCAGATGCACCGCGAGACGGCAATCGAAGCGGACAGCGATCGCCAGGCGGACGATGTCGACGAAATTCGCGAGCGGATCGTGCGCAAGCTGAAACGGATGAAGAAGCGGGATGAAGAGCAGGAAGCGGCGCGAGCCGGGCTACGGGGTGATGCGCCACGAGACGGCGATCCTGGCGAAGGCGAGCGAGGAGCAGCAGCGCCGGGCGCTTGAGAATTCGACCCCCGAACAGCTCCTGACGCTCGACGCCGATTTCGAGATGTGGGCGCACGAAAACCAGCTTCCGCCGAGCGGCGAGGGCTGGCGCACGTGGCTGATGATGGCCGGGCGCGGGTTCGGAAAGACGCGGGCGGGGGCGGAATGGATCTTCCGGCTCGCCGACGGCAAGCCGAACGTCCGCATCGCGCTGGTCGGAGCGACGATCGCCGATGCGCGGAGCATCATGGTCGAAGGCGTCAGCGGATTGCTCGCGGTCGCTCGGCGTTACCGCCGGCGATTGCGGTGGGAACCGAGCCTCAACCGGCTGAGCTGGCCGAACGGGAGCACGGCCGAGCTGTTTTCGGGCGACAACGCCGACGGGCTGCGCGGGCCGGAGCATGACTTCGGCTGGTGCGACGAGCTGGCGAAATGGCGCCAGGCCGAGGAGGCGTGGGTGAACCTGCAGTTCGGGCTTCGGCGCGGCCAGCGGGCGCGGGCGCTGGTGACGACGACGCCGCGGCCGATCCCGCTGCTCACGCGGCTGCAGGAGGACAAATGGACGGTGACGACGGGCGGGCGGACCAGCGACAATATCAACCTGGATGAACGGACGATCGAAGTGCTGACCTCGACCTATGGCGGGACCCGGATCGGGGCTCAGGAGCTCGACGGGAAGTTGCTCCAGAATGTCGAGGGGGCGCTGTGGACGAGGGAGGTGATCGAGCGAGTGCGGGTTGCTTCGCTCCTCCCCGGGACGGGGAGGTGGCAGCTCGAAGAGCTGTCGGAGGGGGCCCACCGTGATGGCAGTTCGACCGTGGGCCCCCTCCACCATGCTGCGCATGGTCCCCCTCCCCGAGGCAAGCTCGGGGAGGAATTTGACCGGATCGTGGTGGGCGTGGATCCGCCGGCGGGGGCTTCGGAGAAGAGCGACGCTTGCGGGATCGTGGTGTGCGGCTCGCGCGGTGCGGCGCTGTACGTGCTCGAGGATGCGACGGTTCGCGGGCTGAGCCCGGAAGGGTGGGCGAGCCGGGTGGCCGCCGCCGCGGCGCGGTGGAAGACGGGGCTGGTGGTCGCCGAGGCGAACAATGGCGGGGCGATGGTGGAAAGCGTGCTCAAGGCCGCGGACTATGGGCTGCGGGTGCGGCTGGTCCATGCCTCGCGCGGGAAATGCGCCCGGGCCGAGCCGATCGCGCTCAAGTTCGAGACGGGCAAGGCGTTCTTCGCGGGCGAGTTCCCGGAGCTCGAGGCCGAGCTCGGCGGGATGGTCGCCGGCGGGGGTTATGAGGGGCCCGGGCGCTCGCCGGACCGGGCCGATGCGATGGTGTGGGCGATGACGGTGCTGAGCGAGACGCGATCAGGGGTGCCGCGGGTGCGGCGGCTTTAGAGGGAAAACCCTCACCCATCCTCTCCCGCACGCGGGAGAGGGGAGTTTGTGCGCCTTGCGGCGCGCGTTGATTTGACGGGAGTGGCGAGCGATGGGGTGGTGGTTCGGGCGCAAGAGCGCGCCGGCGGACGCGAGGCCGTTTGTGCCCGCGTGGCTGACAAGTGACAGCCAGGAGGAGGGGTTTGCTCGCTCCTATTCGGCGCGGGTCGCAGAGGTGTTCGAGCGCAATCCGGTGGGCA
The DNA here is from genome assembly GCA_963831215.1 of uncultured Alphaproteobacteria bacterium. GTDB lineage: Bacteria > Pseudomonadota > Alphaproteobacteria > Sphingomonadales > Sphingomonadaceae > Sphingomicrobium. Next base: position 132,221 of record CAWHPM010000012.1, on the reverse strand, counting down.
GCGCGCGGTGCGGCTGGTCGCGGGGATGCTCGGCGGACTGACGATCGACGGGGACGAACGCGCCGTGGCGCTGGTCAAGGCGGACGGGCTGCTCGAGGGGATATCGGCGAACCTGCTGCTGCACGGCAATGCCTATGTGCGGCTGATCGCCGACGCGTCCGACGCCCCGGCCGAGCTGGTTCAGCTTCGGCCGGAGCGGGTCAGCGTGGTTGCCGACGAGCGCGGGCTGGCCGGTCGCCTATCTCTATCGCGCCGGCGGGCGTGTCGAGCGGCATGAGCGGGTGGATGCGCTCGAGCGGCGGCAGGTCGCGCATGTGAAGGCGCTTCATCCGCGCGACGATCATTACGGGATGGGCTGCCTGGAGGCGGCGACGCCCGCGGCGAGCGTGCACAATCGCGCGAGCCGCTGGAACAAGGCGCTGCTCGACAATGCCGCGCGGCCGTCGGGGGCGCTGACCTACGAGCCGGCGGACGGAAGCGTGATGTCGGCCGAGCAGTTCAAGCGGCTGAAGGAGGAGCTGACCGCGGAGTTTTCCGGCGAGGTCAATGCCGGGCGGCCGCTGCTGCTCGAGGGTGGGCTCAAGTGGCAGGCGCTGAGCCTGACGCCGGCCGACATGGATTTCGTGGCGCTTGAAGGAAGGCGCGGCGCGCGACATCGCGCTGGCGTTCGGAGTGCCGCCGGTGCTGGTCGGGCTGCCGGGCGATGCGACCTACGCCAATGCGCGCGAGGCGGGGCGGGCGCTGTATCGGCAGACGATCCTGCCGCTGGCGGAGCGGGTGCTGGACGGGCTTGCGGCGATGCTGGGCGACTGGCTGGGCGAGGTGAGGCTGGCGGTCGATACCGACCAGATCAGCGAGCTCGCCGACGACCGGGCGAAGCTGTGGGAGCAGGTCGGCGCGGCCGGGTTCCTGAGCGATGCGGAGAAGCGGGCGATGCTGGGGTTTGCGGGCCCTCACCCCGCTCAGCCTGCGGCTGAGTCGCCCTCTCCCTCGAGGGGAGAGGGAAATTGACTGCGGAAGCGCTGCTTGGCGAGCCTGATGGCGCAGGCGGAGGGGCGGGGCGTCGACCTGTCACGCTTCGCGCGCTGGTCGAGGAGTCGAGCCAGGCGGGGGCGCGGCGGGCGCTGGCCTCGCTGGGCCTGGATGACGAGCGGGCGCGGCGCGACATGGACGAATTGCGCGAGCTGTTGAGCGCGTGGCGCGACGCCAAGCGCAGCGCGTGGCGGGCGGTCGTGACCTGGGCGTACGGCTGCTGCTGCGCCATGGTGCTGATCGGGATCGCGGTGAGGCTGCGGCTGACGGATTTGGTGGCGTCGCAGTGAGGTTCGCAGGCTATGCGGCGGTTTTCGACCGGCCGGACAAAGGCGGGGACATCATTCGTAAGGGGGCGTTTGCGAAGGCGCTGAAGCGGGCGGGCGAGGTGCCGTTGCTGTGGCAGCACAAGGCCGGCGCGGTGATCGGGCGGATCGAGCATTTGAGCGAGGACAAGCGCGGGTTGCGGGTGATCGCGGCGGTCGGCGATGCGCGGGCGGCGCGGTTGCTCGGGGCGGGAAGGTGGATGGGCTGAGCTTTGGTTATCGGGTGCGCGAGGCGAAGAGCGCCGCGGGTTTGCGCGAGCTGGTCGAGCTGGACCTGGTCGAGGTCAGCCTGGTCGCGAACCCGATGCAGCCGAAGGCTCGGGTGCATGCGGTTGAGTCTCAATGATTGACAATCTGGTGTCGCGAACCGGTTCATCGTCGCACTCCGCGCGTGCATCAATGCCGTAGTCGCGCTCGGCTCGCGAGTCAAGCTGGTCGCGCAACGATCGTCTTCGCTGAATGCGCGACGATGGTGCCAGGATCGGCATGACGAGGACTGGTGACAGGCTGAACTGGCGAAGTCACTCGCTAGAGGCTCGCTCGCGCGCGCTGAACGTCAGCGCGACAATTTGGCGCGACGAGGGCAACACGGACCCGGCTCGATCGATGCGACCAAGACGAACGCTCCGACGCGTAGGTGAAAAGGGTGGCGAACGAGTTGAGCGGCTCGGTCGATCGCAATGCCGGCAGCCATGGCGACGAATGACAAAGGATGACGCGCCTGGCTGGCGCAGCGGATTGCAGGACAGACTGTGTACACCGGTCGGCGGAGCGACGTCCTGCGGTGAAGGGCATACGGACTACATGCGAGCATGTCCGATCGCCGAGGTGACCGTGGATACGCGTCGGATCGCCATCGACAGGCGAACCGGCCGAAAGCGGCTGCCGGCTGACGATTAGGCTGGATTCCCGGATCAAGTCCGGGATGACGAAGAGATAAGTGAGGGGTCGCGGTTAATCCGCGGCCCTTTTTGTTGCGGATTTCACACGGGAGAAGACTGAATGGTGGAAGTGAAGGCGGATGCGCTCGAGCAGTCGTTCGAGCAGTTCGAGAGACGATGGGGTTGCGGCGCTCAAGGCCGAGCTGGAGACGCTGAAGGCGAAGATCGCGAGCGGCGTGATCGCGGCGCAGCGGCCGGCGCTGGACGGGGTGAAGTCGGCGGAAGCGGCGGCTTCGTCGACCAGTATCTGCGGCGCGGGATCGAGAGCGGGCTGGAGACCAAGGCGCTCGGCAGCTCGGCGGACGCGATCGGCGGCTATGCGGTGCCGCGAGGAGATCGACCGGGTGATCGACGAGACGCTGACGGCGATCTCGCCGATCCGCGCGATCGCCAATGTCGTGAAGGTCGGAAGCGCCGGCTATCGCAAGCTGATCGCGAGCGGCGGGACGCCGTCGGGCTGGGTCGGCTTCGAGGCGGCGCGGCCGGAGACGGGCGACGCCGACGTTCAGCGAGATCGTGCCGGCGTCGGGCGAGCTCTACGCCAATCCGGCGGCGTCGCAGCAGATGCTCGACGATGCGATGTTCGACGTCGAGAAATGGCTCGCGCACGAGATCGCGACCGAGTTCGCCCGGGCCGAGGGCGCGGCGTTCGTCGAGGGCACCGGCGCGAACCAGCCGCTCGGGTTCCTGAGCTCGCCCAATGCGGCGACGCTCGACGGTGCCCGGCCGATGGGCACGCTGCAGTTCGTCGCGACGGGCAATGCCGGCGCGTTCCCGGCGAGCAATCCGGCGGACAAGCTGATCGACCTCGTCCAGGCGCTGCGCTCGCCCTACCGGCAGGGCGCGGTGTTCGTGATGAACTCGGCGACGGCGGCGGCGGTGCGCAAGTTCAAGACCGCGGACGGCGCGTTCATGTTCCAGCCGAGCCTGGCGGCGGGGCAGCCGGCGAGCCTGCTCGGCTATCCGCTGATCGAGGCCGAGGACATGCCCGACATCGCCGCGGGCATCGCTGTCGATCGCGTTCGGCAACTTCAAGGCGGGCTATGTGATCGCCGAGCGCAATGCGACGACGATCCTGCGCGATCCCTACACCCACAAGCCGTACGTCCATTTCTACGCGACCAAGCGCGTCGGCGGGCAGGTGGTGAACTCGGAAAGCATCAAGCTTCTGAAGTTCGCCTGACCTGTCGGGGAGCGAGCGCTTCGCACTCCGCTCCCTCTCCCTCCCATCGCTGCCGCGATGGGTCCCTCCCTCTCCCGCAGAGCGGGAGAGGGGCTAATCAAATTGAGGAGCCGCGATGGCGGATGTGTTTCAGCCGAAGTTCGTCGATCTCGTGCGCAACTCGACGACGACGACCGGCACCGACGATTTCGTGCTCGGTCCGGCGGTCAACGGCTTTTCGAGCTTCACCGATGCGTGCGAGCCGGGCGACCAATTCTATTATGCGGCGATCGGCGTCGACAAAGCCGGCGAGCGCGAGGTCGGGCGCGGCACCTTGCTCGCCGGCGGCGTGATCGGGCGCGATCCGGTCAGCGGCTCGAGAACGAATTTCACGAGCGGCAGCACGTCGATCGCGCTGGTCGCCGCGGCGGAATGGTTCGGCGACATCGAGATGCTTCGCCCGACGCGCCAGCCGATCGCCGTCAGCGACTTCAAGAACGGCCTCTATTCCCTGAATGGAGAGACGGTGGCGCACGGCGACCTGTGGCAGCCGACGATCGGGCTCGGCGCCGTCGTGCCCGGGGTCGGGTGGACCTTCACGACCTCGGTGGCCGCCAACGACAATCGCCTTCCCGCGACCCAGGCGCTCAACGAGGCGGTCGGTCCGGGGTCAGGATTCACGGTGGTGATGGACTGCTCGATCCATACGCCGGATGTCGAGGGCGCGCGAACGGTCAGCGTCGGACTTTCGGTGTACAACGAGCCGGCCGAGGACAAGTTCGCCGAGGCCGGGGCGTGGCACGATCCGCCGAGCAGTGGCGGAACGCGGCGGCGAACCTCCCTACATGTCGACGACCGATGGGAGCGCCTATCAATATATCACGCTCGGCGACATCCATCGGCTGGCGGCCAACCTCGGCCCATCCGACGAACATATTTCGGTCGATGGCGGCCCGGTCCATCACGCGGTGGCGCGATTTTGGGGTGACGGAATCAGCGCCCTCTTCATCGAGGCGGTGATCGAGCAGAGCGGCTTTGGTCCGCAAACGGTAGTCGTCGAACGGATCAAGTTCTTCCCACTGCTCGATCCGGACAAGCTGCCGGAGCTTTCCGCGCGCCCGCTCCCGACGCCTTCAGGCCTTTCCGAACGGATCGCGCTGGCGCAGGCGCTGGGGACCGCGGTCGTGCTCGGGCAGGGAGCCTTGGCGGCCTCACACACCGGCGATACCGCCGAGGCGGTGCTGGCGACGGTGCCGATCCCCGCGGGAGCGATGGGCGAGTACGGCCGGATCGAGGTGGAAGCGCTGTTTTCGCATTCGTCGAACGCGAACGCGAAGATCCCGCGCATCAAGTTCGGCGGCGCAACCATCGGCTGGGGCTTTTCGGTCGGCGCCAACTCGGCGTCGTCGAAATTCGGCAACAGCATCCAGAATCGGGGCTCGCTGGCCAGCCAGGTCTCGATGGGCTCGGCCTCCCTCGGGCCCTACTCCCCAGGATCGTCCGCGGCGGTCGTGACGACGACCGTCGACACGTCGCAAAACGTCAATCTCACGATCACCGGACAGCTTGCCGTCGCAACCGATTCGATTGCGCTCGAAAGCTACCAGGTCGTGCTGTTCCCGAAGAACTGAGGGGCGCGCATGACCATCGCCAGAAGCGCGATTAGCGAAGTGCCGCTCGGCGCGGAGCCGAAGACGGGCGCGAAAGGGATCGCGCCGCCGATGCGTCGCGCAATCGCCAGGCGCGACACGGTCCAGCAGCCCGAGCCGCGCTGATCCCCGCTTTCGCGGGGATGACGAAAAGGAAATGAGATGAGCTTTCACCTCAAGGACCCCGCCGCGGTCCTCGATTATTCGATCGACTGGGGCGCCCAATATCTCGCCGAGGGCGAGCTGCTCGCCACAAGCGAATGGTCCGTGGAGCCGGTCGAGCCGGGCGGCGTCAGCGTTGCCGCAAGCTCGTTCGAGCCATGGACCGCGACGGTCAGCGCGCAAGGCGGGATCGCGGGGCACGTCTATCGCCTCGCCAACCGAATCACGACGCTCGCCGGGAGGACCGACGAACGGTCGCTCACCCTGCGCGTGGAGGCCCGCTGATGGGTGGCGCCGGACCGGCCCTGCCGATCGTCACGATGAGCGAGGCCCAGGCCTTTCTGCGGATCGAGACCGGCGAGGAAGAAGCGCTTCTGGCCGGCCTGATCCGGACCGCGAGCGGGCTTTGCGAGGCGTTCATCAACCAGGTCTTGATCGCGCGCGATTTCCAACTGGACTTGCCGGCGAGCGGGGCGTGGGAGCGCGTGCCCGTGGCGCCCGTTCGAGCCATCGCGGAAATCGACGGGGTGACTGGCGACGGAAGCGCAGCGCCGCTGGCGAGCGATGCTTACGCGTTCGACATCGATTCATCGGGCGACGGCTGGGTGCGCGTGTCGCAGGCGGGCGCCGCCACGCGGGTGCGCGTCAGCGGGACGGCGGGAATCGCCGACGACGAAAACGGCGTTCCGGAGCCGATCCGCCAGGGCGTTCTGAGGCTGGTCGCGCATCTGTTCACGACCCGCGACGGCGAAGGTGGCGAGCCGCCGGCGGCGGTGACCGCGTTGTGGCGGCCCTATCGCCGAATGAGGATTCTTTGATGCGCCGCCTCATCCACTCCAACCGGGGGCGGCGATGAGCGAGTTCGCCGGGACGCTGCGCGAGCGCGTGAAGATCGAGCGGCCGATCTCGACGCGCAATGCGATGGGACTTCAGGAGCCCGGCTGGGAGCCGGTGTGCAATTGCCTGGCGAGTGTCGCGCTCGAGAGCGTCGGCGCGCAAAGCGAGGGCCAGGCGCTGAGCGCGATGCCCAAATATCGAGTCACGATCCGTCGCCGCGACGGCATCGGCCTCGACCAGCGGATCGACTGGAACGGCCGATATCTGATGGTCCGGCAAGTGCTCGACGATCCCCGGGCGAGGGATCGGCTCTCGATGCGGTGCGAAGAGGTGCGCGGATGATGGAGTGGATGATCGCGCGGACGGAGGACTCGGCGCGGCGGGCGCAGGCCCGGCAGATCGCGCGCGTGGCCGATCGTCTGCGGGCGCTGTTCGGCGAGGCGGCGGTGAGCGTCGCCGATGCGCGCGTGATGGTTCGCGGGCGCGGCCTGATCCAGCGATGGCTGAACGATCCGGGCCTGCGCTTCTTGGGGAGGGGATACAAATGAGCGCGGGCGGTGCGTTGCAGAGCGCCATCGCCAGCGCGCTGAATGGGATCGGCGGGCTGGGTGGCGTGTTCGACGGGCCGCCGGCGCGCGCCGCTTATCCCTATGTCGCTCTGGATGCGACCACCGAAACGGACTGGAGCCACAAGAGCGGGCAGGGCCGGGAGGTGATGGTCGCGATCACCGTCTGGGACGACCAGCCGGTGCGGCTGCACGGGATTGCCGACGCGGTCGAGGCGGCGGTCGAGTCATTGAGCGCGGTCGTCGGGTGGCAACTGGTGACGATGCGATTGGTCCGGCGGCGGATCGTGCGCGATGTCGCCGGGCCGTGGGCGGCGGCGGTCGATTTTCGGGCGCGCATGCTGGCGAATTAGAGAAACTCAGCATCCCACGAAGACACGAAGAAACAATAAGCCACGAAAGGTTCGCTGATCCTCTTCGTGGCTTCCCTTTCTCCTTCGTGTCTTCGTGTGAAATCAAAGTCATTTTTTGGCGCAGCCTGCGGCTGCGTACCCATCCCTGCCTCTCCCTTGAAAGGGAGGGGAAACCAGGAGAAACTTATGGCGGCGGAGCGCGGGAGTGCGTTTTTGCTCAAGATCGGCGACGGGTCGGCGACGCCGGCTTATTCGACGGTGGCGGGGCTGAAGACGACTCAGCTTTCGGTGAACGGCGATGCGGTCGTGATCACCAACAAGGGCAGCGGCGGCTGGCGCGAGTTGCTCTCGGGCGCGGGCGTTCGGTCGGTGTCGGTCGCGGCGAGCGGGATCTTTACCGGCAGCGCGCGCGGAGGCGCAGGTGAAGTCGCTCGCGCTGTCGGGAGCGCTCGAGAGTTACGAGCTGAGCTTCGAAAGCGGCGAGCGGATGCAGGGCCGAGTTCCTGGTCACGCGGCTCGAATATGCCGGGGACTTCAACGGCGAGCGCAATTACACGATCGCGCTGGAAAGCTCGGGCGAAGTGGTGGCGCTGTGAGTGGAGGCTCAGACCCCTCACCCCGCTCGCCTTCGGCGAGTCGCCCTCTCCCTCAAGGGGAGAGGGGTTTTGCCAACCCTTATCGCGGCGAGGCTAGCCTGGATGTTGCGGGCGAGACGCTGGTGCTTCGGCCGACGTTCGGCGCGCTGGTCGCCGCGGAGGAGGAGCTCGGGTCGCTGTTCGAGCTGGTCGAGCGGGCGGCCGCGGGGGCGCTGAAGCTGCACGAGATCGCGGCCTTGTTCGATCATCTGTCGAAGGCGCGGACGGAAGCGATCACGCGCGCGCGGATCGGTGAGGCGGTGGTCGAGAAGGGCCTGGCGAAGATCACGCCGGTGCTGAAGCAGGTGCTCGCGCAGATCCTGCAGGGGCGATGAAGTTCGGGGAGGCCGCCGCGCGGCTGAGCAGCGCGGCGAGCATGTTGCTCGGCTGGCGGCCGGACGAATTCTGGAACTGCACGCCGCGGCTGAAGCTCTCGCGGCCTGACTGTGCGCCGACGGTGACGGAGCCGTTCGATCGCGAGTTCCGGACGCGACGGCTCATCGAAGCACTGAGGCGGCGCCTCCCCGATGCAGTAGTTGCGTCAGGCCGTAGGATTAGGCGATCGCGGCGCCAGCGATCGCCGACAGATGCGTCTCCTAGATGATCAGCGGGCCGCCGGTTACCGGGGATAGCCGATGCTTATCGGCGGGGCCGAAGCCTAGCCGAGCGGAAATGACAGGAGAAAATGGCGTCCCATGGTCCAGCCGGGAAGCCAGAGTACCAGAGCGTCATGATCCTTTTTCTACGATGAGCAGCTCATCTTGAGCACGGCGCGCTACGCACGTCGAAAAACCACTGAAACGATATGGACGAGGAAATCGAGCGGCTGGTGGTCAGCGTTCGCGCCGACACGGCGGCTTTCGCGCGCGACGTCGCGTCGATGCGCGGCGAGCTCGAGGGACCGCTCGTCGCCGGCGCGGGGCGCGCGGGGCGGATGATCGACAGCTCGCTCGCGCGGGCGATCATGACCGGCAAGACGGGGTTCGACGATCTCAAGAAGGTCGCGCTCGCGGCGATGTCGGACATCGCGCAGGCCTCGTTGCGGGCGCTGTTCAGATCGCCCGGCGGCGCGAGCTTCGGCGCGGGCATGCTGAACGGCTTCGGCAGCCTCGTCGCGTCGCTGGTCGGCGCGCCGGGCCGCGCGACCGGCGGGCCGGTGAGCGGAGGACGCGGCTATCTCGTCGGCGAAAACGGGCCCGAGCTGTTCGTTCCGTCGAGCAGCGGGCGGATCGAGCATGTCGGCGGGTCGCCAAGGGATGTGCGCGTGGCGATCGCGATCCAGGCGCCGGCGCGCTTCGGACGCTCAGGTGCTTCGGCAATCGAGCCGGCAGGTCGCGCGGGCCATCCGCAATGCGCTCGGAAGCGGCCGATGAACCTGTGGTTCACGCGGCCCGACGCGAAGATCGTGCGGACCTTCGTCAAGCGCTTCGACCCGCTCCACTGGACGGTCGATTTCCCGCGCGGGGCGATCGCGAGCGTGGTCACTACGCCCGACGGGCACGGGCTGTCGGTCGCATTGCGAGTTCCTTGCGCAAGGGCGACCTCGTCGGCCTGATCTGGGAGAGCGAGGACCGACACGCGCATCCGGCGCATGCGCGCGAGACGAGCCGCGATTATTCGGACTGCACGCTGAGCTTCCACTGGGAGTCGAGCGGGGTGATCGCGCTCGATGCGGTCAACGGGCCGACGCTGACGATCGAGGGCACGGACGTCGAGCGGCGCCGCAAGTCTGGCTCGTGCGGCTGTGGAATTATGCGACCGGCACGCCCGAGAGCGCGGACGTGACGCTCGATTTCGATGCGCTCGACGGCGGGTTTGGCCTGCCCGCGGACGCGGTCCGGGTCGATCCGACGCGGATCGACCGGATGTTCATCAGCCTCGTTGCGCCGGGATTATGTCGGCGGATCGGAAGAGCTGTTCGCCGCGCCGCTGCAGGGCGACCGCGACGATCAGCAACATCCGCTGCGACGGCGCCGCGAGCGTGCTGTCGATCAACGACGCGGTCGTGCCGGAGCATGGGCTGCGCATCGCGACCGGTTATGACGATTTGTACAATCTGCCGCCCGAGCGGGTGGTGCAGGCGATGCGAGCGGCTCGGCTATCGCGAGAGTCATCAACCACTACGTCGGGATGAGCCATTTTTTCGGGCTCGACGGCGCGGGACTGCTGGACGCGGCGCGGACGCTCAACAGCGCGGCGCTGGCGTGGCATCGCGAGTTCGCGCGGGCAGCGAAGGCGCACGGCTATGAGCTGATCTGGTCGATCTCCTACGAGATCCTCGACATGTTCTGCCCCGACGCGTGGAAGCAGCGCGCCTATGACGGGAGCGTCGGCGCTGACCGGCTACGACCCGCCGTCGGCGCTGCTCTCGCCGGCGAATGCGGAGGCGATCGGGTTCCTCGAGACCGTCGCGACGGAGCTCGTCGCGATCGCCGTCGAAGCCGGGCTCCAGCCCCAGGTGCAGATCGGCGAGCCGTGGTGGTGGGTGACTCCGAGCGGCGCGATCTGCCTGTACGACGATGCCGCGAGAGCGGCGCTCGGCGGCGATCCGGTGGAGATTGCCGATGTGCGCGCGAGCCTGACGCGGCGCAGCTCCAATTGCTCGACGACGCGGGCGCGCTGCTTGCGGAGTCGACGGCCGCAGTCGCCGAGGCGGTCAAGCTGCTTCGGCGGAGGCGACGACCTTGCTGCTGGCCTACTTGCCGACGGTGCTCGACCCGGCTGCGCCGGAGCTGAAGCGCGCGAACCTGCCGGTCGGGTGGGCGACGCCGGCGTTCGATGTGCTGCAGATGTGAAGATTATGAGTGGGTGACGAGCGGGCGCGATGCGGCTTCGCGCGCGCGCTTATGCCGAGGTCTCTGCGCGGCTTGGCTATGCGCCGGCCGAGCAGCAATATTTCTCGGGTTTCGTCGCCGAGGCAGGCGAGCGCGAGCAATGGCGGCGCGATCCTCGACGCGGCGCGCGAAGCTCGCTAGCGCGGCTGCGCGGAGGTCTTCGTCTGGGCTCTGCCGCAGGTGCTTCGCGACGGTGTGACCCTGTTCGGAAAGGAGGAGGCGGTGACGCCATTCGACGACGTGCTGTTCCCGATCGAGATCGGCCAGGAAGCAAGCGTCGCGCCGAACTTCTCGACCAATGTCGTGACGAGCGCCAGCGGGTTCGAGGCGCGCAACGCGAACTGGTCACAGGCGCGGCTGCGGTTCGACGCCGGGCCGGGGGTACGTGGGGACGCGGAGCTGCGAGATCCTGCTGTCCTTCTTCCGTGCGCGGCGCGGTCCCGCGGTCGCATTCCGCTTCCGCGATCCGTACGACAACAGCTCCAACGACATGAGCGGAGCGCCCGCGGCGACCGATCAGGCGATCGGGACCGGCGACGGCGCCACGGACGGTTCGACGCTCGTCGAAGAACTATGGCTCGGGCGAGAAGCGGAAGATCACTCGGCCGGTCGCGGGCACGGTTCGGGTCGCGGTGGACGGGAGCGAGGTCGTCACCGGCTGGACGCTCGAGGACAAGGGGGTGATCCGGTTCGACAGCCCGCCGAGCTGCGGGCAGCGCGATCACCGCCGGTTTCTGTTCGACACGCCGGTGCGCTTCGCCGACGACCATCTCGAAATCAACCGCGCGACGTTCCTGGCCGGCGAGGCGCCGTCGGTGCCGCTGATCGAAGTGCGCGAGGCCTGACGCATGAGCTATCGTCGAGGGGAGCTGACCAGCCTCGCGTTGTGCTGGCGGCTCGAGCGGCTCGATGGCGCGGGGATTGCGCTGACGAGCCACGATGTCGCGCTGACCTGTGGAGGGCGTTCGATACCAGCCGGCGCCGGGGATGACGCCAGCAGCGGTCACGCGCAGCCTGGGGCTGCAGCCGCCGTCGGGCGAGATCGCGGGCGCATTGAGCAGCGCCGCGCTCATCCGAAGGCGATCTCCAGCTCGGCCGGTGGGACGCGGCGCGCGTGCGGCTGGCGGTCGCCGACTGGCGGCGGCCCGAGGACGCACCGATCCAGCTGCTCTGGGCGGAGAGATCGGCAATGTCGGCATCGACGGCAGAATCCTTTTCCGCCGAGTTGCGCGGCGCGGCGGCCACGCTCGAGGGCGCCGGTTTGCCCGGCGACCTCGCCGGAGTGCCGGGCGCAGTTCGGCGACAAGAGTGCCGCGTCGATCTCGCGGGCAGAACGGTCGTCGCGCGCGTCGTTGCGCGCCGACGGCGGCGCATTGACGCTCGATGCGACGTGTCGATGACCGCTTCGTGCTTGGCCGGCTGCGCTACATGAGCGGCGCGAATTGCGGATTACGACCACGTGATCCTGTCCGCGAAGGGCAACGTCGTCGAGGTTCGCGAACTGCCGCGGGCCGAGTCGAAAGCGGATGCCGCGTCGAACTTCGCGAAGGCTGCGACAAACGCTTTGAGACCTGCGTGTCGCGCTTCGCCAACGCCGAGAACTTTCGCGGCGAGCCGCACCTGCCCGGCAACGACCTGCTGACCCGCTACCCTGGAGCCTGACCATTGAAGATCGATTTCGCAGAGCGCGCGCGCGGGCGCTCGTCGGCACGCCCTTCCGGCCGCAAGGACGAGGGGCAGCAGGGCTCGATTGCGTCGGCGTCGCGATGGCGCGCTTCGAGATGCCGGCAGGACGGATTGCGCCGCGACTATCGGATGCGCGGACGATCATGCCGGCGAGGTTCGCGCGGATTGGAGCCATTATTTTCGGCGCGTCCCGGCGACGCGGCTGCGGTGCGGCGACCTCGATGCTGATGCGAGTATCAGCGATCAACTCCACCTCGGCGTTCGGACAGCCGGGTTTGTCCACGCGCACGCCGGCATTCGCCGGGTCGTCGAAACGCCGGGCTGCCGACTGGCCGCTGCTCGGCGTTTATCGCAGGCGAGCCCGCTGATGGCGACGCTGGTGCTCAGCACCGTCGGCAATGCGCTCGGCGGGCCGGTCGGCGGCGCGATCGGCGCGCTCATCGGCCAGTCGTTCGATCAGCAGCTTCTCGCGCCCGCAAGTCGCGGCCCGAGGCTCGGCGACCTCAGCGTCCAGAGCTCGAGCTACGGCACGCAGATCCCGCGCATCTACGGATCGATGCGAGTCGCCGGAAGCGTCATCTGGGCGACCGACCTCGTCGAGGGCGAGCAGACCTCCGGGGCCAAAGGACAGCCCGACGTCGTCTACAGCTATACGGTGTCGCTGGCGGTGGCGCTGTCGTCGAGGCCGGTCGGCGCGATCGGACGCATCTGGGCCGACGGCAAATTGCTGCGCGGTGTCGAAGGCGATTTCAAGGTTTGCGACGACCTTCCGCTTCTATGACGGCAGCGAAGAGCCAGGTGATCGATCCGCTGATCGGATCGGTGGAAGGCATTGCGAACACGCCGGGCTACCGCGGGCTCGCGCTGGCGGTATTCGAGAATCTCGAGCTCGCCGACTTCGGAAACCGAATTCCGTTCATGACCTTCGAGGTGATCGCGGATCCTGAACCGCCGACGGTCTCTTCCGTTCTCGCTGACGCTTCCGACGGATCGATCGCATCGGAGAGCGTCGCAAACCGTGCTGGGCTACGCCGCGTACGGGCGTTCCATCGCAGCCGCGGTGGAACCGCTGGTCGAGTGCTTCGACATTGCGTTGTTCGATGACGGTTCCACGCTGCGCTCGCCAGCCATGGCAGCGCCCCTGGCGCTTTCCGCGAGCGAGCTCGGCAACAGCGCCGACGCGCAGAAAGCGGCGGTGGTCGAGCGCGAACAATTGCCGGTGCGCGCGGTCCCCGCGACGCTTCGACTGACCTACTACGATCCGTCGCGCGACTATCAAACGGGTGAAGCGCGCGCGATCGCGGGCGAGGAGAGCGGCAACGAGGCGCAGCGAGAGCTGCCCGCGGTCCTTTCCGCCGACGACGCCAAAACGATCGTTCAGCACATCCTCGCGCGCCAGTGGGCGGCCCGCGACCGGCTCATTCTGCGGCTGCGGCCGGCGCGGATGGGGCTGGAGCCGGGCGCCATCGTCCAGCCTTCGGTGGCGCCGGGATCGTGGCTTGTAGACCGGTGCACGATCGAGGGTTTCGTGACTATCGCCGAGTTACGGCCGCTATGGCACTCGACGGCTGCGCTCGCGGCCGACGGCGGACGGATCATCGCGGGCAACGATGTCGTGCAGGGGCCCACGAGCCTCTTGCTGATCGACGCCGCGGATCCGATGCAGCCGGAAGCCAGCGCGCCGGCCATCCTGATTGCCGCCTCATCGGCAGAGCCGGGCTGGAGCGCCCGAGCGCTGAGCGTGAGTTGCTCCGGCCATACCTTCGCCACCGAGACCGCCGTCAGAAAGTCGGTTCTCGGCAGCGCGACGTCGGTTCTCGCGGACGCCGAGCCATATCTCATCGATGCGGTGAATTCGGTCGAGGTCGAACTGGTCGACGCGCAGCAATGGCTGACGAGCTGCGACGACGATGCGCTCGCCGACGGCATGAACCTCGCGCTGCTCGGCGGCGAGCTCGTGCAGTTCGCCGAAGTCGCGCCCCTCGGCCAGGGTTGCTTTCGCCTGAGCCGGCTGCTTCGCGGCCGCGGCGGGACCGAATGGGCCGCGGCCACGCACGCCGCGGGCGAGCCGTTCTGCCTCATCGACCGTTCCTCGTTGCGCGCGCTTCCGGTGCCGCAGTGGGCGCGCGGCGCGATCCTCAGCGCCGCCGACCGGGACGGCTCGGTTGCGTCGGTTACGTTCAACGGCGAATCCGTACGTCCCTTGCAGCCCGCGAACCTGTCGGCCGTCATCGACGGAGCGGGCAACCTCGCACTCGAATGGATGCGTCGGAGCCGGAGCGGGTTCGCCTGGGTCGATGAGATCGATGCGCCGATCGGCGAAAGCCGAGAGCAATATCGCGTGACGATCTCGGGACTGGCGACGAGCCTCGACTACACGAGCGAGCAGCCGAGCTTCGTCGTCCCCGCGTTCGACCTGGCCTCGATCGGAAGCGGTTCGGCCAGTGTCGAAGTTCGCCAGCTTGGCGACTGGTCGGCCTCGCGCGCCGCGCACATCATGATCGACCTACCCTAGGAGCAAATGCATGGCCGGAACCCCTCGTCTTTCCCTTCCCTTCCTCAGCGTCGGGCAGGCGCAAAAGGAATTCACGCACAATGAAAGCCTGCAAACGCTCGACACGCTGGTCGGCGGCGCGATCGAGGAGCCGCCGCGTGCGGCGCCGCCATCGGCGCCATCACTCGGCGCCTGCTACATCGTCGCCAACGGCGCGACGGATGCCTGGGCCGGAAACGCCGATTGCATCGCCACCTGGACGAGCGGGGGCTGGCGGTTCATTTTCCCAAGGGATGGAATGATCCTGTTCGAGCGGACCAGCGGCGTCTGGGCAGTGTTTCGAAACGGCGCCTGGGAGCTCGGCATCTTGTCCGGAACATCGCTGGAAATCGGAGGCCAGCAAGTCGTGAGCTCAAGGGCCGCCGCGATCGCATCGCCGGCGGGCGGCGCGGTCGTCGACGCCGAAGCACGCCAGGCGGTCGCCGGCATTCTGGGAGCATTGCGCCAGCACGGGCTGATTGAAATCTGAGGAAAAACGCGCGGTATCAATGTCTTGCCGGCGGGGCGAAAAATCAACTGCGGCTTTTCGGCAACAGCGCCGCCGCAATGACGCGCTTGCGCGGCAACTGACCCTCTCATAATGTGTTCCAGCGGTTCAAACTCTAGAACGCATTCGAAAGGGGAACTTTATGCGAAAGCTGGCGATTTCGGTCGCGCTCGCAACGACTGTGCTGGCAGCGCCGGCTGTTGCGCGCGATAATTCCGGCTACGTGGGTGTCGACGCCGGTGGAATGATTGTCGAGAATACCCACACGAGCTACCAGTCCGCCACGCTCGATCTCGGCGAATCGAACGGCATCGACTTCCACCATCATGTCGGCTTCGACGTCGACCTAATCGGTGGTTACGACTTCGGTCCGTTCAGGGTCGAAGGCGAGCTCGGTTACAAGCATGCCGGCCTGAAGGAGGTCGGCTTCGGCCCCGCCCTGCAGAATGAGCAGCTTGGCGGATTCTTCGACGCCAATGGCCGCGTGAACACACTTTCCGGAATGATCAACGGTCTCGTCGATTTCGGTAGCGACGACGGCTGGAGCGGATATGTCGGCGGTGGCGGCGGTATCGCCAGCGTCAAATATCGCGCGCACGTCACGGATCCGGCATTCGGAACGCCCGGTTCGCCGCTTCCGGACCCGCCGCTGACGACATTCGATTTCAGCGACAGCGACAGCGGATTTGCGTGGCAGCTGATCGCGGGTGTGCGCATGCCGCTCAGCCCCAACCTCGACCTTGGTCTTAAGTATCGCTTCTTCAATGCGAGGGTTAAGTTCCACGACGTGGAGGACGAGGCCTTCGACATGAAGGGCCGCTATCGTTCGCACAGCCTGTTGCTGGGCCTCACCTACAACTTCGCGGCACCGGCTCCGCCGCCGCCGCCGCCTCCGCCACCTCCGCCGCCGCCTCCGCCGCCTCCGGCGACGCAGACATGCCCGGATGGATCGGTGATCCTGGCGACCGACACCTGCCCGGCACCGCCGCCTCCGCCTCCGCCGCCGCCACCGGCGCCAGAGCGCGGCCTCTAAGGCTAGCCGAGCGAAAGAAAGACCGGTCCGGGCTCCGCGCCCGGGCCGGTTTTCTTTTGTCCGTCATATTCGCAGCTAGGCTGACGCCGGGACGCGCATCCTGGTGGTGAAGGCGCGCCCTAGTCTAGTTCGAGGCGAACTGGGGCGCCTGCCGATCCCAGCCGTAAATGTCCGGCAGGTAGCTCAGCTTGCCGTCGCGCAGCTGAGCCGTGATGTAGGTCAGGTAGATCGGCGTCGGCTTCGGCAATTGGACGCGAAGCTCGGGCGTGCTCCCCGGCGAAACCGGCTCATGTCCGAGCAGCCAGGTGCCGAGGCGCTTCGCGTCCTCGACACGTACACAGCCGTTGCTGAGGTTGCGGTTGGCCAGAGTGAATTTCGCGTGGTCCGGCGTGTCGTGCAGGTAAATGTCCTGCGGGTTCGGGAACGGGAATTTGAGGATGCCCATCGAGTTCAGCGGTCCGGGGTCCTGCTGAATCTTGAGGTGGACCTTGCCGGCCGCGGCAGCCTTCCAGTCGATCGACTTCGGGTCGATGATGGTCGGCTTTTCGCTCCAATCCTCGATCACATTATAGCCGTGCGATGTCAGATACTTCATCCCGCCGCGCAGAAAGTTCGGCGCGATCGTCTTGCGCACGAGATGGTCGGGAGCGTGCCAATAGGGATTGTAGGTGATGTAATACATGTAGCTGGCGATCAGCGGGGTCGGCAGCTCGTCGGTCCCGGTGATCACCTTCATGGAATTGAGCGGCCGCCCATCCTGGTAAAGGGTGAGCATCGACGAGCCGGAATCGACCAGGAGGAAGCGCCCGTTCGCCGGGAGCGAGCGGACGCGATCGAGGTTGGCGAGCAGGCGCGGATCGGGCGTCAGATTGCCGGTCGCCTGAGCCTCTGCCCAAGCGGCGTCGCGAAGCTGCTTGTAGATGGCATTCACGTCCGACGTGCTTGCAAGATAGGCGGAAAGCGACGGCGCCGCAGCGGCCGTCAGGAGGATCTGGTCGGCCCGAGCGCCCTGCGGCTGAAGCACCGGATAAGCGTAGATCATGCCGGTCGTCGGCTTCTTGACCGCCTGCACATATTGGACCCAGGCGGACGACAGCACCCGCTCGGCATTCGCGATGTCTTGCGGCTGACCGCTGGCGGCCTGGGCCGCGGCGGCCTGAACCTGCGCCGCGAGCTGGGGACCCTCGGCAAATCCGTCGAACGGGGCGCGCTGGAGGATGGCGGTGAGCTGCGCGATCGCGGCCTCATTGCACCGTTACGAAACCAGATCGGCTGGGTCTTGAAACTGTCGTAGAAGGACGCGACCGCAGCCGCGGCCGGAACGGCGGCAGCTTGACTGTCGGCCGCCGCGAACGCCGCCGTCGTCCAGACGGGCGACGCGATGGACAGCGCCAGCCCCGAGACGCCTGCGATAAGAACCTTCGAGCCAAGCACTGCTATCCCCCACCAAGAAAGTCAGCGGATTCTACCGGTTTATCTTAAGGTGCCAACATGCATTCGCGATGAACCGCGCCCAAATGCAGCCGGCCGGACGACGCTGCCGGCGCCGGCCTTGTGTTCCGCGTGGTTCAGCGCTTAGGCGGCTGCGGTACAGAGAACCGCGGAGAATCCATGGACATCAAGGGAGTTGCGGCCGTCGTGACCGGCGCGGCCTCGGGCCTCGGCGAAGCGACGGCGAGAGCGCTGGCGGCGCGCGGCGCCAAGGTCGCAGTGTTCGACCGCGATGCCGAGCGCGGCGGCAAAGTCGCCCGCGAGATCGGCGGAATTTTCTGCGAAGTCGACGTGACCTCGGACGAGAAAGTCGCGGCCGCATTCGCCAAGGCGCGCGAGGCGCACGGCCAAGAGCGCATCCTCGTCAACTGCGCCGGCGTCGCCACCGCCGCGAAGACCGTTGGCCGCGACAAGGAAACCAAGGCCGCAAAGCCATACCGCCTGCAGCAGTTCGAGGTGACGATCCAGATCAACCTGATCGGCACGTTTCGATGCATCGCCAATGCGGCGCTCGGGAATGGTCGACGCGGAGCCGCTCGACGGACGGCGAAAAAGGCGTGATCATCAACACCGCCTCGGTCGCGGCCGAGGACGGGCAGATCGGCCAGGCGGCTTATTCGGCATCGAAGGGCGGAGTGCTGGCGATGACCCTGCCGATCGCGCGCGACCTGATGGGCGAGGGGGTTCGAGTGAACACGATCCTGCCGGGCGTATTCAAGACGCCGATGGTGGCGATGATGCCGGAGAACGTCCAGGACGCGCTGGGAGCGCAGGTCCCGTTCCCCAAGCGGCTCGGGCAGCCGGAAGAATATGCCGAGCTCGCCTGCTTCCTGATCGAGAACCGCTACATGAACGCCGCCTCGGTGCGGCTCGACGGCGGGATCCGGATGGCGCCCCGTTGAGCAGCGACTATGGGCGCCTGATCGACGAGCTGGCAATTGCCGCGCGCGAGGCGGGCGAAGCGATCCTCGAGATCGTCCGCCGCGGTTTCGAGGTCGAATTCGAAGCACGATACGTCGCCGGTCACCGAAGCGGACCGAGCCGCCGAGCTGATCATCCTCGCCGCGCTGGCGCGGGCGGCGCCGGGCGTTCCCGTGATCGCGGAGGAGGAAGTGGCCGCTGGCCGCATTCCCGCCCACGACGACACCTACTTCCTTGTCGACCCCCTCGATGGAACCAAGGAGTTCGTCCGGGGCGGCGACGACTATACGGTCAATATCGGATTGATCGAGAAGGGCGCGCCCAAGCTCGGCGTGGTGTTCGCGCCGGCTACCGGGCGGCTTCACGGGGGCTGCGTGGGCGAGGGAGCGTGGCTCGACGAGGGCCGCGGGCGAGTGGCCATTTCGACGCGCGAGCGCGGCACGGCGGCGACCGCCGTCGCGTCCAAGTCGCACCTCAACCAGGCGACGATCGACTATCTCGAAGCGGCGGTCGGGACTTGCGATTATGTGTCGGTCGGGTCGTCGCTGAAATTCTGCATCGTCGCGGAAGGCGCGGCCGACATCTATCCGCGCGCCGCCCCGACCAGCGAGTGGGACACCGCGGCGGGCCATGCCGTGCTGCTGGCGGCGGGCGGCCTGGTCGACGGGCCCGACGGCGAGCCGTTGCGATATGGCAAGCGCGCGTTCCTCAACCGGGCATTCGTCGCGACATCGGGATGGAAACCGCCGCTCCTCGAGCCGTTCCTGGAGCCCTTCTCCGGCGGCGGCGACGTCCCGGTCGGAGTTTAGACCCCGCGCGTCCACGGGATGGTTTCGCTCCATTCCGGAGCAAAAACCTGCCCGCCGCCGCCGGACCGCTTGAGGCGCATGGCCAGGACCTCGAGTTCGGGCAGCCTCGATTTGTGATTGAAGGTCGGCGGCGCCGGAGAACCCGGGCTCCGTCACGATCTTTTCGGTCAGGAGACGAGCCTCGTCGAGCGCCTCCGCCAACTCCGCGAGCCAATGCGCCCGCTGCGCCGCGGAATCTTCACTCGGTACTCGCGGCACGCTGACCCCCCGGCCCAGACAGGCCTCATAGTACGCCATCCTGTTAACTTTGCATTCCGTCGGCTCCGTTCTGGAGCCGAAATTGTCTGACTTTTGTCCACAATGCGCGTTATTCCTTTTCGTGCTCGGTCCTGTTCACATCCCAGGGGGTGTCCAGATGGACGCGATCATCGAGCGCTCAGATCTCAGCTACGCAGACAAGCCGCCGGTCCTGGTGGCGGCGACGAGCGATGCCGCCCTGGCCCGGGCGCGGCGAAGCGTCGAAGCGGCCGGTTACCGGATCGGCGAGGCGACGAGCCTCGGCTCGGCTCGCGAGCGGATCGAGCGGCAGGTGGCGGCAAGCGCAATCTGGATCGAATGCGACCAAGACTGCGGCGCGGACCTCGATCGACTGCTCGAATTCGTCGGCCGCACTGCTTCGGAACGACGGTTCGCCGCAGTGGTATCGAGCACCGGCGAGATGCTGGATGCGATCTTCGCGCATGTCGGTGATTCGGTCGAGCTGGTCGTCGACGGCGACGAGGCGGAGCGAGCAGCGACGCTGGCGATCGCCACTGCGCAGAACGCGATTCGACCGAGGCTGTCCGACGTCGCCGCGGACCGCAACGCCGAGCGGCTCCGGCAGCTCAGCGACGAGGTCAGCCGGATCGCGGCGACGCTCGCGCGCCTGTCGTCCAACCCGCCCGTTCCGCCGGCGGCGCCGGACTATCCGCGCACCGGCGCCATCCCGCAAGTGTCCGCCGAAACGGTCCGTGACGTCATCCGCGCCCGTCGCTTGCGGTCGCGCTATTTCGCCGAGCAGCTGTTCGCCGACCCGGCGTGGGATATGATGCTCGATCTGCTCCAGGCCGAGATCGCGCAGCTGCGCGTGCCGGTGTCGAGCCTTTGCATCGCCGCCGCGGTGCCCGCGACGACGGCGCTTCGCTGGCTCAAGACCCTTGTCCAGCAAGGGCTGTTCGTTCGCCGGGCCGACCCGCACGACGGCCGGCGCGTATTCGTCGAGCTTGCCCCTGCCGCGAGCGAGGCGTTGCGGCGCTACTTCAGCGAAGTCGGCAGTCCCGCCGTGATTTGAACAGGACATCGAAGGCACGCCTCGCATTGACAACATGTCAGATAAATCTAACATGTTGTCAATAGCTGCGGCCGCTCTTCGCGAGACTTGCCGGAACGCCGCACTGCCGGGATAGTCGGCGAATGGCCGCCGGCGACAAGGTATCGATCTTCGAAGATCTGATGCGGTTCAAGCCGGACGGGATGACCGCGAACGCATGGGCGGTGACGGCCGGCGTGAGCCGCACCGTCTGGGCCGACATGCGGCGGCACGGAAATCCGTCGCGGCGTACGCTCGAAAAGCTGTTGATCGCGGCCGGGTCCTCGCTGGCCGAATTCGAAGCTCTGCGGATCGACGGGGCGACGAGCGACGAAGGCCCGCCAGACTCGGCATTCTCCGATCGGCGAACACCGGCCTGGGGCGGCGCGCAGCTGCCGGGCTTGCCGCTTGCCGCAGCCGAAAACCTCGGAACCTGGGGCGATCCAGCGAAGCGGATCGAACTGTTCGCGATATCCGCGGGCGAACTCGTCGGGCGAGTTCCCCGGCCGCTAACCCTTGCACGCGATTCGAGCGCCTACGCGGTGACGATCGTCGGCGATTCGATGTGGCCGCGCTTCCGCCCGGGCCGGGTCGTCGCCGTTTCCGCCCATGCGCCGGTTACGGCCGGCGACGATGTGGTGGTGAAGCTGAAGACCGAGATGACGGGGGGCATGCTGGCGGCGCTCATCAAGGAAATGGTGGGGCAAGACGAGAGCAGGATCGAATTGCGCCAATTCAACCCCGACATCACGTTCGCCGTGCCGAGGGAGGACATCGTGTCGATCGAAAGGGTGCTGGGCGAACTGATCTAGAACGGCTTGCCCGCCTCCCCGGGGCGTGGCACGGCGGCGCCACGGGCGGTTAGCTCAGCTGGTAGAGCATCTCGTTTACACCGAGAGGGTCGGCGGTTCGAGCCCGTCACCGCCCACCACCGCCCGCGATTGCGCGGCTCCCGACTTCTGCTAGCTGCGCAGGGCGAGGGAGGGCTGCAGTTGCCGAAATCACTGACGTTCAAGTGGCCGAACGGGCCTCGTGCGATCGCCGGCGCTGCGTTAGCCGCGGCGATCCTTGTATCGGCGCCGGCTTCGGCGAAGGAATGGGTGGTGCGGCCCGAATGGGTGAAGGCGCACGAGGATTTCCTGGCAAGTCCCGCCCTCCAGGGGCGTGGGAGCGCGACGCGGGACGAGGCGATTGCCGCCGCCTATGTCGCGTCCGAGTTCGAGGCGTTCGGGCTGAAGATGGCGCCGGGCCTGGCGAGCTACACGCAGGTCGCGCGTGTCGTCCGGCCGCGCCTTGCCGGTCAGCCGAGATTGACGGTCGCGGGCTTGCCGCTGCCTTCGCTGCAATTGCTCATCGGCGCCGGCGATGTCCGCGGGAAACTCGCCGTGATGACCACGGCTGACGCCGGCCAGTTGCCGGCGAACGAGATTGTCGTTGCGACCAATCCGACGGCTTCACTTCGGGCGCTGATGAACGCGGCGGATTCGAAGGGCGTGAAGCTGCTGATCGTGCCCGAATCGGATGGCACGCGGCAGGTCCGTGCGATGATCGGGGCCACGCCGCGGCTGGAATCCTATGTCGAGGGTCTCGGTCCGCCGGAATCACTCGTGGTGGCGACGCTGTCACCGAGCGACATCGCGCTGCTCTCGACAAAGGCGGGCGAGGATCTCCTTTTGTCGGCGGCCACGGCGAACGACGTAGCCGCGACGACGAACGCGATCGGTTATTTGCCGGGGATCGACCCGAAGGCCGGCAATCTCTTGGTCTCCGCGCATCTCGATCATCTTGGAGTCGTCAACGGCACGATCATGCCGGGCGCGAACGACGACGCGTCGGGGACGACCGCGGTGATCGAACTCGCCCATGCGCTCGCGGCGGGACCGCCGATGCGGCGCGGGATCCTGTTCGTCTGCTACGGGAGCGAGGAGCTGGGCGGGCTTGGCTCGCGCTACTTCGGCGCCCACCCGCCGGTGCCGCTGTCGAGCATCGTCGCCAACCTCGAGCTGGAGATGATCGGCGCTCAGGACCCGAAGCTTCCGGTGGGCCAGCTGATGATGACCGGCTTCGAGCGCTCGACGTTCGGCGAGATCCTCAGGAAGAATGGCGCGCTGGTGGCGCCGGACCCGTATCCGGCGGAGAATTTCTTCCAGCGGTCTGACAATTACTCGCTCGCGCTGAAAGGCATCGTCGCGCACACGGTCAGCGGCTGGGCGGTGACCCCGACCTACCATCAGCCGAGCGATACGGTCGCCAGCCTCGACATCGGTTACATGACGCGGGCAATCCAGTCGCTGGTGGCGCCCCTGCGCGCGATCGCGAACGGCAGCGAGACCCCGCGGTGGAAGCCGGGCGGACGGCCGAGCGAGTGAACTAGAGGCTCCGCACCAGCTTCATCGCGACGGCGAGCCAGGGCGGGTTGGCGACGACCTGCTGGCGACCGCCCGCTTCCAGGGGCAGGATCTGAAGCCGTTCCTCGTCGCGGTTGATCAGGCGCCCGAACAGGAAGCGGCCGGCGGGCCGCGGGACGAGCACGTCACGGTTGAGCGCTCGCGCGAATTCCCGGGGCTGGAGCGTATCGCACCAGATCTCGTCGCCGGCGCGATAGTCGCCGATGCTCGCCGCCGACCAGCACGCCGATCTGACCGTCGCCGACGTGGGGAGGAACGAGGATCGCCGCGCGCCGGGGCGCGGTCGCGCCGCCCGGGCCGAGGATCGCGGCGACCTTGAGCTCGGCCGTCTCGCCGCCTTCGACGAGGTCCTGCGCCTCGACCCCGAGCGCTCTCGCGATCCGGTTGAGCCAGCCGACCGAGACGGTGCGCGTCCCAGTTTCCAAGCGGCCGATGGTCTGCGCCGTGGTCGGCGGCTCGCAGCGCTGCGCAACCTCGTCCAGAGTCAAACCGCGCGCGCGCCGCACCTCCCTTATCCGCGTAATCATGCTCGCCCCCGGTGAACCATATTGGTTTTCTTCTGTCCTACAGATTTGCCTTTGTGGCAAGCGGGGATCCCTCGGCGGCAGGAGAAGAGGAATGAAGTCAGCGCGCCTTCTTGGCGAACGAATGATCGATTCAGCGCGGACGGTCACTTTCAACGCAGCCGAATCGCCGCTCGGCTGGCTGCTCGCGCGCGGGTTCGTCACGCAGCGTCAGTTTGACGCGGGCGAGCGGCTTCGCGCGGACTGGGAGCGCGCGCAGCTCGCGCCGCGAGTCACCATGTCATGGGACGCTGCGCCGGTAGCGCGAGGTCGCGGCGGCGCGGCGAACGGCCCGGACCTCGGTGCGACGCAAATCGACGCCAGGCGCCGCTTCGACCAGGCGATCGCCGCGGCGGGACCGGGTCTTGCCGACATCCTGTGGCGAATCGTTTGCGCGGGCGAAGGGATGCGCGACGCGGAGACGGCGCTCGGCTGGCCGGCGAGGGCGGGAAAGGTGGTGCTGACCCTCGCCCTCGACCGGGTCGCCGATTATTACCGGGTGTCGTTAGTCCTTGCGACCGCCGCGATGGTCCGCAGGCGCCCGCGCATGCGACTCGTGAGTGCGGTCCGAACGCTTGGCGCGTTTGATCGTCCGGTCCCGAATCGTCGGGTCGCGCATGTTGTTGCGCCCCTCGTCCTTGCCGCTGTTGCTGCGCATGGTCGCGTCTCCTACTGGCTAACGGGACCAACGGACGGGGGCGCCGCTGTCTCCGCCGTTCGCCGCGCCCAAGGAGGCTTTCGCCCATGATTCTCTACGGCTCGTCATTGTCCCCTTACGTGCGCAAGGTGCTCGCCTTTGCCGGCGAGAAGGGAATCGACCTCGAGCTTAGGCCGACCGGAACGGCGCCGGGACAGCCGAGCGACGAATTCCTCGAGGCCAGCCCGTTCCGCAAGATGCCCGCGCTTCGCGACGGCGACTTACAGCCTCGGCGAATTCGAGCGCGATCGTCCATTATCTCGACGCGAAACACACCGAGCCGGCGCTCATCCCCGCGGACCCCAAACTGCGCGGCAAGGCTATCTGGTACGAGGAGTTCGCGGACACGATCCTGGTGGCGTGCGGCGCCAAAATCTTCTTCAATCTGATCGTCGCGCCGAAATTCCTCGGCCGGCCGGGTGACGAGGAGGCAGCGCGGCAGGCCGAGATCAACGATCTGCCGCCGGTGCTCGATTATCTCGAGAGCGTTGTTCCCGCGAATGGGGGCTATCTAGTCGGTGATCGGGTGACGCTCGCGGACATCGCCGTCGCGGGCCCGTTCGCAAACTTCCGGCACACGAATACCCGCATCGATCCGGAGCGCTACCCACGAACCGTGGCCTTCGTCGATCGAATCCTTGCCCGCCCGAGCTTTGCGCCGTGGATCGAGCGGGAAGCGGCAATCCTCGCGAACGTCACCGGATAAGGAGAGCGCCGCGCCCCCGCGAAGGAGCGCGGCGCGCAATCAGACGAAGCGGCCTAGAAGGAGCCGCCGCCTCCCGAGCTTCCCGAGCCGCCGCTCGAGCCGCTGTCGGACTCGTCGTCATCCTCGTCGAGCGCGCCACGGCCTTGCTCGGCGAAGTCGGTGCCGCCGCCTTCGCGCAAATATTCGTCCGAGCCGCTGCCTTGCGAGCCGATGAAGCCTTCGCCGGACGAACTCTCGCCGGTCGTGCTCGAGTCTCGAATCCGAGTTCCTGGTCCGTGGTCAGCGTCTCGCTGCTCTGGTCGCTCGACTGGGCTTGTCCGCTCGAGCTTTGGCCGCCGAAGTCGGCGCCCTGGCTCAGCGTCGTGCCCGAGCCGGTGTTACTGTCGTTGCCGCCAATCGGCTGGCCACCTGGTGCCGTCGCCCCGGCTGGTGGTCCGCCGAGCCGCTTTGGCTCCCGCTGCTCTGGCCTCCGAAGCTTCCTTCGGAACCCTGGTTGCCGTCGTCGGCTGGGAACCGGCGCCGCTGGCCTGCTGGCCCTGCTGCCCAGTTTCGCCCTGCTGGGCTTGCTGTCCAGTAGTGCTGCTTTCGTTATCATTGATCTGGTCGTCACGATCGTCGGCCATACGAATGCTCCTTCGCATCGCCCCCGCTTGCTCCGTGCTGTTCAACAAGGGACGAAGCCCAACCGTTCCGACCGCCCGAACGAGCTTTGCGACGAACCGCCTGGCGCAAGAAAAAGGCCGCCGCCCGGATGGGCGACGGCCTCTTGATCGTCCGCGGTTGCGAAGCCTAGGCCTGCTCGCCCTCGCCATCCGCCACGGGTCGCTTCCGAAGGCGCTTCGGCAGGAGCCTCCGCGGCCGCTTCGGCGGTCGCACCGGGCTCGGCGTTCGGGTCAAAGTCCTCGGTGAACGCCGCGGCGTCGCGTTCGAACATCTGGGCCATGACGTCGACACCCTGCGCCTGCAGATCCGCTTCCTCGGGCGAGCGGGCGACGTTGACCTTGACCGTCACCGACACTTCGGGGTGAAGCGCGATCTTCACCTCGTGCACGCCGATCGCCTTGATCGGGCGGTCGAGCACGACCTGGCTCTTGGTCGACATGGGCGCCCTCCGCCTCCAGCGCATCGACGATGTCGCGGGCGCTGACCGAGCCGTAGAGCTGGCCGGTGTTCGAGGCCTGGCGGATCAGCTGGACCGCCTTGCCGTCGACGCCCTTGGACGCCGTTTCGGCATCGGAGCGGCGGTTGGCATTGTCTTCCTCGATCTTCGCGCGGTTGGCTTCGAAGACCTTGCGGTTGGCTTCGTTGGCGCGGAGGGCCTTCTTGCGCGGCAGGAGGAAGTTGCGGGCAAACCCGTCCTTCACCCTCACCACGTCGCCGATGGCGCCGAGCTTCTCGACGCGTTCAAGCAGGATCACTTCCATGTCGAGCTCTCCTTACTTCACGACGTAGGGAAGAAGGCCGATGTGGCGGGCGCGCTTGATGGCGCGCGCGAGCTCACGCTGCTTCTTCGAGGAGACGGCGGTGATTCGCGACGGGACGATCTTGCCGCGCTCGGACACGAATCCCTGGAGGAGGCGAATGTCCTTGTAATCGATGCGCGGCGCGTCCTTGCCCGAGAACGGGCAGGACTTGCGGCGGCGGAAGAATGCGCGGGCCATTATTCGGCCTCCTCTTCGCGCGGCGCACGGAAGCTCGGGCGATCGTCGCGCTCACCGCGCTCGGAGCGACGCTCGCGCTCCTTCTCGCCGCGGCGCATCATCGCCGACGGACCCTTTTCGTGCTCGTCGACCTTGAGGGTGAGGAAGCGGATCACGTCCTCGTTGATGTTCGACTGGCGCTCGAGCTCGGCAATCGGCCGCGGCCGGCGCGTCGAGGTCGAGCATCGACGTAATGCGCCTTGCGGTTCTTGGCGATTCGGTAGGCGAGGCTGCGCAAGCCCCAGGTCTCGGTCTTGGCGACCTTCCCGCCATTGTCTTCGACGATCTTGGTGGCGTTTTCCGCGAGCGCATCGACCTGGGCCTGAGCGAGGTCCTGGCGCGCGAGGAAAACATGCTCGTAGAGCGGCATGTTTCTCATTCTCTCTTTTGGCCGATCGCTGACGCCGCCCGATGCGGCGCCCCTCCGGCTGTCTTCCAAAGCAAACCAGCGCGAAAGGCCAAGCCTCTCGCGCCAGCGGCGGGCCTATGGCGGATGAGGCCCGAAAAGGCAAGCAACCCATGAACTTTGCGGGATAAGCATTGCACGAACGCAATGAGTCGTTCAGCCGTGGGAGCGGATAGCGCTGTTCGCCGTTTCATAACGGGCAGGAGTAAAGGAGTAAGACGATGAAGGCGTTCTCGATCAGGCTTGCGGGGGCCTCGTTAATCGCGCTTGCAGCGGCCGGCTGCACGACATCGGGCGTCGGGACCGGCCAGGTCGTCGGGCAGAACATCGGCGCGACCTTCACCTGGACCCAAACCGGCGGAACCCGCGGTACGATGGTCGCCCAGCTCAGCAACGGCCAGGTTTTCCAGGGGCCGTTCTTCCAGATCACCTCGGAGAGCGTCGCCGACTACGGCCCGCTGTGGGCCGGCTGGGGTCCCGGCTGGGGCTGGGGCGCGCGGCTGGGGCGGACGCCCGTGGGGCTTCGGCTGGGGCGGCTGGGGACCGTGGGGACCGTCGATGGAGACGATCACCCACTATAGCGGTCAGGTCCTCGCCAACCTGCAGGGCCCGGCCGGCTACATGCGCTGCGACTTCCGGCTGATGCGGCCGAGCTCGGGCATCTCCGGCGGCGGCCTCGGTACGTGCCAGTTGCCCACGGGAACGATCATCAACGCCCAGTTCCCGCCGAGCGGGGCTACTGAGGTCCACGCGCCCGGATTGCGGTCCGGCGCCCAATCGTGGCAAATCGGGACGCATGGCCACGCAGCTGAAATCGCGTGCGTCCGGACGAGGATCCTCTGGACGGCATGAGCCTGCCGGGCTGGCTCTATTTCGATCGCGAATTCTTCGAGGCCGAGAAGAAGGCCTTCCTTCGCGCGGCGCCGCAGGTCGTCTGCCACGAGAGCGAGATCGCCGAGCCGGGCGATTGGCGCACGCTCGAATATCTCGGCGAGAGCGTGATCGTCATTCGCGGCGACGACGGAAAGGCGCGCGCGTTCTCCAACGTCTGCCGCCATCGCGGCTCGCGGCTCGTCGATGGCAGCGGCGGCTGCGCCAAGGTGCTGACCTGCCCCTATCATGCGTGGAGCTACGCCCGCGACGGCCGGCTGGTCGGCGTTCCCCACCGGAGCGAATATCCGGGGCTGCAGACCGAAAAGCTCGGGCTGCATCCGGTGGCGCTGGAGAGTTGGCACGGCTTTCTTTTCGTGCGCTCTGGAGCCGGGCGCTCCGTCGGTCGCCGAGATGATGGCGCCCTACGAAACTGAAGTCGCGCCTTACCGGTTTGAGGACCTGCGGGTCATGGGCCGCGTGACGCTGCGTCCGCGGCCGCTCAACTGGAAGACGATCGCCGACAATTATTCGGACCATCTGCACATCGCGGTCGGTCATCCCGGGCCTGACGCGGCTGTTCGGACGCAATTACCGGATCGAGGCGAAGCGCGCATGTCGACCGGATGGAGGGCGACCTCGTCGAGAAGGCTTCGTCAAACCCGTCCGAGCGCGCCTATCAGCGCTGCCTTCCGAAGGTCGACCATCTGCCGGAAACTCACCAGCGCAAGTGGCTCTATTACAAGCTGTTCCCGAACGTCGCGTTCGACATCTACCCGGACCAGGTCGACTTCATGCAGTTCCTGCCGGTGAGCGCGACCGAGACCGTGATCCGCGAGATCAGCTACGCCCTGCCGGACGAGCGGCGCGAAATGAAAGCGGCGCGCTACCTCAACTGGCGGATCAACCGCCGCGTCAATGCGGAGGACACCGAGCTGATCACGCGCGTGCAGCTCGGCATGCAGTCGCCCGACCTATGAGGCGGGGCCGCTGGGGACGAGCGAAGTCTGCCTGCGGAGCTTCGCGAAAAAGCTCAGGCGGATGATCCCGGAGGCGCGGCTTCGGCGACCTCCAGCGGCGGGCTGGTCAACGGCTTCCTGACCAGGAAGATCGCGCCGCCCAGCACCAGCAGACCGAGCGAGAGCAGGAAGGCCTCGAGGCCGGAGCCATAAAAAGCGAAGAGAACGAAGGCGAGGCCGACGACCGCTGCAAAAGTGGTTAGCGGCCGCCTGTCCTTGATCGCGGCGGCGATGGCCGCGGCGAATAAAGATAGAGCACGGCGTCGGCGGCAAACAGCGTGATGAAGGTGAAGAGCTGCGTCGTTCCCTTGGCGGCGTTGAGTGCGAGCAAGGCGCAGCCGAGTGCGGCGCTCGTGATCTGCGCCGCATAAGGCGCGTTGAACCTGTTGGTTACGCTGAAATAGCGGGGCATGTCGCCGCGCAGCCCCATCGAAAACAGCATTTCGCCGCAGCCGAGAAGGGCGACGTTCAGCGTGCCGAACGCGCTGATTGCCATCGCCAGCGCGGCGATCATGGCCGCGCCCTCTCCCCAGTAACGCCCGATCGCGTCGGGAAAAGGCGCGATCGATCTGGCGATCGCCGAGTTCGGAATGATCAGGCTGAGCGCCAGCGTCGTCAGCAGATACCCTGCCGCAATCGTCCCGACGCCGATGACGAGCGCGCGCGACAGGTTGCGCTCGGGGTCGCGGATCTTCCCGACGGGCGAGATGGCGAATTCGAAACCGGTCAGCGCGAATAGGCACAGCGCGGACGCAGTAGCGATGTTCGCGAAAGAAGGAGGCGGCACGTCGATCGGCTGAATTGGGCCGCCCGTCGCGCCCAGCATCGCCGCGATGGCCACTACCGCGATCAGCGGCAGGACCTTGATTACCACGGTCACGAAGTTGAGCTCGCCCGCGGCCTTGATTTCGCGCAGGTTGACGATGGTGAGGACGATCATGAACAGGAACGACTGGGCGATCAGGTGGCCGGCAAGGCCGGGCAGGACTTGACCCAATGCCGCGGCGGTCGCGAGCGCCACGGCCGGCACTCCGATCCATGACGAGCACCAGGTCATCCACGTCACGATGAAGCCGGCGGCCGGCCCGAGCTCATGCTCCACATAGGCCTGCAGGCCGCCGCCGTCGGGACTGACGATGCGCGATGCGCAATAAGCCATGGCCATGATGCCGACGCCGCTGATCAGCCAGCCGATCGGGAACGCTTCCGCCGAGCGGTGCGAGGGCCACCGGCAGATAGAAGATTCCCGAGCCGACGACGCCGCCGATGACGAGTGCGAGGGTCATCCACGGGCCCAGCATCTTCGCCTCGCGCTGCGTCGGTCATCCTTCCTCCCCAGCCTTGGCAATCACGGCCCGTCGGCCTAGTCGCCGCGGCGATTCATAGCTGAACAGGGGAACCGATGCGCGCGTTCATTTTTCCGGGCCAAGGCAGCCAGTCGGTCGGAATGGGCGCCGCTCTCGCCGGAGCGAGCGGGCCCGCGAAGGACGTGTTCGCCGAGGTGGATGAGGCGCTCGGGCAGAATCTGTTCCGGCTGATGCGCGAGGGGCCGGACGAGGAGCTGCAGCTTACGGAGAATGCGCAGCCGGCGATCATGGCCCATTCGATCGCGGTGTTGCGGACGATGGGCGTTCGCCTGGCGGACGTCGCGAATTTCGTCGCGGGTCACAGCCTCGGGGAATATTCGGCGCTGTGCGCGGCCGGCTCGTTCGACCTGGCGACGACGGCGAAGTTGCTGAAGCTGCGCGGGCAGGCGATGCAGCGGGCGGTCCCGGTCGGCGAGGGCGCGATGGCGGCGCTGCTCGGCGCCGATCTCGCGCTGGCACAAAGGATTGCCGAGGCGGCGTCGGAAGGGGAGGTATGCACGGTCGCCAACGACAATGATCCGTCGCAGGTGGTGATCTCGGGACAAAAGAGCGCCATCGACCGCGCTATCGCGATCGCGAGGGACATGGGCGCCAAGCGGGCGGTGCCGCTGCCGGTCTCGGCGCCATTCCATTGCCCGTTGATGCAGCCGGCGGCCGAAGCGATGCGGGATGCGCTATCCTATGTCGTGTTGGAAGCACCGGCGGTCCCGGTCTTCGCGAACGTGACCGCGCAGCCGGAAACCGACCCGGACACGATCCGCAACCAGCTCGTCGAGCAGGTCACCGGCATGGTCCGCTGGCGGAAAGCGTCGCCAACATGGCCGACGCCGGCGTTGAGGAATTCATCGAGATCGGCGGCAAGGTGCTGGGCTCGATGGTCAAGCGCATCGCCCCCGATGCGAAGGTGACGAGCGTCGTGACGATCGAGGACGTAGAGGCGCTAGCGAAGGAGATTTAACCTTCATCCTCGCGAATCGCTTATCCCGCTGCCTTTTCGGCGGCGATTGTATGATGATACGAGATCCGCCTCCGCGGGAATGACGAGGCAATGTTTGATCTCAAGGAATGACGGCGCTCGTTACCGGGGCTTCCGGCGGGCTTGGGAGCGCGATCGCGAAGACGCTGGCGGGGCAGGGGGCCCGGCTCGCGGTTTCGGGGAGCAATGTCGAGAAGCTCGAGAGCTTCCGGTCTTCGCTCGGCGGTGATCACGTCGCGCTACGGTGCAACCTCTCGGACGGGGCTGCGGTCGATCAGCTCGTCCCGCAGGCGGTCGAGGCGCTAGGCGGGAAGCTCGACATCCTTGTCAACAACGCGGGCGTCACCCGCGACAACCTCCTCATGCGGATGAAGGACGAGGAATTCGAGGACGTGATCCGAATCAACCTCGAGGCGGCGTTTCGGCTGATGCGGGCGGCGGCCAAGCCGATGATGCGGGCGCGGTTTGGACGGATCATTTCGATCACGTCGGTCGTCGCCGTGACCGGCAACCCCGGGCAGGCGAACTACGTGGCGTCCAAGGCGGGGCTGATCGGCATGACCAAGGCGGTCGCGCAGGAGCTCGCAAGCCGCGGGATCACGGTGAATGCGATTGCGCCGGGTTTCATGACCTCGGCGATGACCGACGCGCTGAGTGACCAGCAGCGCGAGGCCATCCTGTCGCGCATTCCGCTGGGCGCGATGGGGAGCGGCGAGGACATCGGCGCCGCCTGCGCCTACCTCGCCAGCCGCGAGGCGGGCTACGTCACGGGCCAGACGCTGCACATCAACGGCGGCATGGCGATGCCATAACCGGCGTTGTTGCGCCCTTGTCGCTCCTCAACCGGCACCTATATCCCGAAAGAATTGAGCATTTTTCGGTCGCCTTCCGAGGGGCCGGAGTGGGGCTGAAAGAGAGGGATAGAGAAACATGGCCAAGGTCATCGGAATCGACTTGGGCACGACCAACAGCTGCGTCGCGGTCATGGAAGGCGGCAAGCCGAAGGTCATCGAGAATGCGGAAGGCGCGCGCACCACGCCTTCGGTGGTTGCGTTCACCAAGGATGGCGAGCGCCTGATCGGACAGCCGGCGAAGCGCCAGGCGGTCACCAACCCCGACAATACGATCTTCGCGGTGAAGCGACTGATCGGCCGCCGCTTCGACGACCCGATCACCAAGAAGGACACCGAGCTGGTGCCCTACAAGATCGTCAAGGGCCAGAACGGCGATGCGTGGGTGCAGGCCGGCGGCAAGGACTATTCGCCGTCGCAGATCAGCGCCTTCATCCTCCAGAAGATGAAGGAAACCGCCGAGGCCTATCTCGGCGAGACCGTCACCCAGGCGGTGATCACCGTCCCCGCTTACTTCAACGACGCGCAACGCCAGGCGACCAAGGACGCCGGCCAGATCGCGGGCCTCGAGGTGCTTCGCATCATCAACGAGCCGACCGCGGCCGCGCTCGCCTACGGGCTCGAGAAGGAAGAGGGCAAGACGATCGCCGTCTATGACCTCGGCGGCGGCACCTTCGACGTCTCGGTCCTCGAGATCGGCGACGGCGTGTTCGAAGTGAAATCCACGAACGGCGACACATTCCTCGGCGGCGAGGATTTCGACGCCAAGATCGTCAACTGGCTTGCCGACAAGTTCAAGGAAAAGGAGGGCATCGACCTCCGCACCGACCGTCTGGCCCTGCAGCGGCTGAAGGAAGCCGCCGAGAAGGCGAAGATCGAGCTGTCGTCAGCCCAGACGACCGAGATCAACCAGCCGTTCATCACCGCCCGGATGGAGGGCGGCGCAACGACACCGCTGCATCTTGTGGTGACACTGACGCGGGCCGATCTCGAGAAGCTGGTCGGCGACCTCGTCGACCGGACGATCGAACCCTGCAGGAAGGCGCTCAAGGACGCCGGAATCGACGCCAAGGACATCGCCGATGTGGTGCTCGTCGGCGGCCAGACCCGCATGCCGCTGGTACGCGAGAAGGTGAAGGAATTCTTCGGCCGCGAGCCGCACACCGGAGTCAATCCGGACGAGGTCGTCGCCATGGGCGCGGCGATCCAGGCCGGCGTGCTGCAGGGCGACGTCAAGGACGTGCTTCTGCTCGACGTCACTCCGCTGTCGCTCGGCATCGAGACCCTGGGCGGCGTGTTCACCCGGATGATCGATCGCAACACGACCATCCCGACCAAGAAGAGCCAGGTGTTCTCGACCGCCGAGGACAATCAGAACGCGGTGACCATCCGGGTCTTCCAGGGCGAGCGCGAGATGGCGGCGGACAACAAGATCCTCGGCCAGTTCGACCTCGTCGGAATCCCGCCGGCGCCGCGCGGCGTTCCGCAGATCGAGGTCACCTTCGACATCGACGCCAACGGCATCGTCAATGTCTCGGCCAAGGACAAGGGCACCGGCAAGGAGCAGCAGATCCGCATCCAGGCCTCGGGCGGCCTTGCCGACAGCGACATCGAGAAGATGGTGCAAGAGGCCGAGCAATTCGCCGAAGAGGACAAGAAAAGGCGCGGCGCGGCCGAGGCGAAGAACAATGCCGAGAGCCTCATCCACACGACCGAAAAGCAGCTCGCCGAGCATGGCGACAAGGTCGGGGACGACATCAAGTCCGAGATCGAGAAGGCGCTCGCCGAGGCCAAGGCCGCGGTCGAAAGCGGTGATCCCGACGAGATGCAGCAGAAGACCGCGGCGCTCACCCAGGCGGCGATGAAGCTCGGCGAGGCGATGTACAAGGCGCAGCAGGCGGAGACCGAAGCCGCGGCTGGCCCCGACGCCGGCACTTCCGGCCCGTCGGAACATCCTGGCGAGACCCAGGAAGAGGTCGTCGACGCCGAGTTTTCCGAGGTCGACGACGAGAACAAGGGCTGATGACCCGGCGCCGCTTTCTTCGGGAGGCGGCGCCGAATCCTGTAGTGCGTAGCGGGGAGCGATGATGGTCGAGCAGGACTTTTATGAGCTGCTGGGCGTGAACCGGGGAGCGGACGATGCGGCGATCAAGGCCGCCTATCGCCGGCTCGCCAAGGAACATCATCCCGACCGCAAGAACGGCTGCAAGCAAAGCGAGGCGCACTTCAAGGCCATCGCCCAGGCCTATGACGTGCTGAAGGATCCGCAGAAGCGCGCCGCCTATGATCGCTACGGCCATGCCGCGTTCCAGAACGGCGGCGGCGCGGACCCGTTCGGCGAAGCCGGGTTCAACGGATTCTCCGACATCTTCTCGACCATCTTCGGCGAGTTCATGGACCAGCGCGGAGCACGTCAGAACGCCGCGCGCGGGGCGGACATGCGCTACGATCTCGAGCTCAGTCTGGAGGAATCGTTCACCGGCGTCGAAAAGACGATAACCGTCGAGGCGCTGGCACATTGCCACGTCTGCGAGGGGCGCGGCTGCACCGGCCTCGATCGCTGCACCAGCCATTGCCAGACCTGCGGCGGCGCGGGGAAGATCCGCACGCAGCAGGGTTTCTTCATGGTCGAGCGCGGCTGCCCGACCTGCCGCGGCTGGGGCGAGGTCATCACCAACCCGTGCGGCAATTGCCACGGCGAGGGACGCGCGCTCACGCAGCGCAAGCTGTCCGTGAAGATCCCGGCCGGAGTGGATGAGGGAACCCGAATCCGCGTTGGCGGCGAGGGCGAGGCGGGCGTCCGCGGCGCGGCGAGCGGCGACCTTTATCTCTTCGTCCACCTGAAGCGGCATCCCATCTATGCGCGCGAGGGCACGACGCTCGTCGCCGAATGCCCGATCACCTTCACCACCGCGGCGCTCGGCGGCGCGATCAACCTGCCCGGCATCGACGGAAAGCCGGTCGAGCTGAAGATTCCGGCGGGGATCCAGTCGGGCGAGCAGCTTCGTCACCGCGGGGCGGGCATGAGCGTCCTCAACGGGCGCGGGCGCGGCGACCTCGTCGCGCGGGTGCTGGTGGAAACGCCGACCCGGATGTCGGTCAAGCAGAAGAAACTGCTCGAGGAGTTCCGCGAGACCGAGACCGGCGACGAATGCCCCGCCTCGAAAAGCTTCTTCGGCCGGGTTCGCGAGTTCCTCGGCCGCGCCGCTTAATCCTCTAGAGCAGCATCCCGAATATCTGCGCGAACAGCTCGGCGGCGGCGTGGAGCTCGAACGACGGCGCGCGCGCGGTGCGATTGTCGCATTGGAAGTGGCCGACAGTTTCGCCGTCTCGAACGACCGCGACCCGGAGCAGGGATGCGACGCCGGCGGCGCGAAGCTCCTCCAATTGCTGGAGCGTCGGCGACCTCAATAGCGCTTTCTCTATGGGCTCTTCGGTGTGCGGGAACAGCCCCACCGGATCGTCGGCGGAGTTCGCGACGATTGCCGGCAGGTCGCCGCTGACGTGCAGCTCCGGCAGCTTGCTTCGGCTGCTCTCGATGCGGTCGCCGCCGAGCACCAGCACCGCTCGGTCGAAGCCGGTCAGCGCACGCATTCGCCGTGCGGCGCCGTCCATCATCCCTTTGCGGTCGCCTTGTGCGAGACCGTCGATCAGGCGGCTGACCGACCCGAGGCAATCGCCGATCCCCTCCTCGGCGCTTGGCAGGCCTTCAAACAGGATTCGATCTCCCGTGGTCTGGAAGGCGATGTCGAAATAGCGCGGCTCGTCGATCAGCCGGACTCGGTAGGCGCGTGCGATGCCGCTGCTTCCGCGCTGGCGCGACAGGCTGTTGCGAAGGTCGTGGAG
Organism: uncultured Alphaproteobacteria bacterium; assembly: GCA_963831215.1. Lineage (GTDB taxonomy): Bacteria > Pseudomonadota > Alphaproteobacteria > Sphingomonadales > Sphingomonadaceae > Sphingomicrobium. Next base: position 95,986 of record CAWHPM010000012.1, on the reverse strand, counting down.
CGGCTGGGCGAGGGTGAATTCCGATAGCGGGTCGCCGACCAGGCGCTGATGATATTCGCTGAAAAAGCTGTGCGCGTTCTCCGATGCACGCTGGATCAGCCAGTCGGGCGAAAGCTCGAGCAGGAAGCCGGCGGGCTGGATCGCCGCTTCACGCATCGGGACCGAACACCCGGGCAAAGATCGTATCGACGTGCTTCAAATGGTAGCCGAGGTCGAACAGCGCATCGAGCTGATCGCCGGTCAGGCGCTTCGAGACATCGGGATCGCTCTTCAGCAGGTCCGACAGCGAAAGCTGGCCGTCGGATTCCCACACCTTCATCGCGTTGCGCTGCACCAGGGCGTAGGATTCTTCGCGGCTGAGGCCCGCCTGCGTCAGAGCGAGAAGGACACGCTGCGAGTGGACGAGCCCGCCCATGCGGTCGAGGTTCTTCTGCATCCGCTCGGGATAGACGACGAGCTTGTCGACGACGCTGGTGAGCCGCGCGAGCGCGAAGTCGAGCGTGATCGTCGCATCAGGGCCGATGAAGCGCTCGACCGACGAGTGGGAGATGTCCCGCTCATGCCACAGCGCGACATTTTCGAGCGCCGGCGTGACATAGCCGCGGACCATTCGCGCAAGGCCGGTCAGATTTTCGGTCAGCACGGGATTGCGCTTGTGCGGCATCGCCGAGCTGCCCTTCTGGCCGGGCGAAAAATATTCCTCGGCCTCGAGCACTTCGGTGCGCTGCAGGTGGCGGATTTCGGTGGCGAGGCGCTCGATCGACGAGGCGATGACGCCGAGCGTCGCGAAGAACATCGCGTGGCGGTCGCGCGGAATGACCTGCGTCGAGACGGGCTCGACGGACAGGCCGAGCTCGGCGGCGACATGCTCCTCGACGCGCGGATCGATGTTGGCGAAGGTGCCGACCGCGCCCGAGATGGCGCAGGTGGCGACGCCGTCTCGCGCGGCGACGAGCCGATCGCGGTTGCGCGAGAATTCGGCATAAGCCTGCGCGAGCTTGAGCCCGAAGGTGACCGGCTCGGCGTGGATGCCGTGGCTGCGGCCGATGGTCGGCGTGAGCTTATGCTCCAGCGCCCGCCGCTTCAGCACTGACAGTAGCTCGTCGATGTCCTTCAGCAGCAAATCCGCCGCCTGCTTGAGCTGCACCGCAAGCGCGGTGTCGAGCACGTCGGAGCTGGTCATTCCCTGATGCAGCCAGCGGCGCTCGGGCCCGAGCTTCTCGCCGGCCCAGGTGAGGAACGCGATCACGTCATGCTTGGTGACCGCCTCGATCGCGTCGATCGCCGGTACATCGATCTCGCCGAGAACGTCCGCGATCATAGGCCTTGCGGATCGTCGCGGCGTCCTCGGACGGGATCATGCCGATCCTGCCCATCGCCTCGGCCGCGAACACCTCGATCCGCCACCAGATTTGGTAGCGATTCTCGGCCGACCAGATGGCCGTCATTGCGGGACGCGAATAGCGGGGGATCATGACCGAGGCGGCTAGCAGGGTCCTGCGATGTGGACAAACGGCCGAGTCAAATCTTCTTCACAGACTTCTTGTAGGCGGCAACTCGGCTATCGACCGTAAGCAGCGTCGCGCCCTCGCAGCTCGCTTGCGCGATCAACAAACGATCGAACGGATCGGAATGGAGCAAGGGCAGACCCTGCGTCGCCATTGCATGCGCAGCCGTGATTTCAATCTCGGCATAGCCGTTGTCCAAAAGGGCGTGGCGGAGCTGCGCAGGATCGATTCTGAAGCTCGGACGCTCCAGCCGGTTCTTGATGGCGATTTCCCAGAGACTGGCCACGCTGAACAGCAGTGTTGCTCGATTCTGTCTCGATCAGTCGGCGCGCCGCCGGTCGCAATCTGGCGCTGTCGCGGGCCACCCAGATCAGCAGATGAGTGTCCAGCAGAAGTTTCAGGGCTTGAGGCCGAACATCTCGTCGATTTCCTCACGACCGAACTCATCAAAGTTGTCGGGAACGATCCAGTCGGCGTCTTTGAGGAATCCGATGCGCCGCATTCGGCTAGCAGGCGGCGCGTCGATCGCAGTCACTTTGACCAATGGCTTGCCTGCCTTGGCGATGATGAAACTATCGCCCTGCATCGCGCGAGCAATCAAGCGCGAAAGATGGGTTTTTGCTTCATGGATGTTCACAACATGCATTGAGCGAACTTAGTTCATCGGACTTAGTTCGTCAATTAGATTAGCCCCAGCGCGCGCATGCTCGTCCGCCCCTGAGCGCCTACGATCACATGGTCGTGCACGGTGATTTTCATATGCCGCCCGGCCTCCACAAGGTCGCGGGTCAGGCGGATGTCCTGCTGGCTCGGGCTGGGATCGCCGCTCGGGTGGTTGTGGACGATGATGATGGCCGTTGCGCCCAGAGCGATCGCGCGGGCGATGACCTCGCGGACGTGGACCGAGGCTTCGTCGACCGAGCCCTGCCACAGCGCCTCGTTGGCGATCAGCATGTTCTTGGCGTTGAGGAAGAGGATTCGGACCTCCTCCGTGCGGCGATGCGCCATCGCCACGTGGAGATAATCCCCAAGCGCGTCCCAGCTCGACAGAACAGGCTGTCCTTCGACGCGGGCTTCGAGCAGGCGCAGCGCAGTCGCTTCGGCGATCTTGAGCGCACCGATGGTCGCGTCGGTGATTCCCTCGCGGCGCAGCGTGTCGGCGCTGGCGCCGAGGAGCGCCCCGATTCCTCCGAAATCACCGATGAGCCGCTTGGCGAGCGGCTTGGTGTCGACGCGCGGGATCGTCAGCGACAACAGATATTCGATCAGCTCATAATCGTGAAACCCGTGCGGGCCCGCCTCGAGCAGCCGCTTGCGCAGCCTCGCCCGGTGCCCGGCGGAATCATGCTCCCGATCAGCGCTGACGTGCTCGTTCATGCCGCTCCTTCCTGGCGGTCGTCCCGAGCAGTGGCCTCTAGACCACAGGTGAAAGCGTGAAGGAAGGGGTCATGCCGCCTCTGGAACGGTGATGGGCCGCGAGGGTTAGAAGCCCGATGGACCAACGGACGCGAGACGAAGGCCTCGGCGCGGCGGAGCAAACTCGCGTCGTCGTTCGTCGTCGTCCGACCTGGGCGCGGGTCGCCATGTACTTCGCGCTCGGCTTGCTGGCGCTGCTGGTGATCCTGCTCGCCGTGATCTGGATCGAGCGGCGCCCGATCGCCACGCATTTCCTCAGGAACGAGTTCGAGAAGCGCGGAGTCCAGGCGCAATACCAACTCGACAAGGTCGGCTTCCGCACACAGCAGGTGAGCGACCTCGTCATTGGCGACCCCCAGCATCCCGACCTCGTCGCGAAGCGCGCGGTTGTCCAGATGCGGCTCAAGCTCGACGGCAGCTTCGCGGTCTACCGGGTGGTTGCCCGCGGAGTCCGGCTGCGCGGCCGCCTGGTCCACGGGAAGGTGAGCTGGGGGCAGATCGACAAGCTGTTGCCCCCGCCCAGCAACAAGCCATTCCGGCTGCCGGACATCGTGCTCGACGTTGCAAACAGCAGCATCTCGCTGGCAACGCCGTTTGGGCCGGCGGGAATTGCGCTCGAAGGCAATGGGCGTCTGAGCGGCGGATTCAAGGGGCGCGTGGCGGTCGCCAGTCCGCGACTGACACCGGGACGGTGCACGGCGGTCGGCGTTCACGCGAACCTCGCCGTGTCGGTCGTCGCCCGCCATCCCAAGGTGCAAGGGCCGGTCACCCTCGCGAGGTTCGCTTGCCCGGCCAGCCGCTTCTCCGTCGTTTCCCCGAGGTTCGACGCCAAAGCCAGCTTCAACGAGGGCTTCACCGAGGTCGACGGAAGCGGACGGATGGCGATCGACACATTGACCGCCGGCGCGAACGGACTCGCCGCGTTCGTCGGCGACATCACTTACCACGGCTCGCTGGCCGACGTCAGCGGTCGAGTTAAGCTGTCGGCGCAGCAATCCAGGATGGCGACCGTCACCGCGGACCGGACCCGGCTGGAAGGCGCCTATCAGCTCGGCATGCGCCGCGGGACGTTCGACCTCGTCGCCGATTTCGCGGCCGACAGTTCGACGCTCGATCCCAAGATGCTCGAAAGCGTGACAGTGCCGCTTGCGTCGGCCGCGGGGACGCCGATCGGACCTGTCGCGACCAGCATCGGCAAGGCGATTGCGCAGACCGCGAGCCGCTTCAATGCCGCGGGCAAGATCCGCGTCGTGAACTTCCCTGGAGGCGGCGCGGCGAGGATCACCAACGCCGACGTCAAGGGCCCGAACGGCGCCCGTGCGAGCATTTCCGGCGGGAGCGGCGTGACCTTCTACTGGCCGAGCTCATTGCTGCGCATCGACGGGACGATCGAGATGGGCGGAGGCGGCCTCCCGTCGGGCCGCGTCACCTTGTCGCAGCCGCGCCCCGGCGGGCCGCTGAGCGGCGTTGCCGACCTCGCACCCTATACGGCGCAGGGCCAGCGGCTGGCGCTGGCGCCGATCCGGTTCGGTCCCGGCCCTGGCGGATCGACCGCGCTGAGCACGGTCGCGCTGCTCGACGGGGCCTTCCCCAACGGGCGAGTCCGCGCGCTGCGCCTGCCGATCGAGGGCCGGCTCGGGCCGGGGGGCGGGTTCGCAATCGGGACCGCCTGCGCGGTCGTCAGCTTCAATTATCTGCAGATGAGCACGTTGCAGCTCGGGCCGACGCGGCTGCCGGTTTGCCCGGTCGGACCGGCGATTCTCTACAAGCGCGAGGGCGGACCGGTGATCGCGAGCGCCCGCCTGAACGGTCCGGTGCTCGAGGGCCGGCTCGGCAACTCCCCGCTGCATCTTGCCGCCTCGAGCGGACAGGTCACGGACAGCGATTTCGTCTTCAACAGCCTGGCGCTTCGGCTGGGCCAGGCCGCGTCGCCGGTCCTGTTCGATGCGGCGCGGCTGAGTGGCAGCTTCGCCGGATCGAATCTGCGCGGCAGCTTCACCGGCGGGAAGGGCAAGGTCGGCACGGTCCCGCTGCTGATGAGCGACGCCAGTGGTACGTGGCAGTACAAGCAGAGCAGGCTCATCGTCGACGGTGCGCTCACCGTGTCGGACGCGGCCCCTGACCCGCGCTTCTATCCGCTGCGCAGCAACGACGTTCACCTGACCATCGGCGACGACCATGTGCGCGCGACGGGTTCGCTTCACCATCCGGCATCCGGCACGCTCGTCACCAACGTCAGCATCGACCATCGCCTCTCGACCGACACGGGGCATGCGAGCCTCGATGTCCCGGGCCTGGCGTTCGGGCCGAATTTCCAGCCCGACGACCTCACGCGGCTAACGGAAGGGGTGCTTGCGCTCGTCAATGGAGCCGTGACCGGTCAGGGCCGGATAGACTGGAGCGCGGGCGGGAAGGTGACCTCGACTGGCGATTTCTCGACCGCGAACATGGACCTCGCCGCGCCCTTCGGGCCCGTGGCAGGGCTCACGACCTCGATGCATTTCACCAACCTGCTGGAGCTCGAAACGGCGCCGCATCAGGTCGCGACGATCGCATCGATCAACCCCGGCATCCCGGTCGAAAACGGGACGATCCACTACCAGATCCTGCCGAACAACCTCGTCCGGGTCGAACGCGGCGAGTGGCCGTTCATGGGCGGCCGCCTGATCCTTCACGAAACCGTGCTCAACTTCGCCGCGCCGAGCGCGAAGCGGCTGACCTTCGAACTCCAGGGCTTCGACGCGAAGATGTTCGTCGACAGCCTCGGCTTCTCGGGCATCGAGCTCAGCGGCACGTTCGACGGCGTCCTGCCGATGATCTTCGACGAGAGCGGCGGAAGGATCGTCGGCGGACGGCTGGACTCGCGTCCGCCGGGCGGCGAGCTCAAATATACCGGCACCAGGCCCGAGGGCCTCGCGCCGGGCATTGCCTTCGATCTGTTCAGCGACATCCGATACAATACGATGGTGGTTCGCCTGAACGGTGACCTCGCCGGCGAATTCGCGACAACCCTGACGATCGACGGCGTCTCGCTCGGCGAGACGAAGGGGCTTGTCGCCGGCCTCGTCCACAATGTGTTCTCGAAGTTGCCGATCCGGCTCAATGTCAACATCAACGGCCCGTTCCGCGCGCTGATCCAGATGGCCAAGGCGTTCAAGGACCCGACGCAGGTCATCGCGCCGGTGATGCCGTTCCCGATCGATTCGCCGGCGTTGAAGGTCGAGGTCCTGAGCACGACCAAGAACGAACAGCAGACCACGTTGCCGCAGCCTCAAACCACCACCACACCCCCGACTGGAGGACCCAAGTGACGAAAGCATGGACCACGGCCGCCCGGCTCGCGATCGGCATGGCCGCCGCCGCGCCGCTGACCGGCTGCATCAGCGTCAAGGCGCCCGACAAGCCGATCGACATCAACCTCAACGTCAACATCAGCCAGCAGGTCGTGGTTCGGCTCCAGCAGGACGTCCAGCAGCTGATCGAGAAGAACCCGCAGGCCTTCCCGCCGGCGCCGACGAGGCCATGAAGGGGTTCGCGTTCTTCATTGCGGCGCTGCCCGCGCTCGCCGCGGCGCCTGCCGACGGACAGTCGCCGGCGGTCGAGCGGGCAATCCAAAGCGGCGAGGTCGGCGAACGCTACGACGGCTACATGGGCGCGGTCGGCGTTCCGTCGCCCGAACTGAGACGCCAGGTCGCCGCGATCAACCTTCGCCGCCGCAACCTCTACATCGGGCTTGCAGGTCGCAAGAACGTCAGCCCGCAGCTCGTGGGAATGGCCACCGCTTGCGAGCTTCTGTCGAAGCTAGGCGTGGGTCAGTCCTATATGTTGAGTGACGGCGCATGGCGCCGACGGGCTCCCGGACAAGCCGTGCCGTTGCCCGATTATTGCCGCTGAGCTTCGAAGGATCGGCGATACTGGGGCTTGATCGATCGGATGAGCGACCCGGACACGGGCAGGACAATGTCATAATCCCCTTCGACGTAAGGCCCGGCGAGATAGGCCGCGGCGATCAGGTGAAGCTGGTCGAAGCGGCCGTCGTGGCCCGGATCGGCAGGGATGATCGCAAGCTCGGACAGCTTGGGGCAGGAGTTGAACTCGTCGAGGGTTCCAAGCTTCCCGTCGCCGCCCCGCCGCTTCTTCCGCTCGGCATCGAGCGCGCGGCAGTAGGGAGCGCGAAGGAGCGCCACATAAGCCGACGGAGAGGAGAACAGAGAGTCGAAGCTGACCGCTTTGCCCAGCTTCCTGTCCCACAGAATTCCGGTCGTTGCTCCATTGCCGTGCGCGCCGCCGGTGAAGGCCCAATATTCGCGGCTGAGGCTGAGGAGCCGTGCGGATTCGCCGCTGGTGGTGATCCTGGTCGAGCTCTGCCAGCCGATCTGGCGCATTGCATAGTCGGCCTTGCCGCCGCTGATCGTGCTCGCCTTCTCCTTGGCGAGCTGGACGCGGAGCTGCTTCACCAGGCCGGGCACGGCCGCAGCCTCCGACGACCAGGAGAAGTCGAAGTCGGCGGACTTGGTCTTGTACGAATAAGAGAATGGCTTGGCCGCCGCCGGCGAGACGACGAGGACGGCCGCCGCAAGGGCAGGCGGGAGGCACAGCGTTCGCCAAGTCATGGAGCATTGCTACAGCCGTTGCCGCCGGTTGACTATCCAAACGCCGGTTCATAAAGGGGCGGCGCCTTGGCGGTGCTGCTTTCCGCCATGTTCCTCGTCCCTGGCTGGCCCCGTGAGCTTCGGCAGGGGCGACGCACAGGGGAGAAACATGGCTGAGGACGATACCGACGAGGTCCCGAAGCTTCCACCAGACGCGCGGCTCGAATCGCTCGACGAGCGGCTCGACCGATTGCAGCAGGCGGAAGCGAAGAGGACGGCGAAACGTCAGCCCGATGCCAATTATCGGGCCGGCCAGCTGGTGCTCAGTCAGCTCGTCGGCTGCCCGCTCGGCGGCGGCATCGTCGGCTGGCTGCTCGACCGCTGGCTCGGCACCAAGCCGTGGCTGATGCTGGTGATGCTGTTCCTCGGCTTCGCGGTCGGCGTCTGGAACGTCATTCGGATTTCAAACAATTCCCAGGGCAAGGCTCCGGGCGGACGGGATTAGGAAAGCAAAGTGGCGGCCGAAGGCAAGATCGACCCGATGCACCAATTCGTGATCGAGCCGATTTTCGGTTCGTTCGGGCATGGCAATCCGTTCGTCTTCACCAACAGCGCGCTGTGGACGCTCATCGTGCTGGCGACGATCTGGATCTTCATGTTCGGCGGAATGAAGCGCGAGCTGATCCCCGGCCGCTGGCAGATCGCCGTCGAGGGGCTGATCGCCTTCGTCGACGACATGGTGAACGTCAGCATCGGCCCCGAAGGCAAGAAATACCTCCCCTGGGTCTTCACGTCGTTCGTCTTCCTCCTGTTTGCGAACCTCATCGGCAACATGCCGTTCGGCATCGTCTCCGGCGGCTCATCCGTTCACGATCACCGCGCAGTTCACGTTCACCGGCATCATGTCGCTGATCACCTTTGCGATCGTGCTTGGCGTCGGCTTCTGGAAGCACGGGCTGCATTTCCTCTCGCTGTTCGTGCCGAAGGATGCGCCGCTCGCCTTCAAGTTCGTGATCGCACCGATCGAATTCGTGAGCTTTCTCGTCCGCCCGTTCAGCCTCGGGCTGCGGCCGTTCATCGCCATGTTCGCCGGCCACGTGCTCCTCGACGTGTTCGGCAACTTCGTGGTGCAGTCGCTGAACAGCCATAGCGCCGGCGGGATCGGCATTTGGCTCCTGTCGATGGCGTTCATCATGTTCGTGAGCATGATCGAGCTGCTGGTCGCGGCGATCCAGGCCTATGTCTTCGCAATCCTTACCTCGCTGTACATCAGCGAGGCCGTCAACCTTCACTAACCTCATCAATTTTCCAAAGGAGTTCAATCATGGATGTCGCTTCTGCAAAGCTTATCGGCGCCGGTCTCGCGGCGATTGGCGTCGGGGCCGCCGCAGCCGGCGTCGGCTACGTGTTCGGATCGTTCCTCCAGAGCGCGATCCGCAATCCGGCCGCGTCCGACGGCCAGCAGGGCCGCCTCTACATCGGCTTCGCCGCCGCCGAGCTTCTCGGCCTGATGGCGTTCGCCGTCGCGATGCTCATCCTGTTCGCCTTCTAAGGAGCGTCGGGCCTAGCCCCGCGGACTGACAATGCCTCAGCTTTCGCAGCTTTCCGAAGTCTATCTGTCGCAGTTCCTGTGGCTGGCGATCGCGCTCGGATTCATCTTCTTCGTGATCGCGCGCGGGATGGTGCCGAAGATCCAGGCGACCGTCGAAGCGCGCGAGAAGCGCATCGCCGGCGACCTCGACGCGGCTCAGAAAGCGCGCACGGCGGCGGACGAAACCGAAGCCGCGTGGCGCGCCCGGATGGACGCGGCGCGCGTCGAGGCGGCGCGCATCGCCCAGGAGGCGAAGGCCGAGAGCGGACGCGACACCGAGGCGAAGGTCAAAGCCGCGGGCGACAAGATCAACCTCAAGGTCGAAGCCGCGCAGGGCGCGATCCGCGATGCGCTCGCTTCGGCGAGGTCGGAGATCGAATCCGTAGCGGCCGAAGCGACCCAGGAGATGGTTCGGCGCGTCGCCGGGCTGTCGGTCGACAAGAACGAAGCTGCAGCAGCGGTGAAGGCGGAACTCAATGTCTAGCGCGTTGCTGATCGCCGCGATTGCCGAGGCGCCCGAGGCGGCGGAGCCGACGGCATTCTGGCTCAACCCCGGCGGCTGGGTCGCGCTGGCAATCCTCATCGTGTTCGCCTTGCTCATCTGGAAGAAGGTTCCGGGCGCGGTCGGACGGGCGCTCGACAGCAAGATCGCGCTGATCCGCGACCAGCTTTCCGAGGCGGAATCGCTGCGGCGGGAAGCCGAGGCGCTGAAGGCCGAATATGAAGCCAAGTCGGCGGGCGTGGACAAGGATCGCGCGGCGCTGCTCGAGCGCGCGCGCCACGAGGCCGACGACATCGTCGCCAAGGCCAAGAGCGATGCGGAGGCACTGGTTGAGCGGCGCACGCGAATGGCCGAGGACAAGATTGCCGCCGAAGAGCGCACGGCGATCGAGCAGCTCCGCGCGACCGCCGCCGACGCCGCCTCCAAGGCCGCGGCGAGGATCATCGCCGAGCGCCACGATGCCGCGACCGACGCCAAGCTAGTCGATCAGGCGATCAGGGAGATTGGCGGCGCTAACCTGTTCCCCGGCGAAGGCCGGGGCCCAGGAGCCCGCAAGGGCTGAATGCAAGCAAGTGAAGACGGCTGTCGCCGTCCTGGGCCCCGGCCTTCGCCGGGGAACGATCACTGCCGGTGCTGGCCGCCAGGCTCGCTGACGCCTTCCAGCGCCTCGGTCGCGCAATCTTCGTCGGCCTGGCGGCTGAGGTCGCCGAGACTGACGATCCCGCACAGCCGCTCCTGCTCGTCGAGGACCGGGAGTCGGCGCACCTGCGCCTCGCTCATCCGGCTCGCGACATCCTCGACATCGTCATCGGCGCGGGCGCAGATGACGTCCCCGGTCATCAGCTCGCGAACCGGCGTGTCGGGCCCATAGCCCTGCGCAACTCCGCGCACCGCAATGTCGCGATCGGTGATCATCCCGATCAGCCGATCGCCGTCGGTCACCGGAATCGAGCCCGCGTCCGAGTTCAGCATGAAGGTCGCCGCCTGCTGAACCGGCTGGTCGGGCCGTATGGTCTGGACGTCGCGAGTCATCACTTCGCTGACTTTCATCATCGCTCTCCTGCTGGAATCCCGGCGGCAAAACGAACAGCCGTGGAGCCCTGTTCCTCGGCCTAGGGCACGTTCTCGGTCAGGAGGTCGTAGCTCGCGACCATCTCGTCGCGCTGGTTGAAGATCTCGACCGCCCAGCGGACGACGCCGGTGTCCTCGCCCTTCAGCGATTTGGCGCGCACCGTCAGTTCCACCCGCATCGAATCCCCCGGATAGAGCGGCGTCAGGAAACGCAGGTTCTCAAGGCCCGTATTGGCGAGCACCGGGCCGGGATCGGGATCGACGAAGAGGCCCGCCGCGAAACTCAGGATCAGGTAGCCGTGGGCAACCCGGCCCTCGAAGATCGGCGAAGCCTTGGCCGCTTCCTCGTCCATGTGGGCGTAGAATTTGTCGCCGGTGAACTCGGCGAAATGCTCGATGTCCTCGATGCTGACGGTGCGGCTCTCCGTCTTCCAGGTGTCGCCGATGTGGAGCTCGCTCATGCGCCTGCGGAAGGGGTGGACGTCGATGAAGTGCTTGGGCGCGCCGGGGACATATTGCTCGGTGATCGCGGCGATCATTGCGGGCGTGGACTGGAGCGCCGTGCGCTGCATGTAGTGCTTGACTCCGCGCACCCCGCCCATCTCCTCGCTGCCGCCGGCGCGGCCGGGCCCGCCGTGGACGAGGACCGGGAGCGGCGAGCCATGGCCCGTGCTTTCGGCGGCATTGTCGCGGTTCAAAACCAGCATCCGTCCATGATAAGCGGCGGCGCCCTGGATGAAGTCGCGCGCGGCTTCCGGCGAATAAGTGAAGAGCGACAGGGCGAGGCTCCCGCGGCCCCGGTTGGAAAGTGCGATCGCGTCGCTCAGATCCCTGTAGGGCATGATCGTCGACACCGGCCCAAAAGGCTCGCAATCGTGCACGGCGTCCGTGCCCCACGGGTCGTCGGTGCGCAGAAGCACCGGCGGCAGGAACGCTCCTCCGGGAATCGGCGGCTCAGCGTTCGGGTCGCCGGCGACGATGCGCGCGCCGGCCGCTTCGAGCTGCGCGATCTTCTCTCGAACATCGTCGCGCTGGCTTATGCTGACCAGCGCGCCCATGCGCGTGTCGTCGGCGCGCGGGTCGCCGACCTTGGTCCGGGCAAGGCGCTCGCCAAGCGCCCGCTCGACGGCATCCAGATATTGCGCCGGCGCCATCGCACGGCGAATCGCGGTGCACTTCTGGCCCGCCTTGACCGTCATCTCGGTTGCGACTTCCTTGACGAAGAGGTCGAATTCGGGCGTTCCCGGCGCTGCGTCGGGGCCGAGCAGCGAGGCGTTGAGGCTGTCCTGCTCCGCCACGAAGCGGACGGACTCGCGCATGACCGTCGGGTGGGTGCGGAGCTTGAGCGCGGTATGCGCCGAGCCGGTAAAGCTCACGACGTCCTGGCCGGTCAGGTGATCGAACAGGTCGCCGACGCCGCCGACGATCAACTGGATCGCGCCCGGCGGCAGCACGCTTGCCTCGATCATGATCTTGAACGCCGCTTCGGTAAGGTAAGCGGTGGCCGAGGCCGGTTTCACAATCGCGGGGACGCCGGCGAGGATCGTGGGCGCAAGCTTCTCGAGCATGCCCCAGACGGGGAAGTTGAACGCGTTGATGTGAACCGCCGCGCCCTGGAGCGGGGTGTAGATGTGCTGGCCGACGAACGTCCCGTTCTTCGACAGGCCTTCGAGCTGGCCGTCGAGCAGGACGTGTGCGTCGGGAAGCTCGCGCCGGCCTTTGGACGAGAAGGAGAAGAGTGTGCCCGCGCCGCCCTCGATGTCGATCCAGCCGTCCTTGCGCGTCGCGCCGGTCAGATAGTTGAGCTCGTACAGCTCCTCCTTGCGCGCCATGATCGCGAGCCCGAGCGCCTTGATCATCCGCGCGCGCTCATGGAAGGTCAGCTTTCTGAGCGCCGGGCCGCCGACTTCCCGCGCGTGCCGAAGCATGGCTCCGAAATCGAGGCCGTCCGATCCGGTGGTTGCGACTGGCGCGCCGTCGATAGCACTCAGGATCTCGACCGGGCCGTCGCCGGCGATCCAGCGGTCGCGCTCGTAGTTGAGGAGCTGGGGAGTCTTCATGGCCGCCTCTCTGGCACTTAGGCCGGCGTTTACCAAACTCCACTATCGCGCTTTCATGGCTTCTGTCCCGACGATCGCGCGCGATCCGCGCAGCCGCGCGAGCGGGTGGGCGTCCGTGCTTGCGAGCCGGCCGCTGTCGGTGGCGCTCGCCGCGGTGGCGCTCCTCACCTGCCTCCGCGCCCTGGGGACGGTCGATGCGGATGTCAGCTGGCAATTGTGGGCGGCGCACCAGCTGAACGGCGGCGCGCGGCTCTATCGCGACATCAACGAGATCAATCCGCCGCTCTGGTTCTGGATGGGCATGCCGGTGGACGGCCTGGCCGGGCTCATTCATGTCCGGTCCGACCAAGTCCTGATCGGCGTGATCGGAAGCCTTGTCGCGCTCGCGCTCATCGCCACCGACCGGCTTCTCGCCCCGATGCCGGCTCCGCAGCGCGGCTTCGTGCTCGGCTATGGGGCGCTCGTCCTGCTGGCGATGCCCTGGCTCCAGCTCGGCCAGCGCGAGCATCTCGCGCTGATCGGCGCACTGCCTTATGCGGCGCTGATCGCCGCGCGGCGGACGGGGCGGGCGGTGCCTTCCCATCTCGCGCTTCTGGTCGGAGGGGCCTCGGCGCTCGGCTTCGCCCTCAAGCATTATTTCCTGCTGGTGCCGATCCTGCTCGAGCTTTGGCTGCTGGTCTCGCTGGGCCGGACGTGGCGGCCGCTCAGGCCGGAAACCCTGACCATGGTCGCAATCGGCATTGTCTACGCGGCCGCGATCGCTTTGTGGGGAAGCGACTATTTCTCCCTCGCCCTGCCGCTCATCATCATGGCCTATGGATTGACGGGCGCCCAGCGAGCGATCGACCTCTTCCAGCCGGCGGTTCTGACCGCGCTGGCGACGCTTGGGTTGCTGGTGGCGCACCGACGCATGCTGCGGTCGGACAAGACGGGGCTCGCGAGCGCCTTGATCATCGCCGCGATCGGCTTCGCCGGCTCCTACTTCATCCAGGCGAAGGGCTGGAGCTATCATGCGGTGCCGTTCGCCGCCTGCGCCGCGATTGCGCTCGCGGCTTCGCTGACCGCAGCCGGGAAACCGCGCCTGGTGGTGCTCGCGGCGCCGACATTGCTGTTGCTCCCCTTCTGGATCGCCGCTCAGCAGGCAATTCACGGCTCGCCGCGGAGCGCAGACGTTCGTCGCGCCCTGGACGGGCTGCATGCCTGGCGATCCCGTCGCCTTCATCGGCAGCGATCCCTCCCTGGGCTGGCCCGAGACCCTGGACGACGGGCTTCCGCTATCCGTCGCGCTACTCGAGCTTCTGGATGATGCGCGCGGTCGTGAAGAATGCGACGGAAAAAAGCCCAGACCAGAAACTTGCCCAGTTCGGCCGAACAGTCGTGCGGGAAACCGTGCAGGATTATCAATGCATGCCGCCGGAGCGGATCATCGTCGCTCGCGCCGAGCCGGGGAGAATTCGACACCCTGGCCTTCTTCCTTCGCGACCCGCATTTCGCGCGGCTGCTCGGGCATTATCGCCCGATCGAGCGCAGCAGCGTCGAGGTCTTCGAGCGCGTCTCGCCGCTCGAGCCTGCCGAGGTCTGCATCCGCCGCGCCCGAGACTAGCCAGCCCGAACCGCGCGTGACAGAGACCGCGCGAGGAGAGCGCGATGATTGCACCCGTGACGCCGATCGCGATTGACGACATCGAGGCGGCGCGGAAGCGGATCGCGGGCACCGTGCTTCGAACGCCGCTCGTCAGGCTCGATCTTGGCAGCGGCGCGCCGGAGGTGTGGCTCAAGCTCGAGAATCTGCAGCCGACCAACGCCTACAAGATCCGCGGCGCGACGAACGCCATTGCGCGGCTGTCCGACGAGGAGCGCGCCAGGGGCGTGTGGACGATCAGCGCGGGCAATGCGGGCCAGGGTGTCGCTTATGCCGCGCGCAAGTTCGGGATTCGGGCCACCGTGGTCGCCATTGAAACGGCGCCGCAGACCAAGCTCGACCGCATGCGCGCGCTCGGCGCGGCGATCGTGCCGGTTTCTTACGAGCAGGCGTGGGTGGCGGCCGAGGCGCATGCGTTCGAGGGGCTCGACGGCACGTTCGTCCACCCGTTCGACAATCACGACTTCATCGCCGGCCATGGCACGATGGGGCTCGAAATCCTCGAGGACCTGCCGGACGTGCGCACGGTGATTGCCGCGATCGGCGGCGGAGGCCTGATCACCGGCGTCGGAAGCGCGATCAAGGCGAAGGCGCCGCACGTAAAAGTGCTCGGCGCCGAGCCCGAGACGGCGGCGCCCTACGCGCTGTCGCTCAGCGAAGGAAGCCCGCAAAGGTTCACGAACTGGGAGGCCTCGTTCGTCGATGGCGCGGGCGGCAAAAGCGTGACCGAGCGGATGTGGCGGCGGATGCGCCCCGTGACCGACGGCACGATCACCGTGACGCTCGACCAGACCCGCGAGTCGATGCGCCTGATCGCCGAGAAATCGCGCACGATCGCGGAAGGCGCGGGCGCGCTATCGCTCGCTGCCGCCCTGACCGGGCAAGGCGGGAGACGGACCGATCGTTTGCGTCGTTTCCGGCGGCAACATCGACCTCGCCAAGTTCGCGGAGCTGGTTACTTGATGAGCATCCGCAGCTTGTAAGCGCGCGCTTCGGGGTGGCTGCTCGAAAGGCCGCCGTCGACGACCAGCGCTGTCGCCGTTGACGTAGCTCGACTCGTCCGAGGCGAGGAACAGGGCCGCTCGAGCGATTTCCACCGGCTCGCCGCCGCGCTCGAGCGGGTTGAGCTCGCCGATGCGCCGTTCCTGGCCGCGGTCGCGGGCGATGTCGTACATCGGCTTCGTCATTCCGGTCTCGATCAGGCCGGGGCAGATGGCGTTGACGCGAATGCCGCTGCCCGAAAGCTGCTGGGCCGCGGTCTGGACGAGGTTGATGACGCCCGGCTTTCGATGCCGAATAGGCCGCGCCGCCCGCGCCCGAACGAAGGCCCGCGACACTCGCCGTGCAAATGATCGAGCCGCCGCCGCTCGCCTTCATCAGCGGCGCGGCATATTTGATCGCGAGGAACGGGCCGATCAGGTTGACGCGCAGGATCTCGGCCCAGTCGGCGGCGGACTGCTCGGCGATCGTCGCCCAGCCGCCCGAGATGCCGGCGTTGGCGAAGACGATGTCGAGGCGGCCATGCTCCGCGGCTGTTTCTTCGATCGCGCGCTCCACGGCATCCTCGTCGCCGGCGTCGCAGATGATGTCCGCGCCCTCGACGACGTCGGTGCCGATGACGGTCGCGCCCTCGCTTCGGAACAGCTCGACGGCCGCTTTGCCGATGCCCGACGCGGCGCCGGTGACGATCGCGACCTTGCCTTCCAGCCTGCCCATCGGCCGCTCATAGCCAGCGCAAACAACAACTGATAGCGGTTCGGCCATGGACTTCAGCCTTGGCCCGGCCGAGACCGAATGGCGCGACCGCGTGCGCGTCTTCATGGACGCCGAGGTTCGGCCGCGCGTCGCCGATTATGACACGCAGCAGCACGAGGGCCAGCGCTGGAAGGTGCTGCCCGTCGTCGAGGATCTGAAGGGCAAGGCGCGCAGCGAAGGGCTATGGAACCTGTTCATGCCGCCCTCGCATGGCGCAAAGCCGGTCGACGACAGCTTCGCATTCGACGGACCCGGCCTCACCAACCTTCAATATGCCTTCTGCGCCGAGGAAATGGGCCGAATCCCGTGGGCGTCGGAGGCGTTCAACTGCTCCGCTCCCGACACCGGCAACATGGAGGTGCTCCACCGCTACGGCACGCGCGAGCAGAAGGAGGAATGGCTTCGGCCGCTGATGGAAGGCGACATTCGCTCGGCCTTCCTGATGACCGAACCCGATGTGGCTTCCTCGGACGCGACCAACATAAGGTGCAGCATCGAGCTTCGCGGCAATGAATATGTGATCAACGGGCGCAAATGGTGGTCGAGCGGAGCGGGCGATCCGCGCTGCAAGGTCGCGATCCTCATGGGGAAGACGGACCCGTCGGCCGAGGCATACAGCCAGCAGTCGATGATCCTTGTTCCGCTCGATGCGCCGGGGATCACGGTCACGCGTCACCTGCCCGTGTTCGGCTATGACGACGCGCCGCACGGTCACATGGAGATTTCGCTCGACGACGTGCGCGTGCCGCCGTCGAACATGCTGCTGGGCGAGGGCAGGGGCTTCGAGATCGCGCAGGGCCGTCTGGGCCCGGGGCGCATCCATCACTGCATGCGCACTATCGGCGCCGCCGAGGAAGCGCTCGACGCGATGGTCAAGCGGCTGATGTCGCGGACCGCGTTCGGCAAGACCATCGCCGAGCAGGGCGTGTGGGAGGAGCGGATCGCCGACGCGCGCATCAACATCGAGATGACTCGGCTGCTGTGCCTCAAGGCCGCCGACATGATGGACCGGGCGGGCAACAAAGCGGCGCAGGCCGAGATCGCGATGATCAAGGTCGCGGCGCCGCTGATGGCACTCAAGGTGATCGATGACGCGATCCAGGCGTTCGGCGGCGCGGGAGTGTCCGACGATGTCGGGCTGGCGCGAGCTTATGCCTCGATCCGGACGCTGAGGCTCGCCGATGGTCCGGACGAGGTGCATCGCCGGGCGGTCGCGCGGCTGGAGCTCAAGAAGCACAGGTGAGCGGCGAGGCCCTGGACGAAGCCGCGCTGGGCCGCTGGCTCGAAGCCAATGTCGAGGGGTTCGCCGGCCCGTTCGAACTGCGCAAATTCCCGTCCGGGCAGTCGAACCCGACGTATCGGATGACGGCCGCTTCCGGCGATTACGTGCTTCGCCGCAAGCCGTTCGGGCCTCTGCTTCCGAGCGCCCACGCCGTTGACCGCGAGTACCGGCTGATCGCCGCGCTCCATCCGCTCGATTTCCCGGTGCCGCGCCCGTTCGCCTTGTGCGACGACGAAAGCGTCGCCGGCGCGATCTTCTACGTGATGGAGCTGGCAAAGGGGCGTTCCTACGCGAACGGCGCGCTGCCCGACTTCGACCCGACGACTCGAGGGCGGGTCTACGGCCAGCTGATCGACACGCTCGCGGACCTCCATAATATCGATCCGGCCGCGGCGGGGCTTTCCGACTTCGGCAAGCCCGGCAATTATTTCGAGCGCCAGGTGATGCGCTGGACGCGCCAGTACCGCAACTCGCAGACGGATTATCTCCCGGA
This sequence comes from uncultured Alphaproteobacteria bacterium, assembly GCA_963831215.1. GTDB lineage: Bacteria > Pseudomonadota > Alphaproteobacteria > Sphingomonadales > Sphingomonadaceae > Sphingomicrobium. Next base: position 78,074 of record CAWHPM010000012.1, on the reverse strand, counting down.
AATGGAGCGGCTGATCGCCTTCCTGCCCGAGACTATTCCCGAACAGTCGCGCACCTCGATCGTTCACGGCGACTATCGCATCGACAACGTCCTTTTCGACGGCGACGGCACGCTGGCGGCGGTGCTCGACTGGGAGCTGGCAACGCTCGGCGACCCGCTGGCGGACTTCTCTTATCTCGCGATGCAGTGGGCGATGCCGGCGGACGGGGGCGCAGGGCTCGCCGGGCTGGACCTGCCCGCGCTCGGCATCCCGACGCTAGGCCAAATCGCCGAGCGCTATTCCGAACGCTCCGGCGTGCCGGTCGCGAACCGGCTCGACTGGTATTTCGCCTATAATCTGTTTCGCCTCGCCGGAATCGTCCAGGGCATCAAGAAGCGCGTGATCGACGGCACCGCGAGCCACGCGCAGGCGGGGGAAATGGCAACGCGCGTTCCGGCACTCGCGGCGGCGGCGTGGCGCTTCGCCGTGAAGGCGGGTGCCTGAGTTAGAGTACTCCCAGGAGAGTTGCAGGCACGCGATTCTCGAGCGATTGCCTGGCGACGGATGGCCTTGCTGATCACATCAGAAATCGTAACCGAAGGCTTCAAGGTCGCGACCATAGAGCCTCGATACCCCTTCAATTAGAGCCGTTGTGTAATAGTCCCGATAACCGCGGTGGTCCGACGCATTGACCTTCTCGAGTGTTTTGGTCGGAATGCCGATGCGCTGCGCGATCGCATCGTACGATTGCTGCATTTCTTCAACGCGGCCGACGAAGTCGGCCAGGATTTCGCCGCCCGGATCGCCGATGAAGCGGATCTGCGGCCAGAACAGCACGTGCTGTCGAGGCGGATTCTCGGATGAAATAACTCATCACGCGATGCGGGTCGTCCAGAAACTGCCCTTTCGAGCGGGTCATGAACGAACAGTAAGAAACGAACCGGTCGAACGGATTGCGGACGAAGGCAAACTTGAAAAACGTCTCGAACTGCCGTGCCGACAGGTGCGGCCGAAGTTGCTGCAGGCTGATGTGACCGTGCTTCAGTTCAGCGAGTTCCGGAATCGGGAATTCCTTCTGCACGAACAAGCCTACCTGTTCGATGTCTTGCGGACCTAGATGTTCGCGCAAGGCTTGCCGGACCGCGTGGGTCCCGGTCTTCGGGACTGCGGTAAAGACGAACTCGTGCGCGAACGAGATGATCATCGCCCGGTGAAGCTCGGCTTTCGCTTCTCGAGAAAAGCCGCGACGCCTTCCCGATAATCCTCGGTGAAGCCGAGGCGGCGCATGGCGCCGGCCTGCCGTTCGAGCTCCTCGTCGAGGCTGTATTGCCAGCTCGAGCGGATCATGTCCTTGATCGTCGCGAGGCCGAGCGGCGGGAGCGACGCAAGCTTGTCGGCGATGGAGTCGACTTCCCCGTCGAGCGCGTCGTCGTCGACCGCCTTCCAGATCAGGCCCCATTCCGCGGCCTGCTCCGCCGGCAGCGGATCCCCGCTGAGCGCGAGGCCCAGCGCGCGCGCCTGGCCGACGAGCCGTGGCAGGACCCAGGTGCCGCCGCTGTCGGGAATCAGCCCGATCGCCGAGAAGCTCTGGATGAACTTCGCCGATTTCGCCGCGATCACGATGTCGCAGGCGAGCGCGATGTTGGCGCCGGCGCCGGCGGCGACTCCGTTGACTCGCGCGATCACCGGCTGGGGGAGCGAGGTCAGGGTGCGGATCAGCGGGTTCCAGGAGGCCTGCACGGTCTCGCCGAGATCGACGCTCTCGCCCGGAGCGACGGCTCGGTCGTTGAGGTCCTGTCCCGCGCAGAAGCCTCGCCCCGCGCCCGTGAACACGACGACGCGAGCCTCGCCGAGGCTCGCAAGGGCATCGCGCAGCTCAGCGTGCATCCGCGCCGTGAAGCTGTTGAGCCGGTCGGGACGGTCGAGCGTGATCCGCGCGACCGTGCCGGGTTCGAACTGGATGGTTTCGTAGTCGGGCACGGAACTCACTCCCGTCACCCTGAACTTGTTTCAGGGTCCATTCTGGAGACCCGATTGCCCTACGAACAAAATGGATGCTGAAACAAGTTCAGCATGACGGAGGAAGGCATGAAATCCAGACGAACTCGCGAACCGGGTCGCGCATGCAATGCTCGCAGCCGAAGGGACCGGCCCAGCCTGGGACCTCAAGATCGAGGAGGTGCGCGAGGATTATGCCCGCGTCTCGATGGTCGTCCGCGCCGACATGCTCAACGGCCACGGCTTCGCCCACGGCGGCATGATCTTCGCGCTTGCCGACAGCGCCTTCGCTTACGTCTGCAACGGCGCCAACCATGCGAGCATGGCCGCGCAGGCGTCGATCGTCTTCCTCGACAAGGTGCGCGAAGGCGAAACGCTGATCGCCGAAGCGATGGAGGTGGCGCGCGAGGGACGAGCCGGGGTGACTCGCGTTGCGGTCCAGGCAGGAGACGGCCGGACTGTCGCGGAGTTCACAGGTTATTCGCGGACGCTCGGCGGAGCCGTCGTCGAGATTTGAACGTTAAGGCGCCACGGACTACATCGCACCCATGTACACCACCGAGCTTCAGAAGACGGCGAAGATCGAAACTCTCGAAGATCCCGCGCTCCTCGAGGCGTTCGAGGCGCGGGTTGCCGCCGACGACTTCATCGAGCCGAAGGACTGGATGCCCGAGGCTTATCGTCGAACGCTGACCCGGCAAATATCGCAGCACGCCCATTCGGAGATCGTCGGCATGCTGCCCGAGGGCAACTGGATCACTCGCGCGCCCTCGCTCCGGCGCAAGGCGATCCTGCTTGCGAAGGTGCAGGACGAGGCGGGGCACGGGCTCTACCTTTATTGCGCGGCGGAGACGCTCGGCACCAGCCGCGAGCAGATGGTCGAGGCGCTGCATTCCGGGAAGGCGAAATACTCGACGATCTTCAATTATCCGACGCTGACCTGGGCCGACATCGGCGCGATCGGCTGGCTCGTCGACGGCGCCGCGATCATGAACCAGGTGCCGCTGCAGCGGACGAGTTACGGACCCTATGCCCGGGCGATGGTTCGGGTGTGCAAGGAAGAGAGCTTCCACCAGCGCCAGGGCTACGAGATCATGATTGCGCTCGCGAACGGCACGCCCGAGCAGAAGCGGATGGCGCAGGACGCGCTCAACCGCTGGTGGTGGCCGAGCCTGATGATGTTCGGCCCGCCGGACGCCGACAGCCCCAACACGGCGCAGTCGATGCGCTGGCGGATCAAGCGCGAGACCAATGACGAGCTACGCCAGAAGTTCGTGGATATCACCGTCCCGCAGGCGGACTTCCTCGGGCTGAAGGTGCCGGATGCGGACCTCGAGTGGAACGCGGAGAAGGGCGGCTATGACTTCGGCGAGATCGACTGGGAAGAGTTCTACGCGGTCGTCCGCGGCGAGGGCCCGGTTGCCAAGGAGCGGATGAAGGCGCGACGCGACGCTTGGGACAACGGGGCGTGGGTCCGCGAGGCAGCGTCGGCTCATGAAGAGAAGCGCCGCGCGAGGAAAGCGGCTTGAGCTTCATCTTTCGTCGTTCCCGCGCAGGCGGGAATCCCGCTTGTTCTTTCTTTTTGCATGAGGGAAGCGGGACCCCCGCTTCCGCGGGGGTGACGGGGTAGGATGTCGTCTAGTGACTGGCCGCTCTGGGAAGTCTTCGTCCGTGCCAAGGGCGGTCTTAGCCATCGGCATGTTGGCAGCGTTCATGCTCCTGACGCGGAGCTCGCGCTGGCCCACGCGCGCGACACCTACACGCGGCGCCTCGAAGGCGTGAGCTTGTGGGTCGTGCCGTCGGCGCGAGATCGTCGCCAGCGACCCTGACGACGCCGGCGAGCTGTTCGAGCCGGCGGAGAGCAAGATCTACCGCCATCCGACCTTCTACGACATCCCCGACGAGGTGAAGCACATTTGATGGCGTCCTTGCCGCCCATCGACGTTCCGAAAGGTGCGACCGGCGCGGGCGTGTTCGATGCACGTGCGGTGGGCGATCGCGAGCCTGCGCACTACGATTACTTGCTTCGCCTCGGCGACGACGCGCTCGTGCTCGGGCAGCGCTTGTCCGAATGGTGCGGGCACGGGCCGGTGCTCGAGGTCGACATCAGCCTCGCCAATCTCGCGCTCGACCTCGTCGGGCAGGCGACGCTGCTGCTGAACGAGGCGGGCGACGGCGACCAGCTCGCTTTTCATCGCGACGTACTCGACTTCCGCAACTGCCTGCTCGTCGAGCAGCCCAACGGTGACTTCGCGCAGACGATCGCACGGCACCTGCTCTACACGAGCTGGCAGCACATGCTGCTGCAGCGACTGCAGGAGTCCAGCGACAAGTTCCTGTCCGAATTCGCGCACAAGGCCGTGAAAGAGGTCGCCTATCACCGGGATCTCGCCTCGGAATGGACCATCCGGCTCGGCGACGGGACCGAGGAAAGCACGAAGCGCATTGTGGAAGGGCTCGACTGGTGCTGGCGCTTCGTGCCCGAACTGTTCGAGGTTGACGAGAACCTGCAGGCGGTGATTGACGCGGGGATTGCGCCCGATCCTCGCGAGTTCGAACAGGAATATCGCTCGGCGATCGCGCAGGTGCTCGCCGAGGCGCAGCTCGAACCGCCCGCCGACCAGCGGCCGATCCTCGGCGGCCGCCGCGGTCACCACAGCGAGCATCTCGGCCATCTGCTCGCCGTGATGCAATTCCTGCCGCGCACTTATCCCGACGCGACCTGGTAGGATGAGTGTTCGTTTCCATCCGCTGCGGGTGGCGGAAATCGTGCCCGAGACCGCCGAAGCCAATTCGATCCGCTTCGAGATCCCGCCCGAATTGCGCGACGAATTCGCCTTCTCAGCCGGACAGCATTTGACGTTGAGGGCGACCATCGGCGGCGAGGAGGTGCGGCGCAATTATTCGCTCTGCACGGCGCCTGCCGAGAGCGACTGGATGGTGACCGTCAAGCGGATCGGCGGCGGGGTTTTTTCAAACTGGGTCGGTGACGAGCTGAAGGCCGGCGATACGCTGGAGGTGATGGTGCCGCACGGCAGCTTCACCACCGATTTTGAGCCGGCGAGAGCGCGCCATCTGGTCGGCATCGCCGGCGGATCGGGAATCACCCCGGTCGTGTCGCTGATCAAGACCCTCCTTCGCGAAGAGCCGCGGAGCCGGTTCACCTTGCTTTACGGCAACCGCGACAGCAGCTCGATCATCTTCCTCGAAGCTTTGGCAGGGCTGAAGGACAAGTATCTGGGGCGGCTGGAAATCTATCATTTCCTTGACGCCGAGGATCAGGACATTGAGCTGTTCAACGGAATGCTGACCCGTGAACGACTGGAGGAGGCAATCCCGGCGCTCGTCCCGGACGCGACTGAGGTCGACGGCTGGTTCATCTGCGGACCCGGTCCGATGATGGACGCGGCGGAAGGTGCGCTGCTCGACCGTAACATCCCCAAGGAGCGTGTTCACATCGAGCGCTTCACCGCCGATCGTCCAGCGGGCGCGCTCATCAGGGAAATGGCGCAGCTCCAAACTCAGGCGGAGGGCGTCGGCGTCGCCGTCACGCTCGACGGCCGCACGCGCCGTGTTCCGTTCACCGCCGGCAATATCCTCGACAGCGCGCGTGCGTCGGGACTTCAGGCGCCTTTCGCTTGCAAGGCGGGCGTGTGCGCCACCTGCCGGGCGAAGGTGACCAGCGGCAAGGTCGAAATGGCGGTGCACTACGGCCTTACCGACGAGGAAGTCGCTGAAGGTTATGTGCTGACCTGCCAGTCTGTTCCGATCGGCGATGGCGTCGCGGTGGATTACGACGCTTAAGCTCTCACTCGTCACTCCCGCGAAAGCGGGAGCGCAGCGAAGCACAAGAAGTACTGGGTCCCCGCTTTCGCGGGGATGACGATTGATGGGCAGTGCGCTAATCGCCTTCCCATGCTGGACCGAACCGACGTGAAGGCCCGCGGCCTTGCCGATCTTCCGCCCGTCGTGAACGATTCGCTCCTGGCGCTCATCGCGCTGTGCGACGCCGACCCGCGGCCCGACAAAATCGACGTCGGAGTCGGCGTGTTCCGCGACGGGGCCGGCAACACGCCGATCCTCAAGGTCATCAAGGCAGCCGAGCAACGGCTTGTCGATACGCAAGTGACCAAGGCCTATCTCGGCAGCGCCGGCGACAAGCGCTTCACCGAGTTGCTGCGACCCATCCTGCTCGGCGAGCATGCGGGTGACGACCGTATCGCCGGGCTTCAGACGCCGGGCGGCTGCGGCGCGCTCCGGCTCGGCTTCGAGCTCATCGCCACCGCCAACCCGCAGGCGCGCGTGCTCATCGGTGCCCCGACCTGGCCCAACCATCCGCCGATTGTCCGCGCGGTCGGGCTGACGGCGGTCGAATATCCTTATTACGAGCGCGGGCAGGGCGCGATCCGCTTCGAGGATATGCTCGACGCGTTGCGTTCGGGCGAGCCCGGCGACGTCGCGCTGCTCCACGGCTGCTGCCACAACCCGACCGGGGCCGACCTCGACGAAGCGCAATGGCGTCAGGTCCGCGACGTGGTGGTTGAGCGCGGGCTCTTCCCCTTCATCGATATCGCCTATCAGGGCTTCGGCCGCGGTCTCGACGAGGATGCCTATGGCGTCCGACTGATGCTCGACAGCTGTGACGAGGTGATCGTCGCCCAGAGCTGCGACAAGAATTTCAGCGTTTACCGTGATCGCGTCGGCTCGCTCTGGGTGAAGGCCGGGACGAAGGACGCGACCGCGACGGCGATGGCGCACGTGTACCAGCGCGCGCGCGAAATGTGGTCGATGCCGCCCGACCATGGCGCTGCGGCCGTTCATATCGTGCTCGACGATCCGGAGCTGCACGCGCGCTGGCTGGTCGAGCTTGCCGCGATGCGCGACCGGATCAATTCGGTGCGCCAGCGCATCGCCGCCGCCGACCCGCGGCTGGCGTTCATCGGCCGCCAGTTCGGCATGTTCTCGATGCTTCCTCTGTCGAAGGAGCAGGTGCTGAAGCTGCGCGAGGACCAGGCGATCTACATGGCCAATTCGGGGCGCTTCAACGTCGTCGGCATGGGCGATGCGCAGATCGACCGATTTATCGCCGCCGTGGTCGAGGCGATGGACGCCTGACCATGGCCGACCGCGACCCGGGCAAAGTGTCTTTGCAAGTCGATTGGCGGGAGGTCGCAAAACTGGTGCTCACCAGCCGCGAGTTGGACCGGGTCGAGGAGCAGGAGCTCGTTCCTCAAAGGAAGGTCCTCTACCAGTTCAGCGCTCGCGGTCATGACATGGCGCAGGTGCTTCTGGGCTTGCGGCTCAAGGATGGCGACGGCGTTTTCGGCTATTATCGGTCGCGGCCGCTCCTGCTTTCGCTCGGCGTGCCGCTCGCCGACGCGCTCGGGTCGGGGATGGGGCTGGCGGGCGGCTACTCCGACGGCCGCGATATCGGCGTCGTGTTCAATTATCCGAACCCCGACGGGCCTCACGCGCTGCCGATGTGCGGCGGGGTCGGCGCGCAATATACGCCGGCTGCCGGATGGGCGCAGGCGATCGCCTACAAGAACCACGTTCTGAAGGAAGGGCCGCTCGATGCGATCGCGGTCGTGCTCGGCGGCGATGCGAGCTGCGCGACGGGAGGATTTTGGTCTGCACTAACTATTGCTTCGACGCAACAATTGCCTTTGCTCATCTACATTGAGGACAATGGCTACGGCATCTCCGTCCCGTCCGAATATCAGACACCGGGCAAGGACATCGCCGCGAACCTGGCGGGCTTCGCCGGGCTTACGATCTTCAACGGCGACGGCACCGACCCCGCGGAAGCGGCAATCCTGGTCGACAAGGCCGTCAGCCATGTCCGCGAGCATCGCGCGCCTGTGCTTCTGCGGCTGACCGTGCCCCGGCTCGAAGGCCACAGCGCGCAGGACACGCAGGCCTACAAGAGCGAAGCAGAGATTGAAGCCGAATGGGCGCGCGATCCGCTGCCCAAGCTGAAGGAGCATGTCTCGCGGTTCGAGCTCGGCGAGGAGCAATGGGCCGACCTCGAGCGCGAAACTTCATGGCAGGTACAGGCCGCGGTCGCCGAAGCGGAGGCGCGCGGCGTTTCCTCGCCCGAGGACGTGACGAGCAACGTTTTCTACGAAGACAAGATGCAGCAAGTCGGCGGGCTGTGGAACAGTGGCTACCAACCGCCGCCATCGACCGAGGAGGCAAGGTCGGAGGGGCAGCGCATCAACATGGTCACCGCGATCCGCCGTGTGCTCGACCAGGAGCTCGACGCCAACCCGCGCGTGCTGGTGTTTGGCGAGGACGTCGGTCCGAAGGGTGGCGTCCATGCGGTGACGCTGGGCCTCCAGCACAAATTCGGACGTGAGCGCGTGTTCGACACCAGCCTCAATGAGGAGGGCATTGTCGGCCGCGCCGTGGGCATGGCGCTCGCCGGGCTGATGCCCGTGCCCGAAATCCAGTTCCGCAAATATGCCGAGCCCGCAACCGAGCAGATCCACGACGCCGGCACGATGCGCTGGCGCACGAACAACCGCTTCGCGGCGCCGATGGTGCTCCGCGTGCCCGGCGGGTTCTTCAAGTGCGGCGACCCGTGGCACTCGATGACCAACGAAGTCGAGTTCGTGCACAATCCCGGCTGGAAAGTCGCGGTGCCGTCCAATGCCGAGGACGCGGTCGGCCTTCTGCGCGGCAGCCTTCGCGGCAACGATCCGGTGCTGTTCTTCGAACATCGCGCGATGCTCGACGATGCCTGGGCACGGAGGCCCTGGCCGGGTGACGATTTTGTGCTGCCGTTCGGGCGGGCCAAGAAGACTCGCGAGGGTGACCGGATCACCATCGTCACCTGGGGCGCGATGGTGCCGCGCTGCGAGGCGGCGGCCGAGGAGTTCAGCGCCGACGTTATCGACCTGCGCACACTCCAGCCGTGGGACAAGGACATGGTGCTCGAGAGCGTCCGACGCACGCGCCGCTGCCTGATCGTGCACGAGGACTTGCGCACCGGCGGCTTCGGCGCGGAGATCGCCGCAGTGGTCGCCGACGAAGCCTTCCTCGACCTTGATGCGCCGGTCGCTCGCGTGACCATGCCCGATATCCCCAGCCCGCATCATCCCAAGCTGATGGAATGGGCGCTGCCAAGCCCGGCGAGCATCCGCGCCGAGATCGAGCGCCTGGTGGGGTTCTGACTTGATCGACGTCCGCGTTCCCGACGAGCAGGAAGGCACCAAGGCCGTTGTGCGCGCCTGGTTGAAGCAGGTCGGGGACGCCGTTGCGGAGAATGATCCGCTCGTCGAGCTCGAGACCGACAAGGTGACCCAGGAAGTGCCGGCGCCGGTCGCGGGGGTGCTGGCGGAGATCGTGCTCGAAACCGACGCTGACGCCGTCCCCGGAGCATTGCTGGCGAGGATCAGCACCAGGAGTACCCCGGCGAAGGCCGGGACCCAGGAGGCAAAGCCTGCGCCCCGTTCGGCCGATGAAGCGGCTGACGCCGCTCCTGGACCCCGGCCTGTGCTGGGGAACAGGGAGGGCGAAACTCGCCTGTCCCCCTCGGTCCGCCGGGCGTGCCTGCAGAATGGCATCGATCCCGCGCGCATTGAGGGCACCGGTCGCAACGGCCGCGTGACTCGCGAGGATGTCGACCGCGCGGTTGCTTCGGCGACAGTAGTGAGCGTCGGCGAGGCGGCAACAGCGCAGCCGCGTCAGTTCTCCGCGCAGGATATCCCGCACGACCGGATGCGGCTGACGATCGCCGAGAACATGGTCCGCGCGGTCAGCGAAGCGCCGCACGTCACGGCGGTGTTCGAAGCCGACTTCTCCGCCGTTGCCGCGCACAAGGCGGCACTGGCGCAGCGGGGCGTGAAGCTCAGCTATACCGCCTACATCGTCAAGGCGGCAGCCGAAGCGATGGCGGTCGCGCCCGCGATCAACGGACGTTGGGAGAAGGATCGCATCGCCATCTCGCCGACCATCGACATCGGCGTCGGCACCGCGCTCGGCGCCAAGGGGCTCGTCGTCCCCGTCGTCAAGGACGCAGGCAACCTCAGCCTCGAGCAAATCGGCGGCCGGCTCGACGATCTCACTCGCCGCGCGCGCGAGGCCAAGCTCGACCGCTCCGACGTTGCCGGCGGAAGCTTCACCATCTCCAACCACGGCGTGTCGGGCTCGCTGCTCGCCGCGCCGATCATCCTGCACCAGGGCCAGGCGGCGATCCTCGGCGTCGGCAAGCTCGAGAAGCGCGTCGTCGTCCGCGAGGTCGCCGGGCAGGATGCGATCATCGTGCGGCCGATGGCCTATGTGACGCTGACGATCGATCACCGGGTCGTCGACGGGCACCAGACGAACGCGTGGCTGTCCCGCTTCGTCGAAATCCTCGAAAACTGGCAACAGCCGTAGGAACCGGAAACAGCGGTCCCGGTTGACCTCCCGACGCGACGGAGGTGTTCGATGGCGGCACGGAATGTCACAACGCAGCGCGCCCTGATCGGTGCGGGTCTCGCCGCCGCGGCGGGAACCGCGGCCTTTCTTTTGAGTCGGCGCACCGGGAGCAGCGGTGCTCCGATCGAGGATATCAGCGATGCGCCCGACCACGTCTGGCGCCGCGGGACCAGCCGCTACGACGCGGATCTTCTCGGCAATACGGTCACGATCGGCCGGCCGCGCGAAGAGCTGTTCGAGCAATGGCGCGATTTCACGCGCTTCCCGCGTTTCATGGAGAATGTCGAAAGCGTCGAGAAGATCGACGACGGGCGCTCGCGCTGGACGATCAAGGCGCCTGGCGGGAGCTCCGTCGAACTGGTGACACGGATCACCGATGAGAAGGCGGGCGAACGCATCGCCTGGGCAAGCGAGCCGGAATCCGAAATCAACACCGAAGGCCGTGTCGAATTCCTCGACGCCGGCCCCGGCCGCGGAACGATGGTGCGCCTCATCCTGCGCTACGATCCGCCGGCCGGAATCGTCGGCAAGGGAATCGCCAAGCTGTTCCAGCGCGAGCCGAAGATCCAGTCGCGTCGTGATCTTCACCGCTTCAAGTCGCTGATGGAGACCGGCGAGATCGCGACCAATGCATCGCCGTCGGGCCGAAGCGGCGAATCCCCGACCGAGCCCAGGATCTAGGAGACGATCGATGCGCGCACTGACCTGGCATGGCCGGCATGACGTCCGCGTCGAGACCGTCCCCGATCCCGAGATCGTCAATCCCCGCGACGCGGTCCTCCGAGTCACCTCGACCGCGATCTGCGGGTCCGATCTGCATCTCTACGACGGCTACATCCCCACTCTGCGCGCCGGCGACATTCTCGGTCACGAATTCATGGGCGAGGTCGTCGAGGTCGGCCCCAAGAGCACGCTCGAAAAGGGGCAGCGCGTCGTCGTGCCCTTCACGATCAGCTGCGGCGACTGCTTCTTCTGCAAGAAGCAGCAATATAGCGCCTGCGACAACAGCAACCCCGCCGAGACGTTCGACGCCTCGCGGCTGCTGATGGGCCACCCGATGGGCGCGGCGTTCGGCTATGCGCACCTCACCGGCGGCTATGCCGGCGGGCAGGCCGAATATGTCCGCGTGCCCTATTCCGACGTCGGTCCGATCGTCGTTCCCGATCATCTCGAAGACGATCAGGTTCTGTTCCTAAGCGACATCCTGCCGACCGGCTGGATGGGCGCCGAGAATGCCGAGATCGAGCCCGGCGATACGATCGCCGTGTGGGGCTGCGGTCCGGTCGGGCTGTTCGCGATCCAGTCGGCGCTGATCATGGGCGCGCACCGGGTGATCGCCATCGACCATTATCCGCATCGGCTCGAGCTCGCGAAGCAGCTCGGCGCCGAGATCCTCGACTATCGCGAGGTCGACGTGCGCGAGGCGCTCGACGAGATGACCGGCGGGATCGGTCCGGACGCGTGCATCGACTGCGTCGGAATGGAGAGCCACGGCCTCACCATCGACAATATCGTCGACACCGTGAAGGCCCACACCTTCCTTGGCACCGAGCGGCCGCACGCGCTTCGGCAGATGATCATGGCCTGCCGAAAGGGCGGGCGGGTCTCGATTCCGGGCGTCTATGGCGGGTTCGCCGACAAGTTCCCGCTCGGCCAGATGATGGAGAAGGGCCTGACCATCAGGCAGGGCCAGACGCACGTCCAGAAATACACCAAACCGCTGCTCGAGATGATCGAGCAGGGAAAGATCGACACGACCTTCCTGATCTCGCACCACGCGCCGCTCGAGCAGGCGCGCGAGATGTACAGGCACTGGCACGACGACCAGGACCAATACACCAAGATCGTCCTCAAGACCGAAATGGCCATTCCGAAGCAGGAACGGAAGGAAGAGCAGCATGAGCTCGCCTAAACTCGCGATCGTCACCGGAGCGTCGAGCGGGATCGGGCTCGAGCTGGCGAAGCTCGCCGCGGCGGACGGCTACGACCTCGTCGTCGCCGCCGATACCCCGTTTGTCGAGGCCGGGCCCGCGCTCAGGGAAATGGGAGTGGAGGTCGAGGAGGTCGAAGCAGACCTCGCGACGAAGAATGGCGTCAATCAACTGCTGGAGCGCGTCGGCGACCGCCAGGTGGACGTCCTCGTCGCCAATGCCGGCCATGGCCTCGGCCATGGATTTCTCGATCAGTCGCCCGATGAATGGGAGCACATCATCAACACCAACGTCACCGGCACGTTGCTGCTGATCCAGCCGATCGTCCAGCGAATGGTCGAGCGCGGCGAGGGCAGGGTGCTGATCACCGGCTCGGTCGCGGGCCATCTCGCGGGCGCCTTCCAGGCGGTCTACAACGGCTCCAAGGCCTTCATCGACAGCTTCGCGGCCGCGCTGAACGAAGAGATCAGCGACAGCGGCGTCACCGTCACCTGTTTGAAGCCGGGCGTGACCGAAACCGAGTTCTTCCACCGCGCGGAGCTCGAAGACACCAAGGCCGGCCAGGCGAAGAAGGCCGACCCCGCCGATGTCGCGAAGGCCGGCTGGGAGGCGATGAAGAGCGGCGAGCCGGCGGTCATCTACGGCCTCAAGAACAAGCTCGAGGTCGCCGCGGCGGACTGATGACCGATGCGACGACCGCCAAGCTCCATCGCGCGCAGGTGGAACCGGGAAGCGGCACGGAATAGCCGATCGGAACGCTTCGGCGGCGTAAGCGCTGGACCGCCGTGGCTAACGTGAAGCAATCGGGAGGCGACCCGACGTTCGTGCGCCGGGCGCTGATCGTCATTGCCCTCGCCGCGCTTGCGCTTCTGCTGTGGCAGCTGCGGACGGTTCTCATCCTGTTGTTCGGAGCGGTCGTGATCGGCACCGTAATCCGCGCGATCGCCGAGCCGTTTTCGAAGCATCTTCGACTTCCCGACGGGGTAGCGGTTCTGCTGGCGGTTCTCCTGCTCGTGGCTGTCTTCGCCGGGATCGGCTGGCTGCTCGGCCAGCAGATCGTCGCGCAGACCGACGCCCTGACGCAGACGTTGCCGCGCGCGCTCGACCAGGTCGATCAGTGGCTCGCAAGCTACGGGCTGGCGCATCCGTTCATGACCTGGATCGACCCAGCTTCACCAGAACGGCAGCACGCTCGTCTCGCGGTTCGGGAACTGGCTGTCGACCGCGGGCGGGATCATCGCCAATTTCCTCATCGTCTTCTTCGGCGGCGTGTTCCTCGCTTCCCAGCCGCGCTTCTACCGCACCGGCGCGATCAAGCTCATCCCCGAGGCGCGGCGCAGCCTTTTGGCGCAGGCGATGGACGAGTCCGAGCGAGCGCTGCGGCTGTGGCTGAAGGGCGAGCTCATCGCCATGCTCGTCATCGGCACCATGACCGGCGTCGGACTGTGGCTGCTCGGCGTGCAATCATGGCTCGTGCTGGCGATCCTTGCCGGCTTCTTCGAGTTCATCCCGTTCGCCGGCCCGATCCTGGCGGCGGTCCCGGCCATCCTCATCGCGCTGGTGCAGAGCCCCGAGCTCGCGCTGTGGACGACGCTGATGTACGTCTTCGTCCAACACGCCGAAGCCTATCTGATCCAGCCTGTCATCCAGCAATATGCGGTCGACGTTCCCGCGGTCGTGCTGCTCTTCTCCCTGCTTGCGTTCGCCGTCTTGTTCGGCGCGATCGGCATCCTGTTCGCGGCGCCGCTCACGGTGGTCGGCTACGTGCTCGTGAAGCGCCTTTACGTCATCGAGGCCCTCGACACGCCAACTCCGATCCCGGGCGAGGAAAAAGGGCGCAGTTAGGCGACGCCCGATGGGCGCAAGGAGGTTCGGGGAAGGAAGGCTGAGGCCGTGCCTCAGAACGACCAGCGGCCAGCGATGACGATGCGCTGGCGATAGACGTCGCCGAGCTCGCTCCGGCTGGTGCGATAGTAGCGGAAGTCGACCGCAAATGAGCGAAAGAAAGTTTTCGTCGCCCCGGCATTCATGGAGAGATAGTTGGGACCGTTCTCGCGCGATCGCCGGCCTATGCCCGCCGAGAGTTTCATCGTTTTCGTAAGGTCGAAAGCAGGTCCGCCCTCCACATAGAGCGATCGCTTCGCCCGGCCGAGATCGTCGGGACTGTAGGTGGCGCCGACCTTGACCGAGAGGCGCCCCACCTTCTGGGACACCGCGCTCGTAAACTCCAACGAGTTCGTGTCAGTGCCGCCTTTTGCTGCCGTCTGGAACTTGTAGGCCGCGCCCACGGTCACGGACAGCGACCCGAACTTTCGGCTTGCGCTGAAGAATGCGGCCGCTTCGCCATCCGCGGTGGACGAAGTCACGTTCTTCCACTGGCCCCCAATCTGAACCCCGCCGATCTGCACATAGGCTTTGGGGATGACCTGGGGCTCGTCGGATTGCCTGATGCCCTTCGACATTCCGCGGCTGGAGACGACCAATTCGACGCCCGCGTCGATGGGCGGCAGAGCAAACATCCTATTCTCCCCGATTGCGGTTTCAGGCGAGGGCCCGGTAGATTCCGTAGGCGCTCGTCAGGGTCAGCAGGATGCCCACCAAGATCAGCAGCGGCTTGGGCGAGACGCGCTTGACGAGCCACGCACCCACGGGCGCGGCGAGAACGCCCCCGATCAGACAGGCCAACGGTGGCGATCGGTGAATGCGGCGAACCCGAGGGCGGCGATGAATGTCGCGCGCCGAGGTCAGCGTGACGAGGAACTCGGCTGCTGTTGACCGAGCCGATGGTCCGGCGAGGATCGGCTCCCTGGACGAGGAGGTTACCGGTGACCACCGGCCCCCAGCCGCCGCCGCCGGCCGCGTCGAGGAAGCCGCCGGCAAGGCGCGAGCGGCTCGACGATTTTCGCCGGGCGGTGCTCCGGCGGGTAGCGGACGCCGCGCCAGACCAGGAAAGGCCGATGAGCGCCAAGATAGCCGAGCACGAACGGCTTTGCGGTCGCGCCGTCGATCTGGGTCAGGACGATAGGCGCCGAGTCGCTGCCCCGACCATGCCCGGCAAGGTGAGGCGGGCGAGGAGCTTCCAGTCCACGTTGCGGTGCGCGATGTGGCTGATGCCCGAGACGCACGTGGTGAAGGTTTCGACCGTGTGGACGCCGGCCGAGGCCGCGGCCGGCGCGACCCCGAGGCTGATCAGAAGGTGTTGGAGATGACTCCGAACGCCATGCCCAGTGCGCCGTCGACGATTTGCGCGGCGATGCCGACGGCGATGAAGGGCAGCAGGTCGGCGAAATTGAATTCCCCCATGGTGGCCCGGTCCTAGACTTCGAGGACGATTATTGCTGCCGAACAGCGGCATCAGAACGAACTGCGCGACATTATAGACCGGCTTGCCGAGCGGCGTTCGGCCTTCGTAGGTGCCGTGGTGGGCGTGGCCGTGGACCACCGCTTTCACATGGTCGAAGCGGTCGATCGGCTCGCACAGGCGCTGCGATCCGAGATATTGCAGGATCGCGGGCGGCTCGCCTTCGAGCGTTTCGGCGATCGGCGAATAATGGAGGACGGCGACGCTGCGGTCGGTTCGCAGGTCCGAAGCTGGTTCTCCAGCTTGCGCGCTTCGTTCAGCACTTCATCGACGAACGCCTTGACGATCGGCTCGCCGAACGGCGCGAGCTCGCCACGCCCGAACCCGCCGAGGAAGCCCTTCACGCCGGCAAAGCCGACGCCCTCGATCTCGATCGCCTGCTCGTCGAGCACCGTCATCCCGGCCTCGTGGAGGATTGAGCACACCTTCTCGGGCTGGCCGCATTCGTAATCGTGATTGCCGAGCACGCCGACGACGGGGATCGAGCAGGAGCGGATGTCCTCGGCGAGGATCTCGGCCTCGCGGGTCTTGCCGAAGTTGGTGAGGTCGCCGCACAGCACGAGCACGTCGGCCTCGCGCGAGATTTCGGTGAACAGCTCGCGGTAGGGCGCGACGCTGTTTTCCATCACGTGCAGATCGCCGATCGCGGCGACGCGGAGCTTGCCGGTCTCACTCGCCATATTGCTCTTCGAGATTGCCGACGGCTTCGGAGAAGCCCCATTGCTCGACATCCATCGCATAGTCGCGCGGCGAGAAGATGCGGCCGCGACAGACCCTTTTGCCGGGCCCCTTGACGTCCTCTGGTCGCGCAGCCGCTCGAGCAGCTCGTCCATCAGCCAGCGCGGGGATCACCTCGCGCTCGCTCGGGTAGACGAAGCGGAAGTTGAGGAGCGCGATCAGCAGCACTTCCCAGTAGAGCTCCATGTGGCCGAGGAGCTGCGTCCAGTCGATCCCGTCGTGGCACTTGAGGATCATGTGCGCGACGTCGGCCATGTCATAGCGGTGATGGTCCTGGACGAAGATCTTCGACCAGATGAACTGCGTCGGCGGGACCAGCCGACCTTGGCGCCGAACAGCTCGGCCTCCGGAGCGCCCGCGAACCACTCGTCGGTGACGTGGGTCGTCACCGTCGGCATGTTGTAGATGATATCGACGAACAATTTGCCGCGCGTGATCCGAGCGAGCCAGCGCTCGTCGACCATTTCGACGTCGAACCCGTGCTCCTTGAAGAAATGCAGCATCTTCAGCGCGTCGCCGGCCTTGGCGAAGACGTCGACGTCCTTGGTCGGACGATCGATGCCGGTATAGCTTGAAAGCGCATAGGTGCCCGAGACCAGGAACGGGATCTCCGACCTGGCCATCAGCTGAATCACTTCGGAATAGAAGGCCTCGGCGGCGGGCGGCGGCTTGATCAGCGAGCCTTTCGGCCGGTCTTTCACCTGCTCGTCCATGCGCGCCCTCAACAGAAGGCGGACGAGGGCGGTTCCGCGATCGATCGATCAGCCGGGCGGCTCTCCCTCCACGGCGGTCCGGCGGCTTCGGCCGGAAATACGGTCGCGGCAGGTTGGGTGTCGGTCAGCAAGGACCGGTAGTTCTCGATGACCGAGCGGCAGGTCTCGATGCCGCCCTGCAGGCGCTCGCTTACTTCGTCCACGTCGGTCCGGATAGGCTCAGGCACAGGTTGCCCTTCAATTCCACTGGGGACTGTAGGAACCACCCAAGCGCCCATCGGGTTCTCGCTCCGCCGCATCGCCGGCGCGGGGTGGCGGAAACCGTCGGCGCAGTGGTCAATCGGCAACAGGACAATCGCCGCACACCCGGTGGAGCGCATCCTCGAGCTCGCGCGGGCTGAACGGCTTCTGCAGGACCTCGACACCGTGAGGGCGATCGCTGATCGCTTCGGCCTCGGCGTAGCCGGTGATGATCAGCGCCGGAACGCCAGGGCAGAGCTTGCGCGCCTCCCGCAGGAAGTCGGTGCCCGAAAGGTGCGGCATCGCATAATCGCTGATCATCAGGTCGTAGCCGCAGTCGCCCGCTTTCAGGGCTTCGAGCGCATCGGCGCCGCTTGCCGCCTCGACGATCTCATGCCCGAGATCCGCGAGCACCGCCGCCGTCGCGCAACGCACTTCGGCATGGTCGTCGACCAACAGGATCCGCATGTTGGACGGCGTGACGCGGCCCGCCGAGGGGGAAGCCAATTCCTCGACGACCGCCGCGTCATGGGGGGACCTGGGGAGCCATAATTCGGTGACGGTGCCGACGCCGACGTCGCTGCTCAGGCGAAAGGCGCCGTTCGACTGTTTCGCGAAGCCGTACACCATGCTGAGGCCGAGGCCGCTGCCCTTGCCGAGCTCCTTCGTCGTGAAGAAAGGCTCCATCACCTTGTCGAGCTGGTCCGGCGCAATTCCGGTCCCGGTGTCCGACACGGTCAGGCGCACATAGTCGCCCGCCGGCAGGCCCGCCCAATTGGCCGCCGATAGCGTCTCATTCTCCATCGCCACCGTGACCGTGCCGCCGGAGGGCATGGCATCGCGGGAATTGATGATGAGATTGACGAGCGCGAGCTCGAGCTGCGCCTGGTCCGCGAATGCCGGCCACACGTTCTCGCTCGCTCGCCACTCGATTTCGACGAGGCCGCCGAGGGTATGGGTGAGGAGGTCCCATACCGCGTCGCGAAGCCTGCCGAGGTCGATCGCCTGCGGCTCGAGCGTCTGGCGGCGGGCGAAGGCGAGCAGGCGCCGGACCAGCTCGCTTCCCTGCTCGGCGGCCCGCCTGGTCATCGACAGAATCCGTTGTTGCTCCTCCTCGAGCTCCAGCCGCTTGTCGAGGAGCCCGAGGCCGCCGATCACCGCCGCGAGAAGATTGTTGAAATCGTGCGCGATTCCGCCGGTCAGCTTGCCGATCGCATCCATTTTCTGGGCCTGGATCAGCTGGCTTTCCAATGAGCGCTGGTCGGAGATGTCCATGAGGGAGCCCGCGAATTCGATCGCGCGCCCCTCGGAATCCGTGAGCAGGACGGCCTGATCGAGGAAGTGCCTGTAATTGCCGTCGGCGGCCTGCCAGCGATATTCGACCGAGAATCGGCCGGTCTCCGGCGCGTCTCGAGGCCGGCCAGGACCCGGTCGCGATCTTCCGGATGGAGCCGCTCGACCCAGATCTCGGGCCGCTTGGCCACCTCCTCGAAGGTAAAGCCGGTGATCGCCTCAAGGTCGCCGCTGACATAATCCGGCGCCCTCGGTACGCGGTCGCAGGGTTCGAGATAGAGGACCATCGGCAGCGATTGGATGATCGCGGCCTGCCGTTGCTCGGCCCGGCGCAGCTCCTGTTCGGCCCGCAGGCGTTCCGAGTTCGCGCGAAGAGTCGCATCGAGAAGCGCCTGCTCGTAGCGGGCTTTGCGTTCGACCTCCTTCGACTTGGCGAACAGGTCGACGAAGACGGCGACCTTGGATCGAAGGATGACCGGGTCGACCGGCTTGAAGACATAGTCGACCGCGCCCATCGCATAGCCGCGCAGGAGGTGCTCGGCCTCCTTGTTCACGGCCGACAGGAAGACGATCGGGATGCCCTTGGTCTGGTCGCGGCTGCGGATGATCTGGGCGGTTTCGTAGCCGTCCATCCCGGGCATGTAGACGTCGAGCAGGATGACGGCGAACTCGCCCTTCAGGAGATGGCGAAGAGCCTCCTCGCCGGACCGCGCCGTCACGACTTCGCCGAGGTCCTCGAGCGTGCTCGAAACGGCGAGCAGATTGCGTTCGTCGTCGTCGACCAGGAGAACACGCGGCTGCTCCGGCTCGACGTCCATGAGAACGTCGGCATCGGCTCTGGCCTGCATGGGCATCTCTCCGACGGAGACGTTCATCACCTACTCCGCGGCCTCCATCGCCGCATCGGGCGCCGAGGCGTCGCGGGATCGCGCGACCCAGACCCGAAGCAGCGCGAGCAGCAGCTCGATGTCGACCGGCTTGGCGATATAGTCGGAAGCGCCCGCGTCGAGGCACTTCTGGCGGTCGCCCTTCATCGCCTTGGCGGTCACGGCAATCAGCGGCAGGTCAGCAAGCTCGGGCCGCTTCCTGACCGCCTTCATCGTCTCGTACCCGTCCATCTCCGGCATCATGATGTCGATCAGCGCGACGTCGACTTCCGGGAGTCTGCTCAAGAATCAGGATCCCGTCCTTTCCCCGCTCCGCGTGGAGGACTTCCACGTCATGGCTTTCGAGAACGCTCGTCAGCGAGAAGATGTTGCGGATGTCGTCATCCACGATCAGGACCGTCGAGCCGGCGAGCTCGGCCATCCGTCGAGCCGCGGCGGTCTTTGCCTTCCGGCGCGGTTTGGGCCCTTTCGCATGGTCGCGAAGCGTGGCGAACACCCGAACGAGGTCGTCGCGCTCGGCTGGCTTTTCGGTGATCCCGAACGCGCCGAGCGCGAGGGCCGCCTGACTGCGATCCGCGCCCGAGATCACATGGATCGGGATATGGCTGGTCTCGGGATCATGCTTGAGCAGGTCGAGCAGGACGAAGCCGTCGATGTCCGCCAGACCGAGGTCCAGCGTGATCGCCGACGGCTGCAGCTTGCGCGCCATGGTGAGGGTGCCGGCCCCGGCGACCGATACGACGCCCTTCAGATCGGCCTGATGCGCGGCATCGAGCAAAATCGATGCGAAGGTCGCATCATCCTCGACGATCAACACAAACGGGCTTTTGCCGAGGTCGTCGCGGTCGTCGTTCACCTCAAAGCCCGCTGGAAGCGCGGAGGGGACGACGGCGCCGCTATTGTCGTAGCGCGCAGTGGTGCCCGGAAGCGCGGCGCCGCCCTCGGCGACGGATTCCAACGGCACATACAGGCTGAAGGTCGAACCGTCGCCGGGCTTTGAGCGAACTTGAAGCTCGCCGCCGAGCAGCCGTGCGATCTCGCGGCTGATGGAGAGACCGAGGCCGGTGCCGCCAAATTTGCGGCTGGTGGTACCGTCGGCCTGCTGGAACGCCTCGAAGATCAGCTTCTGCTTCTCCTGGGGAATTCCGATCCCGGTGTCGGTGACCGCGATCTCGATCGCGCGGCTGGCGTTGCGAAGGACCGGGTGGCTCGGGCTCCATCCGCTTGTCGCAGAGCGGACGGCGAGCGTGACGCTGCCCTTCGAAGTAAACTTGAACGCGTTCGACAACAGGTTGAGCACAACCTGCTGCAGGCGCTTCTCGTCGGTGCGGATGGTCTCCGGCAGCTCCGGGTCGAAGTCGACGTTGAAATCCAGTCCCTTGTCGGAAGCCAGCTGACGGAAGGTCCGCTCCATATGCTGCTTCAGGTGCTGCATCGGCATCTCGCCGACCTCGATCGACACGGTGCCGGACTCGATCTTGGACAAATCGAGGATGTCGTTGATGAGATTGAGGAGGTCGGACCCGGCCGAGTTGATCGTGCGGGCAAACTCGACCTGCTTGTCATTGAGGTTGCCCTGGGTGTTGTCACTGAGCAGTTTCGACAGGATGAGCAGCGAGTTCAGCGGCGTGCGCAGCTCATGGCTCATGTTGGCCAGGAACTCGGACTTGTACTTCGAGGTCAGCGCGAGCTGTTCGGCTTTCTCCTCCAGCGCGCGCCGGGCCATTTCGATCTCGAGGTTCTTGGCCTCGACCTGGCGTTTCTCATTCTCGAGGGCGACGGCCTTGTCCTGAAGCTCCTCGTTGGTGCTGTGCAGCTCCTCCTGCTTGGTCGTCAGCTCGGTTTGCCGCGCCTGCAGCTCCTGCGTCAGAAGCTGTGACTGCTTGAGCAGGCCTTCGGTGCGCATGGTCGCGGCAATCGTGTTCAAAACGATGCCGACCGATTCCATGAGCTGGTCGAGAAAGCTCTGGTGCGTCTCGTTGAATTCGTTGAACGAGGCGAGCTCGATGACCGCTTTGACTTCGTCCTCGAACAAGGCCGGCAAAATGTTGACGTTGGCGGGTTTTGCATCGCCGAGCCCCGAGCCGATGCGGATGAAGTCCGGCGGCACGTCCTTCAGCAGAATCGGCCTGCGGTCCGCCGCCGCTTGCCCGATAAGGCCTTCACGCAGGAGGAACTCCTGCTTGAGCTGCGCCGGCGTTTCGGCGCCATAGCTGGCGACGAGCTCGAGCTTGGTTTCGTCTTCCTCGCGCTTGGTGACGTAGAAGACGCCGTACTGCGCGTTCACCAGCGGGGCGAGCTCCGACATGATGAGGTTCGACACCGTCGCGAGATCGCGCTCACCCTGGAGCATTCGGCTGAAGCGAGCGAGATTGGTCTTGAGCCAATCCTGCTCCGCATTCTTGAGCGTCTGTTCCTTCAAGTTCAGGATCATCTCGTTGATCGTGTCCTTGAGCGCCGCGATCTCGCCCGACGCCTCGACGGCGATCGAGCGCGTGAGGTCGCCCTTGGTCACGGCGATCGCGACTTCGGCGATCGAGCGCACCTGGTTGGTCAGGTTCGCCGCGAGCTGGTTCACGTTGTCGGTGAGGTCGCGCCACAGGCCGGCGGCGCCGGGCACGCGCGCCTGGCCGCCGAGCTTGCCCTCGATTCCGACCTCGCGGGCCATGTTGGTGACCTGGTCGCCGAAGGTCGACAGCGTATCGATCATGAAGTTGATGGTATCGGCGAGCGCGGCGATCTCGCCCTTCGCGTCCACGGCCAGCTTGCGCTTGAGGTTGCCCTGCGCGACCGCGGTCACGACCTCGGCGATGCCGCGCACCTGATTGGTGAGGTTGGTCGCCATGACGTTGACGTTGTCGGTGAGGTCCTTCCACGTGCCGCCGACCCCGGGCACCTGCGCCTGGCCGCCGAGCTTTCCTTCGGTGCCGACTTCACGCGCGACGCGGGTGACTTCGGACGCGAAGGCGTTGAGCTGATCGACCATGGTGTTGATCGTGTTCTTGAGCGCGAGGATCTCGCCCTTCACGTCGACCGTAATCTTCTTCGACAGGTCGCCCTTGGCGACCGCGGTCGTCACATCGGCGATGTTGCGCACCTGACCGGTCAGGTTTTCGGCCATCAAATTGACGTTGTCGGTGAGGTCCTTCCAGGTGCCGGCGACTCCGCGCACCTGCGCCTGACCGCCGAGCTTGCCTTCGGTGCCGACCTCGCGCGCGACGCGCGTGACCTCGCCGGCGAAGGCGTTGAGCTGGTCCACCATGGTGTTGATGGTGTTCTTCAGTTCGAGGATTTCGCCCTTCACGTCGACGGTGATCTTCTTGGAGAGGTCGCCCGACGCCACCGCGGTCGTCACTTCGGCGATGTTGCGGACCTGGCCCGTGAGGTTCGCGGCCATCGCGTTGACGTTGTCCGTCAAGTCCTTCCAGGTGCCGCCGACTCCCGGAACCTGCGCCTGGCCGCCGAGCTTCCCTTCGGTGCCGACCTCGCGGGCCACGCGGGTCACTTCCGAGGCGAACCCGTTGAGCTGATCGACCATGACGTTGATGGTGTTCTTGAGCTCCAGGATTTCGCCCTTCACGTCGACGGTAATCTTCTTCGACAAGTCGCCTCGAGCGACGGCGGTCGTCACTTCGGCGATGTTGCGGACCTGGCCCGTCAGATTGCCGGCCATCAGGTTGACGTTGTCGGTAAGGTCGGCCCAGGTGCCGGCGACCCCTTCGACCTGCGCCTGGCCGCCGAGCTTTCCTTCGGTGCCGACTTCGCGTGCCACGCGAGTCACTTCCGAGGCGAAGCCGTTGAGCTGATCGACCATGACGTTGATCGTGTTCTTGAGCTCGAGGATCTCGCCTTTGACGTCGACCGTGATCTTCTTAGACAGATCGCCCTTGGCGACCGCGGTCGTCACCTCGGCGATGTTGCGGACCTGGCCGGTCAGATTGTCGGCCATCAGGTTGACGTTGTCGGTGAGGTCGGCCCAGGTGCCGCCGACCCCTTCGACCTGCGCCTGGCCACCGAGCTTTCCTTCCGAACCGACTTCGCGGGCCACGCGCGTCACTTCGCTCGCGAAGGAGTTGAGCTGGTCAACCATCGTGTTGATGGTGTCCTTGAGCTCGAGGATCTCGCCGCGAACGTCGACGGTGATCTTCTTCGACAGGTCGCCGCGGGCGACGGCGGTCGTCACCTCGGCGATGTTGCGAACCTGGCCGGTGAGGTTGGCCGCCATCAGGTTCACATTGTCGGTGAGATCGGCCCAGGTACCGGCGACTCCTGGCACCTGCGCCTGTCCGCCGAGCTTGCCCTCGGTGCCAACCTCGCGGGCGACGCGGGTGACTTCGGAGGCGAAGCCGTTGAGCTGGTCGACCATCACGTTGATGGTGTTCTTGAGCTCGAGAATCTCGCCTTTGACGTCGACCGTGATCTTCTTCGACAGGTCGCCCTTGGCGACCGCCGTGGTCACTTCGGCGATGTTGCGCACCTGACCGGTCAAATTGTCGGCCATCAGGTTGACGTTGTCGGTGAGGTCCTTCCACGTGCCGGCGACGCCTTCCACCCGGGCCTGCCCGCCGAGCTTGCCTTCGGTGCCCACTTCGCGCGCGACGCGCGTCACTTCGCCGGCGAAGGCATTGAGCTGATCCACCATCGTGTTGATGGTGTTCTTGAGCTCGAGGATCTCGCCTCTCACCTCGACAGTGATCTTCTTCGACAAATCGCCCTTGGCGACGGCCGTCGTCACATCGGCGATGTTGCGCACCTGACCGGTCAGGTTGGTCGCCATCGCGTTGACGTTGTCGGTAAGGTCCTTCCAGGTACCGGCGACGCCCTTCACCTTGGCCTGACCGCCGAGCTTCCTTCGGTGCCGACCTCGCGAGCGACGCGCGTCACTTCAGACGCGAACGACGCGAGCTGCTCGACCATCGTGTTGACGACCTTGCCGATGCGCAGGAACTCGCCGCGCAGGGCGCGGCCGTCGATCTCGACCGTCATGCTTTGCGACAGGTCTCCCTTGGCGACGGCGCCGATCACTCGGGAAACCTCGGCCGTGGGCTGCACCATGTCGTCGATCAATTCGTTGATAGCCCGGAGCTTGCTGTCCCAACCGCCGGTCGCTCCCCGGACACGGGCGCGCTGGGTGATCTTGCCTTCCTTGCCGACGACCTTGGCAAGGCGCTCGAATTCCTTGGTCAGCGAGTTGTTCATGCCGACGACTTCATTGAAGAGGGTGGCGATCTCGCCGTCTATGCCGTCGACTTCCTCGGGCAGGCGAACGCTGAAGTCACCACGACGCAACGCGCGAAGCGCGCTGACGAGTTGACGGCGATCAATGAAGTCCCGTTGGGCCTGGATGTTCACTCAACTCTCCGTGTGGCTTATCTCCCCCCGCCCGGGTTGCAACAAAGCGGCCCCCCGGCCGCCCAAGTGATTCACAATAATCGATGATTTCGGTTTCCGCTTCCTAAAAATGCGTGCCGCGGTGGACATGAGCGCCCGGTTGCAAGGTGGCAACCGGAATGGCTAGGGTGCCCCGATGCTGGAATTGGCGGCGTTCACGGGCTCGTGACGAGCTCCCACCAAGAACTTCTGAAGTTCATCGCATCGAGCTTCCGATCCGTCTGGGCGCTCGAACTGCTGCTGGTGCTCAAAAGCGATCCGCGAACCTGGCGGCAGGCCGAGCTTGTGACGACAATGCGGGCGAGCGATCTCGTCGTCAGCAATGCGCTCGGCTCGCTGCTCGCCGCCGGTCTCGCCTCATGCGACGAGGCGGGCGTCCGCTATCAGCCCGTGAACGAGGATGTCGCCGATCATGTCGAGCGCACCGAAGCGCTCTATGCCAGTCGGCCCGATGCCGTTCGGCGCGCCATTGTCTCCGCGTCCACCGGCGGAGTGACGGCCTTCGCCGATGCTTTCAGGTTGAGGAAGGACTGAAATGACGAACGTCTTTCCCGCCGCCGTCTACGTCCTTTGCCTTCTGACCAGCGCGGCTTGCGCGTGGCTGCTCGGCCGCAGCTACCGTCGCTCGCGAGCGCCGCTGCTGCTTTGGAGCAGCGTTTCCTTCGTCTTCCTCGCGCTCAACAATCTGGTGCTGGTGCTGGACCTGGTCGTCTGGCCGAGCAGGGACGTTGATCTGCGGCTTCCCCGCCTGCTGCTGGCGCTCGCCGCGAGCTGCTCGCTGCTGTTCGCCTTCATCTACAAGATCGAGGAGGAATCCTAGGTGGTTCTCTATGACTTCCTCTCCGGCGCGGCGGCCCTTGGCTTCTTCGCTTGCGCCTTGTTCTTCTTCCGCTTCTGGCGGCGCACACGCGAGCAGCTTTTCCTTGCTTTCGCACTGGCGTTCGTCCTTCTGGGAGTGGGTCAGACCGTGATTGCGCTGGCGCAAATCCCCACCGAGGAGAAGGGCGCGCTCTATCTTATCCGGCTGTTCGCCTTCCTTCTCATTCTGGTCGCAATCTATCGCAAGAACCGCCCATCTCGCTCGGCCTGATCCCTTCGACATTGAGAAACTGTATAAAAGCGGCAATCGACCGGGCGCTTTGCATGCCCCATGACATGGCCAGTGAGGCGCGGGGGCGTGACACGGATGCGAGTCCTGATTGCAGAGGACGACAAGGAAACCGCGGAGTTCATCCGGCGCGGGCTGGATGAGTTGGGTCACGATGTGCTGGTGGCGGGCGACGGCGCGGAGGCCTTGAATTTGCTTTCAACCGAACCGATCGACGTGGCGATCCTCGATCGTTTGCTGCCGGGCCTCGACGGGCTTTCCATCATGCGGAACGCGCGCCTTTCGGGTATTGAGACTCCGGTCCTGATCCTGACGGCGCTGGGCAGGATCCAGGACCGCGTCGCCGGATTGGAGGCGGGCGCCGACGATTATCTCGTCAAGCCGTTTGCATTTTCGGAGCTAGCCGCGCGTGTGAATGCACTCGCGCGTCGCAAGCCGGCGGCGACCGAACAGACGCGTCTTGTCCACGGCGATCTCGTCGTCGATTTGCTGAAGCGCCAGGTGACGCGCGACGGAAAGTCGGTGACGCTTCAGCCGCGCGAATTCCGCCTTCTCGAGGAACTGATGCGCGAGGACGGGAAGATCGTCACGCGCACGATGCTGCTGGAGCGTGTGTGGAACTATCATTTCGACCCGCAGACGAACCTCGTCGATACGCACATCAGTCGCCTTCGGTCCAAACTGAACGAGGGCGGGAAGGCGGACCTGATCGAAACCGTTCGCGGAGTCGGCTACCGCATGGCGGACCATGCGTAGCTGGCGGTCGAGCGCGGCGTACCGCATCGCCTTCGTCAATTTCGCCATCTACGTCGCCGGGCTGGCACTGCTCGCGGCGATCGTCTTTGCGGTCACCCATGCCGCCTTCGCGCGTCAGCTCGATTCGATGGTGTCCAACGAAGCTCAAGACCTTCGCGAGGAATTCGCGCAGGGCGGAGAGAGCGAGCTCGCCGCGGACATCGCCACGCGTGAAGCGTCCCACTCGTCGAGTCGGATGCTCTACGCCGTCTTCGCCCCCGACGGACGCCGGACCGCGGGATCATTGCAGATCGAACGCCCTCGGCTCGGGCTTCGGCCCATCGATTTCTACGACCCGCGCGAGGGGCCGGACCGGGCGCGCGCGATCACCGTCGACCTGTCGCCGAGCGAGCGGCTCGTCGTCGCGGTCGACAGCGACTGGCTCGAGGGCATCGAACGGATCGTCGTCGCGGTCTTCGGTCTGGCCTTCATCGTATTGTTGATCGTTGGTTTCGGCGGAGCCGTGTTGCTTGGCTCCTACCTCCAGCGGCGACTGAACTCGATCAGCAGCTCGGCGGAAGCGATCATCGGCGGCGACATTCGGCGGCGGATGCCGATCGGGCCGCGCAACGACGAGTTCGACCAGCTTGCGGCGACCCTCAACCGGATGCTCGATCGGATCGAGGGCTTGCTCGAGAATCTGCGCCAGGTGTCGAGCGACATCGCGCACGACCTTCGGACACCGCTCGCTCGTCTGCGCAATCGGCTCGAGCGAGAAGTCGCTGCCCCCGGTTCGGAATCGCCTCTGACCGATGCGGTCCGCCAGCTGGACGAAGTGCTGTCCCTGTTCGCTGCGATCCTGCGCGTCGCCGAAGTCGAAAGCGGCGAGACCCGTCGCCATTTCGCCGCCGTGGATCTGACCTTCCTTCTGACCGAACTCGCCGAAAGCTATGCCGCCGCCTTCGAGGATGACGGGCGAGTTCTGTCGTGGAAGATCGATGCGGGACTGAGGGTCCAGGGCGACAGCGACTTGCTTGCGCAGGCAGTCGTGAACCTCATCGAAAACGCGCAGCGGCACACGCCCGCCGGCACGAGCGTTCGACTGGCTGCCTCGGCCAAGAGCAAGATCATTCGGATCGAGGTTGCCGACGATGGCCCCGGCGTCCCGAAAAGTGAGCTCACCAACGTGACCAGGCGCTTCGCGCGGCTCGAGGTCAGCCGCAACACCGAGGGGCACGGCCTGGGTCTGAGCCTGGTCAGGGCCGTCGCCGAGCTCCATGACGGGCGGCTGACGTTGAGCGACGCCAGGCCTGGATTGTGCGCCCGAATCGAAATCCCGCGAACTCGTGAAGACGAAGCGGCGGTCCGCGCGGCCTAGACCCGACCGATCACCAAGGGCCTGCTGTAGCCCGGCGGCGCGATGATTTGCCGGTCGCTGAAGCCCGCTTGCTCCAGAACCTCGACGGCGAATTCGACCGACGCCTTGCGAAACGTCTCCTCGTCGCCTCCGCGGTCGATCAGCCGATCCGTGTTGCATTGGAGGACGAGCGTATCGGTCCGCGTCCGGATGTAGCGAACGAGGTCACGGATCTCGGGATCGGGCAGATAATAGAGCGAGCAGAAAGCCGTGACGACGTCGAACCGCGGAAGGTCGAACGATCGCAAATCGCCTTGTGAGCCGTGGAGGCATCGAAAATCGTACGCTGCGGTTGTCCAGCCATTCGTAGGCCGCTTTCAGGAACTTCGCCTGCTCTATGGCGCGCGCGTCGATCTCGACGCCGACCGCCGAAGCCGCCCCGGCGCGCAACATCTGCAGCGGGTTGAAGCCGTTGTTGCTGCCGAGATCGAGAACGCTTCCGCCGATGGGGATCGGAAGATGCTCCTTCATCAGGAAGTTCCACCGTCCGATTCCGAGATCCGTATTCCAGATCTTGCCCCAGCGGATGTCGTCGCGGATCACGACGGGCGCATAGACTTCGGAAAAGCGTCCGCGCACCTTGTCGCGCGGGATTGCCGCGCTCGGCGAGAGGAGCTTGCGGAGTTGGCTGGCGGTGAGCAGGCGGGTTCCGAAGAGGGTATTGAACGCGCGCCTGTCGGCATCGCGCAGATAGGCCGACATGTCGCGCGACAGCCCGGCGAGCGGAATGGCGTGCTGGAGGCCGACAATGATGGGCTGACCGCTTGCGTTGAAGCGGATGCTGTCGCGCCCGACCTCGCCCAGAATGTATCCGGCGCGGTGAATGGCCGTCAGGGCGTCCTCGACGCGGGCGAGCGCTTCGTCCTGCAATGGTCCGCTCCGCGATTGCTCGAGGAACGACGCGCCCGGGATGTCTTCCACGACTGATCGCGTGGGAGTCCCAATCGATGGCCACCACTCGAGGCACGGCGCACCCCAGCCGCGCAAGGTCGAGCAGGGCTTCCAGCGTCTGAACGAAGCGGCCGACCTCGGTCCCGAACTCCATCGCGAAGCCCGGCGGCCCATGCTCGACATGGTTGGCGGTCCGCTCCTTCAGGCTATCCAGACGGAACGAAAGCGCCCGGCTGAGCGCCTTTTGACGGTGGAATAGAGAAGCGATCCGTCGTGCCGGATCGGTCAGCGAATAGACCGAAGGACCGAGTGTTCGGACGTACGCGGTGCGCACTAGCCCTCGCGCGCCGAGCCGTTGCAACTGGCCCACGCGCTTCAGGACTTTGGCCGATAGCTTTCGATCGATCTGCAACGTCATCCTCCGAACGAATTCGGCCGCGAGAGGCAACTCCGCCGTCGCCGCGGACACAATTCATGCGGAAAGGTCGATGAGAATGACAATGGCGTCACTTTAACGATTCCCAATGTCTGTACCGATTTGGCTCAAACTCCGCTGGCACTGGAGTGCACGCCCATCGCGGCCGAAGCCGGACATTGGTCCTTTGTAACTGGCGAGTTAACGGTGTTGGCAACATCCCGGCACGCTGGACTGAGCGGAGCGGGGCTTTGTCGTTTGCCAAGGTTGCCACAAAGTACGTCGGCCAGACCGCCGAAGAATATGATCGCGTCCGGGCGGGCCGGAAATGGGACTCCGAGCACGACGCGATCGAGCAGCTCCTGGCGTTCGTTCCCGAAGGCTCCGCGGTGCTCGACATTCCGGTCGGAACAGGACGGCTATTTCCCTATTTCGATGCCCGGCGCTTCGACGTGTGCGGAGCCGACGTTTCGGCCGACATGTTGGCCCAGGCGAAGGCAGCCGCTCGGCCGCTGCGGCCGAATCCGCCTGCAGCAGGCTGACATTCGATCCGTGCCCTTTGCGGACGGGTCCTTCGACCTCGTGCTGTGCCTGCGGTTCCTGAACATGATCGACAGCGTAGAGCTCGAGTTGCCGCTGAGAGAAATGGCGCGCGTCAGTCGTGACAAGCTGCTGATCGGAATCCGCTACGTGACGCCTTATTCCGATCTCGAAGCGACGCCGGCGGATGCCGCGCGGCTCCTGGCTCGGCCGATCCGGCTCGCGCGCTGGTTGTCGCATCGCGCCTTCGGCAACCGCTATGATGTCGTTGCGCACCACAAGCGCTTCCTCTGCGAGCTCCTCGACAGGCTTGGGCTCGAGATCGTTCAGACGCGCTACGTCGAACGGCGCTGGGACAATACCGATTACGTCTTGTGGCTGCTGCGAAAGGCCTGACGGCTCAGGCGTGCTCCACCATCGGCACGTAGAGGCGCTCGTGATGCGCGGTCATGTCGCGGACTCGGTGCTCGTAGCGCTCGGCCATTTCCAGGTGGACCTTCCGCACGCGCGGGTCGCGCGCGTGGAGCGCGGCCGTGCGCTCGTCGGATGCCCGCTTGAGGAAATAGCTCACGTCATTCGTCACGGCGGGCGCCCCCGACACCACCATCGCGGCTCGCCCCGTACGAGTCGCTAACGGGAAGTTATCCACAATCCTGGGCGATTGGCGAGAGGCTTCGGGAGGGTTGCGCGCGGTTTCTTCGGAAGGATGCGCGGCGACGGGCCCAGAGCGCCTGTTGCTCGCTGGCCACAGCCTAGCATTCGTCAGGCTCCGGCGGGAACCAGTCTAACCTTTGTTAATTCAGCATCTTGTGAACGAGGAAGTGATCGAAAACAT
Organism: uncultured Alphaproteobacteria bacterium; assembly: GCA_963831215.1. GTDB lineage: Bacteria > Pseudomonadota > Alphaproteobacteria > Sphingomonadales > Sphingomonadaceae > Sphingomicrobium. The sequence goes on along the minus strand of CAWHPM010000012.1, from coordinate 47,177 downwards.
CCGTTCGCGCGCGGAGCGCTGCAAGCGGCTGGCCTCGATGATCACCGATAAACGAGCGATCGAAGTGCTTCGGGAAATGGCGCGCGAAGCCGAAGCGGACATCGAGCGGCTGAAGCAGGGGGCAAGCGGATCGGCCCGCGCGGACTAGCGGTGCTTGTCGGCGGCCTGCCCCCCGGCTAAGTCCGCGTTCCACGCACCCGTAGCTCAGCTGGATAGAGCGTTGCCCTCCGAAGGCAAAGGCCACAGGTTCGAATCCTGTCGGGTGCGCCAGCCTTTTACTTCGGTGAGAAACGCCCCGAGTGCGTCGTGAAGCTGCCGTCGCGCGGAACCGACGATCATTCCGACATGCCCGGCCGGGATCGCGACGCGTTCGCCCGCAGGCGCGGTCGCGGCGGGCGCGATGCGGTCGTGGTCGGACGGTGAGATGGAGCGCCGGGGTTCGAAGCTCATCGCTGACGGGCTTGCCGCCGACGCGCCACTTCCCCGAGCCCGGCAGGTCGTTGCCGAATAGACCCTCGATCAGTTCCCTGCGCGGCCGGATAGGGCAGGGGCTCGCCCTCGTTCGCCCATTCCTCGAGCTCGACGAAGCGGCGAGCTTCGGGGCTGGCGGGATCGAGCCGGCCGAACTCGGCGAACTTGCGGACGGTGCGTGCCCGGTCGAGCGACCAGAAGGCGGCCTGCAGCACTTCCATCGGAAGCGCGCCGAGCTGCCGCGCGCCGCTTGCGAATGGCGCCACATGTCGTCGAGCGCCTGGCGTGAAGTCTCGGGATAGGCGGCGAAATGCCAGGGGCGGCGATGGTCACGACGCGCTCGATCTCGATCAGTTGGCGGCGGCGATCGCCATCGTGCCGCCGAGGCAATAGCCGATCAGCGCGCCGGCTCGCCGATCTCGCGCAACAGGGGAAGCAACAGCTTCTCGACATGTCCAGACACCGATAGGCCGCGCCGCTCGCCCGCTCCGCCCCAATCGAGCAGGAGCGCGCGGCGGCCCATCTGCGCGATGGCCGCGGTGAGCGAGACCTCACGGTCGAGATCGAGGATGCGCGGCGGGTTGATGAGCGACGGGACGAGGATCGCCGGCGGCCCCGCTCCGCCATGATCGCGCAGCGTCGTGCCGCCGATGCGAGCGATCTCCGGCTTCGGCGCGGGACGCTCCCGGCGGGGCGCCTGTTCGTAGGCGCGAAGGCCGGCAAGCGCCGCGCGCGCCAGGTCGGGCTCGCGTTCCGCGACCTCACGCACCAGTTCCAGGAACAACGGCAGCGGCCGCGGCGCTCGCTCCCGGGCGCGTTCATGTTGCGGCGCACTATGCTCCGGTAGTAGGGGCATGGCCCGAGTGTGGGAGTGAGTGATGGCGAAGTCCACCGGCAAGGTGACGATCAAGAAGTACGCCAACCGGCGACTCTACGACACCGAGAGCTCGACCTACATCACGCTCGACCGGCTCGCGCACATGGTTCGCGAGGGCCGCGAGTTCGAGGTCGTCGACGCGAAGTCCGGCGAGGACATCACCCGCCAGGTCCTCACTCAGATCATCGTGGATGAAGAAGCACGCGGCGCAACCATGCTGCCGCTGAACTTCCTCAAGCAGCTCATCGGCCTCTATGGCAATTCGATGCAGAATCTCGTTCCGTCATATCTCGAAGCCGCCATGGACGCGTTCCAGCGCAATCAGAGCGCGGTCAAGGACGCGTTCGGCGGCAACATGTTCGCCGACCTCGCCAAGCGCAACATGGCCATGTTCGAGGGCGCCGCGCAGGCCTTCACCGGCAAGGCGAAGCCCAAGGCGAGCGACAGCGAGGTCGACGAGCTCAAGGCCGAGCTCGCCGCGCTGCAGGCCAAAGTCGACCGACTGAGCCGCTGACGGTCATGCATTTCGCGATTGCCGCAGCGCTTGCGCTGGCCGTCGATGCGACTCCGAACGTCGCCGGCACTCCGCTTCAATCGAACCTGGAATATGAAATGCCGGCCGCCGGCAGCTGGACGTACGCTGCGACAGCGGACGGCAGCGAGGCGACCTTCGCCAGCGAAGCCGGCGCGACCCAGATGACGATCCGATGCACGCGCTCGACCCGGCGAATCGCGCTGGTGAAGGCGGCGAGCGCGGCGTCGCCGACGATGTGGGTATGGACCAGCTCGCAGCAGAAGAACCTGCCCGCGACGTACGACGCCGCGACGGGGCGCGTGAGCGCCGACGTGGGGGCCTACGACCCCCTGCTCGATGCGATCGCGTCGAGCCGCGGGCGCATCGGCTTCAGCACGTCGGGCGTCGCGGCGCTGGTCGTTCCGCCGTGGGCGGATGTCGGGCGCGTGATCGAGGATTGCCGCGTCTGAATTCGCGCGAAGCGGAGAAGTTTGCCGATTCTTCACCACATTACAAGTCTTGCGCGAAGGCCATTAAAAACTCATCTTCATCCCGGCTTCAACGCAGCGAAAGGAGGTGATCCGATGTCTCATGGTTCAGCAGGGAGGTCGGAAAGGGGTGTTCGCAAGCTCTGAGCTGACGGACGGCCACATCTCCGGCCGCTGACCATGTCGAAGGGCATCGCTGCGTTACGCGGCGGTGCCCTTTAACATGTCCGGGTTCCGCGCATCTGGTCATTTGATCGCTTGGGGCTTCATTCGGGAACCGAAACAGCCTTAAAGTGTCTTTTCCGCGACGCAGGGAGAGAAAAGATGGCGAAATCCCCACGTAAAAGTTCTTCCCGTTCCAGTTCTTCGGGCTCGAATTCGAGCTCGTCCGCATCTTCGCGGCCGAGCGCCAACACAAGCACGGTCGACAAACTTGCGAAGGCGGCGATGAGCAAGGAAATGCTCGCGGCCGGATTGACCGCGGCCGCCGCCGCGATCGCCGCGAGCCCGGCGGCGCGCAAGAAGATCCGCGACGCGGGACTCGACGCCGCCGACACCGCCTCGCAGGCGGCGAGCAACATGATGTCGAGCGCGACCAAGCTCGGCTCGATCATCGCCGAGGCGGTCGCCGACGCGGCGCAGCGGGTCATGTCGGGCAAGTGGAGCTTCGAAGGGTCCGCCGCCGCCGGCAGCAGCGGCGGCTCGTCATCCTCCTCATCGCGCAGCACAAGCGGCGGCGCGCGCAAGTCGACCGCGCGGAAATCGACCGCGAAGCGCTCGACGGCGAAGCGTTCGACCGCGACGCGCGCCAAGGCGTCGACCGGCGCCGCGGCCCGTTCGTCCACCGCGCGCAAGTCGCCGGCGAAGCGTGCGACAGCGAAAAGCGCGACTCCTTCTGCCGCGAAGAAATCGCCGCGCAAGGCCAGCTCCCGAAGCACTGCGAAGCGCGGCACCCGCTCACGCAGCGGAACCTCGCGCGGCAAGCGCGGCGGCGGAGGAAGCTCGGGCGGCGGCGGCGGCGCGACGCCTAAGCCGCGCGATCCTCGAACTGCAGTCGAGCCAGGCGCGCATATAGCCCGCCGCGCGCATTGAGGCTCGAATGCGTGCCTTCCTCGACGATCCGCCCCTGATCCATCACGATGATCCGGTCGGCGGCGCGAACGGTCGCGAGACGATGCGCGATGACGATCGTGGTGCGATCGGCCATCAAGCGGTCGAGCGCGTCCTGGACGAGGCGCTCGCTCTCGGCGTCGAGGGCGGAGGTCGCCTCGTCGAGAAGCAGCAAGGGCGCGTCGCGCAGGAGCGCGCGGGCGATGGCGATACGCTGGCGCTGGCCGCCGGACAGACGCGCTCCGCCTTCGCCCATGAATGTGTCGAGGCCCTGAGGGAGGGCGCGCAGGAACTCTTCCGCATGGGCGTCGCGCGCGGCTTGCCACAATTGCTCGTCGCTCGAATCCCATTTGCCGTAACGCAGGTTGTCGCGCGCGCTCGCGGCGAAGATCACCGTTTCTTGCGGCACGATCGCGATGCGCTGGCGAACGTCGGCGGGATCGGCGTCGCGCACGTCGATTCCGTCGAGCAGCACGCGACCGGATTGCGGGTCGTAAAAGCGTTCGGCGAGCTGGAAGAGGGTCGTCTTGCCGGCGCCCGAGGGACCGACGAGCGCGAGCCGCTCGCGCGGGCGGACGTTCAGCGTGAAGTCGTTCAGCGCCGATGTGTCGGGGCGCGTCGGGTAGTGGAACGTCACCGACTCGAACTCGAGCGAGCCCAGCGCGGGATCGGGCAATGTCATGGGCTCGGCGGGCGCCGCGATGTCGGGCTCGGCGTGGAGCAGCTCCGCCAGGCGTTCGGATGCGCCGGCGGCGCGCAGCAAGTCACCGTAGACTTCGGTGAGGTTGCCGAACGCACCGGCGAGCAGGCCGCCGTAAAGAACAAAGGCCGCAATCGTGCCGCCGGTCATGCGGCCGGCGGCGACCTGGGTCGCACCGCCCCAGATAACCATCGTGATCGCGCCGAAGATGAGGAAGATGACGATCGCGGTCATCATCGCCCGCACGAGGATTCGCCGCTTGGCGGTCGCGAACACACGCTGGACGGCCTCGCCGAAACGTGCGGCTTCCCGGGCTTGCTGGTTGAACGCCTGGACGATCTTCATCGCGCCGAGGACTTCGCTCGTGACGGTGCCGACGTCGGCGATCCTGTCCTGGCTCCGCACCGAGATGGCGCGGACTCGACGGCCCAGAATCGCCGCCGGAAGCACAATGATGATCGAACCGACGAGGATTGACGCAGCGAGTTGTGGTGCCAGCGTGAACAGGATGACGACGCAGGCGATCCCGAGAATCGCGTTGCGCAGGGCGACCGAAACGGTGGTGCCCACCACCTGCTCGATGATCGTGGTATCGACGGTGACTCGCGAGGTGATCTCCGCGGGGCGGTTTTCTTCGAAGAAGCCTGGCGACAGGCGCAGCAGATTGCGGTGCACCGCGAGCCGAATGTCGGCGACCGTTCGCTCGCCCAGCCACGATACACAATAATAACGGACCGCCGTCGCAATCGCGAGCACGCCGACGAGGAGCAGCAGATATTCGAACCAGCGCGCGATGTCGCGCGTGGTGCCGGCGCCATGCGCGAAGCCTTTGTCGATGATCAGCTTGAACGCGTAAGGGACGCCCGCTGTCGCGCCCGCGGCGACGAGCAGCGCCAGCGCGGCGATGGCGATGTGGCCGGGATAACGGAGCGCGAAGCCCCACACCACCCGGAGGCTGCGGACGGAGCGTCCCTTGGGACGGTTTGCGGGGGGCATCACCATACGGCTCACTAACAGCGGGACCGCGGCGCCTCAAATGGTTGCCAACCCGCGCCATGCCGGCGTGCCATTGTGCCGACTTGAGCGTTGTATGGGTTCGCTTTGAGCAGAAGGCGAGGATCAGGCCATGGACGACCGCAGGCACAATGACGACCGGCGCCAAAGTGAGCGCCGAACCGAAATCGACCGCAGGGACGCCGAGAGGGGAGGCGACCGCCGAAGTGAAGATCGCCGACAGGGGCAGCGTCGCGAGAAGTCGGAGCCGAAAGGCAAGTAGCGTCGACAGCTTCCGCCGAGGCTTCGAAGTTATCCCCATCTCCTTGCTGCGGCGCAACATTTCGCCTTGCAAGCTGTTGATCCGCTTGCCACATCCGAATTCCCGTCCGAGGCAGACATGAGGTTTGATGCTCTACGACGCCTATGAAGTGCAGCGTTCGCTGCTCGCCGGTGCGAGCAAGCTTGCAGGCATGGGCGCCGGATGGCTCAGCAACCCCGCCAATCCTTGGGGTTATAATTCCATGGGGCCACTGGTCGCGGCCAGCCTCGAGGTCTTCGCCCATGCCTCGGCGCCGCGAGGCAAGCCCGAATTCGGCATCGACAGCGTCAGGATCGGGCGCAAGACCGTCCGCGTCGACGAGGAGATCGTGCTCCGCAAGCCGTTCGGACAACTGAAGCATTTCGCCCGTGACGGCGTCGACAACGGCCCCCGCCTGCTGATCGTCGCGCCGATGAGCGGCCACTATGCAACGCTCTTGCGCGGGACGGTCGAGCGGCTGCTTCCGAATGCGGATGTCTACATCACCGACTGGCGCGACGCGAAGCTGGCGCCGCTGTCGGACGGCAGCTTCGACCTCGACGATTATGTCGATTATCTGATCGAATTCCTCGAGCATATCGGCGAGACGAGCGGCGAGCGTCCGCACCTGCTCGCGGTCTGCCAGCCGGCGGTTCCGGCCTTCGCGGCGACCGCGCTGATGAACGCCGACAAGAATCCGTGGCGCCCAAGAACGCTGACGATGATGGGCGGGCCGATCGACACCCGCGAGGCGCCGACCGCGGTGAACACGCTGGCGACGCAGCGGCCGTTCGGCTGGTTCGAGCAGAACGTGATCGCGACGGTGCCGATGATCTATCCGGGCGCGGGGCGGAAGGTCTATCCGGGCTTCCTCCAGCTCGCCGGGTTCATGACGATGAACCTCGGCTCACACCTCGTCAGCCATTGGGAGATGTTCAAGCACCTCGTCGTGGGCGACGAGGAGAGCGCGGCGGCGACGCAGGACTTCTACGACGAATATCGCTCGGTCTGCGACATGACCGCGGAATTCTACCTGCAAACGGTCGACGTCGTGTTCCAGAGGCATCTGCTTCCGAAGGGCCAGATGAAGCATCGCGGCCGGATCGTGGACCCGGCGGCGATCCGCGACACGGCGCTGCTCGCCATCGAAGGCGAGCGGGACGACATCTCGGGCATCGGTCAGACGAAGGCGGCGCTCGACATCGCAACCAGGCTCCCGGCGCGGAAGAAGCAATATTTCATGGCCAAAGACGTCGGCCATTACGGAATCTTCAACGGCCGCAAATGGCGCGAGAAGATCGCGCCCGTGGTCGAGAAGTTCATCGAGACGAACGCCTAGAGCCGCTCCATCCGCAGCCAGCGCCGGTCGCCCGCCCAGGCGCTTTTCAGGGCCGCATCGGCTGCCTTGGCTTCGCCCCTTAGCCCGCTCGCGCGATTGGCAGCGGCAAGCCCGTAGAGCGCCCAGCCATTGTTCGGGGATTGCACGAGAGCCGTCGTGAACGCCTCGCGTGCCTCGGCATATTTGCCCGACTTGTAGAGCGCGGCGCCAAGCGACTGGTGGACCGGATAATACCAGAAGGGCGGTTCCATGTACGGGACCTTCGCCTCCTGCGCCGCTGCTTCGCGAAAGAGCCGCACGGCTTCGCCATAGCGACCATTCACCAAAGCATAGCGCCCACGAGCGACCGTCTCGGCGAGCTCGAGCAGTGCCGGTGCCGGAACGCCCTGGTCGGCCATTGCCTTGAAGTCGCCGGTGTGGCGAAGCCGCGCGAGCTGGCCGATCTCCCGTTCGAAACCGGCGCGGTTCTTTTGAAGCGCGTACGCCGTCGCCCGCGCATAATGCCGGATGCCCACAATATAGGGCAGGCGCGCATCCGCCTTCGGCATCGCCAGGATCTTCGCGGGACGTTCGAACTGCGCCGCCGCAAAATAGGGCGCCGCGTTGATCGCCTGGATCCAAGCGATCTTCGCGCTGGTGTCGGGATCGAGGATCGTGTTGAGCCGCCGCGCCTCACGGATCGCGGTCGGCATGTCTCCGGCCATCTGCGCCGAGGTGACGATGAAGTGCACATTGTGCGGATAGTAACCGTAGCGGTAGAGGCCGTTGTCACCGCTCGCCTTCACATAGGCCTCGTCGCTGCGGGCCGCGTCGATGTTGACGCGGATCGAATCCTTCCAGCGCCCGAGCCGATAGTAGATATGCGCCGGCATGTGGACGAGGTGGCCGGCCGTTGGCGCGAGCGGCGTCGCGAGCTTGTCGGCGGCCGCTTCGGCCTTTTTCGGATCGGGGCCGTTCTCCATCAAATGGATGTAAAGGTGCGATGCCTGCGGATGCTGGGCATTGCGGGCGAGCACGGTTTCGACCAGCTGCACCGCTTCGCCGATGCGCGGGTTCGGCTTCTTGTCCGTCGTCCAATAATCCCACGGCCGCGTGTCCATCGCCGATTCCGCCGCGATCAGGGCGATGGTGTCGCTCGCCGGATGTGCGCGCGCGGCGGCGAGCATCGCGTCGGCATAGGCAACGTCGAGAGCGCCTCGATCCGCGTTCGCGTCGGGCGAATAGCGCTTCAGCATCGCCGCGGTGAGTGTGCGCTCCTCGGGCGTGGCCTTGCGCGCCAGCCAGTTGGCATATCTCGTCAAGCCCACCGCGCGGGCATTCGCCGCCGGGTCCATCGGCGCGTTGATGTTCGGCCCGTAGGCGAAAGCCTCGCCCCAGTAGCAAAGGGCGCATGCCGGATCGAGCCGCTGCGCCTCGCGGAAGGCGGCAATCGCGGCGGCGTGGTTGAAGCCGTAAGCGAACCCGAGCCCCTGGTCGAAGTAACGTTGCGCCTGCGGGTTCGAGGTGGTGATCGGGAAGTGGACGCTGCCGAGCCCGTCGTAGAGGGGAACCGCGGGCACGGCCGCGCTCTGCCCGACGACCGCAGCCGACATCATGATCATGGCGCGCATCGAGTGAACGCCCTGATGATGTTTCGCCCCGGTGTGGAGCATCGTTTTTTCGGGAACAGGGCCGAAGCTCATCAATGCTCCGGCCGCGATTGCCAACGCAAGGGGACGCGCGATGCCGCTCATGACCGCCTCCGTCGATTTGAGGCGCGCTTCATAGCAGATTCCGGCTACGGCCGTTAGGCGGAGCTCAAGCCTTTTTCATTTTCACGCCGCCGAGCATGGTCAGCGCAACCACGCTGCTGAGCGCCGCGACGACCGCGGAAACCTCCATCGCGCCGTGGAAGCCGGCGAAGAGCTGTTGGCCTTCGCTCGACAGGACCGAGCCGAGCAATGCGGTCGCGATGAGACCGCCGGTTCGCGCGACCGCACTGTTGAAACCCGAAGCCATCGCGACATGCTGCTCCTCGACTGAGCCGAGCACCGAAGAGGTGAGAGGAGCGACGGCGATGGTCATTCCGATCGCCATCACCAGGATCATCGGAAACGCGCCCGTCCAATAGCTGCCGTTCGGCGATACTAGCCATGCGAGCAGCATGCCGAGCGCAACCACGGTTCGTCCAACGGTCAGCGGGATGCGGGGGCCGAGCCGCGCGGCGAGGCTGCCCATCGTCGGCGAGAGTGAGGTCATCAGAACCGGCAGCGGCAGCATCGCGAGACCGGCTTGCACCGGCGAATAGCCGCCGCTGGAGATCAGCACGTAGGGGATCAGTAGCATCGCGGCGGCGAATGCCCCGTAGAGCAGGAAGGTGAGCAGGTTGAGGCCGGTGAAGCAGCGCCCTTCGAACAGCGCCAGCGGCATCATCGCCCGCTGCCCGCGATGGTGTTCATTCCAAAAGAACGCGGCGAGCGTGACGATCCCGGTGCCGAGCGCGGCCGCGATCTCCCCAGTAAAGCTTCGCGTGGCGGACCACAGCGTCAGCGCATAGGTCAGGCCGCCAAGGCCTACGGTCGCAAGGAATGCGCCGGCATAGTCGGTCCGGCCCGCGCCGCTCTCCCGGCTCTCCTCGACGAAGCGCGCCGCGATCAGGATTGCGCCGAGCGCCAGCGGCAGGTTGATGTAGAAGATCGCGGGCCAGCCCACCGTACCGACCAGCCAACCGCCGATCAGCGGTGCGATCGCCGCAGCCGCGGCTCCGGCCGCTGCCCAGATGCCGACGGCGCGGCCGCGCTTTTCGCCCTGGAAGGCGGCGTTGAGCAAAGCGAGGCTGTTGGGGAGGAGGAGCGCCGCGCCGATGCCCTGCGCCGCCCGCGCGCCGAGCAGGATCGGCAGGCTCGGCGCAAGTGCGCACACAAGCGAGGTGATCGCGAATATGCTGGTGCCGACCAGCAGTAGGCGCTTGCGGCCGAAATGGTCGCCCAACGCCCCGCCCAGAAGAAGCAATGCCGACAGCGGCAGCAAATAGGCGTTGACGACCCACTGCACCTCCTGTGCGCCCGCGCCGTAGCTCTGGCGGATCGCCGGCAGCGCAACGCTGAGGACCGAGCCTTCGACGAAGGAAAGGCTCGACGCGAGGACGCAGGCGACCAGGGTCCAGCGCGGACGGCCCCTGCGCTTAGCCTTGTTGGGCGTCCCTTGGTTCAATCAACGTGCTGCGCGAGCGCGGCCTCGACCATCTTGCGCCACGTCTCGACATCGCCGGCCGCCGCCATCGCCGCGTCGGGCTCGCGCGCGGTGTGGAGGACGGCTGCCGCCTGGTTCAAATGTTCGCGCCAGGCGAGATCGACCTTCTCGCCGGCGGAGGGGTCGCTTCCGTCCGCGTTGCTGCTCAAGGCCGCCCCGGCGAGTACGCGGGCAATGCGTTCCACGAGTGGGCGAGTGGATTCGGGCATGCTTTGTCCTCCCTTTATCCGCTCAACCCGCGTTCACGGCTTCGGTTCAATGCACCTCGAACAGCCCCGCCGCGCCCATTCCGCCGCCGACGCACATGGTAACCACGACATATTTCGCGCCGCGCCGTTTACCCTCGATCAGTGCGTGGCCAGTCATCCTCGCCCCGCTCATTCCGTAGGGGTGGCCGATCGAGATTGAGCCGCCATTCACGTTCAGCCGATCCTCGGGGATTCCGAGTTGCTCCGCGCTATAGAGAACCTGCACCGCAAACGCTTCGTTCAGCTCCCACAGGCCGATGTCGTCGGTCTTGAGGTCAAAGCGGGCGAGCAGCTTGCGGACCGCGTCGATCGGCCCGATTCCCATCTCATCCGGCTCGGTTCCAGCGACAGCCATGCCGACGTATCGGCCCATCGGCGAAAGTCCGCGCCGCTCCGCCTCCTTGGCCTCCATCAGGATCGATGCCGAGCTTCCGTCCGAAAGCTGGCTCGCGTTTCCTGCAGTGATGGAAGTATCCGGGCCGAGGACCGGATTTAGGCCGGACAGGCCTTCCAGCGTGGTGTCCGCCCGATTGCCTTCATCCTTGGAGATGGTGACTTCCCGCTGCGAGATTTCGCCGCTCTCCTTGTCCTTCACTGTCATCGTGGTGGTGACGGGTACGATCTCGGCGTCGAACCGGCCCGCCGCCTGCGCCGCGGCAGTCCGCTGCTGGCTCTTCAGCGCATATTCGTCCTGCCGCTCGCGGCTGATGCCGTAGCGCCGCGCGACGGTCTCGGCGGTCTGGAGCATCGGCATGTAGACATGCTTGTGCATCGCCATCAGCGAAGGATCCGGCGCGATCCGCATCTCGGGCGTCTGGACCATGCTGATCGAATCCTGGCCGCCAGCCGCCACGACATCCATTCGATCGGTGATGATCTGCTTGGCAGCGGTGGCGATGGCCATGAGGCCGGAGGAACATTGGCGGTCGATGGTCATCCCCGACACGCTCACCGGGCAGCCGGCGCGAAGCGCGACCTGCCGGCCGATATTCCCGAACTGCGTTCCCTGGGTGAGCACCGCGCCCCACACGACATCGTCGATTTCGCCCGCGGCGATCCCGGCCCGTTCGATCGCCGGCTTGAGCGAAAACGCGCCAAGCGTCGCTCCCGGAGTGGCGTTGAAGCCACCCTTGTAGGCGCGGCCGATCGGAGTCCTGGCGGTGGAAACGATCACGGCATCGCGAGCCATTCTTCTCTCCTTCAGATGATCATCAGCGCCAGCCACACTGCGGTCAGGGCCGGTTTGTCCTCGTTCTCGATCTCGACAGTGACGGCGTGACGCAACAGCCATTGCCCCGGCGCTTTCTCCTCGGCCGAGTCAAGCGTGAAGCGGCCGCGCACGCGGCTTCCCGAGCGGACCGGCGCGAGGAAGCGGACACGGTCGAGCCCGTAGTTGACCGCCATCGTGAGGCCTTGCGGGACCAGCATCGCCTCCGCACCCATCCGCGAGAGCAGCGACAGCGACAGGAACCCGTGCGCGATCGTGCCGCCGAACGGCGTCTGCTTCGCGGCCTCGGGGTCGGTGTGGATGAACTGCCGGTCCTCGGTCGCGTCGGCGAAGGCGTCGATGCGCGCCTGGTCGACGAGCAGCCAGGACGACACCCCGACTTCCTTGCCGACCCGGTCGCGGATCTCGTTGATCGAGGCGGCCGGCATTCAGCGTGTCGGTGCCGGCGCGGCATAAGGCATGATCATCGTGCCGTCGGGCGCCGCGGTGAACGTCGTCTGCGTCGGATAGGCGAACTCGAGCCCATGCTCGGCGAAGGAGCGCAGCACGGCGAGCGCAACCGCGGTGCGGTCGGACGCGACCTTGTTCTGGTCGGTGCTGCGGATGTCGAACAGGAGTTCGAAGTCGATGCTCGACGGCCCGAATCCGAGGATTGCACAGCGAACGAAACTGCAGCCCTTGCGTGATTCCACCGCTCCCTTGGCGAGCGAGGTGACCTTTTCGAGTTCATCCGGAGACGTCTGGTAGACCAGCCCGAACGGAAGCTGCGACCGGCGCATGCGCCCGCCCGCATAATTGCGGATCTCGCGCTCGAGCAGCTTGGTGTTGGCCATCACCACCTGCTCGCCGTTGAGCGACCGAAGCCGAGTGGTCTTCAGCCCGATGCGCTCGATCGTGCCCGTGGTCTGATCGAACTGGATGATGTCGCCGCGCTTGAATGGCTTGTCGAACAGGATCGAGAGCGCCGCGAAGAGGTCGGAGAAGATGCCCTGAGCGGCGAGGCCGATGGCGATGCCGCCGATCCCGAGGCCCGCAACCAGCGCGGTGACGTTGACCCCGAGATTGTCGAGGATGACGATGATCGCGAGCGCGAACAGAGTGACGCTGACCAGAACGCGGATGACGGCCAGCGCATTGCCGATGGCGGTCTCGGTCGGGTCCTCGCCGGCCTTGCGGCTGATGACTCCCAGGATCAGCTCGCGGGCCCAGACCGCGCCCTGGAAGGCGAAGCCGATGGTGAACAGGATGTCGAGCAGACGTTCGATCTTGACCGGGACGGCCGCATAGTTTGCGACGATGTCGAGCGCGGCAACAACCATGAAGAAGATCGACGTCTTCTGGAGCACGCGGCCGACCACGCCGCGCCAGCGCCGGCAGTCGGGGTCGCCTGAGCTCAGCCAGCCGCCGGCGATGCGCAGGGCGAGCATGAAGGCGACAATGCCGGCGGCGACGGCCAGCCCGATCGGCAATTCCGCCCAGTTCGAGCGGAACCAGTCGATCAGCGCCTGAACCCCTTCCCGGCCGTTGCTGATGGCTTCGATGGCGTTGTCGTGAATTTGCATCGGCATCTAATTGCCGTTGACCCGGCGGCAATCAAGCCGCGGCCTGCGCCTTCGCGCTCGCCGGCCTTGGTGGACGGCTTCGCTTTGCGCCTTCGCTTCGCGCCACGCGCTAGGAACTCCAGCAACGCGACTTCGGCACTCGAGAGGCGTGCGCGGGTCCGCGGCCGCTCCATGCCGTCGAGCGGATCGCGCGAGTCCTCCTTGACCGCATCGAGCAGCTTGGGATGGACATAGGACTTGCGACTGATCGCCGGCGTGTTGCCGAGCGCTTCGGCCACAGGCTCGACGACGGTCTTGACCGAGATACGCGCATGTTCGGCCTTCTTCAGCAGCTGGTCGCAGGCGATCGCGCTCGCGCTCCAGGTGCGGAAATGCTTGGCGGTGAAATCGCCGCCGGTCGCTTCCCGGATATAATCGTTGACGTCGCTCGAGGTGATCGCCTTCGGCTCACCGTCACCGTTGACATATTGGAACAGCATCTGTCCCGGCAGTTCCTGGCACCGCTTCACGACGCGCTTGAGGTTGGTGTCGGTGATCCTGGCTTCGTGGACGATCCCGTGCTTGCCGGCGAATCGCATCGTCAGCGTTTGCCCCTTGCGGCGGAAATGGCGGCTCCTCAGCGTCGTCGCGCCATAGCTCTTGTTGTCGCGCGCATATTCCTCATTGCCGATGCGGATGTGCTGCCGGTCGAGCAGTCGGACGACCGCGGCGAGAACGGTCTCGCGGGCGAGCTTGCGGCGCTTCAGGTCCCGTTCGACCTGGCGCCTCAGACGCGGGAGCGCCTTGCCGAAATCAAGCAGGCCGTCGAACTTGGCGCTGTCCCGCTTCTCCCGGAACAGCGGGTGGTAGCGATACTGCTTGCGCCCCCGCGCATCGACCCCGGTCGCCTGCAGGTGGCCGTTCGGATCGGCGCAGAACCAGGCCTGCTCGTAGGCGGGCGGAAGGCCGATCGCGTTCAGGCGGTCGATCTCGTCGCGATCGGCGATCCGGTTTCCTTTCGCGTCGAAATAGGCCCAATAGCGGCCCATCCGCTTGCGGCTGATCCCGGGTTCCGTATCGCTGCTGTGACGTAACAATGGCTTCACTCGATCGTTGTCGCCGCTAAGCGAGCGAAGACGCGCGCGAGTTCCTGAAGGAGCCTTGTCGATGAAATTGTCCGATGCCCGAGTGCTGATCGTCGCCACCGACGGGTTCGAGGAATCCGAGCTGTTCGGGCCGCGCCGAATCCTCCAGGAGCGCGGAGCCGAGGTCGTCCTCGCCTCGCTGACTTGCGATCCGATCCAGGCCACCGTCCACGACGATCCGGGCAAGACGATCAGGCCCGACCTTACCATCGACGAGGCCAATGCCGACCATTTCGATGCGCTGATCCTGCCCGGCGGAGTCCGCAACCCCGATCAGCTGCGGATGCACGGCAATGTCATCGCGCTCATCAGCCGCTTCGCCGAGGAGGGCAAGCCCATCGCGGCCATCTGCCACGGTCCCTGGTTGCTGGTGGAGGCGGATCTGCTTCGCGACCGGACGGCGACGAGCTGGCCCTCGATCCGCACCGACCTTCGCAACGCCGGCGCGAGGGTCGTCGACGAACCGGCGGTCACCGATGGAAAAATTGTCACCAGCCGCAATCCGGGGGACGTCGAGGCATTCACCAAGGCGTTGATCGATCTCATCGAGGAGGCGCCGGCAACACGCGATATTCGCGCGGCAAGCGAGCTTTCCGCCTAGGCTTCAACGGTCTGGCAAGGATTTTGGATTAATCCGTCCGTCATGCGGGCGGCCATGATCACCAGGATCGAGACGAGCGTCGATCGAGCAGCGTCGGCGCTATTCGCGGGCGCATGCGGCTATGCGGCTTTCACCTGGCTCGGTCTGCGTGCAGGTCTTCCGCTGCTCGGGGTCGAAGCTGCGGTCGCGGTCCTTGCCGCTTATTTCCTTTGCTTCCGGATGCTGGGCTCGATCAAGCCGGCGGATCGAAAGGCGCCGCTGCTGGTGTTCGATCTTCGTTCGTTCGATCCGATGGAGGAGCCGGACGAACTCCTGCTGACGGAGAAGTGCCGGCTTTCCGACAACCCGTTCGAGCGCGCCGAGCAGCTCCTGCTGGAGCATTACAAGGCGGCGCCCGCGAGCGAGGAGGCCGAGGAGGAGCAGGAAGAGCCGCTGCTGCTCGACGACATCCTCGCCGAGCTCGGGCCGGATTCGCGCGTCGTTCGCCTGTTCGATCGCGACGCCATGCCGACGCCCGGACAGCTCAAATCGCGCATCGACCGGCATCTCGAGCCCGGCGAATTGGCGGACGCGGAGCGGGCGCTGCATGACGCGCTCGCCGAGCTGCGCCGCTCCATCCGCTAATCACTGGCAATCGTCAGCGCTTCAACCGTGATTTCGGTCGCGCCGTCCGGCGCGCGGAGTGGCTCACCGACGATGCCGATGTCGGCGACGAGCAGACCCGGGATGCTGAACTCGGCGTCGTTGAGACCCGCGCACAGGCGCGCGGCCACCTCTCTGAAATCGGCTCCGGTCACACGCAAGGAAAGGTGATGGCGCTCGCCGTTGAAGGTCAGCGACTGCCAGTCGGTGGAATGAGCGTCCGTAAGCAAAATCCTATTGCGCTCGACTCCCGCTCGCGCGGTGAGGATTCGAAGCAGCGCGCCGGCCGCGGGCGACATGGCGATCTTCATCATTGCGCCAGCTCCTCGAGATAGGCGCGGACCCGCGCGACGGTCCGCGGCCGCGGGTCGCGCCCGTTGCGAAGGTCGAATACAAAGCGGGGATCGCCCATCGCTTGCCGGCCGAAGCGGGTCGGCGGCGTGTCATGTTGACGTAGAAACCTCTCAACTTCTCGGAGCAAATGCACTGATGAATTCCTCACGGCCATACGACTCGGCGGACCATTCATTCCCAACGCATTTCCTACTTGTCTAGGGAGTTTCCTATCGTTACTAAGAGGACATTAATGGTGACGGATCCTCGCCTCGTCCTTGAGCGCCTTTGTGCCGAGCGCGGCGAGGACTTCGCCGGCCTATCGCGCATGCTCGGGCGTAACTCGGCCTATATCCAGCAATTCGTCCGCCGCGGCGTACCCAAGCGGCTGAAGGAGGAGGAGCGGCGAAAGCTGGCTCGTTACTTCTCGGTGTCCGAAAGCCTGCTCGGCGGCCCGCCGGAGGAGGATCGGCCGTCCACCGGCCTGGTCAGCGTCAAGCGGCATCCGGTCACCGTCTCGGCGGGTCCGGGAGCGGTCGTCGCGGAGGAAATCGGCAAACCCTATTTCGCATTCGACGAACGGTGGCTGAAAGCGCTGACCGCGAGCCGGCCGTCGAAATTGTCGATCGTCCGGGTCGAGGGCGATTTGATGGCGCCCACGCTGAACGCCGGCGACGAAATCCTGGTCGATCTCGGCGATTCGGTGGAGCGGCTGCGCGACGGTATCTATGTGCTGCGGATCGACGATGCGGTCGTCGTGAAGCGCGTCGCGCTCAATCCGAGGGGGCGGCAGGTGACCGTGCAATCGGACAATCCCGCCTATCCCGACTGGCCCGATTGCAGCCTGGACCAGATCAATTGCATCGGCCGCGTGATCTGGGCCGGCCGGCGCATCGTCTAGCGTCCGCGGCGCCGAAGGTCGATCAGCCAGGTTGCGATTGCGAACAGGGCGCCGATGCCCACGCCGATCAGCACGCCCCTCAGCGGATTGCGGATCGACAGCCCGTAAACGAAGCCGAGGAGGATGAAGAAGGTGAGGAAACACCCGCCGGCGCGGGTCGAGCTGCCGTGCATGCACTGCACATGGCAGAGCGCGTGGCGGAGCGCTACATGGTCAACGCGGTGTTGAGGAAACTTGTCGGCAGTCGCGAAACGGCATTTCGATAAGAGGTGCGAATGTCGCCCTTCATCAATGGCCGCACCGCGCTCGCCGACGCTACGGACCTTATCGAGCGTTACGGCGAGCAGGCGCCGCTGGAGGCGGCGGCGCGCGCCTCCCGGAGCCGGAACGACGGCAATGTCGAGCGCTTTTGCCACTGGCGCCAGATCGAGCGGGTGATCGCCACGCTGAGCAGCGACGAACCGCTGGGGACCGTCCACTAAGGCCTTGAATTAAAGGCGAGCCGCCGCTTCCCGGACTGGCGCCGTTCAGGAGCCGCGCGTAAGGCTCGCCTCTTGATGACCGGGCGGGGTTCAACGATCGGGGCCGTGCGGCTGCTGTGTGCGGCTGGTTGCGCCGCTTTGTCCGCTGCTCCCGCGCTTGCTCAAACCGCTCCGGAACAGCCCCCTCCATCGTCTACCGAGCCGGAGCTCGACCCCGATGCGCCGCTCGCGCCGATGCCCGATCTTGGCGTCGAATGGCCCGAGCTCAATGCCGATGAGACCGCGCCGACACAGACAGCGCCTGCGGTCGGGCAGGAGCCGCAAAAGCAGACGGCGGATGAATCGGGTGCGATTCGCTACACGGTGAAGGTCGAGGGATTATCGCCGGTGGGCGGATCCGACGAATTGCTCGCCGGTTTCCGCAAGCAATCGACGCTGGAAGCCGAGCGCAAGGATCCCGCCAATGCCGCGCAGATCGGGCGACGCGCGAGCGCTGACGCCGAGCTTCTGACCGAATTGCTGCGCAGCCAGGGCTATTATGACGCCGCGGTCGAGCCGAGCACCGAGCATAGCGGCGACGCGCTACTGGTCATCCTGACGGTCGATCCCGGAGTCCAGTACCGCTTCGCTTCGGTCGAGTTGCCGGGGCTCGACGCCGCGGGGCCGGATTCGGCCAAGCTGCGCAACGCCTTCGCCGTTAAGGCCGGCGATCCGGTCATCGCGCAGGACGTGATCGCCGGCGGACAAGCGCTGACGACCGCGCTCGGCGAGGAGGGTTTCGCCGAGGCGAAGCTCGGCGAGCAGCAGGTCGAGGTCAATCACCAGACGCGTCTCGCGACGCTGATTTTGCCGGTGATTCCGGGGCCGGTGGCTCGGTTCGGAGTTGATCCGCGTCAGCGGCCGGCCGCCGTTCAGCGCGCACCACGTCGGCATCATCGCGCGGTTCCGGCCCGGCGATCAGTTCCAGCGCTCGAAGATCGACGACTTGCGCCGTGCGCTCATCGCCACGACCCTGGTGGCCAATGCCGACATCAAGCTGGTGCCGGTGCAAGGCGGACGTGTCGTCGACCTCGACGTTCGCCTCGAACCGGCGCCGTCGCATACGATCGCCGGCGAGGTCGGCTACGGTACGGGGCAGGGATTTTCGGTCGAAGGCTCGTGGACCGACCGCAACTTCTTCAATCCCGAAGGCGCGCTGACTCTGCGCGGCATCCTCGGCAGCAAGGAGCAACTGGCCGGGGTCGAGCTGCGCCGCTCCAATTTCCTTCAGCGCGACCAGACCCTCGATCTTCAGCTCACCGCGTCGCACCAGAAGTTCGATGCCTATGAAGCGCGGACGGTCAGCATCGGCGGCCACATCGAGCGGCTCAGCAACTTCATCTGGCAGAAGAAATGGACGTGGAGCTACGGCGCGCTGTTCCTCGCGACCGACGAGCGCGGCGTGTTCAGCCCCGCGGGCATCAAGGACACGCGAACCTTCTTCATCGCCGCGCGTGCCGCTCACGCCTCGGCTATGACGGCAGCGACAATCTGCTCAATCCGACGACCGGGTTCCGCCTCAGCGGTTGGGTCAGCCCGGAATATTCGGGGCACGGCAAGAGCCTCACCTATGTCCGGTCGCAGATCGACGCGAGCGCCTATCATCCGGTGTCCGACAATGTGGTCGTCGCGGGTCGCGTGCGGCTCGGCACGATCCTTGGCGCCAGCGATTTCGATCTCGCACCCTCGCGGCGCTTTTACTCGGGCGGCGGAGGCTCGGTTCGCGGCTACGGCTATCAGCAGCTCGGGCCGAAGGACATGGACGGCGACCCGATCGGCGGACGCGGCCTCGCCGAGTTTGCGCTCGAAGCGCGTGTCCGCCTGAAGCAGTTCGGCGGCAATTTCGGGGTGGTGCCCTTCTTCGACGGCGGTTCGCTTTCGACCGGAGCCATGCCCGACTTCAAGAATTGGCGCTTCGCGGCCGGCGCTTGGCCTGCGCTATTACTCGCTCTTCGGGCCGATCCGGATCGATGTCGGAGTGCCGCTCAACCGCCAGAAGGGCGACGGTCCGGTCGCCGTCACCGTCTCGCTCGGGCAGGCGTTCTGATGGCCGAGACCGCGGTCGCCGAGCGCACCGTTCGGAGCCGCCGAAGGTGCGCTCTCAGGCCCGATTGGCGCTGGCGCCTTCTCAATGAGCTGTTCGCGCTGTTCGTCGCGCTGCTGTTCCTCCTCGCGGCGCTGCTCGTGCTCCTCGACAGCGCGCCCGGTCATCGATTCATCGTCGATCAGATCGCCAAGGTCGAGACGGCCTCGGGCCTGCGCATCCGGATCGGCCGAATTGACGGCTCGATCTTCGGCAAGTCGCAGCTCCGCAACGTCTCGGTCGCCGACCAGCGCGGGGTGTTCCTGACGTCGCCCAGCATCAAGCTCGACTGGGCGCCGGGCGCCTGGCTGGCGAACAAGCTCTCCATCGACAGCCTGACCGCCGAGCGAGTCACCCTGATCCGTGCGCCCAAGCTCAAGCCGAGCGCGAAGAAGGGACCGATCCTTCCCGGCTTCGACATTCACATCGGCGAGCTTCGAATCGACCGGCTGGATATCGGGCCCCGGGTCAGCGGCAAGCCGCGCAGCGGCAGGCTGTGGGGCAAGGCGGACGTACATTCGGGCCGAGCGCTGGTCGAGCTCCGGGCGCTGGTCAACAACGGCGGCGACCGCATCGCCTTCCACCTCGACGCCGAGCCCGACCGCAACAAGTTCGACCTCAGCGCACGGGCGAGTTCGCCGGCCGACGGCCTGCTGCCGGCAATCGTCGGCACGAAGCGCGCGATCGATCTTACCGTGGCGGGGAAGGGGAGCTGGAAGCAATGGCGCGGGACGGCGATGCTCGACCTCTCCGGTCGTCCGACCGCCCGACTGGCGCTCGGCGTCGACCACGGCCTCTACCGTCTTCAGGGCCAATGGGCGCCCGCGCCGTTCCTCACCGGCAAGCTTCAGCGCCTGACCACCCCGGTCGTGACCATCCGCGGCTCGGCAACCTTCAAGGATCGACATCATCGATGGGCAGCTGACCGCGGCCTCTCCGGAGCTGCGGGCCGTCGCCAAGGGCGCGCTCGACCTCGCCGACAACCGCTACCAACGCATGCGGCTCGGGATCGACCTTCTCAAGACGACGGCGCTCTTCCCCAACATGACGGGCAAGAACGTCCGCATGGTGTGGACGCTCGACGGACCGTTCGCGACCGCGGATTATTCGTACCGGCTGACCTCCGAATATGTGAAGTTCGACGAGACCGGCTTCACGGCCTTGCGCGCGGAAGGGCGCGGCCGCCTCGGCCCGTGGCCGATGCGCGTGCCGCTCCGCCTTTCGGCAAAGGCGATCACCGGCGTTGGCGACGTCGCCGGAGCGATGCTCGCGAACCCGAAGATCGAAGGCTGGCTGACGATCACGCCCAAGCTGGTGCGCGGCGACGGGCTCAGGCTGACCAGCGCGAAATGGACGGGCAAGCTGTCGGTGCTGATCGACCTCGTCTCCGGCCGCTTCCAGGTTCTCCTCTCGGGCGCGATGCAGCGCTACCTGATCCCGGGCCTCGGAATCGTCGACGTGATGACCGACTTGAAGGTCGTGCCCGGCCCCGGCGGCAAGGGCTCGCACGTCGTCGGGACCGCCAAGGTCTGGGTCCGCCGCCTCGACAACAGTTTCTTCCGGGACCTGACCGGTGGGCTGCCGTCGCTCACGACGAACCTCGAGCGCGGAAGCGACGGGATCGTCCACTTCACCAATCTCCAGCTTTATTCACCGAAGCTTCGGCTGTCCGGCGCGGGCGAGCGGTTCAAGGACGGCAGCTTCCATATCGTCGCGAGCGGCCGCCAGGCGAAATACGGGCCGCTCCGGCTGGTGCTCGACGGTCAGATCGAGCGGCCGAGGATCGACCTCTTCCTCGCCAGTCCGAACCAATCGCTCGGGATCCGGGCGTTGCACCTGCTCCTCGATCCGATCGCGGCCGGGTTCGACTATCGCGCGAGCGGCCAATCGAAGCTGGGGCCGTTCACCAGCAACGGGCAGATCCTGCTTCCGAACAACGCGCCGACCGTGATCGCGATCGCCGCGCTCGATGCGGGCGGCGCCCATGCCAGCGGACGGTTGCGGTCGGATCCCGGCGGCTTCTTCGGCCGGCTTACGCTCGCCAACGGATCGCTCGACGGGACGCTGGATTTCTCGCCGGTCTCGGGCGCGCAGCGGATCGACGCTCACCTCGTCGCCAGCAACGCCAATTTCCCTGGCGCGTTCGCGGTGCGGAGCGGGCGCGTCGACGGCACCATCGTCCTCGCCGACGAGCGCACCACGATCGACGGCGTGATCGACGCTCGTGAGGTGCAGGCGGGCGCGATTACCCTCGCGCGCCTGACCGCGAATGCGAAGCTTGTGAATGGGACCGGCCAGGTCCGGGCAGCCTTCGCCGGGCGCCGGGGCGCCGCATTCGAATTCTCGACGCTGGCGGACGTCTCGCCCGACCGCATCAGCCTCACCGGCAGTGGCCGAATCGAGCGCAAGCCGCTCGTCCTCAAGCAGGCAGCTGTGCTGACCCGCTCGGGCGACGGCTGGGCGCTCGCACCGACCGAGCCTCAGCTTCGCCGGGGGCATGGCGACGGTATCGGGCCGCAGCGGCTCCGCGCCGGAAGTTCACGCGCAACTTGCCGCCATGCCGCTCGAGGTGCTCGACATCTTCTGGCCTGATCTCGACCTGTCGGGCTCGGCGACCGGGCGGGTCGACTATGCCTGGAAGTCCAACCGCAGCGGGCGGCTCGACCTCAAGGTCCATGGACTTAGCCGCGCCGGACTCGTGCTTGCATCGAAGCCGGTCGACGTCGGGGTGGCGGCCATGGTCAACGGCAACCAGGCGGCGCTTCGAGCGGTCGCCGCGAGCGACGGCGCGATCGTCGGCCGAGCGCAGGCGCGCTTTGCGCCGATGGGCAACGGCCCGCTCGTCGCGGAACTGATGAACGCGCCCCTGTTCGCGCAGCTCCGCTACTCGGGACCCGCCGATACGCTCTGGCGCCTGACGGGCAGCGAGGTGATCGACATGTCGGGTCCGCATTGCGGTGGGCGCCGACATCAGCGGACGGTTCGCCGACCCGGTCATCCGCGGCTCGCTACGGACCCAGAACGCGCGGCTGGAAAGTCAGGTCACGGGCATGGTGATCGACAAGATCGCCGCCGATGCGCGCTTCTCCGGACCGCGGCTGATCTTCAACAGCATCAGCGGCAACACGAGCGGCGGCGGATCGATCAGCGGCAGCGGCTCGGTGACCTTCGCCGGCGGCAATGCGCTGCTGGACCTCTCCTTCAACGCCCAGCAGGCGCTGCTCCTTAACCGCGACGACGTCGCCGCGCGCGTCACGGGACCGCTCAAAATCCACTCCGACGCGAACGGCGGCCTCATCTCGGGCAATCTCAAGCTCAACAAGGGCCGGTTCCAGCTGGGCAAAGCGAGCGCCGCGGCTGCCGTGCCGCAACTCGACGTGCACGAGACCGGCCTCGACATCGAGGACGTGATCGAGCCTGCGGCGGTGCATCGCTGGAAGCTCGACCTCAAGATCGCCGGCAGCGACCTGGCCGTGACCGGGCTCGGGATCAGCAGCCGCTGGACCACCAATCTACAGATCGGCGGTTTCGCGGATGCGCCGCGCTTCAGCGGCCGCGCCGACCTGGTGCAGGGCAATTACGATTTCGCCGGGCGAATCTTCCGGCTCGACCGCGGCGTCATCCGCTTCCAGGGCGAGAGCCCGCCCAATCCGCTTCTCGACATCCATGCCGAGGCGGCGGTCCAGGGCATCGACGCCAGCGTCATTGTCCAGGGTACCGGGCTGAAGCCGGAGATCAGCTTCGCGAGCTCGCCGCCGCTGCCGCAGGACGAACTGCTTTCGCGGATCCTGTTCGGGACCTCGATCACCAACCTTTCCGCGCCCGAAGCGCTCCAGCTCGCGACCGCGGTCGCCGGCCTGCAGTCGGGCAAGGGCGGGCTCGACCCGATCAACGCCTTGCGGAAAGCGGTGGGCCTCGACCGCCTGCGCATCGTCCCGGCGGACGTCGCCACCGGCCAGAAGACGGCGATCGCGGCGGGTAAGTACATCCGCCGCAAGCTGTTCGTCGAAGTGGTAACCGACGGGCAGGGCTATTCGGCGACCAACGTTGAGTATCAGATGACCCGGTGGCTCTCGATCCTCTCGACCCTCTCGACGATCGGGCGTGCAAGTGCGAGCGTGCGCGTCAGCAAGGATTATTGACGAGGGAATCGGGCGATGAAGAATTGGAATGTTCGCAAGGCGGTCGTCGCTCGGGAAGACATGCCCGAGGAGCACCGGCTTCGCCAATCGCTCGGCTGGCCGCACCTCGTCGCGCTCGGAGTCGGCGCGATCGTCGGCACCGGCATCCTCACCTTGATCGGGGTCGGTGCGGGCAAGGCCGGCCCGGCCGTCATCCTCTCCTTCGGTATCGCCGGCGTGATCTGCGCCTGCGCCGCGCTCGCTTATGCCGAGGTCGCGACCATGATCCCCGCGTCGGGATCGGCCTACACTTACTCCTACGTCGTGTTCGGCGAGCTGATCGCGTGGATGATCGGGGTCGCGCTGATCCTCGAATATACGCTCGTCGTGAGCGCGGTGGCGGTGGGCTGGTCGGGCTATGCGGCGGGGTTCCTGAAGTCGGTCGGGCTCGGCCTCCCCGACGCGCTCATCCAGGGGCCGGAGCTCGGCGGCATCATCAACCTGCCCGCCATTTTCATCATCTGGGTCGTCGCCGGCCTGCTGATCGCCGGGACCCGCGAAAGCGCGACCCTCAATGCGATCCTCGTGGTGATCAAGATGGCCGCCCTCGCGCTGTTCATCGCGGTCACTCTGCCGGTCTTCGACCCCGCGCATTTCCACCCGTTCATGCCTTACGGCTTTCCGCGCAGCGGGCCGTCGGGAAGCGAAGTCGGCGTGATGGCGGCGGCGGCGATCATCTTCTTCGCCTTCTACGGCTTCGACGCCATCGCGACGGCGGCCGAGGAAGCCAAGAACCCGGGCCGAGACCTTGCGATCGGGATCGTCGGATCGATGCTGGTCTGCGTGGCCATCTACATGGCGGTCGCGGCGGCGGCGATCGGCGCGGTCGTCACCACGGGCTTCGCGAACAGCCCCGAGCCGCTGGCCTTGATCCTTCGCGAGATCGGCAGGCCGTGGGCCGCGCGCGTGCTTGGCGCGGCGGCGGTCATTGCTCTGCCGACGGTGATCCTCGCCTTCTTCTACGGCCAAAGCCGGATTTTCTTCACCGTCGCTCGCGATGGGCTGCTGCCAACCAGCCTCGCGCGCGTATCGCGGCGCGGAACTCCGGTGCGGATCACGATCTTCACCGCGATCGTGACCTCGATCTTCGCCGGGCTGATTCCCCTCGCGGCGATCGCCGCGCTCGCCAATGCCGGGACTCTGGCCGCGTTCGTCGCGGTGTGCTCGGCGATGCTGGTCCTCCGCCGCCGCGAGCCGGACCGCGAGCGGCGCTTCCGGACGCCGTTCGCCCCGTTCGTCGGGACGGTCGGCATCCTCGGCTGCATCTATCTGTTCATCAGCCTGCCCAACCGGACGCAGATCTTCTTCGTCGCCGCGCAGGTGATCGGCCTGTTTCTCTATGCAATCTACGGCAGCCGCGCCGCGGAGCGGGCCCGCGCAGCCTGATCAGCGCTTGAGGAAGCCTTCCAGCTCCTGTCCCATTTCGCGCATGGTGATGCGTTGCCATTTCGGGTCCCACGGCGACGAAGCCTCCGCCGCCCGGTCGAGATAGGCGGGGCGGACCCACTGTTGAGGCGTCACTTCGGGCGTCGAACGCGAGAGTTGAGTGACGTCGAAGTCCGCATGGAAACGAAGCCCGACCTGATCACCGACTACCCATCCGACTGTGGCGGATACCGACACCAACTCGCCGAGCTCGAGCACGGCCTCGGCTCCGCGTGGGACCGGCGATTTGCATTGCACCATCGCGCCGGTCGCCGAGATGTTGCGGACTCGAATCGGGGCCTTGGCCCCATTGACGTGCAAAACGCCGGACCAGATCAGCGGATGACGCTTCGCCCGGCGGGTTTCATCGTCGTCGGCCGCCTGGGAAGACCCGGTACTGGCTGGCGCGGGATCATGGCCGAAGTGCGCGGCCCCATAAGTCCTTCCAATGACTTCTCGCAGGAGCACCGCTTGTTGCTCGGCGGAGCAATCGAGCTGGGTTTCGTGCGCGAACTCCAGCCCCATGCGGCCTTCGCTGATCCAGCGAACCGCGCATTCGATCGTTCCGTTTTCGCCGAGGTGCAGCTGGAGCGTGTCCCACACATTCGCGTCGAAGGCAGCGCCGATCATCGCCCCGCCGCCCGAGACGTTGATCAGCTCGGCGTCGTGCGAAACCCCCTCGTGGGTCAATTGAACCTTTTCCTCGACCAGCCGGTGGCGGTCGCCCTTGCGGCTGTTGCTCCGGCCCGGCGCCTTTTGCGCCAGGGTGCTGGCGCGCGCGTCCTGGGAGACCCGGTCGATCCTCGCTCGCATGTTCATCGTCGAATCCATACCCTCCGGCGCCGCGAAGATACGCGCTGCCTGGTTACGGAATCGTGCATGTTGTGGAAGCCGTGATGCCGATGGGAGGAAAGGGAAGGTGGGAGGGTTCCCCCCATCGGCGTCTCGAAAGGTGCAGCTTACCTCAAATTTAACGAGAGTCTATGAAGAATAATACATGTCGAACTCGACGGGGCTCGGCGTGGTCTCCCAGCGCATCACTTCTTCCCATTTGAGGTCGATGTAGCTGTCGATCTGATCGTCGCTGAACACGTCGCCGCGGGTCAGGAAGGCGCGGTCGTTCGAGAGGCTGACGAGCGCTTCGCGAAGCGATCCGCAGACGGTCGGGACGTTGACCAGCTCCTGCGGGGGCAGGTCGTACAGGTTCTTGTCCATCGGGTCGCCCGGATGGATCCGGTTCTGGATGCCGTCGAGGCCCGCCATCAGAAGCGCCGAATAAGCGAGGTACGGGTTCGCTAGAGCATCGGGGAAGCGGAACTCCACGCGCTTGGCCTTCTCGCCGGCGCCATAGGGGATTCGGCACGACGCCGAACGGTTGCGGCTCGAATAAGCGAGCAGCACCGGCGCTTCGAAGCCGGGCACGAGCCGCTTGTAGCTGTTGGTCGTCGGGTTGGTGAAGGCGTTGAGCGCCCGCGCATGCTTGATCACGCCGCCGATGAAGTAGAGCGCCGTCTCGCTGAGACCCGCATAGCCGTTGCCCGCGAACAGCGGCTTGCCGCCCTTCCAGATCGACATGTGGGTGTGCATTCCAGAGCCGTTATCCTTGGCGATCGGCTTGGGCATGAAGGTCGCGGTCTTGCCGTAGGCGTGCGCGACCATGTGCACGACATATTTGTAGATCTGCATCCGGTCCGCGGTCTCGACGAGCCCGCCGTAGGTGAGGCCGAGCTCGTGCTGCGAAGCGGCGACCTCGTGGTGGTGCTTGTCGCACGGCAGGCCCATTTCGAGCATCGTCGCGACCATCTCGCCGCGGATGTCCATCGCGCTGTCGACCGGCGCGACCGGGAAATAGCCGCCCTTGGCGCGCGGTCGGTGAGCGAGGTTGCCGCCTTCATATTCGCGCCCCGTGTTGTTCGGCAGCTCGATATCGTCGATCCTGAAGCCGCTGGCGTTGTACGTGTCCTCGAAGCGGACGTCGTCGAACATGAAGAATTCGGCCTCGGGGCCGACGAACACCGTGTCGCCGACGCCGGTCTGCTTGAGATAGGCTTCGGCGCGGGTCGCGGTCGAGCGCGGGTCGCGGCCGTAAAGCTCGCCGGTCGACGGCTCGACGACGTTGCAGAACAGGACCAGCATCGGGGTCGCGCTGAACGGGTCGACGTAAGCGGCGTCGAGGTCCGGCTTCAGGATCATGTCCGATTCGTTGATCGCCTTCCATCCGGCGATCGAGCTGCCATCGAACATGAAGCCGTCGGTCAGCATGTCCTCGTCGATGACGCCCGACACCATCGTCAGATGCTGCCACTTGCCCTTGGGGTCGGTGAAGCGAAGGTCGACCCAGTCGATCTCCTCGTCCTTGATGCGCGAAAGGATGGTGCCTGCGTCGTTCGCCATGGAAGAAGCCCTCGCTATCTGTCGTCATCCCCGCGAAAGCGGGGATCCAGCTGATCCGAGCTCGCACCAAACGTCCTCCGGGTTCCCGCTTCCGCGGGAATGACGCGTCGATGATTCGAGCTTGTGCCCGTCAGATTCCCCAGCCGCGCCGCCGAGTCAGGGGGGCCGCGAATATTTCACTTTAGGAGCGGCGGCTTGGCGCCGGATGGTGTAGAGGGCCGGAGGCGGAGTTCGGGGGGACAAGCTCATGTTGATCGCACTGCTCGTGCCGCTCGCGCTGGCAATCCTGCTTTTCGGATTGGTGCTCGTTCGATCGGCGATCGCTCGCCGGGCGATCCCGAGCATCGAAGCGACCATCCTCGGCGCCGTCGTCTGTTTCTTCGACACGCTGGGCATCGGCTCGTTCGCGCCGACGACGGCATGGTTCAAGTTCCGGCGGATGGTCCCCGATCGGCTGATTCCCCCGACGATGCTGGTCGGACTGACAGCGCCGTCGATGGCCGAGGCCGCGATCTTCCTCGTCCTGCTCGGGGTCATGGTCGACCCCGTCCTTCTGATCGGCTGCGTCCTTGCCTTGCTGATGGGCGGGTTGCTGGGCGTCCCGCTGGTCACTCGGGCCCGCGTTTGGCTCGTCCAGCTCGTCGTCGGGATCGCCCTCGTGCTGGCGGCGATCGCCTACACCATGACCAACCTTCACCTGATGCCGGGTGGCGGGACCGCTGCCGGCCTGCCGCCCACCCTGATGATCGTCGCCATCGCGGCGAACTTCATCATCGGGATTCTGCTCAACTTCGGCGTCGGAAACTATGCCCCGACGCTCGTCATGCTGAGCCTCATGGGCATGGACCCGCGACTCTGCTTCCCGATCATGGCGGGGGGCGCGGCGCTTACCGGCGCGGCCGCCAGCGTCCGCCATATCCAGATCGGCAAGATCGACCTGCGCATCGTGATCGGCCTCACCGTGGGCGGAATTCCCGCCGTCCTGGTCGCGGCGTTCATCGTCAAGTCCATGCCGCTCGAGCTTCTTCGCTGGCTCGTCATCGTGGTCGTCGTCTATGCCGCCGCCGTCATGTTCCGTGCCGCCCATCTCGGCCGGGGCGCCGACGTACTCACCGCCGAGGAGGCCGCCGCCGCTGCTTGACGGAACTGGCGCGCGAGCATTTCCTTGTTGCGCGGGGCGCACGCGACGGAGGTACGAGTAATGCGGTCCATTATCCTGTGGCTGATCGGCATTCCCATCCCGATCATCCTGCTTCTCGCGTTCTGCACTCATCATCTCTGAGTGCGCCCACGCGGGCGGATCCCGGCAGCCGCGATCTCATTCACTGAATTCGAGTTCCGTGGTGGTCATATAAGACGCTCCGCCAGCGGGCGAGGGTTAGAAATCGGCCCAAATCGCTCCAAAGAAACGCCGAGCGGTCGTTATCGTTTTTTTGATTTCTGTTCAGGCCTGACGAACGCCTAGGAAGCTATTGAATTGATGGACTTCCGTGGGGAAGCGAGCAACAGTGCAGCTCGTGTCGGATAGTCAGGTTTCGCGCGAAAAGCCGCAAACTGCTGGAAATTCGGCCTGACTTTATCAGTGTGGACTCCTGACTCCGTCAGTAGTAGCTCCTGATTCCGTCAGTGTTGCTTCCTGACTCCGCCAGCAACGCGGCGGGCAGTCGCGTTTCCTAAAACGAGACCTGAGGGGGATAACCATGCTCCAGCCGAACTCACTTCCAGACCTAATTTCGTTCGCCCGCGAGTTCGGTGGCCTGATGCGACGCATCGATAGAGCGGCGGTTGGCAGGGGCGTTCTCGCTGCTGAAGGGCGCTTGCTCTTGTTCCTCTCGCAGCGTGGCAAGTCGCCAGCAGAGATCGCCAGGGAACTCGCGATGGACACAGGTCAAGTAACGCGACTGCATAAATTCACTGTGCAGGAAGGAATTTGCCCTGCGCTCGCATGCTGATCGGCGCAAGGTGTTGGTGTCGCTAACCCGGAGGGGAGCAGAAGCGGCCCACGAGGTATCTTATCGGCTCAAGTTTAGCGCTGAAAAGGAGTGGTCGCGGATGACCGAAGCGCAACGCTACCGCCTTGCGAACTCCGTTTATTCTTTTGGGCACTACATGGAGCGCATAGGTGCCCCGCCGGCGGAGGTCAGGACCGGCCCACCAGGGATCGTCGGAGTGATCATCCACGACGCCGTGAGATCGTTCACCAATCCAATTTATGGTTACGCGAAACCTTTCGAGAAGGACTGCACGGCCCTGTTCGCCCGTCTTCTTGAAAGTAAGCACTCGATACTCGTGGCATCACGCGGCGAGATTGTTGTGGGAGCACTCGGGATGTCGCTCAATCCAGTTCCTCGAATTGGAAGCATCGAATTCCTGGGTACATTCGACGATCAGGAACGACAGGGCATTGGTTCGAAGCTGCTGCGGGAGGCGGTATTACGCGCACGATCTAACGGTTGGGTGCGACTACAGGTGGAATGGCCAAAGTCCGGCCCGAGGTTCGAATTTCTTCGCGAAGCATGGGTGGAAAGTTCGAAGCACCCGAGCGAAGACTTGGGGTGGAAAAGGGGGAGACTGGGACACTTGGTCGCTGGCGTTATGACGCGTCAGAGGGGGTCGCGCCGATCGATAGCGTTTGTCGGGAGACCTCAGAACGCCCAGGACGCGCTCTAGGACATTTCCGGCCCCCAAGCCAAGTCGACTTCAATTAGGCATGGAATCCACGTCTACGGGTCTCCAGACGATTCGGTCTTAGACGAGTATTGTTCCAATTTACCTATGTTTTTCAAAGTACTTGCATTTGATTGCAAAGTAGAAACATGAAGAATCCATGCGATGCGAACTGCGGCTGCGCACCCCCGGCGGTTGCCTACGTTTGACCATTCGGTGGACGAGGAATTCAGGCCCCGATGCTGCCAGCAGTGGATGTGCCGAGGACCGGCTCGATGAGTTGGCAGAAGCGTTTCCAGATCTTCTCGACCTTCATTACGCGGTCGGACTTTGGTGCAATTTGGCTTGGGATCACGAGGCCAAAATAATCTTAGACACAACCCATCATCTCCTCGATCATGCGAGAACTCGGCTAAGAGCCTATCTATTGGAGCACGGCCGAATGCCTTGACTGGCGGACTCCATCCAGCCCTTCGAAAACCTGCACCATGAGCAGCTTCCTGTTCAAACCAACGTCAGGGCCGGCACCGTCCGCTCGCCCTTCCCGGCAGCTAACAAGCTCGACCACGACGGATCGACCCTGGACCCCGTCTGTGCCCGTCTGCATCACGCTGGGGGCGATCTCCCCGGGGCTATTTCAGGGCTTACGGCGCACGGACCAGATTACGGCCGATAGGCTCGTCAGCAGGGCTGCCAAGCCCAGCAAGGTAGATGCATCGACAACAAGCATGGCGCGACTCCTCGACAGCTTGTTCTATTTTTGTTCTCGTGTAGGAAAGCGAAAAATGGGGCGAGTTCGCGGTGCAGGCGCGCGGGACTGCGAGGCTGCAACAAAACTAGATTGTCCGCGATCCCAGACGGCTATGCCTCACCCCGCCTTGCCGCCTCCATTCAAATCTTAGCAGGTGCCGCCCTGACAGGAGTTGATACGGCTACCAGTGCTGTTCATCGCGGCGGAAATCGTGTTCCCGAGCAAAAAGGCCGCTCCCGTAACGCTTGCTCCAATGATGGCAAGGATCAGCGCATACTCGGCTGCGGTCGCACCCGACTGATCTCTTAGCAAACGGGCAAAGGTTCGCATCTCGCCAGGCCCCCACGTTGCCACTCAGCAAACGGACAGAACAACAAGCGTGAACTTTAGTTAAGTGTCTGTCAACGCCGGTGCCAATTGGCCAGACGAGCAACTGGAAGGGCGCTAACGTCATCTTTACCGGCACAGCGTAAATCGCTTGAGTGGGCAACAAGACGGGACATCATTGGTCGACATTCGCCGCAGCTCGCGAGCTGGCCGGCAGCCACATGATTACGAGTTGCGCTGCGCTTGCGGCTCTCTTCGTCTTCATGCCCACTGGACAACATATCGTTGCAGCCGCTTTCTCCGGCTCTTTCGATACAGGCATCGATCGCCGTTCGGCGATTGCCGTTTTACTCAACGTCGCCGTGATCCTGTTCGCATGGGGGCGGTCGAAGGACCTGCAGCGCGCCTTGGCGAGCAATGAGCTCGCTCAACAGGCTGCTCATTCCAACGCTTTTGTCGACCATGTGACGGGGTTGGCTAACAGACGCGAGTTGATGCGGGTCCTCGGCGATCCAAATTCCGTACGGCCTGGGAGTAAGTTGCTTCTCCTCGACCTCGACTTCTTCAAGAAGGTCAACGACCTTTATGGGCACATTGTCGGAGACGAAGTTCTTAAAAGGACGGCCCGCGTCATAGCCGAGCTGGCGCCGGTGGGATCCTGCTGCGCGCGGCTTGGTGGCGATGAGTTCGCAGTTCTTGTGCCGAAACAATCCGATGCGCGCCTCGCCGATTCCGTCGCTCGTATGATCGAGGCGATTGCGCAGCCTATCGTCCTCGGCACTGCTACCGCGCACGTTTCAGCTTCTATTGGCATTTCCACATTTGATCGGGGGATGAGCGCGGAGGAATGCCTGCGGCGGTCAGATATTGCGATGTACGCGGCGAAACGAGCCGGACGTAATCGCCAGGTCTGGTTCGACGACCAGATGGAGCGAGAGTTGCTCGAGCGCACAAGGCTTGAAGACGAGATCCGGGATGCCATCGCCGCTGGCGAATTCGTGCCGTACTACCAGCCCCAGATGGACCTCGATACGGGTCAGCTTACGGGGTTTGAAGTCTTGGCTAGGTGGAATTCACCCTCAAGGGGACTGGTTGAACCGGTCGATTTCATCACGTCGCCGAAGGATCCGGCTGATCGCGGAACTCTCACTGAGTGTGATGAAACAGGCTCTACACGAAGCGCGAGAATGGCCCAGCCATTTGAAAATCGCAGTCAACATCTCGCCCGTTCAATTTCGAGATTCACAGCTCGCCGAGCGGATCCTGAAGCTCCTCGCAGAAACCAACTTCCCGGCCAATCGCCTGGAAGTGGAGATCACGAATCGTCGTTCCTTGAAGATCGCGAAAGCGCCTTGGTGATCGTCGAGAGCCTGAAGAACATGGGCGTCACCATTTCCCTGGACGACTTCGGCACCGGCTATGCGTCATTGTCGCAATTGCAGTCGCTGCCTTTTGATCGCATCAAGATCGACAAGAGTTTTGTGTCCTCGCTGCTCGCTGATGCCCAGAGCGACGCGATCGTAAGCACCATCCTGTCACTCGGCCGGGCCCTTCAGCTGCCCATTACCGCCGAGGGCATTGAGGACGATGGCACCAAGGATCGCCTGCAGCGGCTAGGATGCTCAGATGGCCAGGGCTGGCTGTTCGGCAAGGCTGTTTCCGGCGACGACGTTCGGGCGAGTTTTGGAATCCAGTCTTCGGATGAAGCCGCTGCTAACCCCACCGCACCCGTCGTCGTGCCCGAGCGTCGCAACCAGCATCGCCGGGCCGCAGCCGCGCGACGCGCGCGGTAGCCACGCCGTACTTGTCCGCTCGCCGACCCGACCCGCCGAGGAGGGCATAGACTGGGCACCTCGCGGATGTTTAGTTGGATGTGAAAGTGGGTACTGAAACGGCCCGGCCGGAAGGATCCAGCCGGCGCTGGAAAGCAGCGTAGCCGGCGGTTCAGTCACCATGCTCGGCCTCTTCGCGAAGGCGGACAGCGCGGCTAGCTTGCCGGAGGGCGTGCCGCCCGATCAAACTAACATGTGACAGCGCCTATTGCCATCGCGCCTTGTATAGCCGCGTCGCCGGAACCGCACCGCCTCGCTTGGATATCAGGAACTCATCCCCATATCGAAGTCGTGAACAAGCCCCCGCAAATCCATCCCGGCAGCAGCACGGCACGACGACCGGCCCTCGGCCGGGTGAATGTCCGCGAGCCGGACCCGGCCTAGGGCGCAGCGAGACCCAATTCCACGAAGAGCAGACCTGTTTGAGGCCCAGCGCCCGCCGGTCTGCCAGCACTTCGGCTCGCTTTCTCTCAAGGAGACGAGCAAATGTATGATTGTTCCGCTGCACGAGCACTGCCACGCACCGACTACCGAGCCGATAGGCACGGCGCAGGAGCAGGTCCAGGTGCTCATTAGTCGCTACCCCAATCTGAGTGAAACGGAGCTGGCGCGCCTGATCAACCTCTACCGCGGCTTCTCCGCCCTCGACACTGCGCTGATGCTCTCGGACGAGGCTTTCGCGCCGAGGCTCGATCGTTTCACGACCGATCATCGATCGAGCATTCGGCCGCCGTTTCGGCAATACGCCGGACTGCTCTTCTATACGATACTAACTTTGGGAGCGCTGATTTGGGCCGTTTCAGCCGCCTGAGAAGGCCGGACAGACAGGGTCTCAAAATCGTCAATGGCTGAACGACGGTTCGGAACTCGCAACAATCGATCTTATGTGAAACTCTGTTCGGGCCCGGCATGCGCTAGATCAACCAGGGCGAGTGCATCCGCCGTCGCCGCTGACGATGCCGTATTGTCGAAGATGCACCATACCTCCTCGGCCCCGGCCGACGCCCTTTCAAGCGCTTTGACATAAGCCTCGAGGCGCCCCTGATAACTCGAAGCCACTCGCAGTCGTTGGCAGACACCTCCGGCGGGTCCGTAAGCGGACGCTCGTTCAGGCAGCCGCTAGTGTCCAGCTTTTCGACCCCATTGCAGACATTAGCTGAGGGCGCCCGGGCGCAAATGCTGTTAATGGTCCGCTCGAGGTTCCTCAATGACGACAGGGTGGGTCTGCCCAAGCTGCGGACGAAGGCGGCGGACGAGATTTTGCGCTGATTGCGGCGAAGAGCGGCTGCGGCCCCGGGATCTTAGCTTCTCCGATCTCGCGGCGCGGTTTGCACAAACTTTGAGCAGCGTGGACGGTAAGCTTCTGAGAAGCGCCCGCGCGATTTTGGTGGCACCAGGCACCCTGAGCGCCTCCTATGTCCGGGGCGAGCGTCGTCGGTTCCTCGGCCCGTTGCAGCTGTTCCTGATCGCCAACGCCCTGTTCTTCGCAATCCAATCCCTCACTGGCATGAACATCTTGTCGTCAACACTCAATTCTCATCTGAACGTGCAGGACTGGCGCAACTTTGCACGATCGCTGGTCGGTCGAAGGTTCGGCGACAATGAGCGCGCTCTCGCGGCATTCGCCCCGCAGTTCGACCGAGCCGCCATCTTCAATGCCAAGGCCCTGATCATTCTCATGGTCATTTCGTTTGCGCCCATCCCGGCGTTGCTCTTTCGGAGGTCGCACCGAGCAGCAGGGGCGCACGTCGTGTTCGCCCTTCACATCTATTCGTTTGTGCTGATTGTCCTTTGCGCCGCTTTAGCGATTGCCGAGCTGGAACTCCTGCTGGGGGGCGGCGGATTGGCTTCGCCGCAGATGGACACCTGGCTGACGGTGGCCAACTTGCTCGCATGCGCAATCTACATCTATCTCTCGATAGGGCCCACCTACTCGGCAACCGGCCTGCCCAGATTAGTTGCTGCGGTCATTCTGACGTTTTGCGTTGGCGTCATTCTGGTGGGGTACCGTTTCGCAATTTTCCTGATCACCTTTTACACGAACTAGGCGGCCGGCCCCAATTGCAGCTTTCGACCAACCCGAGACATCGCCGATGCTCCACTCAAGTGCTCCTACGGCATAGCTTCGATCACCATATTGAACGGCGTCTCGGCGGCGCGGCGGAGGGTGCCAAACCCCGCCTTCGTCAGCACATCGCGAAGCCGGGCCTCGCCGGCCTGGGCTCCAAGTGCCAATCCCACTTCCTGCGCCTTCGATCCCGGCGTGCAAATCATCGTCGACGCCGAATAGTACATCCGCCCCACGGGATTGATGTTTTCGCTCAAGGAGTCGGCCGCCATCGGCTCGACGAGCATGAAGGTTCCGTCCGGCTTCAGCATCTCGCGGATGTGCGTCGCAGCGCCGACCGGGTCACCCATGTCGTGCAGGCAGTCGAAACAGCAGACGAGGTCGAACTCACTGCCGGGCGCGTCCTTCGCTTTCGCTACTTCAAAGCGGACGTTTGGCAGGTAGCCAGCCTCCTCGGTCGCCTCCCGTGCGCGCTGAATAGACTTGTCGTGATAGTCGAACCCAACGAACTCGCTCTTCGGGAATGCCGCCGCCATGATGATGGTCGACGCGCCCGCGCCGCAGCCGATATCCGCCACCTTGCCGCCGCGCTCGAGTTTTCTCGACCACGCCTTTGAGCGCCGGAATCCATGCGGACACGAGGTTCGCCCTATAACCCGGACGGAAGAACTGTTCGGTGCCCCGGAACAGACATTCGTGATGCTCATGCCAGCCGACGCCGGCGCCCGACTGAAAGGCATCAGTAACCTTAGGCTCGTCGATGTAGGCGGAGGCGATAAGCTCGAACGCCGGCGCACGTAGACTGGCGATTCCTCGTTGGCGAGCGCCATGATCTGCTCAGCGTTCATCGAGAAGCGCTCGCTCCCTGAATTATAATCCACGAAGCCGGACGCTGCCTGCGCCGAAAGCCACTCGCGGACGTAGCGCTCATCGAGATTGAGCGCGTCTGCAAGCTCGCGGCTGCTAGCCGGACCGATTTGGGCAAGCTTGTTATAAAGGCCGAGCTTTACCCCCGTGATCACCAGGCTGCCGCTCAATGCAGCTCCCATGTCCCCGACCATCTTGTGCATGAATTGCTCGAGTTTCGCCGGATCCGGTTGGAGCGTCTGCAGCGGCTGCGGTGGAGCTATTGTCGCCATGGGTGCCTCCTTGGCTTCCCGTGAGTCGGTGAGGCGACACTTAGCATTTCTGAGGCATAGATGCGCGGGAACGGTAGCTTACGCGGCTGGGCACCCCCAAAGCGGACCGACCGCATCCGGCCATGGTTGGCCGGCACGGAGCGTCGCTGATGTCGGCTTTCCACCCATTGCAGACATCAGCCAGCATCACTCGCGATCCGGGCGAGGCGCTCGAACTCATCCGCGACGCGCAGGAGAAAAGGTGCTTCGGGACGTCCAAGATAGTTCAAGGCTTGGCGGCGACATCTCACCGCTTCCGCGCAAAGCGCAACGGCTCGATCTGGTTTTCGGCTTCGTAGGATCATGCGGCGCTCAGTGAGCTGAAGGCACGTCCGTTCCTGCGAGTTTCGGCAGTGTCCTGTTTCGACCCATTGCGGAAATTAGCGGAACTTCCAAATGGCGGTCAGCCGTCGTGCACGCCAGTGGCTGCGGCCGGGCCGTTCCCATGAGCCTGAGCACCGGGCTAACGGGCTCATAAAAGCTGCAGGTGGGCTGATAACTAACGGAAAAGCGTTAGCCCGCCGACGACGTCAACACTCGCGTGGGCCACGATCCCGGGAATCAAGCTACGGCGCAAAAGCGCGAACGCACCGAACATCACACCGAACAGCATAATCTTAATCACGAGCACGGTGCCTTGGTACCCGTGTGTTAGTCCGAATAAAAGCGCCTGCGCGCCAACTCCCAACCGCAGGGCTTCGAAGGAGGGCGCCGAATTGACGCTGATAATATCCGCGGAATGTTACCTCTTCGGCAAACCCGGCGGTCAACGCGAGCAAGATCCAGATCGGAATTTCCCAAGCTTTTCGGACCAGCAGCGGCCGAGTGTGCTCGGCTCCCGAGGGTCCCGCCCACCTAGTGAGAATGTACTCTAGACCAAACCACAGTCCCAAGAGGACCGCTCCCAGAAGCACGTCGGTGATCACGCCGCTAATGCTGAGCGGTCGAGTGCTGATGATGTCCCGCATTGACGTGCCGTGCTTGTGCAGCCCAAGCCGAACATAGAACAACAAGCCAAGTTCGGCTGCGAGGATTGGTAGATAGAGCATCAGCCCGGAAGGCATAGCAGCCGACCTGACGTTCGATGCTCCTGCCGCGGATAAGAACCCCGCCAGCGCAATCACGAGTAGCACAGCCGTCAGAATTATGGTGTGCCGCCTCGACGCCACTAAGCGTCGCTCGTCAACCAAATCTGAACGGCGCTCGGTCAACGAGATTCCTTACGAATAGTAATATTGGAACTGGTCCTTCCTTAGTGCAGAGTCAAGCGATGTCACGGCGAGTGAAGGTTCAGCTGACGGAGCTCGAAAACACGTTGTTAGGAGTCGTGTGGCGTCGCGGCCCGTGCTCCGCGTACGCCGCGCAACGGGAGTTCGCCGAGTCTCCATCAAGCGAATGGAGCTCAAGTGCAGGCTCAATCTACCCTGCGCTGCTGAGGCTTGAGATTGCGGGCCTCATCAAGGGCGAAAAGCAAGCGTGGGGACAAAAAGGCCGCACCGTATTCTCCTTAACCCAGCGTGGGCTTGCAGCACTACGGAATTGGGTGAGTGATTTCGACAGCGCCAGCGGCGCAATGCCCGATAGGGTCCGAGCGCGCGTATTTTTCTTGGATGTCTATCCAGCAACGAGCGACCGCCTCCAACTGATCGAACGAGCCATTTCTGCTACAACGGACAGCCTCGCGAAGCTTTGCGTACATATTGAGGACCTGAAGCAGAAAGCAGAGCACACGGAATGGCTTGCCGAACTCGGAGCAGTCTACGAACTGGAAGGGCGCCTGAAATGGCTTAGGCGGGTGTCCAAAGACCTGATTGCGAGCTGACCTCTGCTTTCCACCCAAAGCGACCATGACGCGCGCTGGAGGTAGTAACCTACCTCGTCATGATCCTGTCGGTAGGTTTCGGCTTCCTCTTCACGGAGCCCGAGTCCACGGCTTGGTGGATAAGCGGCGCTGTCGGGCTGCTGTCGTTCTTGCTGGGCCACACTATCATTTTGTGGAAAATGCATCGGGGGGATATGGTCGCCGCTAGCGTCCGCTCTCCACGCAAAGCAGACATTAGCGGCTTAGGTTTGCTTTCGACCCATTCCTGCCATCAATCTTCGGCGTAACCAATGCGCGAACTCAGATCATCTGGCAGAAGGGTGGCGGGTGTTTCTCCGAGCAGGCGTCCGGCTCGGTGTGGGTCTTCCTCCAATAGTTTAGCAGTCCGAACCGCTGCAGCAGGGGAATCACGGCTGGGTCTCTGAGGACGGCTCCCGAGTGAGGGACGAACAGCATGGCTGGGGCGTCGTAGAAGTGTTTGGAATAGAAATCGCTGATCGTCTGCAGCGCTTCCCAATTCGCCCCCAGAAGGCCGAGCAGGTTGGGGACGAAACTATCTTTCATGTCGGATGGAAGTGCCAGCAATGCCTGCGCCGCTGCGCGCGCTGCCGCGGGGTCGCCCGAGATCAACGCCTCGAAGCTTTGCACGACGGCGTTACGGTACGTAGCT
Source organism: uncultured Alphaproteobacteria bacterium (assembly GCA_963831215.1). Classification (GTDB taxonomy): domain Bacteria; phylum Pseudomonadota; class Alphaproteobacteria; order Sphingomonadales; family Sphingomonadaceae; genus Sphingomicrobium. The sequence continues at coordinate 8,595 of CAWHPM010000012.1, read as the reverse complement.
GGCATGTCGATGCGCGGATTGCGCAACGCCTTGAGCCCTGCTGCATAGTCACCATTGTAGGGCGCTAGGAAGACCGCGCCTTCGTCGGCGGCGGTGGGGCTGTTTTCGAGGTCGATGGCAGCGTCGATGTGGGATTTGGCCTCGTCAGGGCGATCGATGGCGCTAAGCAGGGTTGCAAGGTTGACCTGAATGGAAACATTCAATGGGAGAACCTCGGCAGCGCGACGAAGCTCGTCGATCGCGTCGTTGGTCCGTTCCCACATTCAGGAGCATGGCCGCATAGCCCTGATGCTCGCATCCGCACGCCATCGGTCGCGCCGCCGCTGCCTCTTTGAACAGTTTTTCCTGACCGGTGAAGTCGCGCGGGTCGAGCAGCCAAGCCCTGAGAGTCAGCGCTTCGCTGTTCGTCTTGTCGATAGCGAGGGCCTTGTTCGCAGCGTCCGACGCTTGCCGCCGAAGTTGTTCAGCAGTGCCCGATTTTGCCTCGTTCAGGGACAATTGCACAGCAGACCAGCCGACGCCGGACCAACCCCAAGAAAAATCCGGGGCTGCGGCGACGACACGATTAGCGAAGTTCAGCGCCCTTCCGGGGTCGTGGTTCAGCAAACCGCTGTTGGCGCAATATTGCATGTAATCCGCGAGAACGGTGTTCGGTAGCTGTTTCGGATAGGTTGAAGCGCCGAAGAGTCCGCATCGCAACTCATTTCCCGCTTCAATTGCGATTCGTCGCGGAACGCGCGGAAGTTGATCGGAATCATAGTCAACGCTGTCCGACCAAATCGTTGCACCTGAGCGCTCATCGGTCAGTTGGGACACAACCCGAATGTTGTCGGCTTCGCGACGAACTGTGCCGCCGAAGGCATACGCAGGACCCAAGTCCGGAGGCCCGGGAGCGGTCGAAATGGTGATCGAGCCGTCGTCGCTGAATGCGGCGGTGATCTCGTCTGCGGTCGCTCGTGGAAGTGTGTTCGGCAGGTCCGAGGAAAGGACGTGGAAGCCCGCGAGACGCACCTGCATGCCCTGCGCCACCGCGTGCGTGGGTCGGAGAAACCACCAAGTGCCTGCTCCAATCAGCAGGAGGACAGCCGCGACGGCCGCGAGCATGATATTCTTTCGTGACTGCTGCGAAGTCCTCGTGGTGCGCACGGCTTGGACCGGATTGGTTTCACCACCAGACAGCTCCGCAAGCCGCCGGACCAGGACATCGAGAGACTGGTCCCACCCCTCAAAGGCGTCGATCCACTGCCGCGTTGCGAGCTCGTACGCGAAGGCGTCACTCGGTTGGACGTCCTCAATTCGAAGGGCCATCACCGGCACGTGGTAGCGACTGGCCAATGACAGCTCTTTCTTGATTTCTTCGGAATTGTTGGCCGCGTCCGAGAAGACGAGTACCAATGCCTGCGCACAGCGCACGGCCCGGACGATCGCTTCTTGGTAGTTCTCACCGGGCGGGACGTCGCGGCTAGAGATCCAGCAGTCGGTTCCGCGTAGCTCGATAGCCTTACAGACGGAAAGGGCCTGCTTGCGATTGCTTGTTGCGTAGCTGACGAATACCGGCCGCGAGTCACGGCTACCGTCGCTCGTCACTAATTCCGGTCCATTCACGAATGGTCCCCGCGCGAAGTGTTAGATTTACGGCCTGTACAATCGAAAGCAAACCCGACAATGGCGAGCTAAGGGCAGCTTTCCACCCAAAGCTGCCATTACCCGAGTGTCTGCTTTCAACCACGACGTGCGTCAAAGAGCCGCAGGGAAACCTTCCTTGAAGTTCGAATGCCGAGAACCTTAGCGGCTGAAGTGCGTCAGATTAGCCTACGGTGCGGCGTGCGAGAGCGGAGCCATGATTACGCAGACCAGTCCTGCCGGGGCAAAGTCGATGTCGACGGTTCCTCGAAGGTCGCTCGCGATTGCCCGTTTCAGGAGCCGCGTCCCGAAGCCACTCTTCACCGGCTGCACAACCCGTGGGCCGCCAACCTCGCGCCAAGTGAGAGTGAGCGTATCGGCATCAGTCGTCCATCGCAGATCGACTGTACCGCCGTCTTTCGACAAGGCGCCGTACTTTGCCGCGTTCGTCGCAAGCTCGTGGAGGGCAAGCGTGAGCGTGATGGTTGCGGACGGGGCCAGGAGAAGGTTCGGCCCTTCGAGCGAGATGCGGCGGCTGGCTGTCTGGAAGGGCCGCAGCGCAGCCTCGGCGGCTTCCGCTATCGGCGTCGCTTCCCACGTCTGCTTCATCAAGAGGTTGTGGGCTGCGGCCAGTGCTCCGAGACGTCCCTCGAAGGACCGCAGGAGCTCCGGCGGGACCATGCCTGACTTGAAGGTCTGGTGTGCCAGCCCCTGCACAACAGTGAGTGTGTTCTTCACACGGTGATTGAGCTCGTGAAGCAGCAAGCGCTGTTGCTCCTCGGCGCGTTTTCTGTCCGTGATGTCCCGTACGATACGCACGCCGTATGCGGGGGTACTGTCGTCGCTCCGGACTATCGACGCGGCGAGCTCGACCCAGATGACGCCACCGTCCTTGCGGATGTAGCGCTTCTCGACGGTGTATGCGCTTCGAGAGCCGGACCACTGCTCCGCGAACACCTGCCGCTCGCTTGCGAGATCAGCCGGGTGCGTGATGTCAAAGAAGGTCTTTCGGCGAAGCTCTTCGAGACTGTAGCCGGTCATCACCGAAAACTCGTCGTTCGCGCGCACGAAGCGACCGTTGCCATCAACCTCTGCAATTCCGACGAGAGCATGATTGTAAGTTGCGGAAAGACGAGCTTCGCTTTCTCTAAGCGCCGCCTCCGCAGCTTTACGCTCGGAAATGTCACGAAGGAATCCGAGGAAGACCTGCTCGCCGCTATCCGTTGTCGGGGTGATCGATAGCTCTATCGGAAACTCGTCACCTGAGGCCCGGAGGCCCGTTATTTCGACCCGCCGCCTCAGCAACGGACCGTGACCGGTGGTCAGATAGGCGGTCAGTCCGCGGTGGTGCGCCTCCCGGTAGCGGAGCGGGATAATGAGTTCACTCAGCTGCCTGCCGACAGCCTCCGCTCGTGACCACCCAAAGACCTTCTCGGCGACATCGTTCCAAGCTCCGATCGTGCCATCTTGATGCATCACGACAACAGCATCCAGGGCCGTTTGCAGAACGGGGGTCAGGCTGGTTGGTAGCGCATCCGTCGAAGCGTCCATTCAGCGGTCGATAGATTCCTGCACGGAGGTCGTCCACATCCGTCGCCATAGCGAGATTTCGGGACCGATTTCTGTGCTCCCGCTCCTTCAGTTTATGACATCCTGACCCGCCGAGGGCTCGGCCCAGGAAGCGACGTGCCTAGGATGGCCTGTCTCGTCGGTGCTAATGGCGAGAATGTGCTTATGCGGGTCTCATGGAAAATCCGCCACGATCTCCGGTTCGTCCCTGCGTGGCAAGGCGATGACGGCTGACCGTGATCGTTGCGGTTCTAGTTAGAAGTGCGACCGAGCACAGCAGATAGCCAAGGATTGCGCTTCCACCATAGCCGACCAGCGGAGTGGGATAGTTGCCTAGCGCGGCTGCAGCTATGAGCGCGAGCCACACGGCGCCGAAGACAGCGTGGATGGTCGCCGCTGACTGATCTTCCCGTCGGCCAATCACGGCCGGCATCAACAAGATGAGCGACCCGGAAATTACCGCGATGCCCGCCGCCAGGTGCACATCGAACGAGGTCATGAGAATGCGATCGACGAAGGGCATCGCCCCTTGCGTATCGGGGCGCAACATCGCTGTGGCGAAGCCCGTGATCGCAGCCGCAAGGGCCGTCAGGGTGCGGGTATCGGGCCGCATGACGGCCAAGGTTAGAAGTCCGGCCGCCAGCGCCCCGCTCATCGCCCGGTCAGGCTGGAGCGCGAGCACCAGTGCGGTCAATGAAACGCCAATCGCTCCAACCCAATTTCGCGCACTTGCGAAGGTGAGCGTCAAAACCGGTAGGAGAATGAGGCTCGGCTGCACGGTGATGTTTCCGAGGCGCACCCAGCGCGTTGCGCCTTCCACTGCCGTTCCGAGCAAGACGCTTATCAGGAGCAATATAGCCAGGCCAAGGCACGTCGCACCGGCGCTCACTCGCAATGGTTGCTGAGAGAGGACTGCCACTGCCGTCAGTCCGATTGCAAACGCGCCGGCGTTCATCACAAGGTATGCTACAGGCGCACCCGCGGCGGCCATGTATCCCAAACCCAATGCCGTCGCGACGAACCCGCACAAAAGCACCGCGTGTCGGCTCGCGATCATCGATCCACGTCCATCTGGCCACTCCGCAAATCAATTCTCCCACGCACCGCCACTGTCGGCAATGAGTTTTGAGAAGCGCTCAATTTTTTCGAGGTCGACCGCTGCGCGCGGGCGACGCAGTCGTTCATCGCCGCAGCGGATTCTTCGCGAGCTGATGGGCGACGTAGGCGTCAGCCATTGCGGACGTGCCTGCGCTGGAATATTTTTGCGCCGAGAGCGGAGGGCAGATCAGTGTCGCGTTTCTTCTTGCACATCTTCAATGACAGTGTCTCGATGGACGAGGAGGGTGAGGTTGCCGATGACCTGCTCGCCGCCCGCACCATCGCGCTCAATGGCGCGCGAGAACTGCTTTGCGAGCAGATTAAGCGGGGCTATCTTAACCTCGACAACTACATCGTGGTCGCCGAAGACCGGACACGAGCTTTCACTTGTCCATTTCGGCGAAGCGTTAGTCGTCCGCCCGCTGCTCACACCGGCGGCTCCGTGACACCCTTGAGATTTACCATTGATTTTGCCCGTTGGGATCCGCTTCGAGCCAAAGCGGGCAATTAAAGGCGAGGCGGGAACGACTTGGTCTGGCATCTGTTTGTTCCGGCGACTGAGTGGGTTGCGCATCGCCGGTCAAGCCCGCCGCCGGTTACCGCCGCGGCGGGCTTTTTTGGCCGGGCTGCTTAGCTGGTAAGAAGACATCCACGTGGCAGAGCGCCCGTCAATCGAATTGAGTTGCGGCGCATTGAGGAGCATAAAAACCGGTGAACGCCAGGAGGTGCAGAATGCGGAAAGCTCTCATCCTCGCCCTGTTTGCCAGCGCCAGCTCAGTGGCCACCGCGTCCAGCGCGGATTATTACCTTCAGATCAAGGGTGTCGCCGTTGCAGGCGGTTACACCTATCTCGACGTGCGCAGTACCGGGGACCTGGATGGCGACGGCCTGCCAGACGACGCTGTCGTCGGCTCAAATGTGCGGGGTCGACGCTCGAGGCGGCGGAATACTCGGTGAAGCCGCGCGACGCCGCATCCGGCCAAGCTAGCGGGAAGCGAATGCATAAGCCCGTTACGTTTGTGAAAGAATGGAGCGCCGTCACGCCTCAGCTCATGAAGGTCCGTCCCAGCTATAATGTAAAAGAGAACAAGGGTGCGAGGACGATGGACGACGACTGGACCGCCATCAACTTGTCGGATGCACCCAACTTGTGCGCGGATTCAGCGGCTGCCGTAAAGGCCACCAAGACGCGGTCAAACATTCAAAACAACTGAGAAGAAAATCGACAGCAGCTCAAAGGTGCAACGCCACAACAGGGTCATCACGACGATCGTGACGACCGTGATCAGCTGCCCGATCGTGTTTCTCAGCATTAGCTACGCTGGCCTATCGTGCGGTGAGATCGAGCCGTGCCCGACGGCTGGACCTATGCCATACAGCAACCTTGCCATTGCAACGGCACTGTTCGTCACTGTCGTTCAGGCTGCCTTGCTCATCACGATCTGGCGAGGGCGAGCCGGCGAGTGAGGGCATTGTCCACGGCTGTTGAAAGCCGCCAAAAGTGGCGTCGGTCAGCTTGATCCCATTGCCGGTGCTTGAAGCGCCTGTCATGTTCGCTGTCCGCAAGGGGTTTCCGGGCGATATCGGGGGCTTATGTTCATGTTGGCGTATCTAGCTGTCGCGGCAGCGCTTCAGGGCGCAATTTCATCGAAGACGCTGAGCGCGGCCGAAGCCGGACAGCTGGCGGTTGAAGGGCTTCACAAACAGGCAGACTCCCGCCGCCAGATCAAGGGTTGGTCAGACGAGCAGCTCCGAGCTGAGCTCACTAGAGCAGTGAGCAACAAGACGAAGCTGATCTTCCAGCCCGGCCATGGTGTCTATGCGGAATATACGGCCCACGACGGCAACCTTCGCATGTGGTATCCCAAAAACGTCAATGTCGTGAAAGGCAGCTGGGGCGTGCGCAAAGTGCGCGGGAAGACGCGGGCGTGCTTCAGCTATCGCAATGCCGTGAATCTCGTCACTCATGAATATGAACCGACTGAGTGTGTGTCGCCCGAGCAGACGATCGGCAATGCGGATGTGATCCAAAGCTGGGACGGGGACGTCTTCGGTTTGATGTCGGACAGGATTCCCTATCCGAAGGGCAATCTCGATATTCCCTCGCCGTAGTGAAACTGAGATGCGGGACGGCAAGGCTGAGTTGCCGCGGCTCGCGCGTCCTCATGACCATCATTGCCGCCGCGCTCCTCGCGCCGTGACCTGGGCCAAATCAGCGGAATATGAAGGGGGGACGTGGGTACCTTGTCTACTCGGTACGCAAAGTCCGCATCGGCATGCATTTCGATTTCTCCTACCGGCGCATAGCGACGCTGGACGGTAAATCGGTCCAGGACTGAACGGAAAGATTAACCGAAGCTCGGTGGCGCGATTTACTTGAAGGTGAAAAATCCGGACTTCAGTGGTGAGGAAACCGGTCACGTTCTGGTTACCCGGCTGCCCCCTGGTCGATATCAAGTTCATAGCTTTGGATTTGCTGGATTGAGCCCGATGGGTGGCTCCGTCCGCTGGTCACCGGCCAAACCTTTCGCGCTGCCTTCACGATCCGCAGTGGAGAGGCGACTTATATCGGCAGCTTCATGCTCGCCTTCGCTGGGAACGCCGCTACAGCCCGTCCTTGGCGCGTTAGTTTTTTCATTGTGGCTGATAGATCGGATCGCGACCGTCCGATTGCGCAGTTTCGCGTGCCCGTGGGCAGGCCTCTCAAAGCCGAAGTGACCGATGTTTCGCAGTTTGGGAGCCAGGCGCTCAGAATTGCTCAGCCGGGGCATTGAACATCGATCAGCGCGAGTTGCGCGCCTTAAACCCAACGGCAAGCGCGTAAGATTCAGCTTGCTAACGTCATCTTTACCCCGCCAATGCAAATGGGTCCGGTGGGCAACGACTCTGGAACATCATTGGTCAACGTTCGCCGCGGCTCGAGAGCTCGCGGGCAGCCACCTTATTACGAGTTGTGCCGCGCTTGCGGCTCTCTTCGTGTTCGTCCCCACGGGCCAACATATCGTCGCCTCTGCACTCTCCGGTTCCTTCGATGCGGGCATCGATCGCCGTTCGGCGATTGCCGTTCTACTCAATGTCGCTCGTCATTCTGTTCGCCTGGCGGCGGTCCAAGGATCTGCCCAGCGCGCGTTGGAGCGTAACGAGCTCGCTCAACAGGCTGCTCCATTCGAACGCCTTCGTCGACCATGTGACCGGGCTTGCGAACAGGCGCGAGCTGATGCGAGTTCTCGCGGACCCGAATGCCGTGCGCCCTGGGAGTAAGTTGCTTCTCCTCGACCTCGACTTCTTCAAGAAGGTCAATGACCTCTATGGGCACATCGTAGGGGGACGAAGTTCTTAAGCGGACCGGCCCGCCTTAATCGCGGAGCTGGCTCCCGACTGGATCCTGTTGTGCGCGGCTCGGCGGCGACGGAGTTCGCGGTTCTTGTTCCCTCAAACAATCCCGACGCGCGCCCTCGCTGAATCGGTGGCTCGCATGATAGAAGCGTTATTGCTGCAGCCCGTAGTCCTCCGGCACGGCAACCGCGCACGTTTCAGCTTCCGATTGGCATCTCCACATTCGACCGCGGAATGACCGCTGAGGAGTGCCTCCGCCGATCTATTGATATTGCGATGTACGCCGCGGCCAAGCGTGCCGGGCGCAATCGGCCAGGTCTGGTTTGATGACCAGATGGAGCGAGGAGAGACTGCTTGAGCGGTACCGAGGCTCGAGGACGAGATTTCGCGCTGCAATCGCGGCTGGCGACATTCGTGCCCTACTCACCAGCCCCAGATGGACCTTGGCCACTGGTCAGCTCACCGGATCTCGAAGTCCTTGCAAGGTGGAATTCACCCTCGAGGGTACTCGTTGAGCCGGATCGAGTTCATCAACGTCGCCGAGGGATCTGGTTTGATTGCCGAACTCTCGCTGAGTGTGATGAAGCAGGCGCTTTCACGAAGCACGAGAGTGGCCGAGCCATTTGAAAATTGCCGTCAACATCTCGCCCGTTCAATTCCCGAGATTCACAGCTGGCCGAACGGATCCTGAAGCTTCTCGCTGAGACAAACTTCCCGGCCAATCGCCTGGAAGTGGAAATCACGGAATTGTCGTTCCTTGAAGACCGCGAGAGCGCTTTGGTTATCGTCGAAAGCCTCAAGAACATGGGCGTCACCATCTCGCTCGATGACTTCGGCACCGGCTATGCGTCATTGTCGCAGCTGCAGTCGCTTCCTTTCGATCGCATCAAGATCGACAAGAGCTTTGTGTCGTCTCTCCTTGCCGATGCACAGAGTGACGCGATCGTAAGCACCATTCTGTCACTCGGC